>NZ_LXKO01000001.1:0-1158874 GCF_001692185.1 Rhizobium sp. AC44/96
AAACGCAGGAACTTGACCACTACGACTAACACAAACGATACCTAAAAGCGGGTCACTTCTCGGTGGAAACGCCGGGTCAGCTCTCAATGGGAATCAACATGTGGCCTCGCGTGGTTTGGCCAGCCCTGTTCGGATCTCGTTGATAAGCGACTCCAACGTCGATGCTTCGATCGAGGTCGTGACCAGCTCGGCAGGGGTTACCGTTCGTATCGGAGTGCTTACAACATCATTGCCGAACCGCAGAACGCCATCGAACTCATCGACGTCCAGCCCCTCCAATGACTTGTTGATCTCGGCCGCCATCCGTGCAGGGGCGACGACGGACATCTCGACGCCGCGAAGCAAAATCTCAATCTTCTCTCGGCCGGAGAAATCCTGCCTTTGAATGAATTCCGCACTCGACGAGCTTCCTGTTCGACGGCCAGCAACAGGATCGACGATTTCCCGCTCGCCAGGCACCTTGAGCTTGATTGGAACAGCCTTTCCAGCTTCAATTTCAGCCAATATCGGGGTCAAATAGTCGTCGCGACCCTGAAGCTCATCCACATCTCTTCGCGATGTCAGGATCGTAACCAGATGAGTGTATAGGGCTTCCACTTCGTCTTCATCCATTGTCACACCGTCCGCCCGTGGCGAGTTGCATTATCGTTACCGTTTCTATCTCGACGGGCGAAAACCTCAAGCGGCTTCAACGATCGTTTCCACAGGAGCTGACGCTTCAAGATTGTCGTTTACCCCGTGTGGATCAGTAGGTCGCCGGTGGATCGCGTGGGTTTTAGAGCAAAGGGCGGGATAGGTTCTGCAGACTGGGCTCGACATCGAGGAATGTGGCTCCGAGCATATGAGTCTACGGCCCAGTCTAACCACCTGCCTGTTTTGCAAACACCGAGGCCACATGCTGCGGCAACTTCTCTAGCTGCCGATCCACGGCTGCACACGCGTCGCAGCAGTATCGGAACCGCTTGGGCGCGGCCTCCCTACTGAACGCCCAACTCAGGATCCTCATCCCGAGGCTTAGGCGAGGTTTCACCTTCGGGCCTTCGAAATATTCGGCAATCCCTTGGCGAAAGCAGTCTCTTGAAGCCAGAAGATCGGTCAGGTCCTCGATCTGCGAGTACCGCTGCTTCAGCATGGCGCGAGCAGTGGCTTCGTCCAAACCGGAGCCGTTGGCGGTTTTCTCGGCCATAAATCGGAGAAGGCCGACATCCCGTCCCGAACGTCCGCCCTCGGTGAACGTCACCGCGACAGACTGCTTGCCATCGCGGCCAGCGCGTCCGAATTCCTGCAAATAGTCCTCGACGGAGGCGGGCTGCTGCCAATGGATCACCAGCCGAACATCTGGCAAGTCGAGCCCCATGCCGAACGCGTTCGTGCAGATGATATGGTTTACCACCGGGCGACTCTCGCCCTGGAACCGTTTGAGGAGCTCCTGACGCTCCCATTCGTTCCCCAACTTGGAATGATAGAACGGGATCTCGAGCCCGTTGTTCTTGAGGTCGGTCTGCAGTTCCTGACCGATACGTGCGGTCGGAACGAATACCATAACCTTTCGTCCGGCAAACACAGGGAGCCGCAATAGCGACGCGATTTCGTGATGTCGCGCTGACGGTGCCGCCTGCCATCGGACCATGGCGATGTTCGGTCGATCCACACCGCGAACGAAGACTTCGGCGTCCTCTATCCCAAGCGACGCCAGGATGCGCCGCTGCATCGCCTGACCTGCCGTAGCAGTGAAAGCAAGGATGGGCGGGGAGCCGAGCTTCTCCCGAACCTCCGCAAGGCGACCGTATTCCGGCCGGAAATCTCGGCCCCACGCATCGACGCAGTGGGCTTCGTCCACGACCAGGAATTCGGGTTCGCTTCCCGCAAGCGCCTTCCGCTCGTCCCGGCTTTTCACGAAGAAGCGTTCGGGCGCGAGATACAGGAACTTCACAGCATTCACACCGACCATGTCGTAGCGGATTTCCTTCTCCTCGGCACTGAGAGCGCTGTTGACGAAGGTCGCTGGGATCTTCTTGCGGAGAAGTCCGGAGACCTGGTCCGCCATGAGCGTCTTCAGCGGACTTACCACCAGGGTGCAGCCGTTGCGCAGGAGGGCAGGGATCTGGAAACAGAGTGACTTTCCGGATCCAGTCGGGCTGACCACAAGGACAGACTTCCCGGCTAGCGCGGCTAGTACGATCGGGAGCTGCCCACTCCTGAAATGAGAGACGCCAAACAGGCGCAGGACAGGTCCGAAGTTCATTCCGGCCTCGAGACCACGCGCATCCCGATCAAGCCAGCGGGCCAGCCGCATCGCCCAGCGCTCTATCGCGCGCTTTGCCAGTCCTCCTGCCAGATTGGGATGGTGGGCGGCGTGGCAGCCGTCGCACAGCGTCACCAGGTTCGAGAGTTCGTCGGATCCGCCCATGGATCTCGGAAGGAGGTGATGCACGTCGGCGTCGCGCGACTTCAGTTTCGTCGAGCAAGATACGCATTTGAAACCGTCCCGTGCCAACACCAGTCGGCGGGTATCTTCCCAATTTGCCAATGAACGCGACTCAACCGGTTGTCTAAAGCCGCCATTCTGAAAGAAAGTGCCTGCGAAAGTGTAACCATGAGACTCGCATGAGATCAGTTCTAGGAATTGATGCTGCATGGACCGACCGGGAACCCAGCGGCGTCGCGCTAATAGCCGACGACGGCTTCGGCTGGCGGCTGATGGAGGTGGCGGCTTCCTATGCAGCCTTCCTGCAGCCTCCGCTTGCCGCAGGACCGGTTCTGCGGGACCGGGGTTCGATACCTGATGCAGCCGCCATCATCGATGCGGCGAGCGTCAGAGTCGGCTCACCGGTCGACATCGTCGCCGTCGATATGCCCCTGGCAACGACACCGATCATCGGTCGCAGGGCGTCCGACAATCTAATCTCGACAGCATATGGCGCGAAGCACGCGGGAACACATACGCCAAGCGACACTCGGCCAGGCAAACTCAGCGACGAACTACGGATCGGTTTCCATGGCATCGGCTATCCGCTGGCGGTATCGGATCCCAGCGGACACGGGCTTATCGAGGTCTACCCGCACCCCGCGCTTATCGAGCTCGCAGCGGCCGAGCGAAGGCTGGCATACAAGGTCTCCAAGATCGGGAAATACTGGCCGGAAGTCACGCCGGGAGTCCGGAGGGAAAACCTGCTCGAGGTGTGGCGCCAGATAGTATCGCTGCTTGAAACCCGGATCAAAGGCGTTGCGAAAGCGCTGCCTCTCCCACCCGCCACCGCTCGGGGACACAAGATGAAGGCGTTCGAGGATTGTCTCGATGCTGTTGTCTGTGCCTGGGTGGGAGCTTGCGTCCTGGATGGGCGGGCGAGGGCATTCGGGGACGATACGTCGGCAATCTGGGTTCCAGTGGTCCGCTAGCTGAGGACGGAGCAGTGATCGGCATAGGCCGAGTTCTCACGGCGCCGCATCGCGCGACCGATGGAGGCTTGATCCGGGTTTGAATTCGCTCCGCTTTCATCTGGATGCAATCCTTGTACGGTCAGATCAAATGCAATCCCATCAAACCTTCCATGAGGGGACCGACGTGGACGTAGGCGCCCTTAACGAATTCAAGAAGAACATCGACTTCATGGACATCATGTTTCGGATGTCGTGCGCATCAGCGAGGCTCGCGGTCGGAGCCGGTCTGGAACAGCTTCCGCTGGAAATAGGCGGGCGAGGTCAACAACGACATCGAGGAAGGCCGCTACAAGCTTCGTGCCGCGATCCTGTCGCAAATCAAGGAGTTCGAAAAGCTGCTGGAGTTAGTAGGAGAACGAGTTCCTGACGTCGTCAACGCTCAGCCTCCTCGGGAGGCGCGACAGCGCCAATGACTTGGAACTCGTCTTCGTTTGCTTCGAGCAGGACTTCCACAAGCGGAATTTTCGAGTGCTACGAAAGGGAAGGTTATCTCCCAAAGACGGCTTAGGTCGTTCGGCGGCGTGTTGAACATGCGCTCAGCCTGCCTTACGTTCGGCCTGAAGGCGAGAGCAGGGGTTTTTCTTGAAAGGCATTTTCGATACCAAGCGGGACTCTGGTTATAATGACGAAATCGCGTTCCGGTACCATTTCCCGAAACAATACCGCGGCATCGCCGAGACATTGGTAGGCGATCGGATCGTCTATCGAGAGCCGCAGAGGAATGGCGGTCGCAGGGCATATGTGGCGACGGCTAAGGTCATCGCCATCGAGGACGATCCGATCAAGCCCGGCCACGCCTACGCCGTCATGGCGGAATATCAGGAGTTCGATGAACCCGTGCCCTTCGTCCGCGATGGCCGCTATTGGGAGACGTCGCTGCTGTCAGTAGCAGACCCCACGCGCGTTGGAGCATTCATCCAGGGGAAATCCATTCGCGTCATTACCGAGACCGATTTCGCGGCCATAGTCCGAGCGGGGCTTTCCGAGACCCTCGCGGCCGACAACGCCATCCGGTTGGAACTCGATCCCAAGCACGTCGATGGCCCCACCCAGGAGCTTCTCGATCTCCCGCTCATCGAGCAGGAGCGCCGTATCGAGCAGATCCTGATGAACCGAAAGATCCGGGAAGCCAGCTTCCGGCGCAAGGTCTGCGACGCCTACGACAGCCGTTGCGCGATCACCGGGCTGCGGATAGTCAACGGCGGCGGCAAGTCCGAGGCCCAGGCGGCGCATATATGGTCGGTCGCCGAGGGCGGACCGGATGTCGTGCAGAATGGCATCGCGCTGTCGGCAACCGTGCACTGGCTCTTCGACAGGCATCTGATCTCGTTGACCGACGATTACCGGATCCTCGTTTCACACAACAAGGTGCCATCGGAGTTGCGGACGCTGTTTGCGAAGCAGATGGATCGGATACGTCTGCCTGCGGATGGGCGGCTGTGGCCGCATCCGGCGTACGTAGCGCGGCATAGAGAGAAGTTCAGCGGGATTGTGTAGGGCGCGATTGGACACCCCAACGAGAAGTCGGTTCTGGAAGCGAGCATCCGCTGCTTTCATTTACGATCTAACGCAATCGCATTGCTTGCCTGCTATGCTTCGCGGGCGCCGAGGCGCGGATCCACGGGCTGCAAGCCGCTGTCGCGATTGGCGGCCCTGAACGAAGACTTCGCCAATTTCCGGATAACTGCATTTGATCAGGTCTCCTTCTTCAGCAGCTTTGCGGTCTGTCGTGAGTACATGTCGGATCCAGGCCGCGCCCGTGGCAATTCGCTTAAGCGAGAAAGTCGTCAATCCTTGCCTCGGGTCTATGCGCGCTCGGTCAATTTCCCACCAGAGAGGGCAGGGCCGACACCTAAAATGGGTACTATGCTACGGTAAGATTCGGTACGTCAGTTTGCAGCGCCGTTAAGCATCGTTGATCAAAGATCTTTGCGAATCTGCAAATCTGTGTCCGGACAGTACTCCCGGTGCGCTTCTTTCGTGCACAAACACGTATAAATTTAATCCGGTCACTTAAATTGCTATCGCAGAATGCAGTTGGTCTTGATAGTGTGATGCGAGAATTCTGGGGGAATCATGCAGACTGCTATCGATCTCTATTCCGGCTGCGGCGGCATGTCGGCTGGTGCGGCCATTGCAATCCCCGGTCTGGAAGTGAAATGGGCGCTCGACATCGACAAGCACGCAACCGCGACCTTCAAGAAGGCTCATCCGGAAGCGGTAGTCGATTGCTGCGATGTCTCACTGGTATCGGCGACCGACGTGATAGAGCGCGCGGGAATTGAGAAGATCGACTGGTTTTTCGCGGGTCCTACATGTCAGGCGGTCAGCACGATGGGGGTCTTCCATCTCGATGATCCAAGGAACGCGCTCTTCGTACATTTCATCCGCTTGCTGGACGGTTTCACTGCGGCTGGACGGCGTCCGCAGCGCGTTGTCATGGAGAACGTTCCGGGCGTCGTTTACGGCAAGAACCTCGTCATCGTGAAAGAGCTGTTCACCCTCTTCGAGGACCGCGGTTACCACGTTTTCGCTGATGTCGTGAATATGGCGGATTACGGTCTTCCGCAGCTCCGTAACAGGTTCATCCTTATAGCGTCGGTAGATCCGATTTCTTCCAGCTTTCCCAAGCCGACGCATGCTGTCGATGGCAGTCACAGCAGCCTGCCTGCCTACGTCACGGTTTCTGAAGCTATCGGTGACCTGGTAGCGCCGGCCAGCGGGGACGGGAAGGTTTCCACCAAGCTACCGGCTGCGCCGACTGCGTTTCAACGCTTCGTCGCGGATTTCGATGGTCAGGTCGCGAACCACTGGTGGAATGTTCTCACCGACCTGAACCGAAAACGGATTTCGAAGGTGCCGCAGGGCGGTTCCTGGAAAGACATCCCGCCCGAACTGCTGCCTGATCGTTTTCGCCGCGTGCGCCTGACCGATTACGCGACCCTCTATGGACGGCTGCACGAGGCTTCGCCCGCCTACACCATTTCCGCGGGCTTCGGCAACGTTACCTCTGGCTGCTTCACGCATCCGCTCCACGATAGACCGCTCTCTGTCAGAGAAGGCGCGCGACTTCAGGGCTTCCCGGACAGCTTCGAATTCACCGGGCCACGCGGGAAGCAATACAAGCAGGTTGGCAACGCTGTCCCGCCCTACTTCATGACCAAGCTCATTTCGCACCTGCTTCATGGCGGTGAAGGGGTGAACGCGAGGATTACTAAAGACGCGCTGGCTCACGGCAAGAAGCTACCTAAGATGGTCAAGCGCTTCATGGGCAAGAAGAACGAGTCTGAGCGTGCCCGAGACGGCTACGGCGCCGGAACGTACTGGCCAGTTGGCTGGGGTGAACCGATTGCGGCCGACGCTGTCGCCGCCAATGGATATCGATTGAGCGAGATGCCTCTGCGGTTTCGTCGCCGCGACGAATGGCGCGCCTCGCGCGACAAGTTCGCCGATCAGGATCTTGTCGCCGTGTACGAGGAGCAGCAGCGCCGCGGCATCGTACCTGCAGGCGTGGTTGCGCTGCCCCTGACTCGGGAAGGCGATGTCGACGCTATCGACCGGGCGATCGTCCAGCTTCTCGCGATCGTGGGATCGAAGCCGGGCCAGATGGAACTCGACATTCCCGTTCGCTATCTCCGGGCACGCCTGAAGCTGCTGCATGATCAGCTCGCAGAACGTCTGGTGTCGAACCTGCCGCCGCTGGCAATTCCTGAGGACGGAGCGGCCGTTCGCCTTGGCGGCGACGAGGGAACGTTCCTTCTTGCCCGGCTGACGTTCGAGGACACCGACATGTCCGCCGACGCGCTTAATGCGCCGCATCTCGTCCTTCATTCCGAGCCACTGCGTCAGCAGGGCAGGGGCAAAGCCGCCGAGGACGACCTGCGTTACCGATAGGAAGGTATGGGGCAGGCTACGGCTCAAGAATGTCTTAAGGGTAGGGAAGACAGATTGAGGAACTTCGAGGCGGAATTCATCGAAAGGTATTTTCTGGCTCCGGGCAGCGCGGGGCCGATCGCGAGCGTCTATGTCGCCGACGAGGATCTCCTCGATATCTTCGGCGTTTCCGATCTGGGAATGGCTCGCCAGCAGCTCATCAAGACCCTGCCGCACATCGATATCCTCAAAGCACGCTTTTCCGGAGACATGGCGCCGCAGAAGGGAAACGCGCCGGACTATGTGAGGATCCTCGTATTCCTCTGCTGGATGCAGACGACGAAGACAAGGCAGGACGAGGATCGGGATTTCCGCGACGACCTTCTCGGGAAGCAGCTCAACGAGTACTTCACCGGGTTCCCGATGAACGGCCTCGACCTGATGTGGTTTCACCTGAAGGACTTCCTTTGGCGGGAACACCACATCGATCTTGCTCTGCCCGAACACATTCCCAGCCACATCAGCCGGATTGGCCGCACGCTTCAGATGGCCTTTCCAACCTGGCGGCACAAGAATGAATTGCGAAGGGTGAGGGATCTCATTCCTCCAGGGAATCTCCTCGATCCCCTCACCGTTGCCAACAGGTTTCAGACATCGAAGATGCGTGGCGAGACGATGCAGTCGTTCGTGTACAACTTCGCGAAATTCGATGAGGCGCGGAAACGCGGCGTGCGCGAGTACATGGGAACACCCTTCTGGCAAGCCTGGTATTCGATCGTGGCCGATCTGGCTGCGCTCGAGTACATCGAGGTTGCAGAGGGCGATTTCGGGGAACATGAGCTTTTCAGGGTATCGCCCCTCGGCGTCCGCGCGGCGATCTCGACCCCGGAGGAGGCGCTCAACTTCATTCCCAAGGCTGTCGGAAAGCTCGTTCGCAGCGGGATCGTATTCCTGGAAAATCTGGGCTTCGGCAGATACCGGGCAGGAAAGGCGGAATCCAACATCCTCCTGATGAAGAAATCGAAGCTCTCCGAATGCGACTCCGATGCCATCCGATCCGTTTCCGGGCTGAACGCCGACTGGGTTGTGGCGAACTTCAAAAACCAGCTCGAAGGCGGAGTCCAGGCGGCAGGCGCGCCGAGGGAGTTCGGCTGGCGGGACGGCATCAGCGTTGGCGGGGTTGGCGGCGCCTACCTTGGACGCACACCTTTGGCTCCGATGATCTCAGGCCCGATTCCGGCGGCCATCCGCGTCGAGAAGAACGGCAAGACGATCGACATGGTTCGGCGCAATGACGGCCTGTCGTTCAAGGACGGGATTCACTCGGGGCTGTTCGTTGCCCGCAGCCACCGGGAAAGCCGTGAAATCCTGCTCGTCCCGAGGGCGAACGAGGTCGGCGAAATCCGCCGCCTTTCCTTCGACTTCTCAAGGGAGATCTCCGAGGACGAGTTCCACCACGGCACGGTGCCATCGACTGTCACCACCGTCGAGGAGTGGAGCGGCAACCGCGTCCCGCCATGCGATGCGCTGGTGACGATCGGCGAAGCACTCTACGAACGGTCGGCACGGGGGCTTGCGGTTTCCGAAGCCATCGAAATCATCCAGAGAGGCATGCCCGAGGACGACCGTCCGTCCGAATGGGATCTCCTCCGCTCCTTCTCCGATGCCGGCTGGCTGGAGATGACGCTGCTGCGCCATTTCCCCGTGCGCAGGATACTTCAGAATCCGCTGACGGCCGAGAGCGTCGGATCGGATCTCGTCAGGATCAGCGGCCCTACGCCGATCGCGGTGCTCGAACGCCTCCATGCCGCGGCGGGAGCGGCAGGAGCCGAGGTCGAGACATGGAACGGCCTGTCGAAATGGGCGCTGCCGCGCTATGCCGTCAGATGTCCGGAAGAGCGCGTGCGCCGCGACTTCATCGAAAGGATGGCCATCCTCGAGAAGCCCGCGCCCCAACTGGCGGTCGCCGATGTGGGCGACCCCGACGGAGTGAGCGGATATCAGGTGATTGGGAGGCTCGACGAGGAGCGGGGCTTCTTCGCGGTCCGCTACGACGACCGGGTCGCCCACGGTCTCTACAGGCTCGAAAGGAAGGAGTCGCGCAACCCCTTCCTTCACCGCTCGGTCATCGAGGGGAAGCCCGTGAAGACCTACGTCTCCCCGTCCGTCGCGATACTGTCCCATCATCTGCGCGCTGGCGGCCCGCTGTTCTTCCAATCGGACGGCATTCTGCAGGCAAGGCGGCCCCGCGTCCTCCTGCCGTCGAGCTGGGCGAGATGGGCGTCGGACAGGGTCCTGTGCAACGCTGCCCCCGGGCCTTCCAAAGACGGATGGCGATACCAGTACGCCATCGGCGCTTCCTCTCTCTCGGCCATCCGCCTTCTCGTGCCCGTCACGGACAAAGAGCAGGACGATGGGGACGAGGAGGCGCAAGGCATCAGGTGGATCGACAGGTTTCTCGCATCGGCCTCCAACAGGGGTCGTGGGATCCATGACAGCAGGGCACGGACGACGCGGATCGCACGCGTGATGGCCGAAAAGAGATAGAAGATGTCAGTATCAGGCAAGACGGTCTACAGGGTGAAGCAGGTGCTCGCGCACGATGTCGCGATCATCGTCGAGGTGAAGAATGGAGAAGCCCAAAGTGGCAAGTTGAAAGAAACCCGCGACAGCAGGATAGCGCTGCGCGGCGCGGGCTCCTTCTGGCTGGTCACGGGCGAGAAGGAACAGAAACTGGTCGTGCAGAAGGACGATGTCTCCGTTCCGGCGTTCGCAGGCGGCATATCGACCATGGCATCCAGAATCCGGGGTTCCGTCTTCGAGCTTCCGAAACTCGGCAATGACCTTTCGGGGCCAGGGAAGCTCGATTCCGTGGCGTTCGCGACCGCTACAAGGCTCGATGTCGGCTACAGCCCGCACGACGGCAGCTTCGAGGAGATGGTTTCCGCTCTTTCGGACGGCTCGCTTCAGGTTCCGCTAGACGCGTCCGTGTCGGCGATCGAGGTGCAGTCCGGACACTGGCTTACATCGGGGTTCGAAGCGCACCATGCCTCTGGGCGCTACAAACTCGGCCAGCAGTCCTTGCGGTCGGTTGCCACGTCCACGCTCAAGAACAGCCCCGAAACCATGAAGCTTGGGAACGGTCTTGTCGTGTTCGTCTCCCCACCCAAGTGGTCGGAGCCGACGGACACGGATCTGCGGTCGGAGGAGGAGATCCACGAGGCCGTCGAGCGGTGGCTTACAAGGTCGAAGGAAGCGCTGAGCCTTCCCGGCGGCGCGGGTTCCATGGAGCCTGCAGAGCTTCTCCGCCTCCTGACCGCCAGAGCCATCAGCGATGAGGAGAAGGGTGATCTGGCATCGATAGCAGCGCGCCTGTCCAAGCGCAGCGAGCTCGCCGACATCCTGCCCGAAATTCTTGGACGCGATCCCACGTTCTTGAACAGGCTCGCAAACTTCGAGCAGACGGAGAAGGCGCGCCTGCGGTCCGAGCTGGAAGAGCGGATCCGCAGGGAGACGGAGGTGGAGAGCGCCAAGCTGGCGGCTCTTCGGATCGAAGTGTCGGACGCGGAATCGAAGCTGGCCACGTTCTCACACCGGGAGGCTCTCCTCAGGTCCGAGACCGAGAAGCACGAGGAAACGCTGCGAGGCCTGCTCGCGAACGCAGCGGCAGAGATAAGGAGCGAATCCTCCCGCGAAACGGCAGCCATCCGCGAGGAAGTCACCCGCCTCCGGGACGACATGAATCAGATCGCCACCGCCGCCCCCGCGTCCGCAGAGCCTGTTGCCCCTGTTCCGGTTGTGGTCGAACAGGCCGAGGAGGCGGTTCCGGCAGCTCGTCGAATGCTTCCTCTTGCTTCGGAAGAGGAGAGGAAGCAAATCCTCCATGACCTTGCTGTAGCAACAGGGCTGACGCTCGCCGATGTTGCCGCCGTCGTCGCGACATTCACAGATGTTGTCCCGGTGCTGCTCGGTCCCGATTCTGCTGCGGGTGCGGTCGACATTGCAACGGCTCTCGCCGGAGACGACGCCGCCATCGTCTTCTGCGACCCCACCAAGATCTCCCTTGTCGATCTCCTGAACGACGAGCATTCCGGTCTCAGGGCGACCATCGAGAAGGCGAGGGAGCGTCCCGCGGTGCTGTTTGCCGCGGCCTTGTGCAGCATCACGAGCGGTCCATGCGAATACTGGCTTCCCCAGATGATCGAGATGAGGAGGGTCGGGCGTCTTCCGCGCAACCTCGCGCTCGTTGCAAGCGCGGGCGCCGACGGCCTCCGCGTTCCGGTTCCTGATTCCACGTTACGGCACCTGTTCCCGCTGAAGCCCTCGAAGACACCCCGTTCCGGATCCGCGAAATTCCAGGGTTTCTGGCCGGTGACGAATCTCGATCAGGAGAGGGTCCGCCAGGCGGTCGCGGTTCTCGTAGACCGCGAGGTGAATAGTTCGGCCATGCAAAGCGTGGCGCGGGCGCTCGCACGCACCCCGTCGTGGATCAAGGGATCCGATGCAATTGACGTCTTCCTGAAGCAGGTGGACTGGCTTGCAGCGACTGCCGCAGGCAGCGAGCACGAATACGACGAATATTTCATGAATATGGAGGGCTGAAGAATGTTCGATCCGATCGGTGGCTTTAACCGAATGATCGACCAGTTCCTGGCGTACCTGGACACGGCGTACCGGATCGATGATCCGCGCATGTCGGCGATGAGGAGGGAGCTTCTTTCCACGCCAGGCCAGCTCGCGCTCGACCCGATCTTCGAGGCCGTCGCCCGCTACAAGCCCGTCACCTATGGGCTGGAAGGGCTGATCGACGATCCCGAGGGCCGCCTGCCTCATTTCTCGCGCGACGAGCGGCAGGCCTTCGCGGAACTCGCACTCTCCGGCCTCTTTGATCGGAAGGATAAATCGAGCACCGAATTCAGGGGCGCCTACGCTCCCTATCTTCATCAGGTACAGATGCTGGAAAAAGGTGCAAGGGACGGAACGCCCGGCATCGTCACATCGGGAACGGGGTCCGGCAAGACGGAATCGTTCATGCTACCGATCCTCGCCCAGCTCGCGAAGGAGGCGACCAAATGGCCCGCCCCGCTGCAGCCTGTCGATGACACCTGGCTGGACGAGGGCCAGAAGTTCCGGCTTCATCGCAGGAACGAGCATCCCGACAGGCCGAAGGCGGTCCGTGCGCTCATCCTTTATCCGCTGAACGCCCTCGTCGAGGATCAGATGGTGCGTCTACGAAAGGCGCTCGATTCCGACGATGCGCAGGACGTCATGGCGCGCCACTTCAACGGAAACCGCATCTTCTTCGGAAGATACACGGGCAAGTCCCCAGCCAAGGGGTTTCTCGAGCATCCCCGAAAGAACAAGGATCCGTCCTGGAAGGCGCGAAACAACCGCGAACGGAAGGAACTGCGCACCGGTCTTCGGCGCTATCAGTCCATCCAGAAACGTCTGGCCACTGACGTCGATCCGGATCTGCGCTACATCTTCCCCACGACGGACGGGGCCGAACTGATATCCCGCTGGGACATGCAGGATACCCCGCCGGACATCCTCGTCACCAACCAGTCGATCCTCAATGCGATGCTGGTTCGCGAATTCGATGATCCGATCCTGAAGGACACGCGCGCGTGGCTGATGGAAAACGAAGACGCGCGCTTCTACCTCGTGCTCGACGAGCTGCACCTCATACGCGGATCCGCAGGTGCTGAAATGGCCGGAATGCTCAAGATCCTTCTCGAGCGGCTCGGCCTGACCGACCCGGCCCACGCCCACAAGCTCCGGGTCCTTGCATCTTCCGCATCGCTCCCGATGGACAAGGAGAATGCCGAAGCCAGCATCGCTTATCTCAAGAACATGTTCGGCGACGCGGGGACTGCGGGGGCGGACGATCTCGACGCGGCGTGGCAAAACAGCGTCGTCACGGGCGAACCGATCGAGGTCAAGCGTCCCGAGAACATGCCTACGCGCGAAAGCCTCGCTGCCTTGGCCCGCGCACTGGACGACGTCGACTACCGCCGCAATCCACGCGATCTCGTCGACCATTTCCTGTCCGCTGCCGCGAGCATTCCCGGATCGGCCGGCAAGACCCCTGCGGCGATGCTGGAAGCGGCAACAGTCTGCGCTGCTGCGATGCTGGACTACGCACTCCAGGATCCCGCAAAACTCGGCTCCAAGCGCCCGCGAACGGTCGATGACATCGGGAATGTTCTGTTCGAGGCTGCGGATAGAGATGCGGTTCGAGGATTGTTGGCTCTAAGGGCCATTCCCGACCTTCCGGGACCGGATCACAAAACCACTCCCGTCCTGCCAGCCGAACTCGTGCCCAACCCTGCGATCGTCGCATCGCTGCCAGGTTTCAGGATGCACTGCTTCGTCCGCAACATCGAAGGGCTGTTTGCATCGATTCACCGGGAGGATGACGGCACTGTCGTCTGGGGAACTCCCAGCATCGAACGCGGACAAACCAATGACGGAGAGAGCGACGGCGAGGGGCGCAAGCGCCTCTTCGAGCTGCTCTACTGCGAAGCATGCGGCGACCTCTACCTCGGCGGCAAGCGGGGGGAACGCATTCCGGGATCCTCGAGCAGAGTTTCGCTGCTTCCGGCGCCGCAAGAACTTGAAAAGCTTCCGGAGAGTGCTTCATCGCTCCGCTTCGAGGATGCCAGCTTTCTCGAATTCGCCCTGTTCTGGCCGGGTCTTGGCCAGCCAGAGACCGAGATCCGCACGGGCAGAACACCCTACGGGTGGGCGAAGGGCTACCTCAACCCCCGCACCGGGGTCGTGAGCGACACCGAGAAGCCCGGAGACGTGCCCGGATATCTCATGCTGTGGTCTGGCACCGACGGCTTCCATCAGCGCAAGATTGAGGACGACGGCACTGCGGTTCCTTTCTGCTGCGCCAAGTGCGGCACGGACTATTCCGGCCGATACCGACAGGCGAACTCCACGAGGCGCGAAGGCCGACTGTCGCCGATCCGAAGCTTCAGGACAGGTTTCGCGAAGACCTCGCAGCTCCTCGCAACCGAACTGGTTGCCTCGCTGAAGGCGCAGGGCGGCGACGGCAAGCTGGTCGCGTTCTCCGACAGCCGCGAGGATGCGGCGAACCTCGCGCTCGAGGTCGAGGTGCAGCACCAGCGCGACCTGCGCCGCGAGATACTTATCGCCGCTGCAACGCGCATCGCTGCCGAACATACCTACACTCCGGCTGACGAAGCCGAGTACCAGAAGCTCAAGCTTGAAATCGTCGAGCTGACGATGGATGAGAAGGAAACCGACCATCTCCAGCCCAGGTACAAGGCTCTTCAGAAAAGGAAGGCCTCGGCCGGACAGCCGGCGAGCGTCCCGCTGACTGAACTCTTCGAGTTCGAACGCTCCAAGTCGGGGAATTTCACGCGGCCAATTCTGACGCAACTTATGAAACTGGGATCCACCCCCGTCGAGGGAGCGGACACGAAGCTCTCTCGCATAAACAAACGCCACGCGTGGTACGAGTTCTTCGAAAGGGATGGGAGCGATCAGATATCGTGGAAGCACGATGTTCCTGAAGAGCAGCTCAAGCTCATCCGCAAGGCGCGAGAAAAGGTTCAGGACGAGCAGCCACCGGACGCAACCGACCTGCTCTTCAGCAAGACCTACTTCGCGCTCGAGGAGACCGGACTTGGATGGCCGAGCTTCTACGGGCCCGAGGAATACACCCCTGAGAAGTCGCGCGACGACGCCATGCTCCGGATATTCGCCGACGCCTACCGGATCACGCCGAACAGGTTTCAGGAGGATCCACGCAACGCCTGGAGGAACGCGTTCGACATGCTCGGACGCGGCGACAACAAGCTGCGGCAACTGATGTCGAAACTCGCGCAGCATCCGGAAAAGGAATGCGACGATTTCCTCGAAAAGCTCCGCACGACGCTGCGCCAGCCACGCGGCGACGGATCGATCGACATCAGCATGCTCTACTTCCGTGCTGCCGATCCGGCCGCTGCCGCATGGCGCTGTGTCCTCTGCGGGCGTGTCCACCTACACACAGGGTTCGGACGCTGCACCCGGTGCGGGACGGCACTGACACGTCCGGAAGACCTGACCGCGGGCAAGATCACCAGCGAGAACTTCCTCGGCCGCCGCGTACAGCGTGCGATCACGAACGGCGAGCCTCATTTCAGGCTCAAATGCGAGGAGCTGACGGGCCAGACAAGCGATCCGGCCGAGCGCTTGCAGCAGTTCAAGGGCGTCTTCGTCAGGGAGGACGACGAGAGCGACGAGGACTTCCGCTGGCGCAAGCTCTTTGAGACATCCGACCTCCTCTCCGTCACGACGACAATGGAAGTGGGCGTTGACATTGGCTCCCTGCAGGCGGTCTATCAGGGCAACATGCCGCCACAGCGCTTCAACTACCAGCAGCGCGTGGGCCGCGCCGGCCGCCGCGGTCAGGCGTTCTCGACCGTCCTGACCGTCTGCCGCAGCAAGAGCCACGACATCCACTACTTCCACAATCCGATCGAGATCACCGGATCGGCTCCGCCGCCGCCGTTCATCACGACCGGGCTGAAGGACATTCCGTCGCGGCTTCTCCGCAAATTCTGGCTGGTAGAGGCCTTCCGGTTACTTTGCAAAGAGGCTGGCAACACATGGGCTGGCGACGATGTCGTTCCCGGCGACATTCACGGCGAGTTCCTGTATTGCCGCGAATATTTCCGCGACGACATGGACTGGCGTGAAAGACTGCGTGACGCGCTCCAGCGCACCGAGGATCGGCGCACCCGTCTGGCAACGATCCTGGCAGATGCTTCCAAATGCAAGGTGGACGAGATCCTGCAGGCGGTTTCAGTGGACACCGTCCTCGAGGACATCGAGAGTCTCAGGGAGGAGTTCAGACTGCAGGCGGTGGGCATCGCGGCGGCGCTCGCCGAGCGCGGGCTGGTTCCGCTCTACGGCATGCCGACGCGGTCGCGAAATCTCTATGTGGAGCTGAAAAAGGCAGGGAAGGGGAACTACGAGGCCGAGTGGGACACCATCGACCGCGACCAGGACATGGCGATCTTCGACTTCGCCCCGGGAAGCGTTCGTACTCGAGAGAAGCTGCGCCACCGCTGCATCGGGTTCACCGGGGTGCTGCTTCCGCCAGACCAGTTCGCCACGGATCTCGCAGGCCCGATAAGGCCGCTCTCCCCCTGGCGGAAGGACGACTTCCACCTCAGGTTCTGCGGCAAATGCGGAGCGTGGAGCAGGGGAACAGAACAAACCGCCGCGTGCCCGGCCTGCGACGAGCCTCTGGCCGACACAGGCATCCATTGCGTCACGCCAGCGGCGTATCGGACAACGCTCGAACCGTCGGCCGACAGTCTGATGTCCAAGGTTGGCCAGCGCATCACTCTCGCCAGCCTGGGCAAGCCCGACACTCAGAAGACCGATGCGAACCTCAGTGTCAACTTCGCGGAACAGTCGGAGATCTTCCTCGTGAACCCCGGCTTCCGGGACGATGCGGATTTCACCGGGTTCGAAGTCCAGGAAGCGATCGACAACGACGCGCAGCGCATATGGTGGTGGAAGGACAAGCCGCTTCTGAAGCTGTCGGGACAGGCTATCGCCACGGATGCCCTGGTAGACGACCAGAACGGCCGCTACAGGACAGTTGAGGAACCCGTCAGCGCATGGCTTGCATCGACCAAGGTCACCAACTCGCTCCAGATCGGACCCGTGAAGCTCAACCCGAACCTGCGCCTGCTAGACATGGACATCGGCCTTTCCAGGGGCAACAAGCGGGAACCCAGTCGCACGAGCGTCCGCGCTGCGGCGATCTCCGCCACCGAGGTCCTCGTCCAGCGGGCTGCTCTCGACCTCGACATCGCTCCGGAGGAGTTCGACGCGCTCGCCCCAAACATCATGGTCTCGCCGAGCGGGGAACGGCTGCCATATCTCCAGATATCGGATGCACTGCCGAACGGCTCCGGCTTCTGCCGACATCTGCTGGGTGGCAGCACAATTCCCGTCTCCGACCTGATCCACAGCATCCTCGATGAGGATGGAGCGTGGCCGAGGACCGACGTCGCCGACGCCGATCACATGAAGCGGTGTGGATCTTCCTGCTACAGGTGCCTGCAGAGGTACAACAACAGGAACCTGCACGGTCTCCTCGACTGGCGGCTGGGGCTTTCCTATCTGCGTGCGATGGTCGATCCCTGCTACGAGTGCGGCATGGACGGCGACTACGACCACTTCGAACTCAGCGACTGGTCGAAGGCAGCGGGGGAACTCGCAGTCCAGACGAAGACGTTCATTCCCGGCAACACAGTGTCGAGCGTCAAGGGGAGGCCGGACATTCCGGTCTTCTCCCTCGATGACAGCAGCAGCCGCTGGGGCGTTGTCGTCCATCCCCTGTGGAACCGGGAGCGGCTATTCGACACGCTGGGCCTAGACCGGAGTCACGTCGCCGTAGACAGCTTCGAACTGTCGCGGCGGCCGCTGCTCGTCCTAGAGCGCGCTCGCGCCTCGGCGTGGTGACAGTTTCGTTGTTTATACTCTTCGATGGTCGAAACGATCTTCCTCACTATCGCTTCGACCGCCTCATGCTCCCAGAATCGAAGAATTGTCCAGCCGATCTCGGCAAGGTGCTCGCGCACCCGTCTGTCACGCGCGCGGTTGCGTTCGATCTTCTCCATCCAGAAGGCGGTGTTCTTCTTCACCGATGGCGGATGGATATCGCACCCGTGCCAGAAGCAGCCATCGAGAAAGACGGCGATTCTTAGTTTAGGCAGGGCGATATCGCATGTGATGCGCTTCATTCCGGGAACGGGATAATGAGCCCGGTAACGAAACCCTTTCGCGTAAAGCTGCGATCTGATCGAAACCTCGAATAGATTGTCGCGCCCTCGCGTGCGCTGCATGCGTCGACGGACAGATGGCGTTGCTTCGAGATCCATGCGTTATCCATAGCCAATCTCGGTGGCGGGATGATGGCGAGGCGCGTACGTGGAACGCCGGCCACGTTGGACGCCGTCGTATGTCCGTGGTGCATTGCGGGCGCCTTCGGCAAGCGGACGAGAGACTATGGCGCAGAGACGCGGCGATTTGGGTGCCAACGCTGGCGTACGCGAATAGAATTCCCGAATCGCGCGAGTGATCGCGCGTGGAGTCCATTGTGGTGGTTGCGCCACCCGAATCTTCGGACATGCTCCCCTAGAGTGCAGTGTGCGCCAGTCCCATCGGAGCAAGTATCCTGCTCCTCCCCGCTCGGCTGAGGACACTTACCTTTGCACGCGTTGTCGCGCGCACAGGGATAGCGACACTACTCTCGGAAACACCCTCCGAAGCGCTACTTGTCCTCGTTGTCCAAAACCCGCTTTTTCAGCGTCTCCCTGCGTTTTCCCTGGGACACGACCTTGCGCCCGACCTGAGCCGGCTCGAAGCCAGCCCGGGAGAGCGCCTCGCCAAACGTTTCGTTGTCATCGACCGTATCTCTCAACCTCCCAAGATCGCGGGGTTTGGCCGTCTCGTCCTTACCACCGCGTGGCATGTCCGCCCCCTCTCAAACAGTAGCTAACGAGTGAACGATCTTTCGCCTAGAGCTGGCGGTGCGGCGGGCGAGCGGCTGGGGGCGCGTAGCCCGGGATGAGCAGGCGGTCGCCTCCAGCAAGAGATGCGTGTCACCTCACACGGCCTTCGGGAAGTTCATTGTCGCCGCCTCGTACGTTCGCGCGCCTCCCGCAATCCTTCAACGAGACGTTCCAGCCTCCGGATCGAACCACCCGTCCAAAAGCTCGCCAAGGCGTCCAACTCGAATCCTTCAAGGGGAGTCGCCCAGCGCGGATCGTGACCCGTCTCGATGTACAGCCGCTGCAGGATTCGCGGAGCGATCAGTGGTAAATGATCGGTTCCTGGAATGGGAAAACTAAGGATTCGGCACCTGTCCCGCAAAGCCGCCGGAATCGGCTCCAGCGAGTTCGCCGTCATCAGCCAAGACACGTGCGACAGATCGCAGTGGGCCTGAAGGTAGGGATCATGCCAGCGGCGCGATGTCTCAGGTTCGAACAGTCCGATCAGCACGTCGTGCACGTTCCCATTGCGCCGGCCTGTACCGATCTTCTCAATCTCATCGAGAATGACGACTGTTCCGGCGCATTCGTGTCGACACACGGCCATGACCGCAAGGCTAGGCTCGCCCGACGACCATCTCCGGGCCGTTCCGCCGATGGCGCTATCGCTCAAGCCTCCACAAGAAATAAGTTCATAGGGCGCGCCAAGTTCCTCCGTCAATCTTCTTGCGAAACGTGTCTTGCCACTTCCGGGTGCTCCGAGCAGGATGATCGGCCTCAGGTGCACATTTGGCCGACCACTAAGGCCCTCAAGCACAGCGTCAACAACCGTCACCGCATAGGGGAATTCTGCGATCAGTCGTCCACGAACAAGGGGGAGCTCGGGCATACGGCGCAGTGGCAACGGGCGTTGTTTGAACTTCGCAAATTCCTTCGCCACTCTCTTTCCATCGACCGTCGTGTCATTACCGATGCCGCGGATAATGACCACCCCATCAGTCGCTCGCGTTTCGTGCCCTGGTGGCTCTTCCTCCCACGTTTCTACCGCAAGGCCTATCGGTGACGAATCCTTAACTTCCGGTTCATCGACCATTGATGACGTGATCAAATTTTTAAAGTGCAGTTCGTAGGCCTGAACTTCCGGCTCGAACCACTTCGCTGACCTCTGAACAGAGAGGCCGGCTCGTCGGCGCCAGTCGAGTACATGGGATTGTGCCGCCCAACCAAGCGAACGCCAAAGCAGGTCTCGGCTCTCCGCAGGAGATCGATCCCCCGAAGCGAGATGCGCGATTTCACCGGAAATTAGAGCTGTTGCTTGGCCGTCCCCAAAGAACGCCCGATAGAACCGGCATCGCAGGCGGCACTCTTCGACGGGTAAACCTTGGGTATCTTCGATGAGATCGAGAGCAGCCTCCACGGCAAGCACGCTGTCCTCACTCGGCTCTACGGTTAACTCATCCAGGCTGGTGGCGAGCAGTGCAAGCCCAGTCCGCTTGCGCTTTTTAACTCGACCTGCCAGTCGGCCGGAATATTCGCGGATGTCTTCAGCCAAGTCCTCGCGGAAGAACGCCATCCCTCGGAGCAGTTCCTCCGCGGTCGGCAAATGCAACCCGGCAATTGCCGCCTTTTGCCGGCGTTGAAAATGGCGGTCTAGTGATGGCGGTTTATCTGTCACGGGACACCCTCTCGAACCCGGTCGAGCACTGCGAAGCAGTTGCTGTGCTGCATGGAACTGTCGTGCGGTGTAACGTCCGATCGCGAGAAGGTTCCTTGCGGGTAATCTCTCCCGGATCGACGTCGCCGGTGTTGGAAATGATCGAAAACTGAGGGCTGTCGGTTGTCCCGTTCATACTCGTCCAGTTCCGGCCGGATGCCCAAGGCGATACCAACGGTTGACCGTACGCGCGATGCCGGCCTCTGTGTCCATATACATAAGCTGACTCGTCATGATCTCACGACCGTCGCCCAGAGAAGGATGGCCGAAGACGTACCCGGAGAGGCAGGCGATCCTGCGCGAATACATTTGGTGAGCTTCGAGGATGGGAGCGATGTGAAGGGCGAGTGTCCCGACCGATCCAGCTTCAACCGCACGTAGATCAGCGGAAAGCCTCTGCGCATCTTCCGCGCTTAAGTACGTGAACTTCATCGGAACCACCTCTTCCTGCGATTCGTGGCCTTAACAGGCCGTGAGTGACTATCGATTCCATCGCTATTATTAGCGATATATTCGCGTTTTTTTGCGATTCTCTCGCTATTGTCAACATTTATTTGCGAAGCGAAGCTTTTGGTGACACCAAGGCGGTATGAGGCCGCCGTCACGAATCCTTGCCGTCGCACGACTTATGCTTGGGCAAACTCAGTCCGAGGTGGCGGAGCATTCCGGTATAAGTCCTCGCACGATCTATATGATCGAAAAGGGTTCCGCCGGCATCGCGAGCGTCGAAAAGCTAGTTCGCCACTACGGGAAATGCGGCGTCGCGTTTCTTCAGCCGATTGGGGCAGAAGGATGGGGTATCCGAGCAAGCTTTGTGGTCGGATCTTATGATGATGAGCGGCCTGAGTAACTGACACTGCTGAGACCTCGAGTCTCAAAGCCCCTTCCTCCGGTCGGGGTCCAGAGCGGCTTCGCCGGAAATGACGGCCTGTCGGCCGACTTCTTTAGTCAATTTGACGACAAGACCTCGTCCGCTGCGAAGTAGGCTCCGCTCCTCGGCCTTGTCTTCTAAGCGGAATGCGTGCTGTTCGATCGCCTACGGGCGATCGGCACGCATACTTTATTTAAATGGGGAGTTGACCGTCGGCCTCTTCCTATCCTTTAACCGAATTCGCCGCACTCCTGCATACAAAATCACAAACGTGGCATTTGGTCGCATTTCGACCTACCGATCGCGCTCGGCCTGATGGCGGCACTTGGGGCGATCCCGGCCGACGCACTCGCCGGCTACGTCGTCATCGGTGAACTTAATCTCGATGGCACGATTGCCCCTGTGGCCGGGGCGCTGCCGGCAGCCATCGGCGCCAACGCCATCGGCAAGGGGCTGATCTGCCCGGCCGAAAGCGGTCCGGAAGCGGCATGGGCAGGCGCCGATATCGATATTCTGGCGCCGCGCAGCCTAATTGCGCTCGCCAATCATTTTCGCGGCACGCAAGTCCTGTCGCGCCCGGAACCATCGATCCGGACGAATGCAGCCAATCTGCCCGACCTCGCCGATATCAAGGGTCAGGAGAGCGCCAAGCGCGCGCTGGAAGTCGCAGCCGCCGGCGGACATAACCTATTGATGGTCGGCCCGCCCGGCTCCGGCAAGTCGATGCTGGCCGCCCGCCTGCCGTCGATCCTGCCGCCGCTATCGGCCGCGGAACTTCTTGAGGTATCGATGGTGCATTCGATCGCTGGCCAGCTGTCGGGCGGCAAGCTCTCCGATCGCCGGCCGTTTCGCACGCCGCATCATTCGGCGACGATGGCGGCGCTGGTCGGCGGCGGATTTCGTGCAAGGCCGGGGGAGGCGTCGCTGGCGCATCACGGCGTGCTGTTCCTCGATGAGTTTCCGGAGTTCTCGCCACAGGTGCTCGATGCTCTGCGCCAACCGCTCGAAAGCGGCGAGTGCATCATTGCGCGGGCCAATCACCGGGTCTCCTATCCCGCCAGCATCCAGCTCGTTGCCGCCATGAACCCCTGCCGCTGCGGTATGGCGGGCGAGCCCGGGCACAGCTGCGCCCGCGGTCCGCGCTGCATGTCCGATTATCAGGCCCGGATTTCCGGTCCGCTGATGGACCGCATCGATATTCGCATCGACGTTCCGGCCGTTTCCGCCGTCGATCTTCTTCGACCGATGCCGGCGGAGAAGAGCGCCGACGTCGCGCGTCGCGTTGCTCGTGCGCGGGATATCCAGCGCGATAGGTTTGCCGCCGCCGGGTCTTCCGACACCGGCACCAATGCACGCTGCTCGACGGCGATGATCGAGACTTATGCGGCTCCCGATCCAGGCGGGCTGCAATTGCTTCGTGATGCCGCCGAGCGAATGAAGTTCTCGGCGCGTGGCTATCACCGTGTTCTCAAGGTGGCGCGAACGCTGGCCGATCTCGACGGTCAGGAGACGGTTGGCCGGATCCATCTGGCGGAGGCCATCTCCTATCGCATGGCCGGCGAGCGGCTGACGGCGGTGGCCTGACAACGCAAAAGGGGCACCGAAGTGCCCCTTGACTGAAGAGAAATGACGGCAGCCTAGCCGCCGAGGCCCTCGAACAGCGCCGTCGAAAGGTAGCGCTCGGCAAAGGACGGGATGATCACGACGATGTTCTTGCCGGCATTTTCGTCACGGCTGCCTACCTTGATGGCGGCCGTCAACGCAGCACCGGAGGAGATGCCGACCGGTACACCCTCAAGCCTTGCGACATGCCGGGCCGTCTCAAGCGCTTCGGCACTGCTGACGGTGACGATCTCGTCGTAGATGTGTGTATCGAGGATCGCGGGTGCGAACCCGGCGCCAATGCCCTGTATCTTGTGAGGACCCGGCTGGCCGCCCGAAAGAACTGGCGATTCCGCCGGCTCGACGGCGATCACCTTGACGCTCGGCTTCTTGGACTTCAGGACCTGGCCGGCGCCGGTGATCGTGCCGCCCGTGCCGATGCCGGAAACCAGGATATCGACCGTGCCGTCGGTATCGTTCCAGATTTCCTCGGCCGTCGTCTTGCGGTGAATTTCCGGGTTGGCAGGATTTTCGAACTGCTGCGGGATGATGGCGTCCGGCAGTGTCGCGGCCAGTTCCTCGGCCTTGGCGATCGCGCCCTTCATGCCCTTCGGACCTTCGGTCAGCACCAGCTCGGCGCCGAGCAGCGCCAGCATCTTGCGACGCTCGATCGACATCGTTTCCGGCATGGTGAGGATCAGCTTGTAGCCCTTGGCGGCTGCCGCGAAGGCAAGGGCGATGCCGGTGTTGCCGGAGGTCGGCTCGATCAGCGTCGTCTTGCCGGGAGAAATCTTGCCTTGCGCCTCCAGCGACTCGATCATCGCGACGCCGATGCGGTCCTTGACCGAGGCGATCGGATTGAAGAATTCAAGCTTCGCCAGCAGGTTCGCCTTGACGCCCTTCTCCTTGGCCAGTTTGTCGAGCCTGACGATCGGCGTATCGCCGATGGTATCGGTAATTGACGCGTAAATGCGGCCACGGCCCGGTTTCTTCGACATGATCAACTCCCGTTATGAACTGTGTCCTGACAATAGGGTCAAAGCGGGGTGGAGACCAGAGCGGCTTCATCCACGCAGCATTGGCTTCAGAGAAAATATCCTTTGAAAACCAAGCTTTGCCGTACGAAATTTTTCAGGCAGCGCGTGTGGCTATGAAGGCTGCAGTGCCCGCCAGAATGCTGGCCGCCACCCGGTTCAACAGCTGCAGCGCGCGCGGCTGCTTCAGTAGCGTGCGAGCGTGCGAGGCAAGCATCATGTAGGGTATCAGCACCACCAGAAGAACCGCTGACGTCGTCACCAGCAGGATCCCGTATTCGCGAAGTCCGATACTGTTGATGTCGATGAGTGTCGGCACGAGGGCGACGTAGAAGAGCATGGTCTTCGGATTGCCGAGCGTCACGAGTAGACCCGACAGGAAGCTCATTCCGATGCTGCTGGATTTCTTGGCGGTGATGTTCTGCGGCAGCAGGCCAGCTGTCCATAGCTTGTAGGCGATATAGCCGAGGTAGAGCGCGCCCGCGATCTTGATGACGATGAAGACCTCGGTGAAGGTCTGCGCCACGAAGGCAAGCCCGAGGATAACAGCCGTCAGGTAAGTCATGTCGCCGAGCACGAGACCGAGACCCATAAAGAAGGTTTCGCGAAAGTTCGAACCGAGCGCACGGGCGACAATGGCCGTGATGCCCGGTCCCGGAATGACGGCTGCGATGAACAGTGCCGCGGCGTAGGCGAAGAGGGCGGTAATCGACATGCTGGCCTCCAACTTTGTCGCCTTCTACGCTCGTCCTCGCCGCGTTTCAAGCGCCGCGGGGGCGGTCGCGCTATTGACGCGAGCCCGCCCGCTTCTAGATCTCAGACGGTGGCGGGCTGCCCACCTTGGCTCGCCCGCCGCGTCAAGAATTCGTTCTGGCACCTCGCAACCGATCGCCTATCTGGCGAAGGAGAAGTTTGATGAGTCCCACTGCAGTCGAAAAGCGCAGAATGGCGCCACTTGCCACCCCAACGGACCTCAAGGGCAACGCCATTCAGGACATTTCCGGTGCCCTGGCCGCGCTGCTTGCCGATGTCTTTGCGCTCTACATGAAGACCAAGAATTTCCACTGGCACATGTCGGGCCCGCATTTCCGCGATTACCATCTGCTGCTTGACGAGCAGAGCGAGCAGATTTTCGCAATGACGGACGCCGTTGCCGAGCGCGCCCGCAAGATCGGCGGCACCACGTTGCGCTCGATCGGCCATATCGGACGGCTGCAGCGGATCAACGACAATGATGCGGACTATGTGACGCCGGAAGACATGCTGGCCGAACTGCGCGACGATAACAAGCAGCTCATTTCGCTGCTGCGCGAGACCCACGATGTCTGCTCCGAGCACAATGACGTTGCCACCACGAGCCTCCTCGAGAACTGGATCGATGAGGCCGAGCGCCGCCATTGGTTCCTGTTCGAAATGACGCGGCAGGCCAAGTAACAGTCAGCTTGCGCGGGCGCCCAGCAATCGCATGGGCGTCCAGCCGAGGTTCATGCCCGCAGCCGCAAGCAGGATGATTGCCGCGCCGGCGATCTGCAGCGGCTGCAGCGCGTGACCGAAGGCCAGCCGATCGACGAGGATGGCCGCGATCGGATAGATGAAGGAAAGCGCGCCGGTGAGATGGATCGGCAGCTTCTGGATGGCCCCATAAAGCAGCACATACATCAGCCCTGTATGAACGACACCCATCGTGGCGAGGAGCAGCCACGTCTGCGCGTTCGCCGGTTGGCTGGAGAAGTCGGTCATCGGCAGCAGCATGACGACGCCCGTGGCAACCTGGATCAAGGCAATGAGATGCGGCGGCGTTCCCTTGAGCCACTTGGCCGCAAGAGCCGCGAGCGCGTAGAAGAAGGCGGCGGCAAGCGCCATGGCAATGCCGAGCGCATAGCCGTTGTCCGTTCCTTCGATGTTCGGCTTGGCTTCAACGATGGCGATCATGCCGGCGAAGGCAAGCGTAAGCCAGAACAGCTTCGTGGCGGTTATCTTTTCCCCGAGGAACATCGCGCCTAGGCCAAGCAGCATGAATGGCTGGGTGTTGTAGACGGTCGTTGCGACCGAAATCGATGCGTGCTTGTAGGAGGCGAACAGCAGCAGCCAGTTGAGGACGATGGCAACCCCACCGAAAACCGCGATTGCGAAGGATCGCAGGCTGAGCATGCCCGGCCGCAACAGACCCATCGCGGCGCAGATGACAAGCAGGCTGACGGCGCCGAACAGGCAGCGCCAGAAAACGACGCTGCTCACGGGCTGACCGGAGACAACCACGAACCACCCGATCGTCCCTGAAATCAGCATGGCCGCGGTCATTTGCACCGTGCCGCTGCGGATATCCTTCTGCATTGTTGCCTCCATTGCCAGGAAGCAAATCATATTGTCGCAGGTCGCCGCATTATATAGGGTTGATGAGGTCCGATTTGGCTTTGACCTAATATCGTTAGGAGTTCTGCGATTTTGCCTAACAATGACCTCGATGCCATCGACCAGAGGATTCTCGATGCCCTTGCCGGTAACGCCCGGATGTCGCTGAAAGAACTGGCCCAGGCCGCCGGCCTTTCGTCGCCGAGCGCGGCAGAGCGTCTGCGCCGTCTCGAAGAGCGCGGCGTGATCGCCGCCTTCACGATCGATATCGATGCGGCCGCCGTCGGCTATCCGCTGCAGGCAATCATTCGCGTGCGCCCGCTTCCTGGCCAATTGCATGTCGTGGAGCGGATCATTCAGGAAACGCCGGAATTCGTGGAGTGTGACAAGGTGACGGGCGACGATTGCTTCATCGCCCGGCTTGTCGTGCGCTCCATGGCCCAGCTGGACACGATCTTGGACAGGGTGGCCGAGAAGGCCGAGACCAGCACCTCGATGGTCAAGGCGTCGCCGGTCAAGCGTCGTCTGCCGCCGTTGTCAGGCGTCTAGAAATCAGCCATCGGCGAGAGCATGGCGGGCATGTCGAGCGCTATCGGCGTGGAGGATCGGATCATGAAGCACGTTGCGCCATCCAGCGGCTTCGGCTCGCCGGTCCAGCCGAGCTTGTCCGGCCGGAACAGCACCTCGGCAACCGCGGGCTGAAGATCCAGCCCGCCGAGAATGGCAGAGAGCGAGGGGATGGCGGCTGCCACGACATCCAACAGAATGAAGCGCTCGGCTCCATCCGCCTTCCAGGCGACAACGGCGTTGTGGTCATCGAGCCAGCTTAGCTGAACGTCCGGATCGAATTGCGTGTTGATCAGGAACATGGCCGCGCTCTGGCAAACGGCGAGACTATCCGATACTGGCGTGCGCGCCCTCAGAGCATCTTGCAGCAGGCGAAGGTCGGCAGCCTCCCACGGATCAAGACGTCGCGCCGGCGCAGTCCTTGGCGCTGGCACGGGTGCAGGCCCAGTGAAGCTGTGAAGCGGCAGAGAACGAAAGCCGTAGGGCTCGTAAAGCGCGGGCTTGTCCGTGTAGAGGACGATCGCCTCGAAGCCCTTTGCTTCGCACCATTCAAGCGCCTTCAGGGTGACATCGCGATAGAGGCCACGTCCGCGCCAGGGCGGCCGAACGGCGCCGGATTGGAAAGCGGCAGCCCGCACCAAGCGGCCATTGATCATCGTCGGCATCGAAAACGCTGCGAGGTTGGCGGCAAGCGTGCCATCCGCGTCGAACCACCCGAACGGCATGCAGGACGGATCTGGCCCACCAAGCCGCTGAAGCGGATCGATATCGATGCCGAACGTATCCTGAAGCAGTGCAACGAATGCCGACCACGCGGTATCGACGGCAAAATAGTCCTGCCGGAAGGTGAGGCCCGAACTGTCGGCCGTCTTTTCCATCACACGCCGGTGGAGCCGAAACCGCCAGCGCCACGCGCCGTCGTGCTGGCCTCGGTGATTTCGGCGACGCGCGCCTGCGTCACCGGCGCGATCACCATCTGGGCGATGCGCATGCCGCGCGTGATCTCGAACGGCTCCTCGCCAAGATTGATAAGCAGCACCTTCACTTCGCCGCGATAATCGCTGTCGATCGTGCCGGGTGTGTTGAGGCAGGTGATGCCGTTCTTGAAGGCAAGGCCGGAGCGTGGGCGGATCTGGCCTTCGAAGCCCTCGGGGATCTCGAAGATCAGCCCGGTCGGCACCAGCGCCCGCTTGCCCGGCGCAAGCACCATCGGCGCACCGTCGTCTACGGCAGCGCGCAGGTCCATGCCGGCCGCCCCCTTGGTTTCATAGGCGGGCAGCTCGATGCCCTCGCCATGGGCAAGACGCAGGAGATTGAGGGTCGGGCGGGTATCTGTGTGAATGGTCATGCGCCATTACTTTGCGCCCGCAAGGCCAAGGTCAATTGCAAAGCGGCGCCTAAATCGCTAGATACGCCGCAACTCCACAGGATTCATAGCATGGCCGAAAGTCTCGCCGAGGCGGTTTCCCGCCGCCGCACATTCGCTATTATCGCCCACCCGGACGCGGGCAAGACGACGCTGACCGAAAAGCTGCTGCTGTTCGGCGGCGCCATTCAGCTCGCCGGCGAAGTCAAGGCGAAGAAGGATCGCATCCAGACCCGGTCGGACTGGATGAAGATCGAGCGCGAGCGCGGTATCTCGGTCGTCACCTCGGTGATGACCTTCGAGTACGAAGGCAATGTCTTCAACATTCTCGACACACCAGGCCACGAAGACTTCGCCGACGACACCTACCGCACGCTGACGGCTGTCGATGCCGCCGTCATGGTCATCGACGCCGCCAAGGGTATCGAGCCCAGAACGCTCAAGCTCTTCGAAGTCTGCCGCATGCGCGACATCCCGATCATCACCTTTATCAACAAGATGGACCGCGAAAGCCGCGATCCCTTCGAGATCCTGGATGAGGTCGAGGAAAAGCTGGCGCTGGACACCGCCCCGGTCACCTGGCCGATCGGCCGCTCCAAGACCTTCTGCGGCTCCTATCACCTGGCCGACAACACGGTGCGCGGCTCCGATACGGAAGTGACACCCACCAAGGTCAACGGCCCGCAGGCCGTCGCCGACCGTCTGCCGGAAAACGAGCGCTCGGCCTTCGTCGACGAGACGGAACTGGCGATCGAAGCCTGCCGCCCCTTCGACCGCAAGGCCTTCCTCGAAGGCCACCTGACGCCTGTTTTCTTCGGCTCGGCGTTGCGCAATTTCGGCGTCCGCGATCTCATCAACGCGCTCGGCGAGTTCGCGCCGCCGCCGCGTGACCAGGTCGCCGATATCAGAACCGTGCATGCCGCCGAAGACAAGATGACGGCCTTCGTCTTCAAGATCCAGGCCAACATGGACCCCAACCACCGCGACCGCATCGCCTTTGCCCGCATCTGCTCAGGCAAGCTGGAGCGCGGCATGAAGGCAAGGCTTGCCCGCACCGGCAAGCAGCTCGGCCTCACGGCACCGCAGTTCTTCTTCGCCTCGCAGCGCCAGCTGGCCGATACCGCCTTTGCCGGCGACGTCGTCGGCATCCCGAACCACGGAACGCTCAGAATCGGCGATACGCTGACGGAAGGCGAGGCGCTGGTGTTCCAGGGCGTGCCGAACTTCTCGCCGGAAATCCTGCGCCGCGTGCGCCTGGAAGACGCGATGAAGGCGAAGAAGCTCAAGGAAGCGCTGCAGCAGATGGCCGAGGAGGGCGTCGTGCAGCTCTTCTCGCCGGAAGATGGTTCGCCGGCTATCGTCGGCGTCGTCGGCGCCCTGCAGCTCGATGTCTTGAAGGAGCGCCTGTCGGCCGAATACACGCTGCCGGTCTCGTTTGAGATGTCGCGCTTCTCCGTCTGCCGCTGGATCTCCTCGGACCAGCCGGCCGAGCTCGACAAGTTCCTCAACGTCAAGCGCGGCGACATCGCCCGCGACCTCGACGGCGACCCGGTCTTCCTGGCGCAGGACAGCTTCTCGCTGCGCTACGAATCCGAACGCTTCCCGGCCATCAAGATGGTGGCCATCAAGGAATATCACGTCGCCAAGGCGGCGTGATGTTTCATCGGCTATAACGCCATGCCATACTGCCTCCCGTTAACGGGAGCGCAGGATGGTCAGGGAAAACGAAATCCGGGAAAACGAAGTGGCGGTCGATGCTCCGCCGCCGACGGATGCCGGCCTGGTCTTCATCGGCCGCATCCTGACACCCTGGACCTCGCGCATGGAGACGCCGCGCCAGGGGCGCCATGACGGGCCGATCTGCCGGATCGAGATCTTCGAGCCCTGGACGCAGGCGCTGCAGGGCGTCGAGGCCTTCGAGCGGCTGGAAATCCTATACTGGCTGGATCGCTCGCGCCGCGACCTCGTGCTGCAGAGTCCGGCCAATTCGGGCAAGGTGCACGGCACCTTCTCGCTCCGCTCCCCCGTCCGCCCCAATCCGATCGGCACGTCGATCGTCAAGCTGGAGGCGGTGGAAGGGTCGACGCTTCTGGTGCGCGGCATGGATTGCCTCGATGGCACGCCGTTGCTCGACCTGAAGCCGGATCGCACGCTCTTCAAGCCGATCGCACCGCCGCAGCCTGGCGATTTCCAGACGGGCGACGACGGCACGACCCATTATTGCCAGAAGGCATGATCAGTCGACGGCGACCATCACGTCGGACGCCTTGACCACCGCGTAGGCGTCGGAGCCGACGGTCAACCCGAGCTCCTTGACCGCCTCGTTGGTGATCGACGACGTCACGATCGAGCCGCCGCCGATGTCGATACGCACATGCGCCGTCGTGGCGCCGAGCGTGATCTCGACGACCTTGCCCTTGAGGCGGTTGCGGGCGCTGATTTTCATGAGATATCTCCTTGTTTCGATGGCGGAACTTAGCGATTCGCCACCAAAACGGCAATCTCACTCGCCGCGCGGATAGCGCTGGTTTTCTTCCAGCACGTTCAAGTCCATATGGTTGCGCATGTAGCGTTCCGAAGCGCGCTGCAGCGGCTGGTAGTCCCAGGGGTAATAGGCGCCGTTGCGCAGCGCCTCGTAGACCACCCAGCGCCGCGCCTGGCTTTCGCGCACGGCGGCATCGAAGCTTGCAAGGTTCCAGCGCTTTTCCGCCTGCGCCGTCAGATGCGCCAGCGTCTCAGCATAGGCGGGATCGGTGGCGAGGTTCTTCAGTTCCTTGGGGTCGGCGTCGAGGTCGAACAGCATCGGCGCGTCAGCGTCACAGAGCGTCAGCTTGAACTTGCCGTCACGAAGGCCGACCAGCGGCGCGATCGAGCCCTCGGCCGCATATTCCATCGGCACCGGCCCGCGTCCGCCGGTCCCGGTGGCAAGCGGCGTCAGATCCTCGCCGTCGGTCCAGGGCTTGAGCTTGGTGATGTCGATCCCGGCAAGCGACGCCAGCGTCGGCGTCACGTCGAGCGTCGAGACCGGCTGGCTGATGAGCTTCGGTTCCCAGCCAGGTGCGGCAATTGCCAGCGGTACCCGCGCGGAACCGTCGAAGAAGCACATCTTGAACCAGAGGCCACGCTCGCCCAGCATGTCGCCATGGTCGGAGACGAAGAGGATGACGGTATCCTCGGCCATGCGCCCGCGCTCGAGAACGTCGACGAGCTCGCCGACCTTCTCGTCGATGTAGGAGATATTGGCGAAATAGCCGCGGCGTGCGTTGCGCACCTGCTCGCGGGTAATCTCGAAGGCGTCGTAGTCGCAGGCCTTCAAGAGCCGCTGCGAATGCTGGTCCTGCTCCTCGAACGGGATCGTGCCGACTTGCGGGTCGAGATGAGGACAATCCTCGTAGAGATCCCAGAACTTGCGGCGCGCAACATAGGGGTCGTGCGGATGCGTGAAGCTGACCGTCAGGCACCAGGGGCGATCGTCCTGCCGGCGCGAGAGGTCGTAGAGCTTGCGGGTCGCGTTGTAGGCGACCTCGTCGTCATATTCCATCTGGTTGGTGATTTCGGCCACGCCCGCGCCCGTCACCGAGCCGAGATTGTGGTACCACCAGTCGATGCGCTCGCCGGGCTTGGTGTAATCGGGCGTCCAGCCGAAATCGGCCGGATAAATGTCGGTCGTCAGCCGCTCCTCGAAGCCGTGCAGCTGGTCGGGACCGACGAAGTGCATCTTGCCCGAAAGCGCGGTGTGATAGCCGGCCGCGCGCAGGTGATGTGCGAAGGTCGGGATATCGGACGCGAATTCGGCGGCGTTGTCGTAGACGCGGGTGCGGCTTGGAAGCTGCCCGGACATGAAGGAAGCCCGCGCCGGCGCGCAGAGCGGGCTTGCAGTATAGGTGTTGGCAAAGCGCACGGAGCGCTTCGCCAGGGCTTTCAGATGCGGCGCGTGAAGAAACTCGGCCGGCCCGTCGGGAAACAGCGTCCCGTTATACTGGTCGACCATCAGGATGAGAAAATTCGGGCGCGCCATGCTGTTCTAGTGTCCTTGAGGTATCAGAGGCCGAGGGAGGTCTTGACTGCATCCGCGGCGGGCTTGCCGTCAAGCGTCGTGACGCCGGAGAGCCACGGGTCGACTGCGGTCGGATTGGCCTTCAACCAGGCGGTTGCCGCGGCCTTCGGGTCCTCGCCGCCGAGAATCGAGCCCATCAGCGAGTTCTCCATGCTGATCTCGAACTTTAGGTTCTTCATCAGCGCCGCCGCGTTCGGGCACTTTGCCGACCAGCCGGTGCGGGCCAGCGTATAGACCTCGGCGCCGCCGAAGTTCGGGCCGAAGTAGGCGTCGCCGCCCGAGAGATATTCGATCGAGAATTTCTCGTTCATCGGATGCGGCGCCCAGGCCAGGAACACCACCGCGCCCTTTTCCTTCGAGGCGCGATCGACCTGCGCCAGCATTGCCTGCTCGCCGGATTCGACCAGCTTCCAGTCCTTCAGGCCGAAGTCGTTGGCATCGATCATCTTCTGAATGCTCGAATTGGCTGGGGCACCCGGCTCGATGCCATAGATCTTGTGGTCGAATTCGTCCGCATGCTTCTGCAGATCGGCGAAGTCCTTCACGCCCTTGTCCGCAACATAGGTCGGGACCGCGAGCGTGAACTTCGCGCCTTCGAGGTTCTTGTTCATGACTTCGATCGCCTTGGCGGCAGTCAGGTCGTCGATGAAGGCTTTCTGCGCCGGCATCCAGTTGCCGAGGAAGACGTCGATCTCGCCGTTTTTCATCGACTGGTAGCCGATTGGCACGGAGAGCGTCTTGACGTCGGGCTCGTAGCCGAGCGCCGTCAGGATGACTGACGTGACGCCGTTGGTGGCGGTGATGTCGGTCCAGCCCGGATCGGACATGCGGATCACCTTGCACGATGCGTCGTCGGCGGCAGCGGCCGATCCCACGGCAAGAACGGAGAGCATAACGCCGGCGGCCAGACGGCGGACTGCAGAAATTCCTGTCATCGCATTTCCCCTTTTTGTCATTTGATGGCTTTATTGAACAACACGAGTGTTGGCATTGTGAAGGCAGCTTTTTTCGATAGTTACCCAAAGGATTTTTTATGGCAGAGCGGGCCGTCGACCTGGGATGGATGCGGATATTCGCCGAGATCGGCAGGGTGGGCAGCCTGTCTTCGGCGGCGAGCACGCTCGGCCTGACGCAGCCGGCGGTCAGTTATCAGATCCGCAGGCTCGAGGAGCAGATGGGGGTCGCGCTCCTGACGAGGCAGCATCGCGGCGTCGAACTCACGCCGGCGGGACAGCGGCTGTTCGATATCGTGGCCAGAAGCGTCGGCGAGATCGACGACCTTGCCCGCAGGCTGCGCAGCGAAGTCGAGCGGCCATCGATCAGGCTCCATACGGACTATGCCTTTTCGGCGCTCTGGTTGATCCCGCGAATGCACGCCTTCCGGCTGCTCTATCCCGACATGGACATCCAGATCGTCGCGACGCAACGCATGGAACGCGAAAGGTCCGAACAGAGCGATGTTGCCGTCGTGTTCGGGACACGCGCCGAATTCGGGGCGCGGGCAAAGCTGCTGTTGCCGGAAAAGGTCGCGCCGGTCTGCAGCCAGGGCTTTCTCGATCGCAACGGTCCGTTCACGGAGCCCGCCGATCTCGCACGCGGCCGTCTCATCCATCTCGACACCGCCGCTCCGTCTCCCTGGTTCGATTGGCGGAGCTATTTTGCGCAGATCGGCATCAATCGCGAGCCGCACGCGGGGCAGGGTGACCTGAGCTTCAATACCTATTCGCTGGTCGTGCAGGCAGCTCTTGGCGAGCAGGGGCTGGCTCTCGGCTGGATGGGGCTTGTCGATCCTCTGCTGGCCTCCGGCATTCTGGCGATCGCGGGTCCATCGCTGGAGGCCCCCGATCGCGGCTACTGGCTGTTGCAGCCAAAGACGCGCAGCCCGCAAAGCGATCAGCTCGGCGCCTGGCTTCTCAGCGAGGCCGGCATCGGCTGACAGCGCGCCGTCAGGCGGCGAGGTCCTGCAGGAAATCGTCGCACCAGCGCGATACGTCGTGCTCCAGCAAATAGTCCATCATCCGTTGCCAGCGCTCCTGGCGCTCTTCCAGCGGCATGTTCAGGGCACGCGCTAGTGCATTCGATGTCCCCACGACGTCATAGGGGTTTACCAGCAGCGCGCCCTTCAGTTCGCGTGCGGCCCCGGCAAAACGCGACAGGACCAGCACGCCGGGATCGTCAGGATCCTGCGCGGCGACATATTCCTTCGCGACGAGATTCATCCCGTCACGAAGCGGCGTGACCAGCCCGACTTTCGCAAGCCGGTAGAGCCCCGCCAGGATCGGCCGGCTGAGCGAGCGGTTGATATAGCGGATCGGCACCCAGTCCACCGTCCCGAGCGCCCCGTTGACGCGTCCCGCCTGTTCGGCGACCGTGCGCTGCATCTGCTCGTATTCCGGCACTTCGGAGCGGGATTTCGGCGTCACCTGCAGATAGGTCACCCGGCGCTGGTGGGCCGGGTTGCCGAGCACGAAATGCTCGAAAGCATCGATCCGCTGCGTCAGGCCCTTGGAATAATCCAGCCGGTCGACGCCGATGATGAGGTCGCGGCCCTCGATGCTCTTTCTAGCCTTGTGGACCATGTTGTGGCCGACCGCCTTTTGCGCAAACTGCGCGAAGGCCGCGGTTTCGATCCCGATACCATAAGCGCCGCCCTTGAAAACCCTCTCGCCGGCAGTGAAGCGCCCATCACCGAGGGCATCGCCCAAGTCTTCGCGACGCAGGCAGCCCGCAAAGTTCTCCAGGTCGTGATCCGTCTGGAAGCCGACGAGGTCATATGCCGCAAGGCTGCGCATGATCTCTTCGTGAACCGGCATGGCGGCCAGCACGTCTGCCGGTGGCCAGGGAATGTGATGGAAGAAGCCGATGCGATTCTTGATGCCCATCTGGCGAAGTTCGGCGGCGAGTGGAATGAGGTGATAGTCGTGGATCCAGATCGTGTCGTCCGGCTCGAGCAACGGCGCCAACCGATGCGCGAAGAAGCGATTGACGCGGAAATAGCCGGCCATCTCCTTGCGTCCGTATTCGGCCAGATCTAGCCGGTAGTGGCAGATCGGCCAGAGCACGCGGTTGGCGAAACCGAAATAATACTCGTCGACGTCCTTCTCGGTCAGATCAGTCAGGGCGAAGGTGATTTTTCCCTGCTCTTGCACGGAAAGTGGCCCCGGCTCGTTGTCGCCGCTGGATTTTCCCGACCAGCCCATCCAGATCCCGCCACGCTCCTGCAGGGCAGCCAGCAACGCTACGGCAAGTCCGCCGGCGGAGGCTGCTGCGCCGCCCTTTTCAGGGACGGGGACACGGTTGGAAACGACGACGAGACGGCTCACGTAAAATTCCTTTCAGCGCGGAGGGGCGGCAATGCGGTATCGCTGATCAAACGGTGATCTGCGCGATCAGTTCCCGCAGTGCGGCAGAATTGGGCAACGTTGCGGTGGCGGCGGTGGCGGCCAGCGGCGTCCCGATGCGGATCGAGTGGCCGCCACGGCGGTTGGCGGCATGAAACATCGCTTCGTCGGTGATGTCGTCACCGATGGTGATCGGGGATCTGCCAGCGAAGGGCGCGCGGGAAAGCAGAGCCTCGACGGCCTGTCCCTTGTCGGCGCTCGCCGGGCGGATTTCGAGAACCATCTTGCCGCGCTGCAGGGTCCAGTTGTCTCCGGCCCTTGCGAGGAACGTTTCCATCAGGGGCTCGAGCTCGGCCTGGCTTTCAGGGGCAAGACGATAGTGGGCGGCGACGGCGGGGCCCTTGTCTTCGATCAGGACACCGTCAAGGTGGCGCGTGGCTTCGTTGAGATCGGCCTTCAATCGTTCGAAAGCCGGCGTGCTACGCGCCGCTTCAACGCGCCCGTCGGGGGCTCGCAGTTCGGCACCATGAAGCCCGGCGATCGGAAACCGGTAGGGTGTAAACAGCTGATCCGCATAGGCAAGCGCGCGCCCCGTCACCAGCGCAAGAGCGCCACCCAGCTTGCGTGACAGCAGGTCCAGTTGCGAGGGCAGCGCTGCGGGCACGACGATGCCGTCGGGGGTCTCGGCCAGATCGAGCAGCGTTCCGTCGATGTCGAGAAACAGCGCGTAGTCATCGGGAGACGACCGAAGAATGCGCATCAACAATACCTGCCCGGAAACCTGCGGCGGTTTTCGGGTGTTCGATGGCGGCTTTGGGTAGGACATGGGGACTATCTATGGCGATGATCGCTCATGACAACCCCCGGTCGGGCAGTTGACCGGGATCAATCGGCCGGCGACGTCGGCGGGCGCACCCCATAGAAAGCCTTCGCATCGGCCGTAAACGCTGCGCGTTGCTCGGCGCGCGTATAGAACATGTGGCCGCCGCGATAGACATTGAGCGCCACCCGTCCGTCAACCAATGCGGGCGGCAGATGGTCGATCACATAGCGGCTGACACCATAGGGCGTCACGAGATCGCTGTAGCCGTGCGCGATCAGTAGGTGGAAGGCAGGATTGGACGCGAGCATCTCGCGCATGTCGTCGGTGACGCTGGCCTGGAGACGCGAGCCTCCGCCGCGTCCGCCCCATTCCCACTGCCGGTTGACGTCGCTGTCGAGCAGCGAATAGGTCATCTCCGTCTTGAAGCCGAGCTCGTTGCGAGCATAGTCGGCGAATGCGCCGCCATAGGCCCGCGTGAAGCCGTCGAGGATGGCATCGTCACCCCGCTCGTAGGCTGACTCGGGATAGGGATCCGGCGTTGTAAAGGCGGCGTCATAGGGGCTCGCCACGCGGTCGTCCTGTCCGTCGGTGGTCTTGCGGTAGGCATTGCCGAGGAAGCCGCGGTTCTTTTCGACCACATCCTGCGGAATGCCGGTCATGCCGGCCACCTTGGCGTAGAACGCCTTGGCCGTCTCACCGCTTGGCGGCGCGCCCGCCAGCGTCGTCAGATAGTCTCCGAGCGCAAAGCGTTCTGCTTCCCGCTGCTTGGCATCATCGAAGGCGTTGCGGCGGTCCATTTCCGCAGCCGCCAGAGACGGCAACTCCAGCGCGGCACCCAGCGCGAACTGGTCGGCGTTGAACATCAGCTGGCCCTCAAGCAGAGGCGAGAGCATGATCGCACCCGACACAATGATCCCCTGGCTATCCTTGAGAGCGCCTGCCACCTTGGCGGCGCGGAAGCCTCCATAGCTTTCGCCGAGCAGATATTTCGGCGATGCCGACCGGTTGTTATGGGCCACGTAAAGCGCGATGGCCTTTGCAACGCTCTCGGCGTCGGAGTTGACGCTATAGTATTTCGATGCGTCGTCGGCCTTTGCCGTCCGGCTCCAGCCGGTGCCAATCGGATCGATGAGCACGAGGTCCGTGAAATCAAGCCAGCTTTGCGGATTGTCGACCAGTCTGGCATTGGCGCCGTCATCACCCTTCGGGCCGAAATCGAGTATGCGCGGGCCGACCAGGCCAAGATGAAGGAAAGCGGATGCCGCGCCCGGTCCGCCGTTGAAGGCAAACGTCAGCGGCCGATCAGGCCCGCCGTCTTTCTTGACATAGGCCGTGTAAAAGATCGAACCGGTCTGCACGCCATCCTGGCCGAAAAGATCAAGCGTTCCGGCCGTTGCCGTATAGGCAATGGTCTTGTCGCCGATCGTCAATTGGTGCTCCGTCACCGAATCCGATGGCAGGAGCGCCAGTACCCCCCTGCGAGACGCGCCTTGGCTAGCATCGCTGCTTTGAGCGTTCGAAAGGGCGGGCGTGATTGCGGCGAAAAGGGCGACGAGCAGGATGGCGGATCGAAAACGCAACGGTCTTCCTCCCGTTGGATGGACGTGGTCGGTCGAACCTAGCATCCCCGGCGGAGAAAGCGGGATCAAGAGATAGTGATCTTCAGCCCGCTTTTTCGATGGTGCGCGCCTCGACGTAGCGCGCGCGCCCGGCACTCCAGCCGTTGATCGCCGCGCCGGCGCCAAGCACGACAAAGAGAACCGCGCACCACGCGAAGCTCCCCGTCCACCCGCGAATGAGGCCTACGACCAGCGGGCCGATGGCCGCAAGCAGATAGCCCACGCACTGAGCCATGCCCGAGAGGTGCGCCGCGACATGTGCATCCCGCGAGCGCAAGACGATCGCCGTCATCGCCACCGCGATAAGGCCACCCTGACCGATGCCCTGCAGGATCGCCCAGATCCAGACCGTGGAAAGCGGAGCAAACAGCAAGCCAAGCAGGGCAACGACCGCGATCACGCAGAGCGATGCGTTGATGACGCGCTGGTCCTTGCCTCTGACCGCGATCTGCGGCGCGACGAGGCAGGAGGCGGCCTGGATCATCACCGATGCCGAAACGATGGCGCCGGCGGTGACCCCATCCAGCCCGCGTTCGCGCAGGATCGGCACGAGCCAGCCGAATACACAATAGGCGAGCGCCGATTGCAGACCCATGAAAAGCGTAACCTGCCAGGCAAGACGATCTCGCCACAGGCCGACAACCGAAAAGCCGCTACGTCTGACCTGCGATGTCGTCGAGAGAACCTGCGGCAGCCAGATTAGGCCCACGATCAGGGCCGGCAGCGCCCAGGCGGACAGCGCACCCGCCATTGAGCCGCCAAGCGCCCGCTCGAGCGGAAGCGTCAATCCGGCGGCGCTCGCCGCTCCGGCACAAAGCGCCATCGTGTAGAAACCGGTCATCAGCGCTGCCCGGTCGGCAAAGTCGCGCTTGACCAGGCCCGGCAGCAACACATTGCCGACGGCTATGCAGGCACCAGCGATTGCCGTTCCGAGGAAAAGCAAGAGTACCGATGACGTACCGCGCAGTGCCGTTCCGAGAGCAAGCAGGAACAGCACGCCGAGAAGCGTGCGTTCGGAACCGAAACGCTGCGCGAGCCGCGGCGCGAAAGGAGAAAAGGCACCGAGGCAAACCACCGGCAGCGTTGTCAGCAGGCTGGCGCCAAGCGTCGACAAGCCCAGTTCGGAGCGGATTTCTGGAAGCAGCGCCGATGCGCTGGAAAAGACAGGCCGCAGGTTGAATGCAATCAGGACAAGGCTTGCTCCGAGCACGAGCCGTCCGGCAGGGCTCGTGGAGGGCGGCACCGGTTGCGGCGTGCTGTCGGCTTCGGCATCGATCAGCTGCTGGTCGGCAAGGTCATAGTCTGGGGTCGTGTCATGCAAAGGCGTGGTCATGAAAGAAGCATCCGGTCGAGTGCGCTGATAACGGGGGCCATGAAACGGCGCACCGCCGCATCGGCCTTGTCGGGATCGCCCGTCGCGATGGCGTCGACGATATCGGTGTGCGCCTGCATGTCGGGTTCGGGAATATCCTCCCCAAGCGTCGCCTCGATGGTCTCGGCAATCGAGGTGGAGAAGAACGCATAGATCTCGATCATCGCGCGATTGCCGGAAGCGGCAATGATTGCCTGATGGAACGCAAGATCACGCTTGACGAAGGCGGACTTGTCGCCGCCTTCGAAGTTTCCGCGTTGCGCCAGCAGCCCGCGGAGTACCGCGACCGTGTCGGGCGCCTGCCGGAGGGCGGCGAGCCGCGCCGCTTCGACATCGAGCGCGCAGCGTGCCTCAAACAGGTCGCGCAGGCTCGCCCGTCGCGCCATGGTCAGCGGCAGGACCGCGTCGGTCGTCGACAGCACATATGTTCCGGAACCCTGCCGGGTCTCCAGAAGCCCTTGGGAAACGAGCACGCGCACCGCCTCGCGGATGGTGCCGCGGCTGACGGAAAGCATGGCGGAGAGCGTGGCTTCGTTGGGCAGCTTGTCGCCGATGGCCCAGCGTTTCGCCAGGATCTCGGCACGGATCGCTTTGATCGCCGTTTCGGCGAGATTGGTTTTTGCGAGTGGTTGCATCGGCGTTTCATCAAGTCATCAGATGACTTTACGAATAATCCGAATGAGGACCGTGGTCAATCGGTCAGGCAAAGCAGGGATGGTGGAGGAATAAGGATGGTAGAAATGGAAAAGGGCCGCCCGAGGCGACCCTTCCATGAGCTTTGGCCTGTAACGTGGCCGGACCGCTTTGGCGATCCAAGGAAGGCTGGGTTCAGAGCGAGGGCTGCCTCGCTTTCTTCACCTCTTCCATGCCTGTTACGAGGTCCGAAATCTCATTAGACATTGGATCACCTTCCTTTCGTTCTGTTGTCGATAAGTAAAAGGTAGGCTGATTCGTCGCAGATGCAAGATGTAATCCCGACGGGTGGCGCTCCGTATTAGCGGGAGGTCGGCGTTGTATTTTCCGACGATCGGAATCAACGAGGTTTTACAATGACTTTTACAAGGTCAGGACGAGAGTGACGCCCCGCGAGCGTCACTCTCGCTTCCTGTGGAAAGGCAGCCATTCGTAAGCCGGGTTAGTGTGCCGCCTTGATGAAGGTGCCGTTCTGCAGCTCTTGCATCGCCTGCATGATCTCTTCTCGCGAGTTCATGACGATCGGTCCGTGCCACGCGACTGGCTCCTCGATCGGCTTTCCCGAGACCAGCAGGAACCGGATGCCTTCGTCGCCCGCCTGTACCGTCACCTCGTCGCCGGTATCGAAAACAACCAGCGTCCGGTTGCCGGACATGTCGCGGATGTTCAGTTCCTCGCCGTTCACCTCCTTCTCGACACGCACGCCAAATGGCTTGGAGGCGTCGCGGAAGGTTCCGGAACCGGCAAAGATATAGGCGAATGCGTTGCGGTAGGTATCGACCGGCAGGCGCTTCTTCTTGCCAGGCGGAACCGAAACGTCGAGATAGATCGGCTCGGCGGCGACGCCGTCCACAGGACCGGCCTTGCCCCAGAAGTTGCCACAGATGACGCGAACGACCGTCCCGTCGTCATCGACGACCACGGGGATATCAGCGGATTTGACATCCTGATAGCGCGGCGCCGTCATCTTCAGCGACGATGGGAGATTGGCCCAGAGCTGAAAGCCGTGCATGCGGCCGGCGAAATCGCCTTTCGGCATTTCCTGGTGCATGATGCCGCTGCCCGCGGTCATCCACTGGATATCGCCGGCGCCCAGCAGTCCACGATTGCCGAGGCTATCACCGTGTTCAACGGTACCGGCCAGCACATAGGTGATGGTCTCGATGCCGCGATGCGGATGCCACGGGAACCCGCGGATATACTCCGCCGGATTATCGTTGCGAAAATCGTCCATCATCAGGAATGGATCGGTCAATGACGGATCGCCGAAGCCGAAGACGCGGTGCAGCTTGACGCCGGCGCCCTCCATGGTCGGTGTTGCAGTACTCAAATGCTTTACGGGACGGATCGACATAATCATCCTCTCGGTGGTTCTACTTGCCGGCAAATATAGCGACGTTGGCGAGGGCCGCGAAGTCCGGCGTCGGTAGAACGCACTGTTCACAAAAGAAATTGCTGCATCGCGGAATTTGATAGCAGCCGGCGCCAGAAAATTGTCATGTTCCGCTTGCAAGCCGTCGTCGTGTTTAGTTCTTATTAACCATCGGATTCGACAATCGTCGTTGCGTTTCAGCATTCTCCCGCCGCGGGCACGGCGGGCTCCGGAGTGAAAGAGCATGTGTCGCTGGGCAGCCTATCGTGGAGACCCCCTCTATCTTGAGGAGCTGGTGTCTTCGCCTGCGCATTCCCTGATCGAACAATCCCATTGCGCAACACGCGCCAAGACGGCGACCAATGGCGACGGTTTCGGCATCGCCTGGTATGGCGACCGCCCGGAGCCGGGACGCTACCGCGATACGCTTCCGGCGTGGTCGGATTGCAATCTGAAGAGCCTTGCGCGGCAGATCCGCTCGCCGCTTTTTCTGGCCCATGTGCGCGCTGCCACGGGCGGCGGTACCCGGCGCGACAACTGTCATCCCTTCGCCTTCGGCAACTGGTCATTCATGCACAATGGCCAGATCGCCGGGTTCGAGCGCTTGCGCCGGGCGATGGAAGCCATGCTCGACGATGAGTTGTTCAACGCGCGCGGCGGCACGACCGATTCCGAACTGATGTTCCTGCTCGCCCTGCAATTCGGCTTGCGCCAGACACCGATCTCGGCGATGGCCGAGATGATTGGCTTTGTCGAAGGGCTTGCCGAGAAGATCCTCGGCTCGGCATTGGTGCGCTATACGGCCGCTTTTTCCGACGGAAAGTCGCTTTATGCGATCCGCTATGCCACGGACCGCAAAGCTCCGACGCTCTATGCCTCACCTTTGGGCAAGGGATTCTGCCTTGTCTCCGAGCCGCTCAACGATGACGTTGATGCTTGGGCGGAGATACCGGATGGCAGCGCCGTGACGCTCAGCGAGAACGGCCTCGACATTGCGCCGTTCTGCCTGAGCGAGAGGGCAGCCGATCGGCAGCGAATAGCCGCTACGGCTTGAACTGTTTGGCGATCAAGGCGGCCAACCTGTGTGCCACCTCGTCCTTGGCGAGATCCGGCCATTGCTCGATGCCGTCGCGGCCGACGATCTTCACCTGATTGCGAACCCCGCCCATGATGCCCGTGGCCGGCGACACGTCGTTGGCAACGATGAAGTCCGCCCCCTTGCGTTCGAGCTTCGTCCTCGCATTACTCTCGACATTCTGGGTTTCCGCCGCGAAGCCGACGACCACCTTTGGCCGCATGGTGTGGTGTCCGACCGTCTTCAGGATGTCAGGGTTCTCAGTCAGCGCCAGCGTCGGGATGGATTCGCCAGGATGCTTCTTGATCTTCTGGCCGGAGGCGGACGCGACGCGCCAGTCCGCAACGGCCGCGACCATGACGGCAATGTCCGCCGGAAGCGCCGCAAGCACGGCATCGCGCATCTCTTCCGCGCGCTCGACGTGGATCGCTCGGACGCCGATCGGGTCCGCGATGGTGACAGGGCCGGATACGAGCGTGACTTCGGCGCCGAGCTTCGCCAGCGCGGCAGCGATCGCGTGGCCCTGGCGGCCGGAGGAGCGGTTGGCAATGTAGCGGACGGGATCGATCGGCTCATGCGTCGGCCCGGAGGTGACGATCGCCTTGCGGCCGGCCAGCGGCTTCGGGCTGTCGTCGAACATCGCCTCGGCTGCGGCTACGATGTCGAGCGGTTCTGCCATTCGCCCGATGCCGGCCTCCCGGCTCTCGGCCATCTCTCCTGCCATCGGCCCGACAAAGCGGATACCGTCGTCTCGGAGAGTCTTCACGTTTCGCTTCGTTGCGGCGTGCGCCCACATGTGCGGGTTCATGGCGGGTGCCGCAAGAACGGGTCGGTCGGTTGCCAGCAGGATGGTCGAGGCGAGGTCGTCAGCAAGCCCGGCGGCCATCTTCGCCAGCAGATCGGCGGTCGCTGGCGCGATGAGCACCAGATCGCAATCGCGCGCCAGCCTGATGTGGCCGACGTCCTGTTCGTCCTGCCGCGAGAAGAGATCGGTAAAGACGTGATCGGCGGCGAGCGCCCCGACGGCAAGCGGCGTTACGAACTCCTGCGCGCCCTTGGTCATCACGGGGCGAACGGCCGCACCGCGCTCGCGAAGCCGCCGGATCAGGTCGAGGCTCTTATAGGCGGCAATGCCGCCCGAGATGATGAGAAGGATGCGTTTGCCGCTGAAAACCATGGTCTCGCCCGTCGCACAACTAACCGATCTCGACCCTAAGCCTTTGGCGAATAATAAGCAATCGACAGGGGCGGGTCTTATCGGTCGCAGTGACAAGCCGGTGTGATTATGGCATGGACGATCGCATGAGCGGGATTCGGCGCCTATTGCGGGACAGGGGAACGGCCAGCGCCATTGCGCTGCTGATCGGCTGTCTGCTGCTTGTGCAAGGCCTGCTTTCCGGCACCGCGCAGGGCGCGATGGCCGCATCGGCCGTCGATCCTTTTCAGATCATCTGCTCTGCCGCCGCCGATGGCTCGATCGGCGAGGTCGGGCATGGCGGTGCGCCAGTCAAGAAACTTCCCGAGTGCCCATGCGGCACATTGTGCCGGCTGGCTTCGGCTGCGATGCCGGCCATCGTCAGCGGGCAGGGCGATCTGCTTCGGATCGTGGTCGCAACCGCGGTCGATATTGTCGTCCCACGCGAAACGCCCGCTCCGCCGATATTGCGGGGTCTCATCGCGGAGCCTCGCGCGCCTCCCCAGTCCGCCTGACGTCATCTTTCTCGGGACGCCGTGTCTTCGCGCGTCCGCAAGACCTTTCACGTTAGGAACAATTCATGTCCGATCTGACCATCGGTCGGGAGAGCGCCGGCGCTGCCGCGCGTTCTGCATCCGACGTCTACCGCGCCGTCTGGCGCTGGCACTTCTATGCGGGACTCATGGTCCTGCCTTTCATGATCACACTCGCGATCACCGGCGCGCTCTATCTCTTCAAGGACGAGATCGACGCGGCCGTCTATTCCGACTTCAAACAGGTCGAGCTTCAGGAGAATGTTGGAAGGACAGCACCGTCCGCCATGGTGGCCGCCGCCCTTGCCGCGCATCCGGGCACCGCGGTCAAATTTACCGATCCGCTTTCGCCAATCTCCTCGACCGAGATCACGGTGAGCACCGAGAGCGAAGGAAAGCTTGCCGTCTACGTGAACCCCTACACCGGCGAGGTGCTCGGCGCCTTGCCGGACCGCGGGACCATCATGTGGACGATCCGCTACCTGCACAGCCTCAAATATTTCGGTTCATTCGCCCGGGCTTTGATCGAAATCGCCGCCGGCTGGTCGATCCTTCTCGTGGGAACAGGGATCTATCTCTGGTGGCCGCGCAGGCAGACGGGTGGGGTGCTCAGCGTTCGTGGCACTCCGAAGCGACGCGTCTTCTGGCGCGATACGCATGCGGTGACGGGCCTCTTCGTCGGCTTCTTCATCGTCTTCCTGGCGATCACCGGTATGCCTTGGTCCGGTGTGTGGGGTGACAAGGTCAACGAGTGGGCGAACGGCAGCAACTTCGGCTACCCTGCCGGCGTGCGCGTGGCTGTTCCGATGTCCGGCGATCACCTCGACCATGTAGCCAAGACCTCCTGGTCTCTGGAGCAGGCGCAAATCCCGCAATCGACCGGCCATCAGCATGGAGCGGCACCGATCAGCCTCGATGAGGCCGTTGCCACCTTCGACCGGCTCGGCCTCCATCGCGGCTATGCCGTCAATATTCCTGATGATGCGATGGGCGTCTACACCGGTTCGGTCTATCCGGATGACCTGTCGCAACAGCGCGTCGTGCATCTGGACCAGTATTCCGGCCAGCCGCTCCTCGATATGAGCTTTGCCGACTACGGTCCGCTCGGCAAATGGCTCGAATGGGGGATCAACGTGCACATGGGGCAAGAGTTCGGGTTGGTAAACCAGCTCGTCTTGCTTGCCGCCTGCATGGCTATCGTGATGCTGGCGGTTTCCGCGGCTGTCATGTGGTGGAAGCGTCGTCCGGCCGGGTCGCTGGGCGTGCCGCCCATTCCCTCCAACCGACGCGTGTTCAGGGGCCTGCTGGCAATACTGCTCGTCGGCGGCGTGGTGTTCCCCCTGGTCGGGGCGTCTCTGGTCACCATGCTGGCGCTAGATTGGCTCTATCTCAAAGCCAGGAAGACGCGCCACGCTTGATCACGGCTCCATTCCGCCGGTGCCGCTAGAAACAGGAAAGGCCGCGGAGGAGAGGAACCGCGGCCTTTCTCATGCTGCCGGGATCCCAAATCTCAGAGGTTGCTCATCCCGCCATCGATGATGAGTTCGCTGCCGACGATGTAGGCAGCCTCGTCCGAGGCGAGGAATATGATCGTCTTGGCCACTTCACCTGCATCGCCAAACCGGCCAACGGGGATCTGCGTCTGGATATGGCTGGCCATGGCCTTGGAGTCCGCTTCGGACATCCCCAGCTTCCCATAGAGTGGCGTGGAGATCGGGCCGGGGCTGACGGCGTTGACGCGGATGCCGCGGCCAATGAGTTCGCCCGAGAGCGTCTTGGCAAGCGTCAGCAGCGCGCCCTTGGTCAGCGCGTAGACGCTGGAATTGGGCATCCCGATATGTGCGTTGATCGAGGTATTGAGGACGATCGAGGCCTGCTTTGAAAAGACCGGCAGCAATGCCTGTATGAGGAAGAACGGGCCCTTCACATTGATCGATATCGACTTGTCGAAAGCGGCTTCGCTCCATTGTTCCAGCGGGCCGAATTCGGCAATGCCGGCATTGACGAAGAGGATGTCGAGTTGGCCGAATGCTTCCTTGATCGCATTGGCGACGATCTGCTGGCCAGCGGCATTCCCGGCATCGGCCTGAATGACCAGGACCTTGTCACCAAGCTCGGCGCGGGCGGCTTCGACGCTCTTGGCGCTGCTGCCGGTGATGGCGACGCGCGCACCCTCGGCGATGAATTGACGGGCGGTTTCCAGGCCGATGCCGCTGGTGCCGCCGGTGATGAGGGCTGTCTTGTTCTGCAGGCGTGTCATTGTCTCGTTTCCTCTGATCTTTGAAAAAATGCGATAACAATCTGTTTGTGAAAATCCGCTCGCGGAAAGGTTATCCATCACGAGCGGATCATCAGGCAAGGGGTCAGGTGCGGGTGATCGAGGCACCGCCATCGACCAGCGAGGCCGTGCCGGTCACGAAGCTCGCATCGTCCGAGGCGAGGTAGAGGACCGAGCGGGCAAGTTCGTCAGGCGCTGCAACGCGCTTCAGCGCGTGCAGATTGGTGATGAAGCTCTGCTTGTCCTCGGTGTCGTTCATCTCGCGGTACATGTCTGTGTCGACTGCACCAGGCAATACGGCGTTGACGCGTACGTTCTTCTGGCCGAATTCGGCGGCGAGCGCCTGTGTCAGGCCGATCAGGCCGGACTTGCTGGCGGCATAGGCGGCAACGCCGGGGAAGGCGAAGCTGTAGCCGACGAAGGTCGAGGTGAAGATCACCGAGCCGCCGCCGTTCTTTTCCATCTGGCCGATCTGGTGCTTGGCGGCCAGGAAGGATGCCGTCAGGTTGATGGCAAGCGCGTCGCTGAATCCGGCTTCCGAAACGCCCGTGCTCGGGCCAGCCTCACCAAGTGTGCCGGCATTGTTGAAGGCAATGTCGAGCTTGCCGTAGCGATCGACGGCCGTGGCGACCAGCGCCTTGTGATAGTCTTCCGAGCGTACGTCGCCGGCAACCGCCACGGCGTTCCCGCCTGCTGCCTTGATCTCTTCGACGAGACTGTCGAGTTCTGCCTGGCGGCGTGCGCCGACCACGACCTTTGCGCCTTCCGATGCAAAGAGCTTGGCCGTTGCGCGGCCGATGCCCGAGCTTGCGCCGGTAACGATTGCGACTTTTCCATTCAAGCGGTTCATTGTTCCATCTCCGTTGTTGGTTGAGGGGACGTTCGCGCCCCGTTCGATGAGTGGAAGATGGCATTTTTCTTTTGTTCGGATTAGTCTCCAGATAACGGAACTCGAATTCGGAAATACCGAACGATGATCAAGATTGAGGGGATAACTGCTTTCGTCGCCGTGGTGGAATCCGGCTCCGTCAGCGAGGCGGCAAGGCGTCTGCGCCTGTCGAAATCAGTGGTGAGCGAACGGCTTGCCGAGCTGGAGAAATCGCTCGGCGGGATCCTGCTTCATCGCACGACGCGCAAGCTCACCCTGACGGAGGATGGCAGCGCCTTCCTACAGCGCGCGTCCCGGATCGTTCAGGAGATCGAGGACGCATCGGCCGAAATGGCCGAACGCCGGGGCACGCTCTCTGGACCGTTGCGGATTGCGGCCCCGGTCACCTTCGGGCGCATGCATCTGGGCCCGGCCCTCTATCCGTTCTTGGCCGAGCATCCCGAGATCGAGCTGGTGCTGGATATCGATGATCGCCGCGTCGATGTTTCCTCCGAAGGCTATGACGCCGTCGTTCGCCACGGTCCGATCGTTGATTCCCGGCTGGTCGTTTGGAAGCTCAGCCGCAGCCGCCGGCTTCTATGCGCTTCGCCGGACTATCTGGAACGCCATGGAATGCCGAAGACGCTTGCCGATCTCGATGGCCACAAGGGGATCTTCTACACCAACCGTGGTGTTGCCGACTGGCGTTTCCAGACGCCGGATGGCGCCATCGTCGTCCGTGCCAGCCAGGCACTGGGCATGAACAACGGGGACATGATCCGCGATGCCGCGGCCGCGGGTCTGGGCATCGCGCTTCTGCCCGCCTTCATCGCCGGACCGGCGATCAGTGCCGGACATCTGCAAGAGATCGATGTCAGCTATCGGCCGGAAGCCGAGTTCATCTACATGGCGCATCCGGAGGGCCGCAATCCCTCTGCCAAGCTGCGCGCAGTCGCCGATCACCTGCGCAAGACCTTTGGCGATCCACCCTATTGGGACCCCGCCGGCTGATCAGATCAGGCTCATCAGGTTGGCGGCAACGCGTGAGCGTTGTGCTTTCAGCATCGCAAGACCGAGACGCGCCACCAGCGGCGGCCCCTCGATCGGCCGGTAGGCGACACCATCAAGCGCGAGGTGCGCGATCGATGCGGGTACGATCGACACGCCAAGATCGGCCGCCACCAGATTGACCACCGAAGGAATCTGCGGCGCTTCCTGCGTCACCACGAGTTCGAAACCGGCATCCCGGCAGCCGCGCACGATATCGTCATAGAGGCTGAGACCGACGGTGCGGGGAAAGAGAATGAAAGGTTCACCGGCGAGAGCGGCGATCGGAACCTTCTTGAATGCCGCAAGCGGATGGTGCGCCGGCAGCGCGATCAGCATCGGCTCGTCCGCGAGCCGCTTCAACCGCACATCCTTCGGATCTTCCAGGCCGGGGCGGATGAAGGCGACGTCGATCTCTTCGCGCATCAGCTTTTCCATCAGCCAGTTGCTGTTCATCTCGGTCAGCGACAGGCTCACGTCAGGCCACTGGCCGCGAAAGCGGCGGATCGTGCCGCTGACAGCCGTGTTGAATGCCGACGACGCCGTAAAGCCCAGCGCCAGCCGCCCGGTCTCACCGCGCGTCGCGCGCTGCGCGGCAAGCTTGGCCTTTTCGGCTGCGGCAATCGCGGCCCTGCCTTCCGGTAGGAAAGCGGAGCCCGCTTCCGTCAGTTCGGCGCCATGCGGCACCCGGTGAAACAGCGCCGCGCCGATCTCGTTTTCGAGATCCCGGATCTGCTGGCTGAGCGGCGGCTGGCCGATGCCGAGCTTGGCGGCGGCGCGGGTGAAATTGCCTTCCTCTGCCACGGCCAGGAAATAGCGAATATGGCGCAGCTCCATAGGTATCTCCAAAACATATCGAGAATGGCACTTTCATATATTGGACAAATGATCATGGCTTGGCTAGATCAAAGGGCGTGAAAGGTTGGTCCCCCATGCCACGCGCCGCAAAAAAGCAGCCAGACGTCTCCGAATTTCAGTCCCGTCCAAATCTGGCGGTCGTCCACACAGCGGATGAGCCGCCGAAAAAACAGTTCCTCCTAAAGGGAACCGCGCCCTACAAGCGCGCCAGCATCGCGCTCTTCCTCTCCGGTTTTGCGACCTTCTCGCTGCTCTATTGCGTCCAGCCTCTGATGCCGATCTTTGCGGAGCATTTCGCGATCAGCCCTGCTGCCAGTTCGCTGTCGCTGTCGCTCTCGACCGGCTTCCTCGCCTTCGCCATTTTCTGCGCCGCCGCCGTCTCTGAGAGCTTTGGCCGCCGCAGCCTGATGTTTGCCTCGCTGCTCGGGGCTGCGATCTGCACGATCGCGTGCGCTGTGGTTCCGAGCTGGCACGCGCTGCTGGTCATCCGGGCGCTTGAAGGATTGTTGCTCGGCGGCGTCCCCGCCGTCGCCATGGCCTATCTCTCGGAGGAAATCGATCCGCGCGGCCTTGGCGCCTCGATGGGCCTCTATATTGCCGGCAACGCTTTCGGCGGCATGGCCGGGCGCGTCGTCACCGGCACGCTGGCCGAGTTCTTCTCCTGGCGCGTAGCGCTTGGCGCGCTCGGCATGCTTGGCCTTGCCGCCGCGATCGGCTTCTTCCTGCTGCTGCCCGCGTCGCGCAACTTCACGCCGCGAAAGGGGTTCGATGCGCGCTTTCACCTGAGGGCCTGGGTTGGCCACATCAGCAATCCAGCACTTCCGCTGCTTTTCGCCATCGGCTTTCTCGCCATGGGCACCTTCGTCACGGTCTACAACTACATCGCCTTCCGGCTCGTGCAGGCGCCTTATAACCTCAACCAGACCGAACTCGGCCTGATCTTTACGGTCTATCTCTTCGGCATCGCCGCCTCGTGGATTGCCGGCATGCTGGGAGACCGTATCGGCCACTTCATCGTTCTGCCCGCCGGCATCGCCGTTGCGGCAGCGGGCGTCGCCACGACCTTGTCCACTTCCTTGCCGTTGATCATCCTCGGCATCGTGTTGCTGACCTCTGGCTTCTTCATTGCCCACTCGGTGGCGAGCGCACTGGTCGGTCGCCTTGCGCGCGGCACCAAGGGCCACGCGTCGTCGCTCTACCTGCTGTCCTATTACATCGGCTCGTCCGTGGCCGGTTCGGCCGGCGGCTATTTCTGGGGTGCGGATGGTTGGAATGCCGTTGTGGTCTTTACGCTTATCATGCTGGCTCTGGGCATGATTGCCGCCCTCATTGCTGCACGGCTGGCAAGGCGGTAGGGTTTGGCGATGATCACCATCGATCGCCTTGACCACCTTGTCCTCACCGTCGCCGACATCGATGCGACCTGCGCTTTCTATGCGCGGGTGCTTGGCATGACGATCGAAACCTTCGGGGAGGGTCGCAAGGCGCTCAGGTTCGGCAATCAGAAGATCAACCTTCATCAGGCCGGTCGGGAGTTCGAGCCCAAGGCAAGACAACCGATGCCCGGTTCGACCGACCTATGCTTCATTGCCTCGACACTGCTGGAGCAGGTCGTTGTGCATCTCCAGGCGGAGGGCGTGGTGATAGAGGAGGGGCCGGTCAGGCGAACTGGCGCGAACGGTCCGATCCGTTCCGTCTATTTGCGCGACCCGGACGGCAACCTGATCGAAGTGTCGAATCCGGAAAGCTGAGCCCAGCCCGACGAGGGTTAGACGTTCTTCAGCGTGCGTCGAGGCTCTCTGCCGCGCATACCGCTCCAGAGATACCAGAAGACAGCGAAGAGAATGATCACGCCGCCGACGATCGTCGGAACGGACGGCGTCTCGGAAAAGACCAGCCACACCCATAGCGGCCCGAGCACGACATCGAGCAGGCCGATCAGCCCTGCCTCTCCCGACGGAATGTAGCGGCCACCGGTCATGAACAGCAGGTAGGCGATCCCCGAGGTCGTCGAGCCGAACACCGCGAGCGTGATGATATCAGTCAGGCTCGGCAGGTCGTGGGACATCAGCGGAAGGCAGAGCAGCACGCAGAAGCCCGATCCCAGCGCGTTGACCGGCGCCAGCCGAAGCGCCGGATAGCGGCGCGCCGCAACGAGCAGAATGCTGAACGTCAAGGTCATCAGGAAGGCCAGAGCGTTGCCCGCAATGTCCTCGGGCCTTGCGCCAAAGCCGGCAACGATGAGAACCCCGATGAAGGCGATGAGGCTCGCGACCAGAACGCGCTTGCTGATCGCTTCCTTCAGCCAGAGATAGGAAATACCCGCGGCGACAAAGGGAACAGTGGCGTAGATCGCCAGAACGTTGGCCACGGTGGTCAGCTTCAGCGCGCCGACATAGCCATACATCGAGATGGCGGCCATCAGCCCGAACAGCGGGTAGAAATAGAACGGTACCTTGCCCGGTACGGCACTGATCCGGTGCTTCGCCAGGACGATGATCGACAGCGTCAGCCCGCCGAAGAAGGAGCGCCATCCGAGCACCGTCCAGATATCGAGGTCGAGCGCGCGGACGAAAAGACCCGCCGTGCTCCACATGATGGTCGCGATAACGACGAGGAGCATACCGTAGGTGCGTGGCTGCATGATGGGTCCGTTCTGTGCGCCGATGCTTCGGTCCGTGATCTGATACCTATCAGATGTGTAGAGTTGAAGACTCACTTCCTGCGCCACATGATGGCGCGGTTTCATTCGTCTATCCTCAAACTGATAGAGGGGGCGCCAGGCTTGCCGACACGACGCGCCTCGCTAGATAGCCCTGTAGCCCTTGAACAGACTGGGTAACCCATGTCAACATCCGCCCTTGCCGAGATCTACCGAGGCTATATCGATTGCCTGAACAATCAGGACTGGCCAAACCTCGCGCGCTTCGTTGACGATGAGGTCCGCTACAATGGTGAGCGTGTCGGACTGTCGGGTTATCGGGACATGCTCGTTGGCGATTTCGAGGCGATCCCCGATCTGTCCTTCACCATCGATTTCATCGTGACCGACTTCCCCAGATTGGGAAGTCGCCTGCTTTTCGATTGCACGCCCAAAGGCATCCTGTTCGGCTTGCCAGTCAACGGCAGGCGGGTCGCCTTCACCGAGAACGTCTTCTACGAGTTTCGCGAAGGCCGGATCGTTGAGGTCTGGTCGGTCATCGACAAGGCCTCGATCGAGGCACAGCTGTAGCCGCAGATGCCGGCATTGCCGCCCGCTTATCCCAGCCTGATGTAGGGAACATCCTTCTTCGCCACTTCGTCCAGCGCCTCGTCGTAGCCCGCGTCGGCATAGCGCATGACGCCGAGCGCCGTGTCGTTTGTCAGCGCATGATCCAGCCGCTCGTCGGCATCATCGGTGCCATCGGCAACAACCGTCAGGCCGCAACTGGTCATGTAGCCGGCATAGCCGCCACCGCCGGAGTGCACGACCACCAGATCGGCCATCGAAGAGCAGAGCATCATGGCATCGATCAGCGGCCAGTCGGCGATGGCGTCGGACCCGTCCTTCATCCGCTCCGTCATGATGTTCGGATGCGCCATGGCGCCGGCATCGAGATGGTCACGCGAGAAGGCGACGGGCCCCTTGAGTTCTCCGTTCGCCACCAGCTGATTGACGCGCCGCGCCAGCGCCGTTCGCTCGCCATGGCCGAGCCAGGCGATGCGCGCCGGCAGCCCCTCGAAGGGAACATGCTCGCGGGCCAGCCGGATCCAGTTGGTGATGATCTTGTTGTCGGGAAACATCTCGAGCAGCAGGTCGTCGATGCGGGCGATATCGCTGTCCTCGCCGGACAGTGCCATCCAGCGGAACGGGCCGATCGCCCGGGCAAACAGCGGCCGAAGATAGGCCTCGGTGAAGATCGGAATGTCGAAGGCGTTGGCAACGCCGCCTTCCTTTGCCTGCGTGCGGATCAGGTTGCCGTTGTCGAAGACCTCGGAACCCTTCTTCTGAAAATCCAGCATGGCGGTAACGTGCTGGACGATCGAGGCGCGGCTTGCGGCCATCAGCTGCCCTTGGCCGTCGTCGCGCAATTCCTTCACCTGGGCGAGGCTCATGCCCTTTGGCACGTAGCCGTAGACGAGATCGTGCGCCGAGGTCTGATCGGTGACGATATCGGGCACGATGCCGCGCCGCGCGATCTCCGGATAGACCTCCGCCGCATTGCCGATCAGCCCGACCGACAGCGCCCGCTTCTCCTTCACCGCCGCGTCGATCATCTCCAACGCCGTGTCGAGATCCGGCGCGATCTCCTGCAGATAGCCGATCTCCTGGCGCTTCCTGGCCCGTTCGGCGTCGATATCGACGCAAAGGATGGCAGCACCCGCCATGCGCCCGGCCAGCGGCTGCGCGCCGCCCATGCCGCCCAGACCAGCGGTCAGTACGAAGCGTCCATGAAGGTCGCCGCCGAAGCGCCGTTCGGCGATCCGCATGAAGATCTCGTAGGTGCCCTGGATGACGCCCTGGCTGCCGATATACTGCCATGCGCCGGCCGTCAGCCCGCCCCAGCAGATCAGCCCCTTGCGCTGGAGTTCGTAGAACACTTCCGCCTTTGCCCATTGCCCGACGATATTGCAGTTGGCCATGATCACCAGTGGCGCCTTGGCATGCGTCTTCACCAGCCCGATCGGCTTGCCGGACTGGATCAGCAGCGTCTGGTCTTCCTCCATTTCGGTCAGCGCCTTGACGATGCCCTTGTGTGCGGCCCAGTTTCGCGCCGCCTTGCCGAGAGCGGCATAGACCACGAGGTTGTCGGGATCCTCGCCCACCGAGAGGACGTTCTCGAGCAAGCGGAGCAATGCCTCCTGCCGCCAGCCCTTGGCCCGCAGCTCCGGCCCGCCGGGGATCGGAAATTTCGGATGACGTGGATTGGCCTTCGGCATGGAATTTCCTTCCTCACTCATGTCTTTGCCGTTTTGCGGCAGTCCGCCCGGCGTCCCTCGCCAGGCGGTCCTCTGTCAGTTCTTCTTGCCGGCCAGCGCATATTTCGCGATCTCGATCCCCATCGCCTTCTCCACTGGCGGGTAAACCGTCGGGTCGAGAACGCTTGCGGAGAGCGGAATGATGCCCATCGGCACATGCAGGATGAACACGTGCATGCCGCCCTTGAGCTGGCCGACGCTGAGCGGTTCCCCGTCAGGGGACAACGTGGTGATGACAGAGGGGAAGGTCGCGACGCGCTTGCCCTCGGCGTCATCGATCGCCATGTATTCGTTCATCACGTGCATGGTCACGGCCTTGTCGCCGGAGCCGACGACGATCGTGCCGATGTCGAAGGCTTCCTTGGTGTAGACGACGTCCTTCCTGGTGATGATCCCTTCGGCAAGGATATGCCCGCCGGTCGTCCTGCAAATCGCGTCGATCACGGCGGAGCCGCCCATCCGCTCGGCGGCAATGATCGCCTCGCCAAGCGTCAATGCCATCGAGATGCCGCCGAGAGCCGCATGGGTGCGCACATAGGAGGCGCGCAGCGGATTGCGGCAGCTGGCGATAAAACCGCCCGATTGGTCCGAGGCGGCGCGCAGGATCGGCGAGACCTTGGCGGTGGCGCCCTTGACGACCAGCTCGATGTAGCGGTTTTCGACGCGGTTGCCGCCCACGGCCGTCTGGATCATCGGCTCCGGCGAACCGGCCATGCCGATCGATCCCATGTCGCCGGTCGGATGCGCCCGGATATCGCCGACCGCATCGACAACCTTGGTTCCGAGGATCGCGGAGGGAAGCCAGCCGTTCAGCGTCGAGGACTTTCCGTTCTGACCGATGATCAGACCGGAGAGCTTTTCGCCGAGCTCTTCCTGAAGCAGCTGCACGGCCTTCACATAGTCGATGCCCTGCATTTCCCAGGGAGTGGTAGAGGCGGGCGCGCCGATGGCGGCAGCCGTCGCGATCCAGTCGTCATCCTTCAGTTCGTCGATCGAAACCAGCTCGGGCTTTCCGACATTGACAGCGGCATAGCCGAGCATGCGCCCGTGATCCGCCCAGCCGCCGCCGCCGGCGGCATAAACGGACCCGCCCTTGACGGCCGCCTCGACGTCTTTCTCAACGAGTATGCGTCCCATTCACCCTCTCCTGGCTTCCCGATCCACGAGGCGTCGCGGCCCCGGTCGGTGGTGCAATTCAGATCTGCTTGTCCATCTCGCGCACCGCCTCGAACAGCACGGCGGCGCCAAGCGCGATATCGTCATTTTCAGCCCATTCATCGGCGGAATGGCTGCGTCCCTCCTTGCAGGGCACGAAGATCATGGCTGCGGGCGCTACCTTGGCGATCCAGGCCGTGTCATGGCCTGCGACCGAGGCCATGCGCCGATGCCGCGCGCCAACCGTTTCGCAGGCGCCTTCCAGCGTCTTCAGCAGGCCGGCATCGCCGGGCGTCGGAAAATTGTCGGAGACGCGAACCGGGCTCTTGATCGAAACGCCGTGGGCGATCGCAAGCTTGATGACATGGGCATCCAGCCATTCACAGAAGGCTTCCATGTCGTTGCGGATCTCGGCCCGGCCGTCGATGAGGAGAACGGCCTTCGACGGCACCACGTTCGCCGCGTTCGGCTCGATCTGGAACTCTCCGACGGTCGCCGCGAAATGTCCTGGCCGCTTGGCCCGTTCCGCCGCGGCGCGCTGGATGTCGAGGACCAGTTGAGAGGCGGCGACCAGCGCGTCCGCGCGGCTGTCCATCGGTGTGGTGCCCGCGTGATCGGCGCGCCCCTCGACGGTGATCTCGATCCGCGTGATCCCGGCGATCGCGGTGACGATGCCGATATCCTTCTTCTCGTTTTCGAGAACCGGTCCCTGCTCGATATGCAGTTCGAGAAAACCTTTGATGTCAGGTCGCCGCTGCGAAAGCAGCGTCGAAGGGTCGCCGCCAACCTCGCCGATGGCGGTCGCGAGGTCGCGCCCATCGGTCTCGCGGGAAAGCCAGGTTTCCGGCAGTTGACCGGTCATGCCACGGCTGCCGATGCAGGAAACACCGAAGATGCTGACCTCCTCGGCCAGAAAGTCGACGATCTCCAGATCGTGGTCGAGCTGTATGCCTTGGTCGCTCAGGGCACGCGCCACCTCCAGCGCCGCAATCACCCCGGCAATCCCGTCGAAACGCCCGCCGTCCGGAACGGTATCCGAGTGCGACCCGACCATGATCGTTCCCGAGCCGGGCCTCTTGCCCGCCCGTCTGCCGATCAGGTTGCCCGCCGCATCGATCTGGGTCTCCAGTCCTGCCGCTTTCATGCGTGCGTCGATATAGGCTCGGCCCTCGAGAAACAGCGGCGAAAAGGCGCGACGCGTCCAGGGATGGCCGGGCTCAGTGATATCGCCCAGGGCCTGAATGTCCTCTGCGATCCTGTTCGCATTCACCGGCAGGTTGCGGCTCATGCGGTTTCTCCGGCAATGATCTGCCGCGGCAACGGGCGTACGAAACGCCCCGTGCCCGGCTCCGACGTGACTGTCGAACCCTTAGCGATCTGCCTGCCGCGCAGATAGGTCGCGGTCACTGTCCAGGGAAGCCGGATACCGTTGTAAGGGCTCCAGCCGACGACGTTATTACCGCTGGCCGCTGCGTCGTAGACCCTTTCCCGGGGCTCCAGCACGACGATGTCGGCATCCCTGCCGGGGGTCAGCGCGCCCTTCACATGGTCGAGCCGGAAGTGTTTCGCGGGGTTTTCGGCCATCAGCTTTGCCGCCCAGGTCAGCGGAATCCCGCGTTCCGTCGCCCCCTTGACGAACAGCGGAACCATCACTTCCAGCCCGGGGACGCCCGAGGCGTTCGCCAGCATGTCGGGATTGGTCTTGCGGTTTTCCGACCAGCTCACATGATCGGTCGAAACCAGCCAGACGTTGCCTTCGGCCACCTTGCGCCACAGCGTCTCGACTTCGGCGCGCGGGCGGATCGGCGGGTTGATCTTAGCCTTGCCGCCCAGCCGCTTCACGTCGTTTTCCTCGTCGAGCGTCAGATAATGAATGCAGCACTCCACCGTCGCCTCGAAGCCGTCGCGGCGGTAGGCGCGTGCAATGTCGTAGCCGCGCCCGAGCGAGCAGTGAACGACATGCGAAGGGCATCCCGTATTGGCGCCGGTCTCGAAGATCGTGTGCATGGCAAGCAGTTCGGTGATCGGCGGCCGCGACAGGCCGTGCGCGCGGTAGTCGGTGATCCCGCTCGCCTTCACCTTCTCGATATAGGAACGCACCGCCTCATCGTCCTCGTTATGGACGCCGGCCGTCAGGCCGGTCGGCGCGATCGCCGCGAAACAGGCGTCGAGGAGCGCGGGCGGAATGCGCGGGAAACGCTTCGGATCGGTGCCGAAGGTCGAAAACTTGAAAGCCGCGACACCGGCGTCGACCATCTCGCGAATGCGCGCCGGTCCTTCCTCGGGATCGACCGTGCCGTAAAGCGCGAAGTCGACGCGGGCCTGCGGGCTGGCGTGGTCGACCTTCTTCTTCACGGCTTCTGCCGAGCAGACGAGATTGCCCTCGTCATAGGGCATGTCGACGATCGTCGTCACACCACCGGCGGCCGCCGAACGCGTCGACCAGATGAAGTCTTCCTGGTCCCTCTGTGAGAGCGAATGCACCTGCGCATCGATCGCTCCGGGCAGGATCAGCGCCTTGCCGAGCAGATGCCGTTCGCTGGCTGCCGGCGGAACACCGACGCCGACTTCCGCGATCTTGCCATCGCGAACCGCCACATACCCCTGGTCGAGAATACGCTCCGGCAGCACGACCGTGCCCTGAAGAACGAGATCGAAATCAGCCATGCCGCAAATCTCCGTGTAGGCTCAAGGGTTCAAATGGTGGCCGTTTCCCGTGTCAGCCTCTGCTCGATGCGTTCGAGCGAACCAAGTGCAAAGAAGTCGTCGAACGCTGCGATCGGCACCTGCTCGATCAGCCTGGAAACGAATGCGTCCGAGCCAAGCTCTTCCTCGATCGCCTCGACCTCCGCTGACAGCGGCCGATCGACCGTATAGAAATCGGCATGCTTGCGGACGACCTCGTAGATCATCCCGGCAACGCCTTCGGGCCGGTCGCCAAGAATGTCGGCGGCCTGTGCGGCAAGCAGGGCTTCCAGCGCAGCCAAACGCTTCAGCGCGCGCATTTGCCGCTCGAACCGTTCGATGACCAGCGGCAGGAAGGCGGCCTCGTCTTCAAGACCGGCGGCAACCACCAGCGACTGAGCCGAAACCGGGTTCGACATCGACAGCACGCGCGAGAAGATCTCGCCGGCGAGCTTGATGATCGGGCCGAAACCGGTTGCGATACGACCCGGCGGCACTAGGTTGACGGGCAGGTCCCGACGCTGCCCGTTGCCGAGCAGGACGCAGCGGTTGAAGGCGTTGCGCGCGGCATGCGCCATGCAAAGTGCCGCGGATTCGAGCAGGATCGTCACGTCGAGCGGCAGCGAGCCGCCGGAGGTCATCACGCGACCCTCGACGACGACGGGATTGTCGTCCGAGCGCCCGGTCGCTGCGAGAATCTTGTGGCCCGTCGTCAACAGGTTCTCGATCACCGCGCCAAAGACCTGAGCCACCATGCGCAGGCTGAGTGGATCTTGCACATGCGTGGTAACAGGCCATTCCCAGGCATCCGACGCATTGCAGAGCCATGCGCCGATCAACGCCTCGCGGGCCGTACCGACATGGCGTACGGCTTTCCAGGGATCGCGCGATGCACCCAGGGCACCCGAGGCCATCATCCCGGTGGCGAGAAGCACGCGGATGGAAGCAGCCGCGTTGCGCGTCGCGTCGGCAGCTGCCGCAAAGGACACGGCGTTGACGCTCAAGGAGGCGAGGCTGTCGCGCGGCGCCATGGCGACCGGCTTCAATCCGGCCGCTGCGAATGCGTCGGCGGCCTGCATGCGCTTGCCGCGATAGACGGCTTCGCCCACCCCGGTCAGGACGGCGCCGATCTGGCCCATGAGACCGATATCGGCACAGCCGATCGAGCCCGTTCGCCTGACGACCGGGATCACATCCGCCTCGAGCATGCGCATATAGGCATCCACCAGTTCCGGTGTGCAGCCGACTTGTCCTGTCAGGGCGGTATTGATGCGGATTGCCATCGCATTGCGGACGATCTCGCAGGAGAAGGGCGTGCCGGTTCCAAAATGGTGGGCTCGCACAAGGCCGAGATTGAAGGCGTCCAGATCCTCAGGAGACCATTCGACGTCCTTCATCGCGCCGACGCCGGTGGTCGCGCCATAGACCGGCGTTCCGGCCGCAATCGCCTCTTCGACAATTGCTCGGGCGATCTCCACCCGCGCCATGCCGGTTGCGGAAACGGAAAGCGCAGCCTTGCCCGAGCCGATCCTCACCATCTCGGCAAAGCCGAAGGGCTGTCCGGAAAGTTCGATGCCGGGGCGTTCGTGCTTCATCTGCAATATCTCCTTGAGAACGAGATTATGCGGCTGACCTGTCCGATGGGATATCCCAAATGTCGAACACAGCATGCATTTGCATGCTGCTGAACTAGCTTACCACCCAGGCAATATAGAGAAGCGTCAAGGCAATAATCCAGAGCGCCAGCCGCCCGGAACGGCTGTGGCGCGCCTCGGCCTTGCCGATCGCTTCTGCCGTTTCCGCGTCGAAGCGTACGCCGTTCTCGCTCATGTGAAGCAGTTGGTGATGGAATTTCTCGGTCTTGGCGGCAATCTCCGGCGCGGCTTCTGCAAGCTTGACCGCTGCCTTCAGCCCGTCCTTCAGATCGGTGACGATCCGTTTCGGGCCGAGATTGTTGCGGATCCATTCGCCGACAACCGGCTCCGACGCCTTCCACATGTTGAAGCGCGGGTTCAAAATTCGCGACACGCCTTCGACGACGACCATCGTCTTTTGCAGCATCACCAGTTCCGGCCGCGTTTCCATGTCGAACAGTTCCGTGACCTCGAACAGGAGCGTCAGCAGCTTGCCCATCGAGATCGTTTCTGCCGGCTGGCCGTGGATCGGCTCGCCGATGGCGCGGATCGCCTGCGCGAAGCTCTCGACATTATGATGCCCGGGCACGTAACCGGCTTCGAAGTGCACTTCGGCGACACGGATATAATCGCGGGTGATGAAGCCGTAGAGGATCTCGGCGAGGAAGCGTCGCTCCTTCTTGCCGAGCCGCCCGACGATCCCCATGTCGACCGCCACGATCATGCCCTGGGCGTCGACGAAGAGATTGCCGGGATGCATGTCGGCATGGAAGAAGCCGTCGCGTAGCGTATGGCGCAGGAACGACTGGATCAGCGTGTCGGCAAGGGCATTGAGGTCATGGCCGGCCGCGCGCAGACCGTCGACATCGGACATCTTGACGCCGTCGATCCACTCCATGGTAATGACGTCACGCCCTGTACGCTCCCAATCCACGGTCGGCACCCGGAAGCCGGGATCCTTCTGCGTATTCTCGGCAATCTCCGAAAGCGCCGCCGCCTCGAGCCGGAGGTCCATTTCGACCTTGGTCGTCTGCTCCAGGGTCTTTGTCACCTCGACCGGGCGAAGGCGCCGGCTGGATGGCATGAAGCGCTCCTGCATGTGCGCAACGAGATACATCGCCTCGATATCGTGGGTGAAGCGTTGGCGAACACCGGGGCGAACGACCTTGACGGCGACCTTCTTGCGGCCGGAGGTCGTGTTGACCTCAGCCGGGTGTACCTGTGCGATGGATGCTGCCGCGATGGGATCGCTGAAGCTGGTGTACAGCTCTTCGATCGGCCGTCCGAGCGAGCCTTCGATGCTGCTGCGAGCCGCCCCCTGCGGGAAGAAGGCCATTCGGTCCTGAAGCTGCGAGAGATCGTCCGCGAATTCCACGCCGACGACATCAGGACGCGTGGCGAGAAACTGGCCGATCTTCACATAGGACGGACCCAGCCGTTCGACGGCCTTGGCAAGCCGGTCGCTGCGCTTCTGCGATCTGCTGCGATTGCGGGCGAAGAGGCCGGCAAAGGACTTGGCGGCGCCGACGATCGGCGGAAGGTCATCGGACGGTAGTGCCGAAATGACGCCTTCGCGCACCAGGATCCAGCCGACGCGCGAAAGCCGGAAATATGCTCCAAGTGTACTCATGAGGTCCGAAATTCTCTGGCGATGCTGGCCGAAAGCGGTGCGGTGCTCCGTGGTGCCATGCCTCAGAGCTTCCAGCCAGAGTGCAGAGCGGCGATACCGCCGGTGTAGTTGGTAAAGCTTACGCGCGAAAAGCCCGCACCGCGGATCATCTCTGCAAAGTTCTCCTGATTGGGGAACTTGCGGATGGATTCGACGAGATACTGGTAGGGCTCGGCATCGCCGGTGATTGCCTTGCCGAACTTCGGAATGGCGTTGAACGACCAGGTTTCATAGACGCGGTCCAGAAGCGGCATGTCGACCTCGGAGAACTCCAGCACCAGCAGGCGCCCGCCGCGCTTCAGGACGCGATAGGCTTCGCTGAGAGCCACGTCGATGCGCGGCACGTTGCGGATGCCGAAGGCGATCGTATAGGCGTCGAAGCTATTGGCCTCGAACGGCAGGTCTTCGGCATTGGCCTCGACGAAGGTCAGGTTGTCGGAAAGCTTCCGCTTGGCGGCGCGCTCCGCGCCGACGCCGAGCATCGAGCCGTTGATGTCGAGTACGGTCGCATGCGCGTTGCGCCCGGACGCCTCGACAATACGAAAGGCGATGTCGCCCGTGCCGCCGGCGACGTCGAGAACCTTGTAGCCCGGCTCCTTGCGCGGGTTCAGCGCCGCGATCATCGCGTCCTTCCAGACACGATGCATGCCGACCGACATCACGTCGTTCATGATGTCGTAGCGCTTGGCGACCTTGTGGAAGACCTCGTTGACGAGGCCCTGCTTCTCACCGTCCGCAACCTCGCGGAAGCCGTATGATGTTTCCATGCCGCCTTCGGCGGAGGTACGGCTTTCTGACATCGAACAACTCCAATCTCTGAAATCAGCGCGGCGACCATAGCGAAAGCAAGCCGGCGGCGCTATCTGTGGGCCACGGTCCGATCCGCGGCACCTTGGCGCTATAGCGCACAACGCCGACGGTTGAAACATGTTAGATATAGATGGGTTAAGATGCCGGAATTGCCAGAAGTCGAAACCGTCAGGCGCGGGCTGGCGCCGACCATGGAAGGTGCGCGCATCGCAAGGCTGGAGCTGCGCCGCAAGGATCTGCGCTTCCCGTTTCCCGAAGGGCTCGAAGCCCGCGCGACAGGCCGCAGGATCATCGCTCTCGGGCGCCGCGCCAAATATCTGCTGATCGATCTCGACGACGGAACCACCATCATCTCGCATCTCGGCATGTCCGGATCCTTCCGCATCGAGACGGGACCGGTCGCCGAGGCGCCCGCCGAGTTTCATCACCCTCGCTCGAAGGACGAGAAACACGATCACGCCATCTTCCATCTGGAAGGCCCGGCAGGCCCCAGCCGCGTCATCTATAATGACCCGCGCCGTTTCGGCTTCATGGACATGGCCGAGCGGACGGCGCTCGAGATCAATCCCTTTCTCTTCGGTCTCGGCCCGGAGCCGACTGGCAACGAACTCAGCGCCGCCTATCTCGCCAGGCGCTTTGACGGCAAGGCGCAGCCGCTGAAGAGCGCGCTGCTCGACCAGAAGAATATTGCCGGCCTCGGGAATATATATGTGTGCGAGGCGCTGTGGCGCTCGCACTTGAAGCCGACGCGGGCGGCAGCCACCCTGGTGACGAAGACGGGCAAGCCCACCCAGCAGATGGAGCTGCTGGTCTCTTCCATCCGCGATGTCATTGCCGATGCGATCAAGGCTGGCGGTTCGTCACTTCGCGATCATATCCAGACGGATGGCTCGCTCGGCTATTTCCAGCATTCCTTTTCGGTCTATGACCGCGAAAGTCTACCTTGCCGCACACCGGGCTGCGGCGGTACGGTCGCCCGGATCGTCCAGGCCGGGCGCTCGACCTTCTATTGCCCGGTCTGCCAGAAATAGTCAGTCCGTCCGGGAGGAAGCCCATGTCCTATGAAACGCTGATCGTTGAAACGCGCGGAGCGGTGGGCCTGATCACCTTGAACCGGCCGCAGGCTTTGAACGCGCTGAACTCGACCGTGCTGGACGAATTGCTGCGCGCGCATGCCGCCTTTCAGGCCGACGACAGCATTGGCGCAATCGTATTGACCGGTTCCGAGCGGGCCTTCGCCGCCGGTGCCGATATCAAAGAGATGCAGCCGCTGGATTATGCCGACGTCTATAGCCGCGATCTGATGAGCGGCTGGGACGACGTCGCCAAGGTCCGCAAGCCGGTCATTGCCGCGGTCAGCGGCTTTGCACTGGGCGGTGGCTGCGAGCTTGCCATGATGTGCGATTTCATCATCGCCTCGGAGACCGCCAAGTTCGGCCAGCCCGAGATCACCCTCGGCATCATTCCGGGCATGGGCGGCTCCCAGCGTCTGACGCGCGCGGTCGGCAAGTCGAAGGCGATGGACCTGATCCTGACCGGCCGCATGATGGATGCGGCTGAAGCCGAGCGCGCAGGACTCGTTTCGCGTGTGGTGGCACCCGAGCGGCTGCTCGACGAGGCGCTGGAAGCGGCGGCAAAGATCGCCTCGCGATCGCGTCCGTCCGTGCTGATGGCCAAGGAGGCTGTCAACCGCGCGCTGGAGACGACATTGGAGGAAGGGCTGCGTTTTGAGCGCCGTCTTTTCCATAGTCTCTTTGCCACGGACGATCAGAAGGAAGGGATGACAGCCTTTATCGAAAAGCGTAAGCCGGCCTTCAAGAACCGGTGAGCCTTGGATAAAGGCGGAGTTTCCTTGAAAATGCGCGTTGACGCCGCTCGGCTTTAGGGTTATATGCCCGCCCAAGGTTCGGGAAGCCACTCCGGTTTTCCGATTATGCTCCCGCATTGCTGTATGAAGTGGCCGCAGGGCCCGCGGTAATGGTGGAGTTTGTTCGAATTCTTAGAGAGGCATCCATGGCCAATACAACTTCGGCGAAAAAAGCGACCCGCAAGATCGCCCGCCGTACCGACGTCAATAAGGCTCGTCGCTCGCGCGTTCGTACTTTCGTTCGCCAGGTCGAAGAGGCACTCGCATCCGGTGATGCTGCCAAGGCAAAGGAAGCTTTCCTCGCCGCGCAGCCGGAACTGGCCCGCGCAGCAAGCAAGGGCGTCCTGCACGCCAACACGGCATCCCGCAAGGTCTCGCGCCTCGCAGCTCGTGTGAAGGCTCTCTCGGTCGCAGCGACCGCGTAATCTTTCGTTAAGAAGCCTATCGTTATGATTAGCCCGGCAACTTTGTCGGGCTTTTTCGATTCCGCGATCTGACAAGCCTATGGTTAATTCAGCGACGAATTCGTGTCGGGTGGATGACATAAAAAAACGAGTAAAAACAACGGCTTGCGTCAGGATGCTCTCAGCCTTCACGACTCAGACCTTCCGTTGCGGCGTCTAAAACGAGTCAAGAAGCTTTTTTCTTTTTTTCTTTTTATGCGTGTCCAAATTACCAGTTTCGGGAATCTCCTTGATTCAAAAGCGATTCTTTTTTGACGGCAGCGTGACGCCCTAAATGTGCCGCCGGAGTCAACCGGCCGCTCTTAATTTTGCGTAAAATTCATCGTTGATCTCCGTCCACGATCCTGCCTAAATGCCGGTCAACAAGGGGCTCGGACATCACCTGTTTAAAGGCTTGGTCTAAGACTGCCACGTCGGCAGGCTGATTGCTTTGTGTCTTTTGTTACGGAGAGCTTTGGCCTCCGGCTTCTCACGCACTGGTACAGTTCGAACTGTGGTTGTGGCGACCGCGGAACGAGGATCTGTGTGCGCTGAGAAGAAGGACGGACGAAGAAGCGCAGGCATGTTGGGGTCGTAGGGACGAGGGACGACCACCGGCACGGGAAGCGAAACGGAAGCTGCATGATGCGGGTTCCCAGCGCCTCTCGCTAGTCGCCTCATGTATTGAGGCAGGCGTTGGAGTGAACCGGTCGATAGTGGTGCATGAGGGCGCCATGATCTGGCCATAGCGGGGAAATAATCGGGCGACGGATTTTAAGGCCGCCCGGTCGAATTGGAAGGCGGCATAATGCACATGAATTCAATGGCGGCGAATGTTTTGGATAACGAGGACAAGACTTCGCAGGCGTTTGGCTCTATTTGCCCGGAAGCGGCGGGGGAAAAGGGAGACATGAAGAATGGCATATTATTTGAGCGCGTTAGCGCACGCCTGAAAGCTCAAGTCGGTCCTGATGTCTATGCAAGCTGGTTTGCCCGGCTGAAATTGCATTCGGTATCCAAAAGCGTCGTGCGTCTCACCGTACCCACGACCTTCCTGAAGTCCTGGATCAACAATCGCTATCTCGATCTGATCACCAGCCTGTTCCAGGCCGAGGACGCTGAAATTCTCAAGGTGGAAATCCTTGTCCGTACCGCGGCGCGCGGTACCGCCAAGCCTGCCGACGAAGCGGTTGCCCAGGAACCGGCCTCCTCGGTTTCGCAGATCCGTCGTCCGGTCGCCCAGCAGGCGGGCCAGGTTGTCCAGAATACTGTTGCAGCTGCGGCTGCAGCGCGCCCGTCCATGTCGGGACAGCCGCTTTTCGGCTCTCCGCTGGACTCGCGGTTCACCTTCGATACCTTCGTTGAGGGCAGCTCGAACCGCGTTGCCCTTGCTGCGGCCAAGACCATTGCCGAAGCCGGCCAGGGCGCTGTGCGCTTCAATCCGCTCTTCGTTCATTCGACTGTCGGCCTCGGCAAGACCCACCTGCTGCAGGCAATCGCCAATGCAGCCGTGCAGAACCCCCGGGCGCTGCGCGTCGTCTATCTGACGGCGGAATACTTCATGTGGCGCTTCGCAACCGCGATCCGCGACAATGATGCATTGACGCTCAAGGACTCGCTGCGCAACATCGACCTTCTGATCATCGACGACATGCAGTTCCTGCAGGGCAAGATGATCCAGCACGAGTTCTGCCATCTCCTGAACATGCTGCTCGACAGCGCCAAGCAGGTCGTCGTTGCTGCCGACCGCGCGCCTTGGGAGCTGGAATCCCTCGATCCTCGCGTCCGTTCGCGTCTGCAGGGTGGTGTGGCGATCGAACTCGATGGACCAGACTACGAGATGCGTCTCGAAATCCTGAAGCGTCGCCTCGACGTGGCACGCATGGAAGATCCGTCTCTGGAGATTTCGCCGGAACTTCTCAACCACGTGGCACGCAGCATCACTGCAAGCGGCCGCGAACTTGAGGGCGCTTTCAACCAGCTGCTGTTCCGTCGTTCCTTCGAGCCGAACCTGTCGATCGAGCGTGTGGACGAGCTGTTGGCTCATCTCGTCGGCTCCGGCGAGCCGCGTCGCGTTCGCATCGAAGACATCCAGCGTATCGTTGCACGGCATTACAACGTCTCGCGCCAGGAGCTGGTCTCGAACCGCCGCACGCGCGTTATCGTCAAGCCGCGCCAGATCGCCATGTATCTGTCGAAGACACTGACGCCGCGGTCGTTCCCGGAGATCGGTCGCCGTTTCGGCGGTCGCGACCATACGACGGTGCTGCACGCCGTCCGCAAGATTGAAGAGCTGATTTCCGGCGATACCAAGCTTTCGCACGAAATCGAGCTTCTGAAGCGCCTTATCAACGAATAGTCGGGCGCTTTCGATCAAAAAGAACAACGGCCAGGAGCAATCCTGGCCGTTTTCTGTTTCAATCCCTTTGTTTGATACCGCATGCGTACAAGCGTCCGCCGTGGGAGGAGACACGGTGTTCAGGGGAGGGATCCATGACGTTCACGAAAATTGCCGTCGTTGGCCTGGGCAAGGTCGGCCGACTGGCAGCGACGCTTCTGCATGAAGGCGGCTTCGAGGTGATCGGCGTCGATGCGCAGCTGCCGGTGGGAGACCTGCCCTTCAAATGCCGGAGCGGCGATATTTCCGACAGGGCGGTGATGGGGGAATTGCTGTCGAGTGTCGAAGCCGTGCTCTCCTGCCTGCCCTATCATCTCAACATGGAACTCGCGCGCGCGGCCCATACGGCCGGCATCAACTACTTCGATCTGACCGAGGACGTGCCGACCACCAACTTCATCATCGAACTGTCGAAGACCGCGCGCGGGTTGATGGCGCCGCAATGCGGATTAGCACCTGGTTTTGTCGGCATCGTCGGATCAAGCCTGGCGGACGGTTTCGATCGTTGCCGCTCGATCCGCATGCGTGTCGGTGCCTTGCCGCAACATCCGACCGGCCTCCTCGGCTATGCCTTCAACTGGTCGCCGGAAGGCGTCGTCAATGAATACCTCAACGATTGCGAGGTCATCGAGGGCGGCGTCCGCAAACTCGTCTCGCCGATGGAGTGGCATGAGACAATCTACGTCGAGGGCGTCAAGCTGGAAGCCTTCACGACATCGGGCGGCCTTGGCACCATGTGCGATACGCTGCTCGGGAGGGTCGAGAACCTCGATTACAAGACCATGCGCTATCCCGGCCATATGGACCTGATGAACTTTTTCTTCCACGAACTGCTGATGCGCGACAGGCGCAAGCTTGCTGGCGAGATCCTCACCAATGCCAAGCCGCCCGTGGAAGACGATGTCGTCTACGTCCATGTGGCTGCCGAAGGCACGGAAAACGGCAACCTGCGCCGCAAGGAGTTTGTTCGCGCCTATTATCCGCTCGAGATAGCAGGCGCTCGCCGCACCGCCATCGCCTGGACGACCTCGGCCTCCGTCGTGGCAGTCATCGAGATGGTCCGCGACGGGCTGCTGCCGTCGTCGGGTTTTCTGCACCAGGAGCACATTCCGCTGGACATGTTCGTGCAGACCCCGACCGGCGGCCTGTTCAAGACCGGGGCCTCAAGCCACCGCTAACCCCTTTGGCTTGGCAGCGCGCAAGTCTTGCCGCAACTGGGAACGCCGGGGAGCATGTAGCGCAGGCAGCAGATCTTGCGGCGGGCGACGCGCTCGCCGCCCTCTTCGACCTGCTGAACGCAGCCGCAGAACGGATTCACGCCGCCATCCGGCAGGCAGCCTCGGACGAACAGAGGCAGGTCGGATATCGTCGCCGCATCTCCGCTGGTCAGGCGCAGTGCATAGTTGACGTATACTGCCGCATTGTTCCAGCAAAGCTTGGCCGAGATGCCGCAGGCTTTCAGTCGAGTAACGGCCTCGCCCAGATGTGTTTGGAGCAGCGGCCCAACGGCGTCGAAATCGTCACCTGCGTTCGGGGCTTGCCCGTGTCCCTCATGCAGCACGCCGAACGCGCGTGGTAGCCCGTTCTCCGCCAAGGCGATGGTCATGTCACCAAAGGCTACCGGCAGCGCCTGCGCGGCCAACCTGCGGGCGATAAGATAGGGAATGGCCAGGGCTGAGAAGTAGTAGAGCGACCACATCGAGACGACGGCCCGTCTGTCGCTGCCGCCGCAGTGCTCTGCATAGCGGTCGATCGCCTGCTGAAAGCCATCGCCGTCAAAAAACTCCAGGAGAGGTAGGCCATCGGCGAGATCTGCCGTTAGCATCATGCGGTCCCGGCACCAGTCGTGTTCGCCGGAAAAGGCCGGTGACAGGCCGCACGGCTGGTCGCTACAATCGATTTTCCGTTGGGACGCGCTCGCCATTGTTCAGGCGTTGCGCCGGGTTGTGGTGACAGCGCGTCTTGGCGGCTGTCCGGCAAGAGAGCAAGCCTGCCGCAGTCCTTCCAGAGAAGGCGGATCATTCCTCAGGCCCACGGTACGGTTCCCGGCCGCGTGCCGCAGCGATGTGATCGTCAATCTGCGAATGGTCATCGATCTGGATCCCAGCATCCTCATGCGAGCGATATGCTGAGTGTATTAGTCAACAAAGGCGGCCGAGGGAAGATGAAATGCGAGTAAGGAACTCAACTTTTATTCCTGCATGCGAAACTGCAGCAGCCGGTCAGCCATGCGCTTGGGATAGCAGCCAGCGACGGAACGCTGCGACCGCTGGCCGCTCGAGCGCCAGACCGGGATAAACCAGATGGTAGGCGAGGCGGCTGGACAGGCCGAGCGAAAAAGGCGCCACAACCGTCCCATCCTCCAGCTCGCGAGCCAGGAATGAGCGGCGCATCAACGCAATGCCCGAACCCGATTTCATGGCGTCGAAGGCGCCGCTGCCGTCGGTGAAGACCGGCCCTTTGTTGCCGTCGACACCGGTGGCGCCGGCGGCCTCCAGCCAGAGCTGCCAGTCTCGTCGGTAGACGTCGTGGATCAGGGTGAGGGCGGCAAGCCGGTCGGGTGTTGGCGCTTCGCCAAGTGCTGCTGCCAGCGCCGGCACGCAGACCGGCGTCAGTTCGTCGTCCACCAACCTTTCGCTGATCAGGCCGTCATAGCCGCCAAGGCCATGGCGAATGGCGAGGTCTATTCCATCGTGTGCGAAGTCGAGAACGCGATGCGAGGTGCTGATCCGCACGTCGATTTCGGGATGCGCGTCCTCGAATGCCCTGAGCCTCGGCAACAGCCAGTGGGTCGCAAAACCGGCGGTACAGGTGACCGTGAGGAAGGCGCCGCGAGCGCGGGTGGTAATGGCAGCCGTTGCCTCACGCACGAGGCGGAATGCGGCCCGCAGCGTCGCAAAGTAGTCCGCGCCCTCCGTGGTCAGTGCGAGCGCGCGTGTCTTGCGTTCAAAAAGCTGCACGCCCAGCGCCGCTTCCAGATCGCGAACCTGAAGGCTGATCGCACCCGGCGTGACGTTGAGTTCCTTCGCCGCCATCGTCATGCTGAGATGGCGCGCGGCGGCCTCGAAGGCGCGAAGGGCGGACAAGGATGGGAGATAATCGCTCATGATTTAGCTCACCTAAAGCGTAGGCCGAAAAGACTCGTTTGTCGTGCCCAATTTGTCGAAATAATATCAGCATAAAGGCGGCTATCAATCGGAATCGCAAATGCCGATAGAGCGAGAATAATTCGCTCATTGAATGGCGCGCAACAATCGGGTGGCACCCGTCGCAATAGCGACGTACAGCTTGGGTATCGAGCGGAGGAGACGATGACATGCAGCAGAAACAGATGGGTCTTGCGGAATGGGGAATGTTGCTGGTGCTCTCCCTACTGTGGGGTGGGTCGTTCCTCTTCAACGGCATTCTGGTCAAGACCCTGCCGCCCTTCACCATCGTCACCGGCCGCGTGCTGATCGCGGCGATCGCGCTCAACGTCATCGTCCGGGCAACCGGCCACGTCATGCCGCGCGACGGGAAGTCCTGGGCCGCTTTCTTCGGCATGGGCATCCTCAACAACATGATCCCCTTCTGCCTGATCGTCTGGGGGCAGACGCATATCGCGAGCGGCCTTGCCTCCATCCTCAACGCCACGACCCCGCTCTTCGGCGTGGTTGTTGCCCACCTGCTGACCGCAGACGAGAAGATGACCGGCAATCGACTGCTCGGCGTGCTCGTCGGCTTTGCCGGCGTCGCTTACATGATCGGCTTCGATGTGCTGCGAGACCTCGGCTCCAACGTGCTCGCACAGCTCGCCGTGCTCGGCGCCGCGCTATCCTATGCTTTTGCAGGGATATTTGGTCGCCGTTTCCGGCAGATGGGCATGGCGCCACTGCTACCGGCGGCCGGGCAGGTCACGGCCTCGACCATCCTCATGCTACCGATCGCGCTGATCGTCGATCAGCCATGGACGCTGGCAGCACCGTCGTCCGAGACTTGGATGGCGCTGCTCGGGCTCGCCCTGCTGTCGACAGCAATCGCCTACGTCCTGTTCTTCCGGATCTTGTCGACCGCGGGCGCAACCAACCTCATGCTCGTCACCTTCCTCATCCCCGTCAGCGCCATTCTGCTGGGAGCGCTGGTGCTGGGCGAACAGTTGCAGGCCAAACATCTGATCGGCATGGCAATGATCGCCCTCGGCCTCGCGGCGATCGACGGACGGTTGATGCCCTTCGGCCGTAAAAGACCGGCCTAGACCTCGCCTAGCAGGCGAGGTCGGCGACGACGGAATCGAGGATGAGCATGCCGGATGGCGTGCAGCGTAGGCGCGAATTGCCGATCCGCTCGACGAAGCCGTGCTGCAGCAGGAACTCTTCGCGCTTTGGATCGAGGTCCCGTCCGGAAAGCTGCTGCCAGCGGGCGAGATCGACGCCCTCCTTCAGCCGCAGCCCCATCAGTAGCAGTTCGTCCGACTGCTCCTCATAGCCGAGCACTTCCTCGTCCAGCATGCCATGTCCGCCGCGCTCCACCAGATCAAGCCAGGCCTCCGGCTTGCGCTCGGTGGCGGTCGCGATCTTGGCGTTCCCGCGCGTCAGGCGTCCGTGTGCTCCCGGGCCGATGCCGGCATAATCGCCGTAGCGCCAGTAGGTGAGGTTATGCCGGCTTTCGGCGCCCGGCCGTGCGTGGTTGGAAACCTCGTAGGCCGGCATGCCTTCGCGCTCGGTAATTTCCTGCGTCGCCTCATAAAGCAGCGCGGATTGCTCGCCATCAGGAACGATCAGCTTGCCGGCCTTATGCAATCCGAAGAACGGCGTGCCTTCCTCGATCGTCAGCTGATAGAGCGACAGGTGGTCGACGGCATAGGAGATCGCCTGCTTCAGCTCGGCGTCCCACTCCTCCACCGTCTGGTTGGGCCGGGCATAGATCAGGTCGAAGGACATGCGCGGGAAGATGTCGCGCGCCAGTTTGATCGCCTTCAGCGCGTCGGCGACGTCGTGCAGCCGACCGAGGAACTTCAGGTCGCGATCGTTCAGGGCTTGGACGCCGAGCGAGACGCGATTGACGCCCGCCGCGCGATAGCCGCGGAAGCGGTCTGCCTCGACGCTGGAGGGATTGGCCTCCATAGTGATCTCGATGCCATCAGGCATGTGCCAGGCGGCTGCAATGCCGTCGAGAATGGCTGCCACCGTCGATGGGTTCATCAGGGACGGCGTGCCGCCCCCGAGGAAGACGCTGGTGACCGTTTTCGGTCCGCTCATCTGGCGCATCGTTGCCATTTCTTTCAGGAAGGCGGCGGTGAAGCGCTCCTGATCGACCGGCTGATGGCGGACATGGCTGTTGAAATCGCAATAGGGGCACTTGGCGGCGCAGAACGGCCAATGCACGTAGACGCCGAAACCGGGCTCGCCGGTATCGGGCAGGAGAGGGGCATTGCGCAGCAGGTTCGGCTGTTCCAAGGTGTCCACGATCGCCCTTATGCTTCCAGGCAGGTTTCGACGAAAATCTTGAAGGCGCGGGCGCGGTGTGAGAGCGCCTGGGCATCGCCCGGCTTCCAGCCATGCTTTTCTTCCGCGCTCATCTCGCCAAAGGTAGTCTCATAGCCTGCCGGTTGGAAGACCGGATCGTAGCCGAAACCCTGGCTGCCGCGCGGTGGCCATGCGACCGTTCCCTCGACTTCGCCGCGAAACAGTTCCGTATGGCCGTCCGGCCAGGCCAAGCACAGCACGCTGACGAAGCGGGACGTGCGTTGTTCGGGTTTCGTCGCGCCGGCTGCCTTGAGCGCGGTCTCTACCTTCTCCATCGCCATGGCGAAATCACGTGTGCCATCGGCCGTCTCGGCCCAGTTGGCGGTGTAGACGCCCGGATCGCCGCCGAGCGCGTCGATCACGAGGCCTGAATCGTCGGAGAGTGCCGGAAGGCCCGATGCTTGTGCCGAGGCCAGCGCCTTGATCGTCGCGTTTTCCTCGAAGGTCGTGCCTGTTTCATCCGGTTCGATGAAATTGAGTTCGGCCGCCGACTTGGCGGTAAAGCCGAAAGGTCCGATCAGGTCCTGGATTTCCCGGATCTTGCCGGCATTGTGGCTGGCCACGACGATGGTCTTGGTCTCAAGCTTGCGCATTGGATATCCTATTCGATGCCCCAAATTCTGGCTTCGGCACATTCCAGACTGTTACCCGCGGGATCGCGAAAGTAGATCGATCGGCCGCCCTGCGGCCACCGCACCTCGGATTCGATCGCGACGCCTGCGTCGGTCAGCAGCTTGGCAATCCGGTCCAGGTTTTCGGCGGAGACGCGAAAGCAGGCATGCCCCGCGCCGTTCGTGCCATGTGGCGGTACCTGCAGCGAATGCTGATCCGGCGGCTTGATCGTTTCCTCACGGTTGAAGATCAGGAGAACGCCGGGGCCGCAGCGAAAGAAGACATGCCGGTTGCCCGCCCGCGTGATCTTTGCCAGTCCGAGCACGCCTTCATAGAAGGCCTCGGCCCTGTCGAGATCGTCCACGTAAAGCGCGGTCTCGAGCATGCCTTCCAGCATGTCGTTCATCCGGCGATGGCCTGCTTCTGCAGGTCGACGAGTTCGCTGATGCCTGCCTTGGCCAGCGCCAGCAGCGATGCAAACTCTTCCTCGCTGAAAGGCTTGCCTTCTGCCGTACCCTGGATCTCGACGATGCCGCCGGCACCGGTGATGACGAAGTTGGCATCGGTCTCGGCCGAAGAGTCCTCGAGGTAGTCGAGATCGACGACGGGCTGATCGGCGAAGATACCGCAGGAGATCGCGGCGATGTGGTCCTTGAGGACCCGCTCGACCTTGATCATGTTGCGGCTTTCCATCCACTTCAGGCAGTCATAGAGCGCGATCCAGGCACCGGTGATCGACGCGGTGCGCGTCCCGCCGTCGGCCTGGATGACGTCGCAATCGAGCGTGATCTGGCGTTCGCCCAGTTCCTTGAGATCGACCACGGCGCGAAGCGACCGTCCGATCAGGCGCTGGATTTCCTGCGTGCGTCCGCCCTGCTTGCCGGCCGCAGCTTCGCGCTTCATGCGCTCGCCGGTGGCGCGCGGCAACATGCCGTATTCCGCGGTGACCCAGCCCTTGCCGGTGTTGCGCAGCCACGGCGGCGTCTTTTCTTCAAGGCTCGCCGTGCAGAGCACGTGCGTGTCGCCGAATTTCACCAGACAGGAGCCTTCGGCATGCTTGGAAAAGTTGCGCTCGAAGGAAACCTTGCGCATTTGATCGGTTTTTCTGCCTGATGGCCGCATTCTATTCTCCTGGGGCATGACGCGAAAAGTACGAAGCGAATGGCAAACGGCGTCACACGCGCTTTTATGTTGTTGACCGCTTCTACGATTGGCGGCGCTCATTTGCAATTTCCCTTTTGCCAGCACGCGGAGATTGGCTATATTTTGTCCGATCATCGTCAGCACAGGTGCGCAAGAATTCATGGAGTTCAGATCGACGTCGGTTTCGGATGCAGTGGCTGCACTGGACGAACGCTCGAAGGAAATCTTTCGCCGCATCGTGGAAGGTTATCTCGAAAGCGGAGAACCGTTGGGTTCCCGCAATCTCTCGCGCATTCTTCCCATGTCGCTTTCGCCGGCATCCGTCAGGAATGTCATGAGCGATCTGGAGGAACTCGGCCTCATCTACTCGCCGCATGTGAGCGCCGGCCGGTTGCCGACGCAACTGGGCCTGCGCTTCTTCGTCGATGCCTTCATGCAGGTCGGCGACCTCACGGCTGAGGAACGTGCGAACATCGATCGCCAGGTGCGCGCGGGAAATCGCGACAATCCGATGGAAACGATGATGAACGAGGCGAGCCGGATGCTGTCGGGCATTTCCCGCGGCGCCGGGCTCGTCATCACCTCCAAGAGCGATCCGGTACTGAAGCATGTCGAGTTTATTCGCCTTGAGCCGACCAAGGCGCTCGCCGTTCTGGTCGGCGATCACGACCAGGTCGAAAACCGCATTATCGAGCTGCCGGCAGGCGTGACGTCCTCGCAGCTGATCGAGGCGGCAAACTTCCTCAATGCCCACATGACAGGTCAGACGCTTCCGGAGCTGCGCAATCAGCTCAGCAAGCTGAAGGACAACGTGCGCCAGGAACTCGATACGCTGTCGCAGGATCTCGTCGAGCGCGGCGTTGCCGTGTGGTCCGGCAGTGCGGATGAAGGCAAGCCCGCTCAACTCATCATTCGCGGCAGGTCGAACCTGCTCGAAGGGCTTGTGGGCGCTGACGATCTCGATCGCTTGCGCATGCTGTTCGACGATCTGGAGAAGAAGGACAGCCTGATCGAGCTGCTCAATCTGGCGGAGAGCGGTCCGGGCGTGCGCATCTTCATCGGTTCGGAAAACAAGCTGTTTTCACTGTCCGGGTCGTCGCTGATCGTCGCGCCCTATCGCGACAACGACGATCGCATCGTGGGCGCGGTGGGCGTCATTGGCCCGACACGGCTCAATTACTCGCGCATCGTACCGATGGTGGATTACACCGCCCAACTTATCTCGAGAATGTCGCGTTCCGGCATCTGATCGCGAAGGCGGCTATTCCGGCAGGAGCTCGCCGGAGCCGCCCATTTCGGCCGGCATGTCCTTGAACTTGGGAAGCCCGTCCTTCACGCGAAACACCGTCTCGGCGTAGTTCACATGCAGAGTGGGAGTGTAGCGCAGGCTCGGGATCACCGCTGCGTAGACGTCCGTGACGCCCCACAACGGGTGCTCGGTCAGCAGATGCCCGCCGCAAAGCTCGCAGAACTTCCGGACGCTTGTGTCGCTCTTCTGATAGGCCTCCATGTGCTCGCCGCCCTTGGTGACGTGCACAGCGCCCTGCGTCCAGAGTGTAAAGGCGTTGATCGGCCCTGCCGACCATTCCCGGCACGAGTTGCAATGACAGTAGCCCATCGCGACCGGCTCCCCCCTGACCTCGATTGCAACCATGCCGCAGAAGCACTTTCCTTTATAGCTTGCCTGATCGGTCATTGGGGGCTCCTGAAAACCGCGGTGAGACCATAAATATATACCAATATAAGGATTGCATGAAATGAGAATGCATGGCGATCGGGCAAACTCGATCCGCCCGCATTTCCGGGTTCTTCGTCACGCAGACTTGATTTTTGCCGGCCAAAGCTCGATATCGGGCACATCCAAGAAGACACCAATGACCGGAGAACGTCATGACTGACGAAACGACGAAGAACGGACCGGACGCAGCGGCGGCCGATACCGCTGCGAACGTCGAAAACGAAACCGTGGCTGAGGCTGCGCCGCAGCCGGATCCGCTCGATCAGCTGAAGGCGGAGAACGCCGAACTGCGGGATCGCTATCTGCGGCTGGCTGCCGACATGGACAATCTTCGCCGCCGTACCGAGCGCGAAGTCAAGGATGCGAAGTCCTATTCCGTAGCAGGCTTTGCCCGCGACATGCTGGCTGTATCAGACAATCTCCGCCGCGCGCTCGAGGCCATTCCAGCTGATGTCCGGGAAGCGGCAGATGCCGGTCTCGCAACGCTGATCGAAGGCGTAGAGATGACCGAGCGTTCGATGCTGTCTGCTCTGGAGCGCCATGGTGTGCGCAAGCTGGAGCCGGTTGGCCAGAAGTTCGACCCGAATTTCCATCAGGCGATGTTCGAGGTTCCGAACCCCGATGTTCCGAACAATACGGTCGTTCAGGTCGTGCAGGCCGGCTTCACCATCGGGGAGCGCGTTCTCCGTCCCGCCATGGTCGGTGTCGCCAAGGGCGGCCCGAAGGTCGTCGAAGCCGACGTGAACTCGATATTCGACCAGAAAGATGCCTGATTCCATCGGGCCCGCTTTCGCGGGCCTGATTTCTCAGCGTCTAGATCAGATGCGGGCGAAGCGCTCGATCAGCAGATCGAAGAAGCCGTCCGCGTCGACGTCGCGCATGACCTTGGCATTGCGCTTGCGATCGGTCACGTGCCACCAGTCGACCACGGTCATGCCGACCGTCAGTTCCGACTTCACTTCGATTTCCACGTTGCAGTCCCGGCCCTGGAAGAGCTCAGGCTTGAGCAGGTAGGCCACGACCGTCGGGTCGTGCAGCGGGCCGCCGTCCGAACCGTATTTTTCGATATCGAACCGCTCGAAGAACTCAAGCATCTCCACCATAGCGATGGCGGGACGCGTTCCGAGGTCCGCCATGCGTTTGACGCGGTCCTTGCGGGTCAGGAGCTTGTGGGTCACGTCGAGCGGCATCATCACGATCGGGACGCCGGACCGGAACACGATGTCGGCTGCTTCGGGATCGACGTAGATGTTGAACTCGGCTGCGGGCGTGATGTTGCCGCCTTCGAAGAAGCCACCACCCATCATCACCAGCTCGCGAATGCGCGGGATGATATCGGGCGCCTTCTGGAAGGCCATGCCGACGTTGGTAAGCGGGCCAAGCGTGCAGAGCGTCACCGTGCCGGCCGGCTCGTTGCGGAGCGTTTCGATGATGAAGTCGACGGAGTGCTGGGCCTGGAGAGGCATGGTCGGCTCGTCAAGCGTCGGGCCGTCGAGGCCCGTCTTGCCGTGCACATGCTCCGCCGTCACCAGCTTGCGCGCGATCGGCTTGTCGGCACCGGCGAAAACCTTGGTGTCGGTCTTGCCGCAGAGTTCGCAGACGATGCGGGCGTTGCGGCTCGTGTAGGAGAGCGGCACGTTGCCGGCAACGGTCGTGATGCCGAGGACTTCGAGTTCCTCGGGGCTGCCGAATGCGAGCATGATCGCAGCAGCATCGTCCTGACCTGGGTCCGTGTCGATAATGATCTTTCTTGGGTCTGCCATTCCGGTCGTTCCATCCTCGTGGTGCGCGTCTTCCTGGCATGCACCGTTTGTTTATTTTCCCGTAGCAAATCGGCGCAGCCGGTACGGGCCCGTTTTGATGCGAGGCGCAGCGGTCTTTGTCAAGCGTGGGCTGCAGTCATCGAATGCAGCAGCTTTGCCTTGCGCGCGCACGCCCGGCTTCCCATATTAGCAGTACCCGGATGCTGACGTTCAGGTCTGGTTAGGTCGCTTGGATCAAGGACTTGAGAACGATGAGCCGCATTACGCCTTTCGCCAGCCCGCTTCTTTTGGGCTTTGACGCCATGGAGAAGACGCTCGAGCGGATTTCCAAGGCCAGTGATGGATATCCGCCGTACAATATCGAACGCATGGCCGCTGACCGCGTGTCGAATACGCCTGAGCGGCTGCGCATAACGCTTGCGGTTGCCGGCTTTGGCGAGGAAGAACTTGACGTCTCGGTCGAGGAAAATCAGTTGGTGATCCGCGGCCGCCAGGTCGATCAGGGTGAGCGTGAATATCTCTATCGCGGCATAGCGGCGCGTCAGTTTCAACGCACATTTGTGCTGGCCGATGGCATGCAGGTTCTCGGCGCCGGCTTGAAGAATGGCTTGCTGTCTGTGGACCTCATTCGTCCGGAACCGGACCGTATGGTGAAGAAAATTAACATTTCGGTCTCACAGTAGGACAACGGCACACTTGAGCCGTTGGTCCCTTCTCATGGAGGTACAGGAAATGTTGATGAAAGAAGCCAATTCGCACCTGACCAAAACCGAACTTGCCGGAATCGGCAACGGCGAGGTCGCCTACATCCGAAAAATACGCTCTGAAGAAGTGTCCAGGTGCTTTCCCGAAGCGCCGGATATCGATCCGAGTGTTGACCTCTGGGCGCTCTTCGGCGCCGATGGTACGCCGATCCTGCTCACGGACAATCGCTCCAGCACCTTCTTCAAGGCTGCGGAGGATGAGCTGAAGACGGTAAGCCTGCACTAACCAAGGCGCTGCTCCGGTGGCCACGCGACTGAACGCGTGTCCACGGTTGGCTGGGCTCCCGCTTTTATAGCGATGGAGACTCGTGCTAAACAGCCTTGCATGCGCATAGCCTCTTTCCAGCGGTTCCCGATTTTCGATGACGTGGAGAGGGCGGCACAAACGCTTTTGTGCGACTTGCGATGGGCAGACGACAACAATGTCGATCTCGCCCTTTTCCCGGAATGTTATCTGCAGGGCCACAGCTACGACCGTTCGATCATTGAACGCCGCGCTCTGGCGACGGACGGCGGCAGCTTTCTGAAATGTCTGGAGCATCTGCGTCCGACCCGCGCGACGGCCATCGTCGGCTTCTTCGAGCGGCGCGGTGATCAGGTGTACAACAGTGCCATGCTCGTGGAAGGCGGCGAGCTCCTCGGCGTCTACGCCAAGGCCAACCCGCTGGAGGACGGCTGCACGGCTGGAGACGAGTTTCCCGTATGGCGCCGCAGGTCGCAAACCTTCGGGATCAACATCTGCAGCGATTTCAGGAAGCCGGCGCTTGCGGACAGTCTGGTGGCCAAGGGAGCCACGCTTGTCTGTGCGCCGCTGAACATGATGCTTGAGGAACACAAGGTCGAGCGTTGGCGAGAGCCGGCAATTGAGAGCCTCCGATCCTGCGCCATCAGGACCGGGTGCTGGGTCGTGTCATCCGATGTCGTCGGAACGAATGGCGCTGGCTGGATGAGCTACGGCTGCACACTCGCCGTCCGGCCCGATGGGACGGTCGTCAAGAAGGCTGAGGAGTGTGCGGAGGGCGTCATCATGCTGGATATAGGCTGACGCCGGATGCTGCCCTAGACGCGCTTGAACGTCAGGTAAGCGGAGGAGCGTCCCTCGCGCCGGGCCTTCGCCTCGTAGCGCGTGCTCGGCCAGCCCTCATAGGGCGTGAGCCAATCGGCCGCATTGGAGGCCATCCACTCGAAGCCACCGTGATCGCGGCACTTCAGCAGCGTCCAGTTGACGTACGTGTCTATGTCGGACGCAAAGCAGAACAGGCCGCCTGGCTTCAGTACGCGGTGAAAGCGATCGAGATTGGTCTTCGACACGAACCGGCGCTTCCAGTGCTTTCGCTTCGGCCACGGATCGGGATAGAGAAGGTCGATCTGGTCGATCGAACCGTCCGGTAGCCAATCCAGCAGCTGCGTGGCATCGTCGTTGAAGACGCGGATATTCCTGGCGCCGGCATTGTCAACGCTCGACAGCAGCTTCTGCATCGAATTGACGAACGGCTCGACGCCGATGAACCCCGTGCTCGGTGTCTCCACCGCGCGGTGGATCAGATGTTCACCACCGCCGAAACCGATTTCCAACCGGAGCCGATTGGTCGCGACGGGAAAGAGTGCGTTCAGCGGCTCCGGGGGAGCCGCCGAGAGATCGATGATGAACGCCGGCAGCAGGGTATTCAGCTTCTCCGCCTGTTGTCCGCGAAGCGCTTTTCCCTTGCGGCGACCGAAAAAGGCTTCGGTCGCGCGGCCACGGCGTTCCATATCGGTCATTGCTCTGCCTTAAGCCTTCACAGCTTCCTTGAGGGCCTTCACGAGATCCGTGCGCTCCCAGGAGAACGAACCGTCACGGCCTGCCTTGCGGCCGAAATGGCCGTAAGCCGAAGTCTTGGCGTAGATCGGCTTGTTGAGGTCGAGGTGACGACGAATGCCGGTCGGAGAAAGGTCCATGGTCTTGCGGATCGCCGCTTCGACCTGGTCTTCGGTTACTTTGCCGGTGCCATGCAGGTCGACATAGATCGACAGCGGCTGAGCAACGCCGATCGCGTAGGAGATCTGGATCGTGCAACGATCGGCAAGGCCGGCTGCCACGACGTTCTTGGCGAGGTAGCGCGCGGCATAGGCGGCCGAACGGTCGACCTTGGTCGTGTCCTTGCCGGAGAAGGCGCCGCCGCCGTGCGGAGCAGCGCCGCCGTAGGTGTCAACGATGATCTTGCGGCCGGTCAGGCCGGCGTCGCCGTCAGGGCCCCCGATGACGAACTTGCCGGTCGGGTTGATGTACCACTTGCAATCGCTGGCGATCGGCAGGTCGCCGAGGGCTTCGCGGATGTAAGGCTCGACAACCGCGCGAACCTTGTTGGAGTCCCAGCTGTCGTCGAGGTGCTGGGTGGAGAGAACGATCGAGGTTACTTCGGCCGGCTTGCCGTCGACGTAGCGAACGGTCACCTGGCTCTTGGCATCCGGGCCGAGCTTGGCGACGTCGCCGTCGCCCTTCTTGCGGGCGACTGCCAGCAGCTGCAGGATCTTGTGCGAGTAGTAGATCGGCGCCGGCATCAGGTCCGGCGTCTCCTTGCAGGCGTAACCGAACATGATGCCCTGGTCGCCGGCACCTTCGTCGCCCTGCTGGTCGGCGGCGTTATCTACGCCCTGGGCGATGTCGGCCGACTGCGAGTGCAGCAGCACGTCGATCTTCGCCTTCTTCCAGTGGAAGCCGTCCTGCTCGTAGCCGATGTCCTTGATGGCGCGGCGGGCCGCTGCCTTGAACTTGGACGGGTTGATGACGTCGTTGCCGTCCTTGTCCTTCTTCATCAGGCTCGGCGGCAGGCGAACTTCACCGGCGATCACGACACGATTGGTGGTGGCGAGCGTCTCGCAGGCGATACGGACGCCCCACGGGTTTACGCCGGTCTTCGCGGCTTCGCGATAGACCAGATCCACGATCTCGTCGGAGATCCGGTCACACACCTTGTCCGGGTGACCTTCGGCTACTGACTCGCTGGTGAAGAGGTAATTGGCGCGCATCTCGGGATTCCCCTCAAAGAACAAAAGCTGCCTAGTTGGTATCGAGTCCGCTCACGAAAAACAAGCGCAGAAGGACATAAATATATCTTTATATCTGCGGCTAAGTGGCAAATTTTGCCCTAGAAACGCAAAAAACGGCCATTTAGGCCGTTTTCGTTTTAGTCGGTATTCTTACTGATGATTATTCGCTGTCGGCTTCGGCAGCCAGAGCCTTGACCAGTTCCACGACCTTGCGACGGACCTTCGGGTCGGTGATCTTGACGAAGGCGCGGTTGAGCTGAAGCCCCTCGGAGGACGACAGGAAGTCGACGACGTAGTTGGAGCTGGAAGCCTCGGCCATGCCCGTGAGCGCGCCGGAATGTTCGCCCGGTGCATCTTCGAAGAAGAAGGAAACCGGTACGTTGAGAATGCTGGAAATGTTTTGAAGACGGCTGGCACCGACGCGGTTGGTGCCCTTTTCGTATTTCTGGATCTGCTGGAAGGTGATGCCGAGACTTTCGCCCAGCTTTTCCTGGCTCATCCCAAGCATTGTGCGTCGAAGGCGAATCCGGCTGCCAACGTGGATGTCGATCGGGTTTGGCTTCTTCTTATTTTCAATCATGGTCCTGCCTAACAAAAATTTTCAACCTTGTTCAAACCGGCATGCCCAAACCCATCCCCAAAACGCCACGTTGCAAAGCCTTGATCTATCTCTTTGAAACATACGTTAAGAACGCCGATCGCAACCACTATGCAATTTTAGGGGTTTTCGGTCAATTCCGCTTGAAAACTAAACCGGAGCGCGAAACGGCTGCAATTACAAACAAGAGTATTTCGATCAACCAGAAGTACCTCTGGCGCGTATATGCAGGATTGCTCGTAAACCCCACTCCATCAATGGTTGCGTCGACGAAGCCCGTTTTATTAAGCCCAAGCCCGGCGATTATCTCGCCGCGGGCGTTTACGACGGCCGAAATGCCGCTATTGCCGTCGCGAATCAGCGGTAGCCCGGTCTCCACCGCGCGCACGCGCGCCTGCTGGAAGTGTTGGTAAGGCCCCGGTGTCGCACCAAACCAGGCATCGTTGGTGATGTTCAGGATGGCTGACGCCGAGGCGATGTCGCCGGCCATCTCGTCAGGGAAGATGATCTCGTAGCAGACCAGCGGGTAGAGCTTCATGCCCGAGGGCAGCGTCAGCAGTTGTCGCGTGGCGGCAGCGGAAAAGCCGCCGGGCATCTCGACGATGTTCTGAATGCCGAATTCGTTCAGCACGCTCTCGAACGGCATGTATTCGCCGAACGGCACGAGATGCACCTTGTCCGCGGCGGCGACGATCTGGCCGCGCCCGTCGATGACATAGATCGAATTGTAGTAGCGTGGCGCGTTGCCTGGCCCCATGTCCTCGGCCCGGACGGCGCCGGCAATCAGTACCTGATTGTCGTCGAGCGTATCGGCGATCCGGGTGAGAGCGTCCTGGTTGTCCGTCAGGATGAACGGGATCGCCGTCTCCGGCCAGACGATGATGTCGGGTTTCCTGCCGCCATCCTGCGGAGGCTCGGCGGAGAGCTTCAGGTGCTTTTCGAAGATGACGGCACGATCGCCGTCGGTATCCATCTTGGCGGTCTGCTCGATCATCGGCTGGACGAGCCGGATAACCGGACCTGCCACGGTTGCCGCTGCCGGTTTTGGTGCGCCGTAAAGCACATAGGCGCCGTAGCCGAGATGCGCCGCAAACAGCAGCACAGCCAGAGAAACGCCGAATCTGGCGCCCTGTTTGGTGCCGAGAAGCGCCGGCGCGGCGAAGATGAAAACCGAAAGTGCGGTGATCCCCATGATGCCGATGATGTGCGCCGTTTGCATCATCAGCGGCACGGGCGTCATCCCATAGCCGATCGCGTTCCAGGGAAAGCCGGTAAACAGCACGCTGCGAGCCCATTCCAGCAGCCCGAAGCTCGCGGCAAGCGCTGCAATGCGTCCTACGCCATCGGACCAGAGGATGCGGGCAAGCGCGGTAGCAAGGCCGTAGAAGATCGCGAGCACTGCAGGCAGTCCGAAGATCGCGAGCGGAAGCGCCCAGGCAAAGGCGTCGGCATCGATCATCAGGGCATGGCCGAGCCACCAGAGGCCGGCAACGAAGTAGCCGAAGCCGAACAGCCAGCCCGTGACGAAGGACGGCCAGAGCCGACCGATCAGGCTGCTGTGCGGAGAGGCGGCCGCACCGTCGATCAGCCACACGAGCAACGTGAAGGAAACGAACATCGCGGCGAAGAAGCCGATCGGCGGAAGCGCCAATACCCCGAAAGCGCCGGCAAGGATCGCCAGCAGCACTCTCTTGAAACCCCAGGCCAGGATCACCCTGTCCGCAAGCCGCTCCATGCGCACTCCCACCAAGCCACGAATCAATTGTGTTCGCAGTCTTTCAAAAAAGCCGCCATTTGTCGTGGTAGGCGCCGATCAGTTTGTCGTGGGGGCTTCCGATTGCCGTTCGTCGCCGTGCTCCGGACCCGACGCGCCGTCCCCGTCGGTCTTGATACGGCGGCGGATCGCCTGACGCTTGCGCGTGATGCGGACCCGCTTGATGCGGCGCGGATCGGCATCGAGTATGTGAAACTCGAAGCCGGGCAGGGCCTGAACGACCTCGCCACGCACCGGGATGCGTCCGAGTTCGGAGAAGATCAGCCCGCCCAGGGTGTCGACTTCGTCTACCTGCTCGGTGATGTCGAAGTCGGGCCCGATCGCTTCGGCGATGTCTTCAAGTTCGACGCGCGCGTCGGCAACGAAGACGTCTTCCGAAATGCGCTTGAACATGACCTCTTCGTCGTCGTGCTCGTCGTCGATGTCGCCGATCACCATCTCGACGATATCCTCATGCGAAGCGAGGCCGTCGGTGCCGCCATATTCATCGATGACAAGCGCCATCTGCGTGCGGTTGACCTGCATGCGGCGCAACAGATCGGACGCCAGCATCGACGGCGGAACGAACAGGATCTTGCGGATGATGCCGGCCTCGGCGACAGTCTTCTGCAGATCGACGCGGGCAAGATCGAAATTCGGCTTGGCCACGCGAGGCGTCTTCTGCAGGTGCTCGGGCGATACCTCGACGATCGGCTCGGCTGCCTTGACGGTTTTCGTGCCGCTGCGGCGCTTGTTGCGCGCCTGCTTGGCGACGTAGGAAAGCAGATCGCGGATGTGGACCATGCCGCGCGGGTCGTCCAGCGTTTCGGCGTAGACAGGCATACGGGAGCGGCCGGATTCCTCGAACAGGATCATCAGCTCACCGATGGTGATGTTCTGATCCACGGCTTCGATGTCGGCGCGGGGCACCATGACATCGGCCACGCGAACCTCGCGGAAGCGCAGGATATTGTGCAGCATCGCCCGTTCGTCGGGCGAAAAGGCATCGTCGCCGGCTGCATCCGTCATCAGCGCGTCAGCCAGATCCTCGCGAAGACGCGAGCCTTGCTGCGGCCTCAGGATGCGTGCAGCGCGCGACCAGAAGGATTGGGATCGTCCGGACTGCCTGCTACTACTGCCACCCTCGTCGGAAGAGGAGGATTGGTCGGCGTCCTTGGCCTCAGGGGCCGGTCTCGTCGTAAAGTCGCTCATGGTTCCATTTTAAGGTCTTGACCCTCGTATGGGTCAGATAGGCCGAGTGCCGCCAAAATGCGAGTCTCCAGCCCCTCCATAATTTCGGCTTCCGCGTCATTATTATGATCGTAGCCGAAAAGATGCAAGAATCCGTGCACCATCAGGTGCGTCAGGTGGTCGTCGAAGCTCTTCTCAAGCTCGGTTGCCTCGCGCTCCACCGTCTCTCTGGCGATGATGATGTCGCCGAGCATCGGGCCGGGGACCTTGCCGGGCTGGACCGGGAATGCCGGAAACGACAGCACGTTGGTCGGCTTGTCCTTGCCCCGCCATTCAGCATTGATGTCCTGGATCGACGCGTCGTCGGTGAAAACCAGCGAGACCTCGGGGATCATTTTCGGAAATGGCTGCTTCTCGGTCTCGCGCAGATAGGTCGCGGCCGTCTCCAATACGCGGTCCGCCAATGCATGCAAGACGTCTTCGGAGGGCCACTGGCCCTCCTCGACGCTGATCTGGATATCAAGTTCCGCCATCAGTCCTGCCGGCTAACCTCTTCGGATGGCACTGCGTAAGTGGAATCGTAGGCCCTGACAATGCGTCCGACGAGCGGGTGACGGACGACGTCCGTATCCTTGAAGCGGACGATCGAGATGCCCTCGACCCCGTTCAGAAGCTGCAGGGCTTCCACGAGGCCGGATTTGACGCCGCGCGGCAGGTCGATCTGGCTGGGGTCACCAGTCACGATCATGCGAGAGTTTTCGCCAAGACGCGTCAGGAACATCTTCATCTGCATCGACGTCGTGTTCTGCGCCTCGTCGAGGATGACGGCGGCGTTCGCAAGCGTACGACCGCGCATAAAGGCAAGCGGCGCGATTTCGATGACGCCGGCGGTGATCGCACGGTCGACCTTGTCGGCCGGGATCATGTCGTAAAGCGCGTCATAGAGCGGGCGAAGGTACGGATCGACCTTTTCCTTCATGTCGCCGGGCAGGAAGCCCAGGCGTTCGCCGGCTTCGACAGCCGGACGCGACAGGATGATCTTCTCGACCACGCCGCGCTCCAGAAGCTGAGCCGCATGGGCCACGGCAAGATAGGTCTTGCCGGTACCGGCCGGACCACAGCCAAACACCAGCTCGGCGCGTTCGAGCGCTCTGAGGTAGGCGTCCTGCGTCGGCGTGCGGGCAATGATGGTCTTCTTGCGCGTCGAGACCTGGGCCATCGTCAACTTGGCCTTCTTTTCCATCGTCGGCAGGCTGAGCTGGTCGTCAGCGGCAACCGCCATGCGGATGGCACCCTCGACGTCGGATCGTTCCACGCTGCCGCCTTTCTGAAGCTTCTCATAGAGATAGTCGAGCGTGCGGCGCGCCTGATTGGTGGTGACGATGTCCCCGGAGATCACGACGGAGTTGCCACGCGCTCGGGCGTCGATGTTCAGGCGCTCCTCGAGCAGCTTGAGGTTCTGGTCAAATTGGCCGAACAACTCGCTGGCGAACCTATTGTTCTCGAACGTCAGTATAAAGTGATTGGCGTCGCTCGCGATGCGTGGGTGGCGCGGTGAAGAAGAAACCAATTCTTGTCCGTTCAAGCGGTCGAGCTCCTTGGGTTTAGACCTCAGCCTCTGCTATCTCGGCAAACAGGCTGTTGGTTCCGGTTCCGGTGATTCGCACTCTAATAATGTCACCGATTTGCGATGTCTTTGCATCAACATTCACCGACTGAAGCCAGGGAGAACGGCCGATAAGTTGTTGAGACATACGACCGGGCTTTTCGAGCAACAGTTCGATGGTTTTCCCGACGCAGGATTCGGCAAATTCCTGCTGCTGCTTCAAAAGAAGCGCCTGCAGGCGTTCGAGCCGTTCTGCCTTGATCTCTTCCGGCACCTGGTCCTTCAGATCCGCACCGGGCGTACCCGGCCGCGTCGAGTATTTGAAGGAGAAGGCCTGCGCATAGCGGACTCTCTCCACGAGCTGCAGTGTATCCTCAAAATCCTGGTCTGTCTCCCCCGGAAAGCCGACGATGAAATCGCCCGAAAGCGCGATGTCGGGACGGGCAGCACGGATGCGGTCGATCAGAGTCAGATACTCGGCGGCCGTGTGCCGGCGGTTCATGGCCTTGAGGATGCGGTCGGAGCCCGCCTGCACGGGAAGGTGCAGGTAGGGCATCAGCGCGCGCAGATCACGGTGCGCCTCGATCAGCCGGTCGTCCATGTCGCGCGGGTGGCTGGTGGTGTAGCGAAGGCGAGCGAGGCCCGGAATTTCCGCCAGCCGGTAGAGCAGGTCGCCAAGTGTCCATTCCTGGCCGTTCGGCCCCGCGCCGTGCCAGGCATTGACATTCTGGCCAAGCAAGGTGATTTCCCGCACACCGCCTTCGACAAGCTTCTGCGCTTCCTCGACGATCTGGCTGACCGGGCGCGACACTTCCGAACCGCGCGTATAGGGCACGACACAGAAGGTGCAGAACTTGTCGCACCCTTCCTGAACCGTCAGGAACGAGGTCACGCCGCGAGAGCGGATCTTTGTCTTTTCGGCGATGGGAAGGTGCTCGAACTTGTCTTCCAGCGCGTATTCCGTATCGACGATGCGCTGGCCTTCCTTGGCCCGACGCAGCGCTTCCGGCAGACGGTGGTAGGTCTGCGGGCCGATGACGACATCGACGGCAGGCGCACGGCGCAGAATTTCCTCGCCCTCGGCCTGCGCGACGCAACCGGCCACGCCGATCATGAACTCGCGACCTTCCTTGTTGCGCTCCTTCTTCATGTCGCGCAGGCGGCCAAGCGCCGAATAGACCTTCTCGGCGGCCTTCTCTCGGATATGACAGGTGTTGAGCAGCACGAGATCAGCCTCGGCCATGTCCTCGGTCGGCTCATAGCCGTCGCGGGCAAGCGCATCGCTCATCCGGGTCGAGTCATAGACGTTCATCTGACAGCCGTAGGTCTTGATGAAAACCTTGCGGCTGTTGCTGCCATCGCGGAGATTGGTCTCCGGGGCCGGGAGGAGGGCGCTGTCCTGGGTCATGGCGCGCTATTTAGTGGTTTTTAGCGCGCGAGAAAACGGAAATCTTGTCTCAGTCCAAATCGCGGCCGCGCAGTGCCGCGCCGAGCATCGCACGAATCCGCTGGGCGATCGTCGCGCTGACATCCTTGCGCTTGGTCTCGGGCCCGTAACGGACCGCCTCGCCGAAGCACACATCCACCTCGAAAGCACCGCATCTCAGCATCTCCTTAAGATGCGGAAACATCTCGACATCGCCGGGCCAGGACGTCAGCGGACGATGATAACGCCCCGTCGGCAGACCGTGGACGCCGGTGTAGGCGATCGCGACGGGCTGGACGGTGACGACACCGGTCGGTGAAGCAGGTACGGCCATTGCTGCCGCGCCGAAAAGGGACGACTTGACGTCGAGCAGCCGGTTACCGTCCGATGTGGTGCCTTCGGGAAACAGCACGACGATCTCGCCGTCCGCCATCCGGGCCGCGATCTCGCTGGCCTGGTTACCGGTCTTGCGCTTCTCCTCGCGCACGACGAAGACGCTCTTCTGCAGCTTGGAAAGCGCGCCGAAGATCGGCCAGTCACGCACCTCGATCTTGGCGATGAAGGCGACATCGGCAATCGAAGACAGAACCATGATGTCCATCCACGAGGAATGATTGGCGCACAGCATCAGTGGCCGGTGCGTTTCCATCTTGCCATGGACGCGGACACGGATGCCGAGGCAGAAGCAGACGATACGGTGCCAGACGCGCGGGAGCCAGCGCCGCATCCGCCAGTCGAAGCGCAACGCCAGAAGCTGCCAAGGCATCAGCACGATGCTGGTGATGACAATGACGATGGCGGCGAGGGCGACGCGCAGCCAGGCGATCAAGTCGAGAACTCCGCGGCTGCACCACTCATGTCCTCAGTGCTCGTCCTTCTTGAGCGGAATGCCATAGAGTTCGAGCCGGTGATCGACGAGTTGGAAGCCATGCTCGCGGGCGATCCGCTCCTGCAACGCCTCGATCTCCGGCGAGCGGAATTCGATGACGACGCCGGTCTTCAGGTCGATCAGGTGGTCGTGATGCTCTTCCGGCACGGTCTCGTAGCGGGAGCGGCCGTCGCGGAAGTCATGGCGCGCGATGATGCCGGCGTCTTCGAAGAGCTTGACCGTGCGGTAGACAGTCGAGATCGAGATCTTGGCGTCGACCTTCACCGAGCGGCGGTAGAGTTCCTCGACGTCGGGATGGTCTTCGGATTCCTCGAGAATGCGCGCAATGACGCGGCGCTGCTCGGTCATGCGCATGCCGCGTTCAGCACAAAGCTCCTCAAGGGTTTTGGCCACTTCAGTCATGTGCCGCCTTCCGATAGTCAACGTTGTGTAACGGAACTAGCGAAGAACGCGCTTCATGACAAGCGCGGTGGAAACCCCGCCATTCGCATCCTTGTAGTATCCACGACGCTCGCCGACCTTGTCGAAGCCGAGTTTGCGATAAAGGCCGAGTGCCGCCACGTTGCCGTCATCGACCTCGAGGAAGATGCTCTCGCCGCCGCGCAGCTTTGCTTCGCGCATCGCGGCCTGCATCAGTCGCCAGCCGAGCCCGGCGCGCGCTACCTTTGCCTGCACGGCGATCGTCAGGATTTCCGCCTCGCCAGCAACTTCGCGGGCAAGGACGAAGCCGGGAAGCGGCTTCTTCAGGAAGGCGTTGGTCTGGCGTGCGACGAAGCCGAAGACGGTGCTCTGGGTCAGCAGGCTATAGAACTCGCCATCTCCCCATGGCCGCGCAAAACGCTCCCCGTGAAGGGCTGCGACCGCGCGGCAGTCTTCAGCATCCATGGCGACGATTTCGAATTCCGGCTTCAGCGTCAGATAGGATTCCAGCATGGTCATACTCGCGCAATGGCGAACCCGGCCTGCGGCTTGGCGTCAGGTCCGCGCAGATAAAGAGGCTTCGGCTTTCCGGAAGAGGGGTCTGCGGCAGCGCCGAGGCGCGCCACGATGGAAATTGGAAAATGGTTGGCTTGCTCGCCTGCGTCGGGCCTCAGCAGCGGGGTCGCGGAGCCGGTGATCGCACCGTCGAAGTCCGCCGCGAATGCCTGTGCGTCCTCGGTCGTGACTGCGCGTGCCTCGTCGAGCGGGCGGCCGGCGGGATCGAAGGATTGAAGGTAGATCTCGTTGCGCTTGGCATCCATTGCAGCGAGCACGGCCTGGCCCGGCGACCGTTGCCGCTCAGCCTCCGCCATGACGGCGAGCGTCGTCACGCCAACCGCGGGGACGCCCAGCGACAGCGCGAAGCCGCGAGCAGCGGCGACGCCAACGCGAATGCCAGTAAAGGAGCCGGGACCGACAGTAACGGCGATGCGCTCGACGGCGGAAAGTGCGATGCCCGCCTGATCCAGCGCGCGGTCGACGATCCCCATCAGATGTTCTGCATGCCCCTTGCCGATCATGTCCGATGCCTCCCCCAGCACCGTATTCCTGCCGCTGTCATAGACAGCGGCAGCGCAATCCACACCTGCGGTGTCGAGCGCCAGTATGATCATGGCATCAATTTCCGAATAAAACGTTCCTGACTGTCCATACATTGCCACGCCACGCTTGCAAACGCTGCGTCATCGCGAATGTTGGTTCAGGTCGTCAGACGGCTTCGACTTCCTGCACCTCGGGAACGAAATGGCGCAGCAAATTCTGGACGCCGTGCTTCAGCGTTGCCGTCGAGGACGGGCAACCCGCGCAGGAGCCCTTCATGTTGAGATAGACGGTGCCGTCCTTGAAGCCACGGAAGGTGATGTCGCCACCATCCTGGGCAACGGCCGGACGCACGCGTGTCTCCAGGAGTTCCTTGATCGTCAGAACGATCGATTCATCACCTTCGTCGAAGAATTCGCCATCGGCATCGGCAGCTTCGCCGAGAACGGAGGCCGCGCCCATGACCGGCTTGCCGGACATGAAATGCTCCATGATCGATCCGAGAATGGCGGGCTTGAGGTGCTGCCACTCCTGATTCTCCTTGGAAACGCTGATGAAATCATAACCGAAGTAGACGCCGGTCACGCCGGGAATGTCGAACAGGCGAGCCGCCAGTGGCGAAGCGTTGGCCTCGTCGGCATTGCGGAATTCGGCGGTGCCGTTTTCCATGACGACCCTGCCGGGCAGAAACTTCTGCGTGGCGGGATTCGGCGTGGCTTCGGTCTGAATGAACATCTTGCTCTCCGTGCGGCGGGCGCAAGGCTCCAGCCGTCTTTAGAATTCTTCAAAAGAGAAATAAGCCGTTTGGCGTTGCTATTCAAGAGACTGTCACTCAAGAAAACGCATCAAGCCAGTGCGTCAAGTTCCTCGTCGGTCAGTGTATCAGGAAGCACGGTGACGGGGATGGGAAAGGCTGCGCCGCGACCTGCCACGGACGACACGAGTGGTCCGGGGCCTTCCTTTGCCGAACTCGCCGCGAGCACCAGAATCGCGATGTCCCGATCTTCCTCGATCACCGCGTTGATCTGTTCGGCTGCACTTCCCTCGCGAATGACGACCTCGGGTTCGATGCCGATTGTCTCGCGCACCAATTGCGCCGATTTGGCGACGACCGCTTCAGCTTCCTCGCGCGCTTCGGCCCGCATGATCTCCTCGACACCCAGCCATTGCTGAAAGTCTCCGTCCGGAATGACGTAGACGAGCACGAGGCCGCCATTGGAGTTTTTCGCACGGCGGCCGGCGTAGTGGACAGCCCGCTGGCACTCGGGCGTGTCGTCGATGACCGCCATGAATTTGCGGCGATGGCCCTCAAGCCTGGAGAGTCGTTTTGATACCATGGAGCGGACTCTGACACCCGATCCCGAAAATTTGCAAGTCCTCGTTTTGCGCGGATCCGCTGGTCAGTTCACGCCGGCACGAGGCCGTAAAGCAGCATGATTTCCTTGACATGCTCGATATCAGGCTTGCCCTTGACGTTCATCGCCGCAGAGATTTCCTCGAAGTACCGACGACCGATCAATCCGGGAGTCATGGTGATGAGAGCGCGTGCGGTTTCTGCGTGAAGGTTCTCATGGGTGTGGACGACGCCGCGCGGGATGAACACCGTCTGCCCAGGGGCCACCTCGTGCTTTTTTCCGTCGACGGTGGTCGTCATCGTGCCGGCAATCCCGTAGATCACCTCGTCGACATCCCTGTGAAAATGCGCTGCCGGCACCCTGGATTGCGACGGCACGGCGAATTCGAACATGACGACGCTTTCCGAACTCTGATCTTCGTCGATCAGGAACCGGATCTCCATCGCACCGATTTGAATGAGGTTACGATCACGCATCGGAGCCTCCACACAGGTCCGATGAGACTACGCTGTCATATTAGGTTCGACAAGACCGGGCGGTTGGGCCGCCCGGCGCTTGATTGTCTGGCTTTACCTAGTAGAGGAAGCCGACGATGTCGCGGACTTCCTTCATCGTCACTTCGGCCCGCGCCCGCGCCCGCTCGCCACCGTTGCGAAGGATCGCATCGATGTGGCTGGTGTCGGCCATCAGGCGGCGCATCTCGGCGGTGATCGGCGACAGCACGTTGACCGACAGGTCGATCAGGGCCGGCTTGAAGACCGAGAACTGCTGGCCGCCGAATTCCGAAAGCACCTCGGCCTTCGACTTGTCGGCGAGAGCCGCGTAGATGCCGACGAGGTTGTCGGCTTCCGGGCGACCCTGGAGGCCCTCGATCTCGCTCGGCAAGCCATCCGGGTCGGTTTTGGCCTTGCGGATCTTCTTCGAGATCGCATCTTCGTCGTCCATCAGGTTGATGCGCGACAGATCGGACGGATCCGACTTCGACATCTTCTTGGTGCCGTCGCGAAGCGACATGACGCGCGGCGCCGGACCGCCGATCAGCGGCTCGACCATCGGGAAATAGGCATGCACCGGTTCATCCCCGACGGTGATGTCGATCCCGTATCGGGCCTTGCGGATATGCTCGGCGTAGTCGAGGTTGAACTTCATGGCGATGTCGCGGGCCAGCTCGAGATGCTGCTTCTGGTCGTCACCAACGGGAACATGCGTTCCGCGATAGACGAGAATGTCGGCAGCCATCAGGCTCGGATAGGCATAGAGACCGAGCGAGGCCTGCTCGCGGTCCTTGCCGGCCTTGTCCTTGAACTGCGTCATCCGGTTCATCCATCCGATGCGCGCGACGCAATTGAAGATCCAGGCGAGTTCGGCATGCTGCGGCACGGCCGACTGGTTGAAAACGATATGCTTCTCCGGGTCGATGCCGGAGGCGATAAACGCTGCTGCGATCGATCGGATCTGGTTCGGCATGTCCTCGTGCACGAGTTGCGCCGTCAGCGCATGCATGTCGACGACACAATAGATGCAGTCATTACCGTCCTGCAGCGCCACGAACTTGCGGATCGCGCCGAGATAGTTGCCGAGATGGAGATTGCCGGTCGGCTGAACGCCCGAAAAGACCAGTTTCTTGAATTCGCTCATCATGTCCTCGATTAGGCTTGTGGAGGGCCTTTACTGCGCCACGCGTCTTTGACGCGTGAAGGACGCAGTAACACTTTTAGATCTGCGCGCAATCCCGATCGCAACACGCCGTTTTGCGGTCGGGATTGCGCGCGGCGGCCAACGGCCCATGTTGCTAACGCAGCGGCTTATGCACGGCCAAAGCCCGGCAATCAAGGGGGCTGGGCCTTCGCCGAGCCGAATGATTGCGGGCGGTGCTCGCAAGGCACGATTGCGCGCTCACGCGGCCGGAATCGGTCCGTGGCTTGGGCATGGCATTCACTCGGACGGGGCGCTGGAAATTGCCGCGTTTGAGTAAAGAGGAATGGCGCTTTCCAGCGCCCCGTTCGGCGGTTTTTGCACGCAACTCCGGCCCCTCTGCAGCCTTCGGGGGAAGCAGTGCTCCGCCCGAAAACCTTGTGTGCCACACAGGCACGTCCGAAGCGAAACTCGGGCTGCGTTGCCGCAACGCGCCGTCTTCGGAGGGGAGCCATTTTCTGCGAACCCCTGGTGAAGAAGCCTGCGTCTTCCCCCTTCACCCGGCGCCGGTTTCGTTTCGCCGCAACGCCTTGCGGGGTATCCGACAACAGAACGGATGGATTGTAAGGCGTCTGTTTCGGCCGGGGAAAATCGCATTTAAATTTCTGTGAATTTTCTAATTCAATTTTTAGTGTTGAGCATTTTCTACCTCTTTTTAGGTATCTCTACTTTATCAATTGGCGGTAAAATGGGGCTAAATCTTGCACTGGTGGGTATGAAATTTCACAAAAAGGCCATTTTTGGGGAGAGCTTTTCCGGCCGCAAACTCGAGCGTGTGGCCGAGCCCACGCTCTAGCTGGGGAGGGAACCATGCATACTGCGTTTTCGATCGCGTTAGCCGGTCTTTTCAGCCTGTCCTGTTTCGACAGTGCGAGTGCCCAGAACGTGCGTAGAATTTCCTTGGGGCCTGCAGCGCCCACCGAGAAGGTTGCTTACACATTGCAGACCGTCAGTGTCCGGGCGAGTTGCTTTCCGCCGAAGCTGAAGGGGATCCTGGCGTATATCGCACTCAGGACCGGCCGGCGTCCGCTGGTGACGTCGGGCCTCAGGCATAGCGGTCGGTCGCATTCGCAGCATCGAAATTGTGCCGCGGCCGACATTCGCATTCCGGGGCTTTCTGATCGCGCGATTATCGCGATCGCGGAAGACGCCCCCGGCATCGGCGGCATCGGGCGTTACTGCAACGGGATCGTCCACGTCGACATCGGTCCAAGCCGGCGCTGGGTCTACTGTTAGGCCAAGGCGGCGGCTAGGCGTCGGTCTTGACCGCCGGCTTGCGGTTGAGATTGCGGCGGATCATGCCGAGGTTAGCGCCGCCGATCAGGAACGCCGTGGCGAAGTAGACGGTCATGGCAATCAGGATCAGCAGGCCGAGCGTGCTGATCTTCGTTGTCAGGCGAGCGTCCGAGGCAAGCCACGGCGCCCAGCGGTGCTGAAGATACATGATGGCCGCGCCCATGACGGCAGCAGAAACGACGAGAAGCGCGGCGCGACGCGCGAGCGCCCACTCCCACGCGAGATGGCCGCGGCGCAGCAGGGTGGAGAACAGCAGCACGGTGCTGATCCAGCCGGCCGTTGCTTCCGCAACCGCGATGCCGGGGGCGCCGAGATAGGGAAAGAGCGTGAGCGCGGTGGCGCAGTTGACCCCAACGGCGACCGCCGAAAACCGCATCGGCGTCCTGGTGTCCTCGCGTGCGTAGAAGCCCGGCTGCAGGGCCTTGATCAGTACGAAGGCGGGCAGGCCGATGCCGTAGATGGCAAGGATCGAGCCGACGATGGCGGTGTTTTCCTGGTGGAAGGCGCCGCGCTCGTAGAGCACGCGGATGATCTCGTCGGAGAGGATCCAGAGCGCGAAGGCGGCCGGGATCGTCAGGAACAGCACGAACTCGATCGAGCGGTTCTGCAGGTTTCCGGCTTCGCGCAGATTGGCGGCCTTCAGGGCGCGCGCCAGTTCCGGCAGCAGGACCACGCCAACGGCGACGCCGACGACGCCGAGCGGCAACTGGTAGATGCGGTCGGCATATTGCAGGGCCGCAATTGCGCCTTCCCGCGAGGAGGCGATGGCCTGGCCGATCATCTGGTTGATCTGGGTGATGCCGCCGGTGACGGCGGCTGGAATGGCGAGGATCAGCAGGCGTTTGACGTTCGGCGTGAAGCGCGGGAAGCGCAGGCCGATGCTCATGCCGGCATGAATCACGCCGAGATAAACGACGACGAGCTGCAGGATACCGGCCACCAGCACGCCCCAGGAGAGGTACCATGCGGTCTGCAGCGGTTCGGCGCCGGTGTAGAGCGCATAAAACAGCGCCCCGATCATCACCACGTTGAGGAAAACAGGCGCGATCGCCGCCGCAAAGAAGTGATGCAGCGAGTTCAGCATCCCGCTCATCATCGCAGTCAGCGACATGCACATGAGGTAGGGGAACATCACCGCTGCCATGCGCACGGTAATGTCGAACTTGTCGGGATCGTTGGTAAAGCCCGGCGCGATGATGAAGCGCACCAGGAGCGGCATCGCCAGCTCCATCACGATGGTGATGAGCAGCAGCACCGAGAAGAGAACGCCGAACACTTCCTCTGAGAAGCGCTTTGCTCCGTCGGTCCCGTTCGCCTCGATTTCCTTGGCAAACAGCGGCACGAAGGCGGCGTTGAACGCGCCTTCCGCAAACAGCCGGCGGAACAGGTTGGGGAAGCGGAAGGCCGCATAGAAGACGTCGGCCATCGGCCCGGTGCCGAGTGCGGCCGCCATCAGCGTTTCACGGGCAAAACCGAAGATGCGGCTGCCTAGAGTGGCGCCGCCGACGGTGGCGAATTTCTTGACGAGGCTCATGCGTATAGGCTCATGCGGTGGAATCCGCTTTCTTGTCAGTCGGCGCGGCGCTGCGGGCGGTGCTCGCCGGCGCGATGATACCGGACGGCATGCGTTCGCGTAGCTCGTCCTGTTCCTCGGCGATGACGGCCCTGAGGCGCGCGGTGATGTTCGATCGCTTGCTGTCGCCGGAGATCTTCTGGCCGACGAGATCGGTGACGTAGAAGGTGTCGATCACCTTCTCGCCGAAGGTGGTGATGCGGGCCGACTGGATGTCGAGCGACAGGTCGGAGAGGACAGCCGTGACCTCGGACAGCAGCCCGGTGCGGTCGAGGCACTCGACCTCGATGACGGTGAACTTGTTCGACAGGCTGTTGGAGATGGTGACCGACGGCGGGATGACGAAGGCCTTGCTCTTCTTGCGGTTCTTTGTGCGCGTGGCAATCACTTCCGGCAGCCGCTTGCGGCCCGAGAGCACGTCCTCGATCATCCGGCCGATGGTCCCGGCTCGGCGCAGCTCGTCGGCATCGTCCTTGAACTCGCGGCTGACATGGATCGTGTCGAGCGCGCGCCCGTCCGATGTCGTGAAGATCTGCGCGTCGACGATGTTGGCGCCGGCAGCGGCACATGCGCCGGCGATGACCGCGAGCAGGCGTGGATGGTCGGGCGACAGCACGGTAATCTCGGTGATCGCATGGAAGCTGTCGGTACGAACCATGGTCGCCAGCGCCTGGCCGGCCTTGTCGGCCTGGCGGATGAAGCCGGCGTGACGCACCTGGTCTTCCAGCGGCACGGACAGCAGGTACGGCTGGTAGTGCAGCTTGCTGTAAGTCTTGCGGTCCTTCTGGCTCCAGTCCGCCAGCGCGTTGAACAACGCCTCGGCGGCGAAGTTGGCGCGCTCCTTGCGGGACACTTCCGAGAAACCGCCGGCGAGCAGCAACTCGGTTTCATAGTAGAGCGTCCGCAGCAGCTGGCCCTTCCAGCCGTTCCAGACGCCCGGACCGACGGCACGAATATCGGCGATCGTCAGGATCAGCAGCATCTTCAACCGCTCGAGCGACTGCACGCGGTCGGCAAAGTCGGTGATGGTCTTGCGGTCGGTCAGGTCGCGGGTCTGCGCCACCATCGACATCGTCAGATGTTCCTCGATCAGCCAGACGACGGTCTCCGTCTGCTTCTGCGACAGGCCGAAGCGGGCGCAGAGCTTGCGGGCGACGCGCGCGCCGGCGATCGAATGGTCTTCCTGGCGGCCCTTGGCGACGTCGTGCAGCAGCACGGCGACGTAAAGCGCCTCGCGATCCTCGATGCCGGGCATCAACTTGTTGGCAAGCGGGTGCAGGTCGTCGGCCTTGCCCTTGTCGATCTCCGACAGCACGTCGACCGAGCGGATCAGATGCTCGTCCACGGTATAGTGGTGGTACATGTTGAACTGCATCATCGCGACGATCTTGCCGAACTCCGGAATGAAGCGGCCGAGCACGCCGGCTTCGTTCATGCGGCGCAGGATCAGCGCGGGGTCGCGCTTGGAGGTGAGGATCGAAATGAAGAGGCGGTTCGCCTCGTCGCTTTCACGCAGGGCGTTGTCGATCAGGCTCAGCGAGCGCGTCACGCGCTTCAGAGCATCGGGATGGAACTCCAGGCCGTGGATATCGGCGACGTGGAAGAGCCGGATGATGTTGACGGGATCGCGCTTGAAGACGTCAGGGCTCGCGAGCGCAATGCGGCCGCGATCTTCCATGAAGTCGGTGCTGCCGGGGATCTTGCGGCTGCGGTGGGCGAAGCGGCTGATCACGCCGGACAATCCGGGCGTCGACTTGGCCTGCTGGTCCTCGAGCGCGGCGCAGAGAATCCGGGTAAGGTCGCCGACGTCCTTGGCCACCAGGAAGTAGTGCTTCATGAAGCGTTCGACCGCCGACAGGCCCGGCCGCGAGTGATAGCCGAGCGCCTCGGCGATTTCCCGCTGGATGTCGAAGGAGAGCCGCTCCTCCGCCTTGCCGGTCAGGAAATGCATGTGGCAGCGCACGGCCCAGAGAAAATCGTCGGCCTTCTCGAACAGCCGGTACTCATGCTTGGACAGGACGCCGAGCGCCACCAGTTCGGCGGCGTCGCGCACATGGTAGTAATATTTCGAGATCCAGAAGAGCGTGTGCAGGTCGCGCAGGCCACCCTTGCCTTCCTTGACATTCGGCTCGACCAGATAGCGCGTGTCGCCGGCCTTGCGGTGCCGCTCGTCGCGTTCGGCGAGCTTGGCGGCAATGAACTCCGGCCCGGTCCCGGTGACGATTTCCTTGTCGAAGCGCGTCTCGAGGTCGGTCTCCAGCGATGTCAGGCCGCAGATGTAGCGCATCTCGAGGATCGCCGTGCGGATCGTCATGTCGGAGCGCGACAGCGTGATGCATTCGTCAATCGTGCGCGTGGCGTGGCCGACCTTGAAGCCCATGTCCCAGAGGACATAGAGCATGAATTCCACGGCCTTGTGCGTCTCCTCCGCCGGTTTGGGCAGGAAGAGGAAGAGCAGGTCGATGTCGGAGCCCGGAGCCAGGGTGTCTCGGCCGTAGCCGCCGACGGCGGTGACCGCGAACTTGTCGCGCTGCGCGGGAAACACATGGCTCGTGACGAACCGGTAGAGAACTGTGATGATCTGGTCCTGCAGCCAGGAAATGCGCCGCGCACACCGCAGCCCGCTGCCGTCTACCGACAGAAGCTCGCGCGCTTTCTCGCGGCCTTCGTTGCTGGCCTTCTTCAGGATCGCCAACAGGTCAGCGCGCATGACATCCGGCCGCGTCTTGTTGGCTTCGGCAACGGCGTCGCACATCTGCTGGAGATAGGCCGTATCGAGAATGGCTGAAAAGTCGGTGTCGTTCGTCGGCGCCATGCGCGGGGCGGCTTCCTGTTCACGCGGCGCCACGTCGTCGGAGTGCGCCTCTCGTTTCGTCTGCATGCGCTATAGCCTCTTTGCCGGTCGATTGACACGGCTTCATACTGCAAGAACCTTTAATTTTGGCGAAAAGGTGTTGCTGCGGCAAAAGGCGGTTCGAAAGGCTGCGTCCTCAGGCGCCGATCTGCGCGTTCACCGTATAGAGAACCTGCCGCGTTTCGCTGGCGATTTCGTCGAGCATTGCCTTGTCGCATTCGCGGTAGCCGGCCTTGGCGATGGCAAGTGTCAGATCGGAGATGATCGAGCAGCAGCGGGTGATCTGCAGCAGACCGAATGGCGAGGCCCAGCCGCGCGGGTTGCCGCGCTCGTCTGCAAGCCGCAGGGCCTCGATCGCCGTGAAAATATTGGCGAGCCTTTGCGTTTCGCGAAGCAGTCGCTCCATGAACATCGTTGGCCTCCTACTTGACCTGCTTTTTCAAACTGTAGAGCGCGTCCAGCGCTTCGCGAGGCGTCATGTCGTCGAGGCTCATGCCCTTCAACGCCTCCTCGACTTTCGACGGGCCGCGGTTGCCGTCTTCGCGACGCACCGCCACCTGGAACAGCGGCAGGTCGTCGATCAGCTGGCTCGCCGGGTTCTTGCGGTCGGCGTCTTCCAGCCGTGTGAGCACGTCGCGGGCGCGGGCCACGACGGACGCCGGCAACCCGGCAAGCCGCGCGACCTGGATACCATAGGATCGATCCGCCGCTCCCGGCCCGACCTCGTGCAGGAAGATGACGTCGCCGTCCCACTCCTTGACGCGCATCGTGGCGTTGGACAGCCGTGCGAGCTTTTCCGACAGGACCGTCAACTCGTGGAAGTGCGTGGCAAACAGGCCGCGGCAGCGGTTCGCCTCATGAAGATGCTCGACTGCGGCCCAGGCAATGGACAGGCCGTCGAAGGTTGCCGTCCCGCGGCCGATCTCGTCGAGGATGACAAGCGAGCGTTCGGTCGCCTGGTTGAGGATCGCCGCGGTTTCGACCATCTCGACCATGAAGGTCGAACGACCGCGCGCCAGATCGTCGGACGCGCCGACGCGCGAGAACAGCCGGTCGACGATGCCGATATGCGCCCTCGTAGCCGGAACGAAGGCGCCCATCTGTGCCATGATCGCGATCAGCGCGTTCTGGCGCAGGAATGTCGATTTACCGCCCATGTTCGGGCCGGTCAGCAGCCAGATGGCGCCGTCCTTGCCATCAGCGACTGGTGAAAGATCGCAGTTGTTGGCAACGAAGGGTCCGGAAGACTGCCGTCTGAGGGCCTGTTCGACGACAGGGTGGCGGCCGCCCTCGATCGCAAACATCTTCGATCCATCGACCAGCGGCCGGCAATAGGCCTGCTCGTCGGCCAGCAGCGCAAGACCGGCCGCGACGTCGATGACGGCAAGCGCGCGTGCGCCGGCCTTGATCGCTTCGGCTTCCGCAACCACCGCGGCCGTCATCCGGTCGAACGCCTCCAGTTCGATCTGCAGCGCCCGGTCGGCCGCATTGGCGATCCGGCTCTCGAGGTCCGCGAGTTCGGTGGTGGTGAAGCGCATCGCGTTCGCCATCGTCTGGCGGTGAATGAAGCGCGCCTTCGCCTCCGCTGTATCCGTCATCGGGCCCGCGTTGCCGGCGGTCACCTCGATGAAGTAGCCGAGCACATTGTTGTGCTTGATCTTCAGCGACTTGATGCCGGTTTCCTCGGCATATTGCAGCTGCAGGCCGGCGATCACGCGGCGCGACTGGTCGCGCAGCGCCCTCACGTCGTCGAGTTCCGCGCTGGCGCCATCGCGCAGAAACCCGCCGTCACGCTTCAGCAGCGGCAGTTCGTCACCCAGCGTTTCCGATAGCAGTCGGGCGAGGTCGGAGGGCAGGGCGCAAAGCCCCGACAACGCCTGAACCAGTTCTTCCGGCAGCAGCGCGTTCTTCAGAAGGCCAGCAAGATCGGCCGCGGCATTCAGGCCTTGGCGGATGGCCGCCAGATCGCGCGGGCCGCCGCGGTCCAGCGCAAGTCGCGACAGCGCGCGGGGCATGTCGGGCACATGTTTCAGGTGGTCGCGCAGATCGCCGCACAGCGAAGGCTCTTCGATCAGGAACCCGATCGAATCCAGCCTCTCGTTGATGCTGACGGGATCCGTCAGTGGCGACATCAGCCGTTCGGCAAGCAACCGCGCGCCGCCGCCTGTCACGGTCCTGTCGATGGCCTTGAGCAGCGAACCGTTGCGATCGCCCGACAGCGTCCTTGCAAGTTCGAGGTTGGCGCGTGTCGCGGGATCGATAAACAGCGTCGAGGCGGCGCTCTCGCGCTCCGGCTTGCCAAGCGGTGGACGTTCGGCGATCTGCGTCTTCTCGACATAGGCGACGGCCGCTGCCGCTGCCGCAAGCTCGGCGCGCGAGAAGGTGCCGAAGCCATCCAGTGTCGATACGCCGAAATAGCGTGCGATACGCCCCTCCGCCGTTGCGCTGTCGAACAGCACCGAGGGCTGCGGAACGGCCGTGCGTCCCAGCACGTCGAAAACCGGCTTCAGCTCGGGATCGTGAAACATCGTGTCCGGCAGGATCAGTTCGCGCGGGTCGATACGCAGGATATCGGCAAGCAGCCGCGAAGCTTCCGTTTCGGCCAACCGGAAGACGCCGGTCGAAATATCGATCCAGGCCAGCGCCAGCAACGGCTCGGAGGCGCCGCGAATCCGGGTAAGTGCCATCAGGTAGTTCGATTCTGATGGCGAAAGCAGCTTCTCTTCGGTGATCGTGCCTGGCGTAACCAGCCGGACGACGTCGCGCTTCACGACGGATTTCGAACCGCGCTTCTTTGCCTCCGCCGGGTCCTCGACCTGCTCGCAGACAGCCACGCGAAAGCCGAGAGAAATCAGCTTCTGCAGGTAGTCGTCGGCCGCATGCACCGGCACGCCGCACATCGGAATATCCTGACCCATGTGCTGGCCGCGCTTCGTCAAGGTGATGCCGAGCGCGCGAGATGCGTCCAGCGCGTCCTCGAAGAACAGCTCGTAGAAATCGCCCATGCGGTAAAACAGCAGCGAGCCCGGGTTGTTAGCCTTGATCTCGATGAATTGTTCCATCATCGGCGTGGCCGATGCACGGCTTTCCTCGGTAGCAAGCTCGGCAGCCGAAAAAGCTTCGTTTCTGGCGTTCATACGTTCGTTCACGGAGTGCGATTTTTCCAAAAAAAACAGGTGCCAACCCTAGCCGCCCGCCGCTATAGATGACAACCGGGATTGAGGAAGAGCAAAGCGTCACCCACAAGACGTTGGAGGAATAATGCCCGATACCGAGAAGAAGCCACGTTCCGTGACGTCGGTCACCGACAATGAAGCGCTTGAGTTTCACGCGATGGGCCGCCCCGGCAAGCTGGAGATCTCTCCGACCAAGCCGATGGCGACGCAACGCGACCTGTCGCTTGCCTATTCTCCGGGCGTTGCCGTGCCGGTCAAGGCGATCGCGGCGGATCCAGCCACGGCCTACGACTACACGACGCGCGGCAACATGGTGGCCGTGATCTCGAACGGCACCGCAATCCTTGGTCTTGGCAATCTCGGCGCGCTGGCGTCGAAGCCGGTCATGGAAGGCAAGTCGGTGCTGTTCAAGCGCTTTGCCGACGTCGACTCCATCGATCTCGAGGTCGATACAGGGAATGTCGACGAGTTCATCAATTGCGTGCGCTTCCTCGGCCCGTCCTTCGGTGGCATCAACCTGGAAGACATCAAGGCGCCGGACTGTTTTATCATCGAGCAGCGCCTTCGCGAGCTGATGGATATCCCTGTTTTCCACGATGACCAGCACGGCACGGCAATCATCGCCGCCGCCGGCCTGATCAACGCGCTGGAACTCACGGGCCGCGATCTGAAGACGACGAAGCTGGTCTGCAACGGCGCCGGTGCTGCGGCGATCGCCTGCGTCGAGCTGATCAAGGCCATGGGCTTCGCGCCTGAAAACATCACTCTCTGCGACACCAAGGGCGTGATCTATCAGGGCCGCACCGAGGGCATGAACCAGTGGAAGTCCGCGCATGCGGTCAAGACCAAGGCGCGCACGCTGGAAGAGGCCATGAAGGGCGCTGACGTCGTTTTCGGCCTGTCCCAGAAGGGCGCCTTCTCCGAGAAGATGATCCGCTCGATGGCCGACCGGCCCGTCATCTTCGCAATGGCTAATCCCGATCCGGAGATCACGCCGGAAGAGGTCGCCCGCATTCGTGACGACGCGATCATGGCGACCGGTCGCTCCGACTACCCGAACCAGGTCAACAACGTTCTCGGCTTCCCCTACATTTTCCGCGGCGCGCTCGATGTTCGGGCAACCACCATCAACGACGACATGAAGATCGCGGCCGTCAACGCTCTGGCAAAGCTGGCGCGCGAAGACGTGCCGGATGACGTGGCTGCCGCCTACCAGGGCAATCGTCCGCGCTTTGGCTCTCAGTACATCATTCCCGTGCCGTTCGATCCGCGCCTGATCTCGGCCATCCCGGTCGCCGTCGCGCAGGCTGCCATCGATAGCGGCGTCGCCCGCAAGCCGATCACCGACATGGCGGGCTATGCCCGCGAACTCTCGGCTCGCCGCGACCCGATCGCCTCGACGCTGGCAAGCCTCTATGAGCGCGTTCGCCGCCGTCCGAAGCGCGTCGTCTTCGCCGAAGCCGAGGAAGAGCAGGTCATGCGTGCGGCGATGTCCTATGCGAACCAGGAGCTGGGCACGGCGATCCTGCTCGGCCGCGAGGACCTGATCCATCAGACCGCAGAGCGCGCCGGCGTCGATCTCAACCGTCCCGGCATCGAGATCGTCAACGCCCGTATTTCCACGCGGGTCGAGGCCTATATCGACTATCTCTATGCGCGCCTGCAGCGCAAAGGCTATCTGCACCGTGACGCGCAGCGCCTGATCCACAACGACCGCAACCACTTCGCGGCCTGCATGGTCGCGCTCGGCGATGCGGACGGCATGGTGACCGGCATTACCCGCAATTACTCGACGGCGCTCGAGGACGTGCGCCGTTGCATCGACATGAAGCCGGGTCACCGCGTGATCGGCGTTTCAATCGCGCTATGCCGCGGCCGCACGGTCTTCGTCGCCGATACGGCGGTCCACGACATGCCGTCGGCTGAGGAACTGGCCGATATCGCGGTCGAGGCCGCAGGCTTCGCACGCCGCATGGGCTACCAGCCGCGTGTCGCCATGCTGGCCTATTCCACCTTCGGACATCCGTCGGGCGAGCGCTCCGAGCGCGTGCGCGAGGCGGTGAAGATCCTCGATAGCCGCCGCGTCGACTTCGAGTACGACGGCGAGATGGCTGCGGATGTGGCGCTGAACCGCAAGGCGATGGAACAGTATCCGTTCTGCCGTCTCTCCGGCCCGGCCAACGTTCTGGTCATGCCGGCGTTCCACTCGGCCTCGATCTCGACGAAGATGCTGCAGGAACTCGGCGGCTCGACGGTCATCGGCCCGATCCTTGTGGGTCTCGACAAGGCCGCGCAGATCACCTCGATGGGTGCGAAGGATTCCGACATCGTCAACATGGCGGCAATCGCGGCCTATACGGCGGGTAGCTGACAAGACAAAGCCCGCTTTGCCAGGGCAAAGCGGGCTTCCTCTTCAGGCAACAGCGACGATTTAGCTCGCGAACCGTCCGGCGTCGGCGCCGTAGTAGTTCAGATAACGGTCTGAGATGCTTGCGATCGGCAGAACGATCAGCACATCCGTCGTATTGAAGGCATGATCGACGACCGCGGTGGAGCCGACCATCGCGCCAAGACGCATGTAGCCCTTGATCAGCGGCGGCAGCGCCATCAGTGCCCGCTTCGGGTTCACAGCCTCGCTCGGCATCAGATCCATGTCGCGGGCCAGATGCGGAAGCGCGCCCACGGCCCATTCGTCCTTGGCCGAGACATTGTGATGCAGGAAGGAAAGCGCCAGCGCGTGGCTTTCCGGGTGGACGCCGGGGAAGGACGCGCAGCCGAACATGGCGCTCATGCCGTGTTTCAGCGCATAGGCCCAGTTGCCCTGCCAGAGAAGTTCGACGATCCGCTTCGTGCGATAATCGGGCAGAACGCAGGAGCGGCCAAGCTCCATGAAGCGCTTATCCGGATGGCGCGCGATCAGGTCATCGACGGCAAATTCCGAAGCCGAGTAAAAGCCGCCGTTGGCCATCGCGACCTCCTGTCGCAGGAGGCGGTAGGTGCCGACGATCTGGTCCTCGCTGTCGCCCTCGATCGAACGGTCGAGCACCAGCAGATGGTCGCAGAAGGCGTCATAACGGTCGAAATCACGCTTGCGGCGCATCGCCTCGGCCGGCAATTGCGCCTGCATTTCCTCGACGAAGACGCGATAGCGGACAGCCTGCGCGGCATCCACTTCGCCGGGCGTACGGGCAAGTCTCGTCTCGAGATTCCCGATGCGGCCGAACACGTCATTTTCTTTCGGAGCAGCTGTTCCAGAAGGGGGCAAAGTCTCCGAGACGCTGTCACGGTTGCGGATGTCTACTGACATGGCGATTCTTTCGTTGCCGGCTTTGGAAGGCCATAAAACACTTATATGCGACAGGAAAGTGACATTTTAAACCCCCTCTAACGCGTGACCCGGGAGGTGTTGCAAGGCGGTTATAGCGCTTCAGATCGGCGTGCAGAGAGTGCGGCCACGGCCTGAACTTCTGTCAGCAGCCGTATGGGATCAATGGGCTTTAGCATGACGCGGTTTGCGCCGTTCAGCAAGACTTGTCTGCGGGATTCGTCGCGCTTGTCGGCCGTCAGAACGATGATCGGCACCGAGGGAACGTCGAGCCGGCGCTCATGCCCACGTAGCCGGCCAATCATCTCGATACCGTCGCCACCTGGCATGGAAAGATCGCTGATGACGATGTCTGGACGCACGCTCCGCTCACCGAGCGCCCGGTCGAGAAGAGCCTCGAAGTCCTCGACGTGGTGAACCGTATGCCCCGCCTTCTCCAGCATGGCGCGGATCAGCATGGCATTGATCGGATCGTCTTCGGCGAGCAGGATATTGAGACCGTGTTGATTGCCCTGTTCGGGGATCGCCGCGCTAAAGCCAGGCTGGTTGTCGTTCAAGGCATCGCGCTTCTCCATGCCGCGAATGCGGCCGCGCAGCACGTCGATCAGCGACTGCTCCCGCAGCGGCCGGATGAGCCAGGCATCGAAGAGGTCGAGCGAGTGCGAGCTGCGCTCTTCCGGATTGACGAGGAAGATCTTGCGCAGCCCAAGTGCCGCGATCTCCGTTCGATCGGCGAGATGCGTCGCGAATTCCGCGGACATGCGATGATCGACGATGATATCGGTTGGCCGGCGGCCTCCCTTGGCCATTTCCAGCAGCAGCTCACGCGCGGCCACCCCGTCGCTGACGAGATGGCAATCGCCGCCGAGCGTGCCGATGGTTTCGGCGGTTGCCATGCGGGCCGCCCCTGCGGGCGCCAACAGCACGACGACGTTTCCTGCGAGCACGGCGTCCCGCCGGCCGCGCGCTTCCTCCGGAAGATCGACGCGAAAGCGGATGCTGAATTCGCTGCCCGTGCCCCGTTCGCTCGCGACAGTCAGCGAACCGCCGAATTCGCGCATGATGCGGGCGGAGATCGCCAGTCCGAGGCCGGTGCCGTTGCTCTTGTCGACGATGCTGCCGGCCTGCTCGAATTCGCCGAAGATGCGTGCCTGCTCCTCGTCCGTCATGCCCGGTCCGGTGTCGGTCACGCTGATGTGCAGATCGTCATCCTGCAGCGAAACGCGAACGAACACGCCGCCCACCTGCGTGAACTTGACTGCATTGCCGATCACGTTGAAGAGAACCTGCCGCAAGCGCGCAGGGTCGAAGTTCATCAGTTCCGGCACGTCGGACGATACGGTCGCGCCGATCTCGATGCCCTTCTCGTGGGCGCGGTGCGCCAGCATTTCGACGACGCTTTCGAGCAGTGTTCGCAGCGATTCCAGGCGTGGCCTGAGCTGGAAACGACCGACCTCGATCGTCGAGAAGTCGAGCAGATCCTCCACCAGCTGGGTGAGCGCGTGGCCGGACTGGCGGATCCCCGTCAGATAGTTCTGCTGCTCCTGCGTCAGCCGGCTTTCGGTGAACAAATGCGTCATGCCAAGGATGCCGGAAAGCGGCGTGCGCAGCTCGTGGCTGACGGTGGCAAGCAGCCGCGACTTGGCAGCGCTGTTGTATTCCGCCTTCTGGCGTGCCTCCTCGCGGGCGTATGCCACCAGGCGCTCGTCCGTGACGTCGCGCGCGATGCTCTGCAACAGCATGCGGCCATCCACCGGACCGCGCACGATGATATCGCTCCAGAAAAAGATCCGCTGCCCCTCCGGCGTCGAGACCTCGACGTCATAGCGGTGCGGTTCGGCACCGGGACGAAAGGCGATGCCCATCTCCTCGCAGGTCAGGCCCTCCGGATTGAGGCGGCCCGTCAACCGGCGGAAGGTGGTGTTGGCGGCGATGATGCGGCGATCCATGCCACGGGTAACGGCAATATCGCCGAGCGCATCGTGGATGTCGGCCAGCAGCTGCGTTCCGCCTTGCCCGGTCGGGCCGTGCCTCTCCGCGGCGCGACGCCTGCCACTCCCCCGGACAGAGAGGACCGCAAGGGCGACGACAAGCAGGAGAGCCGTGACGGCGATTCCGATTGAAAGAAGAAACACACCGCCCAGCTTGGCAAGCGCCAGGAGCAGAAGGCCGACGGTGAGACCGACGCCACCGAGCCAGAACGACAGCAGCTTGCGTGATGCGATCCCTGACCGCGCCGGTCGCGCCGGGCCTGCGTTTTTGAAGGTAAAGTCGTCCGCAGCCTGCTCATCGCCGTGATGAGCAGCTTGCCCGCCGAATGCGGCGGCCAGCTTTTCGTGCAATCGACCCAGACCAACCATGGCATTCGACTAGCATGACGCCCGTTCCGAATGCCTTCAGCAAACAGATAAAATTTTAGGCGTTTGTGCTTTTAGGTTGCATCAGCTCGTCTAATATCACGCATCCCGCGCCGATCGTGATAAAACTGTCGGCCAGGTTGAAGACTGCGAACGACCATGTCTCTGTATGGAACAGGATGTAGTCGATCACATGGCCATAGAGAAAGCGGTCGATCAGGTTGCCGAGCGCGCCCGCGATGATGAAGGCATAGCCGAGGTGCGCGAAGGTGCGTTGCTTGCCGGTGCGGCGCCACAGCCAGATGACAAAGGCAACGATGACCAGTCGCATGCCGACGATGAACCAGCCGTCCATCCCCGACAGCATCGAGAAGGCGACGCCGAGATTATAGGTCCGATAGAGCGCCAGCATCGGGATGACAGGCACCACTTCCTGCAACGGCAGCGTATGGTCGACGACGATCTTGACGATCTGGTCGAGCACAACGGCGATGACGATGAAGATCAGGATCGGCAGGGGGCGCGAAAAGAGCGTTGGGCGGTCTAGCGTCTGCTCGGTCATTTGGCCTCGTCGAGTGAGAGGAGATGGCGCCGCGCTTCGAACATCATCACGGCGCTGGCGACCGCGAGATTAAGCGAGTCGGCGCGGCCCTGCTGAGGAATGCGCGCAAGCGCATCGGCTTCCTTTGCGAGATGGTCGGGCAGGCCGGATTGCTCGTTGCCCATGAGGATAACGACGGGCTTCTTCTTGTAGTCGATCGTCCGGTAGTCCACCGAGCCGGCGAGATGGGTTGCCACCACCGAAACGCCGGCGTGCTTCTTCCAGGCGATGAACTCCTCCGGCGTCGCGCGCGCGACCGGGACGGCAAACACCGAACCCATGGTGGCGCGCACCGTCTCCAGCGAAAACGGATCGGTGGTTTCGCCGACGAGGATGACGCCGGAAGCGCCAGCCGCATCCGCCGTGCGAATGATGGTGCCGAGATTGCCCGGGTCGCGGACGCGGTCGAGCGCGATCCAGGTTTCACCTTGCTTCGGATGAATGTCGCGCAGCGGCTTCCAGCGGGTCTCGAAGATGCCGACCACCATCTGCGGATTGTCGCGACGGGTGACCGATGAGAGCACCTTCTCGCTGACCTCGAGCACCAGACCGCCGGATGCGATGGTCTTCGCCGCCATCTGCTCGACCAGGGGCTTGCCCTTGGCTGCCTTGGCATAGACCAGCGTGCGGATCGTCCAGCCGAGCTCGATGGCATCGATCACCAGCTTCAGGCCCTCGGCCATGAAGGTGCCGCTCTGCTCGCGGGTCTTCTTGTCGCTGAGCGCCTTGATATCCTTGATGATCGGATTGGCGAGCGAAGTCACTTCCTTCACCTGCCCGACCCTGTGCGGGCCGGAGCCCCTGTGTTCGTGGCTCATTTCGGCACCCAGCGGGAGAAGAGGGAGGTAGAGAGCGCGCGGCCCGGCGTCTTGCCGTCCAGCCCGGCCTCACGGATCACCAGCTCGCCGGACTCGACCACGCCGCCGGCGCCGCGCATCGTCTCGCGCATCAGTTCGTGGATCGAATAGAAGCTGGCGCGGATCGAATAGGCGGTCAGCACGAGACCGACGGCCTTCGGGGACAGGATCTCGCGGCAGACGTCGAGCATCAAGGGCAGGTGGTCGAATAGATGCCAGACCTCGCCGTTCGGACCGCGACCGAACTTCGGCGGGTCGGTGAGAATGATGTCGTAGGTATTGCCGCGCCGCTCCTCGCGCAGGATGAACTTCATGGCATCTTCGCAGATCCAGCGGATCGGCGCCTTGTCCAGCCGGCTCAGCGCCTGGTTCTCGCGCGCCCAGCCGATCGCCTTCTTGGAGGCGTCCACGTGGGTAACCTCCGCGCCGGCGGCTGCCGCTACCAGCGAGGCAACGCCGGTGTAGCCGAAGAGGTTCAGCACCTTCAGCGGACGCCCGGCGGCCTCGACCTGCTGTTTCATCCAGGTCCAGTGGACGATCTGCTCGGGAAACACGCCGACGTGGCGGAAGGAGGTGAAACGGCCGAAGAAATCGACGCCGAGAAGATTGAGCGGCCAGGTCTCGCCCAGGGCTTCCTTCGGAAACCGCCAGCGCCCGGTGCCTTCCTCGTCGGTATCGCCGGTGAAGGCGGCATCGACCTTCTCCCATACGTGCTTTGGAAGGGAAGGCTGCCACAACGCCTGGCCCTCCGGCCGAACGATGCGGAACGGCCCGTATTGTTCGAGCTTCTCGCCGTTGCCGCTGTCGATCAGATGGAAATCGCCGGCGCCGAGGGATTCGAGAATGATCGGCACGCGCTCTGCGGGCCGCTCACCCGTGCGCGCCGTCAGGGGCCGTTCGATTGCCGCAGGCGCTGCCGCCGCTTCCCGCACCGGCGCGGGCTTGCTCGCGGGCTTCAGCGGCCGGCTGGTGCCGCGATCGTCGCTGCGGCGTCCGCCTGTGGGCCCGGCGGCGGGCTTCTGGCCCGGCCGGCGTTCTTTTTGTCTCAACGTGGTCTTCCGCGTGCTGAATTCGATAGAGCCCGTGCAAATAGCATTCCGTTTCACCTTGGCAAAGCGCTTTCCGGCTGTGATAGTTCCAGGCACGGCGAAATGGGAGGATTTCGGATGGACTTGACGGGTGAAGAGCGGATCACCGCACCACGCGATGTTGTTTGGGCCGCCTTGAATGATCCTGAGGTGTTGAAGCAGTGTATTCCGGGCTGCCAGAGCCTTGAGATGAAGTCGCCGACGGAGCTTGCTGCGACCGTCAAGCTCAAGATTGGTCCGGTTTCTGCGACCTTCAACGGTGAAGTGACGCTTTCCAACATCAATGCGCCGGAGAGCTACACGATATCAGGCGAGGGCAAGGGCGGGATCGCCGGCTTTGCCAAGGGCGGCGCCGACGTCACGCTGAAGGAGGATGGCGGCGAAACGATCCTGCAGTATCAGGCAAGCGCGCAGGTTGGCGGCAAGATCGCCCAGCTCGGAGCCCGCCTGATCGACTCGACCTCGCAGAAGCTGGCGCATCAGTTCTTCTCGGATTTCAACGCGGCGGTCAGCGCGAAAGCCGCGGAATAGGAGCACATACACGTTGGCAAGCGTCGCGTCGTCGTTTAGCCCGGTCTCCATCAACTGGATCATCCGGGCGCCTGAGAGAACTGAGCGGGAAGACCTTGCCGACATCTACCTGACGGTTCGCCGCGAGACCTTCACCTGGGTGGAGCCGAGCCGGTTCCGGCACGAGGATTTCTTCACCCACACGCAGGGTGAAATCATGTGGCTGGCCAGCACGCCGGAGGGGGAGATCGCAGGTTTCATGACGCTGTGGGCGCCCGACGATTTCATCCACATGCTCTACGTCAGCAAGGAATGGCAGGGAAAGGGCGCCGGGAGCGCGCTTCTGCGGGCATTGCCGGACTGGCCCCATCAGAAATACCGACTGAAGTGCCTGATCAATAACAGCCGCGCCAGGGCGTTTTACCTCGCCAGCGGCTTTGTCTCGACCGGCACCGGCACTTCGGCAGAAGGCGAGTACGACGAAATGACCTTCTTTGCGGAGTAGCCCATCAGCCTATTGCAGCGGGGGCTTCCTCAGGAAGCTGCTTCGGTCTGCCGAGCGGACACGCAGCCAGGCTTCACGTCCGTCCCGCAGGACCCGCATCGGGATCTCGGCACCGGCGTCACCGCTGCTCCAGACCTTGCGGTAGAAATCCGCGAGGCCATCGACCTCGCCGTCGCGGATCTCCGAAATGATGTCGCCCTGCTGCAGGCCCGCCTGATCCGCAGGGCTTCCCGCCGCGACGCTCATGACGACAACGTCGCCGTTGTTCTCGGCCGAGAAAGCGCCGAGCCACGGTCGCGGCGGCTTGTTGACCCGGCCGCGCGTCATAAGGTCGTCAAGGATCGGCGGCAGCAGGTTGATCGGCACCACCATGTTGATGTCCGCGACCTCGCCCTTATTATTCATCTGCAAGCGAAGAGACCCAATGCCCAGAAGCTTGCCATCCGCGTCCACCAGTGCTGCGCCGCCCCATGAAGGATGCGCCGGCGTGGTGAAGATCGCCTCGTCGAGCAAGTACTCCCAATATCCGGCGAACTCCTGCTTGACGACGATCCGGGCCTCGACGAACTGGCCGATCCCGTCGGCCAGAACGACGGGATCGCCGATCTGGGCCTTGTTCGCGTCGCCGAACTCAAGCGCAGGAAGCCCAAGCTCGCCCAAAGCCTGCAGGAGGCCGAAGCCGGTTTCCTGGTCATAGGCGAGCGCATGAGCGGCGACGACCCGTCCGTCGCCGGTGGTCAGCCAGACTTCTTCCGCTTCGGTGATGAGATAGCCGATGGTCAGTACCAGGCCGGATTCCCGGATGACAACGCCACTCCCTTCGCGGCGGATGCCAAGCGTCTCGGCCGTATAGGCATCTTCCGGGATTGATGTGCGTACAGCCACGACCGACCGCAAAATTCTATCGATATCCATGGTTTCATCCTCTAAGGCGTGGCGCTGAGGCGGTGAAACTGCCGGTCTAGCAGGGCGCGCAACGGATCTTCTACATAGCTATGAAGACACTTTGCCAGCGACAAGTCTTCGACGCCCGATTTTATTGACGTGAGATGGTTGGCAGTGCCAACCGCTGGCTGCCGGTGACGATCACGTTGAGCAGCTAGGCCCGTTCTCGATTATCGAGAGGGAAGCTGGCCCGCGATTTCCTCGGCGCGCGTCTTGTGTCGGTCAGCCTCGGTCTGCCAGCGAACGGCTTCCTTGGCTTCGGCGCGGGCGCGCTTGCGGTGTTTGCTCTGGCTGAACCAGGTGACGGCCGAGCCAGCGAACATCCCGATGATGAGCGCGATGAAGATGAAGACGAAGAACGGGGCAGACAGCGACAGAACCTGATCTTCGGGCCGGAACGGATTGAATGCCATGGTGACGCTCTGCCGATTGGCGACGCAGAAGATGATCAGAACAATGCCGAGAGGCAGCAAAATCAAAAGGTTGATGATCTTCTTCGCCATTGCATGGCCTCCATATGCTTCGGCGCGCAGTCTTTTTGCGCGTCGCTGTTCGTCAGCCACAGGATAGAAGGGGCGTCGGCAACTTCAAGTGCGGTTTCGCCGCAGCAGGCCGCGCCGGGCGACGATCAATCGTCCTGGTCGGCCTGTCCCGGGTTCAGCCGCTCACGCAGTTCCTTGCCGGTCTTGAAGAAGGGAACCCACTTCTCTTCGACGAACACGGTATCGCCCGTGCGGGGGTTGCGGCCGGAGCGCGAGGGACGGTTCTTGACCGAAAATGCGCCGAAGCCGCGCAGCTCGACGCGGTTGCCGGCGGCGAGAGCGTCGGTGATCTCGTCGAGGACCGCGTTGACGATATTTTCAACGTCACGGTGATAGAGATGCGGGTTGCGTGCAGCAACTATCTGCACCAGTTCGGACTTGATCACAGTCGCCCCCTTAAATTATTGATTTCTTATCAATCATGGCCAACCTGCCAAACTGAAACGAGCCCGTCAAGAAGCAACTTCTGCGGCAGAATTCCGGTGGGGTCCTGGCTCCTGGCGAGATCGCCGTAACCAAGAAGCGTCAGTATCTGCGATGCGGCTCCGGCGAGGAAAAATGGCGTGTTGCTCTTCTTGTCCCAATCGATTTCCGGCAGGTCCTTGTCGATCTTGCGCGTGGCCAGATAGGCGCGGATTTCCGTGTTGCCGCCGATCTGGTCGATGAGCTTGGCCTTGAGCGCCTGGCGGCCGGTGAAGATCGTGCCGTCGGCCAGCTTCAGCACCTCGTCGCGCGGCAGTTTGCGACGGTCTGCGACGAGATCGACGAACCAGCCATAGCTGTCGATGATCATGGTGTTGATCATCGCCTTTGCTTCTTCGCTGGCGGGATGGAAGGGCGATGGTTCGGCCTTCAGCGGCGACGACTTGATCTCTTCCATCGATACGCCGAGCTTGTCGAGCAGCGGCTTGATCTGCGGATACTGGAAGATGACGCCGATCGAGCCGGTGATCGAGCTGTCCCCGGCAATGATCATGTCGCCCGCGGTGGCGATCATGTAGCCGGCGGACGCCGCAAGCGTGCGCACATCGGACACGACAGGCTTCTTGGCGGAGATCGCGCGGATGGCCTGGAAGATCCGCTCGCCGCCGTATGTCGTTCCACCCGGGGAGGAAATGGAGACGATGACCGCCTTGACTGCATCATCCTTCTCGATCTTGCCGAGGCGCTCGAGAAGTTCGTCGTCGTCGGTAATCAGCCCCGAGATTGTCACATGGGCCACATGCGGCCGGCGGGTTCCGGCGTCGCCGAGAAGGAAATAATAAGCCGCCAGCCCCAGCGCCACGATCAGCAAAACGGCGACGATGCGCCAGAAGCCGAGCTTGCGGCGCAGCCGGCGGCGATCCGCGATGATCGAACTATCCATTCATTCCTCCAGGGTCGGCAAGCTTCGTGCAACTGTTTCCATGTAGGATTTCAACGGCGCGCGGAAATGCTGCTAGGGGCCAGTTTGTACGTTTCTTGCTTGTTGCAGAAAAATTTCCATATTGGCAAGCTAGTGTAATAATGCGACATGAACTGTGATCGGGCGAGGCAGTGCCTATATACGCGTACCGATCATCGCTACGGACTTGATTTATGCTCAACACATTGAACGACGGTGGACAGGCTGCCTATGCACGGCATGCGCGGAGCGCCTACGGCGACGCGCAGCACCATTCCGTGCGCGTGCGCCGGCTGAAAGTGCTTCTGCCCGTCGCGGCTGTGGTTGTTTCGCTGATCTTCATTGGCGTGTCGGTGATACGAACCTACCTGCCTGAAAACATCAAGATCGCCGGCGCCAAGATTGAAAACGGCAAGGTCGTGATGGAAAAGCCCGCGATCTCCGGCCGCAATTCCGATGGCATCAACTACTCGATGCTTGCCGAACGCGCGTTGCAGGATATCAAGAATCCGAACCTCATCACGCTGGAAACCATCAAGGCGGCGGTTCCGATCAAGGACGATCTGATCGCCCGCGTGGACGCCACTTCCGCCGATTATGACCGCGCGACGGATAATCTGACGGTCAAGTCACCGTTCAATCTGCTCTTGAGCAATGGCATCACGGCCAAGTTCCAGAGCGCCAAGGTCGACATCAAGGGCGGCAAGCTCGTGACGGACGATCCGGTGACGATTGAAAAAGAAGGCGCTTCGGTTGTTGCGCGCTCGCTCAAGATGACGGATAAGGGGCGAACGATCACATTCGAGGGGAATGTTCGAATGAATGTTGATCCATCCGTTATTCGCAAACAGGGCACTTAACAAGCCGGGTTACTATGACAAACGATTGTCGCATTTCAGCCCGCAAGCCGGGCGCAGTATTTTTCAACGGTGCGCTGGCACTTCTGCTTCTGGCGGGAGGTGCGTTCGCGCAGGCGACGACCAGCCAGATGAGTGGTCTGAAGCTGAACAAGGACGAGCCGATCCAGATCGAAAGCGACAAGCTGGAAATCCACGATCAGGAGCATACGGCCGACTTCACCGGCAACGTCAAGGTAGTTCAGGGGACGACGACCCTGCAGGCCGGTCACATGACCGTCTACTACAAGCCAAAGGCTGGCGCCGCAGATGCTGCCGCGACACCGGCGGCGGACAAGCCAGCGACCGACAAACCAGCGACTGAAAAGCCGGCAACGGACAAGAAGGCGGCCGACGCCGGCTCTACCTCGTTCGGCTCCGGCAATGCCGATATTGATCACATCATCGTGACCGGCAAGGTGTTCCTGAGCTCCGGCACGCAGACAGCGACGGCCGACAACGGCTCCTTCGACATGGCGCAACAGCTGTTCATCCTCAAGGGTGACAAGGTTGTGCTGTCCGACGGACCGAACGTCTTCACCGGCTGCCAGCTGACTGTGCACATGGCAACGGGACAGGCGCAACTGGACAGCTGCGGGGGGCGCGTCCAGATCCAGCTCGATCCACAATCCCAGAAAAAGAACTGACCCCGGCCTGACCACGTGAAATTATTCTCGCTAACGACAATGTTCGGCAAGGCCGGGCCGCAGGCTGCGGCCGATGCTGGGGCCGTGGACAAGACCCGCTATCAGGGCACCCTGATCGCGCGCGGTCTGACCAAGACCTACAGCACCCGACGGGTGGTGAACGGTGTTTCGCTGGTCGTGCGGCGTGGCGAGGCTGTCGGCCTGCTCGGGCCGAACGGCGCCGGCAAGACGACCTGCTTTTATATGATCACGGGTCTCGTGCCGGTCGACGAAGGCACCATCGAGATCGACGGCAACGACGTGACGACGATGCCGATGTATCGCCGCTCGCGCCTGGGCGTTGGCTACCTCCCGCAGGAAGCGTCGATTTTCCGCGGCCTGACGGTCGAAGAGAATATCCGCGCTGTACTGGAAGTGCATGTGAAGGACAAAGCGGCGCGCGAGAAGAAGCTCGACGAGCTGCTTGACGAGTTCCACATCCGCAAGCTCCGCAAGAGTGCTGCGGTATCGCTGTCGGGTGGTGAACGCCGCCGCCTGGAAATCGCGCGCGCCCTAGCCACCGATCCGACCTTCATGCTTCTCGACGAGCCTTTCGCGGGTGTCGACCCTATTTCGGTCGCCGACATTCAGAACCTGGTGCATCACCTGACGGCACGCGGCATCGGTGTTCTGATCACCGATCACAATGTCCGCGAGACGCTCGGCCTGATCGACCGCGCCTATATCATCCATGCGGGCGAAGTGCTGACCCATGGTCGGGCGAATGACATCGTCAACAACCCCGAAGTGCGCAGGCTTTATCTCGGCGACAACTTCAGTCTCTGACGGGCAGCGGATCCGACGGAAATTCACCTTCCTGTCATCTACCGCTTGACCAAATTCAATAAAAAAGCAATTTTTGGGCCAACTTGGATTTCCGTGGCCTGAGCCCGTTATAGGATGCGGTTTCCTGGAGGAATTAACGGGAGTTTCGCGTCCATCATGGCACTGTCGGCCAATCTTTACCTGCGCCAGAGCCAATCACTGGTGATGACACCGCAACTGATGCAATCCATCCAGTTGCTGCAGATGACGCACTTCGAGCTCAATCAGTTCATCGCGCAGGAAGTCGAGAAGAACCCGCTGCTGGAATTTCCGTCAGGTGATGCCGAAACGGGCAGCGAGCGCGGCGCCGACGAGGACGATGGTTACGCGCGCCAGACGGAAGACGCGAAATCCGACGACGATTACGACAGCGGCACGGAAGTCATGTCCGGCGACTGGTCCGATCGCTCCGACGGCGCCGGCGCCAATCGCATGAACGATGAGCTGGACGCCAACTACGCCAACGTCTTTCCCGATGACGGCGTGCCGCCGCGGGCCGATGCGCCGGAGCTGATCAGCCAGTGGAAGTCGATGCCCGGAGGCGGCGAGGGGGCCGAGGCCTATGACCTTGATGATTTCGTTGCCGGGCAGGTGTCGCTTCGCGACTACCTCACGCAGCAGCTGCCTTTCGTCCTGCCCGACGTTGCCGATAGCCTGATCGCACAAAACCTTGTCGACCAACTCGACGAGGCTGGCTACCTGCACGCCGACCTTGGCGAGGTGGCGGAGCGCCTCGGCGCCGATCCGGCGGACATGGAGCGGGTGCTTTCGGCACTGCAGACCCTTGATCCGCCCGGCGTCTTTGCCCGCAATCTTGCGGAATGTCTTGCCATCCAGCTGCGCCAGAAGGATCGCTACGATCCGGCAATGCAGGCACTGGTCGGCAACCTGGAACTGCTTGCGCGGCGCGATTTCGCGACACTGAAGCGCCTTTGCGGTGTCGACGAGGAAGATCTTCTCGATATGCTCGGCGAGATCCGCCAGCTCAACCCGAAGCCCGGCAGCGGCTTCGAGGCGGGGATTTCGGAAGCGATCATGCCCGATGTGGTCGTCAGGGCCGCGTCCGATGGAAGCTGGCTTGTCGAACTCAATCCGGACACGCTGCCGCGCGTGCTCGTCAATCAGTCTTACTTCGCCAACGTGGCAAAGAATGGCGAGGATCACTCCTTCCTGTCGGAGTGCCTGCAGAATGCCAACTGGTTGACGCGCAGCCTCGATCAGCGCGCCAAGACGATCATGAAGGTGGCGACCGAGATCGTGCGCCAACAGGATGCATTTCTGATGCACGGCGTCGATCACCTGCGCCCGCTCAACCTGAAGACCGTGGCCGACGCCATCAAGATGCATGAATCCACCGTCAGCCGCGTCACCTCGAACAAGTACATGCTGACGCCGCGCGGGCTGTTCGAGCTCAAGTACTTCTTCACCGTCTCCATCGGCGCCGTGGAGGGTGGCGACAGCCATTCCGCGGAGGCGGTGCGTCACAAGATCCGGACTCTCATCATGCAGGAGAGCCCCGAGGCCGTGCTGTCGGATGACGATATCGTGGATATCCTCAAGAAGTCGGGCATCGAGCTTGCTCGTCGCACGGTTGCGAAGTATCGTGAGGCCATGAACATTGCTTCGTCCGTGCAGCGCCGGCGGGAGAAGCGGGCCTTGGCGAAAGTCGCCGGCTTTTGAGTTCGGTCACATGTGACCTGTGCGTGTATTCCCGCGTGAAATAGACTGCCTGTTGACTTTTTGGTAACTTCTGGCTAGAAGCCGCCGAAATCGGCGCTGTGGATAGCGTCGGAGGTTATCCCCATCATCCTCAGGGCGCACGCAGCCGAGAACTTCGGTCGATCTTGCTTGGGATCGCGCGAAGTGCTTGGATGCGGATGAGCCTTGGCGTAAACTGGTACTCGCAAACCACATAAGAAGGGAAACTCCATGAGTGTGCGTGTATCCGGTAAACATATGGAAATTGGTGACTCGTTCCGTCAGCGGATCGAGGACCAAATTGGTGTGGCCGTCACGAAATACTTCGACGGAGGGTATTCTAGTCAGGTCATCGTGCAGAAGGCCAACGCCCGCTTTTCCGCCGATTGCAAGGTTCATCTCGACAGCGGCGTGGTTTTGCACGCAGCCGGAGAAGCGATGGATCCGCAGTTGGCCTTCGATGCCGCTTCCGCACGTATTGAGAAGCGACTTCGCCGCTACAAGCGCAAGCTGAAGGATCATCACGCCGGGAATCATCTGAATGGTTTTGCCGAAGTCGCCTACACCGTCATGGACGGTATGCCGGATCACGACGATGAAATTCCCGACGATTTCGCGCCGGCCATCGTCGCAGAAAGTACCAAGCAGTTGAAGACCATGTCTGTTGCGACCGCCGTGATGGCGCTCGATATGACGGACGAACCGTTGCTGGTGTTCCGCAGCCCCGGCAAAGAACAATTGAACATCGTTTACCGTCGGCAAGACGGCAACATTGGCTGGATAGACGCAGCCAACATCAAAAGCTGAGATGAAAGCGAGGAGCGGCGGAACCCGCCGCTCCTCCGAGTCTTGGCGCAGAAGGAAGAAGAAATGGCATTGGCAGATTTGCTGCAGCAAAATGCGATCATTCCCGCCCTCAGGGTAAGTTCCAAGAAACAGCTCCTCCAGGAATTGGCGTCCAAGGCGTCCAAGGTCACCGGGCTGTCCGAGCGGGAAATTTTCGACGTCGTTCTGCAACGTGAGCGCCTTGGTTCCACCGGCGTAGGCAACGGCATCGCCATTCCCCACGGCAAGCTCGCAAGCATCCATTCCATTGTCGGCATCTTTGCGCGCCTCGACCAGCCGGTCGATTTCGAAGCGTTGGACGATCAGCCGGTCGATCTCGTGTTTCTGCTCCTGGCGCCTGAAGGGGCCGGTGCGGACCACCTCAAGGCTCTGTCGCGCATCGCGCGCGTGCTGCGTGATCACGATCTCGTCGCCAAGCTGCGCGCGACGGATTCGGCTTCGGCGATCTATGCATTCCTGAACGAAGAGCAGACCTCGAACGCGGCCTGATTTCGATAGAACTAATTAAAAAGAGGCGCCTGATTGCTCAGGCGCCTCTTTTTTCGTTTAGAGCCGTGCCTTGGCTCAGAACTCTTCCCAGCTGTCCTGGGCAAGGGCTGCCGAGCCACGCGACTGTGCGACGGCGCGGCGCGGCGCCGGTGCCGGCGCGACCGGGCGATATGCCGGCGCAGCCGGTGCGCGCATCTGCTGCGCGGTCGAACGCAGGGCTGCGGCATTGCTGGAGCCGCCGACGCGGAAGCGCGTGACGAGCTGCTGCAGCGTCTGGGCTTCGTCGTTCAGCGCCACGCTGGCGGCTGTCGTCTCTTCGACCATTGCCGCATTCTGCTGGGTCACCTGGTCCATCTGGTTCATGGCCTGGTTGACTTCCTTCAGGCCGATCGCCTGTTCGCTGGCCGATGCCGAAATCTCGCGGATCAGGTTGTTGATACCCATCACCTGTTCGGAGATCTTGTGCAGCGTATCGCCTGCGCGGCCGACGAGATCGACGCCTTCCTTGACCTGGACGGCCGAGGTGTTGATGAGCGTCTTGATCTCCTTGGCGGCGTTTGCGGAGCGCTGGGCCAGTTCGCGGACTTCCTGAGCGACGACGGCAAAGCCCTTGCCGGCTTCACCGGCGCGCGCGGCTTCGACGCCGGCGTTGAGCGCCAGCAGGTTCGTCTGGAAGGCGATCTCGTCGATCACGCCGATGATGCGCGACACTTCCGTCGACGACTGCTCGATACCATGCATCGAGGCGATCGCCTTGCGGACGACTTCGCCGGACTTTTCAGCGTCGGCGCAGGCGTGGTTGACGTTGTCGGCTGCCGTGCGGGCGTTCTCGGCGCTGGAGTTGACCTGTGCCGTGAGCTCGTTGAGCGCGGCGGCGGTTTCCTCCAGGCTGGCGGCCTGCTGTTCGGTGCGCTTGGCGAGATCGGAAGCGCTGCCGCTGATTTCGCTCGTACCGGAACCGATGTTCACGACACTCAGGTTCATCGTCTTGATGGTTTCTTCCAGGCTCTCGAGCGCGGCATTGAAGTCCTGCTTCAGCTTGCCGTACTCGCCCGGGAAGTCGTCGGTGATGCGGTGGCCGAGGTTGCCCTGGGACAGCTCCGACAGGCCCGCACCGACGATCGAGACGATATGGCGCTGCAACGTGACCGACTGCTGGCGTTCGGACTCCGAACGGCCGCGTTCGGCTTCGGCGGCATCACGCTGGCTGTTGGCCTCGGCTTCGAGGCGCTGGGTATCGGCCAGTGCGAAGCGGAAGCCTTCCAGCGCCTTGGCGACGGAACCGATTTCGTCGGCACGATCCTGGCCGGCGACGGCCTGTTCGTAGCTACCGTCGCTAAGCGCCTTCACGCTGGCGACAAGGCCGCTGAGCGGACGCTGTACGAACGAGCGAACCGCTGCATAGAGAGCGATCATGACGGCGATCAGGACGAGGATACCGGCGATGACCATCATCAGCGTCTGGTCCTGGACCGGTGCGTTGATGGCGCTGTGCGGAACGTCGACGAGGATCACCCAGCTGGTGTTTACGTCAGGCAGGGCGAACGGATAGACCACGCGGTCGAAGGGCTCGAAGCCGTCGAACGTCAGGTCCTTGACGACAGCAGGCTGCAGCGAGGTCAGCGCGCTCTTGACCGCATCGAGACCGACGCCGTCGTATGGCTTCATGGACAGCTCAGCCTTCGGCGCGACGATCCAATCGGCGCTCTGCGAAAGCAGCGTCACGCGACCGTTGCCGAAGGGGTGCAGGGACGAAAGCTTGTCCCGCAGCGACTTGAGCGAGATGTCGACGCCGCTGACGCCGATCAGCTTGCCACCCGACATGACCGGGTAGGCGATCGAGGTCATGGCCGTGTTTTCGCCGGTGGTGGTTTCGGCGTAAGGCGGCGACAGCGCGCCCTTCTTGCTTGCCGCAGCCAGCGCGTACCAGCCGGCCTTGTAGTCGGAATCGAAGGTAGAGAAGGTGAAGCCACCATCCTTCTTCTTCGTCCAGTAGGGGTTGAAGGTTCCATCCTTGGACGAGCCGAAATCGACCTTGCCTGCCATCGTGGGCGACTGGCCGTCGAAGGCGTTCGGCTCTTCGGCAAACCAGCTGCCGAATGCGAACTGGTTATGCTCGACGTTTGCCTTGAGCATATCGACGACCGATTTGCGGTCGAGATACTTGCCTTCTTGGCCACGGCTGATTGTGCCGGCCATCGAGCGGGCTGCGCCTGCGAGTTCGCCGACGGAGGAGGCAACTTCATTCGCGATCGACTTCGCCTCGAGGTTGGCCTGATCCATCGTGAGCGTCTGAACGCGGCTGCGCGTCTCACCGATCAGGAAAAAGTTCGAAACGAGGAGGACGAATGCGATGGAAATGCCGGTAATGAGGATAAGTTTGGCCGCAAGCGATTTCATGCGAAAGATAAACATGGGTTCCTCGGGGGAAGGATGTGTCGGATAATGCATTCATCGACACAGACACGAAGGCGTGGCCCCTTCATGGGGCAGCCATTACGAATGCCCGATCCTCGGAGGAAGGTCTGGCGATCAATCGGAAGATCGCCAGAAATCTCTTAAATTTGAATGAAATGCCGTCAAATTTCAGTGGCGACTGGCAGGCGGCATTCAAAATGTCGCAGGCTAGAAGCCGTTAGAGCGCTTTTGCGACATCGCCGCTAAGCGGGATCGACGGCTGAGCTCCCTGCTTCAGGCAGGCAAGCGAACCGGCAACCGCTGCCCGGCGAAGCGCAGCCTCGAATTCCAGTCCTTCGTCCAGGCTCGCGGCAAAGTAGCCGCAGAAGGTATCGCCGGCGCCGACGGTGTCGACCGGCTCGATTTTCAGGCCTTTGGCGCGTGACAGGTGGCCGTCGCGGATGGCGATGACGCCGTCCGCCCCGAGCGTGACGATCAGCGTCTGGCCAGTTTCGCCATTCAGGCGCTTCAGGGCCGCCTCTCTTTCGTCCGCGCTCATGTTCTCCTGGCCGGCCAGTCGTTCGAACTCCGTCTCGTTGGCGATGACGATATCCGCGAGCCGGCCGAGGCGCGCCGCGTCGTCGATCAGCGGCGCGAGGTTGAGAACCGATCGGACGCCTTTCGCCCTGGCCGCAGCGAGCGCCCGCTCGACCGCCGCAACCGGAACCTCCAGCTGCAGCATCAGGATATCGCCGTCGCTCATCGCGCCGACAGCTCTGTCGGCGTCGTCAGCCGTCACGGTGCCGTTCGCGCCCGGCACGACCGCGATCATGTTCTCGCCGTCGCCGCCGACGAGGATCAGGGCCGTCCCCGTGGGTTCATCGACTGTCTTGACGGTTTCAAGCTCAGTGCCTGCATCCTTCAACAGCGCGAGCGCCGGGACCGCGAAGCTGTCCTTGCCGACCGCGCCGGCCATGCGGACACCGCATCCCGCGCGGCGAGCGGCGAGCGCCTGGTTGGCGCCCTTGCCGCCTGCGGCCGTCGAGAAGCCATTTCCCGCGACCGTCTCGCCGGGCTTCGGCAGCCGTTCGGTGGTGGCAATGAGGTCCATGTTGATGGAGCCGAAAACTGTGATCATGAAGGTGTCCCGTCCGATGCTTCTTTGGCGGCGACACTGCCCGAAGGGCTCACTCGTCGTCAACTACCCTGAGCTTGAGGAGCCCGGTGCGGCTTTCGACGGATTTCGTCGCCGTGTCGCTGTCGCGATCGGGTTTGCCGCCGTCGCCGCCCTCGAATTCCAGCGCCTCGATCTTGGCGCCGCGCTTGTTGAGCTTGTCGGCCGAGGTGACGATCATGTCGACATCCTTCTGCGCCATGGCGAAATGGCCCTGCAGCTTGCGCACCCGCTCATCGAGCCTGCCCAGATCGTCCATCAGATTGGCGACTTCACCCTGGATCACGTGCGCCTGCGCCCGCATGCGCTGATCCTTCAGCACCGCCTGTATGACCTGGATCGACAGCATCAACAGCGATGGCGAGACGATGACGATCCGCGCACGGTGTGCCTTCTGCACGATCGCTTCGAAGTTTTCGTGAATTTCGGCGAAGATCGATTCCGACGGGACAAACATGAATGCCGTGTCCTGCGTCTCGCCCTGGATCAGGTATTTCTCCGAGATATCGCGGATATGCGTTTCCATGTCGCGGCGGAACTGCTGCGCGGCAACTTTCGTCAGGTCGGGACCGCCGGCGTCGCGAATGGCATTCCATGCCTCCAGGGGGAATTTCGCATCGATGACCAGAGGCGGCGCGCCATTCGGCATGCGAATGGTGCAGTCCGGGCGTGATCCATTGGAAAGCGTGTGCTGGAAGGTATAGGCCCCCATCGGCAGGCCGTCCGCGACGATCGTTTCCATGCGCGACTGGCCGAAGGCGCCGCGCGTCTGCTTGTTCGACAAGATGGCCTGCAGACCGACCACGTCCTTGGCCAGCGTCTGGATGTTGTTTTGCGCGGCATCGATAACCGCCAGCCGCTCCTGCAGCCGCTGCAGGTTCTCGTGTGTCGACCTCGTCTGTTCGGTGATCGTCGTGCTGACCCGCTGCGACATTCCGTCCAGGCGCTGGTTGATCGCCTGATTGAGTTCCGCCTGGCGAGAGCCGAACACCTCCGCCATCGTCGACATGCGGCCGTGCATCTCGGCCTGGATCTTTAGAAGCTCGGCCATGCGGGCATCGGCCTCCATGGCGCGCTGGCTCGCTTCGTCAGCCTGCTCCCGCCGCAACTGGCTGCTGCGCATGAGGAAAACGAGCATCAGCACGATCACGGCGGCAATTGCGCCGCCAGCCAGCGCCAGCATGACAGGATTGATCTCTGAGAGGATGGCTGAAAACGAGTCGGGGGTAGCGTTCATGGCGTCAGCATAGCAAACTCGCCAGACTTGGCTAGATCAAAACGTGAACATTGAGCTGGTCCGATGATGGAAATCGTGAACCGAAGCAATCCACTAGTCGAAAATTCGGATGCTTATTTAACGTTTGCGAAACTATATTCGGCAAAAGCTCTGCTCAAATTTCTCTTTCAGCACCAATCATAAAGCAGAGATATCATGAGCAGCCAGCCAGCCGACAACGCCCTCAAGCAACGCCTCGATTTCATCGAGCTGGATGATGGGGCCCGGGCGTCGCTGCGCGAAATGCGCCCGACGATCTCCGATCTGCTCAGCGGTGCCCTCGACAAGTTCTACGGCAAGCTGGCAAAGACGCCGGCCGTCGCCAGCTTCTTCGCTGACAAGGCGCATATGAACCACGCCAAGAAGCGCCAGGAAGATCACTGGGCCAATCTGGCCGGTGGCAATTTCGATGAAGCCTATGTCAAGGGCGTCATGGCCGTCGGCCGCACGCATGCGCGCATCGGCCTCGAGCCGCGCTGGTATATCGGCGGTTATGCCCTGCTGATGAGTGATCTCATCAAGGGTTTGATGGAAAAGCAGTGGCCGTCGATGTTCGCGCGCCAGCAGGGCAAGATCCTTGCGGAAAAGCTCTCCGCCGTGGTCAAGGCCGCCATGCTCGACATGGATTACTCCATCTCCGTCTACCTCGAAACGCTGGAAGAAAAGCGCCTGAAGCTCGAGGAAGAGCGTGCGAAGGCGGAAGCGGACCAGGCACTGGCGCTGACGCATCTTCGTCGCGGCCTCGAGGCTCTGTCGAACGGTGATCTGGAGGCAACGCTGCCGGATCTGCCGGGCAACTTCAAGGACATGGCCGACGACTATAACCGCGCCGTTGCCGCATTGCGCACGTCGTTTGCCTCGGTTCGGGCAACGTCCGGTGAAATCCTGCAGGGAACCGACGCAATCGCCAAGGGATCGGACGATCTCGCCCTGCGTACGGCGCAGCAGGCGGCTGGCGTCGAGCAAAGCTCGGCTGCCCTGCAGCAGCTCTCCGTCAGCGTCGGCCAGACGGCCGCCAATGCCGAGAAGGCATCCGGCGCCGTGCGCGAGACGCAGCAGAAGGCCAAGAACTCCGGCGAACTCGTGACCAGCGCCGTCTCCGCGATGGCCGGTATCGAAAAGTCCTCGACCGAGATCGCCAAGATCATTGGCGTGATCGATGAAATCGCCTTCCAGACGAACCTGCTTGCCCTGAATGCCGGCGTCGAAGCAGCGCGCGCCGGGGAAGCCGGCAAAGGCTTTGCCGTTGTCGCGCAGGAAGTCCGCCAGCTGGCGCAGCGCACCGCCGACGCAGCCAAGGAGATCAAGAACCTGATCTCGGAAAGCTCGACCCAGGTCAACGAGGGCGTTGATATCGTCAGCAGCACCGGCGAGGCGCTGAACGACATGATCACACGCATCGATATCATCAACAGCTTCGTGGCCGATATCGCTGCCGCCGCCCGCGATCAGGCAACCGGTGTCAACGAAGTCAGCGTTGCCATCCGCAACATGGACACCATCACCCAGCAGAACTCCGGCATGGTCGAGCGCACCTCCGCCGAAACCCGCCGCCTGAGAAGCGAGGTGGAAAGCCTTGTCGGTCTGCTGCAGCGTTTCCGCACCGGCGACAGCACTCGTATGGGATCGGCACCCGCTCGCCGGGCCGCCTGATATAAAATGCGGTGAAATTCGGGAGGCAGCGCAAAAAAGCGCCGCCTCCTGCTTCCGGATAATTCCATCGGGCAAAAAGATGGGTTATGGGGAACGCCATGACCATCAAGCCACTCATCATTCTTCCCGACCCGCTGCTCCGTCAGGTTTCCAAGCCGATCGAACGCGTCGACAGCGATCTCCAGCGTCTTGCCGACGACATGCTTGAGACGATGTACGATGCCCCAGGCATCGGCCTTGCCGCGATCCAGATCGGCGTACCGCGCCGCATGCTGGTTATCGATGTCGCGCGCGAAGGCGAAGAGAAGCAGCCGCTCGTTTTCATCAATCCCGAGATCGTCAATTCGTCCGACGAGCGCTCGGTCTACGAAGAGGGTTGCCTCTCGATCCCGGACTACTATGCCGAAGTCGAGCGCCCAGCGACGGTGACCGTCAACTATCTCGATCGCGACGGCAAGGAGCAGACGGTCGAAGCCGACAGCCTCCTCGCCACCTGCCTGCAGCACGAGATCGACCACCTGAACGGCGTGCTCTTCATTGACCACATCTCGCGGCTCAAGCGAGAGATGGTAATCAAGAAGTTCACCAAGGCGGCGAAGTCCACCAAGGCTCTCTGAGCGGCCGGTTGAAAACACCCCATCGGCCATTCTATGATATCAGTGATATCAAATAGGAGGTGCCAATGGGTGATCTTCTGATCCGCAACATCTCGGACGCGATGAAGCGCGATATCGCGCTGCGCGCCGAGAAAAACGGCAACAGCCTTTCCGACGAGGCGAAGAGCCTCTTGCAGAAAGCGATATTCGATACGCCAGGCGCGGACGCGCCGGCTCGGTCGGCATGGGACGCCATGCGCGAAATCCTTGCACCGAAGAACGAGGCGGAAGCACGCGAAGCCGAGGAATACGCGAAAATCATGGACGAGATCGAAGCGGAGCGAAAGAAGAATTTCGGACGCCCGTTCGAAGGTCTCGAATGATTGTTCTGGATACGAACGTCATATCCGAGACGACCAAACCAAAGCCAAGCCTCTTCGTCGAAGCTTGGTTCGCGGCGCAAAGCGTGTCGTATCTCTACCTGACCGACGTGACCATCATGGAGCAATCCTTCGGCGCCGAGCGCTTTTGGCTTCGGTCCGGGTCATTGCGATATAAGAACATGCTCGACGAGTTGTTGGCCGCCTACAGCGGACGTACCCTTGCGCTCGAGCGGCAGATGATAATTGAAATAGGCAAACTCCTCGCCCGCCGGGAATCCGTCGGGCGGCCGATATCGGTGCAGGACGCCATGATCGCCGCGATCTGCCTCGCGCATGGCGCCACGCTTGCCACGCGCAACACAAAAGACTTCGAAGGGCTTGATCTCAAGCTCGTAAACCCGTTTGAAGGCGGCTGATCTTCAAGGTTGGCCTCGAGCCAGGAATTGGCGGCATACAATGTCTCTTCGCATCATCTTCATGGGCACGCCCGAGTTCTCCGTTCCGACGCTGCGCATGCTCGCAGACGCCGGCCACACGATTCTGGCGGTCTATACCCAGCCACCGCGCCCGGGTGGGCGTCGGGGTCTCGATCTGCAGAAATCGCCGGTGCATCAGGCCGCCGAGCTTATGGGCATTCCTGTCTTCACCCCGGTCAACTTCAAGGATCCGGAAGAACGCGAGCGTTTTGCCGCGCACAAGGCCGATGTCGCCGTCGTCGTTGCCTACGGTCTACTCCTGCCCGAAACAGTCCTGAACGGTACCCGTTATGGCTGCTACAACGGTCATGCCTCGCTGCTGCCGCGTTGGCGCGGCGCCGCTCCCATCCAGCGGGCGATCATGGCGGGCGATGACAAGAGCGGCATCATGGTCATGAAGATGGACAAGGGGCTGGATACCGGCGCCGTCGCGCTGACTCGCGAAGTCGAGATCGCTCCGAACATGACGGGCGGCGAACTGCACGACAAGCTCATGCACACCGGCGCCAAGGCCATGGCCGAAGCGATGGTCGAGCTGGAAATGGGCACTCTCACGCTGACGCCCCAGCCGGACGAAGGCGCGCTCTACGCAGCCAAGATCGACAAGGGCGAGACGCGTATCGATTTTTCCAGGGATGCGGCCGCGGTTCACAATCATATCCGCGCACTAGCCCCATTCCCCGGCGCCTGGTTCGAGGTGGCCATCGGTGGCAAGCCGGAGCGCGTGAAGGTGCTCGGCTCCGAGCGGGCGGAAGGGACCGGTGTATCCGGTGAATTGCTGACGGATGATCTCGTGGTCGCCTGCGGCTCAGGCGCCGTTCGGCTGACGAAGCTGCAGAAGGCCGGCGGCAAGCCGTTGCCGGCAGCTGATTTCCTGCGTGGCACGCCGCTGCCGGCAGGCACGAGGCTGTCCTGATGCATCGCTATCGCATGATCGTCGAGTATGACGGCGGGCCCTATGTCGGTTGGCAGCGTCAGGACAATGGCGCCTCTGTCCAGGGGGCGATCGAGAAGGCCATCCTTGCGGCGAGCGGTGAAACCGTCTCGATCCGTGGCGCCGGACGAACCGATTCCGGCGTGCATGCGATGGGGCAGGTGATCCACGCCGACCTCGCCAAATCATGGGCGCCCTTCAAGCTGCAGAATGCGCTGAACGCGCATCTGAGGATGGCGCATGAGCGCGTATCGATCATCGATGTCGAGAGCGTCAGCGAGTTCTTCGATGCGCGCTTTTCCGCGCAGCGTCGCCACTATCTCTATCGGATCATCAGCCGCCGCGCGCCGCTGGCGCTGGAGGCCGGCAAGGCATGGTGGGTTCCAAAGCCCCTGGATCATGAGGCGATGCACGCCGCCGCGCAGACGCTGGTCGGCAATCATGACTTTACGACGTTCCGCTCCGCTCATTGCCAAGCCAACAGCCCCGTGCGCACGCTCGACCGGCTGGACGTCAGCCGCAGCGGCGAACTCATCGAAATCCGTGCCACGGCGCAGAGCTTCCTGCACAACCAGATCCGCTCGTTTGCCGGGACGCTGAAGCTCGCAGGCGAGGGCAAGTGGACGCCCGCTGATGTGCGCGCCGCGCTGGAAGCTCGCGACCGAAAGGCGTGCGGCCCTGTCGCGCCGCCCGACGGGCTCTATTTCATGCAGGTCGATTATCCCGAGGTGATCACCGATCGCCGCAGGGACGCGGAGGCACGCAATGACGACGACGATCTATCATAACCCCGCCTGTGGCACCTCGCGCAACACGCTTGCCATGATCCGCCAATCCGGCGAGGAGCCCGAGGTCATCGAGTACCTGAAGACCCCGCCGACACGCGAACGCTTGGTCGAGCTGGTCGCGGCGATGAATATCCCGGTCCGCGCGCTGCTCCGCCAGAAGGGTACGCCTTATGAGGAGCTCGGACTGGGCGATCCATCGCTCAGCGACGACGAACTGCTGGACGCGATGATCGCGCACCCGATCCTTATCAATCGCCCGATCGTCGTCACGGAAAAGGGCGTCCGGCTTTGCCGGCCATCGGAGGCGGTGCTGGATATCCTGCCGAATGCCACCATCGGCATCTTCACCAAGGAAGACGGCGAAATCGTCCACGGCAAATAGCTGGCAGAGGCTCAGACCGGATAGATGCCGAGGAAGCGCTGAAGATATTCCGAAAGCATCAGCGACGGCACCAGCAGCACCAGCGTCAGGGCGCCGACCATCAGGCCGTTGCCGAAGAAGATCATCCGCAGGATGCGGGCGATCGCAAAGACCTGGGCGAGCATGAAGGCAAGCAGCAGCAGCGAGACGAGGCCGACGAGGCCGGGCAGGAAGAACACCAGCGCCAGCAGCAGCCCGTTGATATAGGCGAGTGGTACACCGAGCCAGTTGACGCTGACGATGACCGGCGCGAAGCGCTCCCCCTTCTTGAAGGCAAGCAGCAGTAATCCCGCAAGGATCAGCGGCACGACCCAGTTGACACCCTCGACAAGCCCAAGGCGGAAGTAGAAGAGCAGACCGACGTCGGTATTCGGCGGCATGGTCTGCAGGAAGGCCTGGCGCCACCAGAGCCACGAGATCCCCATCGGCGGCAGGCACCAGAAGATCGCCCAGAAGGAGCGATTGGCGCCGCGCTCGGACATGTCGAGAAAGCGGAAACCGCGCGGATCCATGCGGATCAGCAGCCAGATCCCGGCCAGATAATATTGTACTTCCCTAAAGCCCGGCATTCGCAAACCAGCGCTCGATGAACGTTTCGTAGATCACCGTCAGCCGCTCGAGATCGGATACGGCGACACGTTCGTCCACCATGTGCATGGTCTGGCCGACAAGGCCGAATTCCACGACGGGGCAGTAGTCCTTGATGAAACGCGCGTCGGAGGTCCCGCCCGTGGTGGAAAGCTTCGGCGACTGGCCCGTCACGCCCTCGATTGCCGAAGAGAGCGAAGCGATCAGCGCATTGTTGCGCGTCAGGAAGACATGGCTTGGACGCTCGGCCCAGACCATGTCGTATTTGAGCGGCGCGCGACCGGGTCTCAGCGCGCCGTCGGCGGCTGCGGCATCGAGGCGGCGCAGGATCTCCTGCTGCACGCTGTCGGCCGTCCAGGTGTCGTTGAATCGGATGTTGAAGCTCGCCATCGCCTTCGCGGGTACGACGTTCGTCGCCGGATTGCCGACGTCGATGGTCGTCACTTCGAGATTGGACGGCTGGAAATTGTCGGTGCCGGTGTCGAATGGCGGGTCCATCAACGCCTGGGTCAGTTGCAGGATGCCGCGCACGGCATTGTCGGCGAGATGCGGATAGGCGGCATGTCCCTGCACACCGTGCACGGTGATCTTGCCAGACACCGAGCCGCGACGGCCGATCTTGATCATGTCGCCGAGCTTGTCGGGATTGGTCGGCTCGCCAACGAGGCAGGCATCCCAGCGCTCGCCGCGCTCGGCGGCCCACTTGAGCAGCTTGATGGTGCCGTTGACTGCAGGACCTTCCTCGTCACCGGTGATCAGGAACGAAATGGAGCCTTTGGGCGCGCCGTGCTTTTCGATGTGGCGCGCGACCGCCGCAACAAAGCAGGCAACGCCACCCTTCATGTCGACAGCACCGCGGCCGAACAGTTCGCCACCAGCGATCTCGGCGGCAAAGGGAGGATGGGTCCAGGCGGCTTCGTCGCCAACCGGAACCACGTCCGTATGCCCGGCAAACATCAGGTGCGGTCCGTCATTGCCGAGCCGGGCGTAAAGGTTTTCGATATCGGGGGTTCCCGCCTCCGTTTCCGTCACCTTGTCGACCTTAAAGCCGAGCGGCGACAGCATCGCGTCGAGCGCCGAAAGCGCGCCGCCTTCGGCTGGCGTGACGGACGGGCAGCGAATCAGGGTCTGCAGATTGGCGACGGGATCGGTAGCGGTCATGGCAGTGGAATTATCCGGCGGTAGTGGCAAAGAAAAGGCAAGGCGGCGCGGCCGCCCTGTTGGAATGTGCCGTCGATTTTGCCGGCACGTCGTCCGGCTGTCAGCGACCGGCGACGCACATCTGTTGATGCGTCATCGCCGACCGTTCAAGCAGTATCAGTCACGCAGCAGTTCGTTGATGCCGGTCTTCGAGCGGGTCTTCTCATCGACCGTCTTGACGATTACGGCGCAGTAGAGATGCGGCGCGGCAAGACCGTTCGGCATGGTGGCATTGCCCGACGGCATGGAGCCGGCGACGACGACCGAGTAAGGCGGTACTTCGCCGTAGAAGACTTCGCCGGTGGCGCGGTTGACGATCTTGGTCGACTTGCCGATGTAGACGCCCATGCCAAGGACCGAGCCCTCGCGGATGATGCAGCCTTCCACGACTTCCGAGCGAGCACCGATAAAGCAGTTGTCTTCGATGATCGTCGGGCCGGCCTGCATCGGCTCAAGCACGCCGCCGATGCCGACGCCGCCCGAAAGATGCACATGCTTGCCGATCTGCGCGCAGGAGCCGACCGTCGCCCAGGTATCGACCATCGTGCCCTCGTCGACGAAGGCGCCGAGGTTGACGAAGGACGGCATCAGCACGACATTCTTGGCGATGTAGGCGGAGCGGCGGACGACGCAGTTCGGCACGGCACGGAAGCCGGCGGCGCGATACTCGCTCTCGCCCCAGTTCTCGAACTTTGACGGCACCTTGTCCCACCAGGTCGAGTTGCCCGAACCGCCCTTGACGACTTCCATGTCGTTCAGGCGGAAGGACAGGAGAACGGCCTTCTTCAGCCACTGATTGACCTTCCATGCGCCGTCGCTGCCGCGCTCGGCAACGCGCGCCTTGCCACCGTCGAGAAGTTCGAGCGCTGCTTCAACGGCATCGCGAACTTCGCCCTTGGTGGAGATGTTCACGTTGTCGCGGTTGTCGAAGGCGGCTTCGATGGTCTTTTCGAGGGAGGTAAGGTCGGTGGCGCTCATGGGAATTCCTTAAACTTCGATCTTTATCGTGGAGACCGAAGCCTCCGGGAATTGTGATAGGCGGGGTGCGATCTGCTCTATCGCATGCACGGGTAAAATGGAATGATTTTTCGGGACAGGATCACTCTCCCGATCAACGGCATGAAACGACATACCGGCAAATGCTGCCGGCGGTACTGAAAGGCATTTCGACATGGCAAAGGGAAGAAACGGCAGGCTGAGGCGCAAGGATGGCGTCTGGGATCCGTTGAAGACGAGCGAAACCGACAGGCAGCGCGCCGAGGCGGTGCCGAAGACGCCGCAGACGCTGTCGCCGGCCTATCGCCTTGCATATGCCGACGAAGATTTCCTCTGCCGGGAGGAGCTGCGCCCGATCCGCCTGCAGCTTGAATTGATGAAGACCGAAATGATGCTGACGGAACGCGGCATCAAATCAACAGTCGTCATGTTCGGCGGTGCCCGCATCCCGGCGCCCGGCCAGAGCGCCTGGGCCGCGCGCAACGAGACGCAGCGCGCCAATCTGGAGGCCGCATCGGTCTATTACGACGAGGCGCGCAAGTTTGCGCGGCTCTGCTCGAAATACTCGGCCGGCTTCGATTTCCATGAATATGTCGTCGTCACCGGCGGCGGCCCGGGCGTCATGGAGGCGGGCAACCGCGGCGCCGCTGACGAGGGCGCGCCCTCGATCGGTCTCAACATCGTGCTGCCGCACGAGCAGGCGCCGAACGTCTATGTGACGCCGGAGCTCAGCTTCAATTTCCACTACTTCGCCATCCGCAAGATGCACTTCATGGTGCGCGCCAAGGCGATTGCCGTCTTTCCCGGTGGCTTCGGCACGCTCGACGAGTTCTTCGAGTGCCTGACGCTGATCCAGACGGGCCGCATGGAGAAGATGCCGCTCATTCTCTTCGGGGAAAAATTCTGGCGCAGCATCATCAATTTCGAGGCGCTGGCCGAGTTCGGCACGATCGCGCCCGATGATGTCAATCTCATCAGCTTCGTCGATACGGCCGATGCAGCCTGGAAGATCATCCAGGACTTCTACGAGCATCACGAATAAGAAAAGCCCGCCGCGCTGGTCGCGGCGGGCTCCGTTTTCGGTAAGCGATTGCTTACGGGAACGGGCGATCGGGCATGTCGGCGATCGAAATCACGCCGTCCTTGTTGCGATCCATCCACGTAAAGAACTTCTCGAAGGCGGCTTCGACTTCCTGCTTGGAAATCTGGCCGTTTTCGTCGGTATCGATGCGCTGCATCATCATCATTTCGCGCATCATGCCACCGCCGCGCATGCCGTGGCGGCCGGGGCCACCATCAGGTCCACCCGGAGGCGGGGCAGGCTGGGCAGTGTCGGCGTCGGCCGGCGGCGGCGCGGGTGCTCCGTCATCCGACGTCATGTCATCGTCCGGCGCCTTGGCCTTGGCCATCTGCGCTTCACGATACTTGCGGATTTCGCCGGGGGTCAGTGACCCGTCATTGTTGGTGTCGATCGCGGCAAAGATTGCTTCCATGCCGGTCTTTGCTTCGTCCTTGGTAATCTGGCCGTCCTTGTTCGTGTCGAACTGCTGAAGCATGCGGACGAACACGACTTCACGGATCATGGGCATGGACGGTCCGCCGCCCATCATTCTCATGTGATGCGGCTTCGGCGGATGCTTGTGCTTGTCGCCGGCCGCGGCAAAACTGCTGCCGGCTGCAGCACCGACAATCAAGACGGAGGAAAGTGCGGCCAGTATCAGCTTGTTCCGAGACATCTGAGTTCCTTTCAGTGTGCAATCTCGTTGGGATCACAGACGAAAAGGTAGGGCCGATATCTTATTTTGCCCAATTAAAGATCGGTAAGCTGGGTGAACTTTCTGTAACTTAGCCGATAATCTTTCCAAGGAAATCAGCGAGATCGTCGGTGACGTAGTCGACATGGTCGTCTTCGCCACTGGTCTTCTCCCACCATTCGACAACGGTTTCTTCGAGGTTGTTCGGCACCAGCAGAACCGTCTGCATGCCGAGCGCCTTCGGAACCTTGAGGTTGCGTGGCAGGTCCTCGAACATCGCCGCCTTGCCCGTTTCGACGCGCTTCAAGGCTGCGAACTTGTCATAGGTCGCCTGTGCCGGCTTCGGCACGAAATCGGCGGCAACGATATCGAAGATGTCGTCGAAGTGGTCGAGAATGCCAAGCGCACCGGCCGTCATTTCAGCATGCTTGACGCTGCCGTTGGTGAAGATGAACTTGCGGCCGGGAAGGGCCTTGATCGCAGCACCGAGTTCCGGCTGAGCCGTCAGGCTCGAATAGTCGATCGCATGGGCCTTCTCGAGGAAGTCGTTGGGGTCGATGCCGTGATGGATCATCAGCCCCTGCAGCGTCGTTCCATGGTCGAGGTAATACTGCTTCTGCAGCTTGCGCGCCTCGTCTCGCTCCATCCGCAACAGCGTCGAGACATAGCTCGTCATGTTCTTGTCGATCTGCGCGAACAGATTGACGTGATGCGGGTAGAGCGTGTTGTCGAGATCGAAAACCCACTCGGTCACGTGCGAGAAATCTGTCTTGGATGGGGTGCGCTCAATCTTTGTCATGGCCGCGTTATGCCACGGCTTGCCACGCAAGGAAATCGGCAAGAAAAAATAGACGCCCGATTTGCGGCGGACGCAGTCGGGAAGGGATGGTAGAACGCTTCATGCTCTTCGATCTGCCCAATGACGACGCGCTCTACGATGCGCTGATTGCCCGCAGCGCGGCCTATGAGGGTCGCGCCTATGTCTGCGTCAAGACAACAGGCATCTTCTGCCGGCTGACCAGCCCGGCCCGCAAGCCGAAGCGTGAGAATACGCTGTTCTACGATTCCATCTCTACCTGCATGCAGTCGGGATTTCGGCCCTGCCAACGGTGCCGGCCATTGGAAGAGGCGGGCAGGGAGCCGATCGTCGACCAGCTGCTCTCGGCGCTTGACGGCGATCCAGCGGCGCGATGGACGGAAGATGATCTGATCGCGCAGGGCTACGATCCCTCGACCGTGCGACGGGCTTTCAAGCGATCCCTTGGCATGACCTTTCTCGATATCGCCCGCTATCGGCGTCTCGGCGAGGCGGCCAAGCAACTGGCGAACGGCGCGCGCGTCATCGACGCGCAGATCGAGGCGGGCTACGAATCGGGCAGTGGCTTTCGGGCCGCGTTCCAGCGGTCGATCGGCAAGGCCCCTGCCATGTCCCAGAATCGCAATCTTCTGTTCGCCGATTGGTTCGAAACGCCGCTTGGCCCGATGGTCGCCGTGGCCGATCAGACGCATCTGCATCTTCTTGAATTTCACGACCGCAAGGCGCTGCCTGCGGAACTGGAGAAGCTGCAGCGCAAGACGCGCTCCTCGGTCGCAGCCGGCCGCACGCCGGCGATCGATCAGATCGAAGCCGAGTTGACGGCCTATTTCGCGGGCAAATCGGCGATCTTCGGGACACCGCTTGCGCTCGGTTTCGGCACGTCGTTCGAACGCGAGGTCTGGTCCAAGCTGGTGGACATACCGGTTGGTGAGACGCGAGCCTATGGCGACATTGCACGCGGCATGAACAACCCGCAGACGGTGCGCGCCGTCGGTCGCGCCAATGGTGCAAACCAGATGGCGATCATCATCCCTTGTCACCGGCTGATAGGCGCCGACGGGTCGGTGACCGGCTACGGTGGCGGCCTCTGGCGCAAGCAATGGCTTCTGCGACACGAAAATGAGATGAAAACCAGAGCATTGTCTATGGAGGAGATCCAATGAATCAGGCTGAAAAGGCGAGTGCGTTCGGCGCGCTGCACCAGAAGGGCAATCCTGTCGTTCTTTACAATGTGTGGGACGCCGGAACGGCAAAGGCCGTGACGGAGGCCGGTGCTAAAGCTCTGGCGACGGGAAGCTGGTCGGTCGCCGCGGCGCAGGGCTATGGCGATGGTGAGAAGATCCCGATGGCGGCGTTGGTCGCCACGACCTGCCAGATCACCGCGGTCAACGATCTGCCGCTCTCCGTCGATTTCGAAGGCGCCTATTCCACCGATCCGGCGGGCGCTGCCGCCAATGTCGAAAAGCTGATCGACGCCGGCGCTATCGGTATCAATTTCGAAGATCAGGTGGTTGGCGGCGAAGGCCTGCATCCGGTTGAGAAGCAGGTCGCCCGCATCCGCGCCATCCGCGAGATGGCCGACCGTCGCGGCGTGGCATTCTTCATCAACGCACGCACCGACCTGTTCTTGCGTGAAGGCGATCTTTCGAAGCACGCCGGTCTGGTTGAGGAAGCGATCGAGCGTGGCAAGGCCTACGCTGCCGCCGGCGCCAACGGCTTCTTTGTGCCCTGGCTGATCGATGAGGGGCTGATCGAGAAGGTCTGCGCCGCGTCGCCGCTGCCGGTCAACATCATGATGCGGCCGGGCGCGCCTGACGTGAAGACGCTGGCGAAGCTCGGCGTTGCCCGTGTCAGCTACGGACCGGGACCATATCGGGCGATGATGAAAAAGCTGAAAGAGGCAGCCGCGGCGGTTTACGGGACGCTATGAAATAGTCCCCTCCCCAACCCCTCCCCACAAGGGGGAGGGGCTTGCTGGGGGCACCCTCTCCACCAAGCCGAAGTCTCTCAACGGACTTTAGTGACGGGACTTTACGCAGACGTTGCCACGAATTAGCCCCTCCCCCTTGTGGGGAGGGGTTGGGGAGGGGAATTCATCCCGCCCGAAAAAGGGAAAAGACCGCCGTTACGGAACGATCAGCGTTCCCGCGCCGTGCTCGGTAAAGATCTCGAGCAGGACCGAATGGGCGGTCTTGCCGTTCAGGATGACGACGCCCTGGACGCCGGCCTTGATCGCATCGATGCAGGTCTCGACCTTCGGGATCATGCCGCCGGAAATCGTGCCGTCGGCGATCAGCGCATGTGCCTGCGCGACGGAGAGTTCCTTGATCAGGTTGCCCTGCTTGTCGAGGACACCGGGAACGTCGGTCAGGAAGAGCAGGCGGGTGGCGTTTAGCGCACCGGCAATCGCGCCGGCAAAGGTGTCGGCGTTGATGTTGTAGGTCGCGCCGTCGCGGCCGGGAGCAACCGGGGCGATGACGGGGATCATCTCTGAACGGGCGAGCAGATCGAGCAGCGTGCGGTCGACTTCAACCACTTCGCCGACGAAGCCGAGATCGAGCACGCGCTCGATGTTGGAATCGGGGTCCTTGATCTTCTTCTGCGCCTTTTCGGCGAAGACCATGTTGCCGTCCTTGCCGCAGAGGCCGATCGCCCATTCGCCCGTCTGGTTGATGAGGGCGACGATCTCCTTGTTGATCGAGCCGGCGAGCACCATCTCAACGATCTCAACCGTCTTGGCGTCGGTAACGCGCAATCCGCCTTCGAACTTCGATTCGATGCCCATCTTCGTCAGCATCGCGCCGATCTGCGGCCCGCCGCCGTGAACGACGATCGGATTGACGCCGGATTGCTTGAGAAGCGCGATATCACTGGCGAAAGCCTTGCCGAGTTCGGGGTTGCCCATGGCATGGCCGCCGTACTTCACGACGATGGTCTTGTTTTCGTAACGCTGCATGAAAGGCAGAGCCTGCGCAAGCAGACGTGCCTGGGTTTCGCTTTCGGACTGGTTCATGGGATACCCCGTGGAATTGTTCGCGGCCTTTTATCCCAAGTTTTTGACAGATGGAATAATCCACACTGCATTAGTTGCCGTATCTGGTCGCATTCGGGTGCGTTGCCGAGCACGACGAATCTCCTTTGGGTTGGTCGCATGGCAGGGAAGAGGCGCTGCATGGGGAGCGAGGACATTGCAGGGATGATCGGCCGCGTTGCACTCGGCGATCGAAAAGCCTTCGCCTCGCTCTATCGCGACACCAGCCCGAAACTTTTTTCCATATGTCTGCGTATCCTGAAAGACCGCGTGGAGGCGGAGGAGGCGTTGCAGGAAGTCTATATCAAGATCTGGCAGCGCGCTTCAGTCTTTGCGGCTGATACCGGCGCCCCGTCGTCATGGCTGGCGACAATTGCGCGCAATCAGGCAATTGACACGCTACGCGGTCGAAAGCCGGTGGCGGACGAATTGGACACGGCGTACGATCTTGCGGATGGCGATCTTGATCCCGAAGCGCAGACTGTGCTGCGCGATGAAGGAAGGCGGATTGACACCTGCATGGAAGAGTTGGAAGCTGAACGTGCGACGGCGGTCCGACAGGCCTATGTCGAAGGGCTGAGCTATCAGGAGCTCGCCGATCAGTTTGGCGTACCCTTGAATACGATGCGCACGTGGCTGCGACGCAGCCTCTTGAAGCTGAGAGAGTGCATGGAACGATGACATCATCGGATCAAAGCAAGGGAGGCCGCTCGCGCGACGAAGTACTCGCAGGCGAGTATGTGCTTGGTGTTCTCTCCTTCAAGGATCGGCGGGTAGTCGAAGAGCGAATGCGCCGCGACCGACAGTTTGCCGCCATCGTCAGTCGCTGGGAAACAAATCTCTCAAGCTTCAATGAAGACTACGACGTCGTGTCTCCCACCCAGGAAACCTTCAAGCAGGTCGAAGCACGCCTGTTCGGCGTGCCGGAAGCGAGCGGCGCGCCTGCGTTGGGCCTCTGGAATTCGGTCGTGTTCTGGCGGTCGCTGACTGCCGCGTCGCTTCTGGTGGCGGCTGCGTCCCTGGTTCTTGCATTCGCGACGGTCTCCCCACCCAAACCGGGGGCGCCGCTCATCGCTGAACTCTCGGCGCCGAACAGCCAGATCAACCTGATGGCGTCATACGAGACCGCAAGCGGCCGGATGAAGATCATCCCGGTTGCTGCGGGCAAACCGGAAGAGAAGTCGCTCGAGCTCTGGATGGTGCCCACCGATGGGGCGCCCAAATCGCTCGGCATATTCCCGCCGGGACAGGCCGGGGAACTTGTCATACCGGCCGATATGCGTGCGACCCTCGGGGAGGGCACCACGCTTGCGGTCAGCCTCGAACCGTTCGGCGGATCACGCACAGGCGCGCCGACCGGCCCGGTGGTTGCCAGCGGCGCTGCGCACAGGCCGTAATTATTTCTGAAACTCTTTTTGCGGGCGCTCCGTAGATCCTCAAGTCCTCGCGGCATTCAGGCATTGGGCTTGGCCGACGTGGACGCAAGAGGAGAACAATTATGCTCAAGTCCGCATTGCGCATCGTCGCGCTTTCCACCGCCGTTTCCACGCTCGCCTTCGCCGCACAGGCAAAGAACCCGATGGTAGGCGGTGCCGCAATGTATCCGACGAAGAACATTGTCGAGAATGCCGTGAACTCCAAGGATCACACAACGCTGGTTGCTGCCGTCAAGGAAGCCGGGCTTGTCTCGACGCTCGAAGGCAAGGGCCCGCTCACAGTCTTTGCGCCGACCAACGAAGCCTTCGCGGCTTTGCCTGCCGGTACGGTCGATACGCTGCTGAAGCCTGAGAACAAGGCCAAGCTGACAAAGATCCTGACCTGCCATGTCGTTGCCGCTGATGCGATGGCCAAGACCGTCGCGAAGATGATCAAGGCAGATGGCGGCGAGCACGATATCAAGACCGTTGGCGGCTGCGTGCTGAAGGCCAGGGAGAGCATGGGCAAGATCACGCTCACTGACGAAAACGGTGACGTTGCCCATGTGACCATCGCGGACGTCAAACAGTCGAATGGCGTCATTCACGTGGTCGACAAGGTTCTGCTGCCGAAGATGTAAGCAAGTTCAGGCAGTCCCGAGAGGCGCCCTATTCCACCCCGGGGCGCCTTTCACTTCCAGTTGGCGACCCCGACCGTCTGGGCGATGGCAGCACGCAAATCGTCCAGCCCTTCGCTCTTTTCCGACGACGTTGCGATGATTTCAGGATAGGCCGCGGGGCGCTTCTTGATCTTCTCCGCTGTCTCGGCAAGCAGCTTCACGACAGCTGGCGGCTTGATCTTGTCCGTCTTGGTCAGGACGACCTGATAGGAAACGGCCGCCTTGTCGAGAAGGTCGAGGACCTCGTCGTCGTTCTTCTTGATACCGTGGCGGCTGTCGATCAGCACGTAGACGCGCTTCAGCGTCGCGCGGCCGCGCAGATAGTCGAAGACCAGTTTGGTCCAGGCGTCCACGTGTTCCTTCGGCGCCTGCGCATAACCGTAGCCCGGCATGTCGACGAGCGCCATTGGCGGCAGGTCGCCGCCTTCGCCGGAATACCCGTCCGGAACGAAGTAGTTGAGTTCCTGCGTGCGCCCCGGTGTGTTCGATGTCCGCGCCAAGCCCTTGTGGCTGACAAGCGCATTGATCAGCGACGACTTGCCAACATTCGAGCGGCCGGCAAAAGCCACTTCCGCTGGTCCTTCCGGAGGTAGGAATTTCAGGGAGGGCACGCCGCGGATGAAGATCCACGTGCGGCCGAAGAGCGGCTTGTCGTTGTTCTCGGTCATTCGGCCTTTTCCAGCACGTCCAAATCCAGTGAGCCTATGGCATTCAGGTTTCGGGTCATTTTGTCAACCGGCCGCGCGAACACTGTCACCCAAGGGAGCACCTAGCGGTCGCGCAGCCATAAAAGAAAAGCCCCGCCGAAGCGGGGCTTTCCATCATTTCTCGGTGGGCGCCGGCTTTCGTTTGAAGAGCCCCTTCAGGTTGCTGAAGAGCTCGATCTTCACGCCATGGCGCTTCATGATCACCGACTGCTGGATCACCGAAAGCGTGTTGTTCCAGGCCCAGTAGATGACCAGACCGGCCGGGAAGCTTGCCAGCATGAAGGTGAAGACCAGCGGCATCCAATTGAAGATCATCGCCTGCGTCGGATCCGGCGGTGTCGGGTTCATGCGCATCTGCAGGAACATCGTGACGCCCATGATCAGCGGCCAGACGCCGAGATGCAGGAAGGTCGGAGCGGCGAACGGCAGCAGGCCGAACAGGTTGATGAACGAGGTCGGATCGGGCGCCGAAAGGTCCTGGATCCAACCGAAGAACGGCGCGTGGCGCATCTCGATGGTGATGTAGATCACCTTGTAGAGCGAGAAGAAGATCGGGATCTGCAGCGCGATCGGCCAGCAACCGGCGATCGGGTTGATCTTCTCTTCCTTGTAAAGCGCCATGGTCGCCTGCTGCAGGCCCATGCGGTCGTCGCCGAACTTGGCCTTCAGCTCTTCCATCTTCGGCTGCACGCGCTTCATGTTCGCCATCGAAGCGTACTGCTTGCTGGCGAGCGGGAAGAACAGCGCCTTGACGACGATGGTCGTCAGCAGGATCGCCACGCCGAAGTTGCCGAAGTAGCGGAAGAAGAAGTCCATCAGCTTGAACATCGGCTTCGTCAGGAAGTAGAACCAGCCCCAGTCGATCAGGCGATCGAAGCGCGGGATCTGGTAGCTATCCTTGTAGCCGTCGATGACGGGAACTTCCTTGGCGCCGGCGAACACGAGGTTCTTCAGCTCGAGCGACTGGCCAGGAGCGACGGTAACGGCGTTCTGCTTGTAGTCTGCCTGGAAACGCGGCTGACCATCCGTGAAGTGCGTGAAGCGTGCATCATACGGGGTCTGCTGCGGCGGAACGATCGTTGCCGCCCAGTATTTGTCGGTGATGCCGAGCCAGCCGCCGGTTGCCGTTGCCGGCGTCACGGCTTCCTTCTCGACAGCAGCGTACTTGCTCTCGAGCAGGCTGTCGCCAATCACACCGATGAAGCCTTCGTGCAGCACGTAGGTCGATGCGACTGCAGGCTTGTTGTAGCGGGTAACGCGGCCATAGGAGGACAATGCCGCCGGAGCCTGGCCCGCATTGGTGACCTTGTCGGTGACCGTGAACATGTAGTGCTGATCGACCGAGATCGTGCGGGCGAAGGTGATGCCCTTGTCATTGGTATAGGTGAGCGTAACCGGCGTCGTTTCGGTCAGCTTGGCGCCTTCCGGCGCGGTCCACACGGTCGAGGGACCCGGAACGTTGCCGGTGGCAGCGTCGCCGATGTAGCCGAGTTCGGCGAAGTAGCCGTCCTTCGTCTCCGACGGGCTGAAGAGCGTGATGATCGGGCTCGAGTCATCCACGGTCTCGTGGTAGCCCTTGAGCTTCAGGTCATCGAGGCGGGCGCCGACGAGGTTGATCGAGCCGGCAAGAGCGGCGGTATCGATCGTAACGCGCGGGTTCTTGGCAAGCGCGTCTGCGAGCGATGTCGTCGCGGCAGCCTGGCCGGAAGGAGCGGCACCGTTCGTCTGGGCCGTGCCCGCGCCGCCCGCGGCAGGCGTCTGCACCTGCTCGGTCTGCTGCTGGGCCTTCTGAGCCAGTTCGGCCTTCCGCTGCGCTTCGATGCGCGGATTCATATAAAGGAATTGCCAGCCGAGAACGATCAGCACCGAGAGGGCGATCGCAATGAAGTAGTTGCGGTTGTTTTGCATCATACGTTCCTGGAGCGTCCGTCTCCGGACCGCTTGTGTTTCGGCTTGGTCTCGACGCGAGCCTTGAGCTCTGCGGCTAATTCTTTGAAGGATGCCTGAAGCACGTCCCTTCGCGCGACAACCACATAGTCGTGTCCGGGCTGCATTGCAAACCCCGCATGAAGTCGCACTGCCTCTTTCAGGCGTCGCCTCATCCGGTTTCGTTCGACCGCATTGCCGTGTTTTTTGGTAACGGTGAAGCCGACGCGGGCTTCGGTCTCGGGTTCTTTCCGGTTGAGCACCTCAAGCAGGAAGAAACCACCCTTGCGTTTTTCGCCCTGGCGAACAGCAAGAAACTGCGGGCGGCTTTTAAGCCGCCCGGCAGTCATTTTTTCATTCTTGGTCGTCAATTCGCCCGCCATCACTTATCGGGCAATTCCGGCCTTAGGCCGAAAGACGCTTGCGGCCGCGACCGCGGCGAGCAACGATGACCTTACGGCCGCCCTTGGTAGCCATACGTGCACGGAAACCGTGGCGACGCTTGCGGACAAGCTTGGATGGTTGGTAGGTACGCTTCATTTATTTAAACACCGCGGAGTGCGGCCCTTCTTGAATTTGCATATTGCAAGGAGCGTTATTTTTCGAACGGGCGGGGCCAAAAGCCACTATGACCGGACGTGCGGCGGCTTATACGGATGAAGATCCAATAAGTCAATTATCGCAGGCCGAATCCGCCGGTTTCGCCTCTAGGGTGCTAAATCTCGCGCAACCCGTTAAGGTTTGTGACGGTGCCTAAACCTTTGGCAGTCACAATTTTTTTCTCATGCTGCAATCGTTCCGCGCGGATATCGCGCGATCTGCTCGTATCTGCTGCAAAAATATACGCAGCAACCACTAAGCACGGGTAATTTATTATAGTTATCTCGCCAACCATCCGAAATCTAACGTTAATTTATTTGAGCCAAATTTAGCTATCAGCCGGAGGAGTGCTTTTCGGCGCGTTGTGCTAGTGGGGGTTTTCAGTGAAGATTAGTGGCAAGATCAATTTGCTCGTTTCGGCAATGTGCGGCGTTGCACTGCTGATCGGAGCGACGGCGCTTTATGCAGTTCATGAATATAACGACAACCTGTCGGCCTATGAAGATGCCGCCGCGCGCGCCTACTCCGGTGAGCGGTTGAACCGTTTCGTGACTGCGACCGTCATGGAAGCCCGCGGGATCTATGGCGCGCCGACGACGAAGGATGCCGGCGCATTCGCCAAGGGCCTGCTGGCGGACCTCGATCAGATCGACCAGGTCATAGCCTCCTGGCAGCCGCTCATTCCGGAAAGCCAGAAAGAGTCTTTCGGCAAGCTGATGGATCGCGCCAAGGAATTCCGCTCGTTCCGCGCCGAGACCGCACGGCTTGGCACCGAGGTCGACCCGAAGGCTGCCAACGAGCAGGGCAACAACGACGCCAACCGTGCGAACCGCAAGGCTTTCCAGGCTGAGATCGATGCGATCGTGGCGACCGACAAGGCGACGCTCGAAGCCGTCAACCAGCAGATCGAGAGCTTCCGCTCGTCGATCCTCTGGCTGGTGCTTGGCATCACGGGTATCGGCATCGCGGTCGGCGTGGGCCTTGGTCTTTATATTGGCAGCGTGCAGCTCAGCCGCCCGATCAAGAAGGTCACGGATGCGATCAAGAACGTTGCCGATGGCAATTTTGATGCCGAAGTTCCGTTCGCCGGACGCCAGGATGAAATCGGCGAAATGGCAGCAGCCGTCGCCGTCTTCAAGGAAAACGGTCTGGCCGTTCGCCGCATGAACGCGCAGGAAGCCGCCATGCGCGCCAAGAGCGACGACCTGCAGTCAAGCATGTCGGTCGTGGTCGCAGCCGCTGCCGCCGGTGATTTCAGCCGCCGCATCGAAAAGGATTATGGCGACGAGAACCTCAACCAGTTCGCCGGCAACATCAACAACCTGCTGTCGGGCGTCGATGGCGGTGTCGGCGAAACCCGCCGCGTGATCGCCAGCCTTGCGGATGGTGACCTGACGCAGACCATGCATGGTAATTTCCAGGGTGCCTTTGCCGAGCTGCAGAAGAACGTCAACAGCACCTTTGCGACGCTGCAGACGACGATGCGCGAAGTTCGCGAAACTGCCGAAGCCTTCAACGGCAACACCAACGAACTGCGTTCGGCAAGCGACGATCTCTCCAAGCGCACCGAACAGCAGGCCGCTGCTCTCGAGGAAACCTCGGCAGCGCTCGACGAGATCACCGCCGTCGTCAACAACTCGACGGAACGAGCTCAGGAGGCCAGCGTCATGGTCACCGAAGCCAAGGATGATGCCGGCAAGTCGGGTGTGGTCGTGCGCAATGCCGTCGAGGCCATGGGCCGCATCGAGCAGGCATCCCGCGAGATCAGCCAGATCATCAACGTGATTGACGAAATCGCCTTCCAGACCAACCTGCTCGCACTGAACGCCGGTGTCGAAGCTGCGCGCGCTGGTGAAGCCGGCAAGGGCTTTGCAGTTGTTGCACAGGAAGTCCGAGAGCTGGCACAGCGCTCGGCGACGGCGGCCAAGGACATCAAGGGCCTGATTACCAAGTCGGGTGACGAGGTTCAGGTCGGCGTCAAGCTCGTCCAAGCGACCGGCGAGGCACTCTCGCAGATCGAGCGCCGTGTCAACGCGATCAACGATCATATCCATTCGATCGCAACGGCTGCCAAGGAGCAGTCGACAGGTCTCAAGGAAGTCAACACCGCGGTCAACCAGATGGACCAGGTCACGCAGCAGAACGCCGCGATGGTGGAAGAAACCTCGGCTGCGACCCACAAGCTTTCGGCCGAAGCCGATGGCCTTGTACGCCTGATCTCGCGCTTCAAGGTCTCGAGCGGACATGCGGCAGCACCCGTGGCGGTCGCGCGTTATGAAGAGCACCGCCCCGTCGCATCGCCTGCACGCCGCGCCATGAACAGCGTCGCCCGTGCATTCAACGGCAATGCCGCCGTCGCCGAGCAGAACTGGGAAGAATTCTGATCTCCGACACGTTTGACTGAATAGGGAACGCCGCCTCCGGGCGGCGTTCGTGTTTTTGCTGTCAGGATCGTGCCACTTGCTCGCAAACATTTGAAAACGCGTCTCCATAGTTTATTATAGAAGACTGATCTGTGGCGCTGGACGCCGAGTGGACAAATGCGATGCCGGCCTCTGACCAAGCAGACAAACTTTCCGCAAGCACGACCGCCTCCGACGGCGGCAGCGATGCGCGCCGCCCCTTGGGCCTGTTCGGTGGTCTTTCCGGCAAGCTCCTCTGGCTGATCGTCGTCTGCATCATGCTGGCTGAAGTGCTGATCTTCTTCCCGTCGGTCAGCGCCATGCGCCTGCGCTGGCTAGACGAGCGGCTGAGTGCTGCTGCCGCAGCCGCCATCGTTATCGATGGCCTGCAGCCGGTGGAGCTCACGCGCGCCCTGCAGAAGGAAACGCTCGACGCGACTGGGACGAAGGCGATCGTCCTGCGAAAGGACGGCACCTCGCGCCTCCTGGCGACTTCGGATATGCCGACCTCCGTCGATGAGCAGTATGACCTGACCAATGTGCCGGCGCTGACGGCCATCGGCGACGCGCTCGATACGCTGATCTTCGGTGGTGACAGGATGATCCGCGTCTATGGCCCGGTCCAGGACACCAACACTGGCGTTGAAGTGGTGATGAAGGACAAGCATCTGCGCAATGCGATGCTGCTCTATTCCCGCAACGTCTTCCTGCTGTCGATCCTGATTTCGCTGTTTACCGCGACGCTGATCTTCTTCGCGCTCAACCGCATCCTGATTCATCCGATCCGCCGCCTGACCGGGAGCATGCAGGAATTCTCCTCCGATCCCGAGAAGCCGGAGCATGTTTTCGCGAGCGATGGCGGCCGCGACGAGCTCTCCGTTGCCGGCCGGCATCTGAGCGCCATGCAGCTGGAATTGCAAAAGACGCTGAAGCAGCAGAAAAATCTTGCCGCCCTCGGGCTGGCCGTCTCCAAGATCAATCACGACATGCGCAATATCCTCGCCTCGGCGCAGCTCATGTCCGACCGCCTCGTCGATGTCGACGATCCCATGGTGAAGCGTTTCGCGCCGAAGCTGCTGCGTACGATCGACCGCGCCGTCGGCTATACGACGGAGGTGCTCTCTTATGGTCAGGCAACCGAATCGGCCCCACGGCGACGCGCGGTCAGGCTCTCGGTGCTGATCGAGGATGTGAAGGACATGCTGGCGATCGACGTGCAGAGTGGCGTCGAGTTTGTCGAGCAGGTGGGCTTGGACCTTGAGGTGGACGCCGACAACGAGCAGCTCTTCCGCGTCATCCACAATCTCTGCCGCAACGCGCTGCAGGCGCTGACGGCCATGGGCGACGCCGGCAATGCCGAGGTGGTCAAACGCATCACCGTTTCGGCGCAGCGCGTCGGCAGTGTCGTCAGCATCATCGTCGACGACACAGGCCCCGGCATGCCGCCAAAGGCCCGCCAGAACCTCTTTGCCGCGTTCCGTGGCTCGGCCCGTTCGGGCGGCACGGGACTGGGGCTGGCCATCGCGCGCGAGCTCGTGCTGGCGCATGGGGGAACAATCGCGCTTGTGGAAAAACCATCGGTCGGAACCCAGTTCCGTATCGAGATTCCGGATCGCCCGGTTTCGCTGGAGGATTACCGCAGCCGCACCCTGCATGAAAAGTAATGCGATTTCCGCATTCCAGTCTTGTGTGACAAGAACTGTTATTTTTTGAAAAAGCCTATTGCAATCGCTCAAAGGACCCTTTAGAGAACCGCTCACGCCAGCGGGACACACCGCTGCAGACGCACCCGTAGCTCAGCTGGATAGAGCACCAGACTACGAATCTGGGGGTCAGGAGTTCGAATCTCTTCGGGTGCGCCATTCCTTCCAATCTCTTCTGTAGAAGCCTTAGAACGCCTGGATTGATCCGGTTCGCTTTCGCTCGAATCTAATGGCCTACGCCAGTTCTGGCATTCCCGCTTTACCCATTTCCTTCGACGATAAGGCGCACACTGGCCTTACGCCGTACATTCGGCAGCGAGCGCCATCGGCGGCGATTTGTCATTGCTGTAGTCGAACCTGCGGCCAATCGATTCCTCTGCACGACTAGGCTGCAGTCAGCCTGGTCAAAGGGGCGTGGCATAAGCTTGTATTGGTCATCTGCTCGGTCGTCGAGACTGTCGGCGCAGCAAACCCAACAGCAGCTGGCGATCCAGTCCTTGTCGATCGCCAACTCCGCGCCGACGAAGATCCTGAGCCTGTTCCAGTAGCAGCTGCGCGGTTAAACGCGCCGGCGCTTGCGCCTTGAATAGGCATCCCTGGATTGCGTGATTTTATCGCAATTCTACTTTTGCGGAAATTCTTGATTAACTCTTCCCCGAGGATTCTCGGCGCTTGGAAGATGTTTCTTGTAGTAGCTGTCGCCAGTTAGCTGAAAGCCGGGGAAATCTGCATGTTGATGAAGACCAATACGTCAGGTGTTCTTGGCGATCGACAGGATTTGTATCGTCCGGAAGTGGATGGTCTCCGGGCCGTTGCTGTTCTCCCGGTGATCCTCTTTCACGCGGGCGTTCCGTTCTTCAGTGGCGGCTTCATCGGCGTGGATATATTCTTCGTCATCAGTGGATTCCTCATCACCTCGATCATTGCCCGCGATATCGACAACAACCGGTTTTCGATCATCGATTTTTACGAGCGGCGTGCCCGGCGTATTCTGCCCGCGCTGTTCGTGGTCATCCTCGCATGTCTGCCATTTGCATGGCTGTGGATGCTGCCCATGGCCTACAAGGATTTCTCGCAAAGCCTGATGGCCACGGTCAGCTATGCGTCGAACATCCTCTTCTACATCGAGACCGGCTACTTCGACGTGACGTCGGCACAAAAGCCGTTGTTGCATACCTGGAGCTTGTCGGTCGAAGAGCAGTTCTACGTCGTCTTTCCGCTGCTGCTGCTCGCCATCCTCACATTCGGCCGGCGGCTGACCCTTCCGCTGCTGGCGGGCCTGACGCTTGCGAGCATCCTATGTTCGCAATGGCTGCAATCGATCGATCCCGAGGCCGGGTTTTACATGATCGTTTCGCGTGCCTGGGAGCTTCTTGCCGGGGCGATCGGCGCGCTCGCGCTGCGCAATCGCTCCGCCGAGGCGCTCTCCAGGCATGGTGACTGGTTGTCGCTCGCGGGCCTCGTCCTGATCGTCGGATCGCTGGCATTCTTCCCCGCCGGCGGGCAGACGCCGAGCCTGCTTGTCCTGCCCTGCGTTATCGGTACGGTGCTGGTGCTGATGTTCGCACGCTCGGGCTCGCTTGCCGGCCGTCTGCTCAGCCTCAAGCCGCTGGTATGGGTCGGCCTGATCAGCTACAGCGCCTATCTCTGGCACCAGCCTCTGCTCGCATTCCTGCGGCTCAGAATGTTGAACGAGCCGCCGGTTTGGCTAAGCCTTGCCGTCGCGCTGATGTCCTTGTCGATCGCATGGGCGAGCTGGCGCTATGTCGAGCGCCCCTTCCGGGATCGCAGCAGGGTGAGCCGCAGGACGATCTTTGCCGGCGCGGTTGCCGCAAGCACGGTGATTTTCGTGGTCGGCGCGGCAGGTCAGCTCAAGCAGGGCTTCCCTGGACGGCTTTCGGACGAGGCGCTGAATACCGCGGCGATCTTCAAGGAAGAGAGTGCGATGTTCCAGCCATGCCTGAGCACGGAAAGGAACTATATCGAACCGCAGGATACCTGCCGGCACAACAAGACGCTGCCGGAAACCGTGATGATCTACGGCGATAGCCATGGCGCGGCGATTTCGCTGGAGATGGCCAAGGTCTTCGCTGCGCGAGGCACGGGCGTCCGGCAGTTCACCCATGCCGGCTGCATGCCGGTTCCGGGGCTCGAAAGCTCGATCCCGGGCGAAAGCTGCCTGCGCTTCAACACCGACGCGATGAGCTACCTCGACAGCCACCCGGCGATCGACACCGTCGTGTTGGCTTCACGCTGGACGGCGCATCTCGGCGGCTATCTGTTTAACAACGAAGAGGGTGGCAACGAGGGCACGATCGTTCGCTACATGCAGCTGGTCGCGGGAGAAGCGCCGCGCGACGATTCTGCCGCCCGCATCCGATCGGTTTCCGATCTCGTGCAGCAGCATATCAAGGACCTGCTTGCGCGCGGCAAGAAGGTTGTGCTGGTCTATCAGATCCCCGAAGCTGGCTGGGACGTGCCGGCCTACCTGTCCAAGGAAATGTATTTCGGCCTGAAGCACGACGTCGATCTTTCCACGGCTTCGGCAGTCAACAAGAGGCGCAACGCCGGCTCCGATGCCATGCTCGACGGCATCGGCACTCACCCCAATCTGCTCCGGATCAAGCCAAGGGAGCTGTTCTGCGACACGCTGCAGCAAGGCCGTTGCCTGCTTCAGATGGAAGGCCGCGCGCTTTATATCGATGACGATCACGTAAGCCAGCTGGGCGCCAGCATCATCGCGGGCCGCCTATCCACTGTCGTTGCGTCAAGGCTGTAGCCGCAATCGCTGACAAGTACCCTCCGGAAGTGCAGGTGTGCGACTTGGCAGTCTTGATTTACAAAGCTCTTTGCAAATCGGTAGAGAGACGGACTTGATGGGTGAAAATCCGAAAATTGCATATCTCGTTCCACAATTTCCTGGGCAGACTCACATCTTCTTCTGGCGTGAAATCAACGAGCTGAGGAAACGCGGTGTCGATCTCAGTGTGCTGAGCACGCGTCCGCCTCCGTCCGGTTTGATTTCGCACAGCTGGTCCGCCGAGGCGATGGCGAACACCAAATATCTGGGCCAGCCCGCGCCGATCGCAACCCTGCAGGCACTCTTCTCGCTGCCGTTGCGTAGCCTGATGACCGAGATCAGAAGCGAAGGCGCGGCCGTGGTTCAGGATGCCGTGCTGTGCCTTTCCTCGGCACGGCGGCTCGCCAGACATTGTGCCGCCAACGGTATCGACCACGTGCATGTTCATTCGTGCGGGCGAGCCGCCCTGATAGCGGCGCTCGCCAATCGCATGACTGGTCTTTCCTATAGCCTGACGTTGCATGGACCGATTGCCGATTATGGCGCGGGGCAGGGCTTCAAATGGCGTCGTGCCGCCTTTGCTTCTGTGATCACCAAGACCCTGCTTGACCAGGCACGCCAGGCGCTAGGGCGCGATATGCCTGCCGAGGTGGTAGTGCAGTCCATGGGTGTCGATACCGATAGCTTTGCCCGCAAATCGGCCTACCGGTCGGCTGCGCCCGGCGAGCGGGTGATGATCTTCTCCTGTGGGCGCCTGAATGCCGCCAAGGGTCATCAGGATTTGCTTCAGGCCATTCGCCAGCTGGTCAATGAAGGCATGGATGTCGGGCTGGAGATCGCCGGCGAGGACGACGTGGGCGGGCAGGGATTCCGCGCAGTTATAGAGGCAACCATCCGCGATCTTCAGCTCACCGATCGTGTGAAGCTGCTTGGCGCCGTGAACGAGGCAGAGGTGCGGCGCAGGTTGATGGAGGCGCACATCTTTGCGCTTGCAAGCTGGCAGGAGCCGCTTGGGGTTGCCTATATGGAGGCAATGAGCTGCGAAGTGCCGACAATCGGCACCGACGCCGGCGGTGTCCGCGAGCTTATTACTGACGGTGAAGACGGCATTCTCGTCCCGCCAAGGGATCCTGTGGCACTCGCCGGCGCCATCCGCACCCTTGTCGAGCAGCCTGAACTGGCGAAAAAAATCAGCCTGGCCGGACGAGAGCGAGTTGTCGCCGCCTTCCGCTCCAGCCTTGGCGCTGAAACCCTGATTACCGAGATCGAACGATTGCGTTCGCGCGGACGCGTTCGCTAGCGACAATTCTACCTGCCATCGTAGCATCTTGGAGCTCGCCGCTAGGCTGGCGCAATGTTGTTGCGCGATTGTCGCCTCGCGCTGCCCCGTGGGGCGGTGCGCTATCGTGTGAAATGGTGCAAGGCCGGAGGGAATATCGTGGGTAAGTTTGCTCGGGCGCTTGTTCTTGGCGGATCGGTCGCCGTGCTTGCGAGTTGCGTCGACAATATGCCTGTCCTGACGCCGGTCAACACGCTTGATCCGCCGCTCAATCTGCCCGGCGTCGCACACGCCATCTGCACTGCCGACGGTAATTTCATGTACGAGGAAGCGCGCAGGCAGTACGAGTTGCGGGCGCATATGGCAAACCGCCCGATCGACGCCGCCAATGAGGAGGCGCAAACAAGAGCCGCCGCGCGCCGCCAGTATGTCGCTTGCCTCTCGAGCCAGGGTTATCGCATCGTATATGATCGCTGAGGGGCCGATCTCGCCCTGAAAGGCTCCCTTCGACATGCTGCCCGAACAGCGTGGTGGCATCGCGATCCGCAGGCGCTTGCCGGCTGTAATCACGGCCAGTCGCCGCCGATCACAAGTGCTGGAGGTCGCGTGTGATCGCGGAACTTTACAAGGAAAGAACGCATTTTCTTCATGTAAATCCGAAAGGAGGGTTTATCATGAAAATGCTCAGTTCTGCTTCTCTTGCCCTGCCGCTTGGCGCACTTCTCGCGCTGTCCTTTGCGCCTGCGCAGGCTGCTCCCCTCCAGCAACTTCCGCTACCGAGCACCACAAACGTCGAGTTGGTGCAGTACAACCCGCATGCTGTCTACTGGCACGGCTATCGTGGTTCGCGTGTGGAAAAACCCGGAATGCGGCGCCATTCTGACGGCTATTGGTACCCGCTGGCCGCCTTTGGCGTGGATACCGGCACCACAGGGTCTATCGGTGTTCGGGCCCCCGCTCCAGTGGCACCGCGGCACACCTACTGCCAGAGCACCTTCGGCGGCACAAATGGTGACGGCAGCATGCCTTGCGGCGACGAATGGTGACCGCTGAATGCCTTACGGCAATGGTTGCCAAACGACGGCTTACGAGAGAAAGGGCGGCGGTGTGCCGCCCTTTCTCTGGATCATCCTCAAAACCTTCCTGGATGATTCTTTTGTCGGGACAACGCGCGGGTCTCGGTGGGAGGGAAGCGGAAAAATCTACGTGATGTCGACACGTAGAAGCTGATTTTTGCCCATGGAATTGACCGATTGATCAAAAATGCTGCAAAAATGAGCGGGCGTGGAAAAATAGCGACCATAGCCTTGCGCTCAGTGCATTGCTGCATTGCGGTAATCTCCCTATTCCTGATCGAAACGATGGGCTATCTATGTTCTCGAAGGCAGCGCACTCCTCCTCCCAGCGCTCCTTCATCGGACTGGCAACACTCCTCCTCCCAGTTGTCAGTCAGGATCAAGAGCCCGGTGCACCTCCTCCCGCACCGGGCTCTTTTCTATTCAGCGCACATCTTCCCAGCGGCTGTTTACCAAACCCCACGGTCGTTGCGACCGCGAAATTCTGTCGCTCCGGTTTCGGGTCCGTGGCTTCTTGCGCGTGCAACATCGTCTCCACAAAATTCCGATAGGCAATCGCCGCCATTCTGATATATCAGCTATGAGGGTGACGACGGTTTTGTTGCTGAGCGATGGGCGAAGACATGGTGGATGAACAGAAACGGACGGTCGCGGTTGTCGGCGCTGGCGTGATAGGCGCCGCGATCGCCTTCGAACTGCAGCGGCGCGGCTTTCAGGTGACCCTGATCGACAAGGGGGAACCGGGGCGCGGGACCTCTTATGGGAACATGGCCAGCATCGCGCTCGATTTTGCCGCCGGTTCCGGCCCGACCACCTGGCGCAAGATCCCCGGCTGGCTGCTTGATCCGGAAGGGCCGGTCTGGCTGCGTCCTTCCTATGCGCCGAAGATGTTTCCCTGGTTCCTGCGCTTCATCGCCGCGGGAAGGCCATCCCGTCTGCGCCAGATCGAAGACGCCGGGATGAGCCTGTCGCGGCGTGCGCTGGCTGATTTCCGAGAAATGCTCTCTGCGATCGGCGCGCCGGACCTGATGACCGAAGAAGGTTGCCTGGCGATCTATGAGACGGAAGCCGAATTCGCCGGTGATCGCGGCCATATCGAGATGATGCGCCGCTATGGCTTTGATTTCGAGGTGCTGTCAGGCGCCGCCATCCGCGACCTGGAGCCGACGCTGTCGCCATCGATCGCCAAGGCGGTCCTGCTGCCTGACAACAAGTCGATCCGCAATCCTTATGACCTTGTGGTCAAGCTCGCCGATGCGGCATTCGCACTTGGCGCAGGCTTTCTCTCGGGCGCGGTGCGCAATGTCGAGAAGAGCGACGCCGGAACGGTCGTGCTCCTTGATAACGGTCAGCGCCTGACCGTGGATTCCGTCGTCTTTGCGGCGGGTGTCCAGACCCGCGTCCTGGCGCAAAAGCTCGGCGAGCCGATTCCGCTCGAAACGGAGCGAGGTTATCATACGCAGATCATGAAGCCCGGCGTCTCGATGCGCTACTCGGTGATCTGGCCGCATCGTGCCTTCATGATCACCCCGACAGCGGGCGGCATTCGCGTCGGCGGCAATGTCGAGCTCGCGGGCCTTGATGCGCCGCCCGATTTTCGTCGTCCGCGCGTCCTTGTTCGTCACGCGCAGCGTGCCGTACCGGGGCTGCAGGTCGAGGAAACGACCGAATGGATGGGCCATCGCCCGGCGCTGCCGGACACGATCCCGATCATCTCCGCATCGTCGAAGATGCCCGGCATCTGGTACGCCACCGGCCATGGCCATCTTGGCCTCACCTATTGCGCGACGACGGCGCAGCTGGTTGCGGACATGATGACTGGCGCCAAGCCCGGCGTCGACATGGTGCCGTTCCGTATCGACCGCTATTGAGATCGTCGGCGAAGCGCCGTACGGCAATTTTTATGGGAGTTGACCGATGAGATGGAAACGCACGATCCAGCTACTGGATGTCCACGCGGAAGGTGAAATCGGCAAGGTCGCCATCGGCGGCGTTCCGAAGATTCCGGGTGAGACGGTTGCCGAGCAGCTTCGTTGGCTGAACACGGACCCGAAGGGGCAGGAGTTGCGGCGGTTTCTATGCCTCGAGCCGCGTGGCGCCCCGATCGGCTCTGTCAACCTGTTGCTGCCACCCAAGCATCCGGATGCTGACGCCGCCTTCATCATCCTCCAGCCGGATCAGGCCCATGCGAGCTCCGGTTCGAACTCGATCTGCGTGACGACCGCGCTGCTGGAATCCGGCATCGTGGAAATGCACGAGCCGGAAACCGTCGTCACGCTTGAGACGGCCGCCGGCCTCGTCAAGGCAACGGCGACGTGCCGCGACGGGCGATGTGAAAAGGTGAAGCTCACGATGGTCCCGTCCTTCGTTCACGAGTTGGACGTCGAGATCGATACGCCGCAGTGGGGCAAGATCCAGGCAGACCTTTGCTATGGCGGTATCTTCTACGCGCTTGTCGATGTCGGCCAGATCAATCTCACGATCGAGAAGTCGAATGCCGCAGCGCTGGTTCAGGCGGGCATGGTCCTCAAGGATCTGATCAACCGCAGCGTCTCGGTCGTTCACCCGGAGATCCCGGCGATTTCGGGCGTCGCCTATGTCATGTTCCGCGATATCGAAGCAGATGGCACGGTGCGCACCTGCACGACGATGTGGCCCGGTCGCGCCGATCGCTCGCCCTGCGGCACCGGCAACTCGGCCAATCTCGCGACGCTGCACGCGCGTGGCAGGGCCAAGGTCGGCGACGTCTTCAAGTCGCGTTCGATCATCGATTCCGAGTTCGAGGTTGGTCTCCTGGCGGAAACGACGGTAGCAGGGCGCCCGGCAATCATCCCGACGATCTCGGGTCGCGGCTTCACCTTTGGCCTGTCGCAGGTCGCGCTTGATCCATTCGATCCGCATCCGGGCGGTTTTGCCCTGACGGACGTCTGGGGTCCGTCGGCCGGCGAGATCTGACGGTCAGTAGCCGAACGGGTCGATCTCATCCTTTCCGAGGGAATGGTCGCCCGTCGCCTTTGGATAGATAACGCCCTTGCGCAGAATGATATTGGCGTAGAGCCGAGGCTCGCTTGTCTGGACAAGGGCGTGCGCGGCGCGGACGCGCCCGTAGAACTCCTGCCCGACGAGCGGCACCACCTGGCGATGCGGCTCATAATGGGCGCAGCAGTCGATCATTTCCTCATGCACAGGATCGAGCTTGTCACGGTCCGCCTTCACGGTGGAGCGGAAGATCGCTTCCTGCACGAAGTCGTCGATCGGAAGGACGCTCAGGATCGCATCGAGAACGGGAATGATGCGGTGGCCGTCAAGGCGGATCAGCCGCCGTGCGTCCTCGACGCCGGGATAGTTGCCGTCGACAATCGCGATTTCGTCGCCATGCCCCATGCTGCGCAGCGTCGATAGCAATTCCGGGCTCAGCAGGGGGTTAAGTCCCTTCAGCATTGTCGACCTCCTTGAAGAGTACGTTCTGGTCCGTGAGATAGCGCGCAAAGATCGGCAGGCTGGCGCCACCGATGGCGCGCGCTTGCGCGCCGACCGCCCCCTCGATGATGTCGGGCATCACGACGCCCTGCAGGTCCAGCTTGTCGGCTTCGGCAATCGTCGCCCGCACGATGCGCTCGCGCACCCAGGCGGGAAAGCCGCCGTCGATGACCGCGGCGCTGAAGTCGATGATGGAAGCTGCCGCGACGATCCCCTGTGCCAGCGCCTTCGCAGCATCCTGGATCCACTCTTCCAGTGGCTCGCCGAAATCGACCCAGTCGTCGGCCGAATACCACAGCGGCTGCGGATCGATCCCGCGCTCGCGAAGCATGTTTTCGAGCACGAAGATGGAGGCGACCTCGAGAAGCTGCAGCGTTTCGCCGTTCTTGCCGCGAACGGGCAGGGGGCCGATGGCGCCTGCCGTGCCGGTGCGGCCTGAAAAGATCGCCGAGTTGAGAACGATGCCGCCGCCGATGAACGAGCCGATGAAGAAATAGACGAAGTCGGGGTAAGAGGGGCCGACGCCGAACACCAGCTCCGCGCCGCAGGCGCTGGTCGCGTCGTTCTGCAGGAAGACCGGATGGGCAATGCGCGATGCGACCTCGGTCTGCAGGTCGACGTCGCGCCAGACGTCCATCGCGCCCTTGGGTGAGCCGACCTCTTCTTCCCAGTTCCAGAGTTCGAAGGGGGCCGCGATGCCCACCCCGGCAATGCGGCTGCGCTGGCCTTCGTCGAGGCGGGCCTCCAGCTCCTGAATCCCCGTGGTGATGAAGTTCAGAAACTCCTCGGGCAGCGGATAGGAATAGGTCTGGCGCTTTTGCATCCTTATGCGGCCGACGAAGTCCATCAGCACGAGATCGGCGCTGCGGCGTCCCATCTTCACGCCGAAGGAGTAGACGGCATCGGGATTGAGCCGCATCGGAATCGACGGCTGCCCGACACGGCCGCGCACCGGCTCACCGCGCGACAGCAGCCCTTCCTTCTCCAGCGCCCGCATGATCACCGATACGGTCTGCGCGGAAAGACCCGTACGACGTGCGATATCCGCCTTCGACTGGGAGCCGTAAAGGCGCACCAGCGACAGCACAAGCCGTTCGTTGTAGGCGCGCACCCTGATCTGGTTCGCGCCGCCGGCCGGACTGAGAATCGGCAGCTGGGCCGGTGTCTGAACCGGAGCCCCTATGGACGACATTGGCCACTCCTCCCGTTTATTGGCCTATGCGCTATTTTCGACGAGCATGCCACAGCGAATTAATAATTCAATTGGATTTATTTATTGACAAGCCAAATTCTTTTGCCCTTAATTAGCCCTGTCAACGGCGCGGACCGGGTCAGGAGAGGCCACCGGCGAAGTCCGAATACCAGGTTCGCGCTCGTGAAATTGCGGTTTGCCATGGGGCGGCCGATATAACTCTGGGAGGAGTCAATGAAGAAATCAGTGCTTTCCGCAGCGCTCGGCGCGCTGGCCCTCGGTGTCGCATTCTCGGCACCGGCAATGGCGGCCGATGTTTCCGCCTGCCTGATCACCAAGACTGATACCAACCCCTTCTTCGTCAAGATGAAGGAAGGCGCGACGGCCAAGGCCAAGGAGCTGGGCGTTAACCTCAAGGCCTACGCCGGCAAGATCGATGGCGATAGCGAAAGCCAGGTTGCCGCGATCGAAAGCTGCATCGCCGATGGCGCGAAAGGTATTCTGATCACCGCGTCCGACACCAAGGGTATCGTCCCGACCGTCAAGAAGGCACGCGACGCGGGTCTCCTCGTAATCGCCCTCGACACGCCCCTTGATCCGGCGGACGCCGCCGATGCGACCTTCGCCACCGACAACCTGCTCGCCGGCAAGCTGATTGGCCAGTGGGCCAAGGAAACCATGGGCGACAAGGCCAAGGATGCCAAGGTCGGCTTCCTCGATCTGACGCCATCGCAGCCGACCGTCGACGTTCTGCGCGACCAGGGCTTCATGATCGGCTTCGGCATCGACCCCAAGGATCCGAACAAGATCGGTGACGAAGACGATCCGCGTATCGTCGGTCACGACGTAACCAACGGCAACGAAGAAGGCGGCCGCAAGGCCATGGAAAACCTTCTCCAGAAGGATCCGAGCATCAACGTCATCCACACGATCAACGAGCCAGCCGCGGTTGGTGCCTATCAGGCGCTGAAGGCCGTCGGCATGGAAAAGAACGTGCTGATCGTCTCGGTTGACGGCGGCTGCCCGGGCGTCAAGTCCGTCGCTGATGGCGTCATCGGCGCGACCTCGCAGCAATATCCGCTGATGATGGCCGCTCTCGGCGTCGAAGCGATCAAGAAGTTCGCCGACAGCGGCGAAAAGCCGAAGCCGACGGAAGGCAAGTCCTTCTTCGACACCGGCGTATCCCTCGTCACCGACAAGCCGGTTTCCGGCGTCAAGTCGATCGACGTCAAGGAAGGCACTGCGAAGTGCTGGGGCTAAGCCCCGCGATCTAGCATCACTGCCGGCCGGGGCTTGACCCCGGCCGTTCTCGACCCGACCATCAGCTGTTGTCTCAAGAACCGGCGTAGCAAGACCGGAATGGAAGAGCGCACCAGCTTCCGCGCGCGGTTCGGCGCGAAAGCGGAGGAGGAAAAATGACCGGAGCACAAGAATTCGAGCGGGTTCTCGACGGCAGCGACAAGAACGTCGCGTCGTTCGATCATCAGGACGTCTCACTTTTAAAGCGCGCCCAGCACTTCCTGCATTCGACCCCGGCGGCGGTGCCGTTGATCGTGCTGGTGCTATCAATCATCATCTTCGGCATCGCGATCGGCGGGCGGTTCTTCTCGTCCTATACGCTGACGCTTATCCTGCAGCAGATCGCCATCGTCGGTATTCTCGGCGCGGCCCAGACACTGGTTATTCTGACGGCGGGCATCGACCTGTCGATCGGCGTCATCATGGTGATCTCAGCCGTCATCATGGGCAACTGTGCCATCACCTACGGCATTCCCACGCCGATTGCCGTGCTCCTCGGGATGGTCGTCGGCGGCCTGTGCGGCCTGCTCAACGGCTTCCTCGTCGCCTACATGCGATTGCCGCCCTTCATCGTGACGCTCGGCACCTGGAATATCGTCATGGCGACGAACTTCATCTATTCGGCCAATGAGACGATACGCGATACCGACGTCGACGCGCAGGCGCCGATGCTCCACCTTTTCGCGATCAGCTTCCGGGTTGGCAGCGCGGTTCTGACACTCGGCGTCATCGCCATGGTGCTGCTGGTTCTCGGTCTCTGGTACATCCTCAATCACACGGCCTGGGGACGGCATGTCTATGCCGTGGGCGATGATCCGGAAGCCGCGAAGCTGTCCGGTATCCAGACCAAGACCGTGTTGCTGACGGTCTATACGATTTCGGGCGTCATCGCTGCCTTCGCCGCCTGGGTCTCGATCGGCCGCAACGGTTCGATTTCGCCGTCATCCGCCGTCACCGACTATAATCTCCAGGCAATCACCGCGACCGTGATCGGCGGCATCTCGCTCTTCGGTGGCCGCGGCTCCATCTTGGGTACTCTCTTCGGCGCCATGATCGTCGGCGTTGTCTCCATGGGTCTCAACATGCTGGGCGCGGATCCGCAGTGGAAGGTGCTGCTGACCGGCGTGCTTATCATCGCCGCAGTCGCGATCGACCAGTGGATCAGAAAGGTGTCGGTGTAATCATGGCAAACGAACCCATCCTTTACGCACGCGGACTGGTCAAGCGTTACGGCCGCGTCACGGCGCTCGACAATGCCGACTTCGATCTCTACCCGGGCGAAATCCTGGCGGTGATCGGCGACAACGGCGCCGGCAAGTCATCGTTGATCAAGGCGATTTCGGGCGCGATCACGCCTGATGATGGCGAGATCAGGCTTCAGGGCAAGCAGGTGCAATTCAAGTCTCCGATGGAAGCCCGCGAGGCCGGCATCGAGACTGTGTACCAGAACCTTGCCCTGTCTCCGGCTCTGTCGATCGCGGACAACATGTTCCTCGGTCGCGAGATCCGTAAACCCGGCGTGCTCGGCAGCGTCTTCCGTATGCTCGATCGCCCCGAGATGGAAAAACGCGCCCGAACGAAGCTGTCGGAATTGGGCCTGATGACCATCCAGAACATCAATCAGGCGGTCGAAACGCTCTCTGGTGGCCAGCGCCAGGGTGTCGCCGTAGCGCGTGCCGCTGCGTTCGGTTCCAAGGTCATCATCCTCGACGAGCCGACGGCGGCTCTCGGGGTGAAGGAGAGCCGCAAGGTTCTCGAGCTGATCCTCGATGTCCGTTCCCGCGGCATTCCGATCGTGCTGATCTCGCACAACATGCCGCATGTCTTCGAAGTGGCGGACCGCATCCACATCCACCGGCTCGGCCGTCGCTTGACGGTCATCGACCCCAAGGAATACACCATGTCGGACGCCGTCGCGTTCATGACCGGCGCCAAGTCTGTTCCAACGGAGCCGGTTGCTGCATGAGCGACAACATCAAGGATATCGCCGGCGAGGTTGTGACCCGCGCCGGCGACGCGAAGCGTTTTCTCGTCGCCATTGCCGGTCCGCCCGGCGCCGGTAAATCCACCATGGCTGACAATCTCGCCGACGCGCTGCGCGCCATCGGCCAGAGCGCGGAAGTCCTGCCCATGGATGGCTTCCACATGGACAATGCGATCCTGATCGAGCGTGGCATGCTGGCGCGCAAGGGCGTGCCCGAAAGCTTCGATGTCAGGGGTTTTCTGGATATCATTCGCGCCGTGCAGCGAGCCGATCAGGAAGTGCTGGTACCGGTTTTCGATCGGTCACGCGAGCTTGCCATTGCCTCGGCCCGTGCCGTTTCGCCCGAGCACCGCTTTATCATCGTCGAGGGCAACTACCTGCTCTTCAGCCAGGGAAAATGGGCGGAACTGGAAGGTGTGTTCGGGTACTCGATCATGCTCGCGCCGCCGATCGAGGTTCTCGAAGAGCGCCTGTGGGCGCGCTGGCGAGGCTACAAGCTCAGCGAGGAAGAGGCGAGCGCCAAGGTTTATGGCAACGATCTTCCGAACGGGCGCCTGATCCTCGGCAATCGCCGCCCTGCGGATGTAACGCTCGAAATCGCCTGACGTCCCACAACATTGCAAGCGTCAGCGAATCGTTGCAAGCTTAACCAGCTGCAACTTTGAATTTTGTTGCCTTGGGGGAAGCTGATGGATTTCACGGAAGCCGTTACGTCCGTTTTCTCGAACTATGCGGTGTTCAAAGGCCGCGCCCGCCGCTCCGAATTCTGGTGGTTCACACTTTTCAGCGTCCTCGCCTCCTTCGTTCTGGCGTTTGTCGACTACCTTCTGTTCGGTCACGAGATCCTCAGCACCCTGTTCGCACTCGGAACACTGCTGCCGATGCTGGCGGTCACCGTTCGACGTCTCCATGATGTCGATCGGTCCGGCTGGTGGATCTTCATTGGCCTGATCCCGCTCATCGGCGCCATCATACTTCTCTACTGGTACATCAGCGAAGGCACCCCCGGCGCGAACCAGTTCGGGCCCCCGGCCTGACTTTTTGCTGGCAAACTGTTTGCCAGAAGAGGTGGCGGAGTGATAATGCCGCGGGCGAGCCTTACAGGTCAGCCTTGCCGGAGTTACAGCCATGCAATCGATCACCATCCGCCGCCCTGATGACTGGCACCTTCACCTGCGCGATGGCGCGATGCTCGAAGGCGTGATCGGCGACACAAGCCGCGATTTCGCCCGCGCGATCATCATGCCGAACCTGGTTCCGCCTGTCGTCACCACCGCGGACGCGGAAGCCTATCGCAGCCGCATCATGGCGGCGCTGTCGGAGGGCGATCGTTTCCAGCCTTTGATGACGCTTTACCTCACCGAACACACCAACCCCGACGACGTCGAGGCGGGCAAGACGAGTGGATTGATCACCGCAGTCAAGCTCTACCCGGCCGGCGCAACCACGAACTCGCATGGCGGCGTGCGCGATATCGAAAAGGCAATGCCGGTTCTGGAGCGTATGGCGAAGATCGGTCTTCCGCTCTGTGTCCACGGGGAAGTGACCACGCCGGAGGTCGATATCTTCGATCGCGAGGCGGTCTTCATCGACACGGTGCTCGATCCGCTGCGCAAGCGGTTGCCGGAACTCAAGGTGACAATGGAACACGTCACGACGGCCGATGGCATCGACTACATCAAGTCGGCAAAGGCCAATCTCGCCGGTTCGATCACCACGCATCACCTGATCATCAACCGCAACGCCATCCTGGTTGGCGGCATCCGCCCGCATTACTACTGCCTGCCTGTCGCCAAGCGGGAAAATCATCGCCTGGCTCTTCGCGCCGCAGCCGTCAGCGGCGATAGCCGCTTCTTCCTCGGAACCGATTCCGCGCCGCATGTCGATCCGCTGAAGGAATGCGGTTGCGGTTGTGCTGGCATCTATACGTCGATCAATACGATGAGCTGCCTTGCGCATGTCTTCGAACAGGACAATGCGCTCGACAAGCTTGAGGCTTTCGCATCGCTGAACGGCCCTGCCTGGTATGGCCTGCCGGCCAACGAAGAACGGATCACGCTCGTCAAGCATGCCGAGCCTCTGGTACTTCCCACGAAGAGAGAAACGGGCGCCGGTCCCGTGACTGTTTTCGATCCGATGTTCCCGCTGCACTGGGATATCGAACGTTAGTATATATTTATACTCGACGATTTTGACCGTGTTATTCATCCATTGCAGCAAGGAAAACTTCTTGCTGCAAAACTTATGCTTTAAATACATGATTTCTTAACGGAATTCGTAAGACATTCGTTTTGGGGGCGTAAACTGTTTCCAATAACGAGGGCGCGGCAGAAGCCGCGGGTTTAAAGCATGACGCTTGATTACAATTCCCTGCTGATCGCGCTGGCAGTATCGGCGGCATGTCTCGCAGTAACTTTGCTCGGAAGCTGGTTCGCGCGACGCACCGAAACATTCCTGCTCACCTGCACAATCGGCCTCGTTTTGATTGTCAGCGGCATATTTGCCTATGGGCTCTACGTCGGCACGCCCACGAAGCTGTTGGGCATCACGGCATTCGTCTTCTTCTTTCCCGGTTTTGCTGCCGCCGTGGGTGCCGGCTACCAGTTCCGGACGGGGCGCCTGTCCTGCCGCATGATGGTCGTGGCCGCGCTTGCCGGATATGCCGTCACCATTCCTCCGATGGCAACCGGTTACGACGGGTTTGCCTTCATTGCCGAGAATACGGTCATCGCCTCACTGCTCTTCGTAACCGCCTATCAGTATTGGCTGGCGCGGGCGGAAGCGCCGGTGCCGCTGACAGGCATTACGGCGCTCTACATCCTGACGGCCATATCCTTCGTGCTCTGCGCCAGCGTTCTGCTGGCGGACGGCAAGATGGTCCTTGGCGCCGCACCGAGCAACTGGGCCGAGGATCTGAGCCTGGCGATCTGCATCGCCAGCATGACCGGCATTGGCGCGCTATCGCTTGCGCTGCATCAGTGGCGCCTGGCGGCCCGCCACCGCATTGAAGCGACCACCGATTCCCTGACAGGTCTCCTCAATCGGCGAGCGCTCTTCGACCAGTATGGCAGCGGCGAGATGGGCTCGACCTCCGCGGTCGTCGTTTTCGACATTGATCATTTCAAGTCGATCAACGACACGTTCGGCCATGCCGGCGGCGACCGGATGCTGAGACTGTTCGCCGATGAACTGCGGGCCAACTGCAGGGTGGGCGACGTCGCGGCCCGGCTCGGCGGCGAGGAGTTCGCAATGGTCCTGCGGGATGTCACGCCCGGCCAGACGGAACTCGTGGCCGAACGCATTCGCAGGGCGTTCGAGCAACGCCAGATCATATTCGACGGCGCGATCGCGACATGCACCGTGAGCGCCGGCGTTGCGCCCGGCCGCCCCACGCCGGTGCCGTTCGACGCGTTGCTGCGGGCGGCCGACAAGGCGCTCTATGCCGCCAAACGCGCCGGCCGAAACCGCGTGGAGCTCGCCAGCCACCTGCACGCCGTTCCCATGGAAACGGTGCGCACCGGCTCCTGAGCGGAGCCACTCTGCTTCAGCCTTGTTAGAGGACCATCAGCGCCCTGACGAAGCTTGCCGAGGCAAGCAGGCAGGCCACTGTCCTGACGTGGTTCCACCATGTCCAATCCTTCAGATATGTCGCCCAAAGCGCGGTCGCGTCAGGGCCGCTGCCGCTGACCTTCGCGAGCGCGTCGTTCAGCGGCACGTTGAAGGCGACGGTCGAGATGAAGGATGCGACGACGTAGAGCGCCCCACCAGCCAGCATCCACATGGCCGGCGGTGTGCGCCAGTTCAGGAATGCGAATACCGCAATCACGACACAGAGGATCGTGGTGGGAACGAAGAGCATCATGAACGGGGATCGGACGATGGTGACGTTGATCGCGTTCATCGCCGCAATTCCCTGCTCTGTCGGAAGGCGCGCGAATGCGGCCATCACAAACGTCGAAAAGGCAAAGAAGACCCCGGCAATTAGCCCGCTGCCGACAGCCGCAGCCACAAGCGCGATAGCAAGAAAGACCGTCATGCTCATCCCTCCATTGCTTGACATAAAACAGAGAAGCTCTCTCATTTGTAAAATGAGATAAACTCTCTTATTTCTGTCGTCAACGATAAATCGGAGCGTCTCATGCCGGGCATGCCAAATGGCGGATCAGGAAATTCACCGGAACAGACTGGCCAGTTGCGACGGGTGCCGGTCCAGCAGCGCGGGCGCGAGCGATTTGAAAAGATCCTGGCAGTCGCGACCGAGCTGATCGAAGCTCGTGGCAGCGACGCGCTGAAAATGAGCGAGATCGTCGAACGGGCAGGACTGTCCTTTGGCGCGCTCTACCAGTATTTCCCAGACAAGAGCGCCATCATCCGCACCCTTGCTGAACGCTTCAACGAGCAGGGGAGGCGTTGCGTCGAGGCAGAGTTGGCTGGGGTCGCTAACCCGGTCGCTCTTCGACAGGCGCTGTGCACCATTGCCGACGAGTATTACGCCTTCTTCCGCAGCGAGCCCGTCATGCGCGACATATGGTTTGCAGCGCAGGCCGATCGGCTGCTGCAACAGATCGATGCCGACGATATGGAGTTTCACGCCCAGGCGCTGTTGTCGGTTCTCGCAAGACTGTGGCCCGCGCAGCCGCCCGGCCAGCTATTGGCAATCGCGAGGCTCACAATGCAGCTTCTCGCGGCTGCTGTCCGATATGCCGCCTCGCTCGAGGATGATGAAGGGCGGGCTGCGATCGCGCTCTACAAGAAGATGCTCCCCACCGATTTCAGCCAACTCGTGCAGGGATGACTAGGCCCTGACCGCTCCCTGCTCGGCCGACCGCGCGACCGCCCAGTGCACCGCATTGCGTCCACCATTCTTGGCGGAATAGAGCTTTCTGTCGGCCGCCGTCATCATCGTCTTCAAGCTTTCCTCGGTCGGATCGCCGCAATAGACGCCAAAGCTCGCCGTCACGCGGCCGACGGGCAGGGGGCCGACAGCTTTCGCCTCGAGCTGCCTGCGCAACCGGTCCGCAATCGTGACAGCTGCGTCGACGCCGGTGCGCGGCAGGATCAGGCAGAACTCCTCGCCGCCGATCCTGGCGGCAATGTCATACGGGCGAAGGCTGTGCTGGATGGTGGCGCCTGCCATCATCAGCACCTGATCGCCGACATCATGGCCGAACTGGTCGTTGATCGACTTGAAGTGATCGAGATCGAAGACGACGACCGAGATAGGCGCCCGATCGCGGGCGGCGCGGGAGATCTCCATGGAGCCGATCTCTTTCAACCAGCGGCGATTGCCGAGCCCGGTCAGCACGTCCGTTGTCGCCTGCCGCCGCAGCTGGGACAGCGTTGCATCGAGTTCAGTGATCAGCGCGGAAATGCCGTTGGCGACCACTCCCACCTCGTCCTTGCGCTGGCTGCGAATGGATTTGACAGCGCCGGTCGAACGATAGGTCTCGATCACGGCTGCAACATCCCGCAATGGGCGGATCAATACCCACAGGGAAGCAAGGCAGAAGACGGTACCGCCAAGCGTGGCCGCAAGCACGGTCGCCAATACGGGAAGAGCGGCACTCTGGAAGCCGGCCGCGAGATATACACACAACGTCACCAGGGGCACGTGTGTTGCAAGAAAGCAGACGGCGAAGATCTTGAATGTAAGCGAGGTGCTGAAGGTTTTACGAACAGTGGACATCGACAGGCGCATTCCGGACTCCCTCATGGCGTCTTTTGCGGCCGCGAAAATGGAGTCCTGTCCCTCACTTCAATCCTAACGGAAACGTTAAAATTCGATGCTTTCTGTCTCTGGAAGAGCCGTAAGCGCCGGGAAGGTCCTGAAAATCAGTGCTTGTGAGTGCGATCTAAAACAGTAATGCGGCTGTGGAAAAATGCCTTTGTCTCCGGGTTTTGCACCCGCCATAGGCGGTGTCTGCACCCCGGACCGTACTCGTTGCGGGGCACAATTCGTGTTATCGTCTTACGGAATTCTGGCCACAGGGGGCCTCCGTGACAGCTTGCGAGACAATCATCGTCGGCGCGGGGCCTGCAGGACTGGCATGCGCTGCGGCCCTTCGTGCGCGCGGACGCGCGGCGTTGGTGCTGGAGCGGGAGGATTGCGTCGCCGCCTCCTGGCACAGGCACTACGACAGGCTACATCTGCATACGCACAAGATGCATTCGGGCCTGCCCGGAATGCCCATGCCCCGCCGCTTTCCGAAATACCCGTCGCGGCTTGAGGTCATCGAGTATCTCGACGAGTACGCCCGTTTCAACGACATCGACATACGCTTCGGCGCACGCGTCACGGCGATACGAAAAGCAGATCGCTGGGCGGTGGAGACATCAGGCGGCATATTCCACGCCAGCAATGTGATCGTCGCAACCGGCCGTTCAAATGCGCCCGCGATCCGGCGTTGGGAGGGCCAGGAAAGGTTCACGGGCAAGCTCCTTCACTCGTCCGAATTCCGGAATGCAGCTGACCTTGGCGCCGAGCGCGTCCTTGTCGTCGGCTTCGGAAACTCTGCCGGCGAAATTGCACTCGAATGCGCCGAAGCCGGGCTCCATGTCGGCTTGTCGGTGCGCGGCCCGGTGAACGTCATTCCGCTTGAACTCTTCGGATTGCCTGCCGTCAGCATTGCCATTGCCCAGCAATACCTCCCCACCCGCCTGGCCGACCTCATCAACACCCCTTTCCTGCGCCTGCGTTTCGGGGATCTCGGAAGGTTCGGTCTCCAACGGGCGCGCGAGGGGCCGTTGACGACGATCAGGGAAAGGGGCCGCACGCCGTTGATCAACATCGGTACCATCGAGCGGATCCGATCGGGCGATATCAGGGTTTTCGGTGGTATTTCAGCCTCCGAGGGGAGGGACGTGCAATTCGCCGACGGGCGACGCGACCAGTTCGATGCCATCATCCTGGCGACTGGTTACAAGCCGGCGCTCGACGGGCTGCTGCCGGATTTCGCGCAAAGGTTCGGCGGTGCCAACGGCCCGGCGCGGGGCGAGCTTCAGCCGGCGGGCGATGGCTTGTACTTTTGCGGTTTTACGGTCGTCGCAACCGGTCTGCTTCGCGAGATCGGCATCGAGGCGCAGCAGATCGCCGCGTCCATCGCCGCAAGGCCGTCGGTCACGCCGGCATGAAGGTGCGGAAGGCCAGATAAACAATGGCGCCGAGCACGATCGCCGCCGCGGTCGCCTGTGCCAGCGCCACGCCGTATTCCTTCCGGCCTGCCCCTAGGGCCAGAATGACCTTGGTCACCATGTTGACCCCGACAGCGATGAGGATGACGTCTGCGGCCGTCTGCACGTTGATGGTCGTGCCGGCGAGTCGGGCGGTCGACAGAGTGATCGCATCCACGTCCACGATGCCGGAGATGGCGGCGACGATGAAGAGGGCCGATGCTCCGATATAGACGATCGCCATCTTCGAAATCAGGCTGATGATGCCAAGGAGAGCGGCGAAGGAGACGACTGTCTGAATTTCGAACGGGTTTTGCAGTTCGACCTGTGGCACGTCGGCCGAGGCGCTCGACAGCGACACCCAGGCGAAGGCAGCGCCGACGAATACGATGATCGCCGGCAGCAGGCCGGCCGCAAGCGGTGCTACAATGCCGGGATAGAGTGCACCCGCGATGACAAGGACGCGCCCGAATGACAGCGCGCCGGCAATCGCCGCTCCTGCCGCCAGATAGCGCGATCCTTGAGGCGCTTCCTTGGAATAGCGCGCGAATGAGAGCGTCAGCGCCGTCGAGGAGACCAGGCCGCCGGCGGCGCCGGCCAGCAATATTCCCCGGCTCGTACCCATGAGCCGGATCGCGACGTAGCCTGCAAAAGACAGCGCAGCGATGGTGATGGTCAGCAGCCACAGCGAGAAGGGATTGAGCGCTCCCCACGGATCCAGCGTCTTGTCGGGCAGCAGCGGCAACACGATCGCGGTCATGGCAAGCAGCATCAATGCCGAACGCAATTCGACCCAGGTCAGTTGCTGGAGAAAGCCGTGCAGGCTGGTGCGCGATGCCAGCACCACCGTCATCACGACGGCACCGGCCCCTGCGGTGACGACGTCGCCAACGGCTGCAAGAGCACCAAGCGCAAAGACCAGAAGCGCGGCGACCAGCGAGGTAACGCTGTAATCCTTGTCTTCGTCGGCTTCGCGCCATTTGGCAGCGATGTAGGCAATGCCGAGGATGACTGCGATTGTCGAGGGCAGAAATGGGCCGGTCAGCGGCAGCAGTGTTCCCACCACGCCGCCGAGAAAGCCGGTCAGGCCGAAGGTCCGGATACCGGCCGTCCTGCCACCCGGCCGGATATCACGCTCCTGCCAGCCGCGCTCGACGCCAACGAGCAGGCCTATGGCAAGTGCGATACCGAGGCGGTGGAAGACATCATAGTGATCCATGGCCGGACGATATCTCGCTATTGCCGCCGCGCAAGTCCAACGCGTTGAAAAAATGAGGGATTACCGGACGCGCTGTCGCTGGAGCGGTGGGCGTCCTGAAGAGTCTGCTGATCACGCCGCTGGGTGGGATGCATTTTCGTCCGCATTCTCGACGCGGAAACCGCCGCTGTTCTGGAAACTTGTCGCGCTTGCTGCTATTGGCCGATAAATTTGACCAAAGGAGAGAGCGATGATCCAGGCAACATTCACCGACCGCGCAGTCATGGCCGAACTGGTCGCGAAGATGCTCTGGGAGATCAAGGCGGTGCACTTCAATGCCGCCCAGCCCTACAAGTTTGCGTCCGGCATGGCGAGCCCGGTCTATATCGACTGCCGCAAGCTGCTCTCGTTCCCCCGCGTGCGCTCGACGGTCATGGATTTCGCCGCCAGCGTTGTCCTGCGCGAGGCCGGCTTTGAGAAGTTCGATTGCATTGGCGGTGGCGAGACCGCGGGCATCCCCTTTGCAGCCCTGCTTGCCGATCGCCTCAGCCTGCCGATGATCTATGTCCGCAAGCAGCCGAAGGGCCACGGCCGCAACGCGCAGATCGAAGGCAACATGCCGGAAGGCTCGCGCGTCCTCGTCATCGAAGACCTGACGACCGCAGGCGGCAGCATGTTCAAATTCATCGATGCCGTCCGCGCGGCTGGCGGTGTGGTCGATCACGGCATCGCCCTGTTCTACTATGGCATTTTCGACGAAGGCGCGCTGCGTTTTGCCGATGGCAAGGTGAAGCTGCATTACATCGCGACCTGGCGCGATGTGCTCGCCGTAGCCAAGGCACAGAAGCTGTTCGACGAGACGACCTTGAACGAGGTCGAAGCCTTCCTCGATGCGCCGCTCGCCTGGTCTGGGCGCAATGGCGGTATTTCATCACTTTGAATGAAGAATTGCGTCGCGGCGCTTTGCTTTTGCCATGAAATTATCTAATCGATTTGAATATCGATGGATTGCAATGCTTGGGAGGCCGGAATGATTTTGTGCTGTGGCGAAGCGCTGATTGACATGCTGCCGCGGGAGACGACCCTTGGCGAGAAGGGCTTTGCCCCATACGCCGGGGGAGCGATCTTCAACACCGCGATCGCGCTCGGGCGTCTCGGCGTTCCAACGGCCTTCTTCACCGGCCTCGCCGACGACATGATGGGCGAGATCCTGCGCGATACGCTGAAGGCGAGCAACGTCGATTTCAGCCTCTGCGCGATCGCGCCGCGCCCGTCCACGGTCGCTTTCGTCAAGCTCGTCAATGGCCACGCGACCTACGCCTTCTATGACGAGGGCACGGCCGGACGCATGATCACAACGGACGATCTTCCAGCTCTTGGCGACGATTGCGAAGCGCTGCACTTTGGCGCCATCAGCCTCATCCCCAGCCCCTGTGGCGAGACCTACGAGGCGCTGCTCCATCGTGAAGCCGACAAGCGGGTGATCTCGCTCGATCCGAACATCCGCCCGGGCTTCATCAAGGACAAGCAGGCCCACATCGCCCGCATCAGCCGTATGGCCGCCAAGTCCGACATTCTCAAATTCTCCGACGAGGATCTGGAGTATTTCGGCCTCGAAGGCAGCCATGACGATCTGGCCGCCTACTGGCTGAAGCATGGCGCCAAGCTCGTCGTCATCACAAAGGGTGCCGAAGGCGCATCGGGCTATACAGCCGAGCGCAAGGTCACCGTGCCGAGCGAACGTGTCACCGTGGTCGATACGGTCGGCGCCGGCGATACCTTTGATGCCGGCGTTCTGGCGTCCCTGAAGATGGACAATCTGCTGACCAAGGCACAGGTCGCGTCCCTCGACGAGAAGGCGCTTCAGAACGCCCTGTCGCTGGGCGCGAAGGCTGCCGCCGTCACCGTGTCGCGCGCCGGCGCGAACCCGCCATGGGCACACGAAATCGGTCTCTGAGACCTAGATCCGGTCAAGAAATCCGAGCACTTCGCGATTGAACTGCTCGGGTCTCTGTAGCGGCGCAAAGTGGCTGACGCCTTGCATGGTGATTGGCTGCGCCGCTGGCAGCGTGCGCGCGAGATAGGCCATGTGCTCCGGTTTGATGAACTCGTCCCGGTCGCCGAGCACGGTCGCGACCGGCACGGTGATGCCGGCAAGATCCTCGGCGGAATAATTGGGTTCGGTCGCCATCATCCGGCTCACGTCTTCCACAAAGCTATCGAATTGATCGGGCGTCGCCGATAGCGCGGCATAGTCCTTTCTGTGGCGGCTGAAGCACCGGTCGATCACTGGCGTTGCTACGAAGGGCTTGGCGCCGCTCGGGTCCATGCAGCAGGCGAAGAAGAAGACGCCGGAGACACGCTCGGGTTTCCGGTTGGCAAGGATGAGGGCCGTACAGGCGCCGTCGCTCCAGCCGACGAATGCCGCCTTGTCGATCCGCAGTCGGTCCATCACGGCAAGAACGTCCGAGGCCATCAGTTGATATTTGAAGGGCCGCTGGTCGCGCGTGCTCCGGCCATGCCCGCGGCTGTCTATGACCACGACTTGCCGGCCGGCTGCCACCAGCGCCGGGACCTGATAGCCCCAGTTGCCGCTGTTGCCGAGGCCGCCATGGAGCAGGATGACGGAGGGGCCCGTGCCATAGGCCGCATACCAGATCCGCGCACCATCATGATCGACGAAGCCAGTGTTTGCGGTGGCGGGCAAAGGCGCCGCGCCATGCGTATCGAATTTCAAAAGCTCATCGTCCGTCTCGTTCATCCGACATCTCCCTGGAGTGATCGATAAAATGACGATCAGCGAGGCCCAGTTTCGACACCAACATATAAAAATGCGGTCCGGCGGCAACCGTCTTGCGAATAGATGCATTAGTATTGACTATTTGATTAGTGTGCACTAATTGTTTTACCATGATCGAAACCAGTGAAATTTCTTCTGTGATGCGTGCTCTCGCCGATCCGACAAGGCGTGCGGTCTACGAGCGCATCGTCGGTGCCCGGGAAATTACCGTCGTCGAGCTGACGCGCGGTAGTGGCGTCACCCAAGGCGCTATTTCTCAACACCTAAAGTCGCTGAAGCATGCGCGTCTCGTCGTCGAGCGGCCCGAGGGGCGAAACGTCTACTACCGAGCGGAACCGAAAGGGCTTGCGCCGCTTTTCGACTGGATGAGCCACTACGGCCTCTTCTGGCAGGAACGCTTCGATAGCCTACGAACCCTATTGAAAGAGGTCGATCCATGACGAAGGCAATGCTGCAACAGGGCGCCCAGGATATCGTTGTCGACGAAGTCTTTCCGCATGCGCCAGAGACGATCTGGCGAACATTGACGTCGGGCGACATGATCGCGCGGTTTCTGATGAAGCCGAACGGCTTCGAACCCGTCGTCGGCAACCGCTTCACCTTTCAAACAACCCCCGCCGGCGAATGGGATGGAGTCATTCACTGTGAAGTGGTCGATGTCGAGCCGAACAGGCATTTCGCCTACTCCTGGAAAGGGGGACATGCGACGAATGTGGGCTACGGCTCGCTTCTGGACACCGTGGTCAGCTGGTCGCTTAGCGCCGTCGACGGCGGCACGCGGCTGCGCCTTGTCCATTCCGGCTTTGTCACGCCGAGGAACGATACCGCCTTCAGGAACATGAGCGAGGGCTGGAAGAAGGTTGTCCCGCGCATAGGTCCCATCATCGGCGAATAAATTCGCACCATCGATCATCAGTGTCGTCCCAGAGGAGGAAAACATGAGTGAGCCATATACCGGCGGCTGTGCATGTGGCGCGATCCGCTACAAGGTCTCAGCCGAACCGATCGTGATGCTTGATTGCCAATGCCGCCAATGCCAGCGCGAGAGCGGCACGGGCCACGCATCGCACCTCACCTTCGAATGTGAACCGGTCGTCGAAGGCAAAGCGACGCATTGGGACGCGGTTGGAGACGGTGGCGTTGTCAAACGGCGCGCCTTCTGCCCCACCTGCGGCGCCCCCGTCTACATGACCTTTCCTGACATTCCCGGCTATTTCGTTGTTCGCGCCGCAAGCCTGGATGATCCGACGCGCTACAAGCCACAGCTGATCTGCTGGACAGCCAGCGGCCAGCCATGGGATCAAGTTGATCCACACCTGCCAAAGTTCGAAAAGATGCCGCCGCGCTGAACCGTCAGATGACGTGTCGAACTTCGGTCCAGCCGTTCGTCTTGATGGTGAGGGCAGGACACTCGCCCCGCCGAAACCTACGGAGGAAAAGCCATGACGCAGTACCTGGTCGCCATTCACCATCCAGACGACTACGACCCCACCGTTGCCGAAGACGATGCGATGGACCGCGATATCGACGTGCTCAATGACGAAATGGTGGCGGCCGGCGTCAGGGTCTTCGTCGGCGGCCTGCAATCGGCAAGCCGCGCCAAGTCGGTGCGGGTGCAACCCGGTGGCAAGATCTCCGTCACCGACGGGCCATACCTCGAGACTAAGGAGCACATTGGCGGCTTCTGGGTGCTGGAAGCCGCCGATATGGAAGAGGCGCTGGCGTGGGGGCGCAAGGCGGCCGTGGCCTGTCGGGCGCCGGTCGAAGTTCGTCCGTTTCACTAGGGAGGGCGACGCTGCGCGAGAGCTTTGCATCGAAGTATCGCACTACCCGGACACTGCGAATCCGGATCATTTACGGCATTGTTACCGTTACGTACTTCTCGTTGTGACAATGTTGCGCGACCTTTCACCTCCATTCATTGGAGGAATGTCATGCCAAGCAAGCTGTCGATTTCGTGCAGACCGTTTATTCACGCCACTGCAGTCGGACTTGCGGTGTTGACAGGCCCTCTTGCGGCATATGCTGCAGAGTCGGTGACGGTGGACAATTTCATCCGTGCAGAGAGCGATCTCTATTTCAGCAACTTCGCCAAGGACGGCGGCTTCGGCAAATTCAACCATCGCCGAGAGCCGGCAACAATCGACAACCAGACGGTCATACGACTGAACCGTGACACTCTCTACTCGGCGGCAGTCTTCGATCTGGATGCCGGACCGGTTACTGTCACGCTGCCTGACGCCGGCAAGCGATTCATGTCCCTGATGGCGATCAACGAAGACCACTACATACCGACAGTGTCGTATGGCGGTGCAAGTACCTTCACCAAGGATCAAGTGGGTACCCGGTACATGGCCATTGGTATCCGAACATTTGTCGATCCAACCGATCCGAAGGATGTCGAACAGGTTCACGCATTGCAGGACGCGATCAAGGTCGAGCAGGCGGGCGGACCCGGCAAGTTCGAAATCCCGCATTGGGATCCGGGCAGCCAGAAGAAGGTGCGTGATGCGCTTCTCGTCTTGGCGACGACAATGCCCGACTTCAACAAGGCATTTGGTTCCAAGGATGCGGTCGATCCCGTTCGTCATCTGGTCGCAAGCGCCGCGGCATGGGGCGGAAACCCCGACAAGGATGCGACCTATCTTAACATCACGCCCGCCAAGAACGACGGCAAGACGGCGTACAAGTTGACGGTAAAGGACGTTCCCGTTGATGGCTTCTGGTCCATCAGTCTCTATAACGCCAAAGGCTATTTCCAGAAAAACAAGTATAATGCCTATTCGCTCAATAACGTGACGGCGAAAAAGGGTGACGACGGTTCGATAGAGGTCCAGTTCGGTGGCTGCGACGGCAAGATCGCGAACTGCCTGCCCATCGTGCCTGGCTGGAACTATACAGTTCGGCTCTACCGCCCGCGTGAGGCAATCCTCGACGGATCGTGGAAATTTCCCGAGCCGCAGCCGCTGAAATGATCGCAATCGACAGCATTGGCGTTCGAAGCAATCCGGGAGAAGACGTATGCAGCTGACAAAACGCGAGTTCACCAAGGGGCTGGTGGTGGCGGCGGGCCTGGCGAGCCTCAATGCGGGGAGAGCTACCGCCGCCGAGCTTGGCGCGGCCGAAGTGCGCGCCATCGCCAAGGAGGCTTATATCTACGGCTTCCCGATCATCGACAATTATCGCATCCAGTACGCCTATTTCGTCGATGCAAAAGACCCCGAGTACAAGGGGCCGTGGAATCAGCTGGTGAACATTCCACGCGTCTATACGCCAGCCGACACCGCGATCCAGACGCCGAATTCGGATACGCCGTACTCGATGCTGGGCTTGGATCTGCGCGCCGAGCCTATCGTCTTGACGGTCCCACCGATCGAGAAGGATCGATATTTCAGCATCCAGCTGATTGACGCCTACACATTCAATTTCGACTACATCGGCAGTCGTGCAACCGGTAACGGAGGCGGAAGCTTCCTGATCGCGGGGCCGAATTGGAAGGGCGAGGCGCCGAAGGGTATCGCCAAGGTCATACGCTCGGAAACCGAGTTGGTGCTCGCCATCTACCGAACGCAACTCTTCAATCCGGAGGACCTTGAGAACGTCAAGAAGATCCAATCGGCATACCGAGCAGAGCCGCTCTCCAAATTCATTGCGCAACACGCGCCGACAGCCGCAGCCGCGATTGATTTCATTACGCCGCTAACGGCAAGTGAGGAGAAGACGTCGCTTGAGTGTTTCAATATTCTCAACTTTGTCCTGCATTTCTGCCCCACCGATCCATCGGAGACCGAACTGATGCAGCGTTTCGCCAAGATCGGTATTGGGGCTGGCAAGACGTTCGACCCGACCAAGATTTCGCCAGAGGCGAAGGACGCCATGCAGCAGGGCATAGGCGATGCCTGGGCTGACCTGGAAGCGCTGAAAAAACGTTTCGATAGCGGTGAGGTCACATCCGGCGAGATGTTCGGCACCCGCGAATATCTGAAGAACAACTATCTTTATCGGATGACCGCCGCTGTCCTCGGCATCTACGGAAATTCCAAGCAGGAGGCGATATATCCCGCCTATGCCATCGATTCAGAGGGCAAGCATCTCGACGGCGCAAACCGGTATACGATCCGCTTCGCAGCCGACAAGCTGCCACCGGTCAACGCATTCTGGTCGTTGACGATGTACGAACTGCCTCAGAGCCTTCTCGTCGCCAATCCAATCCATCGGTATTTGCTGAACTCGCCGATGTTGCCGACGTTCGTCAGGGATGCCGACGGTGGCCTGACGTTCTATGTTCAAAACGAATCCCCGGGGACGGACAAGGAACCCAACTGGCTACCGGCGCCGAAGGGACCGTTTGTTGTTGCGATGCGTCTCTATTGGCCCAAACCGGAAGCACTGGACGGCACATGGACAAAGCCAGCGATGGTCAAGACTACATGAGGCTGCTCGGCAACCAGAATCCCGGTGGCCGATCCGTAGGTTAATCAGCTCGGATCGATGCTGGCGATCACTTGCCCTGCTGGCCGCATTGGCTCGGCTTTAACTTGTCGATGCGGCTATAGCGGCCGTTCGAGACGTGAACCTTTGCACAGGTCCCGCTTGCGGCGTTCCACCACGTATTGTTGCCGCCGACATCCTCGTAACCGCGCGCCTGCATCTCCGATTCCGCACCGGCCGCACGAGCGCCCACCAGATCGGATATGTCGGACGGTGGCGCGGCGTGTGCTGTCGCCGCCGAGAGGACAATCGCTGCTGCTACGATGACTGAAGCTTTCATGTGAACCTCACGCGTTGGATGGATGGGTGCGTTTAGGCGTTGCCCGTATTGCTAGGCCGGTTGTCCCGTAGGGACCTTTTCGAAGGTGCTGAACTGGAAATGCTGCACGGTGTTCCAGGGAGTGGTGTGCTCGTGCTGGCGGGTCGCGATGAGCTTGAATTGCGCGCCAAGGACCGCCTGAAGGCTTGCGGCATCGTGGCGCATGACGGGCAGGCCGCTGCACGTCTCGGGTCCGTTCAAGGCGAAGGTGCCGATCACCGCTTTCCCGCCGTCCTTGAGGGTCTGCGCGAGCACGCGAACATAGGCTTGCTGATCGGTCCTCGCCGTCAGGAAATGAAACGCTGCGCGGTCATGCCAAAGGTCATACTGCCGGTCGGGCGTCCATGATGTGATATCGGAGACAAACGCTTCCACCGGCGCGGCGCTGCCAAGCCGGGACTTCGCCGTCTCAAGCGCTGCCGCTGAGAGGTCGAGGATGCCGACATAGGCGGCCCCATAGGCCACCAGCGCGTCCACCAGATGCGACGCACCGCTTCCGATATCGATGACTGACATACCCGGCCGCAGCCCTGCATCTCGAAGCAGTGCCATCGAGAGTTCAGGAACATCCTCATACCAACTGACGTCGGTTTCCGCCTTGCTGGTGTAAACGCCTTGCCAGTGGTCGCGTCGGTCGGCTTCGGCCATCAGACATCCTTCCTCAGACTGGCCGTCACGCTCCCGCGATTGCGGAAGCGTGACATGGTGCGTTGTGGCTTACTTGGCGAGCATCGCCAGTGCCGCGACGAGTCCCTGTGTCGAGGAGTCGTGGCCAGCCGCGCTCTCCTTGCCCTCGATGACAGGCAGCAGGCCGGTGGCCAGTTCCTTGCCGAGCTCGACGCCCCACTGGTCGAAGGAATTGATGCGGAAGAGCACGCCTTCGACGAACACGCGGTGTTCGTAGAGCGCGATCAGGCGCCCCAGCGCATAGGGCGTCAGCCTGTCGTAAACGAAGGTGATCGACGGACGGTTGCCGGTGAATACACGGTGCGGCGCGATGAAGTCGGCCTGCTTGTCGTCCATGCCCTTGTCGGTCAGCTGCTTCTTGGCCTCCGCGAAAGTGCGGCCTTTCATCAGTGCCTCCGACTGGGCAATGACGTTAGCCATCAGCAGCTGGTGCTGGTGGCGAAGCTCCGGTTCGAAGGCATTGGCTGCGATCATGAATTCCGCCGGGATCACGCTCGTGCCCTGGTGGATCAGCTGATAGAAGGCGTGCTGGCCATTGGTGCCGGGCTCACCCCAGACAACGGGGCCGGAATTGCCCTCGACCGGCGTGCCGTCGACGGTGACGCCCTTACCGTTGGATTCCATGTCGAGCTGCTGCAGATAGGCCGGGAAGCGCGACAGGCGCTGGTCGTAGGGCAGGATCGCGCGCGTGGCATAACCCAGGACGTTGCGGTGGTAGTAGCCGATCAGGCCGAGCAGCATCGGCAGGTTCTTGGTAATTGGCGCCTGACGGAAGTGATTGTCGACGGCATGCGCCCCATCGAGGAACTTGCCGAAGTTCTCGGGCCCGACGGCGATCATCAGCGGCAGGCCGATCGCAGACCAGATCGAATAGCGCCCGCCGACCCAATCCCAGAAACCGAAGACGCGCGCGCTGTCGATGCCGAAGGTCGCGACCTTGTCGAGCGCGGTGGAAACTGCTGCGAAGTGATGCTGGACCGCTGCCTCGCCCAGCGCATCGGCAATGAATTTACGCGCGGTCTGCGCGTTCGTCATCGTCTCGATCGTCGTGAAGGTCTTTGAGGCGACGATGAACAGCGTGGTCTCGGGCTTCACCAGCTTGAGGATGTCGGCGATATGCGCGCCGTCGATGTTGGAAACGAAATGCGCACGCGGACCGTCGTGGAAGGGCGCAAGCGCAAGCGTCGCCATCACCGGGCCGAGATCGGAGCCGCCGATGCCGATGTTGATGACGTCTGTGATCGCCTTGCCGGTCGCGCCCTTCAGCGCGCCGGAGCGAATGCCGTCGGCGAACTTGCCCATTGCGGCCAGCACGGCGTTGACGTCTGGCATCACGTCCTTGCCGTCCACGAGGACCGGCGTGTTTGCGCGGTTGCGCAGGGCGGTATGCAGAACGGCGCGGTTTTCCGTGAAGTTGATTGCCTTGCCGGAGAACATTTCGTCACGCTTGGCTTCGACGCCGCCGGTTTCGGCGAGCTTCACCAGCAGAGCCAGAATCTCGTCGTTTACGGCGGTCTTGGAATAGTCCATCAGAAGGTCGTCGAGGGACGCGGTGAAGCGCGCAAAGCGCTGCGGATCGGCGGCGAAGGCAGCGCGGATATCGGTGGCCTTGGTGGCGGCCGCGGTGCTCTTCAGTTGTTCGACGATGGCATTCATGGGAGGCTCCTTTGCAGGGCGAGAGGGTCGCGGAAACTATTCGCTTTGTAGGGCGCAAATCAAGTTCGGCGACCTGTCGAAACGCAAAAAAGCCACCCGGCGGCGCGGATGGCTTTCAAATTCACGGAACTGTCAAAATCAGCCGCGCAGATCCTTCCGGAGGATCTTGCCCACCGGCGACTTCGGCAATTCGGTGCGGAACTCGACGAAGCGCGGACGCTTGTAGTTGGTGAGATTCGCGGCGCAGTGGGCCTTCACGTCGGCTTCCGTCAGCGCCTGATCCTTCCTGACCACGAACAGCTTAACCGCTTCGCCGGAATGCCCGTCAGCGACGCCGACTGCTGCCGCCTCCATGATGCCGGGGTGCATCGCGGCCACTTCCTCTATCTCGTTCGGATAGACGTTGAACCCTGAAACCAGGATCATGTCCTTCTTCCGGTCGACGATCTTGGTGTAGCCGCGGGCATCCATGAAGCCCATGTCGCCGGAGCGGAAATAGCCGTCGGGCGTCATCGCGCGGGCCGTCTCCTCGGGCTTGTTCCAGTAGCCGGCCATCACCTGCGGGCCGCGAATGCAGATTTCCCCAACCTCGCCGAGCGGCAGCGAAGTTCCGTCCTCGGCGCGGATGTCGAGTTCGGTCGAGGGGATCGGCAACCCGATGGAGCCGGTGAACTCCGCCGAATCGAAACGATTGGCGGTCGCAACCGGCGAGGTTTCCGATAGCCCATAGCCTTCGGTGATATGCGCGCCCGTCACTTTCAGCCAGCGCTCGGCAACCGGCCGCTGCACCGCCATGCCGCCGCCGAGCGAAATCACCAGCGAGGAGAAGTCGATCCTGGCAAAATCGGCATTGTTCATCAGCGCATTGAAGAGCGTGTTGAGCCCCGGAAAGACATGCACGTTCGACTTCGAAAATTCCTTTACCAGCGCAGGAATGTCGCGTGGGTTGGCAACCAGGATATTGTGCGCCCCAAGCGACATGCCCATCAGCGAATTCACCGTGAGCGCGAAGATGTGATAGAGCGGCAGCGCGCAGAGAAAGTTCAACACCTCTGGCCGCTGTCTCTTCTCGAAGGCGGATTTCAGCCAAAGCTCCAGCTGCAGCTTGTTGGAGAGCAGGTTCTTGTGCGTGAGGACAGCGCCTTTGGCGACGCCGGTCGTACCGCCGGTATATTGTAGGAAGGCAATATCGTTGACGCTCAGTCCCGCGGGATTGTAGGCCTTGCCGGCGCCCTCGCTGAGCACCTGCCGGAAAGTTTTGTGCTGCGGGATCGACCAGGAAGGGACGAGCTTTTTCACCTTTCGGACCAAGAGGTTGACGATCAGCCCCTTGGCGCCCAGCATTTCGCCGAGCGAGCTCACGACCACGTGCCGCACATCGGTCCTTGCCAGCACCTGCTCGACCGTGCGCGCAAAGTTCTCCAGCACGAAAATCGCCTTGGCGCCGGAATCGCGCAGCTGGTGTTCCAGTTCGCGCGGCGTATAGAGCGGGTTGACGTTCACGACGACCATGCCGGCGCGCAGAATGCCGTAAACTGCAACGGGATTCTGCAGCACATTGGGCATCATCACCGCAACGCGATCGCCTTTCTTAAGGCCGCTGTTCTGCAGCCATGCCGCAACCTTGCGCGTCTGGCTCTCCAGTTCGCGGTAGCTCAGCCTTTTGCCCATGCTGGAGAAAGCGATTCGGTCGGCATAACGCGCGCAGGATTTTTCCAGCAGTTCCGCCAGCGATGCATATTCCAGCGGCGGAAGCTCCGCGGGAACAATCGTGGGATAGGCGGCAAGCCAAGGCTTTTCGGGTTTGGCGCCGTCCGGATAGACGGAAATGCTGTTCATCGTGTCTCTCTCCCTTTCGCTGCCGGCCGGTGTCCCGGCAAGCCGATTGGATGATCCTCCATCTTCCAATGCAGCAGCTTATGTCATTGCCTGAACGGTTCAAGCCGAGATTGAAGCTATACTAACCTTAACGTAAACGTCAATATTTCAGGAGGTAGGCACTCTCGGCGAGAAATTCGGAACCTTGAGCAATGGGGGGCGTTTTCAAAGCGCAGACCAAAGACGAGGCAACACGAAAAAAGGAGGTGCACAATGCTGCATCAGGACGCTGACAAGAACCGCCGTGACCCGAACGTCAAGGATACGCCGACGCTGATTGCCAGCGACCGCGTCGAAGGCACCCGCGTTTATGGTGCCGACGGCAAGCACATCGGGTCGATCGAGCGCCTCATTCTCGGCAAGCAGGATGGCCGTGTGGCCTATGCGGTGCTGAGTTTCGGCGGCTTCATGGGAATTGGCCACGATCACTATCCGCTGCCGTGGGAAAAACTCACCTACGACACGCAGCTGGATGGATATCGGATCGATCTGACGAAGGAACAGATCGAAGGTGCGCCGAGCTATTCGGACGACGACGACAGCTGGTACAACGACAATGGCCGCCGGGTCTACGACTACTATGGCGTGCCGCCCTACTGGATGTAGCGTCTTTCGCGAGGCGAAAACGGACAGGCCCCGTCTCGGCGGGCCACCGTCAAGCCTTAGCCACTAAAACCTCCGGCGGAAACCGGAGGTTTCGTGATTCAAGGCTGACCTGGCAGGCGGGTGGTGACTATTTGTCCTCGTCGCAGTCCTGTATTTCGCAGATTTCGTCGGTGCGTGCGGTGCACTCGTTCAGTGCGCGATCTTCCGCATCGCCTCTCCGGTCGAAATCATAGCTGTAGCCATAGGCGCTGCCGCTGTCGGAGATGGCGATGCATCCCCACGCAAAGGCACTGGAGACGGGAGCAGCCACGCAAAGCGCGCAGGCAGCGGCGAGTAGCGTCATTCTCATTTGCGGTCCTCTGGAGCATTTATATCAGGCCCCAGTAGCAGCTTCAGTCTTAAGCCATCAGCAACAGGATCGACCCTGATCAACCCATTTTTGGGGTCAATCGGGCTTCAGAGGAAGGACTTGCCCTCAGCCTTTCGTGACGAGGTCGTTGGCACACCGCAGTGTGGTTCCAGGCGTGATGTCCGCGGCCGAGAGGCTCCTTGCCGTAGTGACCCGGAACACATGGCTTTCGCCCGGCAGCAACGTGACCAGCATCGAATCCACGACGGCATCAGGATCGAGACGGTCCGCCATCAGGCAGAGGTCCTTGAGGAAGGACACTGCCGTTACGGCAATATCGCAACCCTCATGAGTTTTGGTCACGGAAACCGTAAACTCGGGCTTCGGCAGCTTGAGATCGATATCCTCGACGAAGTAATGGAACGCGCGCCGGTCAAGCATCTGCACCACGACAACCTCGTCGCGGCCGTTGTCCGGCGTGGCGATATCGCTTGGGAGCGGGAACGCCTTTGCCTCGAAGCGGTCGCAGAGAAGCCGCCAGAACTCGAACTCCGCAAGGACTGTGCCATCGAGTTTCAGCCGCTGGCCACTGATCTTGGAACGCCAGAACAGCGTCCGTTCGTTCACTGCCACGGCAGAAAGGCCGTTGTCGCGGGGCTGGATCGTCAGGAGCCGCGGGTCGAATGCCTGTTGCATGGCATACCACAGCGGCTTTCGCCGACCGGCTGAATCAAGCGCCGCCCAGGACGTCACCGGCCAGCAATCGTTGAACTGCCAGACGATCGCACCCTTGCACACCGCCCGATGCGAGCGCATGTGCTCGATGGCAAAGCGGATCGCCCGCGCCTGGTTGAGCTGCGTGGCGAAATGCCAGTCGTCCATGGTCGCTGGTTCGGCCAGATGTCCGCCCAGCCCACGGATCAGCTTGTCGTTGCCCTGCGTGGCCTTCTGGTGGTGGAACACGCCGTTCGAAACAGGCGTCAGCGGCGCATCGTGAACGCTCTCCTCGAGCGTTGCCCAGTTCGGCGGCGCCTGCCAGCCGAATTCCGAGCAGAAGCGTGGGATATAGTTGCGATAGACCTCGTAGCCGACGTCGTTCCAAACATCCCAGATATGCTTGCACCCATGCTCATCGGCATTGGGCGCGATCTCCATGGTCCCGGAATAGGGGCTGCCGGGATAGTAGGGGCGCGCCGGGTCGAGGTCCGCGCAGAGTTTCGGCAGCAGATCGAGGTAATAGCAGAGACCCCAGCTCTCGCCATCCTTGATGATCGGCCGCCAGCCCCACTCGTCGAAGCCCCAGATGTTCTCGTTGTTGCCGTTCCAGACGATGAGCGACGGATGCGGCATCAGCCGCACGACGTTGTCGCGCACCTCCGCCTCGACCTCGCCGCGCAGCGGCTCCTCTTCGGGATAGGCCGCGCAGGCAAACAGGAAGTCCTGCCAGACCAGCATGCCGGCGCGATCGCACTCTTCGTAGAATTCGTCACGTTCGAAGATCCCGCCGCCCCAGACGCGCAGCAGGTTGATATTGGCAGCCTTTGCCTCCTCGATGCGAGACGCATAGCGCTCTGCGGTCACGCGGGACGGGAAGCAGTCATCGGGAATCCAGTTGGCGCCGCAGAGGAACAGCGGTACATCGTTGATGACGAAGGTAAAGGCCGAGCCGTGCTCATCCGGGGCGGTGTCGAGGCGGACCGAGCGAAAGCCGATCTCTTTCGAATAGCGATCAAGTAAGTCGTTGCTTACTGCATCCCGCAGCTCGATATCCAGCGTGTAGAGCGGTTGCGCGCCGAGATGGTGCGGCCACCAGATCTGCGGCGAGGGCACGCGCAGCTCGAAGCTGATCTCGTCCGTCGGGGCGATTTCGATGGTTTGGCTGATCCCGGCGATACCGGCCGTGATCCGGCTTCCGGCAGTCGCATCCTGCCGCGTAATCTTTGCGTGAACGGTAACCACGCCGTCGCCGCCGGCAAGCGTGGCCGAAACACGCGTTTCCGCCAGCCGGGTTCGCGCCCAGCTTTCCAGCCGCACCGGTTTCCAGATGCCCGCCGTTACCAGCGTCGGGCCCCAGTCCCAGCCGAAGTTGCACGCCATCTTGCGCATCAGATTTCCGGGGCCGGGGTAGTTGTTGGGCCGATAACCGTAGTGCTCCTCCATCTCGGCGCCATAGGCATAGGCCGAGCGGAAGGTGACGCAGAGCTCGTTCGCGCCGGCCTTCAGCCGGTTCGACACGTCGAACCGATAGCTGCGGTGCATGTTGTAGGTGCGACCGATCTCCTCGCCATTGAGCGAGATGGTTGCGATGGTATCAAGCCCGTCGAAAACCAGTTCTTGTATCCGGTCGGGATCGGGCGACGCTTCGAAACTGCAGCGATAGGTCCAGTCTTCACGCCCGACCCAGTCGTTAGTGATCTCGTTGACGTCGATATAGGGATCGGGGATCAGGCGGTGTGCGAGAAGGTCGAGGTGCACGCAGCCGGGAACGGCCGCGGCAATGCTAGAGGGAAGATCAGGCCTTCCTGCAACGTTACAGATAAGGGTCCAGCCGCTGTTCAGGTCAGTATTTTCGATCATCGTGTAAGCTCTTTAGAGGTAGCGGCCGTGGCGCTGCAGGACTTCGATCTTGTAACCATCAGGATCGGTGATGAAGAAGAACAGCGCGAGCAATTTGCCGTCGCGGTTGAGTTCGACCAGTTTGCCTGGATTGAGGCCCGCCTCGGTCAGCCGCTGATGCTCGACGGCGACTTCCTCAACCGATACCGCCAGGTGGCCATAGCCGTCCCCAAGGACGTAGGGCTCGACCCGGCCTTTGTTGACCGTCAGCTCCAGCTCGAACCCGGTCTCGCGGTTGCTGAGATAGATCAGCGTGAAGGTCTCGAAGTCGATGCGGTCGGCGATCTCCAGACCGAAAACCTTGCCGTAGAACTCGACCGAACGCGCCTCGTCGAGAACGCGGATCATGGAGTGGATCATCTTGGCCAAGGTTGCCTCCCATTGCCGATATCACGGCAGCCTTGGTAGCCGCAGGCTCACGCCGCGCGCAAGCCCATTCTTCGCGTAATCGTGCTTTCGATCAGACCCATCGCGTCATAGATCAGCACCGCCATCAGGCCGACGATCAGGCCTCCCTGCAGGATGAAGGCGGTATTGTCGGAAATCAGTCCGGCGATGATCACCTCGCCGAGACCTTTGGCCGCAACGGTCGAGCCGATCGTCGCCGTGCCGATGTTGATGACCGTTGCAACCTTCAGCCCCTCCAGAATCAGAGGTAATGCCAAAGGCAGCTCGACGCGAAACAGCCGCTGCGTCGCATTCATGCCCATGCCATCGGCGGCATCGAGCACCGATGGCGAAACCTGCCGCAGGCCCGAAACGGTATTCTCGAAGATTGGCAGCAGGCCATAGAGAAACAGCGCAATCAGCGTGGGCCCGGCGCCGAAGCCCGTGGCGGGAACGGCAAGCGCGAGGACCGCGACCGGCGGAAAGGTCTGGCCGGCATTGGCTATCGCGCGCGATAGCGGCAGGAAGTCCTCGCCGCTTTTCCTGGTCACGAAGATGCCGCCGAGAATGGCGAGCACGGCGCTGCCTGCGATGGAGATCGCGACGAGATAGAGATGCGCCGCGGCAAGCGCCGGCAGGCTGTTCTGCGCGTAGACCGCGGGCGCGTTGTTGCTGGTCAGCGGCACAAGCAGGAATGAAAGCCACTCTGTCCTGAAAAGCAGGATCAAGAGCACCACAAGCGCCGTCACACGGAAGAGATTGGCGACGATCAGCTTCATGCCTTGCGGCCCAGTTCCAGCAGCCGCGCCATCGAGATCGAACCGACGGGCGTCTTCTCCGCATTCTGGACGGCGGCTTCGTCTACGCCTTGCCAGATCATTTCCGCCAACGCATCGCGCAGGCTGAGCGATTGCTGGAGCGCATAGGGCAGGCCGCTCTTCGCCGGTTCCATGCTGTCCTTCAGCGACAGCAGCGACATCAGTTTCAGCGCTCGATCCGAAGTGCCGGTCAGCTGCTGCACGAAGGGATCGGCCGGCTCGGTGAGGATTTTCTCCGGCGTCGAACATTGCAGGAGCTTGCCCGCGCTCATCACCGCAATCTGGTTGCCGAGATGGAATGCCTCGTCCATGTCGTGGGTCACGAGAATGACGGTGGTGCCGAACTGTTTCTGGATGGCCAGAAGATCATCCTGCGCCTTGCCGCGAATGACGGGATCGAGCGCGCCGAATGGTTCGTCCATCAAGAGCAGTTCCGGTTCCGCCGCCAGCGCGCGTGCCACGCCGACACGCTGCTGCTGGCCGCCGGAGAGCTGATGCGGGTATTTGTCGGCGAAGGTCGCGGGGTCGAGGTTGAACAGCCCCAGCAATTCGGTGACCCGGTTGTTGATCTTTGTCGTATCCCAGCCGAGAAGCTGCGGCACGGTTGCGATGTTCTGCGCCACGGTCCGGTGTGGAAAAAGACCGTGACCCTGGATGGCATAGCCGATCTTGCGGCGCAGCTCCGTCACCGGCACGTCCATGACGTTCTGATCGTTGACGAAAATCTGGCCCTCGGTGATCGGCACCAGCCTGTTGATCATCCGCATCAGCGTGGATTTGCCTGAACCGGAGGTGCCGACGATGACGGTGATCGAGCCCTTCTCGACGCTCATCGAGACGTTGTCGACGACGGTTGCCTCGCCGTAGCGCTTGGTGACGTTGCGGATCTCGATCATGCTCATGCGGCGGTTCCCCGTATGCTGTCGATGACCGCATCTAGGATGACGGCCGAGGAAAAGGCGAAGAAGACTGTCGGCACGGCGCCGAGCAATACAAGGTCCATGGCCGTCTGGCCGAGGCCCTGGAAGATGAAGATACCGAAGCCGCCGCCACCGATCAGCGCCGCGACCGTGACAAGGCCGATCGCCTGCACGAGCACGATGCGGATGCCGGTCAGGATGACAGGGAAGGCAAGCGGCAGGTCGATCCGGGTCAGCACCTGTCGGCGCGTCAGACCCATGCCGGCCGCGGCATCGCGCACCGACGGATCGACGCCTTGCAGACCGACGACGGTATTGGCAACGATCGGCAGCAGCGAGTAGAGCACCAGGGCGATCAGCGCGGGCGCCGCGCCGATACCGCGGATGCCGATCGAGGCTGCGGCAGGCACATGCGTCGCGAGGTAGCCGAGCGGCAGCATCAGGATGCCGAAGAGCGCAAGGCTTGGGATCGTCTGGATCAGGCTCAAGCCCTGCAACACCGCGGCGCGCAGCTTCGGAACCCAAAAGCAGAAGATGCCAAGAGGAAGTCCGATGACGATCGCGATGGCAAGCGAACCGAACGCCAGCAGCGGATGCGACAAGGCCTCCGTCCAGAACTGATCGGATCGCGTCGCAAACTCCTTCATGATCGAAAGGCTGTCGAGCAGGCCGGATGAGAGGAAGAGCCAGAGAAGGGCGGTATAGGCCGCCAACGCCGCGATCCGCATCCATGGCGTGAGTTTGATCTTCACCAGCGCGTCGGAGACGATGAGGCCGATTACGGCGAAAAGGACCCAGAAGCCGCCGCCGGGCGTCATGCGTGCGGCGTTGCTGCCGGGTGGCGTAAACGCAGTGGCGGCCAAGCCCATCGCCGCAAGCAAGGCGGTAAGGCACAGCGTTGCTGTGACAAGCCGGATGTATGCATTTTGCAGGAAGAGGGCCGCAAACGCCGTTGCAAGAAGCAGCAGGGTCAGGATGATGACGGATGGCTGATTGAGAAGCTGCGGCAGCAGCATCGCCTTGCCGGCCGCAATCCGGTTTGCCTTGACGTATATGAAGGGCAGAAGCGCCGTCGCAATGACGCCAACAACAACGAGAACCACGCCGAGCCGGTCCAGTTTGCGGACCGCTAAGGTTTCTTCCATCGATCCATCCCTGTACGGAAAGAAAGGCTGCTCCGCCCCTCGCGAGGCGGAGCGTCCGTCTGTTACTTCAGGAAGCCTTTTTCCTTCAGGTAGCCTTCGGCAACCGACTTTGCCGGCTCGCCGTCAACCTGGATCTTGCCGTTCAGCTTGCGCAGCTCGTCGGCGGTCAGGCTTTTGAAGATCGGGGCAAGCACTTCCTCGATCTTCGGGTTGGCCTTCAGCACGTCTTCGCGGATGATCGGCGTCGGTGCGTAAACCTGCTGGACGCTCTTGTCGTCTTCGAGAACCGTGAGTTCAGCAGCCTGGATCGCACCGTCGGTGCCGTAGACCATGGCGGTGTTGGCGCCGTTGGTCTGGTCTGCTGCAGCCTTGATCGTAGCGGCCGTGTCACCACCCGAAAGCACGATTTCCTGCTCCGGCTTGAGCGCGAAGCCATAGGTCGTCTGGAACGCAGGCAGAGCGCCGGCGGAGTTGACGAATTCAGCAGAGGCCACGAGCTTGGCAGCGCCGCCACCGGCAACCCATTTGCCGAAATCGGACATGGTCTTCAGGTTGTTCGGGCCGGCGACGTCGTTACGCACGGCAATGGCCCATGTGTTGTTGGCAGGCGATGGCGCCAGCCAGACGATCTTGTTGGCATCGTAGTCGAGCTTCTTGGCCAGCTCATAGCCCTGGTCGATGTTCTTCCACGCGGCATCATCGGCCTTGTTGAAGAAGAAGCCGGCATTGCCGGTGTATTCGGGATAGATGTCGATCTCGCCGGCAGTGATCGCCTTGCGCAGAACCGGCGTCGTGCCGAGCGCGACGCGATCCTGCGTCTTGATGCCGTTTGCATTGAGCGCGAGCACGATGACGTTGCCGAGCAGCGTGCCTTCGGTATCGATCTTCGACGAAACGACGACGTCTGCGGCATGAGCCGCGCCAACCGCGAAGGCGGAGAGCGAGGCGGCAAGTGCGAATGTCTTCAGCATGGAATGTCCCCTTGATTTACACCGTTAAATCTCGCGGGAAACCCTGGCGGGGAGCCTCCCACGTATAAAATCGCCAGCGAGGGCAGCAAGCTGCAATCGCCCGGAAATACGTGCGTCATGGAAATAGCGTGCGCGCTCGAAAAATCGATGCAAGCCCCTCCAGTTTTGCGGTCGCGGCGAGATTATGGCTTCGAATGCAATCGCTTGCGCGCAATCGCATTCCGTTTTCCATCGCCGCCGCGATTTGTTTTTGTTCCCTTGCGTGTTTCCACGGTTGTCGGATGCTCTTTCGCGGCCGGCGTGCCGCTGTCCCGATCTATTCTTGACAAGAACGATAGCCTTCTCATCTGGCGGCAGGGATATCTTTTTTCGCGAACACACCATATCGTTCGGTTTTTCAGTCCGTTACGGGAGAATTGATTGCAGCTCGGCACCTTGTTCATCGCCAGCCACGTGTTGTCCTCCGGCTCGGTGCGCGAAACCGCGCGTCAGCTTTCGATGGCGGCGTCGACGGTGTCGGCGGCGATCCGCGGTCTGGAAACGGAGCTGGCTATCAAGCTCACCGAGCGCGGTTCCGGCGAGCTCGTCGTATTGCTCGCCAGTGGGAAGGTGCGGGACGGCTTGCAGCCGATCGTCCGTTCGGTCGAGCAGCTTTCGGAGTGGATCGGAAACGCTGACAGTAGCCCTGCCCGCATCGCCGTCAAGATCGCGACGATGGAGCGTTTTCTCGAGGTGGCGGACCAGGGGAGCATAAACCGCGCGGCACGGCGGCTGAAACTCGGCCAGCCCCAGCTGTCGCTGCAGATTGCGACGCTCGAGAAATTGATCGGACATCAGCTGTTTGCCCGTCAGGCTCAGGGCTCGACGCTGACCGACGAGGGACAGCGCGTCTACGCGATGTTCTCTACCGTCGTTCAGGCGTGGAACGACCTCAAGTCGCAAGCGGATGAACGGTATCAGCGCAGCGCACGCGCCCTCAGGATCGGTTCGATCATTCCAACCGGTTCCGAAAGCTGGGTCGCCCGTTGCCTCGGGGCTCTCGTATCGCAATGGAACGCCAGTCGCAGCAAGAACGCGATCTCGCTGGTGCTGATGACGGCCGATGATCTGCGTGAAGCGCTGAAGTCCGGCCGCATCGATGTCGCCATTCTCGATTCCGTTTTCGGCCTGGAGCGCTTTCAGCACCGGGAACTCCTGCAAACCGACATGGTAATGATCGCTCCGCAGGCGAGCCGCGACACGACCGTTCGTGCTCTGGTCGAGAACCACCCCATCTGCACCCCAAGTTCGCGCACCGGTCTCGGGCACGCCGTCATGGCGTTGAGCCACGAGCGCGCCGTCAATCGCCGGTTCCGCAATCAGGACATAACGGCCGCCGATTCCCTGCCTGTCATCGTCGATCTCGTCGCCAATCACGGCTACATCTCGTTCCTCGGCCGCGTCAGCGCGCTGCCTATCGCGGACAAGGTTCGCCTCGTCGAACTCGATACCCATGTACCGATGCCCTATTACGTCGCCTTCAATCATCGCAAGGCGGCGGCGGATGCCAGCGCCATGATCATCGAGGCCGTTGCGGCAATCGTTGGTGTGCCTGTCGCGCCGGCCGAGATGTTGGCTTAATAGAGAGCAGGGACGATAGGGGAGATTCGGACGTGACAATCTTGCTGGAAGTGTGTGTGGACAGCCCGCGGGGCCTCGCCGCCGCAATCGAGGGCGGTGCTGATCGCATCGAGCTTTGCTCGGCGCTCGAAGTCGGCGGCCTCACGCCACTGGCCGGCCTGATGAAAGCGGCAGCCGCGGCGCCCATCCCCGTCTACGCGATGATCCGCCCACATGCCGGCCCGTTCATCTTCGATGCGGCGGACAAGGTGGCGATGATGGCGGATATCGACGCCGTCAGGGCGTTCGGCCTTGCCGGCGTCGTCATCGGCGCCAATCGGCCGGATGGGACGCTCGATATGCCGATGATCCATCGGCTGAAAGCCCACGCGGCCGGGCTCGGCTCGACCCTTCACCGGGCGTTCGATCTGGTGCCCGACCCGGACGCGGCACTGGAACAGGCCATCGAACTCGGCTGCGAACGCGTCCTGACGTCGGGCTGCATCCCCAAGGCGATTGATGGATTGGAAACGCTGGCCCGCCTTTCGAAAAAGGCGGCAGGCCGCATTTCGATCATGCCGGGCAGCGGCGTGCGACCGACGAACGCAGCCCAGATATTGCGTGCGACGGGCGCGCGGGAAATCCACGGCTCCTGCAGCTCTCCTGTTGCAAGCGTGGATCCGCGCGCGGTCGCCTTCGGCTTCGAGGCGCCATCTGCTATCAGGACGGACGCCGCCATCGTTCGGCAGATGCGCCAGACGATCGACGCGCTCTAGGCGACCTTGATGACAGCCTTGATCAACCCGCTCTTCTCGTGCGCCCAGCGCGCGAGATCGCGCGGTGCGTCAGCGAGCGTCGTGCGGTGCGTGATCAGCTGATCGACCGGCACGAGGCCGCCCGCGATCGACGCCGCGACATGCTCGAAATCGACGCGCGTCGCATTGCGGCTGCCCACCACCATCATTTCCCGCTTGTGGAACTCGGGGTCGGAAAAGCGAATATCGTCCTTGACGACGCTGACCAGAACCAGCGCCCCGCCATGCGCGACGAAGCTGAAGGCCTTTTCCATCGACGGGCCATAGCCGGTGGCATCGAAGACCACGTCGAAACCGTCACCGTCCGTCTTTGCCTTCACGGCATCGGCAGTGCCATCGTTTGCGACGATGCCTGAGGTCAAGCCGAAGCGCTCAGCAGCCATGTCGAGGCGCTCGGCGCTGGTATCGAGCAAGGTAACTTCGTGCCCAGCGATCCGCGAGAAGATCGCAGCGCCGAGACCGATCGGGCCGGCGCCGATCACCAGCGCGCGCGAGCCTGCGGGCGCCATCGAACGGCGAACGGCATGGGCGCCGATGGCCAGGAACTCGACGGTGGCTGCAGCCTCGAGGCTCAGCCCTTTTGCGGCATAAAGATTGCCGGCCGGAACTGTAATTTCCTCGCAGAAGGCGCCGTCTGTGTGCACACCCAGAACCTTGATGTTGGTGCAGCAGTTCGGCTTGCCCTGGCGGCAGGCGACGCAGGTTCCGCACGACAGGTAGGGATTGACGATGACGGGCGTGCCGACGGCCATGGCGACGCCTTCACCCGCCTCGACGACCGTTGCCGAGATCTCGTGCCCCATCACCCGAGGATATTCGAGGAACGGATGCTTGCCCTCGAAGATATGGTAGTCAGTGCCGCAGATACCGACATGGCTCACCGCAAGGCGTACCCAGCCGGCTTCAGGCGTGCCGGGGGAGGGGCGCTCGACCACTTCGAGGACGCCTGGTTGTTGGCAGAGCACGGCTTTCATGATGGTCTCGCATTCCTGAAATGCGGAAGCCGGTTCATGGACCGGCTTCCAAGGTAAGTGCTTACGAACCGCGGCGACGGCGCAGCTGGTCGAAGTAGACGATGACGATGATCAGCAGGCCGGTGATGATGCGCTGCCAGAACGAGTTGACGTTGAGCAGGTTCGCACCGTTGTTGATGGTCGCCAGAATGAAGGCGCCGATCAGCGGGCCATGGACGGAGCCCACAGCGCCGAAGAGGCTGGTGCCGCCGATAACCGATGAAGCGATCGCCTGCAATTCCCAACCGTCCGCCTGCGTCGCATTACCGATCGCGATGCGCGAGGCAAGCAGCACGCCGACGAACGCAGCGAAGGTCGCTGACAGGATGTAGGCCATGTAGATGATGGCATTGATCCGCACGCCGGAGAGGCGGGCCGCTTCGCTGTTGGAGCCGACGGCGAAGAGATAGCGACCCCAGCGGCTGAGATGCAGCAGCACATAGGATGGTATCGCCACGAGGATCACCATCCAGAAAAGGCTAGGTACTCCAAGGAAATCGGCGCGCGAGAAGTTGGAGAAGGCTTCGTTGGTGATGTTGATCGACGAGCCGTTGGTAATGAGGAGACCGAAACCGCGCAGCGCCGTCAATGTCGCCAGCGTGATGATGAACGGCGGCAGGCCCATGTGCACGATGCCGAAGCCATGGAATGCGCCGATTGCCACGCCGAAGGCGAGCGTGAGGAGGATCGCGGCCCAGACGGGAACACCTGCCTGCAACAGCCAGGCTATGATGACGCCTGCAAAGCCGACGATCGCGCCGACGGAGAGGTCGATGCCGGCAGTGATGATGACAAAGGTTTCACCAAGGGCGAGGATCGCTGTCATGGAGCCCTGGCGCAGCAGGTTGCTGATGTTCAGCGGCGTCCAGAAGCTGTTGGTCACGAGCCCGAGCGCGACCCAGAGTGCCACCAGCAGGCCGATCAGCGTGAGGCCGAAGAGAATGTTTACTTTCCGGCGTTGCGTCGGCGCGGCGACTTCGGTGGGGGTTACGGTCATGGTCTCTCTCCCTCTTGTTATTTCTCAGACGCCGATCGCTTCGCTGAGGACTTGTTCATGTGACGCTGCATGGAACTTGTGACTTGCGACAAGTTTGCCGGTCCGGAAGACATGCAGGTCGTCTGCCAGTTCGTAGACTTCGGGCAGGTAGGAGGAGATCAGGATGATGCCCGCCCCCTGTTTCAGAAGCCGTGCGAACAGCCTGTAGATTTCAGCCTTGGTGCCGACGTCGACGCCAACGGTCGGCTCGTCGAAGATGAAGAGCCGTGCGCCATGGCTCAGCCACTTGCCGATGACGACCTTCTGCTGGTTGCCGCCCGACATGGCCGATACCAGCACGCGGCGGCTCGGCGTCTTGATCGACAGATCGCGGATCTGCTGATCTGCGTTCTTCGCCTCCTCGGCCAGGCTGATGACCGGCCCCTTGCTCAGTCGCTTGAACACCGGCAGGTTGATGTTGAGGCCGATCGGCAGATTGAGGCAAAGGCCCTGGTCGCGACGGCTTTCCGGCGCAAGCGCGATGCCCAGTTCCATCGCCGTGCGCTCGTTCTTGATATCGACCTTCTTGCCCATCCAGTGGATTTCGCCCGCCGTCGTCTTTTCGCGGCCGTAGAGGCCCAGCGCGAACTCGCTGCGCCCAGCGCCGATGAGCCCGTAGAGCCCAACGATCTGGCCAGCCTTCACCGACAACGAAATATCCTCGAAGCCCGGGCCGGAAAGCCCGCGGACGTCGACGATCGTTTCGCCGATGGCGATGTCTTCCTTGTGGTAGATCTGTTCGATCGTGCGGTTGATCATTAGCGCGATCAGCTCGGCTTCGTTCGTTTCGCCGATCGGGCGGGTGCCCACATGCGTCCCGTCTCGCAGCACCGAAACCCGGTCGGCAAGCTCGAAGACTTCTTCCATGCGGTGGCTGATGTAGACGATCGTGACGCCTTCGCTCTGCAGTCGGCGGATCAGCTTGAAGAGCTGCGCCGATTCCTGGCGGGTCAGGTAGGCCGTCGGCTCGTCGAAAATCAGGAACTGCGTGCCGCGCATCGCCGCGCGAGCGGTTGCGACGAGCTGCTGCTGACCGATCGTGAGCTCGCTCAGCAGTGCGGCGGCCGGCAGGCCGAAGCCGAGATCATCGAGCACGGCCTGGGCCATGCTCACCATCTGTTTCTTGCGCATCAGGCCGAACTGCTTGACTTCATCGCCCAGGAACATGTTGGCGGCGACGGTCAGATGCGGGCAGAGCACGACTTCCTGGTGGACGGCGTTGATACCGCGCGCAATCGCCTCGTTCGGCGTGCCCAGCGCGACCGGCTGGCCACACCACAGAATCTCGCCCGCCGTGCGGTTGATGACACCCGTCAGCAATTTGATGAGCGTCGATTTCCCGGCGCCGTTCTCTCCGACGATCGCGTGGATCTCGCCAGCAAGGAAGGTGATCGTCGCCGGCTTGAGCGCCTGGACGAAGCCGTAATTCTTCTGTAATCCCTTGAGTTCGAGGATGGGCGAGCCCGCCGGAACGCGGTTTGCCTCTTTCAGCGTGGGGCTGTCATCATGGCGATGACTGATCTCTTCCAGGCTCATGGATATGTTCTCCTCCTCGAAAATTCCTGTCTCTGCCAGTCGTCCGCTCTCCCCGGCAGACGATACCACAGGCAAAGAAAAGGCCGCGCGGGATTCCTCGCGCGCGGCCCTGTCGAAGATTACTTGATCTTCGGGTTCAGCAGCGCGTCGATCTTCGGCTCGGCCATGTTGGCCTTGGTCACCAGGTTGGCGCCCGTATCGACGTTCTGTTCGACCTTCTCGCCCTTGGATACGGCAAGCGCGGTCTTCACGCCGTCGTAACCCATGCGGTAAGGATCCTGAACGACGAGGCCGGCCAGCGCGCCGTCCTTGAGGAAGCCGATCGTCTTGTCGTCGCTGTCGAAGCCGATGACCTTGACCTTGTCGCCGAGCTTGTTTTCAGCGATCGCTTGGCCAACGCCCTGCGCCATGATCAGGTTGGAGGCGAAGACGCCGACGAGATCAGGGTTGGCGGTGATAAGGTCGGTCATCATGTTCAGGCCGGTCGTTGCCTGGCCGTCTGCATACTTGTCGGCGATGACAGTCAGACCCGGATACTTGGTCTTGACCTGATCGAGGAAGCCTTCGCGGCGCTGTTCGAGCGAGCCTGCGCCCGGAAGAGCGGTGATGATGGCAACCTTGCCTTCGTCCTTGCCGGTTGCTGCCTTGACAGCGGCTGCGAGGCCGTCTGCTGCGATACGGCCGCCCTGAACGTTATCGGTGGTCAGGAACGACTTGAAGGCCTTGGAATCCGCACCCGAGTCGATGCCGATGATCGGAACGGACTTGGCGGCTTCGTCGATCGGCTTGCCGAGTGCCTTGAACTCGGTCGGCGAGATCACGATGGCAGCCGGCTTGCCGGCAACGGCGTTTTCAAGAATGCTGATCTGGCCGTTGACGTCGGTTTCGGCCTGCGCGCCGAGTTCCGGCACGTTAACGCCGAGATCCTTGCCAGCGGCGCGGGCGCCGGCCAGAACGATCTGCCAGTAGAAGGATGTCGTGTCCTTGACGATGATCGGGATCGTGACGTCAGCCGCAAAAGACGGCATCGGCATCGCGGTCGCGATCACCGCAGCGCCCGCAAGAGCGGTAAAGGCTCGGCGGGACAGGATGGATTTCATGCGCATGTGGGTTCTCCTCTCAGGTGCGTTCTCCTCCAGGAAATCTCTCGCGAACGCGGACGAGAGATTTTTATCGATAAAAAACATTTTCAAATTGGAAGCTAGCCGAGCCTTGGCCCAATTGCAAGTCTATGCGCTTAAGCCGTTTGGCGCGGTTTCAGTCATGCTTGGGAGTGCAACAGCAGCGACCGAGGCGCCGAACGCCACGATCAGACCTCCCTTATTTTGCCCTCTCTCGAACCGTCTCCTCCACGTTCGATCACAAGGCAGCTTTACGCCAGTGAATGAAATAGCGGTTCCGTGTTAATGTCAATACGGAATGTATATTCCATTTCATCTCTCCGAGTTCTGAGGTTACCCCCAGAACACCTCGCCCGGATGCACCACGCCCTTTTTCAGGATCAGGTTGCCGTACAGACGAAACTCGGTGGTCGCAACGATATAGGCCGCGGTCCGAGCCCGGTCGTAGAAAGCAAAGCGCTCGAGCGATGCGACGGCGAAATTGCCGGCGCGCGCCGAAACGATCGCCTGGAATTCGCTGCAGACCTCCGGCGTCGCCTCGGGATCGCCGACCACCTGCATGCGCCAGGCCGTTTCCGACACGAAGGTATCGAGCGGCATGTGGGTCAGGATGGCTTCGGCCATGGCCGTTGCACTGACACCATCGGCGCGGATCACTTCAGGCCCCATCGTGCTGGATGGGAAATTGGCATCGGCGATCACGATTTCGTCGCCGTGACCCATGCGCGCAATGGCACGGAGCAGATCGGGGTTCAGGACGGGGTGGATTCCCTTGAGCATTCCTCAGTTCCTCATACGCGAACGGCTTCTGCGCCAAGTGGCGGGGCGACAAGCGTAAAGCTGTCGAATTCGGGGAAGATCGTCTCCGCCAGCGGCGGATCGAAGAGTTCCATGTTGCGCTGCAGGCTGGATGCTTTCGCCGTGCCGATCAGAACGGACGCGACAAGCGGGTCACGCAGCGCGAACTGCAGTGCCGGTGCGGCCAGCGGGACACCGTGCTTCTTCGCAACCGCCTCCATGCCGGAAACCTTCGCGAGCACCTCCTCCGTCGCCGGCATGTAGTCGAAGTTCGAGCCGGGCACGGCCCCCGTCGCCAGTATGCCGGAATTGAAGACCCCTCCAACCACAAGCGAGGTTCCCTTTGCCCGGCAGAGTGGCAGAAGGTCTGCGACGGCCGAACGATCGAGCAGCGTGTAGCGCCCTGCCATCAGGATGCAGTCGATATCGGCGTTGTGCATGACGTCGAGGCAGACCGGGACCTCGTTGACGCCAAGCCCGAAGGCCTTGATCGCTCCCGAAGACTTCAGCTCCTCGAGCGCCTTGATACCGCTATCCAGAAACTGTCTGAGGTAAACGGCATTCTTGGCGGCGCCATGGGTATAGCCGCCGATATCGTGCACATACAGCATATCGATGCGGTTCAGGCCCAGCCGGGCATAGCTGAACTCTACCGAGCGCATGATGCCGTCATAGGAATAGTCGTAGTCCGCATCGAAGGAGAGCGGGTCCACGTAGCTGTAATCCGGCACGGTGCCGGTCGGCACGGGCCGCAGCAGGCGGCCGACCTTGGTCGACAGCACCCATTCCGCTTCCGGTTTGCTTCTCAGGAAATCGCCGACATAGCGCTCGGCCAGGCCGAGCCCGTACCACGGCGCCACATCGAAGTAACGAATGCCGGCGTCCCACGCCGCATTGAGCGTCTCCATCGCCTGCTCACGTGGGCAGGCGCGATACAGGCCGCCGAGCGCGGCGGCGCCGAAGCTCACTTCGGTCACCTCCAGCCCGGTCTTGCCGATCCTCCTCGTCTTCATCATTCCTCCTCAGAAGACACGAATTAGCTTGATCTAGAGCGTTGCTCCGAGATGCCACGGCACGAATTCGTTATCGCCGTAGCCGAACTCTTCGCTCTTGGTTTTCTTGCCGGAAGCCGTGTCGATGATCAGGTCGAAGATCTCACGGCCCTTGGCGCTGATCGTGGCATCGCCGGTGGCGATGGTGCCGCAATCGATGTCCATGTCCTCCTCCATCGACGCGTAGAGTGCCGAGTTGCTCGACAGCTTGATCGACGGCGCCGGGCGACAGCCGAAGCAGCTGCCACGGCCGGTAGTGAAGGCGATCATGTTGGCGCCGCCTGCGACCTGGCCGGTTGCCGAAACCGGATCGTAGCCGGGCGTGTCCATGAAAACGAGCCCCGGAGCGGTCACACGTTCGGCGTAGCCGTAAACAGCCGTCAGCGGCGAGCGTCCGCCCTTGGCGACCGCGCCGAGCGACTTTTCCAGGATGGTCGTGAGGCCGCCGCGCTTGTTGCCGGGGGAGGGATTGTTGTCCAGCGAAGCGCCGTGCAGCGCCACATATTTCTCCCACCATGCGATCTTGTCGTCGAGCTTTCTGGCAACCTCGTCGCTGACAGCCCGGCTGCGCAACAGGTGCTCGGCGCCGTAGATCTCGGAGGTTTCCGACAGGATGGCTGTACCGCCGGCCGCGGCCAGCAGGTCGGCCGCAACGCCGAGCGCCGGATTGGCGGTGATGCCGGAAAAGCCATCCGAGCCGCCGCATTGCAGGCCGATGATGATCTCGCTGATCGGCAGCGCCACGCGCCGCTCCTTGCCGACGTCGTCTGCGATTTCCTTGAGCATGCCCATCGCGCGCTCGACGGCGCGCCGCGAGCCGCCAGCATCCTGGATGTTGAAATGGCGCTTGGAGTTTCCGGCGCCGCTCTGGCCGTAGAGAGTCAGCTGGTTGACCTCGCAGCCGAGGCCGATCATCAGCACGCCACCGAAGTTGACATGCCTTGTGTAGCCGGCCAGCGTCCGGTGCAGCACGGCCATGCCGTCGCCGGTGGAACTCATGCCGCAGCCCTGGTCGTGCACGATCGGCACGAAGCCGTCGATCCCTTCATAGTGCGGCAGGATCGTACGGTTCGCCTGGTCTGCGATCGCGCGACAGACCGTGGTGGAACAGTTCACGCTCGCGATGATGCCGATATAGTTGCGCGTCGCCGCGCGGCCGTCGGCGCGGCGATACCCCATGAAGGTCCGCGCGCGGTCGGCAGCACTTGCTTCCTCAGGGGCCGAATTCGCCGTCGCGGCAAGGCGGTCGTTCTCGAAGTGCAGGTTGTGGCTATGAATGTGATCGCCAGCCTTGACGTTGGCGGTCGTGCGGCCGATCGCCTGGCCGTATTTGACCACGGGTTCGCCAAGCGCGATATCGGTCAGCGCGATCTTGTGGCCGGGGTCGATCTTCTCGCGGGTCTGGATGCCTGCGACTGTTTCACCGGCCGCGATCGCAGCCGTTGCGACAGCAACATTGTCGCCTGCAGACAGGATGATCCAGGGGTCTTTTTTCAACAAACTTCTCCCTAAGGAAACACTCGCTGCATCGGCGAATGCGCATTGATTTTGTTTTTTATCTACAATAAACATTTTCAAGTCAACGGGATTATTGATCCTGTGGACGAGGGAGGCGAACAGCCGCACGCGATCCAAAATAAGATAAGGATCGCTGATAGATAAGCTTCTGCCATGCACCGAAGTCCGTTGGTCGCGGGGCCTTCGGGCCATGTCGCAGCAGAACAAGGCAGGGTGCGCATGGCTAGGCAAAATACGGTCTTCAAGGAGGCGTACAATCGTTATGCCGCGGCGTTGCGTGCAGACGAAGCCTTGCCGTCGGAGCCGGAAATAGCCGCCCAGCTAGGTATCAGCCGCAGCACAGCACGCGCGATCCTCACCCGACTCAGCGAGGAGGGGATCATCCGCTGGAACAAGCGGCAGAAAGTCGTTCTGCGTGCCCCGAGCGACGCCGATTTCTTTCCGTCGGAGGAAACGGATTCGCTCCACGACATCATCGAACGCAGCTTCATGCAGCGCATCCTGTCGGACGATGCGGCACCTGGGATGCAGATCAACGAGCTCGAGCTCGCCCGCGAGATCGGCACCGGCACCACAAGCGTGCGCGAGTTTCTCATCCGCTTTTCCCGTTTCGGGCTGATTGAAAAGCGTCCGAACAGCCACTGGATATTGAAGGGGTTCACTCGCGATTTCGCGCTTGAGCTCGCCGATGTGCGCGAGATGTTCGAGCTGCATTCGGCAGCCGAGTTCGGCAAGCTTCCCGCCGAGCACGATGCGTGGCGGGCGCTGGCCGAGATCAAGGCCGAGCATCAGGAAATATTGAAGGACCTCGACACGCGCTACAAGGAGTTCTCGGCCCTCGACGAGCGCTTCCACCTGCTGATCCATGGCGCGGCCAAGAACCGATTCATCGCCGATTTCTACGACGCGATCGCCATCATCTTTCACTATCACTACCAGTGGAACAAGGCCTTCGCCCGGCAGCGAAACGAGCGGGCCATTCACGAGCATCTCGACTACATCGCTGCGCTGGAATCGCGCGACCCTGTCGCCATCGACTTCTCATGCCGGCTGCATCTGCGGTCGGCGCGGCAGACCTTGCTCCAGTCGCTTCCGCAGGCAGGAGAGGGCGCGGCGGAGTGAGGCCGGCTATTCCGTGACGGGAGGCTTGGCCGGGCGTCCGATGCTTTTTACTCTCTCACGGGACCATTGGAAGATCACGTAGAGCACCGGGATCAGGAAGATCCCGACCATCGCCGCGCCCAGCATCCCGCCGAACACGGCGGTGCCGACGCCGCGGCGGCTGAGCATGCCCGCGCCCTCGGCGATCACCAGGGGAACGAGGCCGGCTATGAAGGCGAAACTGGTCATCATCACCGCTCTGAACCGTTCCTTTGCGCCTTCGACGGCCGCCTCGGAAATGCCCAGACCATGCTTGCGCCGCTCCATGGCAAACTCGACGATCAGGATGCCGTTCTTGGCAGCCAGCGCAATCAGCACCACGAGGCCGATCTGGGCGTAGAGGTTGTTGTCGAGGCCGGCGATCTTCAGCGCGAGCATTGCTCCCGCAATCCCTGCCGTGACCGACAGCAGCACGGCGACGGGAATGCTCCAGCTCTCGTAGAGCCCGACCAGGAACAGGTAGGCGAAGAGTACCGCAAGGCCAAGGATGATGGTCGTCTTGCCGCTCGCCTCGATTTCCTGCAGCGCGGTTCCGGTCCATTCGTAGCTGTAGCCGGGTGGAAGCGTCTTGGCTGATACGGCATCCATCGCGGCAATCGCTTCACCCGAACTGCGGCCCGGTGCCGGACCGCCGTTGATCGTGGCGCTGGCATAGTTGTTGTAGCGAACGATCAGCTGCGGTCCGAGGATCAGGCGCGCCTGCGCAAACGCCCTGACCGGCACCATCTCGCCGCTGCTGTTGCGGACATTGATGCGATAGATGTCGTCGATACGGGCGCGGGCCGATGCCTCGCCCTGGACGGTGACCTGCCAGGTGCGGCCGAACAGGTTGAAGTCGTTGACATAGGTGCTGCCGAGAACCGACTGGAGCGCATTGAACACGTCCGCGACCTGGACGCCGAGCGTCTGCACCTTTTCGCGATCGATATCGAGATAGAGCTGCGGCGTGTTGGCGCTGAAGGTCGTGTAGACGCGGTTCAGCACCGGGTCCTGGTTGGCTGCGAAAACGAGGCCACGGGCCGCCTGGGCAACTTCCGTAGCACTTCCGCCGCTGAGACTGAGCAGCTGGTATTCGAAGCCGCTGCCCGTTCCCAGTCCGATGATCGGCGGCAGGTTGTAGACGATGACATTGGCGCCTTGGATCGATTGCAACTGATTAGTGAGCTTGTTGATGAGGCCGTTGACCGACAGCGCCGGCGTTGTTCGCTCCGCGAAGGGCTTCAGCGTCATCACCAGCAGGGCCGAGTTCGATTTCACCTGGCCATCGAGCAGGCTGTAGCCGACGACCGACATGACGCCCTGGATGCCTTCGGTCTTGCGAAGAATGTCTTCCACGCCCTTAGCAGCCGCATCCGTGCGGTTGACGGATGCGCCCTCCGGCAGAATGATTTCACCGAAGATGGCGCCCTGATCCTCTGACGGAAGAAAGCCGGTCGGCGTTGTCTTGAACAGCCAGCCTGTCGCAGCGGCGAGCCCGACCAAAAGGACCAGACCGAGCACGGCGAACCGCACGAGACGCTTGACGATGGACGCATAGCCATCGCGCGCGTGGTCTATGCCTCTCAATATGTAGCCCATCGGGCCGCGGCGCGGACCGTGATGCGCCTTCAGGAACACCGCGCACAGCGCCGGCGAGAGCGAGAGCGCGTTGATCGCGGAAATCACCATCGACACCGAGACCGCCACGGCGAACTGACGGAAGAGTTCGCCGGAAATCCCGGGAATGAACGCCACCGGCACGAAGACCGATAGCAGAACCAGGGTGATGGCAACGATCGGCGCGGTAATCTCGGCCATGGCGCGCCGTGCCGCCTCGGCTGCCGAGATCGTTGGATCCTTCTCGAGATGGGCCTCGACCGCTTCGACGACGACGATCGCGTCATCGACCACGATGCCGATCGCCAGCACCAGCGCCAGCAGCGACACCGTGTTTGCAGAGAAGCCGAGGGCCATCATCACTGCGAAGGTACCGATCAGCGAAACAGGCACGGCGATGAGGGGGATCAGCGTCGCGCGAACGCTGCCGAGGAAGATGAAGACGACGATGACGACGAGAACAAAGGCTTCCAGCAACGTCTTGACGACTTCGTGGATGCTTTCTTCGACGAATTTCGTGGTGTCGTAGGTGATCTTGTAGCTCACGCCATCGGGGAACGACGGCTTGAGTTTTTCAAGCAGCTGGCCGATCGCCGCAGCCGTCGCGATGGCGTTGCCGCCGGGCGACTGGTAGATGCCGAGCACCGCCGCCGGCGTTCCGTCTTGGCGACCGATCTGCTCTGCTCCCTTCGGGGCAAGTTCGACACGGGCCACATCGCGGACCCGCACGAAGGAGCCGTCAGGCTCGGCGCGCAGCACCACAGCTCCGAATTCGTCGGTGGTGGTGAGCCGGCCCTTGGTCTGGATCGTCAGCTGGAATTGCTGGTCGGGCAGGGCCGGTTGCGAGCCGATGCGTCCGATCGCGGCCTGTATGTTCTGACCCTTCAGGGCGGTGACGATATCATTCGGCGTCATGCCGTATTTGGTCAGGCGCTCCGGGGTGATCCAGATCCGCATGCTGTAGTCCCAGGGGGTCAGCAGCGAGACGTCGCCCACACCCTTGATCCGCTTCAGGCCGTCGATGATGTTGATCGTCGCGTAGTTCGAGAGGAACAGCTGGTCGTGCTCGCCCTTCTCCGAGGTCAGCGCGATCAGCTGCATCAGGGCCGAGGACTTTTTCTTGACGCTGATGCCCTGCGAGCGCGCCTCCTGCGGCAGTTGCGCCTCGGCTAGGTTCACGCGGTTCTGCACGTTGACGGTATTGATGTCGGGATCGGTGCCCACGGCGAAGCTGACGGTCAGCGTGTAGCTGCCGTCATTGCCGCTGGTCGACTTCATGTAGATCATGTTGTCGACGCCGACGACGCGAGACTCGATCGGCTGCGCGATTGATTGCTGAACCACCTCCGCGCTAGCGCCCGGATAGGTGACCGTCACCGATACCTGCGGCGGTACGATGTCGGGGAACTGGGCAATGGGAATAAGCGTGAGGGCCACAAGGCCGGCGATGGTGATGACAAGCGAAATGACGACCGCAAGCCGTGGCCGATCGATGAAAATTCCCGAGAGCATGAGCTACGACCCCGATTTGGCTTCGGTCGGCGCGACGACCTGTCCCGGACGAACCTTCTGTATCCCTTCAGTGACGACCAGATCGCCGACCGCCAGCCCCTTGGTGACGGTGGCGTCGGATCCTTCCATCCGCCCCGGCACGATGTAGCGCACCTCGATCTTGTTTTCCTTGTTCACGACCAGCGTGAAAGGACCGCCCTGGTCGATCTGGATGGCCGATTGCGGCACTACCAGCGCGGATTCCGGCTTGTCGCCCTGAACGATGACGTTGACGAGCTGGCCGTCGATGAGGATGCGGTCGGGATTGGCAAACGTCGCCCGGACGGGAACCGCGTCGGTGCCCTGGTTGACGGTCACATCGACGAAATCGATCTTCCCCGGTTGCGAATAGCGGCTGCCATCGGCGAGCTGGACCAGAACCACGGCCGCATGGATCATGTCTCCGAGTTTGCCCGTACTGCCGAGTTTCTCCCGAATACCGAGAATTTCACGCTGCGATACGGAGAATGAGACATAGATCGGATCTTGGCTGACGACCGTCGCCAGCACGTTGCTGGATGGGCCAATGAAATTGCCGACGGAGTATTGGGAGCGACCGATGCGCCCGGCAATGGGTGAGCGGATATCCGTGTAGCTGAGGTTCAGCTCGGCCTGGGTAAGCGCCGCCTTGAGCTGGTCAAGCTGTCCCACCGCCTGTTGTTGCTTTGCCCGCGCCAGATCCAGTTGGGACTGTGGTGCAGCACTCCGGCTTACCAGTTCGGTCTGTCGTTTGACCTCCACCTCGGCCAGCGTCAGCAGCGCCTGTGACGCTTCTATGTTCCCCTTGGCTTGGGCAACGGCCGCTTCATACTGGCCTTTTTCCATGACGAAGAGCAGGTCTCCGGCCTTCACGTCCTGCCCCTCGGTAAACAGCTTCTTTTCGAGGAACCCATCGACGCGGGCGCGCAGATCCACCTTGTCTATCGCTTCGACGCGGCCGGTGAAGGAAACGGAGGGGCGAATGTCCTTCTCCGTCACTTTCATCACTGTCACGTTGGGTGGTGGGGGCGCAGCCGTCCCGGCGTCCTGGCCGACCGCCCCTCTGGCGGTTGCAATCATGGCAAGGGCAAAAATAGCCAGAGCAAAGGTTCGAGCGACGCCATTCCCCATTGCTTCCTCCAAAATCAAGAGTTTAGCCAAGACTGTATTAGCTTGGTCTGTCTCGCGGCGACTGTCAATCGCTAGCTTTTCTCGCCTCATGGTCGCATCAAGGCGATCGTTCCGGCAGGATATGCGCGCCGATGGTGTTGTCGGGCGATGCAATCACTCGCCTTGGAAGATTTCGCAAAGGACCCGCCCGATGCCTTCGCCGGTGCCACTGCGAACTTCGCGCCCGTTGCTCAAAAAACCGCTTGCATTTGGATTCGTTTGGGCGGCCCCATAGGCTGCCGCCACCATCGTCGATGTGGCCCAACCAGGGAGGAGTCTTCAAAATGGCAAAGGGTCAAATCAGAGGAAATCGCGAAGTACGCAAACCCAAGAAGGACAAGGCGTCGGCAAAAACCGCGCCTCATCTCGGCGCACAGGTTCGCCACGCCGCCGGCTTCGCGCCAGCGGGAAAAGTCGCCAAGTAAGTGCTGGGTCCTACGCCCGCTGCGCACAGTGGCGGGCTGGCCCATGGCGCGCAACGATCAACCAGCGTTTTGATTTTGAAGTGGAGAATGGTGCCGCTTGCAGGACTCGAACCTGCGACCCCATCATTACGAATGATGTGCTCTACCACCTGAGCTAAAGCGGCAATCCCAAGGTGCCGAACGATGCGGCCCGCGATTTGCATGGCGCTGATACAAGCATTGGCTGGAGATTTCAAGCGCCCTGTTACGTGTTTGGCAAAAAAGAAGGACGCTGTGGAAATTCGTGCCGGTTTCGTCAGAGGGCCAGTCTGGCGCGGGCGGCCAGATACTGCTGCTCCAACCGGTCGACGAGCGTGCCGACCGACTCGATCGCCTTGATGGCGCCGATGCCTTGGCCGCTGCCCCAGATGTCCTTCCAAGCCTTGGCGCCGCCGACCGCCTGCTCGAAATCCATCTTCGAAGGATCTGCCTCAGGCAGGTTGTCCGGGTCCAGTCCCACAGCCTTGATGGAGGGCTTCAGATAGTTGCCATGCACGCCGGTAAAATAGTTCGAATAGACGATGTCGTTTGCAACGCCCTCGACGATCGCCTGCTTGTAGGCGTTGGAGGCGCGGGCCTCTTGCGTCGCGATGAACGGCGAGCCGATATAGGCCATGTCAGCGCCCATCGCTTGCGCCGCGAGAATGGCCCCGCCATTGGCAATCGCACCGGCCAAAAGCAGCGGCCCGTCGAACCACTCGCGAATTTCCTGCACCAGCGCGAAGGGGGAAAGCGTTCCGGCATGCCCGCCTGCGCCGGCGGCCACCGCGATCAGCCCGTCGGCACCCTTGCGGATGGCGGAGTTGGCATGACGGTTGTTGATCACATCGTGCAGCACGATGCCGCCATAGGAATGCACCGCCGCGTTGACCTCCGGCACCGCGCCGAGCGAGGAGATGACGATCGGCACCTTGTATTTGACGCAAAGGCCGAGATCGTGCTCCAGCCGCTTGTTCGACATGTGAACGATCTGGTTGACCGCGAAGGGAGCGGCAGGCCGCTCCGGGTGCGCCGCGTCGTGGGCCGCCAGCTCTTCGGTAATCATCGCCAGCCAATCGTCCAGCTGGCTTGCCGGGCGCGCGTTGAGCGCCGGAAAGGCGCCGACGATCCCCGCCTTGCATTGGGCAAGCGTCAGCTCTGGGTGTGATATGATGAATAATGGCGATGCAACGACCGGCAGTCTGAGATTTTGCGTCAGGATCGGGGGCAGGGCCATGGGTCACCGTAGAAATTGACGTTTACGAAAACGTCAATTGAATAGCAGAGAGTTTCGCCGAGGAAAAGGCTGCTCTATCCGTTCGTCAAATATCGGCTATTGTTGTGTCCGGCGGTGCCGTCCTGCCGTTATCCCCTGCCTGCGCGTGGTTGAATGCGGTGCAAGGCTTGCGGTTTGTTGCGCTAGCGGTTACCGGATTTACCTATTGTTAAGGACTATGCCCAGTCTCAGAGTAAAGGACCGGACGTGAGCGGATTAGAAACGGCAATCAGAACGGCACTCAACAGCGCCGATCGCAACAATCCCGAAGTCCGAGCCAAGATCTATCAATCGGCGCGCCAAGCGCTGGAAGCGGGGCTGCGAAAGCAGGATATTACCGACGCGCAGGCGATAACGCACCATCGCCACCGTCTCGAGGCCACGATCCATATGATCGAGGCCGAGGAGCGGGAGCGCATTCATCCCCGCCAGGGCCCGCCTGAAGTTCCGGTGCCGCCGGTGGTGGACGTGCCGCCGCCGGTCGCCCATCGTCCGCGCCCTGATGCCGACAGCGTCTCGATATCGGGTGAGACCCGGGAATTTGCCAGCACCGATCCGCGTTTCGAAGACGAAGCCAGCCTTGCCGGCGTCCATGCAGAAGATGCCGACCATCTGGCGGCTGCTCCCGCCCGTGATAAGATTTTTGCCGCCGCGCCGAAGCCGGCTGCAGGCATGGATTTCCGTCCGGAGCGCGCGGCTGGTCGCCGCAAGCCGCGAAAGTTTTTCTCAAGGCTCCTCGTGTGGTGCGTGCTGCTTGCCTTTGTCGGCATGGGCGCGTGGTGGGCGCATACCTCAGGTCTGCTGATGAGTGCGGCCGAACGCGATACCAGCGTGGCCAATCCGCCTGCGACAACGCAGCCCGAGGACTTCGACGGCTCCGACAGCGAAGCCGCCAACTCTGGCGGCAACGCGACGCCGGTCACAATCGATCCGCAGAATTCCTTCTCTGCCGATTGGATCGAGATCTTCAAGCCGTCGGATGCGGACAAGATCACCAAGGGCGCAAAGTCGCGCACGGAGAACGTTGCGGAAAACGACGGCCCGGCCATGCGCCTGACGTCGCAGAGCGGCGACGCGGACGGCAATATTGCTATCAGCGTTCCGGCCGACGTGCTGCAGCAGTTGGCGGGAAAATCCTCGACCATTGCCATCACGCTGCAATCGACCTCGGACGAGCCGACGCAGATCACCGTCGAATGCGATTTCCAGTCGCTTGGCGACTGCGCACGCCATCGCTTCACCGTGAACCGCGAGAAGTCGGACGTGCTGCTGCAGGTCAAGTTCGATCGCTCGCTGGCGCCGAGTTCCGCAGGCAGTCTGCTGATCAACAGCGATCTCGACGGGAAGGCGCGCGGCATCAACCTCTACGCCGTTCGCATCCTTCCCGGCCAATAGGTTATTTCAGGAAACCCGGTCCCGAGCCGATGATCTTGTCGTCGAGCTTGCCGATGGCTTCCTTGTCCTTGCCGTCGTAGTCGATCGTCTTCAGCATGTGCCGGATGAGGTTCAGCCGTGCGCGGCGCTTGTCGTTGCCATGGATGACCGTCCAGGGCGCGAAATCCGTGTGCGTTTCCTTCAGCATGCGGTCGCGCTTCTCGCTGTAGTCGCCCCACTTGGTCAGGGCGGCGATATCCATCGATGACAGCTTCCAGACTTTCAGCGGATCATGCCGCCGGTCGTGGAAGCGCTTCAGCTGCATTTCCCGGCCGATATCGAGATAGAATTTGAAGAAGAAGATGCCTTCGTGCGCGATGGCCTTCTCGACTTGCGGTGCCTGCACGAGGAAGTCTTCGTATTGTTTCGGCGTGCAGAACCCCATGACAGGCTCGACACCGGCGCGGTTATACCAGGAGCGGTCGAAGAGGACGAATTCGCCCGACGTCGGAAACTGGGTGACATAGCGCTGGAAATACCATTGCCCGGCTTCCCGCTCGGTCGGTTTCGTCAAGGCGACGGCGCGCGCAAGGCGGGGGTTCATGTGCGCCGAGGAGGCGGAGATCGCGCCACCCTTGCCAGCGGCATCGCGGCCTTCAAAGAGAGCCATCACGCGCTTGCCAGTAGCTTGCAGCCAGAATTGCACCTTGATCAATTCGATCTGCAGTTTCCGGAGGTCCTCCAGATACTCCTCTTCCTTCAGTTTCTTGTTGTAGGGAAAGCCTCCAGATTTGAGCGATTCTTCGTCCACCCAGTCCGGCAGGACAGGATCGTCGACATCGAAAATGCGTGCCTTGCCGCGAATATCCAGTTCGACTGCTCTGCTTTCGACATCATCGGCCATGACGATCCTCCTGGGCTATGTTGCCGTAGGCGAACATATTTTCCGTTGAAAATCAAATAACTTGGCGTCCGGAACAGAATTCTGTGTGTTGTTTGCCGATCAATGTCGATCGCTGGCCCGGGTCGAAAATATCTGTCACGAATCGCAGCTATCAGGCAAAGTTTCAGGTCAGCGAAAAGCGCGTCGGCGTTTGCGAGGGGCAGTTGGAATACGAAAGACCATGGATACGAGGCTTGCTTGAACGCGTCCGTCGCGGGCGGCTCGCCTTGCTGGTGGCGCTGGTGATTGCGTTTGTTGCGTTGGTCGCCGGCATCAATGCGTGGGCCGTGCTTGGTCTGCTGCTGCTCCTGCTGATCGCGATCCTGTCACCCGCCAAGGCTGCTCCCAGGACGCCGCTCCCAGCGCCGACCGCAGAGATCGAGGCGCCGGTTGGTCGCAGCCTGCTGCCGGAGGTCTCAGCGACACTCTCGGCACTCGATGTTCCGGTCATGGTCCTGTCGGGTGACGCATCGGTCCTCTTTCAGAACCGTGCGGCTGAAAAGGCGTTCGGCGAAGTGGCGCTCGGCGCGCACATTTCTGCAAGCCTGCGTTCCCCCGGCATACTGGACATGGTGCGTGAGACGATCGCCACCAATGCGCCGAACCAGATCGAGCATTCGGAGCGTCTGCCGTCCGAGCGCGTCTATATTGTCCGAAGCTCGCCGGTCGAGCTTGACGAGAGCGCGGGCGAGCGTCTGTTCGTACTGTCGTTCCGCGACATCTCCGAGGTCCGGCGCATCGATCGCATGCGTTCGGATTTCGTCGCCAACGCCAGCCACGAGCTTCGCACGCCGCTCGCCTCCCTGCGCGGGTTCATCGAAACCATTCAAGGGCCTGCAAAGAGCGACTTCAAGGCACAGGAGCGGTTTCTAGGCATCATGTTCGACCAGACGACGCGCATGAGCCGTCTGGTGGACGATCTGCTCTCCCTGTCGCGGTTGGAGCTTAAGTCCCACATTGCGCCGGACCAGAAGGTCGACCTTGTGCCGCTGCTCGGCCACGTCAAGGACGCGCTTTTGCCGCTGGCGAAGGATGTGGGCGTTGAGATCGCCTTGCATCTTCCCGAAGGCAAAGCGGAAGTCATGGGCGATCGTGACGAGCTCGTCCAGGTCTTTGAAAATCTGATCGAGAACGCCTGCAAATACGGTCAGGAAGGAAAGTCCGTCGATGTCTTCCTGAAAAGCCAGCAGGGCGAGCCGGTGGAAGTGACTGTTATGGACAAGGGTCCCGGAATTCCGGCCGAACATGTGCCGCGCCTGACCGAGCGTTTCTATCGCGTCAACATCGAGGATAGCCGCTCGAAAAAGGGTACGGGGCTTGGGCTTGCCATCGTCAAGCACATCCTCACGCGCCATCGTGCGCGCCTGATCGTGAAGTCCGAAGTGGGCAAGGGAACGAGCTTTACCGTGCGGTTTTGACATAAAACCGCAATGCGGCTGCAGCGGCAGATATTTTTATCAAGTAAAAACAGTGACATAGGCTGTCACAAATGTTTCACCAAACTGACATAAAAGCTCTATGCATCGGGGGCTAAAGAGAGCGGGCCGCTGAAAAAGACGGCGCCGCCCAGGGGCCGTTCCAGGCCACACCCATACCGCTATATGCCCGGGAGATTGATATGAACGCTTTTAAACTTACGGTCGCCGCACTGGCTGCTTCCGCCGCTTTCGCAGGCGCGGCTGTTGCTCGCGACCAGGTCCAGGTCAGTGGTTCTTCCACCGTTCTGCCTTACGCAAAGATCGTTGCCGAAACCTTCGGCGAAACCTTCAAGGACTTCAAAACGCCGGTCGTTGAATCTGGCGGCACGGGCGCTGGCCTCAAGGAATTCTGCAAGGGCGTAGGCCCTGACACGATCGACGTTGCCAACGCTTCGCGTCCGATCAACGCCAAGGAACTGGAAGCCTGCAAGGCAGCTGGCGTAACCGACATCCAGGAAGTCAAGATCGGCTACGACGGCATCGTCTTCGCAACCGACGCTTCGAACCCTGACGTTGCCTACGTTCCGGCCGACATCTACAAGGCTCTGGCTGCTCAGGTCGTTGTTGATGGCAAGCTCGTCGAAAACCCTTACAAGAAGTGGTCGGAAGTAAACCCGGCTCTCCCGGCTGTTGATATCGCGGCCTACATCCCGGGCGAAAAGCACGGCACCCGCGAAGTCTTCGAACAGAACGTTCTGGCTGCTGGCTGCAAGGCTTCCGGCGCTCTCGACGTCATCAAGGCTTCGATCTCTGACGCTGCTGCCCAGACCAAGGCTTGCGTTGCAGTTCGCAAGGACGGCGCTGCTGTCGACATCGACGGCGACTATCCGGAAACGCTGGCACGCATCGCCGCCAACAAGACCGGCGTTGGCGTCTTCGGCCTGTCCTTCTACGAAAACAACGCCGACAAGCTGAAGGTTGCGACCGTCAACGGTATCGTTCCGTCGACCGAAACCATCTCCAACGGCACGTACCCGGTTTCCCGCCCGCTGTTCTTCTACGTCAAGAAGGCACACCTCGGCGTCATCCCGGGCCTGAAGGAATACGTCAACTTCTTCGTTTCCGAGCAGATGATCGGCCCTGACAGCCCGCTCGTCGAATACGGCCTCGTTGCCGCTCCGGACGCTGAGCGCGATCAGATCCGCAAGTCTGTTGAAGACGGCAAGACCATGTAATTGACTTTGCCGGCGCGACCTAGGTCGCGCCGGCATTGCCTTGTCGGCGCCTCGGCTCGGTAAGGCTGAAATTCTCCATCGTTGGAAGCCGGATCGGCCCGCCCGCCGTTCTGGTTTTTTGGGGCCAAGGGCCTGGGGACCTTATCGAATGAGTACATCCGTCATACTCTTGTGCCTCGTGGTGCTGGGCGCCGTTGCCTTCGTGGCAGCACGCAGCCGCGCAACGGCACTCGCCGGAGGCAAGTCCTCGGCATTGCATTCCAGACCCGGTTACTATGGCGCCTATGCCGCCATCTGGGCGATCCTGCCGGCGTTGATCGTCCTGTGCGCCTGGCTCGCCATCAGCCCATCCATCATCGAATCGTCCGTCCGCGGCGGGTTCCCGGATGACATCAAGGCTCAGCCTGCGGCCCAGCAGAACCTGAACTACGGCATGGTCAGCGCGATTGCGCGCGGTCTGCCGGCGTTGACACAGGAAGAAATCGGCGCGGGTGCCAGCGATCCGGCAGGCCTCCAGGCGAAGCTCGCCGCAAAGGGCGTTCCGCTCGCCGGCGAACCGCAGCCTTACATGATCGAAGCCGCCCAGAAGCTGAATGCGGAAAGTGGCGCTAGCCGCGCCGTGATGACCGCGATCGTTCTGGTCCTGGCTGTTGCGGGCGGTTTCTACGCCCTGCGCGAGGTCGCACCTCGCTTCCGTGCTCGCAACCGTGTCGAGCGCGTCATGCTCTGGGGCCTGCTGCTGGCATCGTCCATCGCGATCCTCACGACCATCGGCATCGTTCTTTCCATGCTGTCCGAGGCCGCCCACTTCTTCGCCGCCGTTCCGGCTGCCGACTTCTTCTTTGGCACTGTCTGGGATCCGCGCTTTGCCGGCGCCGGCAGCTCGTCCTTCGGTCAGTTCGGGCTGATCCCGCTGCTGCTCGGCACGCTCTACATCGGCTTCGTCGCCATGCTGGTCGCGGTTCCGGTCGGCCTGTTTGCCGCGATCTACATGGCGGAATATGCGGCTCCCAAGGTTCGCTCGCTGGCCAAGCCGCTTCTCGAAGTGCTGGCCGGTATCCCGACCATCGTCTACGGCTTCTTCGCCCTCGTCACCGTTGGTCCCTTCCTGCGCGACCTCTCCTCGCAGGTGAACGGCCTTCTGACCGGTAACTATACCAATTTCATCCAGGCGCAGAGCGTTCTGACCGCCGGTATCGTCATGGGCATCATGCTGATCCCGTACGTTTCCTCGCTGTCCGACGACATCATCACCGCCGTGCCGCGCGCTCTGCGTGACGGTTCTCTCGGCCTCGGCGCCACGCGTTCGGAAACGATCAAGAAGGTCGTCCTCCCGGCGGCGCTCCCGGGCATCGTCGGCGCGCTGCTGATGACCGCCTCGCGCGCCATCGGCGAGACCATGATCGTCGTGCTTGCCGCTGGTGTCGCCGCACGCATCCAGATCAACCCGTTCGAACCGATGACGACAGTGACGGTCAAGATCGTCAACCAGCTGACAGGCGACCTTGAGTTCACCTCTCCGCAGACGCTGGTTGCCTTCGCGCTCGGCATCACGCTGTTCTTCATCACGCTTTGCCTCAACATCTACGCGCTCTACATCGTGCGCAAATACCGGGAGCAGTACGAATGACGGATATTGTTTCCCCCGCAGGCGCAATCGTCTCCAAGGCACCGGCTCGCCGCGATATCGGCATCAAGCGCCGCTACGCCGCCGAGCGTCGGTTCCAGGCCTACGGCATCGCCGCCATCTCCTTCGGCCTGATCTTCCTCGCGATCCTGCTGACCACCGTAATCAGCAAGGGCTACACGTCCTTCCTGCAGACGGCGATCACGCTGCCGATCGAGTTCAGCGAAAAGACGCTGGACCCGAACAACAAGCGCGCCACCGATCCGTCGGTGCTGGTCGCAGCGAACTATCCCGTCCTGATCCGCGATGCGATGATCAAGACGCTCGGGATCAATGCCTCCAGCCGCCCTGACGTGCGCGACGCTTCGGCAATGATCTCCAAGGGCGCTCCGATCGTTCTCCGCGACATGGTGATGGCTGATCCGTCGCTGATCGGCAAGACGGTCAATGTCACGCTGCTCGCCGACGCCAACGTCGACTCTGCCAACAAGGGCCAGATCGATCTCAAGGTCGACGAGAAGAACCGCAAGGTGAACGACAAGCAGGTTGGCTGGATGCAGCAGCTCACGGCGAGCGGCACCCTGCACAAGCAGTTCAACACCGGCCTCTTCGTCAACGGCAACTCGAGCCGTCCTGAGGCAGCCGGCCTCGGCGTTGCTCTGATCGGCTCGCTCTATCTGATGCTCATCGTGCTCGTTCTCGCTCTGCCCATCGGCGTCGCCGCTTCGATCTACCTCGAAGAGTTTGCGCCGAAGAACAAGCTGACAGACCTGATCGAGGTCAACATCAACAACCTCGCGGCCGTTCCGTCGATCGTCTACGGTCTGCTCGGTCTCGCCGTCTTCATCAACTTCGCAGGCCTGCCGCGCTCCGCGTCGCTGGTCGGTGGTCTGGTGCTGACGCTGATGACGCTGCCGACCATCATCATCGCAACCCGCGCAGCGCTGCGCGCCGTGCCGCCGTCGATCCGCGCGGCAGCCCTGGGTCTCGGTGCCTCGAAGATGCAGATGGTGTTCCATCACGTCCTGCCGCTCGCGATGCCCGGCATCCTGACCGGCACCATCATCGGCCTGGCGCATGCGCTCGGCGAAACGGCACCACTGCTTTTGATCGGCATGGTTGCCTTCGTCGCCAATGCACCGGCCACCCCCATGGATCCTTCCACGGCACTGCCCGTGCAGGTCTACATGTGGGCCAACGAAGCCGAGCGCGCTTTTGTCGAGCGCACCTCCGGCGCCATCATCGTCCTGCTCCTGTTCCTGATCGTCATGAACCTCGGAGCTATCCTTCTGCGTCGTCGCTTTGAGCGCCGCTGGTAAACGGAGTAAACATCATGAACATGTTGACGGAAGCAGCAGTCGAGAAAGCGCTGGACCAGAAGATGAATACCATTCCGTATAAAATGATTGGCCAGGACGTATCGGTTTACTACGGCGAGAAGCGCGCGCTCTTCGACGTCAAGCTGAACATCCGCGAAAATACCGTGACGGCGCTCATCGGCCCGTCCGGTTGCGGCAAGTCCACGTTCCTGCGCAGCCTGAACCGCATGAACGACACGATCGACAATTGCCGCGTCACCGGCAAGATCACGCTCGACGGCGATGATATCTACGATCCGGATATCGACGTGGTCGAACTGCGCGCCCGTGTCGGCATGGTGTTCCAGAAGCCGAACCCGTTCCCGAAGACGATCTACGAGAACGTCGCTTACGGCCCGCGTATCCACGGCCTCGCAAAGAGCAAGGCTGACATGGACCAGATCGTCGAATACAGCCTGCAGCGTGCCGGCCTGTGGAACGAAGTGAAGGATCGCGTTCACGAGTCCGGCACCGGCCTCTCCGGCGGTCAGCAGCAGCGCCTTTGCATTGCTCGCGCCGTTGCGGTCAGCCCTGAAGTCATCCTGATGGACGAGCCGTGCTCCGCGCTTGACCCGATCGCCACCGCCAAGGTCGAGGAGCTCATCCACGAACTGCGCGAAAGCTACACCATCGTCATCGTCACACACTCGATGCAGCAGGCGGCTCGCGTTTCGCAGCGTACCGCCATGTTCCACCTCGGCAACCTCGTCGAGGAAAACGACACAGACAAGATGTTCACCAACCCGGATGACCCGCGCACCCAGGACTACATCATGGGCCGCTTCGGTTGATCTCCGGCAACGGTAACCCTCAGGACATTCAAGGATAAGCCCCATGGCATCGACACATATCTATTCCGCCTACGACGACGACCTGAAGTTCCTGTCCCGCCGTATTTCGGAAATGGGCGGTCTTGCAGAACAGATGGTTTCAGACGCTGTCCGCGCCCTGGTGAACGGCGACACGGCGCTCGCCCAGAAGGTCATTTCCGACGACGTGATCCTCGACCACGCCGAGCGCGAGATCGGCGACAAGGCGATCATCACCATTGCACGTCGTCAGCCCATGGCCGCCGACCTTCGCGAAATCATGGGTTCGATCCGCATCGCGGCCGACCTCGAGCGCGTTGGCGATCTTGGCAAGAACACTGCAAAGCGCGTCATCGCCGTGCAGAGCAGCGGCGTTCCCCGCAAGCTCGCTCGCGGCCTCGAGCACCTCTCGGAGCTGGCGCTTGTCCAGCTCAAGGAAGTTCTCGACGTTTACACGAGCCGTGCTGCGGACCGCGCCAAGTCGATCCGTGAGCGCGACGAGGAAATCGACGCGATGTACACCTCGCTGTTTCGCGAGCTGCTCACCTACATGATGGAAGATCCGCGCAACATCACCAGCTGCACGCATCTTCTCTTCTGCGCCAAGAACATCGAGCGCATCGGCGACCATGCGACCAACATTGCCGAAACCATCTACTACATGGCCACCGGTGCCCAGCCGGAAGGCGAACGTCCGAAGGACGATACCGCCAACACCGTCGGCGCAGTCACTGAATAATCGTTCCGCGACCGCGCCCCCAGGAGACCGAAACGAATGATACCTAAAGTAGCTGTCGTTGAAGACGAAGAGGCCCTGAGCGTGCTTCTTCGCTATAACCTCGAGGCCGAAGGCTTCGAGGTCGACACCATCCTGCGCGGCGACGAGGCCGAGATCCGGCTGCAGGAGCGCACGCCCGACCTTCTGATCCTCGATTGGATGCTGCCTGGCGTGTCCGGCATCGAGCTCTGCCGTCGCCTGCGCATGCGGCCGGAAACCGAACGTCTGCCGATCATCATGTTGACGGCCCGTGGCGAGGAGAGCGAACGCGTTCGCGGCCTGTCCACCGGCGCCGACGACTACGTGGTCAAGCCGTTCTCGACACCCGAGCTGGTTGCCCGCGTCAAGGCGATGCTACGCCGCGCCAAGCCGGAAGTTCTCTCGTCGCTCCTCAAGTGCGGCGATATCGAACTCGATCGCGAAACCCACCGCGTTCATCGCAAGAGCCGTGAAGTCCGCCTGGGGCCGACGGAATTCCGCCTGCTGGAATTCCTCATGGCGTCGCCAGGCCGCGTCTTCTCGCGTTCGCAGCTTCTGGACGGCGTCTGGGGCCACGACATCTATGTCGACGAACGCACCGTCGACGTCCATGTCGGGCGTCTGCGCAAGGCGCTGAACTTCTCCAATATGCAGGATGTGATCCGCACCGTTCGTGGCGCCGGATACTCGATGGAAGCATAGGCTTCCATCGATCCGCCAGCAGAGCGGGCCGCTGGGGGCTCGTCTTGTGGGAACGAGCCGCCGGCTCAGGCGTCTCGCGAAACGCTCGTCACAGCGGCGGCAAGGCCCGCCGCTGGACTGCTGAGGGGTCTGGGACCATCTTTGACCAGATCGGCTGCGCCCACCATCGACGCCTGGGCGAGAGCAACGGTCGCTGCACCCTCGCGATAAGCGGCATCTGCCGCCTCGGCAATGACCGCCAGATATCCATCACGATTGCCGGCCTTGAACAGATCCCATGCCCCGGGCACGAGGCGCACTTCGAACGCCGTTTGCGTTGCCTCGGCTGCCGTGGCGAAGAGTTGCGCCGTTGGTTCCACGGTGGTTTGAACCGCGCAGAGGAAGACGATCCGGCCTCCCGCCTGAACTGCCTGTTCCGCCAAGGCAGCGTCGACGCGAAGGGTGGGAACGGACACCGTGCCGTCCAATGCGTCCACCGACGGCCCAAGGGTCGAGCATGTGAGGATAACGGCATCAGCCGTCAGGCCGAGCGATCGCAGCAGCGAAGCGGTTTCATGAGCAATGTCGCGGGTGAGCCCACCCGACCGTTCGGCGTCTGCGAGCAGGTCGGGCCGGACCGCATGGACAAGCGTTCCCTCGGCGAGGCCGATCTCTCGTGCCGCGGCCTCGAATACAGCAACGTTGCTGTCGGCCGTATGTAGGCAGGCTATTTTCACCGCATACTCCAGTGCGCGCGACCGCCGAGCGGCAAGCACCCTATAGATACGCACCGTGCCTGGTACGGCATGCGAGCTTCCGCGTCTCGCAGTCAACAAAAAACGGGCCGCGAAGGCCCGTTTTGTATTCCTTATCCGGCTTCCGGATCAAGCGACCCGGTTTGCAGCCTTCCGGCGTTCGTTCACCGGCTGGTACGCCATGCGCTGGTGATAGGTGCAGTAAGGTGAGGAATCCGGGGATTCACAGCCGCAGAAGTGAAAGTCGTCCTTCAGCGGATCGCCGACCGGCCACTTGCAGGTGCGTTCCGTGAGCTCCGTCAGGCCAAGGCGGCGCGAGATCGGTACGACCACGTTGGCAGCAGGACGGTAGCTGACTTCTTCGATCGCATCGATGTCGATCTCTTCCTTCAGCATCGTCGCACCCTGCTGGCGGGTGACGGTGCGGGTGGCGGTGATCCGGGATGCATAATTCGGAGCGCGTGGCGCGGACGTGGCGCGCTTCGGCGTTCTTGTCGCCGTCGACGTGCCGCCGGCCTTGGCCCGGCCCGGCAGGCTCAAGCGGTGAACTTTGCCAATGACAGCATTGCGGCTTACACCGCCAAGTTGTGCCGCGATCTGGCTGGCGCTCAGGCCTTCGGACCACAGCTTCTTCAGTTTTTCAACGCGCTCGTCTGTCCAGTTCATGCCCCTGTCTCCGCCTTATTAGCGTTGGTGTAGGCAGAATCCTTCACCGTTGCCCCGGACGTATCCGAGGCAAGAAACGCTTGCTCGATTTTGGTGACTAGTTCCGCCGCATGCAGTCTAGTAATTGAGTTTTAACCTAGTGTGAGGCTGACTCCGTGACAAGAGTCGGTTGAATCGCGGGGAATCGAATTTCAAGTTTTCCCCAACTTGCTGGCGCGAAGAGTCATTTATGCAACATTAATTGTTGATAGATTTAGGCGCCCTGATTGCCAGCTTGACGCATGCACTAAAACCTCAGTTTTGTTGACATTGCAGTGCGAAAAGTAAATAGTGCTGCTCGCCGCCGAAAGGCGGCATTTTTAATTTTCTGGACCCGCTTTTTAGCCGGAGTCCGATGTAGCCAATGACAGGAGATCGCGCCATGGCTGAAGCCGCGCCGCTTTATGATACCTACTCTCGTGCCCCTTTGCGGTTCGAGCGAGGAGAGGGCGTGTGGCTAATCACCGAAACTGGCGAGCGATATCTTGATTTTGGTGCCGGCGTTGCCGTGACGTCGGTTGGTCATGGGCATCCTCATGTCGTCGGCGCGCTGAAAGCGCAGGCCGACAAGGTCTGGCACCTGTCCAACATCTATGAAATCCCGGGCCAGGAAACATTCGCAAAGCGCCTGACGCAGGCGACCTTCGCGGACAAGGTGTTCTTCACCAATTCCGGCGCCGAGGCACTCGAGTGCGCGATCAAGACGGCGCGCCGCTACCAGTTCTCCAAGGGTCACCCCGAGCGTTTCCATATCATCACGTTCGAAGGTGCATTCCACGGCCGGACGCTGGCGACCATCGCCGCTGGCGGGCAGGAAAAGTACCTGGAAGGCTTTGGTCCCAAGGCACCGGGCTTCGACCAGGTGACGTTCGGCGATGTCGAAGCGGTGAAGGCTGCGATCACAGCGGAAACGGCAGCCATCCTGATCGAGCCCGTTCAGGGCGAGGGCGGCATTCGTCCCGCGACTACCGAATTCATGAAGGCGCTGCGCCAGATCTGCGATGACAATGGCCTGCTGCTGATCCTCGACGAGGTTCAGAGCGGTGTCGGACGCACGGGCAAGCTTTTTGCGCATGAGTGGTCGGGTGTGACACCTGACATCATGGCTGTTGCCAAGGGTATCGGTGGCGGCTTCCCGCTCGGCGCCTGCCTGGCGACCGCTGAAGCGGCGTCGGGCATGAAGGCCGGTACTCACGGCTCGACCTATGGCGGCAATCCGCTCGCCATGGCGGTCGGCAATGCCGTGCTGGACGTTATTCTCGAAGACGGCTTCCTCCAGCATGTGCGTGACGTCTCGCTGGTGTTCCGCCAGGGGCTCGCCTCGCTCAAGGATCGCTATCCCGACGTCATCGAGGATGTTCGTGGCGAAGGGCTGATGCTCGGCGTCAAGGCCGCCGTGCCGTCGTCTGAATTGCTGCAGGCGATCCGCGCAGCGCAACTGCTGGCTATCCCTGCTGGCGATAATGTCATTCGTCTTCTCCCGCCGCTGGTGGTCACCGCCGATGAAGCCCGAGAAGGCCTTGCCCGACTGGAGCGTGCCGCCGAAAGCGTTCGCGCTTCCAAGATCAAGAAGACGGCTTGAACGGATAGGTGCCCGGCCTGACGGCGGGCGTAATAGGTAACGACAATGGCTTCCCCCAAACACTTCCTCGATCTCTCCGCGGTATCGTCCTCCGACCTGCGGGTGATCATGAACGACGCTATTTCCCGCAAGCAGGCATTCAAGGCAGGCCAGGGCGACAAGCCGCTGGCAGGCAAGATGCTGGCAATGATCTTCGAAAAGCCCTCGACCCGTACGCGCGTCTCCTTCGACGTCGGCATGCGCCAGCTCGGCGGCGAAACGCTGTTCCTCTCCGGCACCGAAATGCAGCTCGGCCGCGCTGAAACCATCGGCGATACGGCCAAGGTTCTGTCGCGCTACGTCGATGCGATCATGATCCGCACGACGGAGCATTCCCGGCTGCTGGAGCTTGCCGAACATGCGACCGTTCCCGTGATCAATGCGCTGACGGACGACACGCATCCCTGCCAGATCATGGCCGATATCATGACCTTCGAGGAGCACCGTGGCCCGATCAAGGGCAAGACCGTTGCCTGGACCGGCGACGGCAACAACGTGCTGCATTCGCTGATCGAAGGGGCTGCCCGGTTCGGCTATCGCATGAACATGGCCGTACCCCTTGGTTCCGAGCCGAAGGATCACTATCTGAACTGGGCCCGCAATGAGGGCGCCGAAATCATGCTTGGTCACGATGCTGACCGCGCGGTTGCCGGCGTCGATTGTGTGGTGACCGATACCTGGGTCTCCATGAATCAGGAACATCGGGCCCGGGGTCACAACGTCTTCCAGCCTTATCAGGTCAATTCGGCTTTGATGGCGCAGGCCGGCAAGGATGCATTGTTCATGCATTGCCTGCCCGCCCATCGTGGTGAGGAAGTCACGGACGAGGTGATCGACGGTCCGCAATCCGTGGTCTTCGATGAAGCGGAAAACCGCCTTCATGCGCAGAAGTCGATTCTTGCTTGGTGCCTGGGCGCGATCTGAACCATACTGGATGCCACATTCGGCCGAAAAGGCCTGTGGCCGCGCGAGCGGATGGGCACCTTTGCCCGCCGCTCACAGACTAGGAGAAGACCATGGCAGAACCTGCAGCCACGCTCGGCGAGTTCGATTTCGCCGGCGATGATCATGTCGTTCCCTTTCAGGTCGAAGGCCTGGATGTGCGCGGTCGCGCCGTCCAGCTCGGCCCGATGCTCGATGCCATTCTTGAGCGCCACAATTATCCGGCGCCGGTCGCCCGGCTGCTGGCCGAAGTCATCGCGCTGACGGTGCTGCTCGGAACGTCGTTGAAGTTCGAAGGCAAATTCACGGTCCAGACCAAGAGCGACGGTCCGGTCGATCTGCTCGTCGCCGACTTCTCGACGCCGGAGAACGTGCGCGCCTATGCCCGCTTCGATCAGGGCCTTCTCGACGCCGCCATCGCGGCCGGCGAGACCGAGCCTGAGCAGCTGCTTGGTAAGGGCATGCTGGCCTTCACCATCGATCAGGGCAAGTTCAGCCAGCCATACCAGGGCATCGTCGCGCTCGACGGCGCCACGCTGGAGGATATCGCTGGCACCTATTTCCGTCAGTCCGAGCAGATCCCGACGCGCGTTCGCCTTGCGGCGGCCGAATTGTTTGATCGCGACGAGAAGGGCAAGGCGCGCCACCGCTGGCGGGCAGGAGGGCTCGTCGCCCAGTTCTTGCCCGAAGCGCCGGAGCGCATGCGCCAGTCCGATCTGCACGGCGGCGATGGCGACACCGGCACCGGCCTGCACCGGGAAGACGACGCCTGGGCAGAGGCTCGCTCGCTCGTCGAGACGATCCATGCCGACGAGCTGACGGATCCGCAGGTCGGAACCGAGCGGCTGCTCTTTCGCCTGTTCCACGAACGCGGCGTGCGCGTCTACGAACCGCGCGCGGTTTTCGACCGCTGCTCCTGTTCGCGCGAAAAGATCAAGGGCGTACTGAAGGGCTTCTCGGCGGATGAAATCGAAGCCAGCCAGGAAGACGGCCAGATCGCGGTTACCTGCGAATTCTGCTCCACGACCTATCGCTATGAGGTCGAGGAAGTGACCGAGGCTGCCGAGTGATCAGTTCAGGACTCTGAGCAGTCCTGGAGAATCCAGGGAGAAGGCGGGGATCTCGACGTCGAAGAGCTCGCCTTTTTCCGTCTCCATCTGGTAATGGCCGAACATCAGGCCCGACGGCGTATCGAGCGGGCAGCCCGACGAATACTCGTAGGTATCGCCCGGTTCCAGGCGCGGCTGTTCGCCCACCACGCCCGCTCCGGTCACCTCATCGACGATGCCGTTCTGGTCGGTAATGTTCCAATAGCGGTTGACGAGGCGAACGGTCAGATCGGAATTGTTGCTGATGACGATCCGGTAGCCCCAGACATAGCGATCGTCGTCCGGGTCGGATTGCTCCTCCAGATAAAAGGGCTCCACCACCACTTCAATGTCTCGTGTCAGCGCGCGGTACATGCCTTACACCTTAGCCGCAATACGTTACTGGTATCTTATAAGAGCCCTGATACGTCAATAAACGGTACTTCGAACATCCCTTAAATGCGTCTAAACGCTCGGAATCGCGACTTTTTCGTGTGTTAAGACTAATATCTTGCCCGCCTGGCGCGAGCGACGGCAGGGTTGCCATGCCGGAGATGGCCGGATCGAAGGCGACCCGGCCACCGGATTTGTGGATCAGGCCTTCACTTTGGCGAGCGCCTGGGCGAAATCCTCGATCAGGTCGTCGCCATCCTCGATGCCTGCCGACAGGCGGAGCGTACCCGGCGAGATGCCGAGTTCGGCGCGTGCCTCATCCGTCAGGTTCTTGTGCGTCGTCGTCGCCGGATGCGTGATCAGGCTCTTGGCGTCGCCGAGGTTGTTGGAGATCTTCACAATCTCAAGCGCATTCTGCAGCGCGAATGCGGCTTCCTTGCCGCCCTTCAGTTCGAGCGCGACCAGTGTCGAGCCGCCCTTCATCTGCTTGGCGACGATATCGGCCTGCGGATGGTCCTTGCGGCCGGGATAGATGATCTTGGCGATCTGCTTCTGCTCTGCCAGGAAATCGGCGATCTTCGCCGCATTCTCGGTCTGCTGCTTGACGCGCAGCGGCAGCGTCTCCAACCCCTTCAGCAAGGTCCACGCGGTAAAGGGCGACATCGCCGGGCCGGTGTGGCGGTAGTAGTCCTGCAGGTGCTCGGTAACCCATTCCTTGTCGGAAAGGATCACGCCGCCGAGGCTGCGGCCCTGGCCGTCGATATGCTTGGTGGCCGAGTAGACGACAACGTGGGCGCCGAGCTCTAGAGGCTTCTGGAAGAGCGGCGTCGCAAAGACGTTGTCGACGACCACCTTTGCGCCGATCTGGTTTGCAAGCTTGGCGACGCCGGCAATATCGACCACCTCGAGCGTCGGATTGGTCGGGCTCTCCAGGAAGAAGACCTTGGTATTCGGGCGGATCGCCTTTTCCCAGTTCTCGAGATAGCGTCCGTCGACCAGCGTGCACTCGATTCCGTACTTCGGCGCAAGCGTCTCGACAACCCAGCGGCAGGAGCCGAACAGGGCGCGGGCGGCAACGATATGATCGCCTGCCTTGACCTGGCAGAGAATGGCGGCAGCGACGGCGGCCATGCCCGACGCAGTCGCGCGGGCTTCCTCGGCGCCTTCCATCGCGCACATGCGCTTTTCGAACATGTCGTTGGTCGGGCTGCCGTAGCGGGCGTAAATATAGCCCTCCGTCTCACCCTTGAAACGCGCTTCGGCGGCTTCCGCCGTTTCGTAGACGAAGCCCTGCGTGAGGTAGATCGCTTCGGACGTCTCGCCATATTGCGAGCGGAGCGCTCCGCCGTGGACGAGTTGGGTTGCCGGGCGCCAAGTCTTGCTCATGCCATCACCACTTTCAAACACAAAAAAACCGGCCGCAAATGCAGACCGGTTTCAACCCGGTCTATTTAGCCACTTGTTTAACGTGGCTGCAAGCCGACCGGCCAAATCACCACGGGATAAAGCTGCAATACTGCCGTTGCGTGCTTGCGTCAATTCCTCGATTTTGGTTTTGTCTGCGGCAAATTATGGATGGGGCATGATGGCTCGCGAAACAGGTATTTTGGCGGATCGCGCGATAGCGGCGCTGTTCGAAGCAGGGCGGCTCATTTCCGAGCGCGATCTGGATCATGATCAGATCCAGCCGGCGAGCCTCGATCTTCGGTTGGGTGCGAAGGCGTTCCGCGTCCGCGCGAGCTTCATGCCGGGCCCGTCGCATCTCGTTTCAGACAAGCTGGACCGTCTCAGCCTCCATGTCGTCGATCTCAGCGAAGGCGCTGTGCTCGAAACCGGCTGCGTCTATATCGTGCCGTTGATGGAGCGCCTCGACCTGCCGGTCGACATGTCGGCCTCGGCCAATCCGAAAAGCTCGACCGGCCGTCTCGACATCTTCACCCGCGTCATCACCGACTACGCGCAGGAATTCGACAAGATCCCGGCAGGCTACTCCGGTCCGCTCTATCTCGAGATCAGCCCGCGCACCTTCCCGATCGTCGTTCGCCGCGGTTCGCGTCTGTCGCAGATCCGTTTTCGCGTCGGCCAGGCCCTGCTCGGCGAGCCGGAGTTGCTGGCGCTGCACGATGCCGAGACGCTGGTCGCCAGCAAGCAGCCGAACGTATCGGGCGGTGGTATCGCACTGTCGATCGACCTTGCCGGCGACAAGGAAGGCCTGATCGGCTATCGCGGTAAGCACCACACCGCCGTCGTCGACGTCGACAAGAAGGCACAGCACGACATCTTCGATTTCTGGGAGCCGCTCTACAGCCGCGGCCGCAACGAACTCATTCTTGATCCGGATGAATTCTATATCCTGGTGTCGCGCGAGGCGGTCCACGTGCCGCCGAACTACGCAGCCGAAATGACGCCCTTCGATCCGCTCGTCGGCGAATTCCGCGTGCACTACGCGGGCTTCTTCGACCCCGGTTTCGGCCACGCGCCCGCTGGCGGCCGTGGCAGCCGCGCGGTGCTCGAGGTGCGCAGCCACGAGGTCCCCTTCATCCTCGAAGACGGCCAGATCGTCGGTCGCCTCGTCTATGAACACATGCAGGAACAGCCATCCAGCCTCTACGGATCCGGCCTCGGTTCCAACTACCAGGCGCAGGGCCTGAAGCTCTCCAAGCACTTCCGCCTGTGACCTCTCCACGCCCCGCTTGACAGAAACCACCTTCTGTTGGAAAGGTCGCGATAACGCGGGTGTAGCTCAATGGTAGAGCAGCAGCTTCCCAAGCTGAATACGAGGGTTCGATTCCCTTCACCCGCTCCAGCTATCACCCACCATCCGGCTTTGTGCATCACCCACCGCTCCTGGGTTTGCAAGGATGAATCCGGCGGCTGGCGCACACTCGGGGGCGTCAGACGCTCAAGAGGCAGCGCGTGGTTTTTTGCCGGGTTTTGCCGGAGGCGGTGTGATCTTGGTCACTGGAGGCACGCCGTCGGCAAAGCAGTAGCCCGCGACCCATCCACCGGAGGCGAAGAGGCCCCAGCCGCCTTCGGCATGCCATTGGCATGTGAGGAAGGTCGGTCCCCATTCTGTGACGCTGACGTCGTAGACGCCCTTGCCGGCATAGCTTGCGCTCGGATTGCCCGCCAGCGTCCAGCCGGGCGGCGTTTCCACTCGCCAGGAAATGCGCTCACCCTTCCATCGGTCTTCGCGCAGTCCCCATTGCGGCGTTCGGCATTTGTTGGTCACGCTGTCGCAGGTCATTTTAACGGCTGAAACCTTGGTCGGGGCATCCTGCACCACTGTTGCGCACCCCACCAGACCAATCGCCATGGCTATTCCAGTCATCCCCCCACGAGACAGCATAGTTCGACCTCCCTCGGCACTTTGCTGTTTGCGATAGTACTACGGTTCCGCGCCCCCCGCGCTTCACCGTTAGGCTGAACATGACGCCACCGGATGTGGATCGGGCAGGGGTTCGTTCGCTGATCCGGCCGAGGACCAATCATTCCGATGATCCGAAATGATGATAGGCAGACGCACGGGCCGCCCTTCGTCGATTTTTTGGCAAAGATGGCTTCGATCCGCTGCTACTTATTGACGATCCTCTAATGTTTATAGTTAATTTTTAACTATTCTCCGCTAGGACGGAACCGAGACGCTATCGACGTCGTTGTCTGCACGATCAGGAGGAGTAGCTGAATGCTTTTGAAAATCTTCACGGCCAAACGCGAAACCCCGGACTATGGCGATACCGGAACCTATGCAGACGGCTATCTGGCGCCGGAAACGGAAGGTGCCGCCAAGCGCGAGGATAAGCGCTCCTCCTACGAGCGTGATTATGGCCGTGGCCGCACGCTGGAGAACATACCGCTCGGCTTTGCTTGAGCGTAACGCGGATCAACGAAAACGGGCCCGGCACGATAATGCCGGGCCCGTTTTCGTTCTGGCGAGGTGGAAGACCTTCAAGGACTCTACGTCGCACGCATCAGAGCGATAAAAAAAGGGCGGCTTGTCGGCCGCCCTTTTTCATTTCTATTGGCTGATACCCGATCAGAACTCTGTCCAATCCGCATCGTTGCTGGCGCTGGAGGAGCCGCCGCCGAAGGCGCTGGCGAGCTTCTGGCCCAGCGCGCGTGCAGGTGAGGAGCTTGGCCGGGAGACGCCAGGCGTTGCGACCCGGACAGGGGCCTTGCGGGTCACGACCGGCTGCGAAGCCGCCCGCGGAGCTGCCTGGACAGGACTTGAATGGACGCTGGCAACGCCGGCCACAAAGCCGCCCGTGCCCGTCAGCTTGAACTGGTCGAGGAGGTTGGTGAGCGTTGCTGCCTCCGTTGCGAGCTTATGGCCCGCAGCGGTGCTTTCTTCGACCATGGCCGCATTCTGCTGCGTTCCCTGGTCCATCGTGTTCACGGCCGTGTTGATCTCCTGGAGCCCGGTCGATTGCTCTCTCGCGGCTTCGGCGATCGCATGGACGTGCTGATTGATCTCCTGCACCTCGTGAACGATGGCGTCGAGCGCCTGCCCGGTTTCACCGACGAGAGCGACGCCCGTCTGCACGTGATCACCGGAGGTGGTGATGAGAGATTTGATCTCCTTGGCGGCATTGGCGGAACGTTGAGCCAGCTCACGAACTTCCTGGGCGACGACGGCAAAGCCCTTGCCGGCTTCACCGGCACGCGCAGCCTCCACGCCGGCGTTCAGCGCCAGCAGGTTGGTCTGGAAGGCGATATCGTCGATGACGCCGATGATGTTGCCGATTTCGACCGACGACTGCTCGATCTGCTGCATGGCATTGACGGCCTTGCGGACGACGTTGCCGGACTTTTCGGCGCCGGTGCGCGTCCGCGTCACGAGCTCGCGGGCCTCTTCGGCGCGTTTTGCAGCATCGCGGACCGTCGTGGTGATCTGCTCGAGCGCGGCAGCGGTTTCCTCCACGGAGGCGGCCTGCTGCTCGGTGCGCTTGGAGAGTTCATCGGCCGACGAACGGATTTCGTTGGCGCCGGCGCTAATGGCGCGGGCATTGGCGCCCACGGTCTGCATCGTCTCGTTCAGCTTGTAGATCGAGTTGTTGAAATCCTGGCGCAGGGCGTCGAGGTCGCCGACGAAGGGCGTGTTGATCTGCGAGGCAAGATCGCCGGCTGCCAGGCGGCGCAGGCCATCGCCGAGTGCGTCGACGGCGCGCGCAAGATCGGCGGCTTCGGTCGCCTTCTGGGCTTCGCGTTCGCGGCGTTCGCTGTCGCTGAGATTGCGGTTGCGCTCGGCTTCGCCTTCGAGGCGGACACGTGCAATGGCGCTGTCGCGGAACACAGCGACGGCTTCCGCCATCTGGCCCACTTCGTCGCGACGATCGAGGCCGTCGACCGGGCTTGCCGTCTCACCCTGGGCGAGCTTGGTCATCCGTTCGCGCAGACGTGCCATCGGGGTCGAAATACCTGCCTGGGCGATCCAGACGCTCAGGCCGACGGCGGCGAGGACGGCAAGGCCGATAAGGATGAAACAGAACTCGATCCGCTGGTTCACGGTAGCCGACAGCGCATCGCCGCCATCGTTGAGCAGCGACATCAAGGCATCATTGTTGGCAATGAGCTTCGGCGTGATGGCATTGAGCTGGGAGTTCAGCATGCCGACGGCAAGCTGCGCGCCGGTAGTGTCGCCGGCCTTGGCAAGATCCGTGGCCTTGTTGGAGGTGGCCTGCATCTCGTCGATGTTTGCCAGCAATTCATCGATCGCCTGCTGGCGGCTGGGAACCAGATCCACTGCTTGCTGAAGGCGCTCACGGGCCTGCGTAAACCGGTTCGGGGCGGCAAGTGCTGCGTCGAAGGCAGGCGTGCCCGCCTTCAGGCCGCCGATGACAGTCGTCTGCAGAACGGCGGCGTTGACCGAGGCGCTGGCACGCGATGCCTGCATAGCCGCAAGGGCCTCGTGGTCGATGAAGGCGCTATAGGCCGCGTCCGCGCCACGAAATTCGGTGACGATGTAGATCAGCCCGGCGAGTGCGATCACCCCGAGAAGCGCGACAACGGATATGATTTTGGTCCGAATTTTAAGGTGTTTCAGCATGGGGTATGTCCACTCGTGGGCGGTATTGCACCGGCTTGGGGGAGGCAGTTGAGAAGCGGAGGGCGAGGTTCTGTTCGTGAACGAACGATGCCTGGGAAGGCTCGACATGCGCATCATGCATTCGGCCGGGAGCCGGTGTCGTCGGGCCTGACTAGAATGGTAAATTGCTTAATGCCGGGCTAACAGCGAGCTGCTGTCCCCGGAAAATTTTCGCCCCTTCACTTGTAGTCGCCGGTCGCTAACGATTGTGCAACTTGTGTGCGGTGTCGGAAGGCAGATGCGGTGTCTTGTCCCAGAAAAATGGCTTGAGGGGCAACTCCAGGACAGCCCGCCAGGCCGCCGCCGAGATCATCAGCCAGTAGAGCGGAATATAGGCCCAGACCCGCCCCATTCGCCTCTTCTCGTCGCGCAGCATCGCCGTTGTTCCCAAGAGCAGAAACAGGCCGTAGCTTGCCAGCATGTTGGCGATATCGAGGACGAAGAGCGCGCCGTCACTGCTGCCGAGCGACGGCAGGCCGAACATGATGTAGGTGGCTGTCGTCAGAAGAAGTGCAATGAGCCACGGATGGGCAAGCGAGGAAATCAGCATCCCGCCGATGAGCAGCTGAAAGACGATGAAGCCGCCGATGCCCATTTCCCTGACCAGCGCGACCGGCGCACGCATCATCACCAGCCAGGTCTGCAGCCAGCCCTTGAACCAGCGTGTGCGCTGATTGAGCCAGATACGAAAGGTCGTCGGCGCGTCTTCATAGGTCGGGCAACTGATGACGCCGCTCCTGTAGCCGAGCCGATGCAGCCGCATCCCGAGATCGGCGTCCTCCGTGACATTGTACGGATCCCAGCCGCCGCAACTCCTGAGATCGGCCAACCGCAGATGATTGGACGTGCCGCCCAGAGGCAGCGGCAGGCGATAGTGTGCCAGCATCGGCAGCAGCATTCGAAACAGGGCCGCATATTCCAGCGCAAATGCGGCACTGATCCAGGAAGCGGAGCCATTGGAAACGACAAGCGGCGCCTGCAGGCATGCGACATCCGAAGGCCCGGCCAGGAATCGCGCGTAGGCGGCGCGCAACTGGTCCGGATGCGGGCGATCCTCGGCATCGTAGATCGCCACAAATTCGCCCCTGGCGCCGGCAAGCGCATAATTGAGCGCTTTCGGCTTGGTGCGCGGATGCGCGGCGGGCACGGCGACGATCTCGAACTGCGGGCCAAGGTTTTGCGCGCGGAAGGCTGCGATCGTGTCATGGTCGTCCGCCTCGCACACCAGCTTGATATCGAGCTTCGACGCCGGCCAGTTCAGGCGTTTCAGCGCATCCACGAGCTGGCTCGCAATCCCCGCCTCCTTGTAGGCGGCGACGAGCACCGTGTAGACGGGCAGGCGATGGGGCGCGATGGGATGCGCCGTCGGTCGATGGCGACAGAAAAGGGCGCAGGCACGCACCAGGATCGCCGCCATGTACAGGACCGAAATGGCGGCGTGGATAATGGTCAGCGTAAGAGCGCTGGAGGCAATGGCAAAGCCAAGCGCGCACAGGCCGGCTCCCGCCAGGAAGCCCTGTTTCCCCGAAAGAACAATGCGGGCGCTGAAGCGCGCGCCCTTGTCGAAGAGCGTGCTGATGCTCTGCCGCAATCGGCGCTCGGATCCCGACTGCCAGATCGCCGCGCGCAAGGCCGACGGCGTCGTGACGAGCATCCTGTCGGCAATATCGGGCCGCCGTTCGAATGCCTGCGCAAGCGCGGCCAGCTTTCTCGCTTCGGGAACGATCGCAAACATCGACTTGCTGGCATAGTTCAGCCGGACCGTCTTGATTTCGACGAGCTGCGTATCGAGTGCAATGTCATCGGTGACGAGCGAGGCATCGATGGCAGAAAGAAACGGAAGCGTCAGCCCGCGTGCGAGTGCCGCGTAATAGCTGTCGGGGTCGATCAAGTCGCTTGCCAGCAGTTCCTGCTCCACGGTCGTGCCATGGTGGCGGGCCGACTGGGCCGCCTTCGCAACCGTTGGCTTCCCGATGCCGAGCTTCAGAAGAACCTCGATTTCCGCCTGGTAGGGGTCGGCCTGCGGGAGCTGCGCGGGCGGCATGGTGCTGCCGGCCACGGGATGCCGTGGCCGTTCGCAATCTTCGTTTCCGCCTGGCGCATATTCCCCGATACGCATGACTCTGATACACCGTTTCACAATGGCAGTGCATGCTAATCCCCGAGGTCGAAGCATAATGATGCAATCTAGACTGGCATCCCTAAATCTTGAGGGGCTTCGCAGTTTTCTCCTGTCTCTGGTCGTGGCGTTGGGCGCGTTTCCGGCGCTTGCCCAGCAGGCAACGCCATCATTGCCGCTGCTGTTCGATTCCCGTGAGCGCCTTGCCAAGCCGGATCTTTCGGCGCTTGTTCGCCTGCGTTTCCTGACGTCGATGGATTTCCCGCCGTTCAACTTCACCGATCAGAATGGCAAGCTCGCGGGCTTCAATGTCGATCTGGCGCGCGAGATCTGCACAGAGCTCGAGATCGCCGACAAATGCCAGATCCAGGCACTACCCTTCGTTGATCTCAAGGATGCGCTCGGGGCGTCGCAGGGCGATGCCGTGATCGCCGGCGTGGCGGTGACTGCCGAGTTGAGGCGACAGTTTGCCTTCTCGCGGCCCTATCTCATGTTGCCGGCGCGCTTCGTCCGCAATGTGAAGGTTGCGGTCCAGGGCGACGCCGCGACGGCCCTTGCCGGCCACACGGTCGGCGTGGTCAAGGGAACGGCGCACGAAGCCATGCTGGCCTCCTATTTCCCCAAGGTGAAGGCGATGCCGTTCGACAGCAAGGACGCGCTGCTTGCCGCGCTGAAGGAGGGCAAGGTCGAGGCCGCTTTCGCGGATTCGCTGCAGCTGTCCTTCTGGGTATCGTCGCCGGCCTCGGCGAAGTGCTGCGAGCTGTTCGACGGTCCCTATCTCTCCGAGCAGTTCCTCGGGGAGGGCATGACCGTCATGCTGCGTCAGAAGGACGATGTTCTCACGGCCGCGCTCGACCATGCGCTCGCTGCGCTCTCGCGCAGCGGACGCCTGCAGGAAATCTACCTTCGCTATTTTCCTTACGGTCTTTACTAACCCTTGCGGAACCGGGCGATGGCGCTGCGCTCTATGGCAGCGCAGGTCAGCTTGTCGAGGCCGAGCCGGTCGCGTAGCAGGCTGAGCAGGCGCAGTTCTTCCGCCTTCACCGACAGGTCCGCCGACGCAACTTCGACAGCAAGCGCGTAGGCCGTGTCGTAGAGGCGTGGAGGCACGGTATCCTTGACGGTCTCCAGCACGACATCGAGCCCCTCGGGGCCGGCAAGGAGCGAGGCGCAGTCACGCGCCACCGATATCAGCCGGTCCTCGTCGAAGTCGCGAAAGACCGGCAGAAAGCCGATCAGCTCGCCGATACGCTCCAGTTCGCGATCGTTCATCGTACTGTCGACGGCGGATGCCATCACCATCACGTAGATCAACGCATCGTGGGCGGAAAGCGGCTTGTTCATGTCTGGATCGTTCCTCTCTAGCGAGCCTAGAGTTTAAGAACTGGTCCGGCGCATTACAAGGGATCGGCTGGTTCATCGGGCAGCGGACCGGGAACGGGGACACCCTTGCGCGGGTCTTCGCCATGCAGGCCTTTCTGGTCCTGCTTCGCCTTTGTACCCGCCTCGACGAGGGCTGAACCATCCGCCGCGTCGGCCCAGCCGGTCTCGACCAGCCACTGCGAAAGATCCTGCGTGCCGATCTTGCACGAGGTGGTGACGGTGCCGCTCCAATCGGCGCTGTCGAGATCACATCTGACGGTCCTCAGTCTGAGGAAAAGCCGGAAGTTTGTCTTGGCAAGCATTCCGCATGGCCATTCGACGCCGCTTGGGTCGGTGCAGACCTTGTCCGCCGGGGTGGGGATGATGTCGGCAAGCTGCAGCCGCCTGTCGCCGAAGCCGAGGACGCCGGCGCTTTCCGCTACGGGGCGCGGAAGGTTCGTGCCCTCCTTCTCTTCGGTCGCTTTCGGTTTCTCGGGCTCGGGTGCCGCAACACGCTCGAGAGGCTTGCCGTCCACCGCAGCCGGGTAGAACTGGCTCGCGGCGTCGATTGCTCTGGCATTCATGCTGGCTTGCGGATTGGTTGTCGGCTGCGGGGCAGGCGTCGTTGTGCCTTCGGCTTGGCCACCGTCCGGTGCTGGCTCGGATGTCTGGTTAGGATCTACCGTGCGCCCAAGCCTCTGGCCGCCCGCGCCGATAAGGCCGACAACCACCCCGATCCCCGCAACAGCCGTCAGAATTGCCGCAGGACGCATGGAAGATTTTCCTACTGGCTGGCCCAGATGATCCGGGCTATCCAATCGACATCGGAAAGCTCGATCGTCCGGTTCGGATGCTCGGGATTGAGCGACATCAGCTCGATGGAACGCGGGCTCTGGCGCAGCAGAACCTTCGCCATTACCTCGCCTTCGCGCGTCTTGACGACGACGCGGTCGTTACGGCGCACCTGCGCACCGGGCTCGACGATCAGCACGTCCCCATCGCGATAGAGCGGCATCATGCTTTCGCCCTGCACCTCGAGCGCATAGACACCAGCCCTTTGCGAGGGCGCTGCGGGAAATTCCACCACGTCCCAGCCTTGCCCGGCCGGAAAACCGCCGTCGTCGAAAAAGCCGCCGGCACCCGCCTGGGCAAAGCCCAGCAATGGGATAGAGCTCCCCTGCGGTGGAAAAGCGCCGTCCGGTATGTTCGAAAATCCGTTTGCCGGCCGCATGAAGGTCATGAATTGTTCCATGCTGGAGCCGGTCGCATCGAGCACTTTCGCGATCGATTCCGTGGACGGCCAGCGCAACCGTCCGTCGGCGGACAATCGCTTGGATTTGTTGAATGAGGTCGGGTCGAGGCCGGCGCGGCGCGCAAGACCGGAGGGCGTCAGGTCGTGCCGTTCGGCAAGCCTGTCGATTGCTCCCCAGATCTGCTCGTGTGACAGCATGTCGCCTGCTTCCATGCGCCTGCAGGCGCGGTTCCCTATCGGCTGAAATATTAGCGGCAAGCGATGCGGGAGTAAAGAGACGTGAGGAATAAAATCCTCTATCGCGCCGTCAGGCGACCAGTGCCATGTTGATCTTGCCGAGCTGAATCACCGCCTGCGTGCGGCTGTCGACATCGAGCTTCAGCAATATCGCGGACACATGGGCCTTGATGGTCGCTTCCGACACACCGAGTTCATAGGCGATCTGCTTGTTGAGCAGGCCTTCGGCAAGCATCGTCAACACCCGGCTCTGTTGCGGCGTCAATGTATGCAGCCGGTGGATGAGCCTGGCGACGTCAGGATCATGCTCCTGCCCATCGCGATAGTTTTCAGGCGTTGCGATATCCCCTGCCAGCACCGTCTGGATGCCGCGGCGGATATCCTCGATGCCGGATGACTTGGAAATGAAACCGGAGGCGCCGAGCTCCAGCGCCCGGTGGATGGTGGTCGTGTCGTCGGAGGCGGACACAATCACGATCGGCAGCCCGGCGAATTCCGATCGCAATGCCATCAGTCCTGAGAAACCGCTGACACCGGGCATTGCCAAGTCAAGCAGCATCAGATCCGCGTCGGGGTGGTCGCCGGCCGCCTTGCGCGCCGCGGAAAAATCGCCGGCTTCGACGATTTCCTGGTGGCCGTCCATGCCCTCGACAGCCTGACGCAGCGCATCGCGAAAAAGCGGATGATCGTCTGCGATGATTATCGTCTGCTCATGCATCGAAAACTCCCTCCCAAGAGCTCGATAACGTCTCCGTATACCGCGATCGCTCGCGAAATAGGCCTCCGTACCTATAGATTATAGCAAATCAGGTCTTTTGCGGAAGGGCGTTGCGCTGCTCTTCGCCCTGGAATTCCTTGACTATCCCCATGAAGCTGCGCATCCAGCGCTCCATGATGCCGATTGAACGGTCGATTTCCGCATCCGAGGGCAGGGCCTTGTTGACGATGCTCTTGTTCTCGAGCGCGGTGACGCGATCGGAGAGCCGGTCGAGTTCGTTCTCGTAGGCGGCGCGTTCGTCGGCGGCCATCCGGCAGACGAGCGAACCGTCCTTTTCCTCGCATAGCGACATCGCGCCAGTCTGGCGGTCGAGCCGGACGAAGTGATCGCCGCTGCGCTCGAGCTGGAAGCGGGAGGTGTCAGGTTCGGCGGCAAGTGCCCCCAGCGGCAGCAAGAAGGCGACAAGGCCGATTGCGATATTTTTCATGGTTTCCTCCGGAAATCTCGGTGGCCGTCGCATTTTTCGCGTCGGGGCGTGGACATCGCCGCGTCTTTGCGGCAAAGCCCGGGAAAGACCAGCCATTCATGAGGCCATCATGACCCTGACACCCACGCTTTACAAGATCGTGACGGAGACGCTCTGGCAGGAGGCCCGCGAGAGCGGCGTGTTCCGAGGCGCCGCCATCGACCTGACGGACGGCTTCATTCATTTCTCGACGGCAGATCAGGCCAAGCAGACAGCCGCGCTCCACTTCGCCGGCCAGGCTGGCTTGCTGCTGGTCGCAATCGACGGCGGGAAGCTGGGTGACAAGCTGGTCTTCGAGCCGTCCCGAGGCGGCGCTCTCTTTCCGCATCTTTATGCCGACCTGCCGCTTTCGGCCGTGCTTTGGGAAAAGCCGCTGCCGTTGGATAGCGCCGGCCACCACATATTTCCGGACCTTCAGCCATGATCGATCTCTTCAAGCATGCCGCCCGCAAGGGTCTCTTCCTTTTCGACCCCGAGACGGCACACGGCATGTCGATCGCGGCCCTCAGGTCCGGCCTCGTACCCGCCTGCGCGCTGGCTGCTGATCCGCGCCTGCGCCAGACCGTTGCGGGCATCGATTTCGCCAATCCGCTCGGCATGGCGGCAGGCTACGACAAGAACGCCGAAGTTCCGGAAGCGTTGCTGAAGATCGGTTTCGGCTTTACCGAAATCGGCACGGTGACACCGAAGCCGCAACCTGGAAATCCGCGTCCCCGCATCTTCCGTCTGGTCGAGGACGAGGGGGTCATCAATCGCCTCGGCTTCAACAACGAGGGGCATGAAGTGGCCTTTGCGCGCCTCTCCCCGATCCGGGGCAATGGCATCATCGGCGTCAATATCGGCGCCAACAAGGATAGCGCCGATCGCATCGATGACTACGTGAAGGGTATCCGTCGGTTCTATTCGGTCGCGCGGTATTTCACCGCGAACATTTCCTCGCCCAACACGCCGGGTCTACGCGACCTGCAGGCGCGCGAGAGCCTCTCCGCCCTGTTGTCGGCCGTGCTTTCCGCGCGTGACGAAGAGGCGGCGAAATCAGGCAGGAAGACGCCTGTCTTCCTGAAGATCGCGCCGGATCTCACGGAGGAGGGAATGGACGACATCGCTGCCGAGGTGCTGTCGCATGCGCTCGATGGCTTGATCGTGTCGAACACCACGCTCTCCCGCGATGGCCTCAAGGACCAGCAGCAGGCAAAGGAAGCCGGCGGCCTTTCGGGCAAGCCGGTGTTCGAGAAGTCTACGGCGGTGCTCGCCAAGATCCGCAAGCGCGTCGGCCCGGCATTGCCGATCATCGGTGTCGGCGGCGTGTCGTCGGCGGAAACGGCAATGGAAAAGATCAGGGCGGGCGCCGATCTCGTCCAGCTCTATTCCTGCATGGTCTACGAGGGACCGGGGCTTCCCGCCCAGATCGTCCGTGGCCTGTCGACGCTGCTCAACCTTGAGAAGGCTGCCTCGATCCGCGAGTTCCGCGACACGAAGATGGATTACTGGGCCGCGCGAAACGTCTGATCGGCGCGCGGCTTTACCAGCATTGCCAGGAAGAAGCCGCGAAACAGCAGGAAGCCGTTCATCGCCAGCCACAGGCCGTGATTGCCGAAAAGCGGCACGAAGATCGCAAGAGCGAGCAGATAGCCCGCAAACGACATCAGCATCCGGTTGCGCATGTCGCTTGACCACGTTGCGCCGATGAAGACGCCATCCATCAAGAAGGCCAGCGCGCCGGTAAGGCCGGTGACCGCCGCCCACGGCAGGTAGGTTTCCGCCGTCTGCTGAACCTCGGGCGAGGTGGTCAGCACCGAGATCAGCCAGGGACCGGCGATCAGGAAGAAAATGGAAATGATGGCTGCGAGGCCGAAGGACCAGATCGCCGTCAGCTTCAGTCCGCGGTCGAAGGCCGGCCGATAGCGCGCGCCGATCGCCCTTCCGGTGATCTGCTCGGCGGCGTTGGCAAGCCCGTCGAGATAATAGCCCGACAGCAGGAAGAAGTTCATCAGCACGGCGTTGGCCGCCAGCGTAACGGCGCCGAAGCTCGTGCCGATGCGCGTCATGATCGTGAACGCTGCCAGCAGGACGAAGGTCCGGATCAGGATGTCGCGGTTGAGGGCGAAAAGCTCGCCCAGCCGATGCCTGGAGAAGATCTCTACGCGTTTCGGCCGGTCGGCTCGGTTGAAACCGCGCAGCACGATGAAAAGGCCGACCAGCGCGCCGACGGTTTCGCCGACCATGGTGCCCCATGCGACGCCGGCAACGCCCCAGTTGAGCCAGATCCCCAGGAAGATGGCGAGCACGATGTTGATGCCGTTGATGATCGTCTGCAGCAGCAGGCCGATGGTTCCCTGGCCGCGGCCGAGCACGAAGCCGAGAATGGCATAGTTGGCGAGCGCTGCCGGGCCGGCGAGGATGCGGATCGAGAAATATGTGCTGGTCGCCTGCGCGACCGCGTTCTCCGGCCCCATGAGCTTGAGGCCCGCGGCAAGCAGCAGCGGCGACAGACAGAGCAGCGCTAAGCCGCAACCCACCGCCGAGATCAGCGCCCGCCAGAAGACACCCTGCTGCGCATGCTGATCGCGCCGTCCGTAGGCCTGAGCCGTCAGCCCGGTCGTCGAGGCGCGCAGGAAGTTGAAACTGCCGAGAATGAGATCGAAGAGCATGGCGCCGATCGCAAGGCCCGCGAGCGCGTCCGGCTGGCCCATATGGCCGACAACCCCGGTATCGACGAGACCGAGCAGCGGCGTCGTCATGAAACCGAGCGTCATCGGTATCGCGATGGAAAGCACCAGCCGGTGCGTCACATCGAATGCCAGCCTGTTTTCGCTGCCGTGCGTGTCCATCTCTTGAAGGGCCTGCCTCTAAGGGGAGGCAGAATCGCCTCAGCTGGAAAGCACCATTGCCCAGTATGGCACGTTTTTGGAAGCCGGATTATGCGCCAGCGCGACGCCGAGGCCGGTATAGCGGCCAAGCATGTTTTCGAGATGATGCGGCGAGTTGATCCAGGCCGTCACGACGGCTGGAACCGATTGCTGGCCGGCGGCGATGTTTTCGGCGGCCGGAAGCTGCACGCCGCTCGCCTTGACGCGCGGGCCGAAGCCATCGCCGATACCCATCACGTGCTTCATCTTGCCTGCCGCTGCCATGCGCTTGGCCTGGTAGAGGGCTGCCGCGGTCGCGGCGGGATCGATGGAGAGCGGCGGCAAGCCGTTCTTGGCGCGCAGCTGGTTGACAAGGGGCAGGGCGGCCGCCGTCTGGTCCTCGCCGTCCGACGGCGTGGAGGGCGTCTGCGGCGCCGTTGCGCAGCTGGCAACGCCGGCGACCAGCGCGAGGCCCGACAGACGCAGCAGGTTACGACGTGAAAGATCGATGGAGCTCATGTTACCTGCGATAGTTGAAGAGGCGGATGAGGAGGAAGATCGGAATGACCACGGTGGCACCGAGCAACAGATAATCGCCGACGCGGCCGAGGGCGGCAAAGCCACGATGCCAGACTTCCTGCACGAAATTGCGGAGGCCGTAGACGAAATCCAGCGGCGCCCAGCCGAACACGGCCATGATGAAGCCGACGATCAGCGACACGACCAAAAGCTTGATCAACGTACGGCCGAGCGAGTCGCCCAGAAACTTGTTCACCTGATCGGACATGCGCCATCTCCTGTTTATCCCTGAAATACGGGCGCGAATCGTTGCTCGCAAGCCTTTTTCAGAGCTGGCGCCTCTGCCTCTGAAATAGGACTTGAGTTTTTTTGTGGCCGCCGCCAAATGCGTGCCGTCCCAACAGGTCCCCATCATGCAGCCGCACCAGCTCACCTCAGGCGATGTTATTGCCGATCGCCGCGCCGATTATGCCAAGATGCTCGACGAGGGCGGAGAGCCGGATGCCGCTGCCGAGTTGATGGAGCAGGCGCTCGAGCTGGCACCGGGCTGGGCAGCCGGATGGTATCGTCTGGCAGGCTACCGTGAGAAGGCCGGAAATAAATCCGGCGCGATCGACGCATACCGTCGCACGCTCGATCTCGGCCCCGAGGATATTTTCGGTGCCGAACTTAAGCTGGCGCTTCTCGGCGATATCGCCACCCCGGACCAGCCGCCCAGCAGCTATGTCGAGCGCCTGTTCGACGACTATGCGGATCGGTTCGAAACCTCGCTGGTCGAAAAGCTGGATTACAGCGTGCCGCAGAAGCTCGCGACGCTGATCGCGTCGAAGGAGCGGCACTACACGCTCGCGGTCGATCTCGGCTGCGGCACCGGCTTGCTCGGGCCGGAAATACGCGACCGGGTGGCGCGTCTTGAAGGCTTCGACCTCTCGCAGAACATGCTGGCCAAGGCGGAGGAAAAGCACGTCTACGACAATCTGGCGCAAGCCGATCTGTCGCTCGCGCCCGAGGCAACCGGTCTCTTCCTGGACGCTGGCGAGCACCGCGCGGATCTGATCACTGCGGCCGATGTGCTGATGTATCTCGGCAATCTCGAAACTGTTTTCGATGCTGTCGTGGCCCTAGCGGCCTCCGGTGCCGACTTCGCCTTTTCCGTCGAGGATGCCGGCGATGGGGATGGCTTCGAGCTCAAGCCTTCCCTGCGCTACGCGCATTCGGAGGCTTATGTGCGTCAGCTCTGCGAGCGCCACAGCCTGCAAGTCGTCGCGGTTACCAAAACGCCCATTCGTAAAGATGGCGCGAATGTCATTTTCGGCATTCTGTTCCTTACGCACAAAACGGCGTGAACGAACGTTTCTTGCGAACTCGCAATAGGTCAGCCTTGCTTACGTATTTCGCTTGAAAAAGCCGCGAAAGCGCCTGATAATTCAGGCCACACGCCGAAGAGCACATGCGTTTGAAAGAACGCAAAAGCAGGCCCGGCAGCATTTCATCATTTCCATTCCGTGCCGCTCGGGCTTCCTCGGGCGCTCTTGAACTCGTCTGCCGTCGGGGACTAACGACATGACACAGCTCATCAATGCCCTTGGTTTCTGGAATACGACAGCCACGCGTCACACACCTGTGGAAGACGTGCAGGGCATCTTCTCGGGCAGCCTTATTGCCGCGCTTGGCCTCTATTTTCTGGCCAGTGCCGGTTTGCTGACCGGCAGCACCGCTGGCGTCGCCTTTCTGCTGCATTACGCCTTCGGTGTGAATTTCGGCCTGGCCTTCTTCCTGCTCAACCTGCCGTTCTTCTATCTCTCGTGGAAGCGGCTCGGCGTCTCCTTCACCGTGAAGACTTTCATTGCCATCGGGCTGACGTCGCTGCTGACTAGCCTGCAGCCAAAGGTGATGAGCATTGCCGCTATTCATCCGGCCTGGGCCGCCCTGCTTGGCGGTCTGCTGCTCGGCTTCGGTCTTCTCGCGCTCTACCGTCACCGCGCCAGCCTGGGCGGCGTCGGCATTCTCGGCATCTACATGCAGGAGCGCTTCGGCATCCGCGCGGGTCTGGTTCAGTTGGCCGTCGACATGTGCGTGCTTGCGGCTGCCTTCTTCGTCACCACGCCGCCGGTGGTGTTCTATTCGGTTCTCGGCGCCGTCGTTCTGAACCTGTTCCTCACCATCAATCACCGTTCCGATCGCTACATCGCGCTCTGAGTGGATGTCCTCCCCGTTTTGCGGGGAGAACGTCGGTCGATCCGGTAGTCTAGCTCAGGCGGCCTTGGCGGGCTTGTCGATCGGGTGCTGCGAGCGGAAGCCGACCGCCAGACGGTTCCAGACGTTGATGGCCCCGATCGCGACGGTAATCTTGGTGATCTCCTCTTCGCTGAAATGCGCCTTGAGGGCTTCGAAGTCGGCATCCGGAGCGCCGGTCTCTGCGATCTTCGTGACGGCATCGACCCATCCGAGCAGGGCGCGTTCGCGGGCATCGTAGACAGGCGATTCACGCCAGACGCACATCAGGTTGATCCACTGTTCGCTGAGACCGTCGTGCCGGGCTTCCTTCACGTGCATGTCCACGCAGTAGGCACAGCCGTTGATTTGCGATGCGCGCAGCTTGATGAGGTGGATGAAACGCCGCTCCAGGCCCGAGGTCTGGACGAATTCTTCCAGAGCGACAACAGCCTTGTAGGACTCTGGCGAAGCCTTGGCGAAATTGAAACGCGGTTGCATGGGCAGTCTCCTCTTTGTCTGGGCTCAGCGAGCCGTTCTACGTTCATGAATTTGCAGGAAGGCGCAGCTTCGTGCGGCGATGGAGCCGTCGTCGATCTCCGCCAGTTCGGCGCCGAGATCGGCAACGGTGGTCTTGGCAAGCTCGGCGCGGTAGACGCGCTCCGCCCGCAACATGGCAGCCGAGATGTTGCACGGCTTGGCAAAGAAACGATCCGAGACCGGGTTCGGCCCGCGCTGACGGATCTCGTTGCAGCGGAAGGCCGGTGCCGGACCTTCGACGGCAAGCACGATATCAAGAAGCGTGATCTCCTGCGGGAGCCTCGCCAACCGATATCCGCCCTTCGGGCCGGGCACGGTGTCCAGAATGCCGGCGCCCGAAAGCGCCTGCAGATGCTTCAGCAGATAGCTGGTTGATACGCCATGAAACTCCGCCAGCGCCGCAGCGGAAAGCACGCCGCCTTTGGACAATCCCGACAGCATCGCAACGCTGTGAATGGCCTGTTCGACGCCGTCGCCGAGTTTCATGAGATGCCTCCTCAATTCGTGGATAAAAAATATCTACGATATGAAATCTTGTCAAGACCTGTTTCCCGGTAGCCGCACGGAGCGGTCTTCTGCTGCCGTTGGACTTTACCTTGCGGGGTTGTGAAGCGGCACGGATTCGGTAAAGTCGTCCCGTAAGCTAAAAACATTCCAAAAGGGAACCGCATGAAAAAGACGATTTTTGTGGCCGCCGTCGCACTGCTCGCAGCGACGCATCTGGCCTCAGCGGAGGATACCATCCGGATCGCGACCGAAGGCGCATACCCTCCCTTCAACTACGTTGAATCGGATGGCAGCCTGAAGGGTCTCGACGTCGACATGGCCAATGCGCTGTGCGAGGAGATGAAGGCAAAGTGCACGATCGTCGCCCAGGATTGGGACGGCATCATCCCCGGCCTGCTCGCCAAGAAGTACGACGCGATCGTCGCCTCGATGAGCATCACCGCAGAGCGCAAGAAGCAGATCGACTTCACCAACAAGTACTATACCACCCCGCTCGCCGTGGCTGTTCCCAATGACAGCCCGCTCAAGGGCGTGAGCGTCGAGGACATGAAGGGCAAGATCGTCGGTGCCCAGGCATCGACCACCCAGGCCGACTATCTGAACGACGTCTACGCCAAGGGCGGCGCGGAAGCCAAGATGTATCCGACGCAGGACGAGGCTGTTGCCGACCTGCAGAACGGCCGCATGGACGCGCTGATCTCCGACAAGTTCGTGGTCGTGGACTGGCTGAACAAGGCCGGCAAGGATTGCTGCAAGCTGCTGGGCGACGTTCCCGGAACGGCGACCGAAGCCGGCATCGGAATCCGTCAGGGCGACACGGAACTCAAGGAACGCTTCAACAAGGCGATCGATGCGCTGGTGGCCAACGGCACCTACCAGAAGATCACCAAGAAGTACTTCCCCTTCGACATCTACTGATCGCTTGTCGATCGTCGTGCGGAGGCCATCGGTCTCCGTACTTCCTGGACTGTAAGCTCCCAAGGCTTGGTCTGGGGTCGTGGTTTGCCAACCCGCCGCCATCTAACGCGCGACAGTTCCCATAGCCGCGCCATTCTATTTTGCCACGTGGTGCACTACCTTTAGCGTCGTGGACCAGATCGATTCCGAAGCCAGTGTTCTCCTGCCTCAACCTTTCACCCGTTGGTTCGCGGAAAAAGGCTGGCGGCCGCGCGTCCATCAGCTCGAGTTGCTGGCGCGCGCCGAGGCTGGCGAAAGCACACTGCTGATTGCGCCCACCGGCGCCGGAAAGACGCTCGCGGGCTTCCTGCCGTCACTGACCGATCTGACGCGTCGCGGCAAGATTCCGCCGGGCTCGGCCTTCACCGGCATCCACACGCTCTACATTTCGCCGTTGAAGGCGCTGGCCGTCGATATCGAGCGCAACCTGATGAAGCCCGTCGAGGAAATGGGCCTGCCAGTCACGGTCGAGAACCGGACCGGCGATACGCCTATCGCCAAGCGTCAGCGCCAGAAGCTCAACCCGCCGGACATCCTGCTGACCACGCCCGAGCAGGTGGCGCTGTTGCTCGCCAACCGGGAGGCGGAACGCTTTTTCAAGGACCTGAAATACGTTGTCCTCGACGAGCTTCATTCGCTGGTCAGCTCCAAGCGCGGCCATATGCTGTCGCTCGGATTGGCACGGCTGCGACGCCTTGCGCCCAATCTCCAGACGATTGGCCTTTCGGCGACGGTGGCCGAGCCGATGGACTTGCAGAAGTGGCTGGTGGCGCAGGAGCAGGGGCAGGAACGCCACGCCGGCATCGTCACCGTCGAAGGCGGCGCCAAGCCCGATATCTCGATCCTCTCGACCGAGGAACACATTCCCTGGGCCGGTCACTCGGCGCGATACGCCATCCCGGACGTCTACAAGCAACTCATCGACCATCAGACGACGTTGCTCTTCGTCAACACCCGCAGCCAGGCGGAAATGCTCTTCCAGGAACTCTGGACGGTCAACGAGGAGAATTTGCCGATCGCACTGCATCACGGCTCGCTCGATGTCGGTCAGCGCCGCAAGGTGGAGGCTGCGATGGCGGCGAACCGGCTGCGCGCAGTGGTCGCCACCTCGACCCTCGACCTCGGCATCGACTGGGGCGATGTCGATCTCGTCATCCATGTCGGCGCGCCTAAGGGAGCGTCGCGGCTGGCCCAGCGCATCGGCCGCGCCAACCACCGGATGGACGAGCCATCCAAGGCGATCCTCGTTCCCGCCAACCGTTTCGAGGTGATGGAGTGCCAGGCAGCGCTCGACGCCAACTATCTCGGCGCGCAGGACACCCCGCCGGTGGGGCGCGGCGCGCTCGACGTGCTCGCCCAGCATGTGCTCGGCATGGCCTGCGCCGAACCCTTCGATATGCTGGAGCTCTATGACGAGGTGGTCAGCGCCTCACCCTATGCGGATCTCGATTGGGAGACCTTCGAGCGGATCGTCGATTTCGTCGCCACCGGTGGCTATGCGCTACGCACCTATGAGCGCTATGCCCGCATCCGCAAGACCAAGGAAGGACGCTGGCGCGTTTCCAATCCGCAGGTCGCGCAGCAATACCGGCTGAACCTCGGCACCATCGTCGAAAGCCCGATGCTGAACCTGAAGATGGTGAAGCGCGGCGAGGGCGGCCGCATCGGTCGCGGTGGCGCCACGCTCGGCAAGATGGAGGAATACTTCTTCGAGCAGCTTTCGCCCGGCGACACCTTCATCTTCTCCGGCAAGGTGCTGCGCTTCGAGGGGATCCGCGAGAACGAGGCGCTGGCCAGCCAGGCCTATTCCAATGACCCGAAGATCCCCTCCTATGCCGGCGGCAAGTTTCCGCTTTCCACCTATCTTGCCGATCAGGTGCGCTCGATGCTTGATGATCCCGATCGCTGGCACCGGCTGCCGGATCAGGTGCGCGACTGGCTGGCGATCCAGAAGGAGAAATCGATCCTGCCCAAGCGCGACGAGCTGCTGATCGAGACCTTCCCGCGCGGCAGCCGCTGCTACATGGTGGCCTACCCGTTCGAGGGGCGGCTGGCGCACCAGACGCTCGGGATGCTCCTCACCCGCCGGCTGGAACGCGCCGGCGCCAAGCCGCTCGGCTTCGTCGCCACCGATTACTCGCTCGGCATATGGGGGCTCGAGGATATGGGCAGGATGATATCAAGTGGCCGCCTCAGCCTATCCGACCTCTTCGACGAGGACATGCTGGGCGACGACCTCGAAAGCTGGCTCGACGAATCCTTCCTTTTGAAGCGCACCTTCCGCAATTGCGCCGTGATTGCGGGTTTGATCGAGCGCCGGCACCCGGGCAAGGAAAAGAGCGGTCGGCAGGTGACGGTTTCGGCTGATCTGATCTACGACGTTCTCCGTACCCATGAGCCCGACCACATCCTGCTGCAGGCGACGCGCCAGGATGCGGCGACCGGGCTTTTGGACATCGGCCGGCTTGGCGATATGCTGAGGCGAATCAAGGGGCACATCACCCACCGCGCGCTGGAGCATATCTCGCCGCTGGCCGTGCCCGTGATGTTGGAGATCGGCAAGGAGCCGGTGCATGGGGAGGCCCACGACGCGGTGCTGGCGGAAGCAGCGGACGACCTGATCGCCGAAGCCCTGGCGTAAGAACGAGGAACAGAATGACGTGATCAACCGGCTGGCGCTGGCGCGAGAACTGAACGGAGTGGCAGCCATGCCGGGCGTTGAGACGACCGTGCACGGGGTTGCCGCCGTTTGCGATCCACTCGGCGCCCTCTATCTGCCCGATGCCGCTGTTCTCGTCGTTTCCGACCTGCATCTGGAAAAGGGCGCCGCCTTCGCTCGGCGCGGCATGATGCTGCCGCCCTATGACACGCTGGCGACGCTGACGGTGCTGTCGGCCGTCATTGCGCGCTACGATCCGAAGCTCGTGATCTCGCTCGGCGATAACTTCCATGACCGTATCGGCTCGGCCCATCTCCCTGAGGTTTTTAGGTCGCGCATCGTCGATATGGCGCGGGGGCGCGAATGGATCTGGATCAACGGCAATCACGACCCCGATGGGACCGTCGATCTGCCCGGCTCTTCGACCGATGAACTGCATTATGGCGGGCTGACCTTCCGGCACGAACCGAAAAGCGGCCTGCAGAGCGGCGAGATCGCCGGCCATCTGCACCCGTCCGCTACCGTGCGCCGGCGCGAAAAATCCGTTCGCCGGCCATGCTTTGCCACGGATGGCGCCCGCCTGCTGATGCCGGCTTTCGGTGTTATGAGCGGCGGCCTGGATCTTCGCCACAAGGCGATGAAGGGGTTGTTCGACCAGCCGCAGCTCGTCGCGCATCTGCTCGGGCGCGATCGCATCTATTCCGTCCGGTTCGGAAATCTGGTCGGGTAAGGGCCCTGCCGGTTCGACGGGCCACCGTTGACAATTCGGCGCAGTCGGCTATTTCGAAATCGCCGAGAAATTCTAGGCCGGTTGGTTATTCCGGCGCTCGCCACGCGCGAGAATTAGTCGCTGACGCGAACCCACGGCACCAAACCTTTGATCAAGGGTGGTGCTGTGACGTGAAAGACCATCTTTCAGCACGCTCCACCTGGCAACGTGGAGAGAACATGACCGATCCGAAGACAATTCTGATAGCTCAGATCATGATATCCGGGATGATGGCCTTCTGCATGACAGGCTTCTTTGGCTTCCTTCATATGGGACTGACGAGCCAATGGCTGCATGAATGGTCCCACGCCTTCGTCATCGCCTGGCCTGTCGCCTTCTGCCTGTCGCTGATTGTCGGCAAGCTCTCCTTCACGATCGCCTGCCGGATAACGGGGAAATAGACCCCGCCGCCTATAACCTTTCGCTACGTGCGCCGGCGCGAGAAATTCGTCCGCCGGCGACACGTCGTCACCGACGTGTGTTCGTTTTCACGCGCAGCGGCCGTCGCTCATCGCGCCCCCGCGTGGGCGCACGATCCTATCTACTCGGTTGGGTTCTCAGTTCTGTTGGTTGCTACTGGTTGGGCAAGCTCAACGGAATTGCTATCGCCATAAAGACGATCAGGGCAATCAACAAAGACAGTTGGAACGAGCGATTGATAATCTCGATCGAGCGTCCGATTTTGACCCTGCCGATCAATACGACAAGGGTGCAGAAGACCACCATAACCGCCAGCGCTGCCAACAGCATCGCAACTTCTCTTTCGATGCTCGGTATCAACTGGCTTGAGATGCTTGTGACAAATGCCTTCTGTGGTGCCGAGACAGCCAGTTTATCAAGAAGCAACTTGGCTCGATCAGCCAGAGTTGTGTACTCGAATATGAGAAGAGCGACGACCAGAACGAAAACGGAATTAGTGATTCCGTTGCTGTTGAAATAAACGTGTTCTATCGGCGAAAAGTGAGGAACGAGCTTTTGCTCTAGTTCCTCTTGTTGATCTTTGGCGATTTTCCTCAACCGCTCAATTTCGCTTAGGAGTGATTCCGTGTCGGCAGCGACGGGATTTGGCGAATCCAGCGTTTCGGGCGGCCGGAGAACGGATGGCGGGCGCGCTTTGGGTCCCCAGATGAAAAGCAATAGCGCTATGACGACCAAACTCAGGATTGCTGAACTCAGTCTCGGGTCTAGTTGCTTGAGTTGGTCCAAGGCAAAACGCGTCAATTCGATGATGATCTCGACCATGGGATCCCCTCTGGATCGTCAGCTGGCCTGCATCATACATCAATCCCGCCAGAAATAAACCTATGAGGGTATCGAGTATAATTACTCGCAAAAGATGTCAATGGTTGCAATGGACTGAAGGTTTGCTCAGTTGCACCCCTGCAACTGCTGATGGTAGGTGGCGGCCATGTTGGCGAACCGTTGCGCGGTCTTCTGCAGCTGTGGGTTCGATTGCCAGTCGCCGCGCATGTATCCCTTCGGGCCGGAGTAATAGGCGAGGTATAGGCGATACGCATCGTTGAGCGGAATGCCGGTCATCTGGCTGTTCTGTGAGTGGTACCAGCCGATGAAGTCGATCGCGTCGGCGAAATTGGTGCGTCGTGCAGCCCAGTTTCCCGTTGCCGACTGGTAGTGGTCCCATGTCCCGTCAAGCGCCTGCGAGTAGCCGTAGGCGGTGGAAGGCCGTGTCCACGGGATGAAGCCGAAGAGCTTGGTGCGGGGTGGTCGCGCATTCGGCTGGAAGCCGGACTCCGTATACATCGTCGCCATCAGGATCGGGACCGGTACGCCGTATTTTTTCTCTGTCCGCTCGGCCGCGCGCTGCCAGTTCGTAAACAGCCCATCACGCTGATCGAAGACGGCGCAAATGTTTCGCGTTTGTCGGGGAGCTGTCGCGCAGCTGGCGACGAGTGCCAGTAGCACAAGGGCGAGAAGGGTACGGATACGCATTACAGGAAGCCTCTCAATTCAGAGAGATTACTAACTTGTAAATGTTAATGGTCGGTTTTTAGAGAATGGCGAACACGTGTCCGTCTGGCGGCAAGAGTCTGGCAGGCCGTGCGATTGGCTCAATCCTTGCGGAACACGACACTGGCGCCCCAGCCGGTCAGCAGCGCGAGGAAGACGGCAAAGAGACCGTAGGCGATCGGCTGTTCATGCGCGGCGTCGGTGATTGTCTGCTCGATGCCCGTCTTGATGACCCGAAGCGGAACGGATTTTTCGGTCACGAAGGTGCCGCTCTTGAAGAGATAGGCACGGACGGTATGCACGCCATTCGGGATGTTCGCCGGCAGTCGCAGGCTCGCCTTGAACAGGTTGGAGCTGACGAAACGCACGCCGCTCGGATCGCGGTCGTAGAGCCCGCCTTTTTCCTGCAGCCGCCTGAAGGCCTGGCGGAAGTCGCCGAGATTGCTGGCATTGCCGACAAACCCGATCGGTGTCAGCGGAATATGGTCGATGCCTATGCCCTGGTCCGTCAGATCAAGCGGCGTGGTGATGTCGTCGAGCATTCGCGAACTCGACATCGAATAGGAATGCGGCACGGACTCGAAGGTCATCGATCGCGTGTTGATCCAGATGCCGAAGACGCGTTCCTTCCGGCGCACCGTCGCGTCCTCGCGCGGTCCTTCCAGCACGACGACCACATCGTACTGGCCGATCGCCAAAAGCAGGCTGTCGGTGTTGGTCACGGCGCCGAAGATCGTCAGGTCCGCGCCGTGGAAGTCGGATGTGATGGCGATTTCGCTGGTCGACGTGCCGATCTCCAGCCCCTCGGCGATCGTTTGTGTCGCCTGGCCGGGCAGCATCATCTGCGCGCCGGCGGTTTCCGCCAGCAGCATCAGAGGAAAGAGCATGGAGAGAAGGCGAAGGCGCATCAGTGCCCGCCTTCCATGACGACGGAATAGATATCGGCCGGCGTTACCACCAGCGCGACAGCCAGACGCAGGCCGACCGCAAGCACGAGCAGGCCGAGCAGGGCGCGCAATTGTTCGCCGCGCAGCTTTTGCCCGACGCGCACGCCGTATTGCGCGCCGATGACGCCGGCAACCATCAGAATGAACGCGAGCACGATATCGACGGAGAAGTTCGTCGCGGCCTGGACCACGGTCGTATAGGCGGTGACGAAGATGATCTGGAACAGCGAGGTTCCCACCACGACATTCGTCGGGATGCGCAGCAGGTAGATCATCGCCGGCACCATGATGAAGCCGCCGCCGACACCCATGACGGATGTCAGGATGCCGATCGCAAAGCCGAGCGCAATGATCGGAATGACGCTGAGGAAGATCTTGGATTTCTTGAACCGCATCTTCAGCGGCAAGCGATGTACCCAATGGTGATGCCCGGGCTTGCGCACCGCAGGCGGCACGTTCTTTGCCGCCCGGCGCATGGCATTGACGCTTTCGAGCAACATCAGTCCGCCCACCGTGCCGAGGAAGACCACGTAGAGCAGCGAGATGAACAGGTCGAGCTGCCCGATCCGCCGCAGCAGCGAGAAGATCCAGATGCCGACGGTGGCGCCCGATAGACCGCCGATCAGCAGCACCGTCCCGAGCTTCACATCGAGCGTGCCGCGTCGGAAATGCGTGATCGCGCCTGATATGGACGATGCGACCACCTGGTTGGCGCCGGTGGCGACAGCCACGACGGGGGGAATGTTGTAGAAGATCAGCAGCGGCGTGATCAGGAAGCCGCCGCCCACGCCGAACATGCCCGAGAGGAAGCCGACAGCCGCGCCCATGCCGAGAATGATGAAAATGTTCACCGACAATTCCGCAATGGGCAGATAGATTGTCACAGGCGGCCCCGAATGATGATCTGCCCCCCACGGGCAGTCTTAGTCATGCCTTTGAATTTGCCGCATGATAACTTGAAATCGTTGCCAGAGGCTTTCGATAAGCGACATGGGCTGCCCTTGATCGGCGTACATGATCACTCCCGACCAATCAGGCTTTTTTCAGGTTTTGTGACAGGGCTGACATCGCCGCGAGAGTTGAACAGGAAAGAGCAGATCGATAGGTTCGATCAGTTGTGCGTCGGCGGATGGGGATTGTGCTTGAGAATGTCTTTTCGGTTGTGCCTAGTCGCGGCTTTTTCCGCGGTCCCGATCGCAGCATCGGCGGAATGGAAGGCCGTTGAAGAGGTAAAGCCATACGCGATTTCCGGTGCATCGGGGGCTGCGCTCTACGCTTCGATCGGCGAGCGGGGACCTTCGATCGACGGCAGGGGGCGTACCATCGCCCATACGACCTTCAAGCTGACATGGACGCGGAAGTACGAGCCTCAGGCCGGCGCGTGTGTTCTGGTTTCGGCGCGGCCCAAGCTCATCATCACCTACACCCTGCCCAAGCCGGCCCAGACGCTGCCGGCGCCGACACGCGCCAGCTGGGAGCGGTTCATCACCGGCATCGCCCAGCATGAACACGTCCATGGCGATCACATCAAGGACATGGTTCGAGAGATTGAGGCCGTGAGTGTCGGTTTGTCGGTCGCCGATGATGCAGACTGCCGGAAGATAAGGGTCGAGCTTACCAAGCGTCTCGGCGAACTGTCGGCGCGGCAGCGTGAGCGCAGCCGCGAATTCGATCGTGTGGAGATGAGCGAAGGCGGAAATATCCGCCAGCTCATCCTCGCGCTTGTGAACGGACCTTGATTTAGCCGCCGATCGCTGCGGCGGCCGGCGCGACATGCGGCCATACCTCCAGCGCTCCGCGATAGATCATGTGCAGGGCGACGTAGACGATGATCGCCAGACCGATGTACGCGATCCAGCGATAGCGGTTCAGCAAGCGTGCAATGAAGTTCGCCGCGATACCCATCATAGCGATCGACAGGATGAGGCCAATCACCAGGATCGTCGGATGCTCGCGGGCCGCGCCGGCAACAGCCAGCACGTTGTCGAGCGACATGGATACGTCGGCAATGACGATCTGGGTCGCCGCCTGAAAGAACGTCTTCCGTGGTGCCTGGGCGCTGTCGCTGTCCCCGTCCGCGGCGTGCTCTGCTTCGCCGGCGCGAAGTTCACGCCACATTTTCCAGCAGACCCAGAGCAGCAGGATCCCGCCGGCGAGCAGCAGGCCGATGATGTCGAGAAGCTGAACGGTGACGCTGGCGAGCCCGATACGCAGGACCGTGGCCGCAAGGATGCCGACCAGGATGGCTTTCTTGCGCTGCTCGGGCGCCAGTCCCGCTGCAGCCAGCCCAATGACCACCGCATTATCGCCGGCAAGGACGAGATCGATCAGGACCACTTGCAGAAGAGCAAGCAATCCGGCGGAGGTAAAAATTTCCATGCTGCAGCATCCCTGGTGTTTGCAAACGCCATCCCCGCCCAACGCATAGATGATCGCTTGGTTGCGGATCAAGTGCCGTCAGGGGCGCTTGGGAAAGATTTGCTGCCGAGGGCGCAAAGCGCGGGCTGTTTCGCCCGCGCTCAGCGATGAGCGGTTATCCGAGGGCTCAGGCTTTCGTCGCCGGTCCCTTGTTGCGCTCGAGCAAAGCCTTCACCGTTTCGTCGTTGATCCGGCCGCTGGGCTCCTGGCCGATCGACTTCTGGAAGCTCTTGATGGCGGCAACCGTCTTTGCGCCCAGCTGTCCATCCGGCTTGCCGGCGTCGAAGCCGTTGTTGTTCAGGATCGCCTGGATGTTGCGGATTGCCTTGGTCATGTCGACCGACGATGTCTTGGTACCGGTGCCGGCCCATTCATCGGGGATATCGACGGTGTTCGACTTGGCGTCCTGCGGCTCCGCCTTCCAGAGATCGGCCTTGGCGCGCGCCTTTTCGAGCTGGTCGGGCTTCATCGCGTTGGCGACCTCGTCACGCTTCTGCGACGCGTCCTTGTCGCCACCCTTTGCAGCGATTGCGAACCACTTGTAGGATTCCGTCAGGTCCTGCGCGACGCCGTTGCCGCGGGCGCAGAGAATGGCGAGGTTGAACTGGCTGTCGGTGACGCCGAGGTTGGCGGCCTTGGTAAACCAGTTCGCTGCCGCCGTGTAATCCTGCTGACCGAGCGCGCCGGAGGCGTAGAGAACGGCAAGATTGTGCATGGCGCTGGCGTTGCCCTGATTGGCAGCCTGCTCGTAATACGTCTTGGCCTTGTTGATGTCGCGATCGACCCCAGTGCCCTTCTCATAAAGGTTACCGAGGCGGTATTCCGCCGGTGCGAAGCCCTTGTCGGCGGAAAGCTGGTACCAGCCCGCGGCTTCCTTGGGATCCGCGGTCACGCCAGCGTGGCCATCGCTATAGCGTGCGCCGATTTCGAATAGCGCCAGCGCATCGCCGCTCTTTGCTGCATCCGCGAGCGACTTCGGCTGGATGGTGTCTGGCACGGCGATCGTCGGTGCCGAGGCTTCCAGCGCAGCGGTCTTTGGCGCAGCGTCGGCAGGCACGAATGCCGAGGCGTCTTGTGGCGCACCGGAGGGCGCAAGGGCCGTCGGGCCATCGCCGTTCAGCGGCGCAGCTTCGGTCAGATGGTCCGCTGTTGCCGGGACGGATGCAGGTTCCGTTGCGGCAACTGGCGTCTGCGGCGCGGCGGCGGGTTCAGCAGAAGGAGCTACCGGTGCTGCAGCCTGGCTCTGGTCCGGCGCGGTTTCGCTGTCGGCGGGAAGCGCGATTTTGCCGGCGTCGGTCACTGTCGCGACTTCGACCGACGGGGTCGGCTCGCCATGCGTCAGGGTGCGGGCAAGCGGGAATGCCATGATGGCGAGCAGAACGGCGCCGACAGCCAGGAGGATCGGGCGACGGAAGCGTGCAAAGGCGCCTCCCTTGCCAGCATCGGCTTGCGCAGCCTTCTTGCCACTCTTCGCCACGCCTGCTTTCGAATCCGAATCCACTTCCATTGCAGCGGCCTGCGCGGCCCGGCGCGCGGCGGCGATGTAGTCCGCACGCTCGTTTTCACTGACCGGCTTCGAGCTCGTCCGTGCTGCGTTCTGGCTGGCGCGAACGCGCTCCAGGATTTTCTTCACGTCGGGCGCGCCGGAGCCTGGCTCCAGCGGTTCGTTGGCAGCTTCAGGCGGCATCACGTCGATGGGATCGATCGAAGGGGCTGGATCGATAACGGTCCGCTCGCTCGCCTTGGCCTTCTTCGCGGGAATGAGGCGCTTGCCGAGGCTTGCGAGCAGGCTTCCCTTGGACGCCGGCGCAGGCGCCGCAGTCGCGGACTTCGTTGCTGCTTCGATCGCGATCGCGCTTGTCTCGGTAGCCGTCATGACCGGCGCAGCGGCAACCTCCGTACGGGTGGGCTGCTGCACCGTGCCGCGAGTTCCGAACACGGCCGGCTTTTCTGCCTCTTCAGCGCCCGCCGGCACCAGCGAATAGGGATCGACGTTGAAGTCGACATCGGCGACCGGCATTCTCGGAGCATGCCGTGTGGCACCGCTCTCCATGTCGTCGAGCCGATCGGCGATCTGGACCAGCGTTTCGTGCAGAGCCTGAAACGTCTTGTGCGTGCGCTCTTCGCTGCTACGGCTGAGGTCTTCGAGATGACGCAGATCGTCGGCCAGCGCATTGAGCGCGGATATGTCGACGCCAGCCGAGCTGCCGGCTGCGCTGCCGTTGCGCGCATAGGCCTGAACGACCGTCTCCGCCGCCTGGCGGGCCGCCTCGATGATGTATTCGTCGTTGGTTGCCATGTAGTCTTCGATCGCGCCCATGCGGCGATCCAGATCGGCAGGCATCTCGGCGCTCGGGCGCGGCTCGCTCATCAGCGAGGAGAGGTGCGCGATCTGGTCTTCGAGATTGCGCAGAGTAGCGGTATCGGTGGCAGGCGCCGCGGTGCTTTCTTCAAGGCGCGCGGCGATATCGCTGAGGCGGCCTTCGATCCGGCGGAACGCGCCGTCGTCGATGGGCGCCGCAACCGGCTGCAGTGGCTGGAACTCCATTTCGTCGATCCGGCGGGCAAGATAGTCCAGCCGTTGCGCAAGCGCATCGTTGACCGAGCCCGTCTCAAGCGCGTCGATCTTGCGGGAGATGTCGGCAAGCGCTCCGGTCAGCTCCGGCTGCGGGGCAGCTCTCTGGCTCTGCTCGAGGAGCAGGGAAAGGTGCTGCAGCCGTTCGTCGAGACGGGAGGTCGCTTCGGCGTTGGCAAGCTCCTCGACGCGCATCGTCAGCGCTTCGAGCCGGTCGGCTAGGTGCTCGGTCGGTGCCGCGCGGCTCGCCACGCTTTGGCCCATCAGCTCGATCTGATCAGCCAGTCCGTTCAGACGGCCTTCGAGGCGGTGGATCAGCGCCGGATCGCCAGTGTTGGCGGCACGACCGGAGGCGGCGATCGCCCGGCTGATTTCGTCAAGTCGGGTGTCGACAGCTGCGAACTGCTCGGACATGACGCGATCATGCGGCTGGATCATGCTGCCGAACTGTTCCATCACCGTTGCGATGGAGATCAGCTTGTCTTCCAGTGCACGCACGGCGGGACTCTCGCCCATGCCGCCGATGTGACGCTTGATATCGTCGAGGCGGTAGGCAAGCGAGACCAGTTCTTCCTGCAGGCTCGATGTGTCGAGGTTATGGAGCCGGTTTTCGAAGCCGTCCCAGCGGTTTTCCATGTGGCGCAGCGAATCTTCGCGCGCCAGTCCATCCATCAGTGACCGCAGTTCTTCGAATTCGCCACGCAGTTCCTGCGTTTCGGTGGTGCTGGAGCGGCCTGCAAGAACATTGATGCTTTCCGCGAGACGCCCCATGTCGGCGCGGATGTCTTCGACGAAATGCCCGTCGGCGGCGCTTGTCTTGATCTCGCGCAGCTCGTTGCGCAACGCATTCATCTCGCGGGTAACACCCTCGGAGATGTCACGCTTGAGATCCTGGCGCAGATTGACGAGTGCCTGCGCGATCTCGGTCATGGTGTCTTCGGAGGCGCGGCTCGCGGGTGCTGCCGGCTGCTGCATTGCAGGTGCCGGACGCTGCGGCGCGGGTGCAACCGGTCTTGCAGGTTCCTGGTAGGGTGCGTGCTCGCGGGCATAGGGTGCCGGTTCGCGAAGAACCGGGCGTTCGCGGCTGGCCTCGATCGTGCGCTGGCGCTGACGGATCTCGGCAAGCGGATCGGGTCGCGCCGCGGCTGCGGCCAAGGGGGCACGTTGCCCGTAGGTGTCGGGGTAGGTTTCGCGTTCGGCGACCGGGGACGGTGCGCGTGGCCGCTGATCGCGGACGCCGCTACCGATCAATCCTTCGATCCTCGCCTCAAGTCCTTCAATCGTGCGGTTCAGTGCATCGAGCGACGCCCTGTCGGAATGCCGTGGGGAATTTGATCGCGATCCGTTCATCTTCTTGCTCGCTTCGTCTGTCCGAACCCTCGTCAGGGTCGATCATTGGCTTTTCCGTCAGCGCCCGCATCACTGCGGACCAGAGAGCCCCGTCCATGAGGAAATAATCAATTAGGCTTTCCTCAACCTGTACGGAGTAGCGACATGCACAAAACGCGAGACTTGAAAAAATGAACGCAGGTCGCCAATGCTCAATCGGCACCTTTCACGAAACGTGGTAAACAACCCGTTAACCGGCGTGAGATTTCTTTAACTTCTGGTGAGTTTCAGCCGATTTTCGGACGGAAATCGGGTGTTGGGATTGCGCGCACAATCCAGGCGCGCAAAACCAGCGGAGCATCTATCAGAAGCTTTCAGTCCAGGGTCGTAACTCGATTTCCTGCGACCACGCGCTCCGGTGCTGCAGCAGGACATCTACATAGCTTTGTGCGATCGCATCGGGATCGAGCATTGCGTCCGGCTTGTCGGGGCTTTCCGGCCGCGTCTTCGAGCGGATTGCTCCGTCTATGATGAAGTGCGCGACATGGATGCCCTTGGGGCCGAGTTCACGCGCAACACTCTGCGCCAGACCGCGAAGCGCGAATTTGCCCATCGCAAACGGCGCGGATTGAGCGAAACCCTTTATGCTGGCCGTCGCCCCGGTAAACAGGATGGCGCCGCGACCGCGTGGGACCATGCGTTTCGCTGCCTGCTGGCTCACCAGAAAACCGCCGAACGCGCCGACGGCGAGCGCCTGTTCGACCTCCTTCGGATCGAGTTCCGTCAAGGGGCCGCGCACCCGGCCGCTGGCATTGTAGACGACGACATCAGGCTCGCCGATCTCCTCAGTCACCTGCTCGAAGAGGGCCGCAACGGAGGCCGGTTGCGCCGCGTCGGTCGCAAACGTCTTCGCGCCCGTTTCAGCCGCCAATGCCGCCAGTTTGTCGACGTTGCGCGCCGCCAGGGCGACCTTCACACCGCGTGCCGCAAGCAGGCGCGCCAACGAAGCGCTGACGCCGGAACCGGCACCCACGATGAGCGCCGTGCTGTAGGGAAAGTCTGTCATGGTCGCGTTCCTCCTGATCCATTTCTCTCACACCTAGGCATCGGAGCGCTGTGGAACCAGACGCGATGCAAAAAAGACCTCAGGGGTGCCCAGGCGCGTCGATGGAATAGGCGGCAATTCTCGAAAGGTGGTTCAGCGACAATCCCGATTGCGCCGACCACTCGGCGAAAACCTGTTGTGCGAGTTGAAGATCCTTCTTGGCGGTGCCGGTTTGCGAAAGCGCAACGCCGGCGTCTCTGAGGCAGACAAGCACATCGCCTGTCAGGATGAAGCAGTCGCGCCCGATCGCGCGCAGGAAGTACTGGCCCGCCAGTCCACCGAGCCTGCTGCCGCGCTTGCTCAGCAGTTCGAGAAGCCCGGCATGGTCGGCGCTCGGCCATTCGGCGAAAAATACGCCAGCGCTGCCAGCCTCATTGGCCAGTTCCCGAACAAAGGCAGCATTGGCGCGTACCGCGATGATTTTCGCGCCGTTGCGGATGATCCTGCTGTCGGAGGTGAGATCGTGCCAGTAGTCGTCCGGCGCTATGTTCAGAAAGGCCGGATCGAAACCGGAAAACGCGTCCTCGAAACCCGGCCATTTGCTGTCGATCACTTGCCGCACGAAGCCGCTATAGAAGACGCGCCGCGTCATTTCCGCAAGGATCCGGTCATCCGTCATCGCCCGGAGCTTGTCGTGATCGGCAAGCGGCGGCAGCATCGCTTGCAGCGCTGCCGCGCCGCCCTTGCGCTCCTCCGCGCGTTGCCGGATCACTTCGAAATCGACCACCTTCATCTGTCCTCCTCACCACTCAACGGCCGTTGTTCGAGCTGCGCTGATCTAGGCCGCGCTTTCCCGCTGAACCCTCCGCGCCTTGATCGTGTTCATCACAAAGCTCGTCTCGATCGTGTCGACGCACTTCAATCGGGCGATCTTCTCCTTGATGAAACGCTCGTAGTCCTCCAAGCCGGAGCTCATCACCTTGAGCACGTAATCGCGTGATCCGGTGACGAGATGGCACTCGAGAACTTCGTCCCACTGGCGCACGGCCTCCTCGAACATCCGGATTTCATCCTCGTGCTGGCGGCTGAGCCGGATCGAAGCGAGCGCCGTCATCGTCCAGCCATCGACGGCCGGATCGATGACCGTTGTGTAGCCTCGGATGATCGAGGCCTCCTCCAGACGGCGCAACCGACGAAGACAGGCAGAGGCGGAAAGGCCGACGCGTTCGGCCAGTTCATTGTTCGCGATGCGCGCATCGGCTTCCAGTTCCCGCAGGATGCGCCGGTCCGTTTCGTCTGCAATTTTCTGCGTCATCTGTTTCCTCTTCCCGCAATAAATTGCTCCGATAAGCGCACACGCGCTCCAAATAGCAAGAACTGCCTTCGCATTCTGATATAATTTTGAGGCCTCATACGTATCTCTCAACGCTGGAGACGACCATGACCGCACCGCATCCCTCCAAAACGCACATCGGCAACCATGCACTGCATCCCGAAACACAGATGCTGAACTACGGCTACGATCCGGAGCTGTCGGAAGGTGCGGTCAAGCCCCCGGTGTTTCTGACGTCGACCTTCGTTTTCAGATCCGCCGAGGATGGGCGAGACTTCTTCGATTATGTCTCGGGTCGGCGTGAGCCGCCGGCAGGCACCGGCGCGGGGCTTGTCTATTCCCGCTTCAATCATCCCAACAGTGAAATCGTCGAAGACCGTCTTGCCGTTTACGAGCGGACGGAAAGCTGCGTGCTGTTTTCATCAGGCATGTCGGCGATCGCCACGACGCTGCTCGCCTTTGTCCGCCCCGGCGATGCCGTGCTGCATTCGCAGCCGCTCTACGGCGGGACCGAAACGCTCCTGGCGAAGACCTTCGCCAATTTGGGTGTGGCTGCCGTCGGCTTTGCCGATGGGGTTAGCGAGGCATCCGTGCAGGCCGCCGCGGAGGCGGCGATGGTCAAGGGGCGGGTGTCGCTGATCCTGATCGAAACGCCGGCCAATCCGACCAACAACCTCGTCGATGTCGCGATGATCCGCCGCGTCGCGGATGCGATCGGACGGAAGCAGGGACACACGCCGATCATCGCCTGTGACAATACGCTGCTTGGCCCCGTCTTCCAGCGCCCGATCGAGCATGGCGCCGACATCTCGCTCTATTCGTTGACGAAATATGTCGGCGGCCACTCGGACCTGATCGCGGGCGCGGCACTCGGCGCCAAGGCGGTGATGAAGCAGGTGAAGGCTTTGCGTGGCGCGATCGGCACGCAGCTCGATCCGCATTCCTGCTGGATGCTTGGGCGCTCGCTGGAAACGTTGCAACTGCGCATGGAGCGGGCAAACAGCAATGCCCAGGCCGTCGCGGACTACCTGCACGCCCACCCGAAGGTGGAGACGATCCATTATCTACCGTACCACGACCCGGCATCTCCGCTGGGGCGGACCTTTGCCGCCCAATGCACGGGTGCCGGCTCGACATTCTCATTCGATATCGAGGGTGGTCAGGCGGCGTCCTTCAAGTTCTTGAACGCGCTGCAGATATTCAAGCTGGCCGTCAGCCTCGGCGGCACGGAATCGCTGGCCAGCCACCCGGCCACAATGACCCACTCGGGTGTGCCGGCCGATGTGCGTCAGCGCATCGGCGTATTGGAATCAACCATCCGCCTGTCGATCGGCATCGAGCACCCGGACGATCTGATAGCGGATCTCGCCCAGGCGCTGGATGTTGCATGAGGGGAGGCGGCTCAGGCCGCCGCCGTTTCCCTCACGTCGTCGAGCAGGAAATGCACGACCAGATATTTGGTCGTGTAGTGCCGCCCGCTATCGGCGACGTTGTCGACACTGCCGCCATCCGCCGGGTGCCAGCGGTGATAATGCGGGTTGGTCGTGATCAGCGTGATCGCTTTGCCCTGTCGCTTTCCATCGAGCCTGTAACGCATTTCGGCCAGCGGCCAGATGCGTTCGTAGTCCTCCATCGCAATGCGAACCTTGAGCGCTTTCCGGCTGATCGCTTCGCTGCGCGATCCGTCTTCGTGCTCGATCGGAGGTAGGTCTATCGTGACCTCTTCCGCATTGTTCAGGATGGAGTTGAACTCTTCGGGCCAAGTCCGTCTCATGAAATCGCTCCTCCCAGGCTATTTCGTCAGTTAGCCAGCGAAATCTAGCGTGTCTTGCTAAAGAAGCAAACGGCCACGCACGATTTTCAAGGAATGATTTGGTGTCCCGTTGGCAACGCTGGCTCGCGGTGCCTCCCGGGCTGCGGGCGAGGGCAGTGCCTTGCGCTATTGTTGCCAGTGAATGGCGATGTGCGTGCCGGAGGATCGACCGTCATGCCCGAAGGTCAATTCGGCGCCGAGTGTGGTGGCCATGGCGTTTATCAGCCTCGTGCCGAGCCCCGTTCCTTTTGGCCCGCTCGTTCGGTTGTATCCGACGCCATCGTCTTCCACCGAGAGAACCGCGCCATCGCCCTCTGTGCGAAGCGTGATGCGGACATCGCCTGTTCCGGAGGGATAGGCGTATTTCATCGCGTTCGTCACCAGTTCGATCAGGATGATGCCGAGCGCGACAGCCTTGTCCGCCGACGTAGAGACCTGACAGAGATCGGACTGTACCGAGATGCCGCGCGCGAACGCGTTGGCGCTCTGAAGCTCGGCCAGCAACGGCCCGAGGTAGACATCGAGCTGGACCTCGCCGACATTCTCCGACGTGTAGAGGCTGCGGTGGACGCCTGCGATCGCCGTGATCCGGTTCTGCGTCTCGTTCAGCGCCGTCTTCGTTTCCTCCGTCTTGGCGATCTGCATCTGCATGCGGATCATTGCGGAGACGAGCGACAGGCTGTTGGCGATGCGATGGTTCATCTCCGCAAGCAGCAGCTCGGCTCGCTCCTTCGCGACGACGAGCTGGCGGTCGGCTTCTTCCTTCTCGCTGCGCAGCCGCGCATTTTCCAGCGCCTGGTTGAGCGCGCTGACGAGCAGAGGAAAGAAGTCGTCGGTCGCCGTCTTGACAACGTAGTCGGCCGCGCCTCCCTTCAATGCCCGGATTGCCACGTCGGCGTCGCTGGATCCGGTCACATAGAGAACCGGCGTCTGCTTTCCGCTCTCCGCGATTGCTTCCAGAAAGGTCAGGCCCGTCTGGCTCTCGAAGTAGTGGTCGAGGACGACGGCTTCGAAGTCTTCACTGGTGAACAGGTCCAGACCCACCGAGATCGATGGAGCGTGAACGACTTCGAAATCACTGCGCGCAAGAACCCGCGTGGCAAGGCGGGCAAGGGCTGGATCATCATCGACATAAAGGATGCGCACAGATTTTTGCTACTCGTTAGGGGACTTGGATGACGGAAAAGAAGAGGCCGAGATTTCGGATAGCGGTCGCGAATCCATCATAGTCGACTGGCTTCGTGATATACACATTTGCACCGAGATCGTAGCATTTCTGGATCTCGCGCTCGTCGTCCGTCGTTGTCAACACGACAACAGGCATGCGGCGCGTATGTTCGTTGCCCTTGATCTTGGCGAGAATGTCGAGACCCGACATGTCAGGCAGGTTGAGGTCGAGAAGCACGAGCAGGTAGCGCTCCTTGCTCACCACCCCGTCACGGCTCGGACCAAGAATGTAGTCCAGCGCGCTTTTGCCGAGCGTGAACGGCACGATCTCGTTGTGCACGCCGGCGCGGCGCACGTTCTTTTCGATGAGGCGGGCGTGGCCTTCATCGTCTTCGATCATGACGATCGTGACTTCCTGTCCGGTTGCTTTCATAGGTCCATACTCCGTACGATTTTGGTGAGGTCGGTCGGCAGCGTCAGGATGAACGTGCTGCCCTGCCCAAGTTCTGACTCGACTGTAATGTCGCCCCCCAAATTTCGGATTAACGAGCGCACATGGGCGAGGCCAATGCCTTCGCCGCGTTGATCCTGTTCCCCGGCGCGCCGAAAGAGCTCGAAGACACGCTCGAGGTCCTGGGGGCCGATCCCGCGGCCGTTGTCCTTGACCTCCACCCTGATCCGTCCCGGACCGTCGGGATAGGCGTCGACGTTGAGCTGCAGCGGACGCCCCGGCATCTGGTATTTGACGGCATTGTCGAACAGGTTGCCGAATATCTGCTCGAGCGAGAAGCGATCGTTGATGATGCTGCCGACACGAACCCGTGCATCCGCGGTGCCGCTCGCATCCACGATCTGATGGTGGACATTCGCCGCCGCGGTGTCGATCAGGGCTTTGAGGTCGATGCGCTCCGGTTGAAGCTTGCGGCGCCCGTCCCGGGAAATCTTCAGGATCGCGTTGATGAGCGAATCCATCTTGCGGGTCGATGATCGGATAAACCCGAGCGCTTCGGGCAGGTCTTCTTCGACTGCCTGTCGAGCCTCGTGGATTTCTTCAGCCGTCGGCGGCTTCTCGTCGGCGAGAATATAGGTCGAAACGGCCTTCATCGCGGTATCGAGTTCGCTGAGGAAGCCCATGATGTTGACAAGAGGCGCACGCAGGTCGTGCGTCACGATGTAGGCAAACTTCTGGATTTCCTGGTTAGCGCGGATCAGGTCCTGGGTGCGCTCGTTTACGCGTGCCTCCAGTCCGACGTTCAGGAACTCGACTTCCTTCGTGGCTTGCGACAGGTCGCGCACGTGCTGCGCAATGATCAGAATGCCGCCGCCGAGCACAAGCAGGATGGCGACTGCGCCGCCGATCGTAACCCATTGCAGATTGTTGGCGGCGGAAAGCTGTGCCTCCACGAGCACGCGCAGGCGATCATCCGTCTGCTGCAGGAAGTCGCCGAGGATCGCTCGAACCTTGTCCATGAGCTCCCGCCCGGCGTCATCGCGAACGATCGCCAAGGCTTCGGGCAGCTTTCCGTCCTTGGTCAGCGCAACCGTCGTCGTCAGCTCGGTCATCTTGCCATCGATGGCGGCGTTGAGCGCGTCGAGCTGCTTGGCATAGCCTGGAAGAGACGAAACGTTCTCGGTCAGAACCTTGCGCCGCTCCGGCAGGTTTGCCAGAGCCTTGTTGTAGGGCTCCAGATAGGCGGGATCGGTCGACAGCAGGAAGCCGCGCTGCCCTGTCTCCGCATCCTGCACCGTCGTCAACAGATTGACGATGGAGCTGCGGACCCGACGCAATGACGCCGTTTCATCCGAATATGAACGGTTTGCCTGCACCAGCCACAGCGACGAGCCGACGATTCCGAGAAGGATCATCACACCAACGGCAAGCATGAGCAGGCTGGATCGAAGGAAGGCGGCAGTGGAAGTCATGAAGCGTCCAATTATGGGTCTCCATGATTTCTATACATAGCCGCCACAGAAAGATAGCACCCTCATAATATACCGTTTCAATTGATTTCCGTTCAGCGGTAGGCGGCCTGAAGCGTCGCCAAGTCGAGCTTGACCATCTTGAGCATCGCTTCCGTGACGTGTTTGGCGCGCTCCCGATCCGGATCGGCAATCATGTCGGCGAGCACGCAAGGCACGATTTGCCAGCACACGCCCCAGCGGTCTCGCAGCCAGCCGCATTGCTCTTCGGTGCCGCCATTGCCAAGAAAGCGTGTCCAGATCCGGTCGATCTCTTCCTGGGTTTCGCATTGCACCGAGATCGAGAACGCATGGTTGAACGGATCGAGCGGACCCGCCTGCATGGCCGTGAAGTCCTGCTGCCCGAGTTTGAATTCGACAATGGTGACGCTGCCGGGAGGGCCGCTGGGTGTTTCCGCGGGAAGCACCGTCGTTCTCCCCATGGACGAATTGGGCACCGTTGCCACATAAAATGCAACTGCTTCCCGCACGTTCTTTTCGAACCAGAGATTCGAGCTGACCTTGACCATTGTTCGTCCTCCTCGCTGTTCGTTGCTAATGCATCACAGCCATAGGACGTTCCGAGACGGCGGTTCCCGACATGCGCCAGCCGAAACGGGCGCAGAAATTCGCGGCTGAAATTTGACGTTTACGCAAACGTCAATATTTTGTAATAGAGTCTCAAATGCCGGTCTCGCCCGGTAAGCGAATTGGAGGAATTCGAACGATGCCAGTCTACAAGGCCCCGGTGAACGACACGCTCTTCGTGCTGAACGATGTGCTGGGTCTCGAACGCTACAACAATCTGCCGGGCTTCGCCGATGCGAGCCCCGATATGATCGAGGCCATTCTGGGCGAGTCGGCGAAGGTGGCCGAGGAAGTGCTGTTCCCGCTGAATTATTCGGGCGACCAGGAAGGTTGCGTACGTAACGACGACGGGTCGGTCTCCGTGCCGAAGGGCTTCAAGGAAGCTTATGATGCCTATTGCCAGGGCGGCTGGACGGGTCTTGCCGTGCCCGAGGAGTTCGGGGGCCAGGGTCTTCCCTACACGCTCCACGCTGCCGTCGGCGAATATACCTCCGCCGCGAACATGTCGCTGATGATGTATCCCGGTCTGACGCAGGGCGCGATCGCCGCGATCTTCGTGCATGGTTCCGACGCGCAGAAGAAGACCTATCTGCCGAAGATGGTCTCCGGCGAATGGTCGGGTACGATGAATCTGACGGAACCGCATTGCGGCACCGATCTCGGCCTTCTGCGCACCAAGGCCGTGCCGCAGCCGGACGGCAGCTACAAGATCTCAGGCCAGAAGATATTCATCTCCGCCGGCGAGCACGGCATGACGGAGAATATCATCCACCTCGTGCTCGCCCGTATCGAGGGCGCGCCCGAAGGCACCAAGGGCATCTCGCTCTTCATCGTGCCGAAGTTCACCGTCACGGACGACGGTATGGTTGGCGATCGCAATGCCGTTTCCTGCGGTGCCGTCGAGCACAAGATGGGCATTCACGGCAACGCAACCTGCGTCATGAATTATGACGACGCCACCGGCTTTCTCATCGGTGCCGAAAACAAGGGCCTCAGCGCCATGTTCGTGATGATGAACGAGGCCCGTCTCAGTGTCGGCCTGCAGGGACTGGCGATCTCGGAAGTGGCCTATCAGAATGCAGCGAATTACGCGCGCGAGCGGACCCAGGGCCGCTCTCTCTCCGGTGCGAAGGCGCCCGAGAAGAAGGCCGATCCGATCATCGTGCATCCCGATATCCGCCGCTCGCTGATGACCATTCGCGCCTTCAACGAGGCCGGCCGCGCCTTCCTTCTCTGGACCGCCCTGAAATCCGATATCGCCCACCGCTCGGCGGACGAGAAGGAGCAGCAGACGGCGGACGATATTCTCGGCCTAGTCACCCCGATCCTCAAGGGCGTGATGACGGACAAGGGCTTTGATCACGCTGTCATGGCGCAGCAGGTTTTCGGTGGCCATGGCTATATCGAAGAAAACGGCATGAGCCAGTATGTGCGCGATGCCCGCATCGCGATGATCTACGAAGGCGCCAACGGCATCCAGGCGCTCGATCTCGTCGGCCGCAAGCTCGGACAGAACGGCGGCCGTGCCGTCATGGCGCTCTTCAAGGAGATCGGTGATTTCTGCGAAGACAATCGCCACGACGAACAGATGGCCTTCTTCACCAAGAACCTGAAGAAGGGCTTGAACGACGTGCAGGCGGCGACCATGTGGTTCATGCAGCATGCGATGGCAAAGCCCGACAATGCCGGTGCAGGCTCGACCGACTACATGCATCTCTTCGGTCTCGTCATTCTCGGCTATATGTGGGCGAAAATGGCAAAGGCCGCCAATGATGGTCTTGCCGCCGGAGAAACCGATCGCGAAGCCTTCCTGCGCAACAAACTTATCACGGCACGCTTCTTCATGGAGCGGATCATGCCGGAGACGGCGCTGCGCAAGGCGCGCGTCGAGACGGGTGCCGAAACGATGATGGCGCTGAGTGCGGAGGCGTTTTGAAGGTGGCGCCTTCTCTTTCCCGCGGGGAAGAGAGACGGATGCGGCATCGCCGCAGGGCAGAATTCAAGCGCTTGGCACCGCCTCTGCGCCGATAGGGAGATGAAGCTATGACCGAGGTTTTCGTTTACGATCACGTTCGCACGCCGCGCGGACGCGGCAAGAAGGATGGTTCGCTGCATGAGGTGCCGTCGGTGCGCCTGGCGGCCAAGACGCTTGAGGCCATCCGCGACCGAAACGGTCTGGACACCTCGACCGTCGATGACATCATCATGGGCTGCGTCGATCCCGTCATGGAAGCGGGCGCGGTCATTCCGAAAGGCGCTGCCTTTGAAGCGGGCTACTCCACCAAGGCGCCGGGCATGCAGATCTCCCGCTTCTGCGCGTCCGGCCTCGATGCCGTGAACTTCGCGGCCGGCAAGATTGCCCAGGGCGCTGATGCCATCGTCATTGCCGGCGGCGTCGAGAGCATGTCGCGCGTTGGCCTCGGCATGTCGGGCGGCGCCTGGTTCATGGACCCGTCGGTGAACTTTCCGGCCTATTTTATGCCACAGGGCGTCTCGGCCGATCTGATCGCCACCAAATACGGTTTCAGCCGCGACGACGTTGATGCCTACGCGGTCGAAAGCCAGAAGCGTGCCGCCAACGCTTGGGAGAAGGGCTACTTCCAGAATTCCGTCATTCCGATCAAGGATCAGAATGGCCTGATGATCCTGGATCATGACGAGCATATGCGCCCCGGCACGGACATGCAGGCACTGGCATCGCTCAATCCGTCCTTCCAGATGCCCGGCGAGATGGGTGGCTTTGAAGCCGTCGGCATCCAGGCGCATCCCGAGATTGAGCGGATCAACTATGTCCACCACGCCGGCAATTCCTCCGGCATCGTCGACGGCGCCGCAGCCGTGCTGCTCGGCTCCAAGGCGGGCGGCGAAAGCATGGGGCTGAAGCCGCGCGGCCGCATCAGGGCCTTCGCCAATATCGGCTCGGATCCAGCGCTGATGCTGACCGGTCCTGTCGACGTCACCGAGAAACTGCTGAAGCGTACCGGCATGACGCTTGCCGACATCGACCTCTTCGAGCTCAACGAGGCTTTCGCCGCCGTGGTCCTTCGCTACATGCAGGCCTTCGACATCCCGCACGACCAGATCAACGTCAATGGCGGCGCCATTGCCATGGGCCACCCCCTCGGCGCCACCGGCGCTATGATCCTGGGCACAGTGCTGGACGAACTGGAACGCCGTGATCTCAACACCGCGCTCGTCACTCTCTGCATCGGTGCCGGCATGGGCACGGCCACAGTTATCGAACGCGTTTAAGGGAAGCCCGGGATGGAACGCGAGGTCTACCGGCAAGAAAGGAATGAGATCGAGCGGCAGTTCGCCCAGCATAATCTGGAGAAAGACATGGCTGCGGACTATGCCGCCGCCTCAAAGGAGGGGCCTGTCGCACATGTCCGCCGGCTCAAGTCGGCAAACCGCTCGCTGCTCCTGTTTCTTGCTGTGATTGCCATCGCGTTTGCGGCTCTTGTCGCCGTCTACTGACGAAAACGAATTTGAGGGAAGAGGAAATCCCATCATGAGCACCTATAAGAACTTCACCGTCGAGACCGACGCGGACGGCATCGCACTCGTCACCTGGGACATGCCCGGCAAGTCCATGAACGTCTTCACCGCGGACGTGATGGACGAACTCAACGCCATCATCGACCAGACGGTGGCCGATAGCGCCGTCAAGGGTGTTGTCATCACCTCGGGCAAGTCGAGCTTCTCCGGCGGCGCTGACCTGTCGATGATCAAATCGATGTTCACCTTCTACAACGAGGAGAAGGTCAAGGACCCGGCGAACGCCGCGCAGAAACTCTTCGATCTCGTCGGCCGCATGACCGGCCTGTTCCGCAAACTGGAAACCTGCGGCACACCCTGGGTCTCGGCGATCAACGGCACCTGCATGGGTGGCGCGCTTGAGATGTCGCTTGCCTGCCACGGCCGCGTTGCTTCCAATGCCAAGTCGGTCAAGATCGCGCTCCCAGAGGTCAAGGTCGGTATCTTCCCGGGCGCCGGCGGTACGCAGCGCGTCTCCCGCCTAGCGGACGCCCAGTCCGCCCTGCAGATGATGACGACGGGCCAGTCGCTGACGGCGGCGCGTGCCAAGGCGATGAACCTGATCCATCAGGCGGTAGAGCCGGATCAGCTGATCCCAGCCGCCAAGCAGATGATCAAGGACGGCCTGAAGCCGATCGCCCCCTGGGACGAAAAGGGCTTCAAGGCGCCCGGCGGCGGCATCTGGACGCCGACGGCAGCCCAGCTCTGGCCGGCCGCACCCGCGATCCTGCGCCGTGAGACGGCGGGCAATTATCCCGGCGCGCTCGCCATCCTGAAATGCGTCTATGAGGGCCTGCAGGTTCCCTTCGATACGGCGCTGAAGATCGAACAGCGCTATTTCACCCAGGTGCTGCAGACCACCGAAGCATTCTCGATGATCCGTTCCCTCTTCATCTCTATGCAGGAGCTTGGCAAAGGGGCCCGCCGCCCCGCCGGCATCGCAAAGACGGAGTTGAAGAAGGTGGGTGTCGTCGGTGCCGGTTTCATGGGGGCGTCGATCGCCTACGTGACCGCCGCCGCCGGCATTCCCGTCACCCTTGTTGATCGCGATATGGAGGCGGCCAGCAAGGGCAAGTCGGTCTCCGAGGGATTGGTGAAGGACTCAATCGGTAAGGGACGTCTTACGCAGGATGAGGGCGCGGCTCTTCTCTCGCGCATTACGCCATCCGCCGACTATGCCGATCTCAAGGATGCCACTCTTGTCATCGAAGCGGTCTTCGAGGATCGCGATGTGAAGAAGGCGGTCATCGAGGCCGTCGAAGCTGTGCTGCCTGAGGGCGCCATCTTTGCGTCCAACACCTCGACGCTGCCGATCTCCGGCCTCGCGAAGAATTCGAAGCGGCCGGTCGATTTCATCGGCGTCCATTTCTTCTCACCGGTCGAAAAGATGATGCTGACCGAAGTGATCCTCGGCAAGGAGACCGGCGACAAGGCGCTGGCTGTGGCGCTGGATTATGTCGCCGCGATCAAGAAGACGCCGATCGTCGTCAATGACACCCGCGGCTTCTTCGTCAACCGATGCGTCTTCCGCTACATCCACGAAGCCTATGACATGCTGATCGAAGGCGTGCCGGCGGCAATGATCGAAAACGCCGCCAAGATGGCCGGCATGCCGGTCGGGCCATTGTCACTGAACGACGAGGTGGCGATTGATCTGAGCCAGAAGATCTTGAAGGCGACCGTCGCCGATCTCGGCGAGGCGGCTGTGGATCCACGGCACCTGACGCTGATCAACAAGCTGGTCGATGATCTTGACCGCCGTGGCCGCAAGAACGGCAAGGGCTTCTATGACTATCCGGCGAAGCCTGCCAAGAAGTCGCTCTGGCCCGAACTCAAGACTTTCTATCCGCAGAAGAAGGCCGAGGAAGTCGATGTCGCCGTCCTCAAGCATCGCTTGCTGGTGACGATCGCGCTGGAAGCCGCACGGACGATCGAGGAGGGCATCGTTACCGATCCTCGCGAAGCCGATGTCGGCTCCATCCTCGGTTTCGGCTTTGCCCCCTATACGGGAGGCGTGCTGTCCTACATCGACGGCATGGGCGTGAAGAGCTTCGTCGCGCTCTGCGAAAAGTTGGCCGCGGCTTACGGAGATCATTTCAAGCCGACGGCGCTGCTGCGGGAGATGGCGGCAAACAACGAGACCTTCTACACCAGGTTCGACCCCTACGCGGGAGAGCAGAAGGCGGCCTGACCGTCACCCCACGATGGAGGGCGGGCCGCGCCGAGCCCGCTTTCTCCGTTGTGGATCGAATGCCTTGTGAAATTCGAAAGGGGAGCGAGGCGGATAGACCCAAAGCGCCTTGCAACGAACACAATTGCCGGGTAAAAGCCCAGCATCGATCTTGCTAGATGAACTTTGTAGCGGACATTCGTGTCGTTACTGGCGAACTTCCTCCAAAATCGGTTTCATCGCACATCGGTTCCGGCTGATTTGCATCTTTAGTGTACGATTTGAAAAGGATATCGTCATGAGCACAGGTACCGTTAAGTGGTTCAACGCAACCAAGGGCTACGGCTTCATTCAGCCGGACGACGGCTCGGCGGACGTTTTCGTTCACATCTCTGCCGTTGAGCGCGCTGGCATGCGCGAACTCAAGGACGGCCAGAAGCTGTCTTACGAGCTCGTTGCTGACAAGCGTTCGGGCAAGATGTCGGCTGACCGCCTGCAGGCTGCCTAAGCCTTAAAGAATATCATCTCCGGATCGTGACCACGGATGTACTGGCACGGTTCGTCGAGATGGAAGGGAAGGTCGGGTTTGCCCGGCCTTTTTTCGTTTCAGGGGGCAGCATTCCTCTTCACCAGCCGCTGTCGCTTCTCCCGCATATTAGGCCGCTGCACGCGCCGCCCTTGAACGCTCGGCGCGCAGGCCGAGGAGACCGGCCCCGGTGACGAGCACGATCGCCGTTGCGTAGATGTCGGTGGTCAGCCGGTAGCCGAGCGATTTTGCCAGGAAGCCGGCAAGGATCGCCGGCAGGCTGAACGCGAGATAGCTCTGGATGTAGAAGGCGGAAAGCAGTTCGGCGCGTTCGTCCGGCTTGGCGAGCGGCATGATCGTGCCGATCGCGCCAAGGAAATTGGTGCCAAACCCCATTCCCGTCAGCACCGTGCCGGCAAGCAGCAGCGGAACGTTGGCAAGATGGACGCCGGCGACCACGGTCAGGATGCCGAAGATGGTCGCGAGCGTTCCGAAGCCAAGATTTGAATCGGCCGACTTACCGCGCCTGAGATAGACGGCCGCGGCGCCCGAGACCATCAGGGCGGTGACCACAGAGCCACCTGTCAGCGGCGCATGATTGCCTGTGGTATTGACCACCAGCGAGGGTACCAGCGACAGATAGAAGCCGCCAAGCGTCCAGTTCGCAATGTTGATCGGTGTCACCAACGCGAGCGATCGCTTGACCTGCGGGGGAATTGCGATCCGCGGCTTCAGCGAACCCCAGACGCCCGGCCGCTGGCCGCCGGTTTCTCCGGTGGCCCATATGGCGATCGCCTGCACGACGAAGGCAGCCAGCAGGATCGCGTAGACAAGATGCAGCGGAAACGGCCCGTATTGAATGAGTGCACTGGTGCCGAAGGCCCCGATCGCCATGCCGGAGAGCGGCGCAATGGAGTTGACGAGCTGGCCCTTGGGACGATCGACATCGACGAGCGCCGCGCCGATGGACGCGCCGGCAATGCCGGTCGCCAGTCCCTGCACGATCCTTGCGGCAATCAGCCATCCCGGTCCGCTTGCGACGACGAACAACGTCATGGCAACGATCTCCAGCAGCAGCGCCGAAAAGATCACCGGTTTGCGGCCGAGATGATCTGAGATCGAGCCGGCGATCAGCAAGGCGAGCAGCAGTGCGAAGGCATAGACTGCAAAGATCACCGTGATCAGAACCGGAGAAACGGCAAAATTCTCCTGGTAGATCCGATAGAGCGGCGTCGGCGCGGCCGATGCCCCGAAGAAGGTGGCAAGGGTGATCGCGTGAAAGCGGATCGGATTGGACTTGGTCTCTATGGATTCGCCGGCGCCGCGCATATATAAGCCCCTTAAAGCTAAGTCGTTGCGTTAGACCATGTAGGTCGGGCGTAAGCTAAAAGCAAATAAGTTGCGTTAATGGATCGCTCAAACTTTTTGAACCATGGCGCGCAGGGAAGAGATCGGGTTGGGTTGGAATGGCGGTAAAAGAAAATCTTCGTCCCGGCGGTCGTAGCGCCCGGGTCCAGGCATCGGTCCACGAGGCCGTGCGTACGCTGCTGCAATCGATAGAGCGAACGGACGTGACCATCCCGTTGATCGCGAGCGAGGCAGGTGTCACGCCCTCGACGATCTATCGCCGTTGGGGTGATCTCCAGGAGTTGCTCGCCGACGTCGCGGTCGAGCGCCTGCGCCCTGACATGCAGCCGGTCGACACCGGTAGCGCCAAGGGTGATCTGGAGGCATGGGCCGAACAATATGCCGAGGAAATGTCCTCAGGCATCGGCCGTGAGATGATCCGCGATGTATTGGCAGCGCAAGACAATTCCAATGCTTGCAAGTGCTACGCCTTCACCCGCGAGCAGATGGAGCTGATCGGCGATCGCGCTCAGGGGCGCGGCGAGGGCTTCCCTCCTGTGGATGCGGTGATGGATCGCGTCGTGGCACCGATCATCTATCGGATACTGTTCGGCGATGCGCCGTCGACCGATCACGTGCGCGGCCTCGTGGCGGATGTGATGAGAAGCGAAGCTGTCGCGGCTATTCCGCCGCTGCCCGTTTCTGCGCGGAAATCTGGGTGATATAGGCGCGCAGCGCCGCGGGCCGAACAGGCTTGTGCTGAATGCTGATGCCGTGGCGTTCCGCCTCGGCGCGAACCTCCGGCGTGCGGTCGGCGGTCACGATCAGACCAGGGATGTAGGACATGAACTGCTCCCGGGTCGCGAGGATCGCTGCAACCCCGGTCCCGTCGCCCAGATGGTAGTCGGCGATGACGAGGTCCGGGGCCTGTTGGCGGAAATCAAGCTGGACGATCGCGGCTAGCGAATCCGCGCACTGCACATCGCAACCCCAGCCGCCAAGGAGCAGCTGCATTCCCTCGAGAATATGCGGTTCGTTGTCGATACAGAGAATCCTCAAGCCCTTGAGGTTCTGTGCGGACCGTTCGGCGGGTGGGGCAGGGGTCGATGGTTCGACCTGCCGCGAGACGTCGCGTGGCATGACGATGCGGAAGTCTGTCCCCTTGCCGTGGGTCGAGTGCAGCTCGACGGGATGGCTGAGCACGCGCGCGATACGGTCGACGATCGATAGCCCGAGCCCTAGGCCCGATGCGGTCTTGGCGCCTTCGTCGAGCCGTGCGAACTCCTTGAAGACAGTCCGGAATTTCGACGGCGGGATGCCGATGCCGGAATCCATCACCTGAATGACGACCTGATTTCCGCGTCGACGTGCGCCGACCAGCACCGTGCCTGATATCGTGTATTTGATGGCGTTGGATACAAGGTTCTGCACGAGCCGCCGCAACAGGTTCGGGTCGGAGCGGACCCGAAGCGAGGTCGGCATCACCACCAGCTTCAGTTTCTTCTCGCGTGCAATCGGCGCGAAATCGGTCTGGATGCGCTCCAGCAGATCCGAGAGCGGCACGGAGGCAAGGCGCGGACGCATTGCGCCGGTATCCAGCCGGGAAATGTCGAGAACCGCCCCGAGAATGCTCTCGACCGACTCCAGCGCGGAATCGATGTTGCGTACGATCGCACTGCTTTCGGATTGTCCTATTCGCTCCACGAGAGCGGATGAGTAGAGCCGCGCGGCATTGAGAGGCTGCAGGATGTCGTGTCCGGCGGCGGCGAAAAACCGTGTCTTGCCGAGATTGGCGTCGTCGGCCGCTGCTCGCGCCTCGCCGAGTTCGTGATTGACGCGGGTGAGCTCGGCGGTCCGCTCGGCCACCCGCTGTTCCAGCGTTTCGTTGGCCTGTTTCAACGCCTTGTCCGCGGCCACGCGTTGCGTGATATCGGTGAACGTCGCAACGATGCCCTTGTCGGGCATGGCGTTGGAGCGCACTTCGATGATCCGCTCGCCACCAGCCAGAACCAATGCGAACGGTTGGTCGAGGGCGAGGAAATGCCGCACCGTCTGGCTGTGATCGCCACCGGGAAGGTCGCCCCGTTCGCTGAGGATCGCGACGATCTCGGAGAGCGGGAAGCCCACTTGTCCCGCAGCTTCGGGAAGATCCAGCAATTGCCGGAACCGGCGGTTCCAGATTGTCAGGTGGTTCGAGCTGTCGAAGACGGCAATGCCCTGATCCATCTGCGAAAGAGCCGTCTGCAGCATGTCTTGGTTATACTGGAGCGCTTCGCTCGCCTGATCGAGCAGCCACGCCGTATCGGCGGAGGCGTCCTCGACCTTCTGCAGGATCAGCGACAGCACGAGACGCGCCGAAGATGAGCCGATGGCGCTGCCGAGCAGCTGCTCGGTGAAATGGATCAGGGCCATGTCCGCAGGCTGCTCGTCATCGAGCTTGCGCCCCGAGCTCTGCTGGTAGGTCAGAAAGGAACGCTCCATCCGCTCGTCGCCAAGATAGCGGGATATCGTCGCTTTAAGATCGCCGACACTGATCCGGGTCTTCCAGCCGCGTGTTGCAAACTGCGAGCGGGATTGCCGCTTGATGAAGATACCCGCCTGGATACGCTCGAGCGGTCTGGCGTTGCGGGTGACCGAGCCGATGACGAAGAAGGCGGTGTTGACGAGCAGGCTCATGACAGTCGCATTGACGAGCGGGTCGGCGTCGGGAGCCGTAAAGACAGTCGTGCCGGGGAAGATGAAGCCGAGCACGGCGCTGGCGACCGACGAATAGTCAGGTCCGCCGAGCGACGGCAGAAACAGCAGATAGACCCAGATGACGAAGCCCGAGGTGAGCCCGAGGATGGCGCCGCGCGCATTGGCACGCCGCCAGATCAGCCCGCCGAAGAGCGACGGCGACATCTGCGCTATGGCCGCAAAAGAGAGAAGACCAATGGAGGCAAGCCCGGTCGTGCTGTCGGTGGATCGGTAGTAGGCATAGCCAAGCAGGAGAACGGCGAATATGGCGCTGCGTCTGATGTTGAGCAGCGTCTTTGCGAAATCGTCCCGCTGCCCGGCGAGCTTTCGGTGCAGGAAAATCGGCATGATGATGTCGTTCGACACCATGATCGAGAGGGCGACCGAGGCGACAATCACCATCGCCGTCGCGGCGGAGAAGCCGCCGATGAAGGTGATCAGCGAGACCACCGGCATCTGTCCGACGATTGGCAAGGACAGCATGTAGAGATCGGCATTGCCGCTGCCGCCGAACGTCAGCAATCCGCCGATGGCAACCGGAAGCACGAACAGGTTGATGGCAACGAGATAGAGCGGAAACAGCAACCCGGCGAGACGCAGCTCCTTCGGCGTCCGGTTTTCCACGACCGTCACATGGAATTGCCGCGGCAGCATGATGATCGCGAACGCCGAGAGCAGCGTCAGCGTAATCCACCGGCTGAGCGGCGTCTGGTAGCTCAGGGCGGACTGCACGAGTGCGTTGTCGGCGGCCTTCTGCCAGAGATCGCTGGGGCCGTCGAACAGGAACCAGATGACGCAGACGCCGGCGGTGAGAAAGGCGACGAGCTTGACGACCGACTCCATCGCGACCGCGAGGATCAGTCCATCCTGGTGCTCCGTGGCGTCTGTGTGGCGCGTGCCGAACATGATGGCGAAGCAGGCCAGCACCAGGGTTACGAGCAATGGCAGATCGAGGAAGTAGAGATTGCCGCTGCCGATCCCGTAGTCGGAGGGATTGAGCATCGCGCTCACCGTGCTCGACACCGACTTGAGCTGCAACGCGATATAGGGAATGGCGCCGACGAGGGAGATCAGGGCAACGATCGTCGCGACGGTTGAATTTTTGCCGTACCGGGCGGCAATGAAGTCCGCCACCGACGTCAGCTTCTCGGCCTTGGCAAGGTCGATGATCCGGCGCAACACCGGCATGCCGAGGGTGAAGACGAGGATCGGGCCGATGTAGATGCCGGTGAATTCCAGCCCGCGCTGCGCCGCCAGTCCGACGCCGCCGAAATACGTCCAGGAGGTGCAGTAGATCGCAAGGCTCAGCGCATAGACGATCGGCCGGCCGCCTTGCGGGACGCCGAAACGCCTGCGCCGGCGATCGCCATGGCTTGCCACGGCGAAAAGCAGCAGCAGATAGCCGAACGCGGATGCAAGTATGACCCAGCCTGGCAGCATTGACCCTCCGCCGGCGCCACATGCGCCGGTCCTCCCGGACGGTTCGAGACTACGGCAATTCACGGGCTTTGAACATCGGGCCCGCTCTAGGCCTTAAGTCAAAGACGCACGGGTCATAACGATATTTGTAATTAGCAATTGAATATTTGTTTCGAACATGTAGCTAATAAAAACAATGGCATGTCAGTGGACTGCATCAAAGGGAGACAGATCGCATGCTCAACGAGTTCAAAGCATTTATCGCCCGCGGCAATGTCATGGACCTTGCTGTCGGTGTGATTATCGGCGGTGCCTTTGGCGGCATCGTGAGATCGCTGGTCGATGACATCATCATGCCGATCGTTGGCGCGATCTTTGGTGGTTTCGACTTCTCCAACTACTTCATTGGCCTGTCTTCGAACGTCAATGCACCGACCTTGGCGGCCGCTCGCCAGCAGGGTGCGGTTCTTGCTTATGGCAGCTTCATTACCGTTCTCATCAACTTCATGATCCTTGCCTGGATCATCTTTTTGATGGTCAAGGGCGTGAACACGCTTCAGAAGCAGGTCGAAAAGCAGAAGAAGGCAGCACCGGAAGAAGCGCCTGCAACGCCTGCCGACGTCGCGCTTCTCACCGAAATTCGCGACCTGCTGGCCAAGCGCCCGGCCGTCTGATCGAGACTGGCCCCCTTGGCTATGGCGGGGCCAACCATCAAAGAAATCGACATTGCATCACGGATTGTCATGGGATTTGCCTTCGTAATTATTCTATGAAGGCAAAAACCGGAGTGATGCATGTCGATCGTAAGCAGCCTTAGCCCGCGCGCCGTCTCTGCGCCTGAAAGCGGGATCGTTGAAGTCGTCAACTACGCGCGTGGCAGAGAAGGCCTTTTGCCTTTGTGGGTCGGCGAGGGGGATCTGCCCAGCCCCGATTTCGTCAACAAGGCCGCGATGGATGCTCTCGGCGCCGGCGAGACCTTCTACACCTATCAGCGCGGCATTCCCGAGCTTCGCCAGGCACTTTCGGACTATTATGCCCGCAATTTCGCGGTTGATCTTCCGGTCGACCATTTCTTTGTCACCGGTTCCGGCATGCAGGCGATCCAGATCGCCGTGCAGGCGCTGACGTCGCCGGGCGACGAACTTGTTTACCTGACTCCGGCTTGGCCCAATATTGCCGCGGCGCTCGAAATTGCAGGGGCCCGTTCGGTCGGCGTGCAGCTGCAATTCCAGGGCGGCAAATGGGCAGTCGATCTTGATCGCATCGCAGCGGCAATCACCCCGAAAACCAAGGCACTCTTCATCAACACCCCGTCCAACCCGACCGGCTGGACCGCGACGAAGGAAGATCTGGCCGCCATTCTCGGGCTGGCGCGCAAGCATGGTCTCTGGATCATGGCCGACGAGATCTATGCTCGTTACTACTTCCCCGGCGGTCGCGCGCCCTCGTTCCTCGATGTCATGGACGCCGACGACAGGATCATGTTCGTCAATTCCTTCTCGAAGAACTGGTCGATGACCGGCTGGCGCGTGGGTTGGATCGTGGCGCCGCCGCAGACCGGGCAGGTGATTGAAAACCTCATCCAGTATTCGACCTCGGGCGTCGCCCAGTTCATGCAGAGGGGCGCCGTCGCTGCCTTGAATGATGGCGAGGCTTTCGTGGAGGCCAACATCGAAAAGGCAAAGCGCTCGCGCGACATTCTCTGCGACGCCCTCATTGCGACCAATCGCGTGCAAACGCTCAAGCCTGATGGTGCGCTTTATGCGTTCCTGAAGATTGACGGCGTCACCGACAGCCGCAAGGCGGCGATCGATATCGTCGACAAGACCGGCGTCGGCCTGGCCCCCGGCGCGGCGTTCGGCGCCGGCGGCGAGCTGTTTCTCCGTGCCTGCTTCCTGCGCGATCCCGCGCAAATACAGACGGCGGCCGACCGCCTTTGCGACTACATTCTCAAGCTTTGACGGAGCGACCGAGGGCTCGTTTCTCGAGCCCTCGGCCCGAAATTGGCACATTGATAAAATTGTAGAGAACGTCGAAATCCCGCTCTAACCACATCGCCAAACTTACCCGCCTCAAAGCCGTCCGGCGCTCTTTTAATAAGAAAATCGGAAAGGAAACTGGCGTCAATTGCGTCCGTGCAATGAAGGCAGGGAATGTAGGCGATGGCAATTTTGGTCACCGGCGGCGCGGGATACATCGGCAGCCATATGGTGTGGACGCTACTGGACGCCGGCGAGGAAGTCGTCGTTCTCGACCGTCTGTCGACAGGTTTCCGCTGGGCCGTCGCTCCCCAGGCGCGCTTCTATCTCGGTGACGTCGCGGACCGCCGGATTCTCAAGACCATCTTCATTGAAAACGATATCGAAGCCATTATCCATTTCGCGGGATCGGCCGTCGTGCCGGCCTCGGTCTCGGATCCGCTCTCCTATTACGACAACAACTCGGGCAAGACGCGTGAGCTGATGAGTGCTGCGATCGAGGCTGGCGTTCGCCACTTCGTCTTTTCATCGACAGCTGCCGTCTACGGCCCGCAGAAGACATCCGCTCCCGTCAAGGAAGACGCGTCTCTCAATCCCGAGAATCCTTATGGCCAGTCGAAGCTGATGACTGAGTTCATGTTGCGCGACGCCGCGGCAGCCTATGACTTCGACTATGTCGCCCTTCGCTATTTCAACGTCGCCGGTGCGGACCCTGAGGGCCGTGCTGGCCAGTCGACAGCAGGCGCCACGCACCTGATCAAGGTTGCCTGCGAAGCCGCCCTCGGGCGGCGCGACAGCGTGCATGTCTACGGTATCGATTATCCCACGCATGACGGGACGGGTGTGCGCGACTACATCCATGTCAGCGATCTCGCGGCAGCACATCTGAAGGCCCTGCAGCACCTGCGTCGCGGGCGCGGCTCGCTGGTGGCGAATTGCGGCTACGGGGCCGGCTATTCCGTTCTCGACGTGCTGAACATGGTCACTCGCCTGCACGGCCAGTCTTTCAAGATCCACATGGCGCCGCGCCGCCCCGGCGATTCGGCAAGCGTCGTTGCCGATTCAACGCTGGCGCACCGCGTGCTCGATTGGAAGCCGCAATACGATTCCCTGGAAACGATTGTCCGTAGCGCGCTTGATTGGGAACTCTTCCTGATGAACAGGAGCGTGGATGACCTGCAGAGTGTTCATCGCGCGCTTGCCGCGGCGGGGTTCTAACACAGCATTTACCATGCGTCCGGTCGGCGACCGACCTGACGCAACGTGAGTAGGAAATAATCAAGCTTTCTCTGGCTGGCATGGGCCAAGGGAAAAGGAAATCATGAACAGCTTTCTCGCGTCGCTCCGTCTGCAAAAGGATGATCCGGACTTCCTCAAGTCGCAGTACAAGGCTCTCGCGTCGCAGATCCCTATTCTCTACGTGCTTCTGATCATCAACGTGCTCGCCGTCGCGATAACCCATATCGGGACGGCCCCTGTCTGGCTGTCGCTCTACGTCCCGATCGGCCTGTCCGTTACCTGCCTGCTCAGGCTTTGCTGGTGGGAAATTCACGGCAGGGACGAGGTGACTGCTGAGCGGGCGATGACGCTCATGCGCATTACTGTGGTGGCAGCCGCCGTCCTGACCTGCGCCTTCGGTGCCTGGGCGGTTGCTCTCTATCAGTATGGCAATGCCTACCAGCAGGGACAGATCGCCTATTTCCTGGTGGTCACCGGTATTTCCTCGGTATTCTGCCTCATGCATCTGCCACTGGCGGCGGCACTGACCACGGTCATCACGTTCGGGACGATGATCGTCACGTTCATGTTCTCCGGCAATCCGGTGTTCGTTGCCACGGCGACGAGTGGCGCTTTCCTTGTCGTGCCGTTCCTGCGGGTTATCAACAGCTACTACCAGAATTTCGTGCGTCTCGTGCGGCTGACGGAGGAACTGCAGAAGAAGCAGGCCGAAGCGCAGGAACTCAACCTTGTAAACAGCCGCAACGCGCTGCACGACCAGCTGACCGGCCTTGCCAATCGCCGCAGCTTCTTCCTGTCGCTCGAAGAACGGCTGCGGGCCGGATCGGATGCGCCGCCTGTCCTGGGGATCATCGACCTTGATGGTTTCAAGCCCGTCAATGACGTCTTCGGCCATGCGGCGGGTGATCTCGTTCTCAAGGAAACCGCGCGTCGTTTCATGGCCCTGATTGGCGATGACGGTGTCGTCGCCCGATTGGGCGGGGACGAGTTCGGTATCATATTCCCGGATGATCTTGCCGTTTCGACGATCGCCGATGTCGCCCACGCGCTCTGCAGCGCGGTCCGCGAACCGTTCGAGATTCCGGACGGATCGGTTCGGGTGTCCGGTTCCTGCGGCATCGTCCAGCTCGCCTCCGGGGACCATACGGCTGAAGAGCTCTACGAGAAGGCCGATTTCGCGCTCTATCAGGTGAAGAGCAAACACAATGGCGGCGTCGAATTCTTCTCGCCGGAGCATGAGACGATCCTGTCGCAGCGGCACATGATCGAGCTGGAGTTGCAGGCGGGGAATTTCGCGGACGAGCTGTCGTTGGAATACCAGCCGATCATCGAGCTCAAGACGGGTATCGTCGTGGGTTACGAGGCATTGGCGCGCTGGGACAGCGCCAGGTTTGGCCGGATCAGCCCCGCCGCCTTCATTCCTGCGGCGGAGCGCACGGCTCTTATCGGCCGGATGACGCGCGTTCTGCTGGGACAGGCGCTCGATGCGCTTTCCGCAATGCCGTCCCGCCTGCGTTTGTCGTTCAATCTCTCGGCGCGGGACATTTGCGATCATGAGACCGCAATGACGCTGCTGGCCATGATCCACCGCTCGGGGGTGGATGCCCGGCGCATCGAGTTCGAGATCACCGAAACGGCCCTGCTGTCCGATTTCGCCACGGCCGACCGCGTCGTCAGTCTGTTTCGCGCCGCTGGCGTCACCATCGCGCTGGATGATTTCGGCACCGGCTACTCCAGCCTCAGTCACGTTCATCGGCTGGCCTTCGACAAGCTGAAGATCGACAAGAGCTTCGTGATGAATCTCGATCGCGACACGCGTTGCCTGAACATCACGCGTTCGGTTGCGAATCTCTGCCAGAATCTCGGCATTGCGTCGGTCGCGGAAGGCGTCGAAAGCGGGGAGGTCGCCGAGGGGCTGCGGGCCATGGGCGTCCGGCTGGCACAGGGCTATTATTTTTCTCGGCCATTACCCCTCTCCGCAGCCATAGACTATGCGATCGAACGCGATAAATTCGCAATGACCCAACAGCCGCTGTACGCCTGAGTCTAGGAGCAGCGCGGCGTCACACATGATCCAGGTGGCAGGGAGACCGCAATGCGGGATGGTATCGAGCAGCGCGACGTCATCCTCGAACGCCACGCCTCTGCCGGCATCATCCGCCTGAACAGACCGCGCGCGTTGAACAGTCTCACCCTCGACATGGTCAGGATGGTCAGCGCCGCCCTCGACGAGCTCGCCGCCGATGCCAGTATTGCCGCCGTGATCGTCATGGGAGAGGGAGAGCGTGGCTTCTGCGCCGGCGGCGACATCCGCGTGCTGCACGAGAGTGGTTGCGCCGGCACCGATCTTGCCGAGACTTTCTGGCGCGAGGAGTTCCGCCTCAATCATCGCATCTCGACCTATCCGAAGCCCTATGTCGCGTTGATGGACGGGATCACCATGGGCGGCGGCGTTGGCCTGTCCTCGCACGCGAGCCATCGTGTCGTGACCGAGCGCACACGCTTTGCCATGCCGGAAACCGGCATAGGCTACTTTCCCGATGTCGGGGCCACCTGGTTGCTCCCACGTGCGCCCGGTGAAACGGGCATATGGATGGGTTTGACCGGCTCGAATGTCGTGCCGGCGGATGTCATTCGAGCGGGGCTTGCCGATTTCCAGATTGCGTCGTTCCAGCTGAACGAGCTTGTCGACACGCTTGCCGAGTTGCCGCGCGGCGCGGGCCCCCGGGACGTCGATGCCGTGCTCAAGAATCTGTCCTCGGATCCCGGCGTGGGGCCGCTGCGCCGGAACGCAGACCTGATCCACCGCACCTTCCGGTTCGGCAAGATGGAAGAAATTATCGCGGCCCTCGAGGCCGAGAACGGAGATTTCGCAGAGGAGACATTGCGTACGCTGCGCACGCGCTCGCCGACCAGCCTCAAATTGACGTTGCGGCTGCTCCGGCTGGGCGGGCAAAGCCGCAATCTGGCCGAATGCCTTGCTCGTGAGCTCGGTGCCTGTTTGCAGATATTGAAATCGCCCGATTTCTACGAAGGAATTCGCGCCGCGATCATCGATAAGGACCGGGATCCGAAATGGTTTCCGGCCACGCTTGAGGCCGTTGGAGCCCTCTCCATCGACGCCTTCTTGAAGCCGGCCGAACCGCCACTGACGTTCTCAGGCGCGCACGCCTGACCCGGACCATGCGGGCCTAGTTTACATCGGATAGTCCGGAATGACGTCACGCCGCGTGAGCTTCAGCGTGCGATCCGGCTGTAGAATGTAGGTCTCAAGCATCTTCGTTCCCGAGGAATCGTAGAGGGAGTTGTAGATGACGCTGCCGGGTGGCGATTTCGTCAGCTTGGTGCGTGGCTGCCCATTATAGGTGATGCTGCCGGGGATGGGTTTCACCTCCGCCGTCTCGGCCGTGGCGCACCCCACGAGCGCAGCAGTCGACACCATTGCCAATATAAAATTCTTCATCGCCAAGATCCCAGCCAGTTCAAACATTTATATGGCGCGAGATCGGCAGCGCGCCAAGAGGCGAAGGTGACGCCAGCCACAACTATCGCTGAAATGAACCAGCTCCGGGAGCCAGGAGGCGCAATGCTGCACGGGTGATGAGGCGGCCAGTCACTGACGCCGGGTCCTCCGGTATGATTATGTTAACATCATCTAAAATGCAGATACTTCGGCCACTCGAAAGTAGTAGCAAACCGGTGGAACTAAACTTGGCATCCGCTAGTTAACACTGCGATCAAAACGCAGGAGAAGCAGATGAAACGCCTTCTTCGATTGGGAATGCCCGCATTTGCATTGGCCATGGGTGCTTTTGTTCTACCTGCATCCGCGTCGCTGGAGTTCAGCGGCGACTATTCGGCGCTGCGGCAGGACGACGTTTTGTTGGTGCAGTACGCGGGAGCAGCCGAGTGCAACCAGACGAGCACGCATTTCGTGCCGTCGTTTATCCGCGCTCTCGACGGAACGATCATCGGCGTTGGCTACCTGGAAGTAGAAGGCACTGCGTCCGGCTGCTGAGACGTTAAACGGTGTTTACCAAGGCTATCCGGCGGCGCAGGGGCAAGCGCGCAGCGTGTTTCATCTACCTGCAAACGCTCGCTTTCGACGGAAAAATTTCCGGTTAAAACTCTGGCGTCCAGCACAGCTGCGCGGCGCGGTTCAATCTGACCCGCCTCGCGCCCCCGATTGAGGAAATTCACGAGCGCCTTGCGGGCGTGATCATCGAGAACCTTGACTGGCATGCGTTCATCGATTGTTACGATCGGCCAGTGAACTCGCGTTCTTTGGCGCTGCGCGCGCCACCGGACTTTTTCTCGTTCTGGTACCTCTGGAGGCATCACGTCACTCTACTCGCGACCGAAGCTGATTCAGCGAGTTTGATCCCTTGCCTCGTCACGAGCGAGCCGTGCTTCGCGAAGCCGTTGAGTCTTAGCCTGTCGCGCCTGTTCTTCGGTCTCAAGTTCCTGGACGGCTTGGCCGCGTGCGAAGAACTGGGATTGGACGCGGCCGAATGCGATCTCGGCCTGCTCCCTAGATTTGCTCCGGGTCATGAAACCTCCTTGGGTTTCGGGGGGGTAGAAAGCGAAAAGGCCGGACAACATTGCCCGGCCCTTCAAACGCGCTGTCCCATTGCCAGTACATCCGTGGTCAATGGGACCGCACGTTCAATTATGCGGCCTGCAGGTTGCAGGCCGACATCTTGCCAGACTTGGCGTCGCGCTCGAGATCGTAGCCGATCTTCTGACCTTCTACGATTTCGCGCATTCCTGCACGCTCGACGGCGGAGATATGGACGAACGCATCAGCGCCGCCGTTATCTGGCTGAATGAAGCCGAAGCCCTTGGTGGAATTGAACCATTTTACTGTGCCTGTGGTCATGATGAACCCTTTCAAAGCATAGAGTGAGGGACCGCGGAAGCGATGCTTCGCGGACGGTGATACGACTATTTTTGAAAGAGAAGGTTCGAATAGAGCGCGGTGCCAATCGCGCGGTAGACAAAGCTCGGCAAGCAAAAGATCGATAAAACCAAAAATAGAGGCTTTGCACCGAAAGTCAACCGATAGTTTTCCGGAGGCCATTCAGTCGCCAGTGCGTATTAGGCAAAGAACCAGGCGGGAGAACCATCGAATGACCTGATCGGGCCGAACGCAGACAAAGGCCGTAACACCGTTTGAGGGCGCTTTAAGAGGACGTTAAGCGTCCCCGCGCCGGGCGTAGATGGCCAGGAACAAAATGCAGAAATTCCGGATCGAAGTGACAAAATTCCGGAGTTTCGCGACCGGCTACACCTTGGTTTGCACGGTAAAGCCGACGAGGCTCGTCTGCTTTTTAGGGCAGAGGGTGACGAGCCTCTGACCATCATCATGATGGCTGACGCTGTTCTATTGAGATACAGGCTGGCGTGACAACGACTTTCGCCGCGCGCCCACGGCAAGCTCCGTCGAGGGTTAAGCAAAAATAAACTATCGCCTTGTTTCGGTACACTTTTCCCGAAAAACGAGCTCAATGGATGCTGAGTTTGGCTTCCTCCGCGGCCGCGACAAATTCGGCGCGGGCTTCCTCCAGGCTCTTGCGCCCGTCGAGGGCTGCACGGCACGTGCTTCTTGCCTTCAGATAACGAAGGCCGCGCGCGTTCGGCCAGAGATCCGAAAGGCATTTCAGCGCATCGAGCGGACCGGAGACTGTGCGTGCGTCGTCAGTGGTTTCGAAACCTACGAGGATCGGCTCATTCCATTTTTCATTGGCCATCGGCAAATTCCTCCCTTGTGCATCGCATCCGCTCGGCCCTCCCGCGAAGCGGCATGCCGATGTATTTTAGTGATAAATCAGAAACCCGCAAACGGGAAAACATGTGCTTTCGGATGCAGCCCCTGAAATCCTCCGGAAAGCTGATCGACACTGCGGCGATCATTGCAGCCTGGCCCCATGAGCCGGCAAGCCGCGATAGTCCAACGGCTGGTGTTTCGGGCAATACCAATGCGTGACCGCCTCTCGATCCTCGTAGCCGTAGCATCCCCATTCTCGGCAGCGCAGCCCGTTGGCATCCACACGGTCGCAGAAATGCTCGACATGAATATTGGCGCCCGGCGCACTCGTGTGGTTTTCAATGCTCATCGCGATGCCTCAGCTCAATCTCAGCCTACGGCGGAAAAAGGCCCCGCGGTGTCGGCGGGGCAGTTGTTATCCGGATCTTTCAGAACGCCTACGCACCCTTGTCTGTTCCAAGCGCAAAGGTAATCCCGCGCGCCGCATCCACGAGAATGCGCAACTGTTGCTCGTCCCTGACGCCCTGTTGATAGAGTTCGACGGTGATGGCGGCTATTCGGTCGCTTTCCTCCGCGGAGACTTCGACGCCGAGATCGCCGCAAACTGCCTGGAAGACCTTATGGCAAATCCTGAGGTCACTGGAATGAAGGGGCTGCTCGTGACGGCTGTAAGTTCTGCGGGACATGGCATATCCTCCTCCTTGGAGAACACCAAACGGAGACGCCACGCCCGCTGCGGGCGTTTCAAGTCAGCGTTTTGGAAGGGCTGCGCCTTGAGAGCGACCAGAGCCAGGCGCTATCTGCATCGACAACGCGAGATCACCGATGCGGTTCCACACTCGTCATCAATTCTTTCGAGATGGCGACACCAGCACGCGCCAAAGGCCATCCTGCTGTAGTCCATTTGTCTAAGTTTAACGCCTGTGGGGAGTTTTGTATTTTTGCTCGATGTCATGGGGCGTTCAGCACGCGAACAAAATCGACCCGCGTGCTGATTGAGCTCGGTGGCCGACGGGGTTGGATTTGTCGAAGAATCTTGATCGGTACTACAATCTGGACTGGATGCGCGGCGTTGCGGCCATATTGGTCGTCGTCTATCACTACGGCTCAACCGGCCAGCCCAATCTGGCTGAACATGGCTTCATCGCGGTCGATTTCTTCTTCGTCTTGAGCGGCTTTGTTATCGACCGGACCTACTCGGCGCGTTTCGGTGCGGGGTTGTCGTCCTTCCAATTCATGACCGAGCGGTTCTGCCGGCTCTATCCACTCTTCATCCTTGGTCTCGCGCTCGGCTTCGCAAAAGCGCTTGGCGCGGTCTGGATCGGAAGTCACGATGGGCTTTTGAACCCGGTCGGTTCGCTGATGTTCAATGCGTTGTTTCTTCCATCGCCCGTCAGCGAATCCGTTATATTTCCGCTAAACGGCCCGGCGTGGTCGCTGTTTCTGGAGTTTTGGGTCAACGTTCTATTCGCGATCGTCCTTGTTCGGCTGGCGTTGCGTTCTCTCCTGGCGGTCGTGCTCGTTTCAGCCATCGGCTTCATATCAAGCAGCACAGCTGTCGGCGGCTTGAACGTCGGCTGGGATTGGGGCAGCCTGACGGGTGGGATGTTCCGCATCCTCTTTGCATTTCCCCTTGGCATGATCATCAGCCGAATAGCGCAGTGGAGCAAAGTGACCTCCCTCGCGTCGCTGGTGCCGGTGGCCATTCTGATATGCATGATGTCACTCAGCTCGTGGCCGGGCCAGCTTCCGTTCGATCTGACGATCGCGATACTCGTTGCGCCGGCGATTGTCGTTCTCGGCACCAGATATGAGGTCCCGCGCTATCTGGAAAAAACGGCGTCCATCTTTGGCGAGATCTCGTATCCGATGTATATCCTGCACTACCCGCTGTTGTTCGTGTTCGTGCCGGTGGTGCACAAATTGGGGATCAATGACGATCTGGCGATGGTAGCATTCGTCGCAGGAATGTTTGCCTTAAGCTTGGCCTTGAGCCGGGCATACGACCGCCCGTCGCGGAAATGGCTGATGTCGCGGATTAAGATCAGATCCCAGCAGCCGGCCTAGAGCGCGCCAACGACGTCTTTCGCCGTCGAGCCCGCTACCTGCAGACGAAGAACGTCGAATACCCGCCAACGACGACGACCGCGCCGTATCGCATGTTGGGTTGAAGCATGTTTGCGTTATGCCCCGGCGAAATCCGCCACCGGGAAAAAAGCTGCTGTGCGCTCTGATGCCCGAACCCGACGTTTTCCGAACAAACGCCAGTCAGTCCCGCAGCCTTGGCCTGAGCCAATCTCTGGCGAAAGCCATCATGGTTCATGCTTCCATGGGCGGCCTGTTCGCGGCTGTGCTGCAGCGCGAGGGCTTTCACCGTGCGGTTCTCGGCGAGGCGCGAAAGTCCGCGGCTTGTCCGATAGGAGTTGATCAGCTTTAGCGTCTCGGGGCCGAAGTCGCCCGACACGGCGGACTGCGCGGTCTCTGCATATCCCGAAATCATGACAGCAAGTGCAGTTGCCAGCAGTACTTTCATCATAGGATTTCCCCAGCGGTCTATGCTCTCTCTCCTACTACAACGAGCGACGATCTCACAGGATCAGGGTTCGCCTTCTCGTCCGCTGACCGTGCTTTGTAGCCGACCGTTGCGGGGAAACTGCAGTCTCTTGGGGATAAAGGCGCGGGCAACGCGATTTTCGGTGCATCTCAAGGGGCGCAAACGCTGCTGGCGGGTTGTCTTAAGTTTGCCTGGGGAGAAAACTGGTGCTGCCGAGTGGGATTGAACCACCGACCTCACCCTTACCAAGGGTGTGCTCTACCACTGAGCTACGGCAGCGAGGACCAGACGCGCAACCGAACCGGCTGCATTGCGTGAACGGGGCGGCTATTGCCATAGGTTTGAGGTGAGCGCAAGCCGCAATTTCCATCTTTGTGCAGATTAACCTGGCCACTTTTGAATTGGCGCGAATTCGGGTAAGCCATGAAACATGAGTGAAGACACTGAAAACGCCCAGAAGGGCCGCAAAGCCGCGATCGAACAGCAGGCGAAATTGCGCCGCGATCGCGCAGCCGAAAAACTTCGGGAAAATCTTTCTCGTCGCAAACAACAGACGCGTGCGCGCCGCTCCGGCCAAGCGGATGAGACAAATGGCCTGCCTGCCGCAAAAATGGACGAATCGTAATGTTCGCTCCGCGACGAATTGAAGCGTTCGCTAATTTCGTCTAAACACCCGCATCCTTTTAAAAGACAGCCTTTCAGAAAGGCGGGCATCGCCCGTAAGCGCCCATGGATCGTATTAGAATTGTCGGCGGTAATGAGCTTAACGGCATCATTCCGATTTCCGGCGCAAAGAATGCCGCCCTACCGCTGATGATTGCCTCGCTGCTGACCAGCGATACCCTGACGCTCGAAAACGTTCCGCATCTGGCCGATGTCGAGCTTCTGATGCGCATACTCGGTAATCATGGCGTCGACGTTGCCGTCAACGGCCGCCGTGAGCGCCAGGAAGACGCCTATTCGCGCACCATCCACTTCACCTGCCGCACGATCGTCGACACGACCGCTCCCTATGAGCTGGTGTCGAAGATGCGCGCCTCCTTCTGGGTCATCGGCCCGCTCTTGGCGCGGGAAGGCCAGTGCCGCGTCTCCCTGCCGGGCGGCTGCGCCATCGGCACGCGCCCGGTCGATCTGTTCCTCGACGGCCTGACCGCGCTCGGTGCGAACCTTGAAATTGACAGTGGCTACATCAACGCGACGGCGCCGAAGGGTGGCCTGATCGGCGCGCGCTATACCTTCCCGAAGGTATCGGTCGGGGCGACGCACGTGATGATGATGGCGGCAACGCTTGCCCGCGGCACGACCGTCATCGGCAATGCCGCTCGCGAGCCTGAGGTCGTTGATCTCGCCAACTGCCTGATCGCCATGGGCGCAAAGATCACCGGCGCCGGCACCTCGACAATTACCATCGAGGGCGTGACCTCGCTCTCCGGCGCGCGCCATCGCGTGCTTCCGGATCGTATCGAAACCGGCACCTACGCAATGGCCGTTGCCATGGCCGGCGGTGACGTCGTTCTGGAAAACACCGATGTCGCTCTGCTCGATACCGCGCTTGAGACCCTGCGTCGCGCGGGTGCGGAGATCTCGCCGACCAACAACGGCATGCGCGTTCGCCGCAACGGCGCCGGCATTCGCCCGGTCGATATCGTCACCGACCCGTTCCCCGGCTTCCCGACCGATCTGCAGGCGCAGTTCATGGCGCTGATGACACGCTCGACCGGCATTTCGCATGTCACCGAGACGATCTTTGAAAACCGCTTCATGCACGTGCAGGAACTGGCACGTCTCGGCGCCAAGATCTCGCTGTCCGGCCAGACCGCGAAGATCGAAGGTGTGCGGCGTCTCAAGGGCGCGCCCGTGATGGCGACGGACCTTCGCGCTTCCGTCTCTCTCGTCATCGCCGGCCTCGCTGCCGAAGGCGAGACGATGGTGTCACGCGTCTATCACCTCGATCGCGGCTTCGAGCGGCTGGAAGAAAAGCTCACCCGCTGCGGCGCGATCGTCGAACGCGTCAGCGAATAAGGAAAGGGGCGATCATCGCCCCTTATCCCGCTTGCACCCCTTATGCCGGTTGCGCATTGCGTTGCCGCGTCTTATGTCCGTTGTCTGAGGCGCCGCCATTCTGGCGGCGTACTGGCGATGGGATATGCCTGTATGACCGACCTGAAGCTGCTTGCGCTTGACAACGAAGACTTGGCCGTCATCTCCGCGCATTTGCAGGATAGTGTCTTCAAGGTCGCCGATATCTCGTGGTCCCCGCGTGAGGCCCAGTTTTCGATTGCCGCCAACCGCTTCGTCTGGGAAGACGCCGCGCGCAAGCGCAAGGGTTTCGAACGCCGCCGGGCCGCACTTGTCTTCAAGCGCGTGCTCGCCGTTCGTTCCGTCGGCGTCGACCGCAACAAGCGCGAAGAGGTCCTGTCGCTGCTTGCCATTCGCTTCGAGCAGAAAGGCGAGGGGCCGGACGGATTGGTCGAGCTCGCTCTGGCCGGTGGCGCGACGATTGAGCTCGATGTCGAATGCATCGAAGTTCAGCTTGCGGATATCGGTGGGGCATGGGAAACCGCCTCAAAGCCGCGCCATCCGGGTGCGTGATCAAAGCCTCTGCGTTCATTGAATATCGAGAAGGAATATCGGCCTTGGCAATCTGGTTGGATCAGACATCGGGGGATTTCGAGCAGCGTTTCGCCGCTTTCCTGACGACCAAACGCGAAGTATCGGAAGACGTCAACACGATCGTCCGCGCCATTGTCGATGACGTGCGCGCCCGGGGCGACGTCGCACTTGCCGAATATTCGAAGAAATTCGACGGGATCGACTACGCCATCACGCCGATGCGCGTATCCGAGGCCGAGATCGATGCCGCCGTGGCCGAGGTCCCGGCCGAAGTGCTGGGCGCGCTGAAGGTCGCAGCCGTGCGCATTGAATCGCATCACCGCCGGCAACTCCCGAAGGACGACATCTACGAGGACGACCTGGGGGTCGGGCTCGGATCGCGCTGGACGGCGATCGAGGCCGTCGGCCTTTATGTGCCGGGCGGCACGGCGAGCTACCCGAGTTCGGTGCTGATGAATGCGGTCCCCGCCAAGGTCGCTGGCGTCGATCGCATCGTGATCGCGGTGCCGGCGACGGGTGGCGCGGTCAACCCGGCCGTGCTTGCCGCTGCAAAGATCGCGGGTGTGACGGAGATCTACCGCGTCGGCGGCGCTCAGGCGGTTGCCGCACTTGCCTATGGCACGGAGACGATCGCGCCGGTTGCCAAGATCACCGGTCCGGGCAACGCCTTCGTCGCAGCCGCCAAGCGTCAGGTCTTCGGCACGGTCGGTATCGACATGATCGCCGGACCATCGGAAGTGCTGGTGATTGCCGACAAGGACAACAACGCCGACTGGATCGCAGCCGATCTTCTGGCGCAGGCAGAGCACGACGCCAGCGCGCAGTCGATCCTGGCAACTGACGACGCCGAGTTCGGAAAGGCTGTCGAAGCCGCTGTCGAGCGTCAGTTGAAGACACTCAACCGCTCCGAGACGGCTGCCGCGAGCTGGCGGGACTTCGGCGCCGTCATCCTCGTGAAGAATTTGCAGGACGCAATTCCGCTCGCAAATCGTATCGCCGCAGAGCACCTTGAGCTTGCCGTTGCCGATCCGGATGCGCTGCTCTCGGGCATCAGGAACGCTGGCGCTATCTTCATCGGCGCCCACACGCCGGAGGTTATCGGCGATTACGTCGGCGGATCGAACCACGTGCTGCCGACGGCGCGTTCCGCGCGCTTTTCATCCGGTCTCGGTGTACTCGACTTCGTCAAGCGGACGTCGATCCTGCGTCTCGGACCCGAGCAGCTTCGCACCCTCGGTCCGGCGGCGATTGCGCTTGCCGTGTCCGAAGGTCTGGATGCCCATGCGCGGTCCGTGGCAATCCGCCTGAACCTGGAGAGGTGAGGGATGGCAAACGGCGCCTTCCGGCTTTGCGACGTCGTACTGGACGACACCATCGGCCGATCGACGCCCGATGTCGAGCATGAGCGCGCCGTTGCGATCTTCGATCTCATCGAGGAAAATAGCTTCACTCCGATCGGACATGGCGGAGGGCCCTATCGACTGAATATCTCGCTGGTCGAGTCCAAGCTTGTGTTCGCCATCAGCACGGATGGTGGCGATCCCGTCGCCACGCATATTCTGTCGCTCACGCCATTTCGCCGGATCGTGAAGGACTACTTCCTGATTTGCGAAAGCTATTACGAGGCGATCCGCTCTGCGTCGCCCAGTCGGATCGAGGCGATCGACATGGGACGCCGGGGCATTCACAACGAGGGCTCGCAAACACTGAAGGACCGGCTGAACGGCAAGATCGATGTCGATTTCGATACGGCGCGCCGGCTTTTCACGCTCGTCTGCGTTCTCTATTGGCGCGGATGATCGCCATGGAAACGGTGATCGGCCAGAACGAGGAACGGCAGCTGGGAGCCATCCTCTTCATGTGCGGGCTCAATGCCATCCGCTCGCCGATGGCCGAGGTCATTGCCCGCAGCATGCTGCCGGCGAATATCTATGTCAGGTCCGCCGGCGTTCGTGCGGGCGAGCGCGATCCTTTCGTGGATGCCGTGCTGGATGAGGTCGGCTTGTCTCTTGGCCGTCATCACCCGAAAACGCTTGAGGAACTGGAAGACGATTATTTCGACCTCATCATCACGCTTTCTCCGCAGGCCCATCACGCCGCGCTGGAGTTGACCCGTGCCAATGCCGTCGACGTCGTCTACTGGCCGACCATGGATCCGACGGTGGTTCAGGGAACACGTGAGCAGATTCTCGATGCCTATCGAGGGGTGCGCAATCACCTCAGCGACATGATCGAGACCCGATTGGCGAGAAGAAGCGGCATTGCCGCGCAATCCGCATGAAACAAATGACAGAAACCCGATCAATTAGGTTCACAAACCTCCCTTGATTGTGTAGTTTCCGCCCAAATTTTGAGACGGCCGCTGCCGTCACATCAACCGACAGGAAGAAAACCCTTATATGCCTAAAGAAGAAGTCCTCGAATTTCCGGGAATCGTGACCGAACTTCTGCCGAATGCGACATTCCGCGTGAAGCTCGAGAACGAACACGAGATCATCGCCCATACGGCTGGCCGCATGCGCAAGAACCGCATCCGCGTCCTGGCGGGCGACAAGGTTCTCGTGGAAATGACGCCTTACGACCTGACCAAGGGCCGTATCACCTACCGCTTCAAGTAGGCTTGATCTGAAGCTCGAAAGGCTGTTGCTCCCGTCTTGCCGGTTGTCGAGGTTCCATGGCGCTGAAATATAAGCTCATTCTGGCTTCCGGCTCTCCCCGCCGCGTCGACCTCCTCAATCAGGCAGGTATCGAGCCGTCGCGCCTGATGCCGATGGATATCGACGAGGCGCCGAAGAAGTCCGAGCATCCGCGCTCGCTGGCGCGTCGCCTTTCGACGGAAAAGGCCGAGGCAGCGCTTGCTGCCATCAAGGGCGATATGACGTGGAAGGGCAGCTATATCCTCGCTGCCGATACCGTTGTCGCCGTCGGCCGCCGTATCCTCGGCAAGGCCGAATTCGCCGACGAAGCGTCTGCCTCGCTTTACCTTCTCTCCGGCCGCAGTCATTGGGTCTATACGGGCGTCTGTCTCGTGACGCCCGACCGCAAGGTTCGCCAGAAGATCGTTGAAACGAAGGTGCGTTTCAAGCGCTTGTCCGGTTTCGAGATCGAAAACTACCTGGCCTCCGGCCAGTGGCGTGGCAAGGCCGGTGCTTATGGCATCCAGGGTCTGGCCGGCACCTTCGTACAAAAGATGGTCGGCTCCTACACCAACGTCGTCGGCCTGCCGCTTTATGAAACCATTCTGCTTCTGACCGGCGAGGGCTTTGACGTCCACAGCCGGTGGCCCGAAGGCTGAGCCGACGGGCACAAACCCGGAGGACCGATCATGTCTGAAGAAAAGAGCATCGGCGCCAAGATCGAGCCGCTACGCAAGGCGCGGCCGTGCCCCGAGTGCGGCAAGCCCTCGCATCGCGAACACTATCCCTTTTGCTCGAACCGCTGTCGCGAACTCGATCTCTCGCGCTGGCTCACGGGCTCCTACGCGATCCCCGTTGCCGACGATGAGACCAAGGCGGAATACCCCGACGAGGAATGAGTCGGTTTTCCACGACGGGAAGCCATTAAATTTGCTCATGAATTTGGAAAATTCACAGGCCTGTCAAAAAACTCGCATTTGACGCTTGCCATGGCCGAACAAGATGTTATAACCCCGCTCGCTTCCGGGGAAAACCAAGCCCCTGCAGATCTCGCCAGCGAGAAATGTATCGAAGCAGGTAAGCCCAGATAGCTCAGTTGGTAGAGCAGCGGATTGAAAATCCGCGTGTCCGTGGTTCAAATCCGCGTCTGGGCACCACTCTTTCCTCGTGAAATTCGAAACATTACCTCGACGCTGCACACCCCACAGCTTGAAGCCGTTTGCCGTGTCCTGTCTTATCTGCGAATCAGCTAAACTGAGTCAGGGAAAGACACGGGGAGGGGTATGATGAAGACTGGATTCAGGTTCGCATTCTCGATGGTTATCGCGGTCGGTCTTTCGACTGTCGCGTCCGGTGCAGCTCAGCTTCCATCCTATTGGCGCAAGAGCATGACGAATGACCCCGCGACCAACTATTTTGTCGCCCAATCGATGAAGCCGCTGGCCAGCGCTGATGCCCAGGCGTTGCGGGTCGTCAAGCTCGCCAGCATCGCCGGGGAGCAGTGCAAGGGCTCTGCTGTCAACAGGAAGGCTCTGCAAGCCTATAAGATCCAGGTGGGCTACTCCAAGATCAAGGGCAAGGCCTATGACGATGCGGCCTTCCTTGCCGACGACAGCTTCAAATATTTCGACTACGGAGCGCTCGCGCATCTCTGCGCGGGAACCGACTACCTGTTCGGACCGGACGGGCATCTCGCCCCCGGCTTGGTGAAGCCTGGCAAGGGGCTGCCGAAGGCTTCCTACGACCCAAGGAATCCTTATGTCCGGGTGTCGCCACTGATGAAGAAGCCGCTCTGACATAGGCTGTGGCTTGATCCGCCGTGGCAGCGCCATCTGCTGACGCCGGTGGCGCAATCATGATATGCAGCGGTCCGGAGCGGGACGTTTCGATTCCGCACTCACGGTTGAGCAAGAAAAGCAAAGCGACATGGCCAAGAAAGAAAAACTCGAGCACTCCGAACTCGCGGGCGAGTTCACCGAAGACGACGTAACGGTCCTTGTCGATATCTTTCGGCCGGCTGGAACCAATGGCGACTGGAAGATGGAGGTCATCACCCAGGATGAGGACCTGATCGAGTGGGAAGAGACATTCCCGACCGATCGCGAGGCGTTCGACGAGTTTCTCGCCACAGTCGCACGCGATGGAATACGTACGTTCCTCGACGACACCGATCCGTCGGTCCATTGACAGCCTCTTTCGTATTTGCGCCATTCGGTCGCAAATAGGCCGTGAAATGTCGCCGCTGGGGCACCCAGAACATGAGATGAAACTAAAGTACGCGACTTCGAAAGAATAGCGCGCGTAAAACGCGCCGGGAACAGCACATATGAAAGCGTCGGAGTACAGAGCCGCAGTCGCGGTCCTCGGACTGACTATGGCTGCCATAGAAGAACTCTTCGGAGTGGATCAGTTGACGAGTCGTCGATGGGCTTCCGGTGAGCAGGCGGTGCCGCGCGCCGTGGCGCTGTGCCTGCTGCTGATGGTATCGACCGCGACGTCGGTCAGCCAGGCGCGAATCCTTGCTGACGGCGTGGATACCGAACTCGCGAAATCCGCGTAGCGCCGGCGTTTTCAGCAACCGTTTGTCTGAGGCTCTGCCTAAGCTGTTTTCAGCATCTTCTTCAGAACGTCGAGCAGGGCTGCGGAATCATCGTTGGCGACGCAGACCTGCAGGCGGTCTTCAGCAAGATACAGGATCGCCTCAAGACTTTCCCGCTCGCTCCAGCCCGAGGCGACCGATGCGGCGACAAGATCCTGGAATGCAAACTGCATCGCGTCCTGGCAACGAATATCCCGGTCGGGATCGTCGGCGGTGACGAACGGTTTGTAGATGTCCCTCATTTCGCTTCTCCGCGAATATGCTGAACGATGAGGGTAGGTCACAGAGTTTAAGAAAGTGCTGATGAGCCACCCTGTTCTGTCCGGAGGCAGTGACAGCCTTGGGCCTTGATCGACGTCGCAAGGATTGTCCGGTATCGTTCCAGTATTCAGCCAGAAATGCGAGCGATGTTGTCTCTTCTAAATTAGAGGAGTCGGTGATAGTACTCCTCGGGGGAAATGGAGGGGAATATCGATGCCACGTGTTTCGCAGCTATACTTCAAGACCGCGGTAATTTTTCTGATCGTCGGTATCGGCATGGGGCTGAACATGGCGATCTCGCAAGATCACAGCGTCATTGGCGCTCATGCACACTGTAATCTCTTGGGGTGGGTGACGATGGCGCTCTTCGGCGGCTATCACGCGCTCAATCCCCGCAAGGCTGAGCGGCGCATCGCGATCATCCAGTACTGTGTCTATACCGCCGGCGTGACGCTCATGGTGCCGTCGCTGTATCTGATGCTGCTCGGCAACGCGGCCATGGAGCCAATCGTCGGCATTGCATCGGTGATCACCCTCGTGGGTGTCCTGCTCTTCGCCTTCATCATCTTCTCGAGCGAGGAAACGGTGGTCACGCCACGGGCGCAGCCCTATCGCTGAAATCTCACCTGAGCTGCCGGTGCTCGCTTGGTCGGGCACCGCTGATCGGCGTCAGTGCACGATCTGAATGCGGATCTGTTCTCTCGTCGCGTAAGTGTGGCAGTCGCTCAGGGCGTCGCCGACAAAGATCACGTCACCGTCGGAATCGAACAGGCCCCAGCAGGGTTCATCGTCAACGTAGACTTCACGGACATAGCCGAACGGCTCTGCTTCAAGAAGGACGTTGGGTGCAACAGCAACAGCTTCAAGTGCTCGCATGGATGGCTCCAATGAGTCGGTTCTGTATTAGTGCAGACTCATATTGCCCTGCGAAGCTGGAGCAGGGCTATCCTGAGAAATAGGGATAGGGAACTGGGATTGACGATCCGCACCCAGGTCGGCGCGAATCGCTATCGACGTGTATTTCTGTCGTCGACACAACTTCATAGGCCGCCGCGACCTCGTTGCGTGTCGTGCGCGAAGTCCCTATCTAGAGTGGCCGTACTCATCAAAGGAATCGTCCATGGCCGATCTCAAGGCTCGTCCCCGTCCCGTTGGCTCCACTGCCGTTCTCGGCCGCACCGGTTTTCCGCATGTCACCACAGCCACCAAGGGTGAGCTCGATATCGTGACTGGCCCCTCTCAGCCCGGGTTCAATCCGCTGGACCTCCTCTATTCGTCCCTGTCCGCCTGCCTTGTCCTGAGTGCGCGCATGGCTGCAAGCCAGCTTGGTGTCCTCGACAAGATCACGCTGATCACTGCCGATGTGACCGGCGAGAAGGCCACGGAAGGGCTTTCGCGGGTGCAGAAGTTCAACATTGCCTTCTCCATTCAGGGTGAAATCGACGAGGAGACTCGTCTGAAGATCGCTCATGCGGCCGAAGACGAAATCTGCACCGTCAGCAACACGATCCGTGGCAACCCCGAGTTTTCCACCGTTATCTCCGGGTGATCGATGCTTTTTTGCCGCGACGACGCAGAAAACTGTAGGGCGCTATCGGTTTTGCCTGCGTTTGTCGCTCCTCGGCTATTCTCCCGCTGAGACATCTGCTAACCGGCTGCGAAATGCCGCCGGGTGCAACGGGAGCGGCGCGGAAAGCATCGGAAAACATGTCACAGGCCTCCAGCGTCGCCGTCCAGTCCTCGCCGTCAAACCGCTTTGCGCTTGCCGCCCTGATCTTGGGAGGGGCGGCGATCGGTGGCTCGCCCATCTTCGTGCGCCTGTCGGAAGTCGGCCCGATGGCAACGGCCTTCTGGCGCGTGGCCCTCGCGCTGATCCCGATCTTCGCGTTCTCGCTCGCCAAGCGTAAGGATGCGGGGCCAAAGCCCGAGAGGCTCTCCGACTATGGCCTTCTCATCCTGCCGGGCGTCATTCTGGCCATGGATCTCGCGGCCTGGCACTTGTCGATCACCATGACCTCCGTGGCCAATGCGACGCTGCTTGCCAATCTCGCTCCCGTCTTTGTCACCGTTATCGGCCTTCTGTTCTTTGGCGCGGCCGTTACACGCGTCTTCGTGCTTGGCCTCGCGCTCGCGCTTGCCGGCGTCGTCATCCTCAAGGGTGGACCTGCAGCGCTCGGCAACGGCGACCTCAAGGGAGACGGTGTGGCGGTGGTCGCGGCCATATTCTATGCGGGATACATTCTGGCGATCGGAAAGCTGCGCAGCCGCTTCGATACGACCCGCATCATGCTGTGGAGCACGGGCGCGGCGGCCGTCTGCGTCTTCCCGCTCGGCTTCTTCTTTGAAGATCACATGCTGCCGGCGACGGCCTATGGCTGGGCAATCGTTTTCGGGCTGGCCTTCGTCAGTCACGCCAGCGGGCAGGTGGCGATCGCCTATGCGCTTGCCTATCTGCCGGCGGCATTCTCGTCGCTCACGCTTTTGCTGCAGCCTGTCGTGGCGGCGATCCTGGCCTGGGTCGTGCTGAGCGAGCCGATCGGGCCGATGCAGGCTCTGGGCGGCATGGTGGTTCTCGCCGGGATCATGGTCGCCCGGCGAGGCTGACGGGATCAGGCGACGGCGGCCTGCTCGACCCGGCGTGCATCGAGAATGGTGAGCGCGTCGTCGACGGTCGAGGCGAGCGCTGCCTTGGCGCCATTGCATGTGCCCCAGGCCTCGATAAAGCCACTCGTCTTCCCATAGCTATTGTCGAGCACGCAGTGGTCGGCGCCGATGAGAACCGACATGATGTGCCCGTGCATGCGGTCGGTGATGACTTGCCGCGCGGAGCTCAGCAGCTCCACGCCACGATCGAAGCGCTGCTGCGCCCGCTCGCGATAGGCAAGTTCGGTCATCCGTGCCCGCCCGCCGATACGACCGGTCATCAGGCCCTTCAGGATCGCGGCGTGCTTCGTCTGCCGCTGGAAGTCAGCGGGATCGTCGGTCCAGTCGGACTTCACCGTGCCGGGACGCAGCGTTGCCGCTGTCAGATCCTGTGCACCGCCGACTTCGACGTCGTCGCGAAGGTTCAGCAGAAGTTCGTGCTGCGGCGTGCCGAGCTTTACCGGACCGATGCAGAACGCCATGTCAGGGCACATGCGGACTTCGCATTGGAACCACAGGCGCGCGAATTCGAAGCTCCGCTTGTCGCGGACGAGCAGCGTGAAGTTGCCGTGCTTTTCAATCGCGCGGGCCATGCTGTCGATGTTTTCCTGCGACCGGAACTGGATCGTCTGCGGCATCTGCACGATCGGACGGCCGCGATATTCGCTGAGCAGCCGTTCGCGGAACGGGCTGTAGTGTGGCCAGACATCGCCGAAATTGCCGCCACCGTTGATGAAGATGCGCCCGTGCCCGATCGCCGCGTTCATGCGATCGCCGTCGAAGGTCGACATTTCGCTGACATAGGATGGCCGCGTGCGATGTCGGTCGAAATAGGCGAGCGCGCCGAGCCAGATGGCGCTGTCGCCGATGTTCGTGTGGTTCGGGAAGTTGAGCAGCGCGAAGCGTTCAGAAGGATCGAAAAGGTCGGCGTGGCAGGCAGTGATCAGCCCCTGCAGGCGGTTGATCGTCGCATTGTTCGATTCAGGCACGGAAGGCTCCTTGTGTCGGTGACAAGAGGTCTGCATGGGACGCGCTCATGTGCTCTGCGCGTCGGCCTGTCGGCGGGACGGCAGCAGCGAGAGCGCGAGTGCGATGTAGGGGCGAATGGCCGAGCGGCCGAATGTCGGCAGAAAGGCACCGTAGATAATGGCGCCAAGGCCGATGCTGAGCGCCAGCGACAGCCAGCGGTTTGCAACGTGAGCGACGATGACAGGATGCGCAAACCAGACGCAGACCGCCATCAGGGCTGCACCGCAGAAGGGCACGGCAACAGCCTTAAAAGTGCTCTTCGCGTCGATGTTGGCATACTTGCTCAGAACATACTGCTGGTAAGGCATCGTCAGCCATGCGCGCAGCGTGTAGCCGGCGGCCACGGCGACGACACCGTAAGGCACGAGCAGCCAGGTGAGCACCAGCGTCGCGGCAAGCTGAAGCGCCGCGACCGAAAGGATCGATTCCGCCCGGTTGACCGCCGACAGAGCCGAAGATGCAAAGAAGTTCATCACGAACGGCACCGACATCAGAACCAGCACCGTCGCGATATCGCCGGCATTGCCCCACTTGTCGCCGAAGAGCAGCGCGATCATGTCGTTGGACAGCGCGCCAAAGCCGAGAAGCAGGGGAATCGTGCCGAGAGCAGCCGCGCCGACGATCTTGTTGTAGGCATTGCGGAAGGCCACGCGGTCATTCTGCAGCCGTGACAGTGTCACCAGGGCGACGCTTCCGATCGGTGCGAGGACGGCCTGTCCGATGAGTTCGATCAGCCTCCAGGCGATGCGATAACGGCCGACTTCGACCGGGCCGTACCAGCGCGAGATGAAGATGTCCTGGACGCGGGCGAGAAGCATCCACATCAGCTGCGTCACGACAAGGCTGATGCTGAAGAGGAATACCGAGCGAAACAGTGGAACGTTGAAGCGGAACTTCGGCACCCAGGGATACGAGACCCAGCCGAGCAGAACGGTAACGACGGCATTGACGGCCGTTTGCGCGACAAGCGCCCACACACCCCAGCCGAGCAAAGCACAGACAACAGCCGTTGCGCCGGAAAGCATGCTGGCGGCAATTGCCTGGCCTGCCAGGCTCTTGTGGCCGAACTCGCGCGCCAGGCGCGCATTGTGGATCACCGCGAGCGAGGAAACCGGCAGCAATGGTGCCAGCCAGCGCAGGATGCCCGCAACCGACGGATCGCGGACGAGGTCGCCATAGTAAGGCGCAAACACGAAGACAACGGCGGCGACGATGGCACTGAAGGCGATGGTCGCCCAGAATGCGGTGTCGGCCAGCTCCTCGTCGAGATCGAGCTGGCGCGTGATCGCGTCCCCGAGGCCGGCATAGGCAAGGACGCGACCGATCTCGACGAACAGGCTCGCCAATGCAAAAGTCCCGAAATCGCCGGGACCGAGAATGCGCGCAAGAACGACAAAGATCACGAAGGTCGCAACCGTACTCCAGGCAACGCGGATGACCGACCAGAGGACGGAGAGCGCGGTTTTCTTCTTCAGGTCGGCGTGGGCAATTGCCGTATCTGCCATTCATTGTCCAATCGAATAGGCGCGGAAAAGCGCGCATTGATCCCGTGGGAAACGGGGCCGATTAAGCGGGTCGCTGTGTCTTCTGGCCGCGCCAGTAGGCGAGCATGCCGGTGAGGTTGTCACGAAGCTGGCTGCGATAGGTCAATCCCAGCTCGTCGCTGAGCTTGCGCCGGCCCACGGCTTCAAGAACCGCTTGGCGGATATCCCAGCGCAACATGCCTCGCATGTTGGAGCGGCGATCGAAAAGATATTTGGCGTATAGCGCGCCGTTGCCGAACGCGTAGCCGCTCTGCAGCTTCTTCACGTCGCCAAGCTCGCGGCGGCCATGAAAGTGCTTCACGGCGAAATCCGGCAGATACTCGACGCGAATACCGGCGTTGAAGGCGCGATGCACATAGTCGGTGTCCTCGCCCGAACGAAATGGGGAGCCCGCACCGAACCGGGTATCGAAAAGCCCAACCTTGTCGATCAATGTACGAGGGAAGGCCATGTTCGCGCCGTGGATAAAGCCGCCGGCGTGAAGGTCGCTGGTGAGCGTCGCGGGCTCGAGTTCCGTCTTGATTGTCACCGGAAGGTCGCGCGCGTCGCCAAGCTCGATCCGGCCACCCCTCATGATCGGCCCGGTGTCCCCGGCAAAGAGGGCCGCGACCGTGCTGAAATAATCGGGAAAGAGTTCGCAGTCGTCGTCGGTGAAGGCAAGGATGCGACCCACGGCGGCTTTCATTCCGGTGTTTCGCGCGACGGCAAGGCCAGGCGTCGCCTCATAGATGAGATTGGTCTTCAACGGCGCGTTTGCGGCCCATTGGCGCACGACATCGGAGGTTCCGTCACTGGAACCATTGTCGACGAAGACCAGTTCCAGCCTCAAATAGCTTGCCTGGCGAGCAGCAGCGGAAACGGCATCCAGGCAGTTCGTCAGTCCATATGCCCGATTTCTCGATGAGATGATCAGGCTGATATCCACGGGCTGAGGAGGCATTCAATTTCCCCTTCTGCGATCGATGTTGAAGCGAGGATAGGGCGCGTATCCGGCTTCGGCAAGGCACATTTTGCGTTGCAACAAAACAGTACAGAGGGTTGAAAAACCAAAAGAATGTGGTCATTTCTTGTTTGAAGGATCTGGCAAGAAAGTTCAATGATATATGATGTGAATAAATCTCATGATTGAATTCTGTTGTGTAGCATAATGTGATCACAAAGAATGGAATCACTACTTTGAAAATAAAACTTTCGGATTGATTTTGCCGGAAAAACCGTAATTTCAATTAATCAAAGATCATAAAGTAACAAATTTCAGAATTTGTTCTTTGTTGATGGTTTGGCCGCGACGATGTTGCATGAGTTTGTCCGTTTGGCGTTTTGCTGCAAAGCAGCGCAGATCGTATTTCGCGACAGACACGCAATCGCCACCAACCGAATGGCCCGCTCACGGCTTCAATATTTGCCGATCCGCACCCAAATCGCACTGTCGTCATACTAGAATAAAGATGACGACTCGCCTCGCAGGGAGAGCGTTAAAGGAGGTTTGACGTTTCATGGATACGCTCTTGGCCGAATCACACACGGGTGTCTGCCTTGAGGACGTCGCTTCAGCCCATGCTTTCAATCGTCGCGCCCTGCCACAACGAAGAGGAAGGCCTGGCGGAATTCTGCCGTCGTGCCGTGTCAGCGGCTGATAGCGTCGCTGGCGGGGCCTTCGAGATCATCCTTGTCGATGATGGTTCGACGGACGGCACCTGGGACGTGATCGCCAGCTTGGCCAGAACGATACCTGAGATCGTGGGCGTGCGGCTTCTGCGCAACCATGGCCACCAGCTTGCGGCGACTGCCGGTCTATCCGCCTCGCGAGGCGAGCGGGTACTTCTCATCGACGCCGATCTTCAGGATCCTCCTGAATTGTTGCTGATGATGATGCCGATCATGGATCGCGGCGCGGATGTTGTTTACGCGCAGCGGACGCGGCGAGAGGGCGAGACCTGGTTCAAGCTGGCCACGGCATCGGTCTTCTATCGCCTTTTGTCGCGCCTCGCCTCGGTGACCATCCCGCGCGATACCGGGGATTTTCGCCTCATGAACCGTCGCGTGGTCGATATTCTCCTGTCCATGCCGGAGCGTGACCGGTTCATTCGCGGCATGGTCAGCTGGATTGGCGGGCGTCAGGTTGCCCTGCCTTACGAACGGGACGCGCGTTTTGCGGGTGGCAGCAAATATCCAGTGGGCAAGATGATCGGTCTCGCAATGGACGCCATCACCAGCTTTTCGACAACACCGCTTCGTATCAGCACTTGGCTAGGTATTGCCACTGCGGGCGTCGCGATGATGCTTTTTGCCTATACCCTCGTTCGCTGGGTCGCCGGAGAAACGATCGTCGGTTGGTCCAGCATCATGGCTGCGATCACGGCCTTTAGCGCCATCCAGCTGATCTGTATCGGCATCATTGGCGAATATCTGGGTCGCCTCGTCCAGGAGAGCAAGCGGCGGCCGATGTTCATGATCGAGACGATGGTACGTGGCGATGCATGTGCCGAGCTCGAGACAACCTTCGCCGACATGACGGCAAAGGAGAGGCGCGAAGCCCTGGCCGCGGCCTTCCCGGATCGGGCGTCGTCCGGGTTTGCGGCCGGCAAGCCCAGGTGATGGATCAGGTGGCGCACAAACCCGAGCCGGTCGCTAGCGACAACGCTCCTTTGGTCAGTCAGAACTCTACACCGTTCATCGTCGCCTATATCGCGTTTGTCGCGCTGCTTGTGGCGGCGTTCAAGTTTCCCCCGCTGCTCGATTACCCCAATCACTACGCGCGCATCTGGCTGCTTTCGGGAGGCATCTCGCAACAACCGTTCCCGCAGATCTACTCAATTGACTGGAACCGCACGTTCACCAACGTCGGTATCGATCTGCTGGCCTACTGGATCGGGCCGACCGTCGGCCCGTCGTTGCTTGCAAGGTCCTTGCTCTTCCTGGCAATCATATTGCCGCCGCTGGGCGCAATCGCTTTGCACCGTCGTCTGTTCGGCCACGCCTTCTACTGGCAGATCGCCATCCTCTATCTGTCGTGGTGCTCGACGATGGTCGGAGGGTTTCTCAACTTTCAGATCGGCCTCGGCCTGGCGCTGCTCCTTGCGTGCGTTGATGAACGCCTGCAGGCCGGAAATCCATTCGTGCTCTTTGCGTGGCGAATGTTCGCGTCTCTGCTGCTGACCGTCACGCACATCTTCTCGCTCGGTTTCTACATCGCGCTTGTCTGTGGGCTGGAGTTTTCCTGGAGCTTTGCAATCCTGCGCGCGGGGAGGGCTCTGGCGCGGCTTGCGGTGCGTCTCGCGGCCGTTTTCACTGCCTGTGCGCTTCCGGCCGTCGCGCTCTTCTTGAACACGTCGCATTTGCCTGGCGTCGAAGGAGCCGGGCTTCAAGCGATCTGGAACGACAGCGTCCCGGCGTTGTTCATCAACATCATATCCGCCGTCTCGACCTATGTGCCGACAGTGGATCTGAGCTTTATCACCGTCGCCACTATTGTGCTCGTTTTTGCGCGTGTCGGTGCTTCGCAGTCCGGAAAGCAGGGGATCCATGCCGGTCTTGCCATAAGCGCTTCGGGACTATTCATCCTTGCCTGTCTCTCGCCGCTCCATGCACTCGGAACGGGATGGATCAGCTGGCGCTTCCCCATCATGGCGGCGCTAGTTGCGGCAGTCATGGTGTGTCCCTTCACAGTGCTAAATCGCCGACAGGCAATGTGGCTCTTGGTAGCGTTGGGAATCGTCGTTTTTGGCAGGACGGGATGGATCGGCTTCAACTGGTGGCATAGCCAGAAGGATGTTGCAGCCATCGAGGCTGTGCTGGTGTCCGCTCCGCCGGGCTCAGCGATCATGCCGCTGAAGCGTGAGCCCGATCCGGCGCATCTGCCGCGCAACTCGCGCTATTATTTCTGGCAGGAAGACACCTTCCGGCACCTGCCGACCCTGGCCGTGCCGCTGTCGCATGCTTTCGTTCCAACGGTCTTCACGGCCATCGGCAAGCAGCCACTACGAGTATTGCCCCCGTGGTCGGAGATCGCGGTGCCTGAGGGAAATCTGCTGTCGCTCAGTGTGTTGATCTGCCCTGCCGTGATGGCGCGCGATACGACCTATACGCCCTATCTCCGGGATTGGCGAAACCGCTTCGATTTCGTCCTCGTCGTCAACGCCGACACGCCCGACAAATATATTGGAGACGTGGTGCCCGCCGGGCTGAAGCTGGTCAACGACGGCGGCTTTGCAAAACTCTATGCGATCGACAAAACTCTGCCGGTCGGCGAGCCGGTGCCCGCCGGATGTCCGGCGAGCCTCACCGGCGCTGAATAATCAGCGCTCTTCTTCCGTCAGCCACTTGCGGATCACCGGGATATCGTCGTCCCCGAGATCGTGACCGGTCGGGATCACACTCGAATCGACTGTCGCGCCGGCGCTCTTGAGCCGGGCTTCGAGGTCGCCGGCATATCTTCCGTAGGCGTCCGTCTTGCCGCTGATAACGAGCAGGTCGGTTCCGGTGAGATCGGCATGCGGAAACGTGCTCAGCACCGGCATGGAGCGCAGAAGGACGGCTTTGTGAACGAGGTTCGGGTGAAGGTAGAGAAGTGAGTTCAGGAGGTTCGCGCCGTTGGAGTAACCGACATAGACGAGCTTCTTCGGGTCCAGCCCGTACGACTTCACGGCGCCGTCGATGAAGGCGGCAAATGCTTCGGCCTCGCTCTTGATGTCCTGCTGGTCGAAGGAGAAGGGCGTAATGCGCTTGTACCAGCGCGGGATGCCTTCTTCGGTTGCGCGTCCGCGCACACCGAGCAGGGTTGCGCGCGGCGCGACCTTATGCAGGAGCGGCATGAGCGTCGTTTCGTTCCCACCCGATCCGTGCAGCAGCACCAGCACGCTGCCGTCGGGGTCCGGCGGGGTATAGAAGCGATGGACGAACGGCAGGTCGCGATAGTTGACGCGCGGCTCGCCGGGCATCGAAAACTGCGGCAGGACGACCTTGAGATCCTTGAGATCGGTGATGGCATCCTTGGGGACGAAGAGCTTTGTGCCAAGCGTCGCTGTCGGCTCGTCGACGCTCATGCCGGGTTTGTCGGTGGCAAGCTCGATCAGGGTGCCACCCGGCTCGCGAACGTAGAGCGAGCGAAAGTACTTTCGATCATGAAGGTTGGCGGCCGGTGCGTCGGTGGTCTCCAGGGCCTCGTAAACCCCTAGCAGGGCCTCGTCGTCGGCTGCCCGAAAGGCGACATGGTCGAATGTGCCCGTGCCCGGCGCGCCGGACCAGAAGCCCTTGGCGTTGCGGACATCGATGACATCCCCGGCTTCGGAGACAAGGCGGTCGATGTTGCCGCGATTTGCCTGGAAGCGATAGCCGAAGTGGCTTTCCACGAAGCTCCGGCTTTCCTCGGGCTTTTCTGTCAGCATCGTCGCGCCGCGTATCCGTTGGACGGCATGTTCGATCGGCACGCCTGCGCCGTCCCAGACAGAAGGCGATCGCAGATCCCGGGTTCCGGCGAGCTTGACGATGATATTGTCAGGGTCCTTCAAGCGCAGCACCGGTTCGCCGAACTCATCCGCGGGGCCTTCGGCGCGAACACCGAAGCTCATCGACCGCGTCAGCCAATAGCCGATGCTGGCCGGATCGATGGCGAGGGAGAGCTCGTTGACCTGGCCGTAGCCGGCTCTGCCGGGAGATCCATCCTCCCAGACCAGAAAGGTCACCAATGAGCCCGGCGTGCCTTCCTTGTCGCCGTAGAACAGATGGAGCTGCGTCGCATCCTCGAACCCGGCGGTCTGCTTGACCAGCCTCATGCCGAGGAAGCCGGCATAGAAATCGACGTTTGCCTGAACCTTCCGGGTGATGAGAGTGATGTGATGAATGCCAGATACCATCGAATGCAGCCCGGATTGAAAAGGCGAAACAAAGAGCGCCAGAATGAGAGAAAAGGTAGGGATCATGCCGTTGTCGGTGATTCTTGCCTGAATTGTCCTGCACAAAGAACTAGGGCATCACCGCGCGGCTGCAAAGTCAGACTGCTCAAACCGTCGATCGCCATTGCCAGTTGGGCCAGCGTCGGTGGCTTCACCATGTAGGCGAGCGCTCCGAGGGCCTTGGCCTGGCGCATGTCGTCCTCGTCACTCGACGTGCTGAGAATGCAGACGGGAATCGTGTTCAATTGCTGGTCGTCTGACAGCGCACGTAGCACCTCGAAGCCATCCATGATCGGCATGTTGATGTCGAGCAGCATAAGATCTATCGCCGGCGCGCCGGTAGTTGAACGTTCCGCCAGCATCCGCATGGCGTCGCGGCCGTTGGATGCGACATGAAGGTTGAAGCTCACCTTCTCGCGTCTCATCAGCTTGATCTTCAGGATCTGTACGTCTGCCGGGCTGTCGTCTACCAACAGAACCTCCGCCACTCGTGCCGTGCCGTCGGTGCCCGGCTCAGGCGATGTGGCTTCCGCTCCGGCGGTCTTCTCGTCCGACGCGATTGCAGCGGTCGGTGCAAGCGGCAGCTCGATCACAAATCTGGCGCCGCCGTCCTCGCCGTCTTCGCACCATATGGCCCCGTCGTGCAGCTGAACGATGCGCTTGCTGATCGCGAGCCCCAGCCCGGTGCCATCGACGCTCCGATCGACCAGGCGCTTGAATGGTTGGAAAATGAGGTCGCGATGTTCAGGAGCGATGCCTGGCCCGTTGTCCTCGACGACAAGGCGACAGATGCCACCGTCACGTTCAGCGGAGATCCGAACCTCGGGTACTGCGGCGTCACAATGGTGAACGGCATTCAGGATGAGATTTTGCATAAGCTGGACGAGCAATGTCGCGTCGCCCATGACCTCGGGCAGGGGGGAGCGGACAATACGCGCCTGGCGGCTGCTGATCAGTTCGCGCAGGTTGCTTTCCGCCTGCGCAAGCACGGTCTGCAAGGCCACGGGCTTTGCTTCGAACTCGCCAGAGGCCTCGAGCTTGGTGAAGCGCGAGACCTTGACGATCAGCTCCTCCATATGGTCGGCGGCATTGAGGACATAGGCCAGAAGCTCGTGATCCTCGGACCCGAGCGCTTTGGAGCCTTGCAGGAGTTTGCTGAAGGACTTGATCGTTCGCAGCGGTTCCTTGAGATCGTGTGCCATGGCACGCGTGAAAATCTCCAGGGATTGCCGCTTCTGTTCCAGCTGCGCTTCCAACTCGCCATGCATGATGGCGCTCTGGACACACCGATGCAGAGCCTCCGAAGACAGCATGTCCTTGGTAAGATAGTCGCGAGCGCCCCGCTTCATCACCTCGACCGCCACGGTCTCGCTGCCCTGACCGGTCAGCATGATGACGTTGGCCTTCGGATCGGTCGCAAGGATATCTTCGAGAACGCCGAGTCCATCGCGGCCCGGCAGGGAAAAGTCGAGAAGAATGCAGCTCGGCCGCTTTGCCGCGTTCAGAGCCAGACCATCGCTGCCGTTGTCGGCTTCGAAAACGGTGTAGCGCGCGCCGGTCGCGCGCGACAGCATGCGACGATAGACCTCCCGGTCGTCGATATTGTCGTCAATGATCAGTATCGAGCTTTCGTCGCTCACCGCGGCTATCCCTCTACCGGCAGGATGGCGATCTCGAACCAGTATTCCTTTAGGCGCTGGATGGCCGCAAACAGACCGTCGAGATCGACCGGCTTCTGCACATAGGTATTTGCCCCCAGCGCATAGCAACCTTCGATGTCGCGTTCGTCGTCCGACGTGGTGAGGATGACGACGGGGATCTTGCGCCAGTTGGCATTCGACTTGATTGCCTCAAGCGTCTTGCGCCCGTCGAGACCGGGCATGTTGAGATCGAGCAGGATAAGCCCGGGCCGGGTCGGTGTCTTCTCGAGGATATCCAGCGCTTCATGGCCGGAAGCCGCCCACTGCACCGGATTTTTCAGGTTGGCGCGCTTGAAGGCGCGAATGGTCGCCTCGAAATCGTCCTCGCTGTCCTCGACGATAAGGATCGGCTGTGTCTCACGCTGTGGCATGGTGGTCTCCGCGTTTGTGACCCAATGTAAAATAGAACGTCGTCCCCTGGCCGACTTCGGAATCAAGCCAGACGTCGCCGCGGTGTCGCGCGATGATCTTGCGAACGAATGTCAGACCGGCGCCCGTACCGTCGTCGGAATCGTCGGACTTTTCCAGCCGCTTGAAGATCCGGAAGATGTCTTCGTAAAACTCTTGCGAGATTCCCTTGCCGTTGTCGCGGACGAAAAACACGTTTCGGGTGATCTTGCCACTCTTGTCGGTGAACCGGTCGAGATGGCCGATTGTCACCAGCGGCTCGGCCTTGTCGTTGTACTTGACGCCGTTGGTGATCAGGTTCCGGTAGACCTCCGTCAGCCGCAGCGCATCGCAGGTGACTGCCGGCAAAGGTTCCTCGATCACGACGCTCGCCTTTCGTTCCTCAAGGTAGAGTTCCATCGTGGAAACCACATCCTTCACGATCGACGTGACGTCGGTGCGTTTGACCGCCAGCTGCTGTCGCCCGATCCTGGAGAAATAGAGCAGGTCATTGACCAGCTTCTCCATCCGCTGGCTGAGCCGAACGATACGGTTGAGACGCCTCACGCCATCCTCATCCAGCTGATCTTCGTAGTCTTCGAGCAGGAAGCGGGAATGATTGTGCATTCCGCGCAGCGGTTCCTTCAGATCGTGCGAAGCAATGTAGGCGAATTCGTCGAGATCGGCGTTGCTGCGTTCCAGATCGGCGGTATAGGCCTGGAGTTGACCGACCATCGTCTTCAGCTGTGCCTCATGAGCCAGTCGAAGCGTGACATCACGCAGAATGGCGACGAACGTAATGGCGGAGCCCGTCGTGAACGTGCTGACGGACAGGTCGAGATGAAACAGCGATCCGTCCTTTCGCCTGCCGGAAACCGTCCGCGTCATCTCGATGACACGCTGCTTGCGCGTGCGACCAGACCGCCGGAGATACCTGTCGTAGGCGGAATGGTAGAGCTCGGGCATGAGCATTTTGACGTTCTGGCCAAGAGCCTCCGAGGCCGTAAAGCCGAACATTGCCTCTGCTGCAGGATTAAACAGCGACATCACGCCCCGTTCGTCGGTCGCGACCATCGCATTCGGGGTGTTTTGGGTGATGGCGTCGAAGCGGGTACGCTCCGCACTCAGATTGAGGCTGTTGCGGTGGAAATGGAAGACGAAGATGGCAATGAGCCACAAGGTCACGACCGTGATGGCCCGGCTTGATGCCTCGTCCCAATAGCTGCTACCCGGATGATTGCCGGCGAGAAAGCCGAGCAGGATCAAGGCGGAGCAGGCGAAGGCAAGGGAGAACGGCGCCGTCTGGGTCCCGAACCATAGCGAGGTCAGGATGAGTGGCAGATAGAGCATGCCGTTTGCCAGGCCGAATGGCGTATAAAGGTCGACCAGCAGGCCGGCAAGGCAGATCGCGGCCGGGACCCAGATGGGCATCTGGCCCTTGCTCTCCGGCTGCAGCCACCAGGAGCGCGCGACCATGGCCAGCCCAAGGAACACGACGCCGATTGCGGTATGAACTGCCATCCCGATACCGGAGCCCCACCGGTATCCCTGCTCGGTATGCGTGACATAGCCGGCAAGAGCAGTCAGCCCGAGCCCGACCACGAGATAACCCACCAGCTCCAGCATGAATTGCGGCTTGGCATCGTCTGCTGGTGGCGCAAGCGCCAGGGATATGGTGGCGACGAAAAAGATGATGGCTGTGTTCGATGCCATGCCGCCGCCAATTCGCGCGGCAAAGGTGGGATCGACGAACAGATCGGCAAGAAAATGCTCGGTAATCTGAACGTGGCCGCCGAGGAAGGCCACTTCGATCAGCCGCACCGCCGTTATGGCGGCGGCGAGGGAAAACACGAGGAACGTCGCTGTCCGGGCTTGTGAGCTTGCCAAAGTGGAGCAGATCAGCCCGGCGCCGGACAGCGTAAAGCAACACGCCGTGGTCAGCGCCATCGCCGATGTGCCGGGCACGAACGAAAGGATGGACGCGATCTGCCAGATCCAGGCGGCCATGTCGACCAGGCCAAGCAGGAGAAGCAGGAGACCGATGATCGCGACGGTGAGGCGATACCGCTCCTGGTGCCGAGGCACAACTCCAGTTCGGCCCCCTGTCGTCTCTGACACTGCTGGTTCTCCCGTCTCGCGGGCTCATCTATTTCCGGAACTGTAAAATATTCAATACGGATCGCCGAAGATAAACGACTTTTGCAGCCTTGCCGGAGGCGCCCAGAGCCGATTTTCCTGATACGACGGAGGTTGATGGCGCAATGCCTGCAATGGTGGGCTGGGAACAGGTACGATGCCGCTAGTATTCTATGTCGATGACAGCAGGGACGACCTGTTTTATGCCGACTACATCAGCAAGAAGCAGCGGACGAACATCGACCTGCAATGCTTTCCCGATACCCGCTCTGCCCTTCGAGCACTGGAAGACCTGCAAGCTGCCGCAGGCACGCTGCCGGACGCGCTTGTGGTCGATCTCTATATGCCGCTGGACAGCGGTCTGGAGCTGATTTCGCAATTGCGGGCCGACCAGCGATTTTCCGGGATCAGACTCGGTGTCTGCACGGGGTCCGACGCCGTGGAGGACCGCGAGCGCGCCATGGCGGCTGGAGCGGATTTCTATACCGGAAAGCCCATTGATCTGGGCGCGATCGTCAACGGTGCCCAATGATTGACAGGACATCGGCGTTCTCTAATTTGAGACTGAAAGAGGTGGTTTGGAAGGGTCGAGAGAGCCGATTGACCCACGTTTGCCGCCACAAACTTAGCCAACCCCTTGGCTGTGGATGCCGTCGGCTCTCTCCGATACCAGCTGGGGTACCGCTTTCCGCATGCAAGGGGTACTGAATGCGGAAAGTTGCAAGACCAGGTAGAGATTGACCTGCGACATCGACCCCGTCTGCGATGCGCGTTTCAACTCTTCCATCGTTAGTCTCGTCGGTGCTATTAACTGTCCCGGTTTGAAACGTGTATCCCCAGATCTTGGGATGGCATGGCCAAGTATCGCGAAGATTGATCAAGGAATCGGAATGAATAGCGCGATGGCAGTTCCCTTTCATGCAGGTCCGGAGTTGGCCCGCGCAATCAACCGGACCGATTTCTTTCGTCTCCTGAAGGCTGCCGCCCATCACTACCAGTTCGAAACCTTCGCGCTTGCCCGCATTTCCGAAACCTCGCCTCCGTTCGGTGCGCGCGAGGTCGTCATCACCAATGTCGCGGAGCGGCGCCTCAGCCTGTTCGTCTTCGCGCTGGGGCGCGCGCTCGGTCTCGTCAAGGCAAAGGCTGCGCAGTTTCTCGCGACGCCGCTTAGCGGCCGGGGAACGCCCAGCGGCAATGCCGAATATCCAACCGAGCTTGTTCTCAACGAGTTCGACAGCAACGCTTTCCTGCTCGTGCCTCTCTTCACACCGGAAGGCCGGCGTTTTTGCGTGACGTTCAGCGGCGGACGTCACGAGCCGTCGCAAAGCGAGATCGCCGAAATCATGCTCGACACCATGCGGATCTTCGACCGGTTCTACGAAGAGATTCTCGCTCAGGAGATGTCCGGCCGCCTGACACAGCGCGAAGGCGAAGTCGTGAAATGGACGAGCGAGGGAAAGACCTCGGCAGAGATTGCGATCATTCTTGGGCTGTCCGAGCACACGATCAATTCCCACATCGCCGCCGCTGCGCGCAAACTCGACGCCGTGAACCGCGTGCACATGGTGGCGATCGCATTGCGCATGGGGCTTGTTTCGTGACTGATGAGGATAGAATGGCAGTGGACGCCGGCAGAAAAAATGTCGTCAAGGTTCTCTTCGTCGACGACGAATTCATCGAATTTCGATCCCTGAAGAAAACGGTCGCGGACCTGAGCGAGCCGCAGGTCGATATGGATTATGCGCAGTCGATCACCGACGCGTTGTCGAAGCTTGCCGACACGAGGTTCGACCTGATCCTGCTCGACAACCGCCTCCTGCCGAACGCGGATTTTCGTGAAACCGTGCCGAAGCTCCGCGGCAGCGGATACACGGGTCCGATCGGCGTCGTCTCGATGGACGTGTCGGACGAGTATTTCCAGCAGTTCCAGGACTACGGCGTGGATTTTCGGATCGGCAAGGACGAGATCGACGCGGATACCGTGCAATACATCATTCGCGAATATGTCGACTATCGGGTGCCTGACATCTGGAAGGACGACTACAACAGGTGAGGTCGCATCATGATGCCGGGAGCACGATGGTGAACCGGCTCCCGTCGTCGCCCGAGCGGTCGAGATGGATGCTGCCCCCGAGCGCGGCCAGAAGGTCGCGCGCTGCGGTCAGGCCGAGCCCCACGCCGGTTCGATTGTCTGCCTGCGGTGTTTTCCAGAAGGCGTCGAAGATGCTTACCTGATAGCCGGGCTCGATCCCGGGGCCATCGTCGGTGACATGGATTTTCCAGGCGCCGGCATCTTGCTCGGCCTCGATCGTCACGTGGCGAACCGGGCTCTGGTTGTGCACCAGCGCGTTCGACATGACGTTCCGCAGCACCAGTCCGACGATCGTGGCATCGGTTCGGATCGTCGGCAGCGCATCTGCTTTGAGCGTCGCGCTATATCCCTCGGCTTCGGCGCGGAGTTCGGCCCAGATGTCCCGGACAGTCGCGTCTAGGTCGACGTCGGTGATGGTTATCGCGGGCGAACCGGCGGCAAAGCCCATCAATGTCTTGGTCAGTCGCTGGGCTGTCTGCGCTTTATCGCGAATGGTCTTCAGACTCTGGAGGTGCTCGCCGTCGATCGTCTCGCCGAGATCTTCCAGCAGCATCTCCGCATACATTGAAATGTGGCGCAGGGGCGATTGCAGATCGTGGGACGCGATGGCGAGGAAGCGTCTAATACGCGCTTCGTCCGCACCGTGTTCTGCCGGCAATTCGGATGACATGCTGTAGAATCTCCAACCCCAAGGCGGCGGAGAATAGAAAGCGGGCGCCGGCTCTGCAACCGGCGCCCGTATTAATTTCGTTTCGTCAACTTCCTATCAGCTGGCCGACTTGCGGGGCTCGCTGGCCTCGGGAGCAAGGATCTCCTGCTTGGCGTCGGAAGGTGCTGCCGCCTTGGCGTGGCGGCGGCGCCAGTCGCCGAGGAAGAGCAGGATCGGTGCTGCGATGAAGATCGACGACGCACCGGCGACGAGGATGCCGAATACCATCGGGATCGCGAAGCTCGAGACCGCGCTGCCGCCCCAGATTGCCATCGGCAACAGGGCGAGGAACGCCGTCGCGTTGGTATAGAGGCTTCGTGCCAGCGTCTCGTTGATCGACCGGTCGATGATCTCGCGCAGCGGCATCGACTTGTAGAGGCGCATGTTTTCACGCATGCGGTCATAGACGACGACCTTGTCGTTCACCGAGTAGCCGACCAGCGTCAGGATCGCAGCGATCGCCGTGAGGTTGAAGTCCAGTCCGGTCAACGCGAAGAAGCCGATAGCCTTGGTGACGTCGAGGATCAGCGTGACGATCGCGCCGACGGCGAACGGCCATTCGAAGCGTGCCCAGATGTAGGCAAGCATCGCCAAGCTTGCGATGACGACCGACAGGATGCCGGCCCAGGCAAGCTCACCACTGACCTTCGGGCCGATGACATCGGTGCCGGTCACGGTTGCCGATGGATCGATCTTGATGATCTCCGCCTTCAGCTTTTCAACTGCCGCCGTCTGGGCTTCTTCTCCACCTTCCTGGCGCTGCGCACGCACCGCCATGGTGTTGTTGTCGCCGTAGGACTGCAGGGAGACTTCACCGAGACCAAGGCTGTTCAGGCCTTCACGGAAGTGGCCGAGATCGGCGGCCTCCTGGGTCTTTACCGACATCTGGATACCACCACGGAAGTCAACGCCGTAGTTGAGGCCCGGATGGATGAAGAGAATGACGGAGGCGATCGACAGAAGCGCGGAAACCGTCACACCGAAGAAGCGAGCCTTCATGAACTGGATGTGGCGGCCGTAAGGGTTGAACATCATCGGGATCAGCGGCTTGATGTTCAGGACCTTGAGTTTACGACGACGGGTGATCTCGATCATCGTGACGCGGACGAAGGCAACCGATGTGAACATCGAGATGATCAGGCCGAGCGCCATGGTGACCGCGAAGCCGCGAACCGGGCCGGTGCCGAACCAGAACAGGATCGCAGCTGCGATCAGCGCCGTCATGTTGCCGTCGATAATCGTCGAATAGGCGCGGCGGAAGCCGGTGTCGATGGCGGCAAAGGCGCTCTTGCCCTTTCGCGTTTCTTCGCGGATGCGCTCGTTGATGAGAACGTTCGCGTCAACCGCAAGGCCGATACCGAGAACGACACCCGCGATACCTGGCAGCGTCAGCGTTGCGCCGACGAGCGTAAGCGCCGAGAAGGTCAGGATCGTGTGGATGAGCAGCGCGAAGTTCGCGAGGAAGCCCCAGGTGCCGTACAGGATGAAGATGAAGGCCGCGACGAGCACGAAGCCGACGAGACCCGAATAGATACCCATGCGGATCGCGTCTGCGCCGAGGTCGGCGCCAACGGTACGCTCTTCGATGACGGTCAGCTTGGCGGGCAGGGCGCCGGCGCGCAGCATGGCGGCAAGCGTCGTTGCACTATCAGCCGAGAAGCTGCCGGAGATCTGGCCGGAGCCACCGGTGATCGGTTCGCGGATAACAGGGGCGCTCAGCACCTTGTCGTCGAGAACGATGGCAAACGGGTTGCCGACGTTCTGGCGGGTGATGTCGGCGAAGCGGGTTGCACCGGCGCTGTCGAAGCGGAAGCTGACGACAGGCTCATGCGTGTTCGGGTCGAAGCTGACGCGGGCATCCGAGAGGCGGTCGCCCGAGATCTCGACGCGATCGAGAACCGGATAGCTGTTGCCCTGCTCGTCCTTGAGCATCGTCACGCCCGGTCCCGGCTGGTTGTTCGGAGCGAGCATGTGGAAGGACATCTTCGCGGTCGAACCGAGAAGCTGGCGAAGGCGCGACGGATCCTGTGCGCCCGGAAGCTGCACGAGAACGCGGTTGCCACCGATACGCTGGATCGTCGGTTCTGCAACGCCAACCTGGTCGACGCGCTGACGGATGACTTCAAGGCTCTGCTGAACGGCGGAGTCGACGTTGGCGGCGATACCGGCTGGCGAGAACGCGACGAGAATATTGCCGCCATTGGTCGTCACCGAGAGATCGGACTGGCCGGCGCTGAGGCCGGTGGCGATCGCATTGCCGAGGGTCTTGAGCTGCGTGACAGCTTCGTCGCTCTGGGCCGGATCGGTCAGGGTCACGACGATCTGGTTCTGGTTGCGGACGACAGACTTCGTCTGGATGTTCTTTTCACGAAGCACGCGGCGAGCATCCTGAAGGAGCGACTGCAGGCGCTCGCGGGTCAGGTCCGCTTCATCGACTTCGAGAACAAGGTGCGAGCCGCCACGCAGGTCGAGACCAAGCGAGACCTGGCTGTGCGGCAGCCACGAGGGCAGACGGTCGAGGGTGGATTGCGGCAGTGCATTCGGCAAAGCAATCAGAATGCCGAGGAGAATGATCACCGTATAGGTGAACACCAGCCATGGTGAATTGCGCATATTGTTGTTTATCCTTGATAACGCTTGTGCCGGCACTTTTCGCGCAGGCGGCGTGTCTTAAAAGCAATGGAGAGCGCATAAGGCGCGCTTTGTCAGGCCGCCGCTACAGGTGGTCCGTGCGAGTCGTAGGACTTGGCGTCGCGCGCATGCAGCGCTGCCTGGAAAGGCGCGGCCAGTGGCAGGCTGCCACTCCGCGCAAGCTCAAGGGGAGGGAGGGCAACAAAGGCCGCATCGCCGGAATCGTAAGCCGACGACTTCGACGCGATCTTGCGATCAGCCGTCAGGATTCCGCGCACAGCGTCGCGCGCGCTCATCTGCTGCGGCTGGTTGTCCTTGCTGGAGGACGAAAATGCGTTCGGTCCGCGGGTGGGGCCGATGACGAAGTTGCCGCCGAAGAGCAGGCCGAGATAGGCGAAGATCGCAACGGCAAGAGAAACGGCAACACGACCGGTCATGCGGCGCGCGGCGAGCCTCATCTCGTAATCGTCATGATTTTCGATCTCGAACCGGCTCAACGGCGCAAAATTCTCTCGTTCTTTTTCTGGAGAAGGCGTTTCCTCGCGCCGGATTGTACCAGCCTCGGCCTCGACTTCATAGGGTGCACTGTCATGATGCACTTGGGACAGGCGGTCAAGCGCGCCCGTCGCGATTTCCCGCTCGCCCATGGAAAACGGGCCCGGTGTCGGGGTGCATCCGCATCCGAACGGGTCGAAACGAAGCGATATGCCAGCTATCCGCCGGACTTAAGGCAGCTTGGTGGCACCTTGTAGGCGTAAATGGTCTTGCCGCGATAATAGCCGTCGCTCGGCTGCCAGGATTTGACAGTCACAGGCTCGGTCACGCATTTGAACGGGCGCGTTGTCACGAGCAAGACATCCTCGGCAACGTCATCGGGCATTTCAAATGTCTGTTCGTAGTAATTGTCGGGAGCCCCTGCCTGCGGTCGCGTGTAGATGCGCAGCGGCTGGTCGCGCAGCGTGTGGAACATGTCGGCAAGCATGTCGCGGCTGTCGCTGACGATGATCGTCGTGCCGGATTGGCGTGCAAGGTCACCAGCCTCGCGGCTGATCTCGCTGCGCCCCAGGTAGCGTTTCATCACTTCCGCCCCATTGGGCAGCACGAGTTGATGAGCGAACACGGTCGCCAGCGGGAAAAGAATGCTGACGACGCCGTTGATGCCGAGCGAGATCCGCAATCCCTTTGGCCATTCGCGATTGAGCAGCCAGACTGCGAGGATTGTTCCGGCGACATAGGCCGTGACGGCCCAATTGGCGTAGGCCTTGGCGATCAGCGCCTGGAACGTGATAAGAAGCACGACCGGCACCGAAAGCCAGATCAACTGCTTCTCGAATGCGCTGCTCTTGCCCTTGAGGCTCCGGTACACCGCCCAGAGGATGGCAAAGAACACGATCGGGCCGACGACGCCGAACTGCGCCAGGAAGAATTCCACGCCGCCCCGGAAATCGATCGCCATCGTGCTCCAATGCGCGATACTGGTCGTGTGCTTTACCGTCGTGGCGTCATGCGTGACGTTCCACCACAGGTTCGGAGACGCCACGACGATGGCGGCAGCTGCCGAGATGAAGAAGTCTCGCCAGCCGATGCGCGCCGACGGCAGCAGCAAAAGCGCCACCAAGCCACCCGGGACCACGAAGAGAATGGCGTATTTCGAAAGGAAGGCGCAGCCGAAGGCGACGCCCATCGCAAGCGCCAGCGCGACCGAGCGTTGCCTGGTCAGGCCAAAATAGGCAAACAGCGCAACAGCAAGGAAGAACAGCAGCACGACGTCGGTCGAGAAGAATACCGAAGACAGCGCAACGCCGGGCAGCGTGATGTAGGTTACGGCGGTCCAGCCTTCGACTTCCGGGCCGACGAACCGCTTTGCGATCTTCATCAGCACCAGCGCCGTTGCCATGTGGATCAGCGGGCCACAGAGACGGATCCAGAAAATCGCGGACGATCCCGCCATTTCGGTCATCGCACGAATGACCCAGGCGATCATCGGCGGTTTTGAGTAATAGCCGAAGTCGAAATTCTGAGACCAGAGCCAGTATTGCGCTTCATCGACGAACAGATCGGTGGTGTCGAAGTGAAGCATCACGATGCGCCACAGGGTAAAACCGAAGACGATGAACAGACCTGTTCGCGCGGACATATTCTGGAATTCCGTTAAGCTGAGCGGGTCTTCATGAGGCTTTGCCACAGCTGCGACCGAAAGGGAGGCACTGTTGCTACAACTCTTTTATGACCGAAATTCAAAGGACGCGAAGGGACATGGCGCCGCGGGCGGCCTCGATACGATCGAGAAGAGTAACTGCCGCAAGCACTGCAACGGCAAGCAGGCAGGAGCCCAGTCCAAGAACAATCATTGCCCAATCCTTTTGACGTCATGTCGCGATTTGGCGGGGATATAGCACAAAGCTTGCTGCGAACTTGTAGCAGCCGTGCAACGCAAGCCCAGTAATTCATAGATGGTTATTCGCGTTGTCCCGAAAGCGCGTATTCATAAAATGTGCATTAACCTTCACGCAAGGAATTAACCATAAACATTGCACTACACGTCGGAATGGGAAGAGTAGCTCGTCCCCACCAGGCATGAAGCCGAACCGCCGTACCGGGTCGATCCGGTATCAATCTCTCAAGCAGCTTTGCACGAATGCACTGATCGGGAGGCTTCAGCCGCCGGCGATTGCCGGTTTTGCTGTCGCCCCGCAGCAAGTCTGTCGTGCAGACAAGAATTTCAGCCGGGCAGCCGCCCGGACCGTGGTTGGGGACAGGCGTTGGGGCAGGAATTGCCATCGGATCAGGCTCGAGGGGCACAGGCAGGCAGCCTGCGCGACCGCCTGCGCTTTGCCGGCCTTGATGCCGACCAGTGCGAGATGGTGCGACGCCACCGGCCAGAGCTCCAGGAACACCTGACGTCCGGCCTTCGCGATCTCTTCCAGCGCTTCCAGTCGTTCCCAGATGCCGCCCGCAACTTCGAGAGCGAACGGCAGGTCGAGCGCCTGCATGATCTGCAGGCATCCCATTGGGATGTCTTGACGGATGCGCGCTTCGACAGCTTGTACGCCGAGCGCGTCAAGGTGCTATCGGATTCCGAAAGCAAGATGGGCCTCGACCCGCGCTGGCACGTTGCCGGCCACGGTGTCGTACTCGAGCATGTCATTGCCGGCCTCGCGAGCGAGCTCGCAGGCCGACCATTCCTGCCGAGCGCCAAACGCCGCTCTCGCGAAATCGCCGAGCTGATGACGGCGATCATCCGATTGGTCATGGTGGATGTCGAGATTGCGGTATCGCTGCGCTTCAATGCGTTGCGCGCCTCGCAGCAGCGTCAGCTCGCCGACCAGCGCAGCAGCGACAAGGCTGAGGTCGCCCGTATGTTTGCCGACGTCATCCGTGGTCTTGCCGCGCGCGATCTGACCGTTCGTGCCGCGGTCGGGCAGGAGAGCGCACATCGCGGCATCGGCGAAGCCCTGAACGGCGCTCTTGACGTTCTTCAGTCCGAATTCGTTGCCATCGGCGAACGCACGGCAACGGCGGAAACCTTTGTCCAGACGCTGGGCGAGGAAAACCGCCGGTTTGCAGGCAACGCCTCCGAGCAGGCCGAACAGTTGCTGCATTCCGCCACCGCTCTCGCTGATCTCTCCGAGCGTGTCCGCCTCGGGGCAGCCGGAAGCCGTGCCGCCGAGCAGACCGCCGCCGCCACCCGTGCCGCCGCCGAGCAAAGCGGCGAAGTGGTTGGCCGTGCGATCACGGCGATGGCCGACATCGAAAAGTCCGCCGAACGCATCGGACAGATCATTGGCGCGATCGATGAGATCGCTTTCCAGACGAACCTGCTTGCCCTCAACGCCGGTATCGAGGCGGCACGTGCCGGCGATTCCGGTCGTGGCTTCGCCGTCGTCGCGCAGGAAGTCCGCGCGCTTGCTCAGCGCTCGGCCGACGCCGCGCGTGAAATCAAGACATTGGTGAGCACGACCAAATCGCAGGTGGACGCCGGCGTTCAGATGGTCGGTCGCACCCAGGATTCGATCGGCAGCATCGTCCGCCAGGTTACCGAAATCAACGCCGCCATCGCCACGGTCGCAAGCCAGGCAGGCGAGCACGCGATGGGTCTCGATGCCGTGACCGCCGACGTGAAAGGGCTGGGCGCGCAGGTCGCCGGGAGCGCGACAGCCGCCATGCAGTCCGCTGCGGGTGCAGATCATCTGCACACCGTCATCGTCGAACTCGGCCAGACCATCAGGGAATTTCGCATTGCCCGCCGGAACGCCGAAGAAGACCGCCGGCCGGCGCCAGCTTTTGCGGCATCCTACTCCATTCAAGCCGCGCCCGCGCAGGCACCTGTCGATGAAGACGAGAGCGATTTCGGCTTCGGTCAGCCTCTGGCGAGCCTCGGAGGTGGGCGGAATGTTTACTAACCGCATGAGATATGACGGCGGCTCACATTCGCTGGGCGCAAACGAGGGAACAAGGAAAAGCTGATGGCAGCAAAGAAAACCGGGAAGGCGCTGAGTTTGGCAGCCGCACTCGATCTGAACGAGGCGACCGCTCTGCGCGACAAGCTTCTGGGGATGCGGGGCAACGACGTTTCGATCGATGCCTCCGCTGTGGAACGGGTCGGCGCGCTCAGCGCACAGGTTCTGATGGCTGCCGCCAAGACCTGGGACCAGGACAAATTGGCGTTCACCTTCACCAAGGTTTCGGACGCGTTTCAGAAAACCATGCAGTTGATTGGTGTCGACATCCACCATCTGCTCGCCAAGGAGATCCGGCAATGAAGAAGAAAGTGCTTACCGTGGATGACTCACGGACGATTCGGAACATGCTTCTCGTGACCCTCAACAATGCGGGCTTCGAGACGATCCAGGCGGAAGACGGCATCGAAGGCCTTGAGGTTCTGGAAGAATCCAACCCCGACGTCATCGTCACCGACATCAACATGCCACGTCTCGACGGCTTCGGCTTCATTGAAGGTGTTCGCCGCAACGACAAGTATCGTGCGATCCCGATCCTGGTCCTGACGACTGAAAGCGACGCGGAAAAGAAGAACCGCGCACGCCAGGCCGGCGCAACCGGCTGGATCGTCAAGCCTTTCGACCCTGCCAAGCTGATCGATGCCATTGAGCGCGTAACCGCTTAACCCCAGGATTTTTCCTTATGGATATGAACGAAATCAAAGAGATCTTTTTCCAGGAGTGCGAGGAGCAGCTCGCTGAACTGGAATCCGGTCTTCTGAAAATGAATGATGGCGATCGCGACCCGGAAACCGTCAACGCGGTGTTCCGTGCCGTCCACTCGATCAAGGGCGGCGCTGGCGCCTTCGGTCTGGACGATCTCGTTGCCTTCGCCCACGTCTTCGAGACCACACTTGATTGCGTTCGTTCCAACAAGCTTGAGCCGACGCAGGATGTCCTGAAGGTCATGCTGAAGTCGGCCGACGTGCTGGCGGATCTCACCAACGCTGCCCGAGATGGCGGCAGCGTCGATGAAAGCCGCAGCCGCGGTCTGGTCAAGGAGCTGGAAGCACTGGCAAACGGCGAGCTGCCGTCTGCTGCTGCGGAAGCTCCTGCCGCCAAGCCGGCACCTGTCGCCGCACCGGTGGCTGCTGCCCCGGCAGCAAAGCCGACGGATGAGAGCGGCTTCCAGCCTATTCCTTTCTCCTTCGACGATTTCGGCGAAGAGGAAGCATCTGCTTCGGAAACACCGTCTTATAAGATCACCTTCAAGCCGCGCTCGGATCTCTATTCCAAGGGCAACGACGCCACCTTGCTGCTGCGCGATCTGAGCCGTCTTGGCGAAATGCGCGTCAACTGCAATGCCGATGCGTTGCCCGGGCTCGACGAAATCGATCCGGAAGCCGCCTACTTCCATTGGAACATCACGCTTACGACGGACAAGGGCGAAGACGCCATCCGTTCGGTTTTCGAATTTGCCGAATGGGATTGCGAACTGGAAGTCGCTGCCGCTGATGCCGAAGCTGGCGCTTCTGCAGCCGAAGAGCTGCCGATGATCCCGGTTCCCTTCGACCTGTCGATTCTCGACGATAGCGCCGCTGAAGCCCCGGCCGAGGAGCCGAAGGCGGATGCCGCTGCAGCCGTCGCTGCCGCTGAAACTGCCTCGAACGTTGCGCAGATGGCTGCCGCCGCTGCCCGCGTCGAGAAGAAGGAAACCGCAGCAAGCGCTGCTGCCGCTGCCCAGAACAACGCGGCCGCCGCAGCCGCTAGCGCCGGCCAGACGATCCGTGTCGACCTCGATCGCGTCGATCGCCTGATCAACCTCGTTGGCGAGCTTGTCATCAACCAGGCGATGCTGTCGCAGAGCGTCATCGAGAACGACACGACCGGCACATCCTCGATCAACATGGGCCTCGAAGAGCTGCAGCAGCTCACCCGCGAGATCCAGGACTCGGTCATGGCGATCCGCGCGCAGCCGGTGAAGCCGGTCTTCCAGCGCATGTCGCGTATCGTTCGCGAAATCGCCGACATGACGGGCAAGTCGATCCGCCTGATCACGGAAGGCGAAAACACCGAGGTCGACAAGACGGTCATCGACAAGCTTGCCGAGCCGCTGACCCACATGATCCGCAATGCCGTCGACCACGGCATCGAGACCCCGGAAAAGCGCGCCGCCAACGGCAAGAACACCGAAGGCACCGTTCGCCTCACCGCGAAGCATCGCTCCGGTCGCATCCTGATCGAGCTGGCCGACGACGGCGCCGGTATCAACCGCGAGAAGGTGAAGCAGAAGGCGATCGCCAACGAGCTGATCCCGGCCGATGCCAACCTGACCGATGAGGAAATCGACAACCTGATCTTCCTGCCGGGCTTCTCCACGGCCGACAAGATCTCCGACATTTCTGGACGCGGCGTTGGCATGGACGTCGTCAAGCGCTCGATCCAGGCGCTCGGCGGTCGTATCAACATCACCTCGCGGCCGGGGCAGGGCTCTGTCTTTACAATGAGCCTGCCGCTGACGCTCGCCGTTCTCGACGGCATGGTCGTCACCGTTGCCGGCCAGACCCTGGTCGTGCCGCTGACGGCAATCGTCGAAACGCTCCAGCCGGAAGCGTCCGCGATCCACTCCTTCGGCGCCAGCCATCGCCTGATTTCGATCCGCAACAGCTTCTGCCCGCTGGTCGATGTCGGTCGCATCCTGAACTTCCGTGCCACCCAGGCCAACCCGGTCGAAGGTGTCGCTCTCCTCGTCGAATCCGAAGGCGGCGGACAGCGCGCCCTCATGGTCGATGCGATCCAGGGCCAGCGCCAGGTCGTCATCAAGAGCCTTGAGGCGAACTACACCCACGTCCCGGGTATCGCTGCGGCGACCATCCTCGGCGATGGTCGAGTAGCGCTCATTCTTGACGTCGATGCCGTCGTGGGTGCGTCCCGCGGGCAGGCATTGAGGCAGGAAGTATCGTTGGCAGCAGTGGGATAAGATAATGTCGTATGCCGTGAAAAGTCTGAACGAACGGGATCGCGAGCTGATCGCGTTCCGCGTCGGGGATCAGGAGTTTTGCGTGAATGTCATGTCGGTGCGCGAGATTCGCGGCTGGACGCCGGCAACGGCGATGCCGCACTCGCCCTCCTACATGAAGGGTGTCATCAACCTGCGCGGTGCAGTGTTGCCGATCATCGATCTGTCTGCGCGTCTCGGCATGAAGCCGGCCGTGACCACCCCACGCCACGTTATCATCGTGGCGCAGGTGCACAGCAAGGTCGTCGGTCTGCTAGTCGATGCCGTGTCCGATATTCTGACCATCGCCGAAGACAGCATCCAGCCGACGCCGGAGATCGCATCCGAGCTGCAGCGCCAGTTCGCTCGCGGTGTTCTGTCGATCGACAAGCGGATGATCTGCCTACTCGAACTCGAAGCCATCTTCCCTGAAACGGAAAGCGAAGCTGCATGAATGTCCTGAGTGCAAAAGACATGAGGCAGGGGAACCCCGATGAGGTTCTGGCGAACGGCGAATACCCGCTCACGCGCCGCGACCTCACGGAAATCGCCGCGATGATCTATTCGGATGCGGGGATTTTTCTGAACGAGACCAAGGCATCGCTGGTCTACTCGCGTCTTTCGAAGCACATCCGCAATCTCGGCCTTTCGGGCTTCCGGGAGTATTGCACGCTGGTGTCGTCGCCGGCGGGGGCTGCTCCGCGCCGTGAGATGCTGTCGCATCTGACAACGAATTTCACGCGCTTCTTCCGCGAGAACCACCACTTCGAGCATCTGCGTGATCATGTGCTGCCGGAGTTGTTGCAGCGTGCCAAGATGGGCGGCCGCGTCCGTATCTGGTCAGCCGCCTCGTCCGACGGGCAGGAGCCTTATTCGATCGCGCTGACCGTGCTGGCAATGATGCCGAACATCGCCGATTACGACTTCAAGATCCTGGCGACCGATATCGACCCGAAGATCCTGGCCATCGCTCGCGCCGGTGCTTACGACGAAAATGCGCTGGAAACCGTATCGCCCGCGATGCGCAAGCAGTGGTTCAGCGAAGTCGAGGTCCAGGGTCGCCGCAAGTTCCAGGTCGACGATCGGGTCAAGCGTCTTATTACCTATAACGAGCTGAACCTGATGGCCCAGTGGCCGTTCAAGGGCAAGTTCGACGTCATCTTCTGCCGCAACGTCGTCATCTATTTCGACGAGCCGACCCAGATGAAGATCTGGTCGCGCTTTGCCGAGCTGCTGCCCGAGGGTGGTCATCTCTATATCGGTCACTCGGAGCGCGTCTCCGGTGATGCCAAGAATGTCTTCGACAACATCGGCATCACCACCTACCGCTACACGACCAAGGGCGTCGGGAGGAAGGCATGAGCGCGCCGGCCAGAGTTCTCGTCGTCGACGATTCGGCGACCATGCGCGGGCTGATCACCGCTGTGCTGAGCGCCGACCCCGAGGTCAGCGTCATCGGCCAGGCGGGCGATGCGCTCGAGGCTCGCGAGGCGATCAAGAAGCTCAATCCCGATGTCGTGACACTCGACATCGAGATGCCCAACATGAACGGCCTCGATTTTCTCGACAAGATCATGCGGCTGCGCCCCATGCCTGTCATCATGGTCTCGACGCTGACGCATCGCGGCGCTGATGCCTCGCTGGCGGCGCTCGAGATCGGCGCTTTCGACTGCGTCGGCAAGCCGCTGCCCGGCGATGCGCGCCCCTTTGGCGATCTCGCCGAGAAGGTGAAGGCGGCCGCGCGTTCGCAGCGGCGCCAATACACCCAGCCGGCACCGGCCGCGCCGCCACCGGCCGTTGCCGATTTCCGTGTCGGTCGCAAGATCGTTGCCATCGGGTCGTCTACCGGCGGGGTCGAAGCATTGATCGCCGTACTGCAGAAGTTTCCGGCCAATTGCCCGCCGACGGTCATTACGCAGCATATGCCGCCGACCTTCACCAAGAGCTTCGCCGAGCGGCTCAATCGCCTTTGCGCACCGGTGGTGCAGGAAGCGACTGATGGCGCTCGCCTGGAGATCGGGAAGATCTATCTGGCACCCGGCGGTGAACGCCACCTGCAGGTCACGAACGCCTCCGCGCCAGCCTGCCGGCTGGTCGAGCGCGATCCGGTAAACGGCCACCGGCCGTCCGTCGACGTGCTGTTCGATTCGGTCGCCGAACTTGCCGGCCGCAATGCCGTCGGTGTCATCCTGACCGGAATGGGACGTGATGGCGCCGCCGGTCTCCTGAAAATGCGCCATGCCGGCGCACGCACTCTCGGACAGAACGAGAAGACCTGCGTGGTGTATGGCATGCCGCGCGTCGCCTACGAACTTGGAGCCGTGGAACATCAGCTGCCGCTGAACGCCATCGGCGAAGAAATCTTGAAAATGACTGCCGCCCGAAAGGAAGGAACTGACTAATGTCGATTGCAGAGAAAATTAAGGTCCTGATCGTTGACGATCAGGTGACGAGCCGGTTGCTGCTGAGCGACGCGCTGACCCAGCTCGGCTTCAAACAGATCACCTCGGCCGGCGACGGCGAGCAGGGCATGAAGATCATGGCTGCCCAGCCCCACCACCTGGTCATCTCGGACTTCAACATGCCGAAGATGGACGGCCTCGGCCTGCTCCAGGCTGTTCGCAGCAATCCGGCGACGAAGAAGGCGGCCTTCATCATCCTCACCGCCCAGGGCGACCGCGCCTTGGTGACGAAGGCTGCGGCATTGGGCGCCAACAACGTTCTCGCCAAGCCGTTCACCATCGAAAAGATGAAGGCGGCGATCGAAGCCGTATTTGGAGCATTGAAATGAATGTCGAGGTTGCGGCCCGCCGCGTTCACATCATCCAGGGCGAATGGAAGGTCCTGAATGATCCGAACGCGGTCTTGACGACCATACTTGGCTCGTGCGTGGCTGCATGTCTGAGGGATCCTGTGGCAGGCATTGGAGGAATGAATCACTTCCTGCTGCCCGGTACTGGAAATACGCCGATGACCGGTGGCGATGCCACCCGCTACGGCGTCCATCTGATGGAACTGCTGATCAACGGCCTCTTGAAGCAGGGCGCGCGCCGCGACCGCCTGGAGGCCAAGATCTTCGGTGGGGCAAAGACGATCTCGACATTCTCCAATGTCGGCGAGCAGAATGCCCAGTTTGCCGTGCAGTTCCTGAAGGACGAAGGCATCCCCGTCGTCGGTTCGAGCACCGGTGGCGACCACGGCCGTAAGCTTGAATTCTGGCCGGTTTCCGGGCGCGCACGGCAATACCCCCTGACTGGCGCGGAAACGCAGAGGACTGTCGCTCTAGAACAGCGGCCGGTTGCTCCGCAGAAGCCCGTCGAAACTAGCATTGAATTTTTCTGAGGCGAGGATTGTGAATGACCCTGACTACCGTTGTGGAGCCGTCGTCGCCGGTGGAAGCGCTGCCTGAAATTCTGACCCGTGTCGTCGCGGAACTGCATGACGTCGCCTACCTCATCGAGCGCATCGAGCCCCAGCTTCTCGAACTGGGCGGCGGTGCCGCGCTTCTGAACTCGCCCGAAAGCATGAAGGTGATGCAGGGGATCGACCTTGCCGTACAGAAAACCCGCGGCCTGGCCGAATTCATTGACAACATCACCAATGAAATCTCGCATGACTGGACCGTTGACGTGGCAACGGCACTCAGCCTCGTGAAGCTGAGTGAGATGCAGCGTGCGCTTCGCGGCAGCATACATCCGGCTCATTCCCAGCCTCTCGCCAAGGCCGCCGGCGACTTCGATTTTTTCTGACCGGCGCCAATCTCGCACCTTCGTAGGAAACGCTCGCACAAGTTTCGGCTCGTATTGTCGAATGAGGCAATAAGCCTGCTATGTCTGTGACGATCGTGCGAGAACAGAATGAATCTGTTAAATCAATTACTTCAGGTTATTAAGAACTTTAGTTCGCTAGGGCGGAATCGCCTGTTGGCGTTAGCCGGTGTGGGTGTCGTTTCCATTGCTCTCGTGCTCGGCGCGGCGCTCATGGTCAATAAACCCGCGCAAGAATCGCTTTATGTCGGCCTTGATGCGCCAGATCTCAATCAGATTAGTATCGCTCTCGCCGAAGCAAACATCGCCTTCCAGGTCGGCACTGACGGAACCAGTATCACCGTTCCCGCTGGCATGACCGGAAAGGCACGTCTCCTGCTCGCCGAGCGTGGCCTGCCGAACAGCGCCAACGCTGGCTATGAGCTTTTCGACAATGTCGGCTCGCTGGGCCTGACCTCGTTCATGCAGGAAGTCACCCGCGTTCGTGCACTCGAAGGTGAGATTGGCCGCACGATCCAGTCCATCTCAGGCATCAACGCGGCGCGCGTCCACATCGTCATGCCCGAAACCGGCAACTTCCGCCGCGCCGAGCAGAAGCCGACGGCCTCCGTCATGATCCGCGCAAGCGCCTCCACAGGCCGCAACGCCGCGACCTCCATCCGTCACCTTGTCGCCTCGGCCGTCCCCGGCCTTGATGTCGGCGACGTGACCATTCTCGATTCTGCTGGCCAGCTGCTCGCTTCGGGCGACGAGGCTGGCAACAGTTCGTTGAACCGCTCGCTCAGCATCGTCCAGAACGTTCAGGACGAGGTCGAATCCAACATCGACAAGGCTCTTGCCCCGTTCCTCGGCATGGACAACTTCCGCTCCAGCGTCACGGCGGACCTGAATACCGACAGTCAGCAAATCCAGGAGACGGTCTACGATCCTGAATCGAAGGTGGAACGCTCGGTTCGCACGACCAAGGAAGCGTCCCAGTCGCAGCAGAAGCAGTCTGACAACGCCACGACGGTCGAACAGAACATTCCTCAGGCAGCTCCGGATTCTGGCGGCAACAATGGCCCGGAATCGCAGGACAAGTCCGACAAGAAGGAAGAGCAGACCAACTACGAGATCAACAGTAAGACGACCGCGACCACGCGCAACAGCTACAAAGTTGACAAGCTGTCGGTTGCCGTTGTCGTCAACAAGGGTCGCATCGCCAAGATGGTCGGCGAGCCGGTCGACCAGGCGAAGATCGACGCCTATCTCGCGGAGATGCAGAAGATCGTTTCCTCGTCTGCCGGCATCAACACCGCCCGCGGTGACGTTGTTACCGTCACGGCGATGGAGTTCCTGGACAACCAGCTTCTCGAAGACACCGGCTCCGGCGTTCGCGTCATGGATATGCTGAGCAGAAACCTCGCAGGCATCATCAATTCGCTTGCCTTCGTTGCGGTCGCCTTCCTGGTGGTCTGGATGGGTCTCCGTCCGATGGTTCGCAGCATGACCGGTGGCGCAGCGATCGGTGGCGACACCTCGCCGGAAAGCGCCGGCCTGGAACTGCCCGACTTCGCACCGGCTGTCGGTGCTGGCGGCGGCGGCGCTCTGATGGAAGGCTTCGGATCCGATTTCGGCTTCGACAGCACCGAAGACCTGCTCAGCCTAGGCGACGACGACGGCAACTTCAATCGCCGCGTCAAGGAAGGCCCGGAACGCAAGCTGGCCCGAATGGTGGAAATCAACGAAGAGCGCGCAGCAAAAATTCTTCGAAAATGGGCGGTCGAAAACGCCGCATAAAAGAAAGGCCGGGAAACCGGCCTTTTTCTTTTGTCGTGATTTTCTCCGGCCGATTGGCGCTATCTCGCGTTTGACGCGAATCGTATTGCCAGAAAGGCCAGAATCATCTTAATTTTAGCATTCATTGAAGATATGGAATCAGCGTGCGAATCGGCGCACGAAATGCGGATAATGTAAATCCCAAGAACTCGGAGGTGGTGAATTTCCTCCGTTGTCGTAATCTTGGATGATTCGCGGCTAGGGTGTATTTCTGTAGAAGACGCCGCGGATCTGTCGTAATTCCTCAGCCGCAGGATTTGTCAATGGACATGCACATATTGCAGGCGCTCAAGAGCGATACACACAAGGGAAACTTTGTGGGCATCGCCTCGGCAAACCTGTCATCGCGCGAGGAATTGATCAGCCAGCTTTGCGAGATTTCAAGCACGGGCAGGTTGCAGCCAGGGCTTCGCGCCCTGACGGACTACGTAGGAGCGTCGCACTATCTTCTTGCCCGCGCTGACCTGGTGCAGGAAGCTGGACTCGACTTCGTGGTGTCGTCGGACTGGCCGTTCGATCTGGTAACCAATCTGGCCGGGACCTTCGTCGGTGGCTTTGCCAGGGCGACCGAGCTCGAGAAGTGCATGCAGCTCTTCCAGCCGCATTTCGCGCAACTGCCTGATAACGCTGACGTACCGGACGGCGCCAGCCGGCAATACTGTTCGCTGATGTTCAATCTTGGCCGCTCGCGCCTTGCCTTGATGTTCCTCTTCGACGACGGCTTCATCCTGTCTCAGGAACGGCTACGAGACGTGGGCCTGCTGACGGCCTACTTCACCAGCTTCCTGAACTGCGGCGGCTCCAAGTCGGATCGTGATTTCGAACTCACCGACCGCGAACTCGAATGTCTCTTCTGGATTGCCGAAGGCAAGACCAGTGATGAAATTGCGATGATCCTCGGCATCTCCCGCAATACCATCAACAACTACATCACCAGCGTCATGCGCAAGACAGCAACCAAAACTCGTTCCGAAGCGATAGCGTTCGCGGTTCGAAACAATCTCGTTTAGAGGAACGGCTCAATGGCACATCCAACGGGCAGGTCGCTGGGAAATTCCGATACCGGGCGTCCGATGCGTACCAACAAGGTAAGCAGCCGATCGGATCTGTTTCCTCGCCTGGTTGCCATGCAGAAGCTGGCTGACGCGCAGAACTTCGCGGTTTACCGAATCAGCGGCGCCGGCCTGCCGGCGAAGCAGCGGCTCGTCTGCGAACTGGAAAACTGGGGCCCGTCGAATGCGGGTTTTAGCAAGGCCTTCGTGGACGCTCACGGCGAAGCACTCCTGGATCATCTCGAGAAGTCCATGCTGCCGCTCGCCTGGGCCGGTGGGCACGATCGCGCGTTGCCTGGCCCCGCTGGTATCGTTCCGTTCATGGCGAAGCTGCAGGACGGCCTGGTGCCCTTTTCTGGCATGGCCTTTCCGGTGCGCCTGGGCGCGATCGGAAACGGCTTCGTCATCTTCACCGGCGACGATCTCGATCCGCCGGGTGACGTCATCGTCGAGCTACACGGTCGTGCGTGCCATGTGCTGATCGATCTGTTGTCGCTCGATGAGCGGCGAGTCGCCGCGGCGGAAGCGCTCAGCGAGCGCGAAATCGCCTGCCTTCAGCTGGCCGGCGACGGTCGGATCAGTGATGAGATCGCGGAGAAGCTCGGCCTGTCGGTCCATACCGTCAATGCCTATCTCGGCTCGGCCACGATCAAGCTGGATTCGGTCAACCGAATCCAGGCGATCGCGAAGGCGATCCGCCTCGGCTACATCAGCTGAAGATTTGACAGCTTAGCTTGCCAGGGCCTGGAGCGGATCGACGTTGAAGCGCGCCGCATGCAAGCTGCGCTCCAGGAAAGCGGTGTTTTCGTCGGGATCGTTTGAGGGATTCTCAAAGGCGATGTGGTTGATCTCGATTCCGGCGTGCTCTGCTGCCAGTGTCAGCTGGGCATAGACGGTGACGCCCTGTGGCTTGATTTCGAGATCGATCACGACTTCCGGCTTGCCACCCCACTCCAGCGTATAGCTGCCGCCATGGCCGAAATTGACGGTGCCGGGGTGGAAGAACATTTCGGCGGCCGAAGAGACGAGATCGGAAAGATTGCCGTAATACTCAAAGCGCAGGATCGAGATCAGGTCCGAAGCGTCCAGAAGTCGGAGCTCAGTGGCGACCGGGCTGATTGCTTCAGCTAGAATTTTTTCACGCTGGGCAGAGTAGGGGCATTTTTTCATTCGGCTATCGTACCCGTTGGTTCTTGGCTTGCGTCGCGTAAACCCGATGAATGAGTTCGGCGACGGCCTTGTAGAATGCTGACGGGATGACACTATCCACCGAGACTTGCGCAAACATGGAGCGCGCAAGTGGCGGATCTTCGAAAACGGGAATTCCGCTCGACTCCGCGATCTCTCTGATTTTCAACGCAATTAGGTCCTGCCCCTTGGCAACGACGATAGGCGCATCGTTTTCTTCGCGGACGTAGCGCAGCGCGACGGCATAGTGGGTCGGGTTTGCTATGACCAGGGTGGCGCGCGGTACGTTGGCGATCATGCGGCGACGGGCGCGATCGCGCATGAGGGATCGCTGGCGGCTTTTGACGAAGGGATCGCCCTGCGACTGCTTGTTTTCTTCCTTGATTTCATGCCGGGTCATCTTCAGTTCGCTGAAATAGTGATAGCGCGTCCAGAAGAAGTCGGCGATTGCCACCACCGCCGTCGCGATCAGCACCACGATGGTGATCTTCTGCATCGCGGACATCATGCGCGTAAAGATCGTCGCCGGGTCGGAGAACATGGCGTCGATGGCGCCGAAATATTCGCTCTTCAGGACGAAGAACATCACGATGCCGACAATCAGGATCTTGATCAGCGATTTGCCGAACTCGATCAGGCCGGGCAGGCTGAAGATGCGCGACCATCCCTTGGCCGGCGAAATGCGTGAAAATTGCGGACGAATGCGCTCGAGCACAGGTACGGGAAGGTTCTGCGCGATCGATGCTATGAGGCCGAATGTCATGAACAGGATCATTGCCGGCGCGAGCAACGCGGCCGCCACCCAGCCAAGATGGACAAACAGCGAGAGAACGTCGGGTCCGGTCTCGATCTTCCATTGATCGGGCTGCTCGAAAATGTCCTTGAGCGCATCGCCGACCCGACCGAGACCGCTCGGCAGAAAGAAGATCAGGTAGACGTAGGTCGCAAGGACCGTCGCAAAAAGCGGCAGCTCGCGAGAGAAGGGCAGGTTACCTTTTTCGGCAGCGTCGCTCTTCTTTTTCGCGGTAGGGGCTTCTGTTTTGCTGTCCTTGTCATCATCAGCCAAGGTCGCGGCCCTCCATCAAAAGGAAACGGCCGCACTAGAGCGCGGCCGTCTTCAAGGTTAGCTGTCGGGATTGCCGCGATCAATCGCTTCAATCGACCCCGGTCGATCTGTACACAGCTACAGCGCCTTAGGCTGCCGCTGCGCCGTCGCCTTCGGTCTCCTTGAGCTGGATCTGGCCGGAATTCGAAAGACGAATCGCTTCCTGGGCAATCGCGCGGCGCGCAATCGCGATCTCGCGCGGGTTGATGCCGACGGTACCGCTCTGCAGGTCCGATTCGATCATGCGCCGCTGGCGAGGGCTGATCGACGCAAGAACCGCTTCGCGCATTTCGGCAGACGAGCCACGCAGGGCCATGGTGAGGATGTCTGCAGAGATGTCGTTCAACAGCATGACGCGGCTGCGCTGCGGCATGAGCATGAGATCGTCGAAGAGGAAGATCTTCGGACGGACCTTGTTGACCGATTCGCGGCTGATCGATTCGAGCGAGGTGAGCAGGGTATCGACCTGCGGCTTGTCCATCTCGTTCATCAGTTCCGCGACCTTCGTCGAGCCGACCGAGTTCTTCTCGGCATCGATCTCGGCAAGCAGCGTCATGACCTGCTTCTCGATGATCTGCGCTGCCTTCGGGCTGACAGACTTCAGGTTGACGGTACGGTTCATGATGTCGGCGCGTCGGCCGTCCGGGATCTGCATCAGCACCTTGGCGCCGAAGGAAGACGGCATCATGGAGAGGATGTAGGCCACGGTCTGCGGATGTTCGCGCATGAGGAACTTGCCGATAAACGCCGGGTCGCCTTCGCCGAGGCGGTCCCAGATCGACGTCTCGTATGCCTGGAAGGTCGTGCGCCGGCCGAGCAGGCTGTCCACCTCGTCGGGGGTCAGGCCCTCTTCGAGAATGCTCTCGATCGCCTTGGCATTGTCCATCAGGCCGGCGCCTTCGGTGAACAGGTCCTCGAACTCGGCAACGAGTCCCAGCAGTTCATCCGGTGGAATGGCGCGCAGCGATTGTGCTGATCCGATGATCGTCTGCAGTTCGGCCTGCGTGAAATACTTCAGCAGGCGGCCAGCGACCCCTTTCCCCATCGCAAGGAGAACGGCAGCCGCTTTTTCAGCCTCGGTCAACGGTTTCCCGGCTAGAGCGCCGCCGAAATCGTCAAAGTCCATCATGGTCTAACCTCTCCGTCCCTGCAGCGGGATCAGGCTTTTTTAGTGCTCATTACTTCGATCAGCTTGACCCCAAAGCGGGTGTCGTCGTTTTCCAGTACGGTGATTTCGCCGCGCGCGATCTTGCGGCCGTTCACCATGATCTCGACGGGTTCGCCGATCTTCTTGTCGAGTGCGATCGTGGCGCCCTCGTTCAGGTTCATCAGGCCCGAAACCTGCATGCGGCTGCTGCCGAGCATGATCTGGACGTCGATCGGAATGTCCATGATCAGCTCGAGATTCGACTGCATGGCGCTGCCGAGCGGTGCCGGCTCGGAAGCCGTTGCGCCGAACGACGTGTCGCTCCCGAAGTCGCCACCGCCGAAATCGGAGGAGCCACCGAAGTCACCACCGCCGAAGGAGGTGTCGCTGTCCAGGTCGCCGCCGAATGCGGAGAGATCGGTGCCGGGAGCATCGCCGCCGAAGTCCGGCATGCCGCCATCTGCGTCGGTCTTCAGAACGCCGCGCAGGTCGTCGATAGCCTGATCGAGTTCAGCCTCGTTGCCCGGGAGCTCGAGGGAAAGATCGTCGGTTTGCTTTGTCTTCTTCGTCGCCATGAAATCACTATTCCAGTTGAAACTTGCCTCAACCTGCCGTGCGGCAGGGGACAGGAAATGCGCTAATTCATTAAGTGGCGGATGAGCTCGTCATCCGAATTGATCGTATCCTTGACCCGGACGGTATAATTCTCGCCCGAGCGCCCGAACTCGCACACATACAGTTCCTTGCTGTTGGCACTGACATCGACGCGGACGTCGCCGCTGTCATGGAACGGAATGACATCGCCTGCCGCCAGCTTGGAAATGGTCCGAAGCGTGAGGTCTTGAAGGCGGATCTTGGCCTCCAGGGTGACCTGCGAACGTCGGACCTGCTCGGAGAGCTGGTCGGTCCATTCGGAAGACTTCGGCGACTGATTCTTCGCGCGGGGCGCGGTAACAGTCGTCTTCAGAAGCGCGGCCTGCGGTACGATCAGGGCGAAGTCCGCCGTGATGCCGGACAGCGTGATCGACATGTTAATCGTGGCTGCAAATTCGTCGGGCTTGTCGTCCGCGGGCTTCGGCCGTGTCTCGATCGCGTGCGGCGGCTCAAGCGTTGGTTCGAAGCCGCCAGGTGCGTTGACCGCGGAGCGGAACACATCGGCAATCTTGTCGAACACCGTAACGGCAAGTTCGAGCTCGATCGCGGAAAGCAGGCGGTCGGCGGGTTGCTCGACCGTCTCGGGCGACGCGCCCAGCAGGTGCTCCATCAAGGTAATGATGAAGCCGTTGCCGCAGGCCATGGTCACATTCCGCGACCAGTTGCGCAGCTCCGCATTGACCAGGGTGACACTTTCGCCGAGGTCGGCGACCAGGTCGTTCTTGTAGCCGCTGTGGCAACCGAGATAGTCGACCTGAACCTCGAGGCCGGTCTCGCTCTTGATGACGTCAGGCAGGAATTCCCGATAGACATCGCCGAATGCGCTGCAGATCTTCTCGACCGTCGCCTTGTCGCCGAGCCTTCCGGTCAGCTTTGCAAGCAGGCTGTCGTCCATGACTGGTTTCTGGAGTGGAGCATTCATGTGATTTTACGCCGCCTTGTTCTCGCCGCCCGGGTTCATCATTTCCTGCTCGACGGCATCGATCGACGGACGCTCGTAGGCCGAGATCGTCTTGCGACCGTATTCCAGAGCGACCTGAGGTACCGAGCCGTTCATGTAGGCAAGCAGGGTCTGCTTGACGATGACATAGAGGCGGTGCTGCTTGGTGCGTACGATCTTGATCTGGGAGACGATCGGCGAGCAGACGCAGTAGGAAAGCAGAATGCCGAGGAAGGTACCGACGAGCGCCGAACCGATCAGGTGACCGAGAACCTCGGGAGAGTCATTGATGTGCGCCATGGCCTTGATAACGCCGAGAACGGCGGCGACGATACCGATCGCCGGGAAGGCGTCGCCCATGGTCTGGATGGCGTGGTAAGGCTTCATCTTGTCATGAAGGATCGTGTTGATCTCTTCGTCCATCAGCGCCTCGATCTCGTGCGAGCGGGCATTGCCGATGATGATCAGGCGGACGTAGTCGCAGATGAACGCGGTCAGCTCTTTGTTCTTGAGGATCGTCGGAGCGGACTGGAAGATCGAGGATTCGGCCGGATTGTCGATATGCGCCTCGATTTCGTTGCGCGACTTCGTGCGCAGGTCGCGCATCAGCGAATAGAGAACGCCGAGCGTATCGAGGTAGTTGCGTTCCTTCGGAACCGAATGCTTGAACGCTTCGCCGAGCGCCTTGCCCGAGTCCTTCACCACCTTCATCGGGTTACCCATGATGAAGCTGCCCAGGCCGGCGCCGCCGATGATGACGAGCTCGAATGGCTGCCAAAGTGCGTCGACGTGTCCGCCCATCGCCATGAAGCTGCCGACGATGCAGCCGCAGGTAATCACAAATCCGATAATGATGTTCATCGTCAGTCCAAACCTGATCGTTATTTTCAACGGAAGGGATAGGATTGCTGGCTTGCGTGAGGCTGATGGTTGTGCCTGCGGAACAAGCTTTTTGGATGCCAGCTTCGCGCAAGGATTTGATGACAGGTTGTAGGTGACGAATGGGCGTCCGCGCCCGTTTCTGAGATGCCGCCTCAGCGAAACCCGTGGTCGAACCGACTGCAAACACACGGCTTTCGTACCGTTCATCGCCAATGCCAGGAGCCTACCAAGATGCAATCCGGTCTTTATGTTTCGTTGTCTTCGCAAATGGCACTGGAGCGTCGTCTCGACACCATCGCGGACAACATGGCGAACGTGAACACCACCGGCTTCCGCGGCACTGAGGTGAAATTCAATCAGATGCTTGGCGACACCGGTAACAAGGTCAACGCAAAGATCGCTTACGTCTCGCAGGGCAACGACTATCTGTCGGGCGACAACGGCGAACTGGAGCACACTGGCAACATGCTCGACTTCGCGGTCAAGGGCGATGCCTGGTTCTCGCTCGACACGCCAGCCGGCAAGGTTTTGACCAAGGACGGTCGCTTCACGCTGAAGGATAGCGGTGAACTGGTCTCGGTTCGGGGTTACCCGGTTCTCGATGCGGGCGGTGCGCCGATCCAGCTCAACAAGGCTGGCGGCGAGCCCAAGGTTGGCTCCGATGGCTTGATCTATCAGGATGGCAAGCAAGTCGGCTCGCTCGGCCTATTCGAAGCCGATATCAGCAAAGGCTACCTGCGCTACGAGAACAGCGGCATCATGACCACGGAAACGCCACGGTCCGTCACCGACCGCTTCAACGTCGGCGTCCAGCAGGGCTATCTCGAAAATTCCAACGTGAACGCCATGCGGGAAATCACCCAGCTGATCGAAGTCAATCGCGCCTTCGAGAGCATGACGTCGCTCACCAAGGACAGCGAAGATTCCTTCAACGAAGCGATCAAGACGCTCGGTGGAAGCCGCTAAGCGGAAGGTTGACGCATGTCTCACGCACCGCTCGCCGCAGACGCACTTTCGCCGAAGCTCGCGCATCTTGCTGGCCTCGTCGAACGCTATTCCAATCCGGATTTTCTGGTCGCCCCGGGCGGCCATGTTCAAACCATCGCGGCCGGCCACTACACTGTGACCGGCCTGTCGCGGCATGTGCGGCTGGGCGAATTCGTCGCCCACAAATCGCCGACCGGCGTCCATCTCGGAGAGGTCGTTCGCGTCGAACCGGAGCTGACCTATGTCTGCCCGATTGAGCCGGGCGAGCCGATCGGCATCCACGATACCGTGATCCGCAAGGGCGCATTCCGGATATCTCCTTCGGACAGCTGGTGCGGACGCACCATCAATTCCCTGTGCGAGCCGATCGATGGACTGGGGCCAGTCGTCGAGGGGCTTGGACGCCGCTCGATTTCCAATACCGCGCCGCCGTCGATGACGCGCCAGCGTGTCGAAAAGGGCTTCAAGACCGGCGTGCGCGCGATCGATATCTTCGCGCCGCTCTGCCTTGGGCAGCGCCTCGGCATCTTCGCGGGCTCGGGCGTCGGCAAATCGACATTGCTGTCGATGCTTGCGCGTGCCGAAGCCTTCGACAAGGTGGTGATTGCTCTCGTCGGCGAACGTGGTCGCGAAGTGCGTGAATTCATCGAAGACACGCTCGGCCCACACATGAAGAAGTCGATCGCCGTCGTGGCGACGAGCGATGAAAGCCCGATGCTGCGCAAGATGGCGCCGTTGACGGCGGTGACAATCGCCGAACACTTCCGCGACCAGGGCGACAACGTTCTGTTGATCATCGACAGCGTTACCCGCTTTGCCCACGCCATCCGCGAAGTTGCGACCGCGTCGGGCGAGCCGCCGATTGCGCGTGGCTACCCGGCGTCGGTCTTTACCGAACTGCCGCGGCTGCTGGAGCGCGCGGGGCCGGGGCCAGAGGGAACCGGAACGATCACCGCGATCATTTCCATCCTCGTCGATGGCGACAACCACAACGACCCGATCGCCGACTCCACGCGTGGCATTCTCGACGGCCATATTGTCCTGCAGCGCAGCCTTGCGGAGGAGGGGCGCTATCCGCCCATCGATCCCCTGGCATCGATCTCGCGTCTGGCAAGAAAGGCGTGGACGCCGGACCAGGAGAAGCTGGTCTCGCGCCTGAAGACGCTGGTGCATCGCTTCGAAGAGACGCGGGACCTGCGACTGATCGGCGGTTACCGCCCGGGCGCTGATCCGGATCTGGACATGGCGGTGAAGCAGGTACCAGTTATTTACGATGTTTTGAAACAGTCGCCGGGTGATACCGAATCACTGGACGCTTTCGCCGATCTGGCCGGCGCCTTGAAAGCCGCCGCCGGCAATCAGCCCGGCATTCGAAGATAGGAAGGCGCTAAGTGAACGATTTCGACGATGATGAGAAGATCGCGCCGCTGAAGCCGGAAGGACCGCGCAGAGCGACTCTTCTCGACCGTGGCATGACGATCACCGGCCTTGTGCTGGCCGGCGCTGCCGCGTTCTTCCCATGGTACGTCTTTTTCAACGAAGACAAGTTCGGCATCAACGTCGCGCAGGGAGACCGCACGCGCGAGCTGCCGGATTGGCCGGCGCGCAACGTCTTCAGCGTTTCTCCGCTGGCGATGGCCAACAAGAACCCGGTTGAAAAGAAGCCGGAGCTGCCGGTGGATCCGTTGACGACGGCGACCGTCTCCAGCATCGGCAAGGAAGACGACAAGGGATTGCCGGCAGAAGATCAGCCCTTCCCCGGCAAGGCGGGCTTCCGGCTTCTGCATGTCGCAAACGGTCGGGCCCTCATCGAGGACAGTTCCGGCATGTACGTCGTGCGCGTCGGTTCGATCTTGCCCGACGAAAGCCGTCTGGCGACGCTTGAGCAGCGCGATGGAAAATGGGTCATCGTGACATCCAAGGGCGAGGTCTACGCTCACAACTAGGCGCATGTGCAATGAGTTTCGAAGGGCCCTTCCGGCAACGGTGGGGCCTTATTTGTTTGCGCTGACCTAAGTGCCGGACCCAACCCGGCAAGGACCGCATTCTCCGTAAGTCTGACGCAAGATTACCTCCGTAGGTTCGAGGCAGTAAACACGGAGAGTTCCTATGCAACCGATTCAACTTTTCGACTTGGCCTCGCGGCAGGCGGAATGGCTGACGATTCGTCAGGAGGTTGTTGCCGGCAATATCGCGAACGCGAATACGCCGAAATATCGCGCCCAGGACATCACGCCCTTTCAGGCCGTTCTCGATAAGTCCGACGTGACGATGGTTCGCACCAATCCGGCGCACCTTACCGGCAACGATCTGAGCACCAAGAGCGACATCGACGTCAAGGACGCGGCACTCGATCAGGAGATCGGCATTCAGGAGTCCGGCAACTCTGTCGGTCTTGCTGAGGAACTGTCCAAGTCCGGCGAAATCAAGCGCCAGTACGAGTTGAACACGTCGCTGGTCAGCTCCTTCAATCGGATGATGCTTATGACGGTGAAGAGCTAAAATCATGGATCCTTTGTCAGCAGCCATGAAAATCGCCGGATCCGGTCTTGAAGCGCAATCGACGCGCCTCCGCATCGTTTCCGAAAACATTGCCAACGCACGCTCCACCGGCGACACGCCCGGTGCGGACCCTTATCGCCGCAAGACGATCACCTTCGGTGAAGAGGTCGACCGCGCCACCGGCGTCAAGACCGTCAACGTCAAGAAGTACGGCGTCGATGAATCGAAATTCACGACCGAATACGACCCGAGCAATCCTGCCGCCGATGAAAAGGGCGTCGTGAAGCTGCCGAACGTCAACATGCTGGTCGAAATGGCCGACATGCGCGAAGCGAACCGCTCCTATGACGCGAACCTGCAGACCATCAAGCAGTCCCGTGACCTGATCTCGTCGACGATCGACCTTCTGAAGAGCCAATAATGATCAACTCTGTAAACAATATCAGCTCCCTGTCGGTTACGCGCGATCTCGCCGGCGTCGATCTCGGAAAATCCACCAACTCCGCTGCCGAAAGCGCTGCGAGCGACGGTGGCTTCGCGGCCGTTCTGAACAACGTGGCGACCGGTGCGGTCAACACTATCAAGAACGCCGAAAGCATGTCTTTCGCCGGCATCAAGGGCACAGCGACGACCCGAGAAGTTGTCGACGCCGTCATGCAGGCGCAGCAGACCCTACAAACGGCAATTGCCATTCGCGACAAGGTCGTTTCGGCCTTTCTCGAAGTCACCAAGATGCAGATGTAATTGATTTAAGGACGAAGCTATGAGAGCGCTAGCCATTGCTGCAACGGGCATGGATGCCCAGCAGACCAATCTTGAAGTCATCGCCAACAACATCGCGAACATCAACACGACCGGCTTCAAGCGCGCACGCGCTGAATTCACGGACCTTCTTTATCAGACCGAACGTGCCAAGGGTGTTTCCAACCGCGCCAACCAGGCAATCGTTCCGGAAGGCGCCAACATCGGTCTCGGTGTTCAGACATCGGCGGTTCGTAACCTGCACATCCAGGGTGAACTCGCACAGACCGGCAACGACCTCGACGTCGCACTGGTCGGTCGCGGCTTCTTCCAGATCGAGGCGCCGGACGGCACGACCCTCTACACGCGCGCCGGCGCGTTCAACAAGAACGAGACCGGTCAGATCGTGACGGTTGACGGCTACACCGTCGCTCCCACCATCACCATTCCGACGGGCTCGACCGAACTGACGATCAACCGCTCCGGCGAAGTGACGGCGAAGCTCCCGGGCGCGACCACGGCTACCACGCTCGGTCAACTGCAGATCGCTGATTTCGTCAACGAAGCCGGTCTGCAGCCGCTTGGCGACAACCTCTACGCCGAAACGCCAGCCTCCGGTCAGCCGGTCGTCGGCACGCCGGATGAAGAAGGCTACGGCTATCTGAAGCAGAGCTACCTGGAATCCTCGAACGTCGATCCGGTGAAGGAAATCACCGAATTGATCTCGGCCCAGCGCGCTTACGAAATGAACTCCAAGGTCATCACCACCGCAGATGAGATGGCCTCCATCGTCAGCAAGAACCTGAAGTAACAGGGAAGGGTCGAAACATGACGTTTTGCCGGGTAGGAAAAAGTCTCGGATGGGCGAGAGCCGTTGCGATCGCAGCGATCGTTCTTTCGGCGCCGGCGGCGCTGGCCTCTGGAAGGGGCTACGCCGTCGTGCCGACGACGACCATCTACCCTGGCGAAACTGTTTCGGGAGATCAGCTGCAGGAGGTCGAGGTTACCAACCCCAACCTCCAGGGCGATTATGCAAAGTCTATCGGCCAGGTGGAAGGCATGATCTCCAAGCGCACGCTCCTGCCGGGTCGCACGATTTCCGTTTCGGCGCTCCGTGAGCCCTATACGGTTACGCGCGGCTCCTCGGCCCGCCTCATCTTCACGCTTGGCGCAATGACGATTTCCGCCGCCGGATCTCCGCTTGAGGACGGCATGACGGGTCAGATGATCCGTGTTCGCAATATGGACTCTGGTGTGATCGTCAGCGGCACGGTGCTCGCCGACGGCACCATACACGTGGCAGCAAAATGAAAATAATACTTCGTCTTTTCATCGCGCTTGCTTTCCTTGCGCCGAATTTCGCGGCTGTTTCGCCGGCGTCGGCGATGACGTCGCGCATCAAGGATATCGCCTCGCTGCAGGCCGGCCGCGACAACCAGTTAATTGGCTACGGTCTCATCGTGGGCCTTCAGGGCACCGGTGACGGATTCCGCGCCTCACCGTTTACCGAGCAGTCCATGCGCGCGATGCTGCAGAACCTCGGTATTTCCACGCAAGGTGGCCAGTCCAACGCCAAGAATACCGCGGCCGTCATGGTCACGGCAAATCTGCCGCCCTTTGCAAGTCCCGGTAGCCGCATCGACGTCAGCGTCAGCTCGCTGGGCGATGCCACGTCGCTGCGCGGCGGTACGCTTGTCATGACTTCGCTCTCGGGTGCCGACGGCCAGATCTATGCGGTCGCTCAGGGATCCGTCGTGGTTTCCGGCTTCACCGCGCAGGGCCAGGCGTCGAGCGTGACCGAAGGCGTTACGACCGCTGGCCGCGTGCCGGGCGGTGCGATCATCGAACGCGAATTGCCATCCCGCTTCAAGGATTCGGTCAATCTGGTGCTGCAGCTGCGCAACCCCGACTTTTCGACGGCGGTACGCATTGCCGATGTCGTCAACGGCTACGCTTCCGCGCGCTTCGGCGGCCCGGTTGCCGAAGCAAAGGACGCGCAGGAAGTCATCGTCCAGAAGCCGCGGTCGGCTGACCTCACCCGATTGATGGCCGATCTCGAAAACCTGGTGGTCGAAACGGATACGCCTGCGAAGGTCGTCGTCAACGAGCGGACGGGAACGATCGTTATCGGTGCGGATGTTCGCGTGTCGCCGGTTGCCGTCAGCTATGGTACGCTGACCGTGCAGGTGACGGAGACGCCGCAGATCATCCAGCCAGAACCGTTCTCGCGTGGCGTGACGGCCGTACAGCCGCAGACGGATATCGCGGCGCAGAAGACAGGCGGCAAGGTCGCGCTGCTCGACGGTCCTGATCTCAAGACGCTGGTGTCCGGCCTCAACAACATCGGCGTCAAGCCGGACGGCATCATCGCCATCCTGCAAGGCATCAAATCGGCCGGCGCGCTGCAAGCGGAGCTTGTCCTGCAATGATCAAGTTGAATGCCAGCATGACTGTTTCCGAATTGCTGCGGCGGCTGGCGCTGCCCGCTGCTGGCGTCGTCCTGCTGACGATCCCCGGCGCCTTCGCGCAGGAAGCGCGCACGCCTGTTGGCGCCGCGCTGACGTCGGAGGAAGAAATCAAGCAGTTCTGCACGAACATTGCAGATCCGGCGCGCGATCAGCGCTATCTCTTGCAGAAGCAGGAACTGGACAAGCTGCGTGCCGATGTCGACAGCCGCATCGCCGAGATGCAGAAGCGGCGTGAGGAATACCAGGACTGGCTGAAACGCCGCGACGATTTCCTCAAGCAGGCCGAGGCCGGCCTGACCGACATTTACAAGAAGATGAAGCCGGACGCTGCAGCCTCGCAGCTTCAGGAGATGAGGGTCGAGGTCGCGGCGGCTGTCGTCATGCGGCTGAACCCCGCGCAATCCAGCCTGATTCTGAACGAGATGGATCCGAAGAAAGCGGCGGTCATCGCCAACATCATCGCCAGCGCGTCCGATCCAAATACGTCGAAGGACCCCACATGAAGAAGCGTTTTCCGGTCGCGATTGCCGCCGTTGCCATCTTGGCGGGCTGCCAGTCCCCTCAGGCGATCAACGAGATCGGCCGCGCGCCTGCCATGAGCCCGATCGGCAGCGGTCTCGCCTACGGACAGACGCCGCAGATGGCGATGTATCCCAAGCAGCCGCGCCAGGTTGCCCAGGGTTATTCGCTCTGGAGCGACTCCCAGGCAGCCCTTTTCAAGGATGCGCGCGCGTTGAATGTCGGCGACATTCTGACGGTCGATATCCAGATCAACGACAAGGCGAAGTTCGAGAACGACACCAGCCGCAGCCGCACCAATTCGAGCGGCCTCAACTGGGATGTCGCCGCCAACGTCATGGGCTGGAACCCGTCGTCGAAGACCGACGTGACCTATGGTTCCGACACCAGCACCGACGGCAAGGGCAAGATCGATCGGTCCGAAACCCTGAAGCTCATGGTCGCGGCCGTCGTCACCGGTATCCTCGAGAACGGCAACCTTGTGATCAGCGGCTCTCAGGAAGTTCGCGTCAACCAGGAAATCCGCATTCTAAACGTCGCTGGTATCGTGCGCCCGCAGGACGTCAACGCCGACAACCAGATTTCCTACGAGAAGATTGCTGAAGCGCGCATCTCCTACGGCGGTCGTGGCCGCCTGATGGAAGTGCAGCAGCCGCCGCGCGGCCAGCAGGCCGTCGATCTCTTCTCGCCACTCTAAGGCAGGCTGTACCATGGCAGACTCAGAGGCCCCCGAAGGCCAGTCGAAAAAGAAATCAGCCGCGATGATGACCGTGATTGGTCTCGCCGTCCTGACGCTGCTCGGCGGTGGCGGCGGCTGGGTCGTCGGCGGGATGGTCGCACCCAGCATCAAGGGTGCGGCACAGGAGCAGGAGGCCGTGCAGGCCAAGGATGAGGCGGCCAAGAAGAAGGAAGCCGAAGCAGGTCTGCCCCACATCTCGACGGAAGCCAACAACGTCGTGCAGCTCGAGCCAATCACTTCGAACCTGGCCTATCCCTCGGAAAACTGGGTTCGCCTCGAAGTGGCGCTGCTCTTCAACGGCCCGCCTGATGTAAAGATCGCAGAGGATATCCATCAGGATATCCTGGCCTATATCCGCACCGTTTCGCTGCAGCAGATCGAAGGCGCACGCGGCTTCGAATATCTTCGGGATGACATCCAGGAACGTGTTGACCTTCGCGCGCAGGGACGCGTATCGAAGATCATGTTCAGGACCTTCGTCATCGAATGATTCGACTTATAGTGCTTTTCACTGCCATGATGGCGGTACCCGAGCTGGCGCATGCCCAGCAATTGCCGACGAACCTGTTGAACCTTCCGGTCGACGGCTCTGTCGCTGCTTGGATCATCCGGACCTTCGGTCTGCTCACCGTTCTGTCGGTTGCGCCGGGTATCCTGATCATGGTGACGAGCTTTCCGCGCTTCGTGATCGCCTTTTCGATCCTGCGTAGCGGCATGGGCCTGTCATCGACACCCTCCAACATGATCCTGCTGTCGCTCTCGCTGTTCATGACCTTCTATGTCATGCAGCCGACCTTCGATCAGGCCTGGCAGACGGGCGTTCAGCCGCTGCTGACCAACCAGATCAACGAGCAGCAGGCGGTCGAGCGGATCGCTGAGCCTTTCCGAACCTTCATGACCCACAACACGCGCGACAAGGATCTGGCGCTCTTCGTCGATCTCGCCCGTGAGCGTGGCCAGACGGTCGATACCGGCGAGAAGATCGACTACCGCGTGCTTGTTCCGGCCTTCATGATTTCGGAAATCCGCCGCGGCTTTGAAATCGGTTTCCTCGTCGTGCTTCCGTTCCTGGTCATCGACTTGATCGTAGCAACCATCACCATGGCAATGGGTATGATGATGCTGCCGCCGACATCCATCTCGCTGCCCTTCAAGATCCTGTTCTTCGTCCTGATCGATGGCTGGAACCTGCTCGTCGGCAGCTTGGTGCGCTCGTTCCACTGACCGCACCCGCAAGACAATAAAGTCAACGACAATCGAACATTAAAAACGCCAGCCGCGGGAACCGCAGGCTGGCGTGATGTTGTTTGGCTCGTGAACCGTCGTCAGACGGGCGAGTGCAGGAATGCCGGCATCGAAGCGCCCTCTGACTGCTTGGCCAGGAAGAGACGGGCGGTATCGAGCGCCTCGCGGATCGTCACGTCCATGTCGAGATAGCGGTAGGTGCCAAGCCGTCCAACGAAGGTCACCGACGCTTCCTGCTCGGCCCGCGCAACGTATTCCGCGAGCTGTTCCTTGTCCTTGACCAGCCGGACCGGGTAGTAGGGGATGTCCTGCGGGCCGCACTCGCGGGAGAACTCTCTGTAGCAGACGGAGCCGGCATGCTCTTCCCAAGGGGAGAAGTGCTTGTGCTCGGTGATGCGAGTAAACGGCACGGCGACGTCGCCGTAGTTCATGACGGCACAGCCCTGGTAATCGCCGTCATAGGTAAAGCGTTCGAAGTCGAGCGTGCGGTAGGCGAGGCGACCGAGCTCGAAATCGAAATAGCCGTCGAGCGGACCAGAATAGAAGACGTGACTGGACGCCGGCGCTTCGTCGCGGTGGAATTGAGTGCCGAGCGTTACCGTGATGTTCGGATGATCGAGGATCCGCTCGATCATGTCGGTGTAGCCGGCTTCCGGCATGCCCTGGTATTTGTGGAAGAAGTAATTGTCGTCGTAGTTGAAGCGCACAGGCAGGCGCTTCAGGATGGAGGCCGGCAAGTCGGTCGGCGAGCAACCCCATTGCTTCTCCGTGTAGCCCTTGAAGAAGGCATCGTAGAGATCCTGGCCGACGAAGCGCAACGCCTGCTCTTCGAATGTCTGCGGATCAGCGATCGATTTGTCGGCCTTTTCCTCGATGAAGGTGCGGGCCTCATCCGGCCGGAAGTTCTTGCCGAAGAACTGGTTGATCGTGTGCAGATTGACCGGCAGCGAATAAACCTTCTCGCTGCTCGTCGTCTTGACACGGTTCTTGTACGGCATGAACGTCTGGAAGCTGTTCACATAGTCCCAGACTTCCTTGTCGTCGGTATGGAAGATATGCGGGCCGTAGACATGGACCATGACGCCGGTCTCGCTGTCACGTTCCGTATGGCAATTGCCGGCAACGTGGTCGCGGGCGTCGATGATCTCGACCTGATGGCCCGCCAGTGCAAGCTCCCGCCCAATGACCGCGCCCGAAAGCCCGGCACCGACAATGACAATTCTTTCGTCCGCGCTCATTGAAGATCAGTCCTATTCATACGTCGTCAGGCAGGCGGTGGTGGGAATGGCCCTGGTGGGCCATTCGAGAGCGATTTGGCCGAACGATACCGTTCGATCCCTCGTTCAGGCGGTCGGCTTCAGCCAGAGGCGACGGTCGTAGGCGATCGGCGAATAATCGTGCAGCTGGGCGAGCTTCTTCAGATAGCGCTCGCGGTAGCTCTGCTCGTCTTCGAACTCGATGTTCTCCAGGACGGCTTCCGCGCCGATTTCATAGTAGACATCGAGATTGCTGAGATCAGGAACGGGCGTCTCGCCGCGTTCGCATTCGCCCTGCATCTGCCAGAAGAGTTCTTCCAGCCGACGAGCCAGTGCCGGGATATCGCGCAGAACGCTGGTCTCGCGCTGGCGCGCGATCGATTCTCTCACCGCCAGCAGGCTCTTGCGGTCACGCTCGAAGCCGATGGCGCGGGCAACATAGTCTTCCGGCGAGGTGCAAAGCATCTCGGGGACGCCGGCCGCGGCGACAATGCTGCCGCAGAAGCGGGCGGCAAAGGTCTTGCCCGGCATCGTGAGGACGGGCAGACCGGAGGTGATCGCGTCCGCTGCCGTGGAGTGGGCGCCATAAGGGAACGTGTCGAGGAACAGATCGGCGACGCCGATGCGGGCGATATGCTGCGGGTTCGTTGCCTTCGGCGCGAAAATGAGCCGGTCGGGCGAAACGCCGCTGCGCTCCGCAGTCTCGCGCAGTCGCTGATTGACGTCTTCGTCGCCTGTCAGCAGCCAAAGCACGCTGCCTGGCGTTTCGGAGAGGATTGTCATCCAGCGCGCGAAGCAGTTGGCAGTGATCTTCTGCATGCCATTGAAGCTGGCGTAGACGAAGGCATCTTCGGGCAGACCCACATCCGCGCGGCTTGGGCGAGCGGCAATCGGGCGCTTGCGGTCGAGCGGCTGGTCGCAGGCGATGTACAGGACCTTTTCGGAGTAATAGATCTCGTTCCCCTGCGGGATCATCTGCTCATCCGAGATTAGGTACTGATGGAACGGGCTGCCCATCGAGCCGGGATAGCCGCAGAAGCTGACGATCACAGGCGCTGGGCGATAGGCGAAAATCTTCGTGCGGGCGTCCTTGGTGTAGCCGTTCACGTCGATCAGGATATCGATCTCGTCAGCGATGATCTGAGATGCGGCCGCAACGTCATCGAGGCCATGGAGGTCGCGCCAGCAGTGGACTGCGGCCTTGATCCGCTCCTGCGTGCTGTCGGTCTTGCGAACGTTGCCGCAGTAATAGGCGAAGACCTCTACGCTGTCCTTGTCATGCAATTCCAGAACTTCGCAAAGGGCGAAGCCTACGGCGTGGTCGCGCAGATCCGATGATACGTAGCCGACGCGCAGGCGCTGACCCGTCCCCGACTTCTGCTTCGGCGCTCTGCGAGGGAACTGGTTGAGATCCGGCCGCGCGCCGATCAGCGTCTTGTTGTAGCGATAGGCTTTGGCCAGCTGGAACATCGGATCATCCGCGTAGCAGCTCAGCGTCAGCGACGACATCGCGTCGAGCATCTTGCGGGCGGGGACGTGGTTCGACGGTGCGAGCACCGGCCACTTGCACTGGCGCTGCCGCAACGATGCCCAGTGCTGGCCCGCCTCGGGCAGTTCCGGCTGCAGTTCGAACGCCTGCAGCAAGGCGTTCTCAGCTTCCTCGAGCTTGTTGGCACCTTCCAGGACGCGGCCGATATTCTGCAGGATCATATGCCGATGCCCGATGGCCTCGGGCTTGAGCTGGTTCGTGGTCTCGGCATACTGGCGCCACTGCTCCACGGCCTGGCCGATCAGTCCGAAATCTTCGAGCGCGCGGCCGAGATTGATATAGCCGGGAGCGAATTGCGGATCGGCCTTCAAGCAGGCACGGAGCGCCTGGATCGCGCCAGCCCGGTCGCCCAGCTGGCCAAGCGAAACGGCGTAATTGAAGTAGACGAGATGGACCGCGGGATTGGTGTCGTTGAAGGCGACCCAGGTCTTGTAGAGGTCTGCGGCAGCGGCTTGTTGACCGGCGGCATTGAGCGCTTCGGCCACGCTGAGCAGATCCATGAGGCCCAACCGCTGATTCCGCGCGAGATCGAGTGCGCTGGGAGTGGAAGCGGCGTCGTTTGAAGTAGAGGCTTGGTTGACGGTCATGACATCCTGCGGCAAGGCGACCAACGGTCGAAGGTAGAAACGGCGCACTTATGGGCCGTTGCTTTGCTTATCGAAGATAACTTGCCTGTAGCTGGATGTGTCTTGCGCTCCGTTGCTTGTCCGCTTCGAGTGCAACCGTAGATGATCGTCAAAATGTCTTGGGGCGCGGATTGCTCCGCGCCCCAAGATTTCAGTTCTGATCTTCAGGACAGTCTTATGCGTCCTTGTAGGCGTTGATGACCACTGCGACCTGGGCATCGCTCAGAGCCGCGATCTGCTGCGAGGTGAAGGACTGCAGCTGCGTGGTATCCATTGCGATGAGGTCATCCGTGCTCAGGCCAGACAGAGCCTTGGTGCTGATCGCTGCGATCTCGTCGGTCAGGAACGTCTTGATTTCGTCAGCGTCCATCGCGGCAAGCTGGCTCGAGGTAAGCGAACCAATCTGCGAAGCGTTGAGTGCTTCGATCTGCGAAGAGTTCAAAGCCGCGACCTGATCGGTCGAGAGGGCGGTGATCTGTGCCTTTGTCAGAGTGCCGACCTGTTCGGTTCCGAAACCAACCACTGCATCGGTGGTCAGCGCTGTAACCTGAGCCGCCGTCAGGGCACCGAGCTGGTCGCTCGTCAGGGCGCTGACCTGCGACGAGACGAGGCTGTGAACCTGCGAGGTGCTGAGCGATGCGACCTGAGCCTTCGACAGAGCGACGATCTGGGACGTTTCCAGAGCGGCGATCGACTCGGTGGCAAGGCTCGAGAGAGCCTTGGTGCTGATGGCTGCGAGCTCGTCGGTGGTGAACGTTGCGATATCGTCCGTACCGAGGGCCACGATCTGCGAAGCAGTCAGAGACCCAATCTGCGAGCTTGTCAGGCCGACAACCTGCGAGGTGTCAAGCGCTGCGAGCTGGTCGGTGGTCAGCGTGCCGACCTGTGCTGCCGTCAGCGCGCCGATCTTGTCGGAGTCGAGACCGGAGAGGGCCTCCGTCGTCAGTGCGACGACCTGCTTGGTGGTCAGTGCAGCAACCTGAGAGCCGGCAAGTGCTTCGATCTGCGACGATACCAGAGCATGAACCTGGTCCGTCGTGAGCGCGGCAACCTGGAGCTTGCTCAGTGCAGCAACCTGCGAGGTGCCGAGCTCAGCAACCTTCGAGGAGTCGAGACCAGCCAGAGCCTTCGTCGTGATTGCAGCAAACTCGTCGGTCGAGAACGTCGCAATGTCGTCCGTCGACAGGGAGTTCAACTGAGTTGCGCTGAGTGCACCGACCTGCGAGCTTGTCAGCGCTTCGATCTGCGAGGAGTCGAGAGCGACGAGCTGGTCGGAGTTCATCGCGCTGACCTGAGCCAGCGTCATGGCTGCGATCTGGCCGGAGGTCAGCCCGACAACGGAGTCGGTGGTCAGGGCAGAGATCTGCTTCGTGGTGAGCGAAATGATCTGCGAGCTGTCCAGCGCGCCGAGCTGCTCAGAGCCCAGTGCATGCACCTGATCGGTGTTCAGCGAGGCAAGCTGGGTCTTCGTCAGAGCTGCAATCTGAGAGGAAGCCATCGTTGCGATGACGCTGCTGTTCAGACCCTGCAGAGCAGATGCGCTGATTGCGGCGATTTCTTCCGTCTTGAAGGTAGCGATGTCGTCCGAAGACATGACCTTCAGATCGTTGGCGGTCAGAGCGGCGACCTGCGCGACGCTGAGAGCTTCGATCTGCGAGGTATCCATGGCAACGATCTGGTCGGTCGAGAGAGCCGCGATCTGTGTCTTCGACAGGCCGCCGATCTGGTCGGTGCTCAGAGATGCGACAGCTGCCGTGCCGAGTGCAGTGACCTGCTTGGCGGTCAGCGCGGTGATCTGGCTGCTGACCAAGCCGCTGATCTGCGAGGACTCCAGCAGTGCGATCTTGTCGGTGGCCAGTGCTGCGATCTGGATGTTCTTGAGCGCAGCCAGGTCTTCGCTTGTCAGGGACTGAACCTGCTCGGTGGTCAGGCCGCTCAGAGCCTTGGTGGTGATCACCCCAAATTCGTCTGGTGTGAAGGTAGCGATGTCATCCGTGCTCAGTGCGCCCAGCTGTGCTGCGGTCAACGCGCCGATCTGCGTGCTGGTCAGGCCGTCGATCTGCGAGGATTCCAAAGCCGTGAGCTGGTCGGTGGTCAGGGCAGCAACCTGCGTCTTGGACAGAACGCCGATGTTGGCGGCGCTGAGACCGGCGACCCCTTCGGTCGTGACAGCTGCAAGCTGCTTGACGCTGAGAGCAGCGATCTGTGCGGAACCCAGGGCCGCGATCTGCGAGGAAGCGAGGCCGTGGACCTGATCAGTCGTCAGGCCTGCAACCTGGGTCTTAGTGAGGGCGCCGATCTGCGAGGAGTCCATTGCAGCGAGCGTGGAGGAAGCCAGGGCAGCCAGTGCCTTGACGGAGATCGCTGCGACTTCGTCGGTCGAGAAGGTTGCCAGGTCTTCCGTGCTCATTGCCTTGAGCTGGTCAGCTGTGAGCGATGCAACCTGGGCGCTGGACAGAGCTTCGATCTGTGACGATTCCAGAGCGGTGATCTGGCTGGTTACGAATGCAGCGACCTGTGTCTTCGAAAGGGTGCCGACCTGCTCGGTGGTCAAGCCAGCGAGTGCTTCCGTGGAGAGTGCAGCGATCTGTTTGGTCGTGAGCGAGCTGATCTGCGAGCTGACAAGAGCACCGATCTGGCTGGAGCCCAGCGATGCGATCTGGCTGGTGCTCAGAGCGGCAACCTGTGCCTTGGAGAGAGCGACCAGCTGAGACGATTCGAAGGCGCCGAGGATTTCGGTGGTCAGGCCGGCGAGAGCCTTAGTGTTGATGGCTGCGAGTTCGTCAGTCGTGAAGGTTGCGATGTCTTCGGAGGACATGGCAGCGATGTCTTCTGCCGTCAGAACGGAGATCTGGGCCGAGCTCAGTGCTTCGACCTGCGAGCTTTCAAGCGTATGAAGCTGGTCGCTCGTCAGCGCCGTGACCTGTGCCTTCGAAAGTACGCCGATCTGTTCGGTCGTCAGGCCGGTGACGGCCTCGGTGGTCAGTGCAGCAATCTGCTTTGCGGTCAGCGAGGTGATCTGTGTGGAGGTCAGCGCACCGATCTGCGAGGACGCCATGACGTTGATCTGCGAGGTCGTCAGTGCAGCGAGCTGGGTGCCCTTCAAAGCTGCGAGCTTGTCGGTGCCAAGCGAGGAAACGAGAGCAGTGCTCATCCCTGCCAGAGCCTTGGTGCCGATGGCAGCCATCTCGGCGGGCGAGAACGTCGCAAGCTCATCAGAGCTCATGGCGTTGAGCTTGTCTGCGCTGAGGGCGGCGATCTGCGTAGCGTTGAGCGCATCGACCTGCGACGAATTGAGAGCTTCGATCTGGCTGGTGTAAAGCGCAGTTACCTGAGCGGCGGAGAGGCCAGAGATCTGGGTTGCAGCGAGAGCACCGACTTGGTCAACCGTCAGACCGACCACAGCGGCGGCCGAAATAGCGCCGATCTGCGACGAGCTCAGGGCGGCGACGTCTTCGGTTTCGAGCGCAGCGATCTGGCTGGAGCTCAGGGCTTTGATCTGATTGACGCTGAGTGCTGCGATGTCGGAGGACTTAAGGGCAGCGATCGAGTCGGTCGATAGGGACCGGATCTGAGTGATAGTCAGGGAGGAAACGATGGAAGTCATGGACGTGGGCCCCTAGTGTTAAATGATCAGAACGTCATTCCCCTGCCGTCGATCGCGCGAAGAAGGCAGAAACCCTCTTCGGGACCGGAGACGCTACCTGCGCCACGGGCAAGCTGCCCCCGCTTGTCGGAGCCCCCCAAGGCGTCGACAATTCGGGAATCATGTCGGAAAATGCTACAAGGAACATGGCTCGCACGAGCCAGCGAATCGGAAGGGCATCATGCGCCCAGGGCAGTGTAACGACCCTGATTCCTACGCCATTGGACATAAGCGCATTGAGTTACAGCGGCGCCTCGCATGATCCGTAAAGCGGGATCAGCGGGCGGTGTCCTTCGATAAGCCCAGCGTCCACGAAGATATCTATGCGCTAGTTTTTAATTTTGAATTAACAGGCAGCATTGAGTTCCCGTCTTGAAACAATTTAGCGTTGCTGTCCTTGTCGCGTCGTCCGACTGTTTTGTTACTGCAAAGCTTAACGTGCATTGTTTCTAGCTGCTGTTCTACTTCCTGTACTTATGCGCACCGCTGGCGAGGTATCATCCGCAGTTGCAAGGGGACGAAAACCGGGCCGCAGTTAAGCAACGACGACATTGTTTACATTGCCTCGCGCAAGGTTGTTGCCCTGCTGATAATACAATGTTGCCAATTTCATTCCCTGCGCCGGGATCATCTCGATGATCTCGTCGGCGGCAGCCTGCAAGGCAGCCAACGACGGCAATTCCTTCGGTGGAGCGAAGCTGTCAAGGCGCGGCAGGAACTGCTCGAAAGTCGACCGCAGCTCGACGATGATGGAGCGCATGAAAGCGTCGAACTCGTTGGGCTGTGTGAGGATTCGCGTGCCGTTGCTTTCGGGGATGGCGGTTACCGCCGATCCGTCGAGCGAGGCGTTCAAGCCCTCGAGAAAGATCCGGTAGTGCGGAAAATTCTTCTGGAGCAGTGCTTCGATAACCGCGCCCTCCGGCACTGCATATGGGTCCGCGACCAGGATGCAGGGCCGGACCCTGTCTTGCAGGTTCAGGTTCTCGACGAAATGGGCCAGCGACTTGCCGGTTCCGACAACATCGACAAGCAAGTTGCGGCCGCCAAGTCTCGTTCTAAAGTAAGCTTCGTATTCTTCCGACGCTTCGTAGCAAAGCGCGCGTGAAATCTGGATATATTCGGTCGTGGGCATTCCGCATCGCGCGAAATGCTTCGATGACAGAAGGCGGTCCCAGAGATTGCAGTCCCGGGACGCTGTCAGGATCTTGTCCGCACTAAAGTGATCCGCACACAGCTTGACCCAGAAGGCCCCCAGAATCATCAGCGGAATATTGATCGAGACCTGCGCCTTGAGCGCGTTGAGGATCTTCGGGTTACGATGGAAGGTCTTGAGTCTCGTTTCCCGAATAGCATGCGCGTAGGCGGACAAGCCGGTCGCATGCAGGATTTCCTCTGTCCTGTCCCACTTGGAAATGCTGACGAACGTCGGCTGTATGCCAAAGGTCGATGCGCCGACCACGTCCGCGTGCAGATTGTCGCCGAAGTGCGTACGAAGCTTATATGTCTCGATGATGCTGGGCCAGATCAGGCGCTGATGCTTGCCGTAGTTGCTGAGATACAGCTTGTTGTCGAGACCGCATTTCTCTCTCAGCACGCGCTCGACAAATGGGCGCGGCAAGTACATGTCCGATATGATGATGTCATCGGGATTTACGCGCGCGACGATCTCGCCAATCGGGAACAGCGTGTTCCACTCCTCCTCCAGCTCCATGGTCTGCAGGACCTTGGCCTGTCTGGCCGTCAGGAATGCTTCTTCGACGAGCAGATCATAGATGTCTTGCAGGCCGTAGGTTCGACGACCGAAGATGCCCATTTCGACCGTGTGGCGCCGCGCGGCAAAGCCTGCAACGCCCGATCGCGCTTCAACGGCGCGGAAAACCTCGAGCGGATCCGGATGGCGCCTTGCCACCAGCGTATCGAACAGATCGAAGCTCTGGATCTGTGCGTGATAATCCGATCCGTTCTCTTCCAATATGTGTGTTATCTCGGTCAGCTCGTAGTCGGCGCGCGGGCTGCGAAAGAAGCCGGCCAGCTGGATCTGATCATTGCCGAGCGGCTTCAGCTCCAGTTCGCATGTCGCCATGCCGTTCTGATCGAGAATTCTGACATGCTGACCATCGGTGTCCCAGAAGGATTCGTTCGGGTGCGAACAGCCGACGATAAAGCCGTTCCGATGAAAGGTGAACTTCTCGCTTATCGTTACCCCTGTCGGTTCGGCGCGGAACGTGAAGGTTCTGGACGTAAGCCATTCAACAGTGATCGGCGTCGTCTTCAGTGTGGCAACGGAAAGCATTCAAGGTATCCCATGGTGAGCTGCCGCATAGGCAGTGAAACTTGTGGTCAGGCTATTCCGAAGCTGCGCCGGTCCGCGGATTGACGGCACCGGCGCGACGACGTGCCTTAGCGAAGGACGTCGAACCGTTCTCTTGGGGTATCCTCTACCGACATCAGCTCGGTGCGGGGTGCGCGCGCCGGCACGTCGATATGGTCGGGCGCGAGACCGGCTTTGGCCCGTTCCGCCATCATTTCGTAGGCGTCTTCGAGATGCGCCGTGAAGCGGTCCGCGTCGAACAGCGGATACATGAAGCGGTTCGCTTCGAGCCGGGTCCGGTAACCCCGAACGGTTTCACGATCGTTGGCAAGTGCGACCGCCATATCCTCGTAGCCGGCGGTATCCGCCGCCACGAGTTCGGGGAGGCCCACCGCATTCAACAGGCTCTCGCTGACGCGCGAGGCAAAGTTGGTGCCCTTCTTGGTCAGGACCGGCAGCGCCGCCCAAAGCTCTTCGGACGATGTGGTGTGGCCGTTATAGGGCCAGGTGTCGAGCGCAAGATCGGCAGCTGCCAGACGGCTGATGTGGTCGGCGTATTTGGCACGCTCGCAGAAAATGACGCGAGCGGCTGCAATGCCGCGTTGACGGAAACGCAGCGAGAGATGGGCCTTGCTCTTCTCCGACGTGACCATCAGCCACAAGACGCTGTCAGGTGCACGCTTCAGAATGTTGCACCAGGCGTCGACGACGGTCGACGTGACCTTGCGGTTGGCGTTGAAGGAGGCAAAGACAAACTTGTCTTCCGGCAATCCCAGCTGGGTCCGCGTGACAGGGCTCGGAGCTGGTCTGTGAACGGGATCGTTCGGCTGGTAGGTGTCTGGCAGGCGCACGAATTTTTCGTGGTAGTGCTGCTTTGCGATCTCGGGCAGCACGTAGCGGTCACCGATGACATAGTCGACGTCCATGCAGACAGTACTGCCGGGGTAACCGAGCCAGGAAACCTGGATGGGTGCCGCGTCATGGTTGAGCACCTCATAGCGGCTGTCGGAGGTGGGGCCTTTGAGATCGACGAAGATGTCGATGCCGTCGCGCCGCATCAGCGCACCAATTTCGCTGTTCGACATTCCGCCGACTTCCACGACCCTGCCCCAGCGGGAGCGGTCGGCGGTGTTGCGAGCCAGCTGGTCGGCCGGTGTGTGGCAATAGAGTGTAATCTCGAACCGCTCGCGGTCATGCTGTTCCAGCACGCGCTGCAGAAGCTTCATCGTCGCGTGGCCGTCCCAGTAGTCGGAGGACAGGTAGCCGACGCGCAATTTCTTGGACCAGTTGTGGGCGCGAGCGTGGCGCGCTTTGGTCTGCTCTTCGGTGATCGGCGGCTTGCCCGCGACCGCAAGCTTGTTGAGCGCTTCGTCCTCGCACCATTGCAGATTGTAGAAGGCGCTCTCGTGCCGGAAGAACGCGAGATTGCCTTGCGCAACGAGCGTATCGATCATCGGCTGGTACTTGTCGGTCGCTTCGAAATCGCAGGTTTCACGGCTGATGATGAGATAGAGCAGGCGCAGTGCGACGATCTGCGGGAAGCGACTGAAGAGGGCGCGAATGAGCTCGTCGTTGCTTCGGTCGTGCGGGTCGTTGCTCAGGAGGAAGAGTGAAAGCTTCACATGCTCCGGATTGTCGCTCTCGGCGAGTACCTTTCTGAAGGGGCTGAGCAGGTCCATGCGCCCGCGCTTCAGATAGATCGACGTCAGGATGAATGCGATGTCGCGGTCTTGAGGGGTCTTGGTCATCAGCCGCAGCGCGAGAAGCAACGCTTCGTCTTCGTTCCCGCACTCGAAATGCAGCATCGCCGCACGGCGCACATGCTCGATACCGGCCTTGCCTTCGAGATTGCCCGCCAGCGCAAATGCCTTGGCCGCGTCTTCCTTCATCCCCAGCTGCAGAAGATTCTTCGCGATCAGGGCATAGGTCTTGGCGTCCTTCTGTTCGCTGAGGAGTACATTCAGCGTTTCCAGGGACTGCAGAAAACGACCGCCTTGGTAATCTTTCGATGCGGTGGCGAATGAGACTTTGCTGTTCAAGACGAACTCCGTGGAGAAAACCGTGGCAATGCTGCGCGCTGGCTTTCGTCGTTTGCCCGAGCCCTTTTGGAGACCGTTCAGCGCTGAACGCAGCTTCGCTCATGCCACATTGCCCGACGAACCTTGCATGAAACAGGTGGTTCGCAAGGGTGCAAGCTGCTGTTAACCATCGCACTGTTTCCGCTCGATATTTCGCCGCGGCGTTAAGTAGTTCGCAAGCATTGCCTGCGACATTCACCCTCACATGACGGGTTTGGTTCCAAGGAAAAACGGACCGAGGGGCATGAGGCTGTTCCGTCATCACCGGTATTCAAGTCCGGTAATGTCCTCCTTTTGTATCTAGTTTTGGGGACAACCATGACAAGCATTAACACCAACAACTCCGCAATGGCAGCTCTCCAGACGCTGCGGAATGTCAACAGCAACCTGTCCAAGACGCAGAACCACGTTTCGTCTGGTCTGCGCGTTGAAAAGGCTTCCGACAACGCTGCGTACTGGTCGATCGCAACCACGATGAAGTCCGACAACGGCGCTCTGTCTGCTGTTTCCGACGCTCTCGGCATGGGCGCTGCCAAGGTTGACACCGCTTACACCGCCGTCGACAGCTCGATCGACGTCGTCAACCAGATCAAGTCCAAGCTCGTAGCCGCTACCGAAGAAGGCGTCGACAAGGACAAGGTTCAGGACGAAATCACTCAGCTGCAGGACCAGCTGAAGAGCATTGCAAGCTCGGCTTCGTTCAACGGCCAGAACTGGGTCCAGAACACGATCGGCACCACGATGAGCGTTGTCTCCTCGTTCGTTCGTGACTCCTCTGGTGGTATCGCGGTCAACACGACGCAGTACGTTTCCACGGCAAGCGACCTGCTGCTCGACGACACCGGCACTGACGGTATCCTCGGTGCCTCGGGTGCTGCCTCGACCCAGTCGATCGTCGGCTTCTCCATCGGCAGCAGCACCACCAAGGGTGACATCGACAACCTGCTGACGGACGTCGAATCTGCGTTGAGCAGCATGACGGCTCTGGGCTCGAAGCTCGGCTCGATCTCGACCCGCATCGACCTGCAGTCGAACTTCGTTTCTTCGCTCAGCGACGCAATCGACACCGGCGTTGGCCGCCTCGTCGACGCCGACATGGAAGAAGAATCCTCCAAGCTCAGCGCCCTGCAGACGCAGCAGCAGCTGGCGATCCAGTCGCTCTCGATCGCTAACTCTTCTTCGCAGAACATCCTCTCGCTGTTCCGCTAAGACAGGCGCTAGTTCAAAACAAAGCTTTTTGCGGCCGGGTATCCCCCGGCCGCAAATGTTTTAACAAGCAGTTAATGTTTTCGCCGCTAACCCACGGATTTTTTTACAAATTTTCTTATCCAATTTAGTAATTCTTAACCATGTTGCGGTCATATGTCCTCATCGAAACGGTGAGTTGACCCGCAACAAACGAAGGCGGTCAACAGGCATGAAGCTGAGCGCCGTTCCCGGTCAAGATCCGGATGTCCCTGTCTACATATTGCCGAACAAGGGGCACTTTACATGACGAGCATTCTTACCAACAATTCCGCAATGGCAGCTCTCCAGACGCTGCGGAACGTCAACAGCAGCCTGTCCACGACGCAGAACCACGTTTCGTCTGGTCTGCGCGTTGAAAAGGCCAAGGACAATGCTGCCTACTGGTCGATCGCGACCACGATGAAGTCCGACAACGGCGCTCTGTCTGCTGTTTCCGACGCTCTCGGCATGGGCGCTGCCAAGGTTGACACCGCTTACACCGCTGTTCAGAGCGCTATCGACGTCGTCAGCGAAATCAAGTCCAAGCTCGTAGCCGCTACCGAAGAAGGCGTTGACAAGGACAAGGTCCAGGACGAAATCACTCAGCTGCAGGACCAGCTGAAGAGCATTGCAAGCTCGGCTTCGTTCAACGGCCAGAACTGGGTCCAGAACACGATCGGCACCACGATGAGCGTTGTCTCCTCGTTCGTTCGTGACTCCTCTGGTGGTATCGCGGTCAACACGACGCAGTACGTTTCCACGGCAAGCGACCTGCTGCTCGACGACACCGGCACTGACGGTATCCTCGGTGCTTCGGGCGCTGCTTCGACCAACTCGATCGTTGGCTTCACGATCGGCGCAAGCAGCACCAAGGGCGACATCGACAACCTCCTGACGGACGTTGAAACCGCTCTGACCAGCATGACGGCTCTGGGCTCGAAGCTCGGTTCGATCTCGACCCGCATCGACCTGCAGACCAACTTCGTTTCTTCGCTCAGCGACGCAATCGATTCGGGCGTTGGTCGCCTCGTCGACGCCGACATGGAAGAAGAATCCTCCAAGTTGAGCGCTCTGCAGACACAGCAGCAGCTGGCAGTCCAGTCGCTCTCGATCGCTAACTCTTCTTCGCAGAACATCCTCACGCTGTTCCGCTAATAGCAGGCGCCCCAGGCGTTCAGCAAAGACATCCGCCGGTTCGCCGGCGGTCAAAAAGAAAGCCGCTCTCGACCGAGGGCGGCTTTTTTATTTTGGCCGTTAACGCATCGTTAACCAAACTCATGTTTTCTGCCGTCAACGAAACGGTATGTTAACCAAGCTTAAGAAGCGGTTAGCAGGCATGACGCTGATGTCCGTTGCCGGTGGCGGTCCGGAATGTCCCTTTTATAAATTTGCCAACAAGGGGCGACTTTTTCATGACAAGCATTTTGACCAACGTGGCGGCAATGTCCGCACTCCAGACCCTGCGCAGCATCAGCGGCAGCCTAGAGGATACGCAGAACCGGGTTTCGTCCGGCTACCGCGTCGCAGAGGCCAAGGACAATGCTGCCTACTGGTCGATCGCGACCACAATGCGCTCTGACAACAAGGCCCTTTCGGCCGTCTCCGACGCGCTCGGCCTGGGTGCGGCCAAGGTCGACACAGCCTATTCGGCGATGGACAGCGCCATCGACATCGTCTCCGAGATCAAGGCGAAGCTTGTCGCCGCGACCGAGAACGGCGTCGACAAGACCAAGATCCAGGACGAAATCTCGCAGCTCCAGCAGCAGCTGTTGAGCGTTGCGCAGTCCGCGTCGTTCTCCGGCGAAAACTGGGTCGCCGGCAACACCACCAAGAGCGTCGTCTCCTCGTTCGTTCGTGACTCCAACGGCCAGGTCTCCGTGCAGACGACGCAGTACGTGCTGGACGACGCCTCGGACGGCAACGTGCTCTTCGGCGTGGACTCCACCGGCGGCATCGACACGTCCACCGGCATCATCGGAACGTCGACCGGAACGATCGGTTCTATCTTCGAGATGGATATCACCTCCTTCACTCCGGCTGATATCAACGATGCATTGACCGCTGTGGAAGGTGGCCTCAGCGCGCTCACCAAGGCGGCTTCCCAGCTCGGCTCGATCTCGACCCGCATCGACCTTCAGGAGAGCTTCGTCTCCAGCTTGAGCGACTCGATCGACTCCGGCGTGGGCCGCCTCGTCGACGCGGACATGGAAGAAGAATCGTCCAAGCTCACCGCTCTGCAGACCCAGCAGCAGCTGGCCATCCAGTCGCTCTCGATCGCGAACTCCAGCGCTCAGAACGTCCTTACCCTGTTCAAGGGCTAAGGCCGGCAAAACCACGCGCAGGCGCTTCCGGCGCTGCCCCGACCGTGAGAGAGCCGTATCCGCCGATACGGCTTTCTCTTTGTTTTTGAAACGAGATTTAAGGTTGCGCGAGGCTTGCGCGACAGTTTTGCGACCCTTGCACAACCAGCAGGCCTTGGTTACCTTCCCTTAACAATTGATTTGTTTCAGCGACAACCGGCCAAGAGCCGGGGCATGACGCCAAGTCGGTCGCTACCGGTAGTCCGGTCTGTCCCGTTCCCTACCTCAGAGCCCGAACATGACCTATAAAATCACGAGCGCCGCCCAGGTAAACGCCCTTGCTGCATTGCGTATCATCAACAAGGATGCCGCGACCGCGCAGCAGCAGGTCTCATCGGGCTATCGCGTGGAAACGGCAGCCGACAACGCGACCTATTGGTCCTTTGCGAGCGTGCTCCGTTCGGATAGCAGCTCGTTGACGAATATTCACGACGCGCTCGGCGTCGGCGCATCCAAGGTTGATACGGCCTATACGGCAATGGACAGCCTGATCGACCAGCTCGGCGATATAAGGGCGACGCTGGTGACCGCGCAGGAAAGCGGCGTGGACAAGGACAAGCTCAACACCTCGCTGACCGAGATGAAGACGCAGATCCAGACGACCGTGCAGACAACCAGCATCGCCGGCGAAAACTGGCTGTATAATCAGGATCCCACCCTGCCGACCTCGCGATCGGTGATCGGCGGGTTTACGCGCGGCGCGAACGGCGAATATCAGGCGCAGATGATCAGCTATCCGGCCACGCAGACAGTGATGGTCGATACCGTCGACCCGAGCCGTGGCCTGCTGACAAAGGCGACTGACGTGCTGAACGCCGACGGCACCTCCACGGGGCGCAGCTACTATCTGCTTGGCGCCGGTTCCGCGACTTCGACGGGCACCGAGATCAAGCTGGACAGCACGACGACGCCGGAAGAAATCGCTGACATGCTGTCGGCTGTCGATACGATGCTCTCCACGCTGACGACGACGGCTGCCGGTCTCGGCACGATGAGCGCCCGGATCAGCGATCGCATTGATTATACCGCGAACCTCTCTGACTTGATCGACAAGGGCGTCGGCTCTCTGGTCGATACGGATATGGACGAGGCATCGACCCGTCAGAAGGCCTTGGAGACGCAGCAGCAGATGGGTGTGCAGGCGATTTCCATTCTGAACACGGCGGCCAGCAAAGTTCTGATTCTGCTGCAGTGATTGCATGATGCGCTTGCCGCGCACCTTTCCGCCGGTGTGCTTCATTTTCGCACAAGTTTGACTTCCTAGGGTCGAACCATGAGGGCGTCGTGTGAAGCGGCGCCGGAAGAGTTGGCTGGTGCAAATTGAGGCAGGGCATGTTGCAGATGTCTGCAGATACGAGGTGGTTTCGGTGAGTGCGCAGCTTTCTCGTTATCTGAAAGACTTTGGCGAGCCCGTCGTGGTGGCGCCGGTTGTCGAAGCGAACGATTTTTCGGACGACTTCGGCGACTTTCCCGAGATGCCCGCCGCGCCGGTGGTCGATGTTGAGGCGGAGCGCCATGATGCACATGCGCAAGGCTATGCCGAGGCGACCGCCGCGCTGACGGAGAAATACGAGTCCGAAGCGCAGACGGTTGCGCTGGTGCACCAGCGTGAGATCGAGGAGCTTCGGGAGCGCTACGAAACCGAGCTTGCGGCGCATATCGCCGCCCGCATCGAGGCGATTTCCGCCGAGATGGCCGATCTCGTCAGCGCGACGGTGGCAAAGGCGCTCGCGCCCGTGATGACGGACGTTCTGTCGCAAAGGGCCGCCGTTGAACTCGCGGCAACACTGCGGCAGGCGCTGCAGGAGGGTGATGCCGGAACGATCACAGTGCGGGGACCGACCCACCTGTTCGATGTTCTGAAGAACCAGCTTGGCGAGAAGGCAGGCCTTCTGCGTCATCAAGAAACGGCCGATATCGATTTGACGGTTGAATTCGGCGACGCGGTGCTTGTGACCCGCATGTCTGCCTGGACGGCGAGCCTGAAGAAAGTTCTGGAATGAGTGACAGCGAGAACCATCACCACGGCAAGAACGAAATCATCATCGTCAAGCGACATGGTGGTGGCGATCACGATGGCGCTCACGGGGGTGCCTGGAAGATTGCGTACGCCGACTTCATGACGGCAATGATGGCCTTCTTCCTCGTCATGTGGCTGGTCAACGCCGCCAACGAGGAGACCAAGGCGTCCGTCGCGACCTATTTCAACCCGATCAAGCTCGCTGACGAGAAGCCGACGCAGAAGGGCCTGAAGAAGCCGGTCGATCAGGCCGACGGCGAAGAAAAGCAGGACAAGTCGAAGGAAAAGGAAGATCAGCCCAACAAGGGCGCCGCCGCGGCGACCGGGGAAGATCAGACCTCCACCTCGGGCGACCAGACGAACTATTCGGAAGCGGATTTCTTCGAGAACCCGTATTCGGTTCTGGCCGAGATTGCCCAGGAAGTCGGCCAGCAGGCCAACGTCAGCGCCAAGGGCGAGGGCGGTGCCGCCGATTCCGGACCGGCCACCGGCGCCGATGGTGGCGAGGCGTATCGCGATCCCTTCGATCCCGACTTCTGGACGAAGCAGGTTCAGGTATCCAGCGCAAACAAGCAGCAGCCGGCGGCAAGCGACACAGCAGCCGACACGCCTGTCGACAACACCGAATTCGCCAAGGCGGAGCTGCAGAAGCCGGATGAGTTGACCAAGGCGGAAAACCAGGACGCCAAGTCCGGTGAAGCCGCTGCAAAGGCGACTGCCGACAAGGCAAGCGACAAGGACGGCATCGAGAGCCAGCCCACGCCGGAAATCAAGAAGGTGATGGAAGAGAAGCAGGCCCAGGACCTGCAGAAGGAAATCGCCCAGCAGATCAGCGGTGTTGCCGGCAAACTCGCCGAAGGCCTCACGGTAACGCCTGCGGAGGGCGGGTTGCTGGTCAGCATTTCGGACCAGAACGACGATTCCATGTTCAACGTCGGCTCGGCCGTTCCGCGCAAGGAAATGGTTCTGGCCATGGAGAAGATCGGCGAGATCCTGAAGGGACGGCCGGGTACGGTCGTCATTCGCGGCCATACCGATGGACGCCAGTACAAGGGCGAGAACGGGAACTGGCGCCTGTCCATGGATCGCGCCCAAGCAGCCTATTACATGGTCGTGCACGGCGGCCTCGACGAGAAGCGTATCTCGCAGGTTTCAGGCTTTGCCGATCGCAAGCTCAAGGACAGCGCCGATCCCTTCAATGCGTCCAACCGGCGTATCGAAATCCTCGTCCAGGCGGATCAGGGGTAATTGATGGCTCGTCGGCAGCGTCGTGATCTTCTTCTTTTGCTGATCGGCCTCGCGGTGGCTGCGCCTGGCGCAGTCCGCGCCGAGGAGCAGGAAGACCTCGTTCCCTACAAGATGCTGCGGTCGCTGCAGTTCGTGCAGGATTCCGTCGTGCTCGGCGATCATTCGGCCGCCGAGATGCAGCGCTTCATGCTGGGCACAATCGACAAGCGCCTGCGGTCGGTCGATCCATCGGTTTTCGATGATGATCGCAACGTTGATGCTGCCTTGATTTACGCAATGAGCGGCGGCAATCCGCAGACGCTCGAATATCTCGTCTCGCGCGACGTGAACGGCTATTTCGACAACCGCGTGACTGACGTGCTGCGTAAGTACCTGAGCGGCAAGGGCTTGCTGGTTGCCAAGACGCTGGTCGATACCGCCAATGAATACAAGGACAAGAAGATCGGTCCTTATCTTGCGCTGGTCGGCGGCAACGTGACCATCGCCAAGAGCCCTGCCGAAGCGCTGAAACTCTACGATCAGGCTCGCCTCAACGCGCCGGGAACCATTGTAGAAGAGGCGGCGTTGCGCCGCTCCGTGGCCATCTGCGTGGATGCGGGCATGCTCGACAAGGGCCTGGAATATTCCCAGCGCTATGTCCGGCGCTTCCTGCACTCGCCTTATGCCAGCCAGTTCGCGGATCTTTTCGTGAAACTGCTGGTCGAGCATGACCACGAGGTCAAGCCGGATGACGTCGTCGACATCCTGTCGTTCATGGACGAACCCCGGCAGCGGGAAATCTATCTCAGGATCGCACGCGCGGCTGCAATTGCCGGCAAGGGCAAGCTCGCCCAGATGGCCGCGGGCAAGGCGCAATCGCTTTCCGGCGATTCCGGTAATGCCTTCGGCGCCCTGGCCGACTTCTATGGCGGAATGGCTGGAATTCCGACGGACAAGATCGACAGCGCGGCCAAGAGCATCAGCACGATTCCGGACGCTGACCTGTCGCCACGCGATAAGGCCTTACGGGCTGCCGCCAAGGCTGTGGCGGACCAGGTTCTTCGCGAACCGGACTCTGCAAGCCTGACGCAAGCCTCGACCCCTAAATCTAGTGACCAAGAAATTACTTCTGAGCAGGCTGCCGCAAATAATGCGGCGGAGGAGGGGATGGTACCCAATACCACGCCCGAGCCTGCTGTCGGAGCCGAGGCGCAAGTACCGGTAGCCGATGCGGGGGGGCAACAGGATGCTGACCCTTCATTTAGTTCGTTTGTCACGTCGAGCCGATCGAAGTTGGATGAGATCGATGGCCTGTTGAACAAAGAAAGCTATTGATGATGGATATTAACGTTTCAGCGGGCGCGCCTGCTACGGATGCTGTCGCAGTTGCAAAGTCCGGTCGTCAAGCAGGTAAGGGCGATGCAAGCGGCAATGGGGGATTTGCCGACGTCCTGAACAAGGCCAACGGCTCTAACCGCCAGGGTGCTGGCGATCAGTCGGATGGCGCGGCAACGAGCGCAAGCACCGCTGCGCCGACCGCCCCCCACAAGACGACCGCGAAACCGATCGTGGATGTCAGCGATGCCTCCCTGGTAGCCCAGGTTGAAGCAGACGTAAGCGCCACTGACGAGGTCATCCAGAAAACGGCTGATGTCGACCTCAAGAACGTCCGCAAGAAGATCAGCGGCAAGACGTCGGATGCCGACGCCGACAAGGTTGACGATGAACTGGCGGCTCATGCCACCAAGAACCAGAAGCCGGCGAAGACAGACAAGACGGAGACGACAGCGGACGTCGCCAGTGACGGCACGGCCGCCTCCGATGTGCTGAGCCTTCTCAAGCAGGCGCCTGTCGACACCTCTTCGGCTGCCGCCGCGGCGGCAGCCCTGGCAGCGCAGAAACAGGTGGGTAACGCGGATCCAGATCCCAAGGACAAGTCCTCCGGCAACGTCAAATCGACGAACGATGCGGTGTCCGACGTAGCGAGCGCTCTGACAGCGCGGAGCACGGCCGAAACGGACGTCGAGATGCCGGCCACCGAGGCGACCGACAGCAGCAACGGCCAAACATTCAGGCTGACCCGTGCCGATGGCCGCAGCGTCTCGATGGACGTTCACCTGGGCAACGACAAGGACACGACGGCGAGCGGAAAGGCAGACGTCGAGTCGGTGACCATTCTCGATTCCCGTCGCTATATCGGCCTCGCGCAGAACACCAACTCCGCAGCCGTCACCGCCGCCATTTCAGGGGACTCTGAGTGGGCGCATGCGATGCAGGCAAGTTCGGCGCTGTCGAACGCTGCCGAGTGGACGAGCACCGGCAAGGTGGTCAACACGCTCAAGATCCAGATGAACCCGATCGACCTCGGCCTGGTGACCGCCACGATGCGTCTCCAGGGCGATGCGCTCAACGTCGATCTCAAGGTGGAGACAGGGGCGGCCTACAGGCAGCTCAAGGAAGACCACAGCAAGATCCTCGAGTCTCTGCGAAGCCAGGGCTATACGGTCGACAACATCACGATCAGCATGGCTCCGGTCGCCACGTCGGACACGAGCAGCCAGACGAACACGCAGGGGCAGTCGCAGCAGCAGGCCTTCGCCCAGAACCAGGGCGGCGAGGCGCGCGAACGTCAGAACCAATCGGGACAGCGAAACGCTGGAGGCTTCAATGTTGAAACCGGTGTTGAGAGCGCTTCTTCTGGGAACGCTGGTAGCAGCAGCACAGGCGACGTTTACCTCTAGCGCGCAGGCCGCTGACGGCGCGTGTGAACAGGAGATCCAGTCGGCCGCGCTGAAATACGGAATCCCCGAAGGCATCCTCTATTCCGTCGGATTGACGGAGACGGGGCGGAAGGGATCGCTCTACCCCTACGCGCTGAACATCGAGGGCAAGCCGGTCTTCCCGCCGTCCGAGCGGGATGCCTTGCGGCAGTTCGATGTCGCCCGTCATGCCGGCGCGAAGCTCATCGATATCGGCTGCATGCAGATCAACCAGTACTACCACGGTGAGAATTTCCGCTCGCCGGAGGAGATGTTTGACCCGCGCCGGAACGTGGAATACGCCGCGAAATTCCTGCGCAATCTGCACGACCGCCACGAAACGTGGACGATGGCCGTCGCCCGATATCATGCCGGTCCGAACAACGACCCGGCACAGAAGCAATATGTTTGCAGAGTCATTGCGAATCTGGTCGCGACCGGGTACGGCAAGTGGACTCCCAATGCGAGCAATTTTTGCCGCGGCTGACTCAATCAAAAAGAGCAAAAATAGAACAAAACAGAAATGTGTCATATTGTGGCAGGAATCTGTCTCAATGTGGCAAGGCAAGTCACGATTTATATTTCGTTAACTTTTCCACGAAATAATTGTGTGCATAATTCCGAGGACCCACTAGATGTAGGTCAAATCGGGACCCAATTCTTAATCAATTATTAATTTCTGCCTGTAAGTTCCTACAGCTTGTCCCAGAATCGTGCGATTCGTACCCATAGATCATCGATGTGCCACAAGTGATTCGGAGGCGGACGAATGATCGTAGTGGTTGATGAGCGTGAGCTCGTGAAGGATGGTTACACTTCATTATTTGGTCGGGAAGGCATCCCTTCAACGGGGTTCGATCCTGGCGAATTCGGGGAATGGGTTCAGACTGCGGCGGATGCGGATATCGCAGCTGTCGAAGCGTTCCTGATTGGACAGGGGCAGCAGGCATACGAGCTGCCGCGCGCGATCCGTGATCGCACGCAGGCTCCAGTGATTGCGGTCAGCGACCAGCCCTCCCTGGAAAACACCCTTGCACTTTTTGATTGTGGCGTCGACGATGTCGTCCGCAAGCCGGTGCATCCGCGCGAAATTCTGGCGCGTGCAGCCGCTATCCGGCGCCGCCTCAAGGCAATTTCCAGCCACACGGACATCGGCGCGATCCGCGTCTTCTCCGACGGCCGCGATCCAGAAATCAACGGAGAGGTCTTCGCGCTTCCCCGTCGTGAGCGTCGCATCCTGGAATACTTGATTGCAAACCGTGGTCGTCGCGTCACGAAGACGCAGATCTTCAACGCGATCTACGGGATCTTCGACGAAGAAGTCGAAGAAAACGTCGTTGAAAGCCACATCTCCAAGCTGCGCAAGAAGCTGCGCAAGAAGCTTGGCGTCGATCCGGTGGATTCGAAGCGGTTCCTCGGCTATTGCATTGATTGGGAATAGTTTTTTCAGATGGGCCTGATGGGCTCGGCTTGCCTGGAATTGCTTTCGGCAGATGCGCCAACTCCATACAGCTTCACGCAAGGCCCACCAAATACTCTCAAGCCTACTAAGGGAATCGAGGTTTTCAGATGAGCATTTTTGGCAGCATGAAGACGGCCGTGTCCGGTATGAGCGCTCAGGCGAACCGGCTCAGCACCGTCGCGGACAACATCGCGAACGTGAACACGACCGGCTACAAGGCAGTCTCGACTGCTTTCTCCTCGCTGGTCCTGCCTTCCACGTCCGGTAACTACAATTCTGGTGGCGTTCAGACCTCGGTTCGCCAGGCTGTTTCCGAGCAGGGCGACATCTCCTACACGACGTCGAACTACAATCTGGCGATCTCCGGCGACGGCTTCTTCATCGTCCAGGGCGGCGACGGCGTTCCGGTTCTGACCCGCGCAGGTGACTTCTCCGTCGACTCGAGCGGCAACCTGGTCAACAGCGCCGGCTTCACGCTGATGGGTTACTCCTACAGCGCGGGTACTCCCGCTGTTGTCGTCAACGGCTTCGATGGCCTCGTTCCGATCAATGTCGCGCAGTCCGGTTTGACCGCTGTTGCGTCCACCTCGGCTTACTTCACCGGTAACCTGAACTCGAACGCGACGGTCGTCTCGGATCCGACCACGCTGCCGAGCGCCAACGACGCGACGACCTTGACCAGCGACACCAAGAAGATGTCGCTCGTGGCATACGACAAGGTCGGCAATACGGTTCAGTACGACTACTACTACACCAAGACCGGTGTCACCACCGACGCCAGCGGCGCCGTCACGGGCAGCACCTGGGAAGTCGCGGTTTACCGCAAGGATGATGCGACGACCGGCGGCACGACCTCGTTCCCATACGCCGATCCGCCAGGCGCAGTCAGCGTTGCCACGCTGAACTTCGACGCCAGCGGTCAGCTCACCAGCTCGACGGGTACCGACATCGTCGATCCGGTCACGGCACAGACGATCACGATGGACTACTCCGGCTTTACGCAGCTGGCATCCGATTTCGCCGCAACAGGCGCATCGGACGGCCAGGCGGCAAGCACGGTCAACTCCGTCAGCATCGGCAAGGACGGCACCGTCACGGTTTCCTATTCGAACGGCACCACGAAGTCGCTCTATCAGATCCCGCTCGCAAACGTCGCCAGCCCGGACAACCTGACCCTGCTCAGCGGCAACGTCTACAGCGCCAACGGCGCGTCCGGCGTGACCGTTACCGGCTTCCCGCAGAGCAACGGCCTTGGCTACATCCAGTCGGGTGCGCTTGAGAGCTCGAACGTCGACCTCGCTGGCGAACTGACCGAGATGATTGAATCACAGCGCAGCTACACGGCTAATTCCAAGGTGTTCCAGACTGGTTCTGACATCATGGATGTCCTCGTGAATCTGAAGAGATAACAAGGGAATACCGTAGTCCATGTCGCTTTCATCCGCACTCAACAGCGTACAGAGCATATTCAACAATACCGGCATTCAGAGCAGTGTCGTATCGACGAATATCTCGAACTCCGGGAACTCGGACTATGTGCGCCGTCAGGCGTCGGTCACGACATCGCTGAACGGCGCGCAGGTCGTCAAGATCGACCGGGCCCAGGAAGATGCGCTGCTGAAGCAGTATCTGAAGAGCAACTCTCAGGACACCGCGCAGCAGACCTTGCTGAGCGGTCTCGAAGACCTGAAGTCGCTGATGGGCGGCAACGACTACGAAACGTCCCCTGCAACCTACCTTTCGGCATTTCGGGACGCGCTGCAGACTTTCAGCGCGTCTCCGAGCAGCACGACCGCCGCGCAGGCCGCGGTCACCGCTGCCACCGACGTCGCCAATTCGCTGAACAACGCTTCGGCCTCCGTTCAGAAGATCCGCGCCGACGCTGACAGCCAGATCGCGACCGATGTTGCTTCGCTGAACAGCTTGCTGGCGCAGTTCCAGACGGCCAACGACGCGGTCAAGCAGGCGACAGCGACGGGTACGGATACTTCCGCTGCGCTCGACGAGCGCGACAAGGTCCTGAAGCAGATTTCCTCCATCATCGGCGTTAACGCGGTCACCCGCGACAACAACGACATGGCGCTCTACACAACGGACGGAACGACCCTTTTCGAAACGACGGCGCGCAGCGTCACGTTCCAGTCCACCAATACGTATGTGGCGGGGATGTCCGGCAACGCCGTCTACATCGACGGCGTGGCGCTGAAGGCCGGCGACGGCTCAAGCACCACAGCGCAGGGCAGCATCCAGGCTGAACTCCAGATCCGCGACGAAATTGCGCCGACCTTCCAGTCGCAGCTCGACGAAATTGCGAAGACCCTCGTTTCGATGTTCTCCGAGACGGATGGCACGACGACCGCGCCTGGCCTCTTCGTCTGGACGACGTCGACGGGCGCAGTCGGCGGAACACCGACGACCGGCAACGTGATCGACGGCATCTCGGCCACCATTTCGGTGAACACGAGCGTCATCACGAGCCAGGGCGGCGACCCGATGAAGCTCCGCGATGGATCGATCAGCGGCCTGACCAATCTGAATACGGACGGCAGCAGCGGCTTCTCTTCGAACCTCGATGCGCTCTACTCCGCACTCGGAACCGCTCAGAGCTTCTCGTCCGACGCGGGCATTTCGTCGAACGTCAACCTCATGACCTACGCGACGAACTCGATCGGCTGGCTTGAGCAGTATCGCAGCGACGCGACGACCGCTTCGGAAAACACCTCCGCCGCGCTGTCCCGCTCGAACGAAGCTTATTCCAACGAAACGGGCGTCAACCTCGACGAAGAACTGACGCTGCTGCTCGACATCGAGCAGTCCTACAAAGCTGCCACGAAGATACTGAACGCCATCGACGAGATGTTGAAGTCGTTGCTGGATATAGCGAGTTAAGCCATGAAGAGCTCATTCATTTCTAGTTCGGCAATTCAGAATGCCATGCGGTTGACGATCCGTCAGTCGCAGCAGCAGCTGGTCACGTCCTCCCTGGAGGCAACGACTGGCGTTTATGCCGACATTGGTGTCTCGCTGGGCTCCGGCGCCGCAAAGAGCGTCAACTTTACAAGCGAAATCAGCCGTATTGCCGCGCTGAAAAGCAGCAACTCGGTCGTTAACATGCGCCTGGAATCCTCCCAGCTCGGCCTCACGAGCATGAAGGACGCCGGTGACGCGCTGGTCTCCAAGCTGACGGCGCTGCAGGGCAGTCAGGACGCAACCAGCATTACCGTTGCGATCCAGTCGGCGAACGATGCATTGTCTTCGTTGATGGATACCGCCAATACGATGGTCAACGGCGAATACCTGTTTGCCGGCGTCAACACGGATGTCCAGCCGCTGACGAACAAGTCGGCGGCCGCATCCAGCGATATCACGACGGCGCTGACCAGCTATGCCACCGGACTTGGAAAGACCGTTGACCAGCTGACCGGCACGGAGATGGACGACTTCATCACCAATACCGTCGAGCCGATGTTCTCCGAGGCCAACTGGACCGATCCGACGAACGGCTGGTCGAGCGCTTCGAGCCAGGACATGACGAGCCGCATCAGCAGCTCCGAGGTCATTACGTCATCGACCAACGCCAACTCCGAGGGCATGCGCTACTTCGCGATGGCGTCCGTGATGACATCGGCCTTGTTCAGCATGAACCTCGGTGCGGACGCACTCAGCTCGGTCACCTCGAAGGCGATCGGTTACGCTGCGCAGGCGACGAGCGGCATCGTCACGCAGGCCAGCCAGCTCGGTCTGTCGCAGGAGCGCGTCGAGAAGGCAAACGATGCCCTCGATGCACAGTCGAACATCATCCAGAACAAGCTCGTCGATCTTCAGGGCGTGGATACCTCCGAAGCATCGACACTCGTCAACACGCTCCAGACGCAGCTGGAGACCGCCTACACGATCGTATCGAAAATCCAGCAGTTGAGCCTCGTGAATTACCTTTGATGATCAAAGGGCTTAGTACAAAGAAGGATGCATGAATGTATCAGTTCTCTTACGCCGAGGTCATGCAGGACTCGGTGGCCGATGCGAAGGAGCGGGAACGTCAGGTTCTCGACCGGTCGATCGAGCTACTGTCCGTTGCGCGGGACAGAGGGAAATATAGTCGGGAGGCGATCGATGCATTGTTCTACACCCGCCGAATTTGGGTGAGCTTTATCGAGGACCTCAAGCATCCCGACAACCAGCTTGAAGTACAGCTGCGTGCCAATCTCATCTCCATCGCCATCTGGATTTTGAAAGAGTGCGATCGGATCAGGCGGCGGCTATCGACGAATTACCAAGGCATTATTGACGTTACCACCATCATCAGGGATGGACTTAAATGAAAAGTACACTTCGAATCTCTCTTAAGGCCGGGGAAAAGATCTTCATCAATGGTGCTGTTCTGCGCGTTGACCGCAAGGTCGCGCTGGAATTCCTGAATGATGTAACGTTCCTTCTTGAAAACCATGTTCTCCAGCCTGAGGACGCCACCACGCCTCTGCGCCAGCTCTACTTCATCGCGCAGATGATCCTCATCAATCCTGAGGGCAAGGAACAGTCGACGGCGATGTTCCGCAAGTCGGTGACGATGCTCTTGACCTGCTTCAGGAACGAGGAAGTTCTTGCCGAGCTGAAGCGCATCGACGGTCTCGTCTCGACCGGCCGCGCCTTTGATGCCCTCAAGGCGATCCGCGGGCTCTATGCCATCGAGGATAACATCCTGAACAACCACGAAATGCCGACGACCATGGTCGAGCAGATTCGCAAGGAGATCGCACCATGGCGGTAGACGCAACAGGCTCGGCCACATCGACGACCTCCACGACATCGACCGCCGCAAAGTCTGCAACGCTCAACTACGACAACTTCCTGCAGCTGCTCATCGCCCAGATGAAGAACCAGGATCCGACGGATCCGGTCGATGCCAGCGAGCAGATGTCGCAGCTGGCAAGCTTCTCCCAGGTGGAGCAGACGATCCAGACGAACACCAAGCTGGACAGCCTGCTGGCAAGCTCAAGCCTGACGCAGGGCAGCAGCTACATCGGGAAATACATGACCAGCGCCGACGGCACAGTCAAAGGCACGATCGCTTCGGTCAAGGTTTATTCCGACGGCATCGTTGCTACGACGACGGATGGGGGTAATATCCTCGTGCAGGCGGGAATCACTCTGTCTGATTCCGCACCGGCAGACACGTCCACGTCGAGCTGAGCTGCAAACGACTGAACACAACGGTCCGGCCCGCATGGGGACGGACCGAAAGGCGATATGAGGTTGCCTGAGTATGAATGAAGCTGATGCACTCGATCTGTTCCAGGCGGCGATCTGGACGGTACTTGTTTCTGCCGGCCCCGCCGTTGCCGCGGCAATGATCGTGGGCCTTGTCATCGCGCTGATCCAGGCGCTGACGCAGGTGCAGGAAGCGACGCTCACCTTCGTTCCCAAGATCGTTGCCGTGCTGGTCACCATCGGCATCTCCGCACCGTTCGTCGGATCGCAGATTTCGATCTTCACGAACCTGGTGTTTTCGCGCATTCAATCCGGCTTCTGAGCCACCTTCGCGCAAGCTTCGCCATTTAACTCTCGATCCGAATTGGTGGGCATCATGCCCGCACCTCTCATGAAGAGACGGAATCGAAATGGCGCAACCTCCTGCACTTCCCCTCCCGAAAGCCGGACCTAGCCTCCGCGATATCGGATTTGCCCTCGGCATCATCCTGATTATCTGCGTGCTCTTCCTGCCGATCCCGCCGTTCTTGATCGATATGGGCCTGGCCTTCTCGATCGCGTTCTCGGTGCTGATCCTGATGGTCTCGCTCTGGATCCAGAAGCCTCTCGATTTCTCGTCATTTCCGACCATCCTGCTGATCGCGACCATGACGCGATTGTCGCTGAACATTGCGACGACGCGCGTCATCCTTTCGCACGGCAACGAAGGACATAACGCCGCTGGCGGCGTGATCGCGGGCTTTGCAAGCCTCGTCATGTCCGGCGACTTCGTCATCGGTCTGATCGTCTTCCTGATCCTGATCACGATCAACTTCATCGTCATCACCAAGGGTGCGACACGTATCGCGGAAGTCGGTGCGCGCTTCACCCTCGACGCCATCCCCGGCAAGCAGATGTCGATCGACGCTGACCTCTCGGCCGGCATCATCGACGAGAAGGAAGCCCAGCGCCGCCGTAAGGAACTCGAGGAAGAAAGCTCCTTCTTCGGTGCCATGGACGGTGCGTCCAAGTTCGTGCGAGGCGATGCGATCGCCGGCCTGCTGATCACCTGCATCAACGTCTTCGGCGGCATCATCATCGGCTACTTCCGCCATGGCATGCCGATCGGCGAAGCAGCCGACGTTTTCGTCAAGCTCTCCGTCGGCGACGGCCTCGTCTCGCAGATGCCGGCCCTTATCGTGTCGCTCGCAGCCGGTCTTCTCGTGTCGCGCGGCGGCAACACCGGTTCGACCGACAAGGCTGTTGTCGATCAGCTGAGCGGCTATCCGCGCGCTCTGTCGGTCTCGGCCGTCCTCATGGTTATCCTAGGCCTGATGCCCGGCCTGCCGTTCCTGCCTTTCATGGTCCTTGGCGGTCTGCTCGCCTTCGGTAGCTGGTTCATCCCGCGCCAGGCCGAAGCTGAAAACAAGGCGCGCCGCGAACAGGAAGAAAAGAGCGTCGTCCAGAACAAGGAGCTGGAAAAGGACTCCGTCAAGTCGGTGCTGCGCACCTCCGAGATCGAACTCGCGCTCGGCAAGATGGTCTCCACCCGCCTGCTCGGCGCTCACCAGGAACTCGCCTTCCGTGTCGGCAAGATGCGCAAGAAGTTCGCGACGCAGTACGGCTTCGTCGTTCCCGAGATCAAGGTCACCGACGACATCGCGATTTCCGAAAAATCCTACCAGATCCGGATTCACGGCACGACGGTTGCCTCGAACGCGCTGCGTGTCGGCGAAGTGCTTGTCGTGACCGGCTCCGGCCGCAAGCCGCGGATCCCGGGCGACGAGATTCGCGAACCCGCATTCGGCATGCCTGCCGTGTCGGTGCTCGAGGCATTTACCGAGGATCTCAAGCGCGAAGGCTTCCAGCCGATCGACAACGTCTCGGTCGTCCTGACGCATATGAGCGAAGTCATTCGCAACAACCTGCCGGCGCTGCTCTCGTATAAGGACGTCAAGGTTCTGATCGATCGGCTCGATCCTGAGTACAAGAAGCTTGCGGACGAAATCTGCTCCTCGCATATGTCCTATTCCGGCCTGCAGGCGGTCTTGAAGCTGCTGCTTGCCGAGCGCGTCTCGATCCGCAACCTGCATCTCATTCTCGAAGCCGTCGCCGAACTGGCGCCGCATGTGCGCAAGACCGAACAGATCGTCGAGCACGTTCGCGTGCGCATGGCTCAGCAGCTTTGCGGCGACCTTGCGGATAACGGTGTGCTGCGCGTCCTGCGACTCGGCAGCAAGTGGGATCTCGCCTTCCACCAGGCGCTGAAGCGCGACAACAAGGGCGAAGTGGTCGAATTCGACATCGATCCGCGGCTCTTGGAAGAATTCAGCGAAGAGGCGACAACAGTTATCCGTGAATTCATGGACCGCGGACTGCCTTTCGCCCTTGTCACGTCGCCGGAAACACGATCCTATGTGCGCATGATCATCGAACGGCTGTTCGCAACGCTTCCCGTCCTTTCGCATGTGGAGCTCGCCAAGGGCATCGAGATAAAGATTCTGGGCTCTATTTCATGATAACTGACCCGCAAGGGACCGTGCTGGCGCTTTTCCTGGTTTTCTGCAGGATCGGCGGCTGCATCCTGGCGATGCCTGGCTTTTCGTCGGCTCGCGTTCCCATGATCTTGCGGGTTTTCATCGGTGCGGCTCTCTCGCTTGCGATCATGCCGGTGCTCTGGGATACGGTCTATCCTGCCGTTCACACCTCGAGCGCCACCTACATCGGCTTCATCTTCAGCGAAGCGCTGATCGGTGTGATGTTCGGCATGCTTGCCCGCCTCTATACGCTCGGTCTGCAATTTGCGGCCAGCATCATGGGCATGATGGTTGGTTATACCCAGCCGAGCGCCGGCGACATTTTCGAAGATACGGCAGAAAGCGCGCTTTCCGGCTTCGTCACCTTCGCAGGCATGATGATCCTGTTCATGATGGATTTCCATCACATCGTCTTTCGGGCGTTGATCGATTCGTACACATCGATGCCCTTCGGCGGCCTCATCCAGATGCGCGCTACGCTGATATCGTTCACGGATACGCTGTCGTCCACGACCTTCATCATGTTGCGGCTCTGCAGCCCGTTCCTGATCTACGGCCTGTTGTTCAACATCGCCATCGGCTTCATCAACAAGCTGGCGCCGCAGATTCCTGTCTACTTCATCTCGACGCCGTACCTGCTCATGGGCGGTCTGTTCCTGTTCTATTTCTCCGTGGCGGCGCTGATCAGCCAATTCGGCCAGTCGTTCGCCAGCGTCTTTGTCGGCAGGTAGGGGCCATGGCGGAAAAAACACGCTCGCAAAAACTCAAGCGCCTAGTCGCGGTACAGCGTCATCTCGAACAGATGGCGGAGTATGATCTTGCCGAAACCAGCCGCCAGCGCGCTGAGGTCAATAACCAGATTGACAACGTCGTCCTGGCGCTTGGCTCGATGGATCCCGTGCACCATGCATTCTCCCAGAGTTATGCGGATCGGTTCAACCGGCTGGGAATCAAGGACAAGCAGCTGAACGGCATGCAGGAGGTGCACGAGATGCGCGTCCGGCAGGAGCGTGCCAAGGGCGACCGCCTCGAGGACAACATGCGCGAGGCGGTCGACGGCGAACGGCGAGAGTCCGACGACAACGCGGTATATGATCTCATCGATCAAAAATTCGGTACACCAGCCTCCAGCAAGCTTCAAAAATCATAATCGTCACGATCTTAAATCAAGAGGATTGTGACTTGGCTATTTCACCTCCGAGTGATCTGGTCCTGGATGTTGTCAAAGCTGCCGACCCGCTTGAGGTCCAGGCGGCCCAGGAAAAACTGAAGGCGAACCAGGCGGCGTTTGCGGCCAACAGCCTTGCCGAAGCAGGCAATGGCTTTACGTCGGCGGTCGACGTGCTCGATCGCGCGACGGGCAAGACCGGTCTCGGCGACACCAAGAACCGCGCCAAGACGGAAGAAATTCCGCAGACCTATCGCAAGTTCGAAGCGATGGTCCTGCAGAACTTCATCAAGAACATGCTGCCCAGCGACAGCGAAGACGTCTACGGCAAAGGCGCCACCGGAGATATCTGGAAGGGCATGATGGCCGAGCAGCTCGGCAACGAGATCTCCAAGGGCGAAGGCATCGGCGTCGCCAAGCAGCTTTATCACGACGCGCTGAAGAAGCAGGAAGGCCGGGTCGTCAACGCCTCCGCCGACCAGAACGATCGCAGTGTTGCGCTCAGCATGGTCGACGAATTCCAGCGCAAGACTTTCGGTACACCCACTGCGGACAACAAGTCCGCCAACGACGCCTAAGAAAATCGAGGAAAAGACATGGAAATAATCTCGAACGAATACCGCATCAAATCGGTTCTTGGACGCCTGGAAATGATCATCGAGAACGAGAATACGCGCATCGGCAACGATCCGCAGTTCGATCTCAAGGTATCGAATGCACACAAGAGCCGTTGCCTTTACGAGCTCTCGATGCTGTTCCGCGATACCGATCCCAAGGAATTGGCCGCTTCGCATCTCGACCAGTTGCACGGCCTGAAGAAGAAACTCGTGCTGAATGCGCGCCGCGTCGAGGCTCATCTGGAAGCCGTGCGCACTGTTGCCGACCTGCTGAAGAATGCTGTCCAGGACGCGGATGCCGACGGCACCTACTCGCAAGAGCAATTCGTAGCGCGTGATGCCTGATGATTAAGCTTGTTCTCACAGGTGTCTGGGTCTGCGCGGTTACGCTGGCATCGGTCTATTTTTCGGTGCACCTGGCGACGGCCCCTGCGCCGGCGCCGGATGAGTCCAAGCAGAGCCAGCTTGAGCTTGTGAAGGGCGAGAGTATCACCGTTCCCATCGTTCATGACGGTGCGGTTTCGGGCTACTTCCTGGGAAAAGTCTCGTTCATGATCAACAAGGATCTGGTCAAGAACGCTTCGCTGCCGCTGACCGAAATGACCACCGATGAGCTGTTCACGCTGCTCGTCGGCAACAAGATGGTCGACGTTGCGAACATGAAGGCGTTTGATCCGCAGGCCTTCCGCGACATGATCAAGAAGGACCTGAACCAGCATCTCGGCGGCGAATATATCGAGCAGGTGATGCTGGAGCAGCTCGACTATCTTTCGAAGGAAGACGTCAAGGCCAGTGAAACGGGCCAGCAGAAGAAGACCGGCAAGCCGGTCAACGTCGTTGCTCCCCAGGCGGTCAAGGATCCCGCCACGGAATAGTGGCAATGGCTTTTCCCATGAACGGCGCCTCTGGCGCCGTTTTGCGTTTCTGCCTTCTCTTGCATGGTTAACACTTCCTTGAATAACGCCAGCGAATTCAATGGGTTTTCCTAAAGGTTGTTTGAATTTCCGTTGCTATAAGCTCCCTTGATGGGCTGACGTGTGCGCTTCTGGCGTGGACTCACACAATCCCAGGCGGACGCGCTCGGGAGCTTCCCGGCGTGGATCAAGTCCTTTGTTGCCCGGGAAGCTGAACGCATGAAGCACTATCGTCAGGATGCAGGCATGAATCTGATTGCGAACTTCGCCGTCCTGTCGTCGCGTCGCACGATTTTCGATCTGCCGGTTTGCGACCTTGGATGGGATGACGCGCTGGTCTTCATCAACGAGCTGATCTCGATGCCGGTCGGACAGACGTCGATTTCATTCGTGAACGCCCACAATATCCTGATGACGCTGCGCGATAGCGAGTATCGCGGCATTCTCGCGCAAAACCTCGTGCTCCCTGATGGCATCGGTCTCAACATCGCTTCGCAGATCGAGCACGGTTCTCCGTTCCCGGCCAACCTGAACGGGACGGATTTCGTGCCGGCGCTGCTGACGTTCATGGAGCAGCCACGCCGTATCGGCTTGATCGGCGGTCGGCGCGAGGTCGTCGAAGCCGCCGCTGCAAACTTCCACCGCCATGCGCCCTGGCACGAGTTTGTGGTCGTCTCAGACGGTTTCTTCGACAAGGACAACCCTGTCGCCATCACCAGCGAGCTTGATCGCCAGAAGTTCGACATCATCATCGTCGGCATGGGTACGCCGCTCCAGGAAAAATGGGCGGCACGGCATATTCGCGCAGATCACGCCCGTCTGGTTCTCACGGTCGGCGCCCTGTTCGATTTCGTCTCCGGCAGCATTCCGCGCGCCCCGAAAGCTGTGCGGATGATGCGCATGGAGTGGGCCTATCGGCTGATGCAGGAGCCGACCCGTCTGTGGCGTCGATATGTTCTCGGCATTCCGCTCTTCCTGTACTTTGTCCTGCAGTACCGCTTCACCCGTCGCGGCCGCATTCTGGGGCAATCGTCGACCTATCGCCACTGATCGCCGGTTAACCATTTCTTTGCCAAGAATGTTTAAGGTCGATTAACCATCCGCAATCGCGGCTGGGGATCGATCGTTCTACGCATGAGATCTGGCGATGCGCGACCACCATTCGAAACGGCTGCCCCTTTCAAACGCTGCGGCATCCCGCGGGCAGGGGCACGCTGGCGCGCCGGCTTCTGAAGACAAGGGTTGGTCGGCCGCCTCTCCGGAGGCGCAACTGCTTCGCGTCATCGAGAAGACATTGCAGGCCCAGCGCGAACAGCAGGAGCTTGCGCCCGATCACCAGCCATTGGTCAGCCGAATCGAGACCATCCTGGGTAAGCGCATCGAAGCGGCAAATGATGTCGGCACAACGGCCGAGCCGCTCACCGTCGAGCCACCAGCCGTCATTCAAGAAACGCACGCGATGGACCTTCGGACCGCCGCCGTCGCACGGCCGAAGACAACAGGGCGTTCGGCTTATGCGAGGTCGTGCGCGATCGTCGGCCTTCTGTGTGCCGCGGGTGCTGCCGGCGGTGCGCTGATGCCGGTCGAGCCATCTCGGTACCAGGCCGACGCCGTCTTCAAGGTCGACGCGCCCGCTGATACGCGTATGGCATTCGCCCGGTCAGCCGAGAAGGCACTCCTGTCCCGACGGGCGATTGCCGCTGCTGTGACTGCGCTGCAGCTCGAACGCGATCCGGAATTCGCCGCCTCTGGTTCGGATGCGCTGACCGTGGCAGTCGACCTCCTCTCTGCCAGTGGTGCCGCCGCCGATCCGCTCTCGCGCGCCGAGGCATCGCTCGCCGCCGCCGTTCAAGCCACGACGGATGCGGCAGGACAAACGATCGGTTTCAAGGTCGTCACAGCCTCTGCCGCCAAGTCCTCGAAGATTGCGGCCTACTTCGCATCGACGATCGCTCGGCCCGTCGATGCCAACCACACGGAAGACGGTGCGCTGAAGAAGGCAAATGACGAGGCACAGCAAGCGCTCGCCGCCTTTACGCAGAGCAGCGGCGAAGGCAATGTCAAAGTCGCCGTCAGCCTGCAGCAGCAGATTGCCGATGCTGACGCGGAGCTCAAGGCGGCAGATCAACGGCTGCTGGACGCCAAGGGCAGGGCGGATCGCCTCGGTGCCGCCAAACTGGGCGATGTCCTGGCCGGTGCGCTGCCGCCCGAAACCATGTCGCCCTCGCTCGAAGGGCAGCGCAGCAAGTATGCGCTTGCAAAAAGTACGCTCGCTCAGCTCGCCGCGAGCCTAGGCCCAAGGCATCCACGGCTGCTGGCACAGCAGGCCGAGGTGGATGGGCTGACCACGGCGATCACGGCTGAGCTCGGGCGCTTGCAACGAGATGCCGGCAACGATGCGAAATCCGCGGCTGCGGCGAAGCGAGCGCTGAACGATCGTCGCAACACGTTGATCGCACAGAGCCGCGATACTGGTGTTGACGTCGCGAAATTGACCGAACTGCGCGACAAGGCCAACGCCGCGCACACGCGCATGGAAGACAATATTCAGACGGGTAGCCTCTCGTCCGAAGCCGGGCACCTCTCGCTTGCCGGGGCGCCGCAGATCACCGCGGTATCGTCCGGCCGCGGCCCGTGGACGGCGCCTGTTCTTGGCGCCCTGGCTGGCCTGGTCTTCGGCATCGCCGCGACCTGGCGCCAGGCAAAGAACAAGCCGACGGCGAAGCCGATCACCGACGCTGTCGTTGCCGAGCCATATCTCGACATGCCGGCACCAAGCCTGGAAACCGGTACTCCTGACGAAATTGAGGTTCTCCGCACGGAGCTCTCGGTCATGCGGGAAAAGCTGAAATCCTACGCTGCGGCATCGTGAATTCCGTCTTGGCTGCGGCACGATTGTTCTTGCATTTGTCGTTTTAAGCAGGATAGGGCGTGGACAGGCAAATAGCGCTGAACGCCACCGGCTAAGATGAGCGAAAGCAAGGGCAGGAGACAGTCTTGACGACAGTAATCGACGGTAAACAGGTCGCGGCTTCCGTAATTGAAACGGTCAAGGCGTCCGCATCGGCCCTTCACAAGCAAAGTGGCGTCCAGACGGGTATTGCTGTCGTGATCGTCGGTGACGATCCGGCCAGCCACGCCTATGTCAATTCCAAGAGCAAGATGGCAAAGGAATGCGGCTTCAAGTCGATACAGCATACCTTGCCGGTCGAGACGACCCAGGAGGAGCTGGCGGCGCTCGTTACGACGCTCAACGCTGATCCCTCGATTCACGGCATCCTTGTTCAGCTGCCGCTGCCGAAGCACCTGAAATCTGAGCCGATCATCCAGTCGATCCTGCCGGAGAAGGACGTGGACGGCCTGCATGTCGTCAACGCCGGCAAACTTGCGACCGGCGATCTGGAAACCGGTCTTGTGTCCTGCACGCCCGCCGGTGCCATGGTTTTCGTGCGTCGGACGCATGGCGAAGATCTGTCGGGCCTGAATGCCGTCGTGATCGGCCGCTCGAACCTTTTCGGCAAGCCGATGGCGCAGCTTCTGCTGAACGCGAACGCCACCGTAACCGTTGCCCATTCCCGCACCAAGGACTTGCCGGCGGTTTGCCGCAACGCCGACATTCTGGTGGCCGCCGTCGGTCGCCCCGAAATGGTGAAGGCGGATTGGGTAAAGCCCGGTGCAACGGTCATCGATGTGGGCATCAATCGTATTCCAGCGCCTGAAAAGGGCGAGGGCAAGACCCGCCTGGTCGGCGATGTCGCGTTCGACGAGGCGGCAAGGGTCGCGGACGTCATCACTCCCGTTCCCGGTGGCGTCGGGCCGATGACGATCGCGATGCTGATGGCCAATACCGTCGTTGCGGCTCACCGTTCAGCCGGTCAGACGCCACCCAAGTTCTGATCCTGCCGAGGGACAGGGCCCGTCGAGGCCCTGACGATCAGCTCGGTTTTCCAAAGTTCCTGTTCGGGGTAGGGGGCGTCCTGCTTCACCGTTGCGATCAGTCGCTGGGCAATCCGGATGCCGGCTGCGCGCAGCGATGAGCGTGTGGTGGTCAACGGCACCGAGAAGTTTTCCGGCCTTAGATGCGGCAGCACGTCGTCGTGGGCGATGAGCGAAATGTCTTCGCCAAGCTTCAGTCCGGCCTGATTGACGGCGCGAATGGCGCCGAGCGCCAGAACCGTGCTTGAACAGAGGATTGCTGTCGGACGATCCGGCAATTGCAGAAAGCGTTCCGTTGCGAACTGCCCGTGCTCGTCGGTCATCGTTGTGTGGCTGGCGCAGTCTTCGGGGAGCTCGAGGCCTCGCTCGGCGAGCGCCGCCACTAGGCCGTTCTTGCGACGGATGGCAAAATCGAGATGCGCTGGACCGTTCAGAAGTGCGAACCGCGTGTGTCCGAGTTGGAGCAGCAGCCGCGCGGCGTCATAGAAGGCGCCCTCGTTGTCGATGTCGAGATAGGGGTAATCGGGCTCGGAGCCGAAGGAGCGCCCGTGTACCAGAAACGGCATGGAAAGCGACTTCAGCATCGGCAGGCGTGGATCGTGGCCGCGCATATAGGCGACGAACAAGGCGTCGACGTTGCCGCTGATGGCCAGTCGTCGCAAGGCGCCGACCTCGTCATTGGGGTCAGCCGGCATGATGACGAAGTGAAAATCGTGCCGAACCGCCTCCTCCCCGAGCCCCGTCAGAAACTCGCCGAAATGAACGTCGGAATAGTGGTCGGGGGCGGTTGGCATGACAAGCCCGATCGAGCCGGCCTTGCCGGTCGCGAGCCGCTGGGCAGCCTTGTTGGGCCTATAGCCCGTTTCCTTCACCGCCTGCAGCACGCGTTCGCGCGTTGCCTCGTTGACCTCGGGATAACCGTTCAACGCACGGCTCACCGTCGTCTGCGACAGACCGAGCAATTCTGATAGCTGTTTGAGGTTCACGTGTTATGCTTCCTCCCACTCGCTTTGGGTGTCATCCTCTCCCAAATGCATCCAAAGCGCTTTTAATTATGTAGCAGTTGCGCCGCTTGACTCAAGAAAAATCGCTCCATATTCCGATGGAAGCATTGCTGCGCTGCGATAGTTGGGCGTGATAAGGCAGTTTTTGCGAAATGGCTTGACTCTTTTCCGCCGACGGTGAAATGAGTGGGGTGTCAAAGCGCTTTGGAATTATATTCGAATAGTTGCAGGGCGTGATTAGGATTGTGATGGGAGGTTGATCACATGAAAAAGTCATTCTTGGTGAGCGTCGCCGTTGCGGCGCTTTTTGCCGGTGCCGCTTCCGCTGCTGATTTGAAGTTCGCGCCGGGCGAAGATTCGAAGTTCAACTGGAAGAGCTACGACGAGTTCAAGGCGGCCCATGCCGATCTCAAGGGCCAGGAGATGACGATCTTCGGACCGTGGCGCGGCGAAGACGAAGCGTTCTTCCGCAGCATTCTCGCCTATTTCACCGAAGCGACCGGCATCGACGCCAAGTACTCGTCCTCGGAAAACTACGAGCAGCAGATCGTTATCGATACGCAGGCCGGCTCTCCGCCGAATGTCGCGATCCTGCCGCAGCCTGGCCTTCTGGCGGACCTTGCAAGCAAGGGCTTCCTGACGCCCCTCGGCGACGATACATCCAAGTGGGTCAAGGATAACTATGGCGCCGGCGACAGCTGGGTCGGCTACGGCACCTACAAGGGCAAGGATGGCAAGGAAGCCTTCTATGCATTCCCTTACAAGGCCGACGTGAAGTCGCTTGTCTGGTACGTGCCTGAAAACTTTAAGGAAGCGGGCTATAAGGTCCCGACCACGATGGAAGAGCTGCATGCCCTGACGGATCAGATCGTCAAGGACGGCGGCGTTCCGTGGTGCATCGGTCTCGGTTCGGGTGGCGCGACGGGCTGGCCGGCAACCGACTGGATCGAAGACATCATGCTGCGCACGCAGAAGCCTGATGTTTACGACAAGTGGACGACCAATGAAGTGAAGTTCACCGATCCGGCCGTTGTTGCCGCGATTGAGGAGTTCGGTAAGTTCGCCAAGAACGAGAAGTATGTCGACGGTGGCGTTGCCGCTGTTGCAGCGACCGACTTCCGCGACAGCCCGAAGGGTCTCTTCGGCGTGCCGCCGAAGTGCTACCTGCACCACCAGGCATCGTTCATTCCATCCTTCTTCCCTGAAGGCACGAAGCTCGGTCAGGATGCTGACTTCTTCTACATGCCGACCTACGCGTCGCATGCGGATCTGGGCAAGCCGGTTCTCGGCGCAGGCACGCTGGTCACGATCGCCAAGGATTCCAAGTCTGCTCGTGCCTTCGTCGACTTCCTGAAGACGCCGATCGCCCATGAAGTCTGGATGGCTCAGTCGAGCTTCCTGACGCCTTACAAGGGTGTCAACACGGCGGCTTACGCCAATGACCAGATGAAGAAGGAAGGCGAGATCCTGACGACCGCCACCACATTCCGCTTCGACGGTTCCGACCTGATGCCGGGCAAGATCGGCGCGGGTGCATTCTGGACCGGCATGGTCGATTTCGTTGGTGGCAAGTCTGCTGAAGACACCGCCAAGGAAATCCAGAGCGCCTGGGATGGCATCAAGTAACATCGCCTGAATATCCATGCCGCCGGTTTCGGCGGCATGGTCGCAATGCCTGGCCGGGTGCTCTCATAAGCTCCGGCCATCGCCGCCTTATGTGCCAAGTCATTCGCAAGCGCACCGGCGGTTTAGCCCTGAGATAGACAAGGGTAGCAGGGGAGGGACGAATGCTATCGCAGATAGTTTCCGCTTTGGGGGTTGTGGTCGTCGCGGTTTTCGCATGCTCGGCCTATTTCTATTTCTCGAACAAGATCCTGGATCTGGCGCTTCCCGTGAAGGATGGCGACATCCGCACGGCGTCGCAGAACCTGAACCGCCGTTCGGTGATCCGCCCGTGGCTGTTCCTGTTTCCGGCGCTCTTCCTGCTGGTCGTCTATCTGGTCTATCCCGTCGTCGCGACGCTGATCCTGTCCTTTTATGATCGCTCCGGCGCCGAGTTCGTCGGTCTCGCCAACTACAAGTGGGCAGTGAGCGACCGCGAGTTCCGCCAGTCGATCTTCAACAACATTCTCTGGCTGGCGGTCGTGCCGGCGGCCTGCACCTTCTTCGGCCTTGTCATCGCCGTCATGACCGACCGCATCTGGTGGGGCAATATCGCCAAGAGCATCGTCTTCATGCCGATGGCGATCTCCTTCGTCGGTGCCTCGGTCATCTGGAAGTTCATCTACGAGTACCGCGGCGGCAACGACACGCAGATCGGTCTTCTGAACGCGATCGTACAGCTGTTTGGCGGCACCCCGCAGGTGTGGATCTCGGTGCCTTTCTGGAACAACTTCTTCCTGATGATCATCCTCATCTGGATCCAGACCGGCTTTGCCATGGTCATCCTGTCCGCAGCCCTGCGCGGCATTCCCGAGGAGACGATCGAGGCTGCCGTCATCGATGGCGCCAACGGTTGGCAGATCTTCTGGCGCATCATGGTGCCGCAGGTATGGGGTACGATCGCCGTCGTCTGGACGACCATCACCATCCTCGTGCTGAAGGTCTTCGACATCGTGCTCACCATGACGAACGGGCAGTGGAATTCGATGGTGCTCGCGAACCTGATGTTCAACTGGCTGTTCAGGGGCGGCGGCGACAGCGGACGAAGCGCTGTCATCGCGCTGATCATCATGCTGGCTGTGACGCCGATCATGGTCTGGAACGTTCGCCGTGCGAACCGCGAGCTGGGAGGCCATTGAGATGACCCTGTCAGGTAGTTTCTTCAAGATCGGCCCAGCCCGTCTTTTCGTTCACTTCGCGGTGCTCGTCATCGTCATCATCTGGCTGATACCGACGCTCGGCATCTTCGTCAGTGCCTTGCGAGACAAGGACCAGCTTGTTTCCTCGGGTTGGTGGACGGCATTCGCCGGCTCCTCCCGCACGGTCGCGTCGCGCCTTGGCCAACCGGACCAGCAGAAGCAGGACGGTGCCGTCTACGTCATTTCAGGCAATGTTCTCGAAGGGCAACAGGGTCGCTCGATCCGCGCCTTCGGCACGCGTGTCCAACAGCCGTCCGCTTACAAGGCCGGCGAGACAGCTGATCTCGGCGACGGCCTATCGCTCACAGTCAACGAGGACGGCAGCTATCGCTATACGAAACCCGCCGCCTTCGGCCCGGACGACGGTGGCCGACGCGTCTACATTTCAGTCGCCACGCCTCCGGAATTCACGTTGCAGAACTACCGGAACGTTCTCACCAGCGAAGGCATCGGGCAGTCCTTTATCAACTCGCTCACGGTTACGATCCCGGCAACGATTATCCCGATCCTGATCGCTGCCTTTGCCGCCTACGCATTGAGCTGGATGGAGTTCCCAGGTCGTGCTCTGCTCATCGCGCTCGTGGTCGGACTGATTGTGGTACCGCTGCAGATGTCGCTTATTCCACTTCTGCGCCTCTACAATCACGTCGGGATGCTGCTCGATGCGCCGTCCAAGACCTACCCCGGCATCTGGCTTGCGCACACCGCCTTCGGCATGCCGCTCGCCATCTATCTGCTCCGCTCCTACATTGCGGGCTTGCCGAGGGAGATTATCGAATCGGCACGCGTCGATGGCGCGAGCGACTTTGAAATCTTCACCCGTATCGTACTGCCCTTGTCCTTCCCGGCGCTCGCGTCCTTCGCGATCTTCCAGTTCCTCTGGGTGTGGAACGACCTGCTTGTCGCCATGGTCTTCCTCGGCACCGACAGGGACCACCTCGTGCTGACCGGAGCCTTGAATGCGCTCCTCGGTTCGCGCGGCGGCAACTGGGAAATCCTGACGGCCTCGGCATTCGTCACCATCATCGTACCGCTGCTCGTCTTCTTCGCCTTGCAGCGCTATCTGGTGCGTGGCCTGCTCTCGGGCTCGGTCAAGGGCGGCTAGAAATCCCAAGACGCAATCCAACAGGACCAAACGAGCATGGCATCTCAATCCATTTTGACGGCGGACAAGGACTGGTGGCGTGGCGCGGTGATCTATCAGATCTACCCGCGCTCCTTCCAGGATTCGAACGGCGACGGCATCGGCGACTTGAAGGGCATCACCGCCCGCCTGCCACATGTGGCGTCGCTCGGCGCGGACGCGATCTGGATCTCGCCCTTCTTCACGTCGCCGATGCGCGATTTCGGCTATGACGTCTCCGATTATGAGAACGTCGACGCCATCTTCGGCACGCTGGTGGATTTCGACACGATGATTGCCGAGGCGCATCGCCTCGGCATTCGCGTGATGATCGACCTTGTCATCTCGCACAGCTCGGATCAGCACCCCTGGTTCGTGGAGAGCCGATCCAGCCGTACCAACGCCAAGGCGGATTGGTACGTTTGGGCGGATTCCAAGCCGGACGGCACGCCGCCAAACAACTGGCTGTCGATCTTCGGCGGCTCCGCATGGGCGTGGGATCCGACGCGCATGCAGTACTACATGCACAACTTCCTGACCTCGCAGCCGGACATGAACCTGCATAATCCCGAGGTGCAGGATCGCCTGCTCGACGTCGTGCGTTTCTGGCTGAAGCGTGGTGTCGATGGCTTCCGTCTCGACACCATCAACTTCTACTTCCACGACAAGCAGCTGCGCGACAACCCGGCGCTCGCGCCCGAGCGGCGCAACGCGTCGACCGCGCCGGCCGTGAACCCCTACAATTTCCAGGAACACGTCTACGACAAGAACCGCCCTGAGAACATCGAGTTCCTGAAGCGGTTCCGCGCCGTGCTCGAGGAGTTTCCGGCGATCGCCGCAGTGGGCGAAGTCGGCGACAGCCAGCGCGGGCTGGAGATTGTCGGCGAGTACACGTCGGGCAACGACAAGATGCACATGTGCTACGCCTTCGAGTTCCTGGCGCCGGATCCGTTGTCGCCGGAACGCGTCGAGGAAGTCATGGAGGACTTCTCCGCCGCCGCGCCGGATGGCTGGGCCTGCTGGGCGTTCTCCAACCACGACGTCATGCGCCACGTCAGCCGCTGGGGCTCGCTGGTCGCCGACCGCGAGGCCTTCGCCAAGCAATATGCCTCGCTGTTGATGACTCTGCGCGGTTCCGTCTGCATCTACCAGGGCGAGGAACTGGGGCTGACCGAAGCTGATCTGGCCTACGAGGACCTGCAGGATCCCTACGGCATCCAGTTCTGGCCGGAGTTCAAGGGCCGCGACGGTTGCCGCACGCCGATGGTATGGGACAGCCAGGTCGCCCAGGGCGGGTTCTCGACCGTCAAGCCGTGGTTGCCAGTTCCGGTCGAACATATCCTGCGCGCGGTCAGCGTTCAGCAGGGCGATGAGAACTCGGTGCTTGAGCACTACCGGCGGTTCCTTGCGTTCCGCAAGCAGTACCCGGCCTTCGCCAAGGGTGAGATCGAGTTCGCCGAGCCGCAGGACGACGTGCTGATCTTCATCCGCGAACATGGAAACGAGAAGCTGCTCTGCGTCTTCAACATGAGCCCTGTCGAAAGCAACGTTGTTTTGCCGGCAGGCGATTGGCAAGCGTTGACGGGTCATGGTTTCGTCAGCAATAACTATGGCGACAAGATCGATATTCCGGCTTGGGGTGCGTATTTCGCTCGCCTTGCCTAAGGGACTCTGGAGGAGGAACTAGATGACTGGACTGACGCTCAAGGACATTCGCAAATCCTATGGTTCCGTGGACGTGCTCCATGGGATCGACCTGGATATCAAGGAAGGCGAATTCGTAGTCTTCGTCGGTCCGTCGGGCTGCGGCAAGTCTACGCTGCTGCGCATGATCGCCGGCCTCGAGAACATAACGGGCGGCGACATGTACATTGATGGCCAGCTGGTCAACGATGTTCCGCCGTCCAAGCGCGGCATCGCCATGGTCTTCCAGTCCTATGCGCTTTACCCGCACATGACTGTCTACGACAACATGGCCTTCGGCATGAAAATCGCCGGTGAGAACAAGCAGGAAATCGACCGTCGCGTTCGCGCGGCAGCCGAGAGCCTGCAGCTCACCAAGTATCTCGATCGCCTCCCGAAGGCGCTCTCCGGCGGTCAGCGCCAGCGCGTGGCCATCGGTCGCGCCATCTGCCGCAACCCGAAGGTCTTCCTCTTCGATGAGCCCTTGTCGAACCTCGACGCGGCGCTTCGCGTCGCCACGCGTATCGAGATCGCGCGTCTCAACGAGCAGATGGCCGATACGACGATGATCTACGTCACCCACGACCAGGTCGAGGCGATGACGCTTGCCGACCGCATCGTGGTTCTTTCGGCGGGCAACATCGAGCAGGTCGGCGCACCGCTTGAGCTCTACGAGCGCCCGGCCAATCTCTTCGTCGCCAAGTTCATCGGCTCGCCAGCCATGAACGTCATCCCGGCAACGATCACCGAGGCCGGCGGTACAACGACGGTCACGCTGACGGGCGGCAAGTCGGTAACCCTCGATATCCCGACCGCCGCCTCCGAAAAGGGCAAGACGGCCAGCTTCGGCGTCCGTCCCGAGGACCTGCGCATCGCCGGCCCGACGGACGATTATCTCTTCGAGGGCGAAGTCTCGATCGTCGAAGCCCTCGGAGAAGTCACCTTGCTCTACATCGAAGGCCTCGTTCAGGGCGAGCCGATCATCGTCAAGCTGCCGGGCATCTATGATGTGAAGCGCGGCCAGAAGATGCATTTTTCGGCTGACCGCTCGAAGCTGCATCTCTTCGATGCCGACGGTCGTACCTACCGTAAATAATCCACCAGCCATTTTTGGGCCGTTGATCAAAAACGGCCCAAATTGGAACGGCTCTCACCTTCTGTTAAAGGTTCGATTGGTAAGATTCCCCCATTGCATTTCTAGGGGACTACGGCCATGGCTGCATCCAATCAGCTTCCCGGACATTTTCTGAACAAGGAAGAATCCTTCATGTACGACCGCGAAGTGCGGTTCAAGATGGAGGATACGATGAACGCTGCCCGTATCGAGTATACGGAGAAGGGCGTTCTCAACATGGCGTCCCGGCGTTGCGATATCATCCGGATTTCCAAGAGCAGCGCGGTCCTTGCGATCCTGACGCAGTTCAATCTTCCGAAGCAGTTCTACCTCGATCTCCCCGACGCGCGCATCACCAAGATCGGCTGCATGCTGACGCGGGTGAACGCGAATAACACGGTCGAAGTCCGCTTCCTGCGCATGTTGACCGACAAGGAGCTCAACAAGATCTTCGTCTACAGCAGCCACCCCGCCCACCGCGATCGCGTGCTTGATATCAGGGGCTGACGATCGTCCCCTTCGAGCTTGCCATTAAATGACAAAACCCGCGAGACAGCCTCGCGGGTTTTTTGTTTTTCGGGGCCGTTCGGGCCGCCGCATCCTCAGTGGAAGAGGACGCTTGCACCGCGGTCGGAAGCGCCGACAGCGCGTCGGAAGGGCGCAAACAGCTCGCGACCCATGCCGAACTCGTTGTCGGAGAGATCCGCCACCACCGATTCCCGCTCTGCCAGATCGGCGGCGTCCACCAGGACTTCAAGCGTGCCGGCGATGGCATCGAGACGGATGATGTCGCCGTCCTTGATGCGAGCGATCGGTCCGCCATCGACAGCCTCCGGCGTGACGTGGATCGCTGCCGGCACCTTGCCCGATGCGCCGGACATGCGGCCATCTGTGAGCAGGGCAACCCGGAACCCGCGATCCTGCAGCACGCCGAGCGGCGGTGTCAGCTTGTGCAGTTCCGGCATTCCGTTGGCCTTCGGGCCCTGGAACCGGACGACGGCGACGAAATCCTTGTTCAGCTTGCCTTCCTTGAAGGCATCCTGCAGCTCCTGCTGGCTATGGAAGACGATAGCCGGGGCTTCGATGATGTGCCGGTCGGCCTTGACCGCGGAGATCTTGATGACCGCCTTGCCGACATTGCCGCGCAGCATCTTCAGGCCGCCATTGGCCTGGAACGGCGTTTCGATGTTGGCGAGAACCTTCGGGTCCACGCTCTTTTCGGGCGACGGTTCGCGGACGATGCCGCCATCCTCGCCGAGGCGCGGATCGATCGTGTAAGCCTGCAGCCCGTGGCCGAAGACCGTGCGGACGTCTTCGTGAACGAGGCCGTGCTTCAACAGTTCCTTGATCAGGAAGCCCATGCCGCCGGCGGCATGGAAATGGTTCACGTCGGCAAGACCGTTCGGGTAGACGCGCGCCAGCAACGGCACGACCTCGGACAGCTCGGCGATATCCTGCCAGGTCAGCTGGATGCCGGCCGCGCGAGCCATGGCGACAAGGTGAAGGGTGTGGTTCGTCGAGCCGCCGGTGGCATGCAGGCCGACCACGCCGTTGACGATCGAGCGCTCGTCGATCATCTCGCCGGCTGGCGTGTATTCGTTGCCCTGTGCGGTGATCGCAAGCGCGCGCTTGGCGGCTTCGCGCGTGAAGGCTTCGCGCAACGGCGTGCCCGGATTGATGAACGACGACCCGGGCATATGGAAGCCCATGATCTCCATCAGCATCTGGTTGGAGTTGGCAGTGCCGTAGAAGGTGCAGGTGCCGGGGCCGTGGTAGGACTTGGATTCTGCTTCCAGCAGCTCCGCACGACCAACCTTGCCTTCCGCGTAGAGCTGGCGGACACGCGACTTCTCGTCATTCGGCAGGCCAGATGTCATCGGTCCTGCGGGAACGAAGATGGCAGGCAGGTGTCCGAAGGAGAGCGCTGCGATCACCAGGCCGGGAACGATCTTGTCGCAGACGCCGAGATAGAGTGCCGCGTCGAACATGTTGTGCGACAGGCCGACGCCCGCAGCCATCGCGATCAGGTCGCGCGAGAAGAGCGAAAGCTCCATGCCGGGCTGGCCTTGGGTAACGCCGTCGCACATGGCGGGCACGGCGCCTGCCACCTGGGCGATGCCGCCTGCTTCTGCCGCCGCCTGGCGGATGATCGCCGGGTAGGTTTCGAAAGGCTGGTGGGCCGAGAGCATGTCATTGTAGGAGGTGATGATGCCGAGATTTGCCACGCGGTCGCCCGCGAGGGCCTCCTTCTCGGCGGGGGAACAGACGGCAAATCCGTGGGCGAGGTTCGCGCAGCCAAGTATCGAGCGGCTCACGCCCTTGGAAGCTGCGTTGCGCAGGCGTTCGAGGTAGACGCCGCGGGTCGGTTTAGAGCGTTCGACAATACGTGCGGTAATCGCAGCAATGCGTGAATGAGCGGACATGGGAGATCCTGCCTTTGTCTGGTCTTCAATGTGTCTGTTCGCCGGCTCCGTGCCTGGCTGCTTACGGAGCCCAGTAGATATCGACCGGCGAAGCGGCGCGGCGCAGAATGGCGCGGATCGGCATGTCTGCCTCGTCGCCGTTGCCTTCTGCCTTCGTCAGCACGTCTTTCTTGCTCTCGCCTTCGATATGAAGCACGAGCAGCCTGGCGTCCTGCAGGCTTGAGAAGGTGAAGGTCAGGCGAGGCTCGCCGGCACCTTCCGCATCCATGGTAATGATGCCGCGCGGGGTCGTTGGATCAAGTGCCACGGCAAGATTGTTCCCGCCGGGGAAGAACGATGCCGTATGGCCATCGCCACCCATGCCGAGAATGGCTACGTCGAACGGATTTCCGATCGCCTGTGTCGCGGTGGTCGCGAGCTTGGCGGCGTCCTCGACGGAACCGGCGGCCTGATACAGCGGTTGGAAGACCGCTGCGGTCGCCTTGTTCTGAAGCAGGTTGGTCGCCACCAGCAGGTGGTTCGAGCGCGGATTGTCTGCGGGCACGAAGCGTTCGTCGACGAGCGTGATCGTGACCTTGCTCCAGTCCAGGTCTCGCGTCGACAGCTCCTGGAAGAAGAGTTTCGGCGTCGAGCCGCCGGAAACGGCGATGCTCGCCGTCCCCCGTGATGCAATGGCCGTCGAAAGCGATGCGGCGACCTTGTCTGCGAGGTTGCGCGCCAGTTCGGCGGCATTGGCAAAAGTGTGCATCGTCGCTGCCATCGCTCTCTACCTTAAATGTCGTCGTGCCAAGTGCGGCCGTCACGCTCGATGAGCGCGATAGACTGGCTGGGACCCCAGGTGCCTGCGGTGTAGCCCTGAACCTTCTGGCCGGTCGATTCCCATCCCTTGAGGATCGGGTCGACCCACTGCCATGCCGCTTCCACTTCGTCGCGACGCATGAACAGCGTCTGGTTCGAGCGGATCACGTCCATCAGCAGGCGCTCGTAGGCGTCGGGATTGCGCACCGAGAAGGCTTCGGCGAAGCTCATGTCGAGCGAAACGTTGCGCAGGCGCATGCCGCCCGGGCCTGGGTCCTTGATCATCAGCGACTGCTTGACGCCTTCGTCAGGCTGCAGGCGAATGATCAGCTGGTTCTGGTTGATGCGGCCTGCCGACTGGTCGAAGACCGAGTGCGGGATCGGCTTGAAGGTGATGACGATCTCCGACATGCGGCCGGCAAGGCGCTTGCCGGTGCGGATGTAGAAGGGAACGCCAGCCCAACGCCAGTTGCCAATCTCGGCCTTGATCGCCACGAAGGTTTCGGTGTTGGAAACGCCGCCTTCGAGCTCTTCGAGATAGCCCTTGACCGGACCGTTGCTGGAAGCGCCGGCGCGATACTGGCCACGGACCGTGTTCAGCTCGACATTCGAGGCATTGATCGGCTTCAGCGCGCGCAGCACCTTGAGCTTCTCGTCACGTACGGCTTCGGAATCCATCGAAGACGGGACTTCCATCGCCACAAGGCAGACGAGCTGCATGATATGGTTCTGCACCATGTCGCGCAGGGCACCGGCCGTGTCGTAGTAGCCCGCGCGGCCTTCGAGGCCGACGGATTCTGCGACAGTGATCTGCACATGGTCGATGTGATTGGCATTCCACAGCGGCTCATAGAGCGCGTTGGCAAAGCGCAGCGCCATCAGGTTCTGCACGGTTTCCTTGCCGAGATAGTGGTCGATGCGGAAGATCTGCTCTTCCTTGAAGACCCTGCCGATCGTGTCGTTCAGCTGAAGGGCGGAATCGAGATCGCGGCCGATCGGCTTTTCGACGACGATGCGCGTCGTCTTCGTAATCAGCTTGTGGTCATGAATCTTCTGCGAGATATCGCCGAAGATGCCCGGTGCGACAGCCAGGTAAAAGGCGCGAACGCGTTCCTTGCCCTCGTCGAGAAGCTTCTTGAGCTGGTCCCAGCCGGCGTCGGAACGCGCATCGACAGGCACGTAGTACAGCCGTTCGCAGAACTTCGCGACCTCGGCCTCGTCGTACTCGCCCTTCTTCAGATGCTCCTTCAGGGCATCCTGTGCGAACTTCCGATATTCTTCATGGGTCAGCGGGCTTCTGGAGGCGCCGATGATGCGGGTCGGCTCGGTGAACTGGCCCTCGATCTGCCGATGATACAGCGCCGGAAGCAACTTGCGCTCGGCGAGGTCGCCGCTGCCGCCGAAGACGACATAATCGAAGGGTTCAACGGGAATGATTTGACTGCTCATGAGGATGTCTCTCAATCATGCTTGGTACTGGCTCTTTAATCTAATCGATTTAAAAAAGCCAGTGTGCGCTGCAATGAATCTGTCGGAAACCGGTTTTAGATCGAATTGCAGCGCGAGGAAATGCGCAATCTGACTAAAACTTGTCGCGGAGCGCGTACCACGAGAGCGCCAGGAAAAGCAGCGGCGCACGCATGGCGGCACCGCCCGGGAAAGCAGGGACATTGAGCGATTTGAAGAGCTCCAGGTCCGCCGTTTTGCCGAGCACCGTTTCCGCGTAGAGTTTGCCGCAATAGTTCGACAGCATGACGCCGTGGCCGGAATACCCGCCGATGGAGATTACGCTAGGCATGACCTCGCGAACGAAAGGCTGGCGCGGCAGAGTGATGCCGACGGATGCGCCCCAGGCGTGGGTGATCTCGATATCCTTGAGTTCAGGATAGATCTCCGCGATCTGCCGCCGGATATGCTGCGTTATGTCGCGAGGGTTGTCCGATGTATAGGCCTCGCGCCCCCCGAACAGCAGGCGCCCATCCCTGGATTTGCGGAAGTAGCGGACGACGAACCGCGAATCGGCAACCGCTTCACCGCCAGCCAGTACCTTGGGATGATCGCCCAAAGGCACCGTGGCGCCTATGAACGAGCGGATCGGCATCACATGGCTGGCCGTGACCGGCTCCAGATTGTCGATGTAGCCGTTGCAGGCGATCAGCGCCTTGTCGGCAACGATCCGTCCGCGCGGCGTGTCGATCGTCACCTTGCCGTTCGCCTGGTGGATCGCAGTGGCCTTGGTCATCTCGTAGATCCGCGCGCCGGCATTTGCCGCGACGCGCGCGAGACCGACGAGCAGTTTCAGCGGATGGATGTGGCCGGTGCCGGTGTCGCGCACGCCACAGAAGTAGCGTTTCGACCCCAGACGCTCCTGGGTCTCCTGCCTGTCCATGAAACGAACATGCGGATAGTCGTAGCGCAGCGCCGCGATTTCCGCATTTTCCTGGTAAGACTTTGTGTAGCTCTCCTTGTGCGACACATTCATCTGCCCCGGCATGAAATCGATCTCGATCTGATGTTCGGTGGCGAAATCCAGCAGATGCCGCTTTGCGGCCTCCGCCAGATTGAAGAGCGCCTTGGAGCGCTCGTAGCCGATCGTTTCCTCCAGCTCTTCCGGCCATGCACGCTGGCCGGTGCCGAGTTGTCCGCCGTTGCGACCGGACGCGCCGTCGCCAAAGTGGGATCCTTCGATGAGGACGACCGAAACACCCGCCTTGGCGAGGTTATAGGCAGCCTGCAGCCCGGTGTAACCGCCACCGACGATCGCGACGTCGCACGTCGTCGATCCATCGAGCGCAGGATAGGTGGGGCGTTCGCCAACAGTCGCCTGATACCAGGAGATGCCGGGCGCAATGGGGCTCTGCCATGTCTCTTGCGATGTCATGACAGCCTCCTCACACGTTCAGCAGAAGGAACTCGCGCTCCCATGGGCTGATCACCTGCATGAAGGTCTCGAATTCTCCACGCTTGACGCCGGCGTAGATGCCGATGAACTCCTTGCCGAACACCTCTTCGAAGGCCGGCTCGTCTTCCATGAGCGCCACGGCTTCAAGGAGGCCGCGTGGCAGTTCGATCGACCCTTCATTTGCCGTGTCTTCCGTCGGCGCTGTCGGCTCGATCTCCTTCATGATGCCAAGCAGGCCGCAGGCGAGCGAAGCCGCGAGTGCCAGATAGGGGTTGGCGTCGGAGCTCGGCAGGCGGTTTTCGACACGCCGCGCCTGTGGATCCGAAACCGGCACGCGGAAGGCCGTGGTCCGGTTGTCGTAGCCCCACGCATTGTTGACAGGGCAGGACATCTCGGGCGTCAGGCGACGATAGGAGTTCACATAGGGCGCCAGCATGCACAGCGCATTCGGGACGTACTTCTGCATTCCGCCGATGAAGTGGAAGAACTCGCGCGACGGCGATCCATCCGGCTTCGAGAAGATGTTCTTCCCGGTCGCCTCATCGACCACCGATTGGTGGATGTGCATGGCGGATCCAGGCTGTCCCTGCATCGGCTTTGCCATGAAGGTCGCGTAGATGTCGTGCTTCATCGCCGCTTCACGGATCGTCCGCTTGAACAGGAAGACCTGGTCGGCAAGTTCGATCGGGTTGCCGTGGCGCAGGTTGATTTCCAGCTGCGCCGGGCCTTCCTCGTGGATCAGGGTGTCGATCTCGAGGCCCTGTTTCTCGGAGAAGTGATAGATGTCGTCGATTAGTTCGTCGAACTCGTTGATGCCGGCGATGGAATAACCCTGACCGCCAAGGATCGAACGGCCGGAACGGCCCTTCGGCGGATGCAGCGGATAGTCGGGGTCATCGTTCTTGGCGACCAGATAGAATTCGATCTCGGGCGCCACGATCGGCTTCCAGCCGCGGTCGTGATAGAGCTTCATCACCCGCTTGAGGACGTTGCGCGGCGTATAACCGACCTCTTCTCCGTCGGCGCTGACGATATCGCAGATCACCTGCGCCGTCGGATCGGTTTCCCACGGAACAACCGAAAGCGTCGAAAGATCGGGAACGAGCTTGAGGTCGCTATCGCGCGGCTCGTAGCGGAAGCTTTCGGTCTCGTCCGGATATTCGCCGGAAATCGTGTGGCGGTAGATTGCGGAAGGCAGGGCAAGCGAGGTGTTCGAGGTGAACTTCGAACTTGGCATCATCTTGCCGCGCGGCACGCCGGCGAGGTCCGGCGTAATGCATTCGATATCTTCGATGCCGCGTGCCCGCAGAAACTGCGCTGCTTCCTTCCAGTTGGCCACGCCGCGCAGAGACCCGGGGTCCGGGGGTGTTTTCTTCGAGGCAGGCACGTTTCTGGCAGGCTTCAGCGTCGTCTTTTTTGGGGACATGGCACACCGGTTTGTGTTGATCTCGCGTGTATCATAACCAGAGTTTGGCAATTGGCGAGGGGGCCAAGGCGTTGACTTTCGCCCTTTGATGGAAAAAAGAGACGCTTTCGACAAGGGAACCAAGTTTGCAGCGGAAAAGCGATGTAGTTGTCATCGGCGCGGGCGCCGCCGGCATGATGTGTGCCATTCGCGCTGCACAGCGTGGCCGTTCGGTTATCGTGCTGGACCATGCGCGAGCACCCGGCGAGAAAATCCGCATCTCCGGCGGTGGCCGCTGCAACTTCACCAACATCCATGCCGGACCGAAGAGCTTTCTGTCCGGCAATCCGCATTTCTGCAAATCGGCGCTGGCGCGTTTCACGCCCTCCGACTTCATCGCCATGGTCGATCGGCACAAGATCACCTGGCACGAAAAGACGCTCGGCCAACTGTTTTGCGACGAGAGCGCCAAGGACATCATTCGCATGCTGCTCGACGAAATGCAGGCCGCGGGCGCGGTGCTGCATCTCGGGACGGAAATCGGCAATGTCGAGAAGACCGATACCGGCTTTCGTGTCGCGACATCGGAAGGCACATATGAATGCCAATCGCTGGTCATTGCCACCGGCGGTAAGTCGATCCCGAAGATGGGTGCGACCGGCTTCGCCTATCGCATCGCCGAGCAATTCGGTCTGGCTCTGGTCGAGACCCGTCCCGGTCTCGTGCCCTTGACGCTGGATCCGCTGTTGCTCGAAAGCCTGTCTGCGCTATCCGGCATTTCGGCGCCTGCGGAGATTCGCCACGGCAAGACCGCGTTTCGCGAGGCGCTGCTGTTTACTCACCGCGGCCTCAGTGGTCCGGCGATCCTGCAGATTTCATCCTATTGGCGCGAGGGCGACGAGATCACCGTCGATATCGAGCCTGACATTGATCTGCTGGCGCACCTGAAGGCGGCGAAACAGGCAAACGGCCGACAATCGGCGCAAACAGCGCTTGGCGATGTTCTGCCGAAGCGGCTCGCGCAATATCTGGCCGAACGGACGGGCGTAACCGGCAATATGGCCGATCTCTCGGACAAGGTGCTTATGCGGCTGGCCGAAGCCGCGCAGAACTGGAAGATCAAGCCGTCCGGCTCCGAAGGCTATCGCACGGCGGAGGTGACGCTCGGCGGCATCGACACGTCAACGCTCGATTCTCGCAGCATGCAGGCAAAGGCTGTGGCGGGCCTCCATTTCATTGGAGAATGTGTCGATGTGACGGGTTGGCTCGGAGGCTACAATTTCCAATGGGCCTGGGCTTCCGGCTTTGCCGCAGGTGAATCCTTGTAGGGACAAAACGACCGAAGAGGATTCAATAGTTCTTAAGAGGGGTGCGCCATCCTGCCTCAATGACGAGCTGAAAAGAGCTTCCTAAATAAAGCTTTACCAGCAAAGCATTTTGTTGGATTGTTGTGTCAGAGAGAAGTGAGGTTCTGCAATGAACAGGAACACACGACGCGCCCGCGCCATCGCAATCGCCCAGGCAAAGCCCGACACAAGGCTTGTCGCACTCCGCTACTTCGTCCTCGCTGCCAGCGCGTCTGCGGCGATGATCGCACTTCTGGTCGAGCGCTTTCTCTAGGCTGATCTACAGCCGGGTGTTGTAACGACGCCAGCCGCGCTGAGCGCCCATATCGGCATGTAAATCGATTTGAATGCCGGTTTCCGCTACATACGCTTATCCGAAAATTAACATATCCTCTGCAACAGTTGGTAGATGATTTATGGGCGCTTCCGCCTTGTGCGCGAAGTGAACAGGCAATGAATGCCGTCCGGGCGTAAGCCTGAGATTCCCATTGTTCCAAAAAAGCAGCTCGATGCACTCGGCCGGCGCCTTCGGGGGTCGGTGGGAGGAGTGGTGTATGGAAGGCCGGAACCGCCATGTTGATTGATAAGATTCTTTCCCGTTTCAGGATCAAGACCAAAGTCCTGATTTTTGTTCTACCCTTTGTTGTCAGCATTTCAGCGGTCGGCCTGACCGGCCTCTATGCCTCGGGTCTGCTGCAGGGCCGGATGGAAATCTCCAACAGCGTTCTTCAATCGCTGAGCGGCTTCAAGGATCTCTACAGCTCCATGGACGACTTCCTGCGCACGACGAGCCAGGATGCGCGCGACAAGCTGCAGAGCGACATCGCCACCCAGCAGAACACGCTGACTGCGACATTGAAGCAGATCGGCGAGAATGCCGGCCGCGACAATCTCGAGGCCGCCGCCAGCGGCACGACCGGTATCTCCGACACGGTGGGCAAGCTCTGGACCCTGCATGAGCAGGAACTGGCGTTGCGCAAGTCGATGGACGATGCGCAGAAGGTGATGATCACCAGCCGCTTCAACGTGAACTACGATGCACAGCAGCTTGAAGAGAACATCCGCAAGGACGAGGGCAATGCCACGGCAACGCTTCGCGCCGCCGACCGGCTGCTGAAGGGTGGCGATACGCTTGCCACCGTCATGGGCGACTTCAGCAAGGCGCAGGCACCGGCTGACAAGCTGAAGGTCGTGACCGATGCGATCCCGGCCATTGCCAAGGCCCAGCGCCTGATCGAGATCTCGGTTCCGCAGAACCAGAAGAGCATGACCCAGTCGCTGTCGCAGACGATCAGCGACGTGAAGGCACAGGCGACGGCTGCCGATGCCGGCACCGATGAGGCGATCGCCAATCTCGGCCGCCTTGTTTCCCGCTTCCGCCAGATGTCCACCTACACCCAGCTCACCGCAACGCAGATGATGCGCGAAGCCACCACGACCTTCGTGGAACTCGATAGCCGCATCGCGCAGACGAACTCGGTTCTTGAGGATACGCGCCGCCTTGAAAGCGCGATCTACTCCCTGCAGCTCGTGCTAGGCGAATTTGCGGCCAAGCCCAGCAAGGACAATCGCGTTCGCCTGCATCAGGAAATCGCGACGCTCGGCACCAACCTGAATACGCTGCTCGCCAGCGCCAAGGGGATGAACTTCGCTGAAGACATCGTTGCCGCGATGTCGCCGGCGCTGGCCTCCATGGACAAGGATGCACAGAGCCTCGTCGATACCATCGACCAGCGCGTCGCCGACTACGCTTCGGCGCGTCAGCAGCTTGACACCGTCTGGGGTCAGCTGACGGCATTTGCCGAACTGCAGAAGCAGACCGCGGGCGCCGAACGCACGCAGGCAAACGGCATCTCCGTCCTGACCACCGCGCTCGGCATCCTGCTTTCCGTCGTCGGCGGTATTGCTCTCGTCCTGACGCTGCAGCGCCCGATCGGCCAGATCACCGCCGCCATGCGCCGCATCGCCGATGGCGCGCTCGACACCAATATCTCCGGCGAGCAGCGCTACGACGAAATCGGCGACATGGCGCGCGCACTTGGCATCTTCAAGGAAAACGCGATCTCGAAGATCCGCATCGAGGAGCAGAGCGAAGAAGAGCGTGCCGCTGCCGAACACGAGCGCCAGCGCAACGATGCCGACAAGCGCGAAATGGATCGCCAGATCGAGTTCGCCGTCAATGCCTTGGCGTCGGGCCTCGAGCGCATGTCGCAAGGCGATATCTCGACGACCATCGACACGCCGTTCATCGGCCGTCTCGAACAGCTTCGCCAGGATTTCAACGGCTCGATGCTGCGCCTGCAGGCTTCGATGAGCCAGATCCGCGACAACGTCGAGATGATCCAGGGCAACGGCAATCAGATGGCGCAGTCCGCCGAAGATCTCGCCAAGCGGACCGAACAGCAGGCCGCTTCGCTGGAGGAAACGGCAGCTGCCGTCGATCAGATCACGGTCACGGTCCGCTCGTCGGCCGAGCGCGCCAAGGATGCCGACCAGATCGTTCGCCAGGCCAAGCGCAGCGCGGATGACTCTGCAACCGTCGTCAGCAACGCCATCGACGCGATGGGCCGCATCGAAGACGCCTCGCGCCAGATCGAGCAGATCATCGGCGTCATCGATGAGATCGCTTTCCAGACCAACCTTCTGGCACTCAATGCCGGCATCGAAGCGGCGCGCGCCGGCGAGGCAGGCAAGGGGTTTGCGGTCGTTGCAATGGAAGTGCGCGAACTCGCGCAGCGCTCCGCTGCCGCCGCGCAGGAAATCAAGGGCCTCATCAACAAGTCGACGACCGAAGTCAGCTCCGGTTCGCAGTTCGTCCAGGAAACTGGAACGGTCCTTGCGAAGATCAGCACTCAGATCGTGACCATCAGCCAGCACGTCGAGATGATCGCACGCGCCAGCCACGATCAGTCGAGCGCGCTGCAGGAAGTCAACGCGACCGTCAACCAGATGGACCAGATGACCCAGCAGAACGCGGCAATGGTGGAAGAGACCACCGCTGCCAGCCGTGCGCTCGCGAACGAGGCAGATTCCCTTCTCAGTCTGGTTCGCCAGTTCAAGATCGATGGCGACACGCACGGCACGATTTATCGCGCGGCTTGATCGGACCAACTCACAAACGACAAGATGGCCCCGGAATCCGGGGCCATTTTCATTTGGCGCCTAGTTCACAGGCGGTTCAATCAATAATTGTGCAATGATGAGTAAGCGCGAAATTTTAATCCGTCCAATGGTTGCGGATTATCGGCGGGGCGTTGGTTTATGCGGAAAGTCCTGAGATCTCAAATAATTGACGATCGTCAACTTGGTGAAAATTTTCATTAAATCTTTTGCTCTAGCGTCGGGCGGTTGTATTCTCAGGGGATTGGCATGCTTCGGCTCTTTACGGCTTCCATTGTTCGACAGATTGTCGTGATTACACTTGCGCTGCTGGGCATCAGCACCGCCGCGATCGTGTGTGTGACCTATTACAATCTGAGCGACTACGTGATGACGAGCGCGGTTTCCGACGCCCGCGACGCGAGCCGCACAATGGCCGTCCTCTATGGCGCCGGCGACCCGACGGCACAGGTCGCCATTCGCGACAACGCACTCGAGGGCATCACCGAAGACAAGCTCCCGCAGTTTGCCGATCACGCCTTGGTCGACCGCACCGCGCAGTCGATCGCTGGCGTTGCGACGATCTTCGAGCGTCAGGGCGCCGACTATGTGCGCGTTTCGACCAATGTGAAGAAGGAGAACGGCGACCGCGCCGTCGGGACAAAGCTTGCGGCAGATCATCCGGCGCAGGTCGCGCTGGCAAAGGGCAGCGCCTACTACGGCCCCGCCGACCTCTTTGGGCACAAGTTCATGACCGGCTATTTCCCGATCAAGAGCGCGGCGGGCTCGACGGTTGGCATTCTCTTTATCGGCATCCCGATGGAGCTCTACTACAACAGCCTGCAGCAACTGCTGGCGCTTGTGGTCGGTGTCGGAATAGCCGTGCTGCTGATTGTCGGCGTTGTCGCCTATTTCGCAATCCGCGCGACCGTACGGCCCCTTGAGGCGCTGACCGCTTCCATCCACACGATTTCGTCCGGAAATCTCGATGCACCGATTCCCTGCGTCGAAAAGCAGAACGAGTTCGGCGCCATCGGCCGCGCCTTGGCACTGTTCCGCGACGGCGCGCGTGCCCGCCTGCAGCTCGAAACGCAGGCCGCGGAGCAGCGTGCCCTGACCGACGCGGAGCGCGCCCGCAATGATGTCGAAAAGCGCACGCTGGACGGACAGATCGACTTCGCCGTCAACCAGCTCGCCGCCGGTCTCGGTCGCCTTGCTCAAGGCGATGTCTCCGAAACGATCGAGACGCCATTTGTCGGGCGCCTGGAGCAGCTTCGCGTCGATTTCAACACCTCGCTTGTACGCCTGCAGGATACGCTGTCGCGCATCCGCGATAACGCAACGACGATCCACCGCAACTCCGGCGCCATGCTGTCATCGGCAGACGAACTCTCGAAGCGCACGGAAGCGCAGGCCGCCAATCTGGAGGAGACGGCAGCCGCGGTCGAGGAAATCACCGTCACGGTTCGCTCGTCGGCGGAGCGCGCTCGCGAGGCCAACAACGCGGTCGTTGCCACCAAGAAGACGGCGGACGGCTCCGGCGTTGTCGTCGGCGATACTGTCGCGGCCATGGCACGGATCGAGGACGCGTCGAAGCAGATCGAGCAGATCATCGAGGTGATCGACGATATCGCGTTCCAGACCAATCTGCTTGCCTTGAACGCAGGCATCGAAGCGGCACGCGCCGGCGAGGCGGGCAAGGGATTTGCCGTCGTCGCGCAGGAGGTTCGGGAACTGGCGCAGCGTTCGGCTGATGCCGCCCGCGAAATCAAGGGCCTTATCGAGAAGTCGACCCGCGAGGTCTCTGCCGGCTCCGGGCTCGTTCAGAAGACCGGGGCGGTGCTCGCCTCGATCAGCCAGGAGATCATCGCGATCAGCCAGCATGTGGCGACGATCGCCACGGCCAGCCAGGACCAATCCGCCGCACTGCAGGAGGTCAACGGGTCCGTCAACGCGATGGACCAGATGACTCAGAAAAACGCCGCCATGGTCGAGGAAACCACCGAGGCAAGCCGTCAGCTCGCCGACGAGGCGGACGTGCTCATGTCGCTGATCCGGCAATTCCGCATCGATGCTGCTCCATCCGCCGCGCTCCGGCCCTTGCGGACTGCTGCCTGACGGCATGACCAGTATCTGATGGCGGGGAGGGCGCACGCAAGCCGCGGCCTCTCCATTCAGCAAGGCGCATCGATAACAATGCGTTGGCGATGCGTTCGATGCGCGAGGTTCCGACAGTTCGGTAGAACTCATTTTCCGCAAGCGCGGAGCGACGATTGTCCTGGACTTGCTGCTGTCTCAGAAGCTGCGCAATGGCCATATGCTCGATCATCGTGATGTCCTTTCATGGCAATGACGACATCGGTTTAGATATGCGCCAAAATATGCTTCATAAACGGGAAAAATCCCGCTATGTTTTGCACCCATGAAAAACGTGCAATGGGACTCCTTTCAGCTCTTCTTGCAGGTCGCCCGCCTCGGAGGGCTGACCGGAGCGAGCGCATCGAGCGGTCTTAGCCCCGCCACGATCGGCCGCCGGATGCTGGATCTCGAGCATGAGATCGGCCGCATGCTGTTTCAGCGCAGCCAGACCGGCTATCGATTGACCCAGGACGGCCAGGCGCTACTCGATCATCTGCAGGACATGGAAGCGGCGGCACACAAGGTCGATGCGTGGCGGGATGAGCGGACGATCGGAACGACGGTGAGGATCGCCGCCGGCACTTGGGTTGCCTGGCTATTGACCGAAAATTTCGCGGCGATCCGCAAGCCGAGTGATGGTTTCGCCGTCTCGCTCACGATCGGCGAGGCAAGGGCAAATCTGAACTACCGGGAAAGCGATATCGGCATTCGCGCCTTCGAGCCCGAAGAAAGTAATCTCGCGGCGCGGTTGATCGGTGAGGTTGGCTACGCGGTTTATGTCAGACGCAATGCCGAAGAAGGTGACGAACGCTGGATCGCCGTTCACGAGGACGATGCGATCTCCAACTATCTCCGCTGGCCGCATCATCATGCACAGTCGTCGATCGTCGCCACCGTCAATCGTCCGCGCTCCCTGCCGGAACTGGTGCGGGCGGGCGCGGGTAAGGCTGTGCTGCCTTGCTTCGTCGGGGATCTCGATCCGGATCTGCAGCGGCTTGGCGACGAATTGCCTGAGCTGCGCCATCGCCAGTGGATCGTCATGAACAGCGAGGATCGCCACCGGCCGGAAATAAGAACCGTTGCCGACCGGATGACGAAACTTCTGAAAAGCTACGGCGACCTTTTCGCCGGCAAACGCTCAAGCCGCAGCTGAGCGGGTGGCGACTGGACGCCGCCACCGGTATTCTTCAGTTGCGACCCGCAACGATAACAGGGATCAGCAAATCGCCCCAGTTCCCATCGCCGCCGTGGTGGCGTGCGGAGCGGACGAGTTCGACCGAAACCCCGGCATCGACTGCCTTCATGACCGACAGGTTCAGGCGGTGCAGGTCATTGGCGAGCATGCGGATCATGCTCTGCTGATCCTGGGTCATGCTGGTCGATTGTTCTTCGGCGCGTTCCTTGACGCGAGCAAGCGTAGGCATGGCATTTTCCTCCGTGGGTTCGGTCATTCTGCTGCGGGTTTGAACTGGGCATGCTCGGTCGATTCTTTCATCGCCGTGGTCGACGAACGACCACCGGTGATTGCCATCGAAACCGCGTCGAAGTAGCCGGTACCGACCTCGCGCTGATGCTTGGTAGCGGTGTAGCCGTTGATCTCCGCGGCGAATTCGGCCTGCTGAAGTTCCGAGTAGGCGGCCATCTGGCGATCCCTGTAGCCGCGTGCAAGCTCGTACATGCCGAAGTTCAGCTGATGGAAACCGGCCAGCGTGATGAACTGGAACTTGTAGCCCATCGCCCCGAGTTCGCGCTGGAACTTGGCGATCGTTGTGTCGTCGAGGTTTTTCTTCCAGTTGAACGACGGCGAGCAATTGTAGGCGAGCAGCTTGCCGGGATGCACCTTGTGGACGCCTTCGGCAAAACGCCGCGCCTGCTCCAGGTCGGGCTTTGAAGTCTCGCACCAGATCAGGTCGCAATGCGGCGCATAGGCGACCGCACGCGCGATGCAGGGCTCCAGCCCGCTGCGGACCTGGTAAAATCCTTCGACCGTCCGTCCGGCCTCGTAATCGACGAAGGGCTGGTCGCGCTCGTCGATGTCCGAGGTCAGCAGCTTTGCCGCTTCCGCGTCCGTCCGGGCGATGACGAGCGTCGGAACGCCCATGACGTCGGCGGCGAGGCGGGCAGCATCGAGGTTGCGGATATGTGCAGCGGTCGGGATCAGGACCTTGCCGCCGAGGTGCCCGCACTTCTTTTCCGACGCCAGCTGATCCTCGAAGTGAACGCCGGCAGCGCCTGCCTCGATGTAGGCCTTCATGATTTCGAAGGCGTTGAGCGGGCCGCCGAAGCCGGCCTCGGCATCCGCGACGATCGGCGCGAACCACGTCTCGACCGAAAGACCGCTATCCTCGGACGTCTCGATCTGGTCGGCGCGCTGAAGCGTGCGGTTGATACGCTTGGCAAGCTCGGGGCCGGCATTGGCCGGATAGAGCGACTGATCGGGATACATCGCGGACGCCGTATTGGAATCGGCCGCGACCTGCCAGCCGGACAGATAGATCGCCTTCAGTCCCGCGCGGACCATCTGCATGGCCTGGTTCCCCGAGAGGGCTCCGAGCGCATTCACGAAACCGTCCTGATGCAGCAGCTGCCATAGGCGATTGGCGCCCATTTCGGCCAGCGAGTAGCGAAGCTCCACGGATCCGCGCAGCCGTTTGACATCTTCTGCCGAATAGGGGCGCTCGATACCGTCGAAACGACCTGCGGGGATGTTTCGGTGAAGCTTGTCAAAGTCTGTCATTTCTTCCTCCTTGCCGATAATCTTGCCGAACTGGCTGATTGACAGGATTTACAAAATTCGCGGAGAAGGCCAGAATTATATGGCAACATGGGTCTGGAAACGGGTCGAGATGCAAAGAAATTGACAAGGGCTGGCGTTAAAATTGTCAAAATCTGTAAAAATCTGTTCGGCCGAAACCTGTAAAGAATTGTCACATGGTTGAGCGCAAGATATTTGCCGGTCCCCGGGTCCGGCGTATTCGAAACGGCCTCGGCGTCACGCAGACGGCGATGGCGGAGGCGCTGGAGATTTCGCCCTCCTACCTCAACCTGATCGAGCGCAACCAGCGTCCGCTGACGGTGCAGCTGCTGCTCAAGCTATCCGCGGTCTACAAGGTCGATCTCGAAGAGCTGCGACATGAAAGTGGCGGCAGCCTTACACAGCTGAAGGAGATATTCGCCGATCCCCTGCTGGTCGGCGAGCTACCGGGGGATCAGGAGTTGGTGGAGGTGGCGGAGGCCGCACCCAATGCCGCAAGCGGTATGGTGAAGCTCTATCGCGCCTATAGGGAACAGGCCGCTCGCCTCTCCGACCTGACGTCCCTGACAATCGGCGAGGGGAATGCGCCCCTGGCTGGTGCCCGTCTGCCGGCCGACGAGGTCCGCGATGTCTTCGAGCGGCGCTCTGCCTACTTTCCGCGGATAGAAGCGGAGGCGGAGGCCTTCGCGTCGCGGTTCGCCGATATGCGCGATCTGCCTTTCGCCTTCCGTGAATGGCTGCGGGCAGAGCGCGGCATTGGCGTGCGCGTCCTGCCGGTTCATGTGATGCCCGATCTGCGCCGTCGCTTTGACCGGCATTCGATGCGTCTCTTTGTTTCAGAACGGTTGTCGGCGCCTGATCAGGCACATGAAATTGCAATCGAGGTTGCCTCCCTGGCTCTGCGAGACGCGATCCTGGCCGAGCTTGAAGCACTGCCGCTGACCACGCCTGAAGCAGAGAGGATCGCCCGCTTCGAGCTCAGCCGCTATGCCGCACTGGCGATTGCCATGCCTTATGCAGCGTTTCTGGCGGCGGCTCAAAACGCCCGCTACGACATTGATATTCTGCGTGCGCGGTTCGGCGCTTCCTTTGCGCAGGCGGCGACGCGGCTGACGATGCTGCAGCGGCCGGATGCCGCGGCAATCCCGTTCTTCCTCATGGAGATTGATGCCGCCGGCAATCGTCTGCGCCGAGCCGGCGCGTTCGGCTTTCCGCACAGCGGCTTCGGCGGGGGCTGTCCCAAGCTCAATATCCACGTCGCCCTTCTGCAGCCCGGGCAGATTCTGGCCGAAATGATCGAGATGCCGGGTGGCGCGAGCTATCTGACGATTTCACGCACGCTGGAAGGCCCCAACGCGCCCTTCGGCGAGCGGGTGAGACGCACCGCGCTGCTGATCGGTTGCGAGGGAGGTCTCGGGCAGGCAACGGCCTATGGCCGGATCGCAGCGGCCCAGCCCGCGGTTGCGGTCGGATCGGCATGCCGCTTGTGCGAACGTCGCGGCTGCCTGTCGCGAGCCGAGCCGCCGGTGACGCGTCCTTTGGGTTTGGACGAGATGGTCGCCGGTATCAGCAGCTTCGATTTTCAATGACTGTGAAATCATCGAGAGTGCTGGATTTAGCGCTTGTGGGCTCCGAAAATCCTTTCTAGTCTGCATCGAAAACCAGAGGGAAGGCATCGCTGAACAGATGCCAGAACAAAAAGCAGGAGATAGCATGAGGTCAACAATCGCAGGACTGGCAGCCGCCGTGGCCATGGCTGCAATTTCCGCGTCGCCATCCTTTGCGGAGGACCGCGTCGTCAACGTCTACAACTGGTCCGATTATATCGACAGCTCGATCCTTGAAGACTTCACCAAGGAAACGGGCATCAAGGTCGTCTACGACACCTTCGATTCCAACGAGACGCTGGAGACGAAATTGCTTGCCGGCGGCACCGGCTACGATGTCGTCGTTCCGAGCGCCGACTTCCTGCAGCGCCAGATCCAGGCTGGCGTCTTCCAGAAGCTCGACAAGTCCAAGCTGCCGAACCTCTCCAACATGTGGGACATGGTCCAGCAGCGCACTGCCATGTACGACCCCGGCAACGAATATGCCGTGGACTATATGTGGGGCACCAACGGCATCGGCTACAACAAGAAGAAGATCGCCGAGATCCTCGGGCCTGATGCCAAGGAGCCGGGCCTGGAAGCGATCTTCGATCCGGCGGTCGCGGCAAAGTTCAAGGACTGCGGCATCTATGTCCTCGATGCACCGAAGGACGTTCTGCCTTCGGCCCTGACCTATATCGGACTTGACCCGAATTCGAGCAAGCCGGCCGATCTGCAGAAGGCCGGCGAAATGCTGGAGAAAATTCGGCCTTTCGTCCGCAAATTCCACTCCTCGGAATATATCAATGCCCTGGCCAACGGCGATATCTGCATCGCATTCGGCTATTCCGGCGATATCTTCCAGGCCGCGAACCGTGCGACCGAAGCAAAGAACGGCGTGGAAATCGGCTATTCCATTCCGTCGCAGGGTGCACAGATGTGGTTTGATATGATGGCGATCCCAGCGGACGCCAAGCACGTCGCCGAGGCGCATGAGTTCCTGAACTACATGATGAAGCCGGAAGTCATCGCGAAGGCCAGCAACTACGTCTTCTATGCAAACGGCAACAAGGCGTCGCAGCAGTTCATCGACAAGGAAGTCCTCGAAGACCCGTCGGTCTATCCGAGCGAGGACGTGATGAAGAAGCTTTATAGCGTCACCCCATGGGATCCGAAAACGCAACGCACTGCGACCCGGGTCTGGACGAAAGTCGTCACTGGCCAGTAATGAAAATCAGGCCCGGTCGGCAACGTCCGGGCCTTTTCTTGCGCCGATCGCAGGGGACCGTCGGCTTCCAAAAAATAATACTTCGGGGACCATTATGAAGTCACTTGGCAATATTCGCCGTTCCTTTGCGCCGTGGACGGATCCCGCCTCAAAGCCTTTCATTGCATTCAAGAACGTCACGAAACGGTTCGGTGATTTCACCGCAGTCGACGATTTGTCGCTGAATATCTATCACAGGGAATTCTTTGCGCTGCTCGGTGCCTCCGGCTGCGGCAAGTCCACCCTGCTGCGCATGCTGGCTGGTTTCGAGCAGCCCACATCCGGCGAGATCATTCTCGACGGAACCGACCTTGCCGGCACGCCGCCCTACAAGCGTCCCGTCAACATGATGTTCCAGTCCTACGCCCTCTTCCCGCACATGACGGTCGAGAAGAATGTCGCCTTCGGCCTGCGCCAGGATGGCATGCCGAAGGACGAGATCGCCGAGCGCGTGTCTCAGATGCTGAAGATGGTTAAGCTGGAAAAGTTTGCGGCCCGCAAGCCGAACCAGCTTTCGGGTGGCCAGCGCCAGCGCGTGGCCCTTGCCCGCTCGCTTGCCAAGCGGCCTAAGGTGCTTCTGCTGGACGAACCGCTCGGCGCGCTCGACAAGAAGCTGCGCGAGGAAACCCAGTTCGAACTGATGGATCTCCAGCAGAACCTGGGCCTGACCTTCGTGGTCGTCACCCACGATCAGGAAGAGGCAATGACCATGGCCGACCGCATCGCGGTCATGAGCCACGGCAAGGTCATCCAGGTCGCGACGCCGGCGGAAATCTATGAAGCGCCCAATTCGCGCTTCGTCGCCGACTTCATTGGTGACGTGAACATCTTCGATGGGAAGGTTGCTTCTCTCAATGACAGCACGGTTGAGATCGGTGTCGACAACGACTTCTCGATCAAGGTCGTGACGCCTGAGAAGCCAGTGATGGGCTCCGCCGTTGGCTTCGCCATCCGTCCGGAAAAGCTGAAGGTCAGCCGCACGCCGCCCGCCAATCCAAAGGTCAACGCCGCTTCAGGCGAGCTCTGGGATATCGGCTATCTCGGTGACATGACCGTCTTTCATATCAAGCTCAAGAACGGCAAGGTGGTGAAGGCCTCGTCGCTGAACGCCCAGCGCTCTGTCGACGACCCCTTCACCTACGATCAGGATGTCTGGGTTTCCTTCGCCGATGATGCCGGCGTCCTGCTGAAGGATTGATCATGGGCAAAATCGGATCCGCGATCTACAACCGCCTCGTCATCATCATCCCTTACGCTTGGCTGCTGCTGTTCTTCCTCGCGCCGTTCTTCATCGTTTTCCGCATTTCGCTGTCGACCACCGCGATCGCCATGCCGCCCTACGAGCCGGTATTCGCGCTGTCGGATGACTGGGCCGGATTCTGGGAGAAGGTCTCGAGCTTCTCCTTCGACAATTTCAGCTATCTGATCGACGATCCGCTCTATGTGAACTCGTATATATCGAGCTTGATCATTGCGGCCGTCTCGACCTTCCTGACGCTGCTGATCGCCTATCCGGTCGCCTACGGCATGGCGCAGGCGCCGCGGTCGATCCGGCCGACGCTGCTGATGCTCGTCATCCTGCCTTTCTGGACAAGCTTCCTGATCCGCGTCTACGCCTGGATTGCGATCCTGAAGCCCGAAGGACTGCTCAACCAGCTGCTCCAGTCACTGCACGTGATCGATAGTCCACTGATCATCCTGAACACCAACATCGCGGTCTATATCGGCATCATCTATTCCTACCTGCCCTTCATGGTGCTGCCGCTTTATTCGTCGCTGGAGAAGATGGACGGCACCCTCATCGAGGCCGCGCAGGACCTGGGCTGCACGCCGATCACCGCCTTCTGGCGCGTGACCTTCCCGCTATCGATCCCTGGTGTCGTGGCAGGCTGCATGCTCGTCTTCATCCCTGCTGTCGGCGAGTTCGTTATCCCCGACCTGCTGGGTGGTTCCGAGACGCTGATGATCGGCAAGACGCTCTGGAGCGAGTTCAATTCCAACCGCGACTGGCCGGTTTCGTCCGCTGTGGCGACGATCCTGCTGCTGATCTTGGTGATACCGATCGTCTTCTTCCAGAATGTCCAAGCCAAAGCCGATGAGCAGGGGAAGTAGACCATGCTGAAATGGACCCGCTTCAATATCGTCTCGATTACGCTCGGCTTTGCATTTCTGTACCTGCCGATCGTCCTGCTCGTGATCTTTTCCTTCAACGAGTCGAAGCTCGTCACCGTATGGGGCGGGTTTTCGACACGGTGGTACGCCTCGCTGCTTCAGAACCAGGCGCTGCTGGATGCCGCATGGGTAACGATCCGCGTCGGCCTGCTTTCCGCCACGGCGGCGACGATCCTCGGCACGATGGCGGCGCTGACCCTGGTGCGCTACTCCCGCTTTCGCGGCCGTATGCTGTTTTCGGGGATGGTCTACGCACCGCTCGTCATGCCCGATGTCATCACCGGCCTGTCGCTGCTGTTGCTCTTCGTGGCAATCGGGCTTGACCGCGGCTTCTGGACGATCACCCTGGCACACACCACGCTGACCATGTGCTTCGTGGCCGTTGTCGTGCAATCGCGCCTGTTGAGTTTCGATCGCTCGATCGAAGAGGCGGCGCAGGATCTCGGGTCTCCTCCTGTCCGGACCTTCTTCGAGATCACCTTGCCGATCATCGCGCCGGCGGTCTTCTCCGGCTGGATCCTGGCGTTCACTCTGTCGCTGGACGATCTGGTGATTGCGAGCTTCACTTCGGGGCCGGGCGCCACGACGCTGCCGATGAAGATCTACAGCCAGGTACGCCTTGGCGTCACGCCCGAGATCAACGCGGTTTGCACCATCCTGATCGGCATTGTCACGGTCGGCGTTATCTGCGCCTCCACGATCACCAAGCGCCGCGAATTGCAGCGCGAGCGCGACGAGCGTGCTGCGGCAAACGCCGCCTAGCTATTGCTGCGCCGGAGCCGGGGATAGAACCGGGTCCGGCCACGAGCCTCCGACGAAAAATCGCAAGGGCGGAGCGCTGCTTTGCTGTGCCGGATCGATGGGACTCATTGTGCCAGAGAGGGCAAGCCCCCCGGATTGATAGGGGATGACACCGGACAGCGTCAGCGCTTCCCGCGCTCCCTCGATGCGTGCCCCGCGAACATTCGCCGCGCCGTTATCGATGTCGGCCGCGATGTCCAGACGGTCGAACGCGAACGCGCGATGCGACACGGCGCTCAACGAGAAGAAATCCGCGCTCGCGGCCTCCTTACGGATAGCCTCGGCATCGAAGCCGGGGATGGAGCCGGATTGCGCATGGAAGGAGACGGTACCGCTGACATTGTCGCGGTTCGCTTTCCACAGCGGCTGCAAGGTCTGCAGCGACATGTCGAGCGAGCCGGTTGTGAGCGGCAACGGCCCCTTGAGTTGCAGTCGCTCGATCAGGCCGGCAAAGTCGGCCCCACGGATCGAAAGCTGCAATTTGCCGCCGCCGTCGAAGTCACCGCGCGTGGCTTCGAGATGGGCCGTGAGCGAGCCACCTTCGAACTGGCTGTCGCCGATCTCGAATTTGGCTTCGTAGCTGGAAACAATGATGCTCGCGCCGACGCTCGACAGTTCGAACGGTTCGATCTGCGCCTGCTTTGCAGAAAACCGCAAATCGACATCGAGATGCTGCAGCGGTCCGCCCTCAGGCGGGCCGCGCTCTTCCCCGGCCTCCAGTCGCAGGGCGAAGGCGTCGAACAACGATTTGAAATTCATCTGATCGAAGGCCAGCGTCCCGCCGAGTTTCGGGCGTTTGCCAGGCGTAAAGGTAATGTCCATGACGCCTATGGCATTGGTGCCGTTGATGCCGAGGCTCGTATTGTTGAAGCGGAAGCCGTTTCCGATCGAGGCGACATCGCTGGCGATTGAAAGCGACTTCAGCGTCGGAACGCCGGGCAGCGAGCGGCCCATCCATGCAAGCAGGTTTGGCAGATCGGGAACATTGAGCGCGACGTTGCCGGTGAGATCGAAGAGATGCGAGATGTTCGCGACCCCGTCAAACCGCGCCGTCAGCAGGTTGGAGGCCAGGGAGGCACTGAACGGTGCACTCCTGCCCCCGAATAGCAGCAGAGGGCTGCGGGAGGAGAAGTCGAGCTTGAGATCCTGTCCGCTGGTACGAGCGATCAGCACCGCGCTGATCGGCCTCGACAATTTTCGCCAGTTGACGTCCGCCGTCACACCCTCGAAATGGTAAGTCTTCCCGCTTGCGACATCGGCAACGTTCAGCGTGCCGTCTTCGACCGTGATGGTGCCGATTTCCGCGTCCAGTCCCCTGTCGAGAACCTGTTTGCCACCCTCTTCACGGACCCTTGATATGGCCCGTGCCATGAGCCCTTCGTTGGTCCAGTCGATCACACCGCTGGTTTCGCGGGTTAGCTGAAGCGTCGGACGCAGCAGATGGAATTCATGGAACCTCGCCTTCCCACGGATGGCGTCGATCAAATTGAACTCGGCAGAGAGGCTCTCGATCGTTCCGAGCAGCTTCTTCTCGCCCTGCTTTTGTCGAACCGAGATCTGGTTCAGCGTTATGCGCGGCGTCGGCCAGAATTCAACGATGGGGCGACCGCCGATCTCGGCACTGTAGCCCGTCCACTTCGACAGCGCTTCCTCGATGCCCGAACGAACCAGACTGGTGGAAATGAGGTAGGGGCCGGCGATCCGCAGCGCCACGAAAAGTGCCAGCGTTGCGAGCAGCGCAATCGTTGCGAGTTTTGCTGCGCTGGGCAGCCAGCGGGAAACCGGTCTGATTTTTTTCCGCCATTGCGGCTGTCGAGACGTAGTCATCAGTTTCGCCCGTGTTTCGGCCGGTGCCTGTTAATGCACTGAAATGCCGGATATATCAAATGCAGGGTCGTTGCAAACTCATACCTCCGAACGACTTCTCACCACCTCCATAAGGCGCTATGCCTTCATATATAGACCTTTAGCAGGAGGTGTTCGGATGCGTGACAACAAGCCGCTGTGGGTGCCGTCGCAAGGCTCGATCGAGGCGAGCCCCATGTACGCGTTCATGCAGGCATGCAATCGCGACCATCGGCTTGCAATGACAAGTTACCCCGACCTGCATGCGTGGTCCGTCTCCGAGCGCGAGGCGTTCTGGACGTCCGTCTGGGATTTTTGCGAGGTCAAAGGCGAGCGTGGTCCTCGTACGCTGGTCAACGGCGATGTCATGCTCGCGGCGCGCTTCTTTCCCGACGCCACATTGAACTTCGCCGAAAACCTGCTGTCACGGCAGGGCGGCGACGATGCCATCATCTTCCGGGGCGAGGATAAGGTGAGCGACCGGTGGAGCTGGGATCGGCTACGCGATCTCGTCTCCAGGCTCCAGCAGGCGCTGCGCGAGCGCGGCATTGGCCCGGGAGACCGCATCGCGGCCATGACGCCGAACATACCGGAGACAGTGGCCTTCATGCTGGCAACCGCCTCGATCGGAGCGATCTGGTCATCCTGCTCGCCCGATTTTGGTGAACAGGGTGTTCTCGACCGCTTCGGCCAGATCGGGCCCAAGCTTTTCGTTGCCTGCGATGCTTATTGGTATGGCGGCAAGCTGCAGGACGTCGGCCCGAAGGTCGCGTCGGTGATGAAGCGCCTCGGATGTCCGGCCGTCGTGGTGCACTATGCCGGCAATGCTTCGGCGGTCGCAGGCGATGTGCCCGGTGCCGCGACACTCGATGATTTCATCGCGCCCTTTTCAGCGCGTCCGCTCGAGTTCACTCGGCTTCCTTTCTCGCATCCTCTCTACATCCTCTTCTCGTCGGGAACGACCGGCGTGCCCAAGTGCATCGTCCACTCGGCCGGTGGCACCTTGCTGCAGCATCTGAAGGAACACCGCCTGCATTGCGGCCTGCAAGCCGGCGACCGCCTGTTCTATTTCACGACTTGCGGCTGGATGATGTGGAACTGGCTGGTGAGCGGGCTCGCCGCGGGCGTCACTATATGCCTCTATGATGGCTCGCCCTTCGCGCCGGATGGAAACGTCCTCTTCGACTACGCGCAGGATGAAAAGTTTACGGCCTTCGGCACGTCCGCGAAGTATATCGACGCAGTCCGCAAGAGTGGCCTGACGCCGCGGACGTCCCACGACCTTTCGAGCTTGCGATTGATGACCTCGACCGGCTCCCCGCTGTCTCCCGAGGGCTTCACCTTCGTTTATGAGGGCATCAAACAAGACGTTCAGCTCGCTTCCATCTCCGGCGGCACCGATATCGTCTCCTGCTTCGTGCTTGGTAATCCGATGCAACCGGTGTGGCGTGGTGAGATCCAGGGGCCGGGCCTCGGGCTTGCCATGGACGTGTGGGACGACGAGGGCAAGTCTGTCCGGCAGGAGAAGGGCGAGCTTGTCTGCACCAAGGCTTTTCCGGCGATGCCGATCATGTTCTGGAACGATCCCGAAGGCGCCAAGTATCGCGCCGCCTATTTCGAGCGGTTCGATAACGTGTGGTGTCACGGCGACTTTGCAGAGTGGACCGAACACGGCGGTATTGTCATCCACGGTCGGTCGGATGCAACGCTGAACCCCGGTGGCGTGCGCATCGGAACCGCCGAGATCTATAACCAGGTCGAGCAGATGGAGGAGGTCGCCGAAGCCCTCTGTATTGGCCAGGACTGGGAAGACGATGTGCGCGTCGTTCTCTTCTTGCGGCTCGCAGCCGGGGTGACGCTGACAGACGATCTGATGAAGGCGGTCAAGACGCGCATCCGCACCGGCGCGTCTCCGCGCCATGTGCCTGCCAAGATCATCGCCGTCGCCGACATTCCGCGAACTAAATCCGGCAAGATCGTCGAGCTCGCTGTGCGTGAAGTCGTGCACGGGCGGCCGGTGAAGAACAAGGAAGCGCTCGCCAACCCCGAGGCGCTCGATCTCTATAAGGGGCTCGCCGAGCTGCGCGTCTAAGCACTTAAACTCTTAGCGAAACTACAACCTTTTACCTTCGAGAGCTTATGGGGCGCGGTAACCTTCCGTTAGGAAACCTGCTTCAAAGGTAGATCCAACTTGGGGCTGCATATGAACGAGGCAGCTTGGAGCTCTTGCTCCCGCAACATGATGTTAGATCGACTAAGCCCTTGTTGAACAGCACCCAACTCTTAGGCAGCCTCCCTGGCTGCCTTTTTTCGTTTTAGCCGGCCAGCACACGCTGGGATGGGAAGGCGATCTCGACGAGAGTGCCTTCGTTGGGCGCGGAGCTGATCGCGAAAATCGCGCGATTGGCATCGACCATTGCCTTTGTGAGCGGCAGGCCCAGCCCGGTTCCTTCCCCGCGATGGCGTGATTGCGTCGACACCTGACGGAACGGCTTCATCGCCTGGTCGAGTTCCGAGCGCGTCATCCCGACCCCCGTATCGCGGATCCGCAGGACAACGCTGCCATTGGCCTCGTAGGATGTCGAGACGACGATCTGGCCACCGGCGGGTGTGAAGCGGATCGAGTTCGACAACACGTTAAGGGCGATCTGCTTGATCGAACGCAGGTCTGCAACGACGTCGGGAACGGCCTGCGACAGAGCGGTGCGGATGATCACCCGCTGTCCGTTCGCCTGCGGCTGGAGAAGTGCGACGGCTTCTGAAACTGCTTCGTTGAGGCCAACGGCCGCGAAGTCGAGATCCATCTCGCCAGCTTCTATCTTCGAGATGTCCAGCAGGTCGTTGACGATATCCAGGACATGGCGGCCGGATCGACCGATGTCGTTGGCGTATTCGACGTATCGCGGATTTCCGATCGGTCCGAAACGCTCGCCAGCCATCATGTCGGAGAAGCCGATAATGGCATTCAGCGGCGTGCGGATTTCATGGCTGACGCGGGCAAGGAAATCGGTCTTGTGATCGTTTGCGGTCTCCGCCGCGCTCTTGGCGCTGCGTAACTCGTCCTCTGTGCGCTTCCACTGGGTGATATCGCGGATGACGGCACAGTAGCCGCTGGACGAGGTAAGGCGGCCCATGGTCATGAACAGCGGCACAAAGCCTCCGGCAGCCTCGCGGCCGATCACTTCGCGACCGTCGTTGAGGACGCTAGCAACGCCGTGGCCGGAGAGCCCGCTCAGGTAGTCGAGCACGGCTCGCTGGCTTTCATGCGCAAACAGCATCACGAAGGGTTTGCCGCGCGTTTCCTCTTCATCATAGTTGAAGAGTGCGCTTGCCGAGCGGTTCATCGAGCGGATGTCGCCCTCCGCACCGATCACGACGACACCGTCGGTCGCGGTTTCCAGGATGGAGCGCAGCTCTTCCACTTCCACTTGCAGCTTGGCGACCTTTTCGATCATCCGATCAGCCGAGCGGCCCTCGGGCGGTGCGACATGGCGGGCGCGTACCGAGGCGTCATTGGTCACGGGCATTAGCGCCAGCATCAGGGCGCTGGACTCTTCCCATCGGATGGATTGAAGCCGCGCCGTGACCGGAACGAGATCGTCGTCGGCGGTGACGAGCATCATCTTTCCGGAACGGTTGCCCTGTTCCTCGAGTTCATGACGCTGAAGCAGCGCGTCGATGCCGCCGGTATCTTCCAGGTCTTCCAGCGAGGAATACCCGGTCAGCCTGAGGAATTCGGGGTTGGCATGCAGAAGATTGTCGCCTGCATGGATGAGCACGGCAACCGGAAGCTGGTCGACCGTCGCTGGAGACAGGCCATCGAGCATCTTTACCCGCGGAGGGATGAAGCTCGTGAGCATATCCATCTGGCTGACGGTTTCTTCGAGACCTTCCGTGACGTCGCTATCGTCGTCGGAATCGACCGCGACCTCCGCTGGAGTTTCCTCTTCCAGATCGTGTTCAGCCGGCATTGCGTCGATCTGGTCCTCGCCGATCTCCTCGGTCTGAGTCTCATCGGGCAATCCGGCATCATGCTTCTCATCTGGCCGAGCCGCATCGGTCTCCGCCTCGTCGCCATCTGTCTCCGGCGCGCGGACGCCGAATGCTTCGAGGCGCTTGGCGATCTCCCGGAAGTTTGCCTGTTCGGCGGACGTCAGCGTGGAGCCGACGCCATGCAGCTGAACGATCTTGTCCGTCAGCCGGCGGTTTGGGGTTTCGGCGATCCGCAACGCTGGCGGTTCCACGCGGGCAGGGGGCTCGCTCGGAGGGGGTACGACCGGCTCGTCTGCCGCTTCACCAAGTACGACGACCGGGTCGTCGCCGTCGAGAGACGATTCCTCTGGCGCCTCGATGTCGGCCTCGGGCGCCACGATGGCCTCTTCCGGCTCCGCTGGCGCAATCTCTGGGGAGGCAGGGCTCTCCTCGATCGTCTCTTCCGGTTGGTCGGCCCCGACGGCGTCTTCGACAATGTCATGCGGGCCGAAGGTGAGGCCAAGGGCAAGCGGATCCTCTGCCGCGTCCGACAGGCGGACGACGCCGAAGCCGCGAAAACCGTCGAACTCACGGCTTCTCGTGTATGTCGGCAATGCCGCCAGATCCACGGGCACTGCAAGGCTCGTGCCTTCGATCGGCCAATGGATGGTCTTCCCCGACCATGTATCGCGGCGTGCCAGAGCCTCCGAGATCTTGCCATCGGGGTCGAGGTTGAACAGCGCGGCAATATCGCTGAACGCCACGCCTATAATGCTGGCGGCCTGCGGCCCGACGGCCTCCGCGAACTCGCCGGACACCTCGCTGAAGCGCCCCTGGGCATCGATCTTCCAGACGAACCGGGTCGCGCGGCTATTGGGATTGAAGACGAATGAATTGGTGTTCGCTGCGACCTGTTCCGGGGCGGCGGAGGGCGCAGCCTGCGGCTGGACCTCATGCGTCTCTGTCTCGGTTTCGAGGACAGGCGCCAGCTCTTCCTCTACCTGATCGTCAAGATCTGTCACAGCGGGATCCGAGCTCTCCTCGACGCTTGCCTCGTCAACCACCGGCTCGAGTGCGGAGGCCGCTACGGTGTCTGCTTCGATGACCGTTTCGATCTCGTCCTCGTCGATGGTTTCCTCGCCGGCATCCTCCGCCGCCTCGACGGTCTCGCCGATGTCTTCACGCAAAGGCTCGGCCTCGTCGGCCTCTACCGCGACGGTGGCGTCCTCGCCGGAAAGTTCTTCGCCGGCAGTCGAGCTTGTGTCTTCCGCCTCATCGGGAGCTTCCTCCAACTCCTCGATTGCGGCGACCGCATTGATGACTTCGCTGAAGTTGGAGGCTGGAACGACATCGTTATGGTTAACGGCGGCTGTGGACAAGTCGGGCTCAGCGGCGGGCGGATCGACCGGATCAAGGTGGCCGATCACCGTCTCGACGGCAAAAAGGAGATTGAGGGCAGGGTTGTCACTGAGCCGCCCGACGGCAGCGGGAAGGTGTCCCTTGCCGGTGGCGACAGGCCGCTTCACCAGTCGATGAGCATGCTCGCCGGCCAGTGCGGTCAAAGATCTGGCCGTCTGGCGCGAAACATCCAGCGATGCAAAGCCGGGGGACGCCGCGATGATCTCGCCATCGCCGCCGATCACCGCCATATGCGTATCGGGATCATCGAGCCCGCGTAGCATGTGCTCGGCCGATTCCTTGGTGGACAGCGGCTTGGCGGAAACCGGAAGGGAAAGCAGGATCGCCCGCTCGCCGGAGGACAGAACGATCAGCTCAGCCGCAGCCTGCACCGGCACACGTTGAAAGCCCTGCGTGATGCGCACCATGAAATTGCGATTGTCGCCGACGACGGCAACCTGCCGCGCCGTCGTTTCAAGCTGGCGAAAGGTGATGCTGGTGCGGTCGATACCTTGATCAAGCAGGTCATAGACGGCGGATTGTCCGAAAAGTTCAGCGCCCGCCCCGTTCGCCCACAGGGGACGAGCGAGGTCCGCGGAAAACAGTACCATTGCTTCGCCACGCGCAAAGCGCTCACGCACGCGGGGGTGCACGGCGATATCGATGAAGGGGTACTGGACGGCTGGCATGGTCGAACCTTTAGTCGTCGGTCATTCTCGGAATTAACAGTCTATTAATAACGACAGGCTGGAAAGGGGTCCAGAAGACGCAGCGGGTTTCATCTGAGAAGGTTAACGTCTTGTGCGTCGCACAATGATGTTGCACTGCACAATGAAATGTCCTATATGATGATCATCTAACAATTGGGGCCCGTAAGCATGCCCAGGCAAAAGGAGCGCAAGTTCGTGGCTAACAAGATCGATGACGTATTCTCCATTTCTTCCTTCGACCCGGCGAAGTTCAGCGAGACCTTCCGCGACTTCACCGAGAAGAGCGCCCAGCAGTCCCGCGACGCCTACGCCAAGATGAAGGCCGCTGGCGAGGAAGCTGGCAAGACCCTCGAAGCCACCGTGCAGACCGCACAGGCCGGCGCTGCCGAAATTGGCCATAAGGCTATCGAAGTTCTGCGTACCAACACCGAAAACTCGCTGTCGCATCTCGATGCGCTGCTGTCGGTCAAGTCCGTTGCCGAACTGGTCGAACTCCAGACGGCATTCCTGCGCAAGCAGGCAGAATTGACGATCGAGCAGGCCAAGTCGATCCAGGAAACCTCCAAGCAGGTTGCCGAAAAGCTTGCAAAGCCGTCGAAGGAAGCAGCCGAAAAGGTCATGGCTTCGTTCAAGGTGGCCTGATTTTCCAAGCGATAGGCAAAAAGGCTGGACCATTTGTCCGGCCTTTTTGTATATTGAAGGGAGATAGGGCTTGAATTAATTTTGAAGTCCTCGTATGTGGGGCCCGTCGCGTCGGACGCGACTTGTGCGGTTGTAGCTCAGTTGGTTAGAGCGCAGGTTTGTGGCACCTGAGGTCGGAGGTTCGAGACCCCCCAACCGTACCATTCCCTCTTATTCGAGTTCGTATGCATCAGCCCGGTAGTCGCTACCGGGGGCACGCATCTTTCGCCGAACGAATCGGATGGACATCGAAATGCGTGTGCAAGCCTAGCCTTGCCGGCGCGAACTTATGGATAAGTCGACCTTCCGGCCTGGAAAGACGGCATTTCACAGCCGCGAGTTGCATCAATCGTGCGACGGCGTGAGGTTATGTGACTTGATCGACATATTGCGTTGCAAAACGTGATCGAGAGTGCCATTTTCCGCCCGGGGGTTAATTCAGAGTGATATTTAGAAGGAGACTTAAATGTCCATTTCGCTTAATAGTCTGGATAAATCCAAAGCAACGGTCGTGCCTGTTATCGATGTTGCCGCAGCTGTGAAGACAGCTCGGGAGTCGGTAGGATATAGCGTTGACGACCTTGCAGTCACCTGCGGTCTTGTTGTTGGCGAGATCCAGGATATTGAAAGCGGCGATGACGCCGATCCAGCCAAATTGAAGCGCATTGCTGCTGCGTTGCAGATGCCGTTGGCGTCACTGGTCGCAATGTAATTCAAATCTCGGGACCGGGCGGGCTATTTGCCCGGCTGGTCCTGTGCCCCAGGGCTCCGAGCCTGGGCACGATACCCCAAACGGGCCACGCCGGGCGATCGGCTAAAATCGCCACCTTCCTCCTTCTGTTTCCTGATCCGCCTACGATGGAACCGCCGTCGTCTCGGTACGTTTCCTTTCGACAGGAGACCGAGCATGTCCAAGACACTTTTATACGGCGCAACAAAGGTCGATGAATCGAACAGCGCTTACGCCGCGGCGGCCAGCCTCGAACAGTTCCAATGGAAGAACCGCGTCTTCGTGATCTTCAGCGATGAAGACAATTCGCGTGCGGCGCGCCAGGAAAACCAGCTGCTCGCCGATCGCGATGGTCTGACAGAACGTGACATCGTGCTTCTCAAGGTGGCCGGCCATTCGGTACGGCTCTTGTTCGGCGCGGGCGAGGGGCTCGACGCCGACACAATCCTTCAGGATCTCGGCGGTCCGCAGGCAGGAGAGTTTGCGGCGGTGCTCGTCGGAAAGGACGGGACCGCAAAGCTGAATGCCAGCGAGCCCATCACCAACGCGGAACTATTCGCGATCATCGACAGCATGCCGATCCGCGCAACGGAAACGCTGACGCAGGATCGATAAAGGTCCCGTGCTCGGGTGCTAAAGAAACGTGTGCCGTTCCGCCTGGACGAGCTCTTGCAGAAAGTCGACGACGGTTCGCACCCGAACCAGATCACGCGCGCTCTCGTGATAGGTTGTCCAGTAGGCCCGCTGGATGGAGACCTCGGGTAGGATGCGCGCAAGTTCCGGATATTGTCGCGCGATGTAGTCGTGCAGGATGCCTATGCCGGCGCCGGAGCGAACGGCCTCGGTCTGGCCGATGGCTGTCGAAATCTCGAACGAGGCATCCCAGCTGCGCATCACCGCCGAGGAGAAATTGAGCGAGGCCGTGAAGATCAAATCTTCCACGTAGCCGATACGCGGGTGGCCTTTCAAAGCTTCGACGTCGTTCGGCGCTCCGTGTCTGGCGAGGTAGTCCCGCGAGGCATAGAGGCCAAGCGTATAGTCCGTCAGCTTTGAGGAAACGAGGCGACCTTGTTCCGGCCGCTCGAGGGTGATCGCGATATCGGCCTCGCGCTGCGAAAGCGAAAAGGAGCGCGGTACCGGCACGAGCTGGATCTTCAGTTCAGGATGGCGCTCGATCAGCCTGCCCATGCGCGGTGCGAGGAAGGAAACGCCGAAGCCGTCGGGCGCTCCGACCCGCACGGTACCGGCGATTGCGGTATCGGTGCGCCCGAGATTGGCCTGGGCGGCAAGCATCTCCGTTTCCATCCGCTCGGCCGAAGCGAGGAAGATCTCGCCTTCGGTCGTCAGTTCACAGCCGTTTGTCCGTCGGACAAAAAGCCGCGTCTTCAGTGCCTCCTCCAGCGATGTCAGCCGCCGCGACAGCGTCGCGTGATTGAGCGCCAGCCGTTTCGAGGCCGCAAGGATTTGCCCGGTGCGGGCGACGGCGAGGAAGATGCGGACATCGTCCCAGTTCATGGCTTGCCGGCCATTGCGATCGGATCGACATCAATGAGTGTCAGTGCCGTCACCATTCCAGCGGTTCCGTTCTTGTATTTGAGGAAATGTGGCGTCAGCAGATGCGCCTCATAAGCCTGACGATCCGCATAGACCTCGAGGATCCGGATCTTGTGCGGGCTATCTTTGATCGACACGGCGTTGAGAGAAAGAACGCCTTCTTCCCGGGCAACGGACGCTTCGATTTCTTCAGCCAGCAGCGCGCGGTAGGCTTCGAGTTGTTCCGGATCGATTTCGATCTCGGCCATTCTGACAACGGGTTTTCCGTTCACTTGAGGTCACCCCTCTTAATTCTGGCTCGCGCGCCATATAGCCAATATGGAACTGCGGCACAGCCAGTAGCTTCGATTTTTGCACAATGGTTCCTTATATCAGTTCATTGATTTGTGTAAATTGAAGTGCGATTGTACGGCATCCAAGAAACGAAGAGGAGGCACATCCATGCGTGAGATCGGTCATTTTATCGGCGGCAAGCATGTCGCTGGCACCAGCGGTCGCTCGAGCAACGTTTTCAACCCGGCAACCGGCGAAGTGCAGGCGACGGTCGCCTTGGCCAGCAATGCGGAACTCCGCGCCGCGGTCGAGAACGCCAAAGCCGCTCAGCCGAAGTGGGCTGCCACCAACCCGCAGCGTCGCGCGCGCGTCTTCTTCAAGTTCGTCGAATTGCTGAACCAGCACATGGATGAACTCGCAACCCTCCTTTCGAGCGAGCACGGCAAGACGGTCGAAGATTCCAAGGGCGACATCATCCGTGGTCTTGAAGTCTGCGAATTCGTCTGCGGCATTCCGCACCTGCAGAAGGGCGAATTCACCGAAGGCGCCGGCCCGGCAATCGACATGTACTCGATGCGCCAGGCTGTCGGCATCGGCGCCGGCATCACGCCGTTCAACTTCCCGGCCATGATCCCGATGTGGATGTTCGCCCCGGCGATTGCCTGCGGCAACGCCTTCATCCTGAAGCCGTCCGAGCGCGACCCGTCTGTTCCGATGCGCCTTGCCGAACTGATGATCGAAGCTGGCCTGCCGGCAGGCATCCTCAACGTCGTCAACGGCGACAAGGCTGCCGTCGACGCGATCCTCACTGATCCCGATATCGGCGCTGTCTCCTTCGTCGGCTCGACCCCGATCGCCCGCTATGTCTATGGCACCGCTGCGATGAACGGCAAGCGCGCCCAGTGCTTCGGCGGCGCCAAGAACCACATGATCATCATGCCGGATGCCGACATGGATCAGGCCGTCAACGCTCTGATGGGCGCGGGCTATGGCTCTGCCGGCGAGCGCTGCATGGCGATCTCGGTCGCCGTTCCGGTCGGCGAAGAAACCGCCAACCGTCTCGTCGAGAAGCTGACGCCGAAGATCGAGGCACTCCGCATCGGCCCTTACACCGACGACAAGGCCGATCTCGGCCCGCTGGTCACCAAGGAAGCCCAGGCCCGCGTGAGCGGTCTGATCGACAAGGGTGTTGAAGAAGGCGCCAAGCTCGTCGTCGATGGCCGCGGCTTCAAGCTGCAGGGCTACGAAGGCGGCTACTTCGTCGGCGGCACGCTGTTCGACAACGTTACGCCTGACATGGAGATCTACAAGACTGAGATCTTCGGACCGGTTCTCTCGGTCGTCCGTGCGAAGAACTACGAAGAAGCGCTCGACCTGCCGATGAAGCACGAATATGGCAACGGCGTTGCGATCTACACCCGCGACGGTGATGCGGCCCGTGACTTCGCTTCCCGCATCAACATCGGCATGATCGGCATCAACGTTCCGATCCCGGTTCCGCTGGCCTACCACTCCTTCGGCGGCTGGAAGGCTTCGAGCTTCGGCGACCTCAACCAGCACGGCTCGGACTCGATCAAGTTCTGGACCAAGACCAAGACGATCACGGCTCGCTGGCCGTCGGGCATCAAGGACGGCGCCGAATTCGTCATGCCGACGATGAAGTAAGGCTTTCAGTTCAGGCATTTGGCGAAGGGCTCCCTCACGGGGGCCCTTTGTCGTTCACGCGTGCGGCGAGTCGCCGCATAAACGTGATTGTAAATTTCATATTTGGAATTGTTCAAAACTAGCAAAGCCACTATATAGACGTCCTACAAGAACGATTCTGGAGATCGGCATGCGTTTGACGAAGCAGACCAACTATGCAGTTCGCATGTTGATGTACTGTGCTGCCAATGACGGGCATCTGAGCCGCATCCCGGAGATCGCCAGGGCCTATGGTGTTTCCGAACTGTTTCTCTTCAAGATCCTGCAGCCGTTGAACAAGGCCGGCTTGGTCGAGACTGTTCGCGGCCGCAACGGTGGCGTTCGCCTCGGCAAGCCCGCCAAGGACATCAGTCTCTTTGATGTGGTCCGTGTGACGGAAGACAGCTTCGCGATGGCCGAGTGCTTCGAGGACGATGGCATGGTCGAGTGCCCGCTGATCGACAGCTGTGGCCTGAACTCGGCACTTCGCAAGGCGTTGAATGCCTTCTTCGACGTACTGACGCAGTACTCCATCGACGATCTCGTCAAGGCGCGTCCGCAGATCAATTTCCTGCTTGGCCTGACCGGCGAGCAGGCACCGCGCAAGTCGCCGGTGGCAGTCCCCGCCGCCTGACGCTTGAAACCCTGAACTGAAAACAACCGCAGCCGCCTTGGGTGTCTGCGGTTGTTTTGTTTCTGCCATATCGGGGGCTGAACTCGCGGTAAGCTTGTGTCCGAAAACGCGTCCGCGGCGCGAAATTATACCAAAAGCGACAAAAACCGGGTTTATCCAGTGCGAATCTTTCCAAATGCGGCCTATTTTCGGCGGAAAATTACTAAAGTTGACCCGATGGAAAAATTTTCCACTGGGGTCGTTGATTTCAGCAAATAAATATCGTTCCATCTGCCGTCGATCCGGGTGCCTATCCGGGATCTCAAAACTTATAAAAGAACAAACCTGGGAAACGAAATCATGAAAAAGATGTCTGTCCTCTTGGCAGCGACCGTCTTGGCTTCTGCCATGGCGTCGACGGCTTGGTCGAAAACGCTTGTCTATTGCTCCGAGGGATCGCCGGAAGGCTTCGATCCGGGCATCTACACGGCAGGTACGACGTTCGATGCTTCGTCGCGCACGGTTTACAGCCGCCTCGTCGAGTTCAAGCATGGCAAGACCGAAGTCGAGCCGGGCCTCGCTGAGAGCTGGACCGTTTCTGACGATGGCACGCAGTACACCTTCAAGCTGCGCCCGGGCGTCAAGTTCCAGACCACCGACTTCTTCACGCCGACCCGCGACCTGAACGCTGACGACGTCGTCTTCTCGTTCGAGCGCCAGCTGAAGGCTGACAGCCCGTGGGCCAAGTACGTCGCCGGCGTTTCCTACGAATACGCTGCCGGCATGGGCTTCCCCGAGCTGATCAAGTCGGTCGAGAAGGTCGATGACCTGACCGTCAAGTTCACGCTGAACCATCCGGAAGCACCGTTCGTTGCCGACCTCGCAATGGACTTCGCCTCTGTCGTTTCCAAGGAATATGCCGACAAGCTTCAGGCTGACGGCAAGATGGAACAGATGAACCAGATGCCGCTCGGCACCGGTCCGTTCACCTTCGTTGCCTACCAGCCGGATGCCGTCATCCGCTACAAGGCAAACGAAACCTACTTCAAGGGCAAGGAAAAGATCGACGATCTCGTTTTCGCGATCACGCCTGATGCATCTGTCCGCGCGCAGAAGCTCAAGGCCGGCGAATGCCACATCATGCCTTACCCGAACGCAGCAGACGTCAAGGATCTGAAGGCCGACTCGACCCTCAAGGTTCTGGAACAGCCGGGCCTGAACGTCTCCTACCTCGCCTACAACACGCAGCAGGCGCCGTTCGACAAGCCTGAAGTGCGCAAGGCGCTCAACATGGCGATCAACAAGCAGGCGATCGTCGATGCCGTCTTCCAGGGCGCTGGCCAGGTTGCCAAGAACCCGATCCCGCCGACGATGTGGTCCTACAACGACGCCGTCAAGGACGATGCCTACAATCCAGACGAAGCCAAGAAGATGCTCGAAGCCGCTGGCGTCAAGGATCTCTCGATGAAGATCTGGGCAATGCCGGTATCGCGTCCTTATATGCTCAACGCACGTCGCGCCGCCGAGCTGATGCAGGCAGACCTTGCAAAGGTCGGCGTCAAGGTCGACATCGTCACGCACGAATGGGCGGAATACCTGAAGCTTTCCAAGGACGTTAAGCGCGACGGTGCCGCGATCCTCGGCTGGACGGGTGACAACGGTGATCCGGACAACTTCCTCGACACGCTGCTCGGCTGCGAAGCTGTCGGCGGCAACAACCGCGCTCAGTGGTGCAACAAGGAATTCGACGACCTCGTGAAGAAGGCGAAGAAGACGGCTGACGTTGCAGAGCGCACGAAGCTCTACGAAGAAGCACAGGTCGTCTTCAAGAAGGAAGCACCCTGGGCAACCATCGACCACTCGACGGAATTCGTGCCGATGAGCGCCAAGGTTTCCGGCTACGTGCAGGATCCGGTCGGCGTTCACCGCTTCGACGGCGTTGATATCGCCGAATAACCAAAACTATGCAAAGATGCCCGGCAACTCCGGGCTTGGCCGGCGGTCAGGTTTGATACCTGACCGCCGGAACATTATGGACATATGCCAATGTTGCGATTTCTCATCGGACGCCTTGCGGTCCTGATCCCAACCTTCGTCGGCGTCTCTCTCATCGCCTTCGCGTTTATCCGTCTGCTGCCCGGTGATCCGGTCATGCTGATGTCGGGCGAGCGCGTCATGGCTCCGGAGCGCCACGCACAGATCATGCACGACCTCGGTCTCGACCGTCCTGTGTACGTGCAGTATCTCGATTACCTCGGCAACGTGGTGCAGGGTGACCTCGGTTCCTCGATCGTCACCAAGCGTCCCGTGCTGCAGGAATTCGGATCGCTGTTCCCGGCGACGCTTGAGCTGTCGCTCTGCGCCATCATTTTCGCCATCGTGCTCGGCATCCCTGCGGGTGTCTTTGCGGCGGTCAAGCGCGGAACCTGGTTCGACCAGAGTGTCATGGGCGCGGCGCTGGTCGGCTATTCGATGCCGATCTTCTGGTGGGGCCTGCTGCTCATCGTTCTCTTCTCCAATACGCTGCATTGGACACCCGTTTCCGGCCGTATTTCGCTGATGTATTTCTTCAAGCCGGTCACCGGCTTCATGCTGATCGACAGCTTGCTGTCCGGTCAGGCCGGAGCGTTCAAGTCGGCCTTCGTGTCGCTGATCCTGCCGACGATCGTGCTGGGCACGATCCCGCTGGCCGTCATCGCGCGCCAGACGCGCTCGGCCATGCTCGAAGTGCTCGGCGAAGACTATGTTCGTACCGCCCGCTCCAAGGGTCTCACACCGTTCCGCGTCGTCGGCGTCCATGCGCTGCGCAACGCGATGATCCCCGTCGTCACCTCGATCGGCCTGCAGGTCGGCGTCCTCCTCGGTGGCGCCATCCTGACGGAAACGATCTTCTCCTGGCCGGGTATCGGCAAGTGGATGGTCGATGCTGTGTTCAAGCGTGACTATACCGTCGTTCAGGGTGGGTTGCTGCTGATTGCCGGCATCATCATGCTCGTCAATCTGATCGTCGACCTCATGTACGGTCTCATCAACCCACGCATCAGGCACTAGGAGCGGCTCATGAGCACGGCAACCACAAAGTCTGCCACACCCTCCGCTCTGTCGGAGTTCTGGTACTATTTTTCCCGCAACAAAGGCGCGGTCATCGGCCTTTTCGTCTTCATCATCGTCCTGTTGATGGCGATCTTCGCGCCATTGATCGCGCCGCACGATCCGAACGTGCCCTCCGGCATGCAGCGCCTGCCGCCAGCGTGGTCGGAAGGCGGCAACAGTTCGTTCCTGCTCGGTACGGATGCCGTCGGTCGTGACATGCTGTCCCGCCTGATCTTCGGTACGCGCTTCTCGCTGTTCATCGGTCTCGTCGTCGCTTCGCTGTCGGCCGTCGCCGGCGTCCTGCTCGGCCTGATCGCCGGTTATTTCCGCGGCCGCACCGATACGATCATCATGCGCGTCATGGATATCATCCTGGCCTTCCCGTCGCTGCTTCTGGCCCTCGTGCTGGTCGCGGTGCTTGGTCCGGGTCTGCTGAACGCGATGATAGCGATTTCGATCGTCAACCAGCCGCACTTCGTCCGCCTGACCCGCGCCGCCGTCATCAGCGAGCGTGAGAAGGAATATGTCGTCGCTTCCCGCGTCGCCGGTGCAGGCACCCTGCGCCTGATGTTCAAGACGATCCTGCCGAACTGCCTGGCACCGCTGATCGTCCAGGCAACGCTCGCCTTTTCGGCGGCGATCCTCGATGCGGCCGCTCTCGGCTTCCTCGGCATGGGCGCCCAGCCGCCGACATCCGAGTGGGGTACGATGCTTGCCGATGCACGCGAATTCTTCCAGAGCTCGCCGTCGCTCGTCACTTTCCCGGGTCTCTGCATCCTCATCACCGTTCTCGCCATCAACCTGATGGGCGACGGTCTGCGTGATGCGCTCGATCCCAAACTGAAGAGGTCCTGATATGGCACTTCTCGAAATCGAAAATCTGGTCGTCGAGTTCCAGACCTCGACCGGTGCGTTCCGCGCCGTCGATGGTGTGTCGCTCAAGGTTCACGCCGGCGAAGTCCTTGCCATCGTCGGCGAGTCCGGCTCCGGAAAGTCGGTCTCCATGCTCGCCGCGATGGGGCTCCTGCCGTGGACGGCAAAGGTCACCGCCGACAAGATGGTCTTCGACGGTCGCAACCTGCTTGGCATGTCCGCGCGCGAGCGGCGCAACATCATCGGCAAGGATATGTCGATGATCTTCCAGGAGCCGATTGCCAGCCTCAATCCCTGCTTCACCGTCGGGTTCCAGATCGAAGAGGTCCTGAGAATCCACATGGGCATGGACAAGGCCGCGCGGCGCAAGCGCGCCGTCGAGCTTTTCGAGGCTGTCGGGATTCCCAACCCCACCGAACGCCTCGGCCACTTCCCGCATCAGATGTCGGGCGGCCAGTGCCAGCGCGTAATGATCGCCATCGCGATTGCCTGCAATCCGAAGCTTCTCATCGCCGACGAGCCGACGACCGCGCTCGACGTTACCATCCAGAAACAGATCCTCGATCTCCTGATGCGCCTGCAGACGGAGCACGGCATGGGCCTCATCATGATCACGCACAACATGGGCGTGGTTGCCGAGACCGCCGATCGGGTGATCGTCCAGTACAAGGGTCGCAAGATGGAGGAGGCCGACGTGCTCTCGCTCTTTGAAGCGCCGAAAAGTGACTACACCCGCGCGCTGCTCGCGGCCTTGCCCGACAACGCGACAGGCGACCGTCTGCCGACGATCGGCGAGCTTTTCAATCCAGACAAGACTGTGCAGGGAGCTGCCCAATGACGCCAGTTCTCGAAGGAAAGAATATCGTCCGCAACTACTACCTGCCGGGCGGCCTCTTCAAGAAAGAGAAGACCGTGCACGCCGTCAAGGGCGTGAACTTCAAGGTCGAACAGGGCAAGACGCTGGCGATTGTCGGAGAAAGTGGCTGCGGTAAGTCCACGCTGGCGCGCATCATCACCATGATCGATCCGGCGAGCGGCGGCGAGCTGTTCATCGACGGCAAGAAGGTTGATATCGCTGCCGGTGACCTGACGCCCGAGATGCGCCGCAAGGTGCAGATCGTCTTCCAGAACCCGTACGGTTCGCTGAACCCGCGCAAGAAGATCGGCGATATCCTGATGGAGCCGCTGATCATCAACACCGAGACGCCCCCCGCCGAACGGCGTGAATTGGCGATGGCCATGTTGAAGAAGGTCGGGCTGCAGGACGTCCACTTCAATCGATACCCGCACATGTTCTCCGGTGGTCAGCGCCAGCGTATCGCCATCGCGCGCGCACTGATGCTGAAGCCGCGGCTTCTCGTGCTCGACGAGCCCGTTTCGGCTCTCGACCTGTCGGTGCAGGCTCAGGTGTTGAACCTGCTCGCCGATCTGCAGGACGAGCTGAACCTGACCTACGTCTTCATCAGCCACGACCTCTCGGTCGTCCGCTACATGGCAGACGACGTCATGGTCATGTACTACGGCGAGGCGGTGGAATACGGCACGCGTGATCAGGTGTTCGCCGATCCGCAGCACAGCTACACGAAGACCCTGTTCGCCGCCACGCCGCGCGCCGATGTCGAAACCATCCGCGCACGGCTTGCACGCAAGAACCCGGCGGCGGCTGCGTCCTGACAAGACGCGCCGGCGGTGGAACAAACGTTGCTGCGCCGGTGGTAGTTATGTCGAGCTTTGATGAAGACGGCAGGGATGACCTGCCGTCTTTTCCATGTCGACTTGGTCCGCTTGCGCTCCTGCTCTGGCCTCGCGGTTGAGGGTGCGCTAAATCGGTCGCGTCGAAAATCGCGGGAAGAATCAGTCCATGAGCCAGGATCGTGCATCGCCGTTTGCGCTTATCGTTATGGGCGTCAGCGGCAGTGGCAAGACGTCCGTTGCCGAATCCCTTGCTGCCAAGCTTGGTCTGGACTTTGTCGAAGGCGATGTGCTGCACCCGGCCGCCAACGTCGAGAAGATGTCGAAGGGCATACCGCTGACTGACGAGGATCGGATGCCCTGGCTCGACATCATCGGCGAAACCATGAAGGCGAAGCTCGATCGCGGCGAGGGTATCCTGGTTTCCTGTTCGGCGCTGAAGCGAAGCTATCGCGACCGGCTGCGCACTGCCGCCGGAGGCAAACTCATCTTTGTCTACCTGCACGGTTCGAAGGAACTTCTCGCCGCGCGTATGGGCGCGCGCAAGGGCCACTTCATGCCGCTCTCGCTTCTGGAAAGCCAGCTGGCGACGCTGGAGGTGCCGACAGGTGAGCCGGGGGTCGTTACCGTCGATATCGGCGACACGATTGAAGGCATCGTCAGCGCGGCGCTCCACGATCTCTCGGCGCTGGGCGTCGCCTAGCGACCGGCCAGATACCCCGCCTGCGAGCGCGCAGCGATTACGGATCGAACCGTTCCGGCGAATAGGCAGAGATATCGATAAGTGGCGCTTCTCCCGTCATCAGTTCCGCCAGCACGCGGCCGGTTACCGGCCCGAGCGTCAGGCCGTGATGCGCGTGGCCAAAGGCGAACCACAGCCCTTCATGCCGTGGCGCCTTGCCGATGATCGGCATCATGTCGGGCGTGCAGGGTCGGGCGCCCATCCAGGGTTCCGGATCAAGCCGCTCGCCGAGCGGGAAGACCGTGCGCGCCACCGCTTCGGCGCGGTCGAGCTGGACAGGTGTCTTTGGCGCATCCATCGCGGCGAATTCTGCGCCCGTGGTCAGGCGAATGCCGCGGCTCATCGGCGCCAGGAAGTAGCCCTTTTCCGCGTCGAGCGTCCAGTTGTGAAGGGTGGCGTTGTCTTGGGTCGCGTAGTGCATGTGGTAGCCACGCTTGACGCCCAGCGGGAAGGAATAGCCCAGCCGGCGGGTCGCGGTCGCGGCCCATGGTCCCAGCGCCAGAACCGCTTCGTCGGCCTCCAGCGATCCATCGGTCGTTGCTACCTTCCAGCCGGTGCCATAGCGGCCGAGTGAATTGGCATCGCCGGTCGCAAACTGGCCACCCAGGCTTTCGAAATAGCTCCGATAGGCTGCCGTCAGCGCGTGTGGATCGAGAACGGACCAGGGATCCCGCCAGCGAAGACCGCCTGCGAAATCTCCCCGGATATCGGGCTCGAGCCGCGCGACGTCGGCGGCACTGAGAGGTTCGTGGCTGACGCCGAACTCCCGCTGCAGGCGTTCTGCCTCGGCAAACTCGGCATCCCGCCTGCCGGCTGTCCTGAAAATCTCCATCCAGCCGTTCTTGCGGATCAGGTGCTGGGCATGCGAAGCCTCGATCAGGTCGTTGTGTTCCGAAATCGAGTGTTCGATCAGCGGCGCGTAGGCCTTCGAGATCATCTCGTGGCGCTTGGTATTGGAATTCCACCAATAGCGGGCGAGGAAGGCCAGCTGGCCGGGAAGCGCCTTGAGGTGGTAGTGCGCGTCGATGCGGTTGTTGAACGCATAGCGCACGAGCAGGCCGAGCTGCTGCGGGAAGCCGTAGGGCACCACCCCCTCGCGCTGGATCAGGCCGGCATTGCCGAAGGAGGTCTCGTTGCCGGGCGCCTTCCGGTCGACGAGCGTCACCTGACGCCCGCGCCGCTGCAGGTGGATCGCCGTCGAAACGCCAACGATCCCCGCGCCCACCACCATTACATTCTTCGTCATTCTCGCGCCCAGCCAAGCTTGTTTCTGGCAGCGAAAATGCCCCTAGGATCGGCGTTGCGCAAACGAAAAATTGCGTTTTATTTCAAAATCATTGCGTCCTTGAGCGCGGCGTTTTCCGCCTTGATGCGAACATGCAGGATGATGGCGTTGAGGACGGAAAAAAGCGCTGCGTAGCCGACCAGCCCAAACGCCAGCGGCAGTGCCGCGATCTCGCCGACGACGACGGCATAGTTGGGATGCGCCATGAACCGATAGGGGCCGACGCTGACCAGTGGTCGACCCGGCATCACCACGATACGGGTCGTCCAACGATCTCCCATCGTTGCGACGACCCAGAGGCGTGCCATTTGCAGAAGCAGGAATATGCCGAGCCAGACAATCTGAACCGGCCGCCCAACCGCCAGAAGCCAGAGGCCCGAGATCCAGCACCCGTGCAGGAGAACGAGGTAGGGGTAATGCTCCGCCCCCACTTCGTGCCCGCCTTCGGCGAGCAGCGTCTTGGTATTGCGGCGTGCAAGCGCGAGCTCCGCAAGGCGCTGCAGCGTCACGAAGCTCAGAAGGGCGATCGAGACCCACATCAGGCGACCTTCCGCAGGGTAACACAGCTTGTCGCAAAGCCGGGTCCCATCGCCAGCATGGCGCTGCGGTTTGGCAATCCTGCCCTGATGACACGCTCGAGAACAAACAGAACCGTCGGCGAAGACATGTTTCCATATTCGGCGAGCACAGCACGTTCGTGGTCGAGCGTGCCGGGCGTGAGTGTCAGCGCGCGCTCCAGCGCCGTCAGCACCCGCATTCCCCCTGGGTGGCAGATGAAACGATCGATATCGTCGTGGGAAAGGCCGTTGCGTTTGAGAATTCCATCCAGCGCGGGGCGGAGCTCGGCTTCCGCGAACTGTGGCAGCGATTGTGCGAGCACGACGCCAAAGCCGGTGTCGTCGATCTTCCAGCCCATGATCCCGAGGGTGTTGGGAAAAAGGTGCTCGCCCGTCGATTCCACCTCGGCCAGGCCGGATGGCGCGACGCGCAACACACAGGCGCCGGCGCCGTCGCCGAAAAGCGCCGTCGCGATGATGTTGGCGCGGGTCAGTTCATCCAGCCGAAACGCCAGCGTGCAGAGTTCCAGGGAGACGAAGAGCACCGTTGCCCCCGGCCTGCTTCTGGCAATCCGGGAGGCGATGGCAAAGCCGGAAACGCCTGCCGCACAGCCAAGTCCAAACACGGGGATGCGTTCGACGTCAGGCCGGAACCCCATGCTTTCAGCCAGTTGGGCATCAAGGCTCGGCGTGGTGATACCGGTGGACGATACGGTCACGATGCAGTCCACCTCGCTTCCCCGCATGCCTGCCTGCTTCAATGCGTTTGTGGCGGTCTCGGCAAAGAGGCGGCGCGCGACTTCGGCGTAGGCGTCCATCCGATCCTGCCAGCCATGCGGCTCGACAAACCATTGAAGCGGACGGGCCGCATGGCGTTGCTTGATGCCGGCATTCTCGAAGACGCTTGCAAGGTGCGAGAAATCGGCAAGCCTGTCGGAGAAGAGCCGTGCGGATGTGTCAGCGGCCTCTGTCTGCGTAATGATATGCTCGGGTGCGGCAACCGCAAGGCTGAGTAGTTTTACTGTATCGGTCAATGGAATGCTCCTTCTCGCCCCGGCGAGTAGGCGGCAAACACCTCAAGCCTGCGTTTATTCGCCGGTGGTGGTCACAACCTAGTGATCTCAAAAGATGGGGCGATCGCTGAATAAAACGACCTTGTGCCGTGTTCATCGCCCGCAACGTCATTTTTCAGGGAGATTTTCCATGACGACCATGCCTGTTCGAATTGCGTCGGTTCTGCTCGGTGGATGCATTGCCGCGTTCGCATTTTCCGCACCGGTCTATGCTGCTGGCAGCAGTGATGGCGAAACGATGCCTGTGTGCAAGAAGGGAGAGGTCTACGACAAGAACACGCAGAAATGCGTCAAACAGCATAGCGCCAACGTCACCGACGAAAACCGCACCGACTATGCCTACGCGCTTGCCAAGGCTGGCCGTTACGATGAGGCATTGGCCATGCTCGATACGCTCAAGGATCAGAACACCGCCGAGGCACTCAACTATCGCGGTTACGCGACCCGCAAGCTCGGGCGCACCGACGAAGGCATCACTTACTATCTGAAGTCGGTGCAGCTCGATCCGCAATACGCCAAGGTGCGCGAATATCTCGGCGAAGCCTATGTCGTCAAAGGTCGCCTCGACCTCGCCAAGGAGCAGTTGAACACCATCAAGACGATCTGCGGCACGGGCTGCGAGGAATATCAGGACCTCGACGAAGCGATCGCCGATCCGTCGAAGATCTAGGCCGGCGTAGCGTGCCTGCGTGCGCTGAATAGGGATATTCCAATGCCAGTCGCCTATACCACATTTCCTGCCTATAGTCGGGCAACACAGAACGCGCCGGTCGGGCCGGCGCGTTCTGTGGCAGCAACCGTGGCGGAGGCGGTCATCGCAAGCGAAGCGGATATCAGGAGCGGGCTGACGGACAACCTGTCCCGGCTCTGGCGCTACGGGCTGGTTTTGTCGCATCGTCGCGATGTCGCCGACGATCTGGTGCAGCAGACCTGCCTGCGCGCCCTCGAGCGGTCGTCGCAGTTCGAAGCGGGCACGCGGCTGGATCGCTGGCTGTTGTCGATCCTTCATTCAATCTGGCTGAATGAAATTCGCTCCCGGCGGGTGCGTCAGGGGCAGGGTTTCGTCGATGCCGACGAGGCGCTGGTTCTCGATGGCGTTCGCGAGACGGAAGCGCATGTCATGGCGAATCAGGTGTTGCGGCTCGTCAATGCGCTTCCGGATGCTCAGCGCGCAGCCGTGTTTCTGGCCTATGTGGAGGGGCTGTCCTACAAGGAGGTTGCTGGCATACTGGATATTCCGATTGGTACCGTGATGAGCCGCCTTGCTGCCGCCCGCGCAAAGCTCGCCGGCAATCTCCTGGGGGAGGGCGCAAGATGAACGACGACAACAAGCTTCCCTCCGACGAACAGCTGACAGCCTATATCGACGGCGAATTGTCACCCGACGAAACCGCACGGCTCGAGCTTCTTCTCGAAACGGACGCGCGCGTGGCCGCCCGGCTCGAGTTCTTGTCGCGCAGCAGTCTTCCCTTCGAACAGGCGTTCGAGCCGCTGCTTGCCGCCGCGCCCAAGGCAAAGCTTGAAGCAATGCTTGCCTCGGTAGCCCCGGCTGAAACACCGGTACCGGTTCGCCCAACCCGTCGCGGCCTTCTCGCTGCTCTTGCCGCCTGTGTGGTTGCCGGCGTCGTGGCCGACCGGGCATTCATCGGGCTCGGCCGGCGTCTTGCGGTCAAGGATGAGAGCAATGAGTGGCGTGCTGCCGTTGCCGAATACATCGCGCTTTACACGCCCGATACGCTGGCCGGACCGGTGCCCACCGCGCAAAGCCAGGCCGCGCAACTCTCTATTCTCGAAGAGAAACTTGACCTTCGCTTGCCGGCAGAGGCGATCTCGATCGAAGGCGCCGATTTCAAGCGTGCGCTCGTTCTGCAGTATGATGATGCGCCATTGGCGCAGATCGCGTATCTTGATCCACAGACCGGACCCATGGCGCTGTGCATAGTTCGGTCGGCCGACGGCGCTAGACCTGCCGAGGTCGAGGCACGCAAGGGCATGAACGTCGTCTATTGGGCAAGCCCGTCACACGCGTTCATGCTGATCGGACATGCGTCTGCCGACCGGATGCGGACGGTCGCGGATGGCATCATGGCAAGGTTGGAGGCCTAGCGCACAGCAGCCAATAATCTTGCGTCTTGGGGTGGAACCAAAACGCCGTATAATGCGTTGACCGGTTAGCGAGCCGATCACGCATTTGTCCCGTTTCATCCCAACCGGCTGCGGGAGTACATTATGCAGAAGAGCGAATGCGACGTGTTCGATCTCTTTTCGGAGATTTATACGAGCGCCGCGCAAGAAGAAATAAGCCTTCAGGAATACCTGCTAGCATGCCGTGATGACAAGAGAATGTATGCAACGGCACAAGAACGGATGGTCGAAGCGATCGGCGATCCAACCTTCATAGACACAAGTGCAGACGAACGTTTAGGGCGAATTTTCTCAAATCGAACCGTTAAGATCTATCCTTCCTTCGCCGATTTCTACGGCATGGAGGACACGATCGAACGTATCGTCGGGTATTTCCGGTATGCCGCGCAGGGACTGGAAGAACGCAAGCAGATACTCTATCTGCTCGGCCCGGTCGGCGGCGGCAAGTCGTCGCTTGCGGAGCGGCTGAAGAGGTTGATGGAGCGCATGCCCATCTACACGCTTGCCGTCGATGGCAAGATCAGCCCCGTGTTTGAATCCCCCCTCGGCCTCTTTCATCCCGAGCGGATGGCGGATCTTCTTGAGGACAAATACGGGATTGCCAGACGGCGGCTGACGGGCCTGATATCGCCTTGGGCCACCAAGCGACTGGACGAGATCGGCGGCGATATTTCGAAATTCAGTGTCGTCAAGCTGACGCCGTCGCGATTGCGGCAGATCGCCATTGCCAAGACCGAGCCCGGCGACGAGAACAATCAGGACGTTTCTGCCCTGGTTGGCAAGGTCGACATTCGTCAGCTGGAAAACTTCAGCCAGGCGGACCCGGATGCCTACTCCTACAGCGGTGGTCTGAACCGGACGACACAGGGCCTCCTGGAATTCGTGGAAATGTTCAAGGCGCCGATCAAGGTGCTGCATCCACTACTGACCGCCACCCAGGAAGGCAGCTACAACGGCACGGAGAACTTCGGCGCGTTTCCTTATCAAGGCACCGTCGTCGCCCACTCCAACGAGTCCGAGTGGCAGCAGTTCAAAAACAACAAGAACAACGAAGCCTTTCTCGACCGTATCCTGGTGGTCAAAGTGCCCTATTGCCTGCGTGTGACCGAGGAGCGGCTGATCTATGAAAAGCTGCTTCGCGAAAGCGAGCTGGCCAAGAGCCCCTGCGCGCCTGAAGTGCTGGAAAACTTGAGCCGCTTTACCGTCTCCACGCGGCTTTCCCCGCACGAAAACTCGCCCCTTTACACAAAGATGCGGGTCTATGACGGGGAAAACCTGAAGGACACCGATCCGAAGGCGAAGTCGGTCCAGGAATATCGCGATGCCGCCGGCGTCGATGAGGGCATGACGGGTATTAGCACGCGCTTTGCGTTCAAGGTGCTGTCCGAGACCTTCAACTACGATACCAAGGAAGTCGCCGCGGACTCCGTCCACCTCATGTACATCATGGAACAGGCGATCCGGCGGGAGCAGTTCCCGAAGGAGACCGAAGCGCGCTATCTCGATTTCATCAAGTCGGAACTCGCGGCGCGTTATGCCGAGTTCATCGGTCACGAAATCCAGAAGGCCTATCTCGAATCCTATAGCGAGTACGGACAGAACCTGTTCGACCGGTACATCGCCTATGCGGACGCCTGGCTCGAGGATCAGGACTTCAAGGACTACGATACTGGCCAGATCCTCAACCGCGAGATTCTCGACAGCGAGCTGTCGCAGATCGAGAAGCCGGCCGGCATCGCCAATCCCAAGGATTTCCGCAACGAGGTCGTCAAGTTCACCTTGCGAGCCCGCGCACGAAACAATGGGCGCAATCCTTCCTGGACCAGCTATGAAAAGCTCAGGGAGGTTATCGAGAAGCGCATGTTCGGTCAGGTCGAAGACCTGCTTCCGGTCATCAGCTTCGGCTCGAAGAAGGACAGCGCGACTGAGAAGCAGCACGCCGAATTTGTCCAGCGAATGACCGAGCGCGGATACACGGTACGGCAGGTGCGGCGGCTCGTCGACTGGTACATGCGGGTCAACAAGGCCGGCTGATGCCAGAGCGGGGGGTTGGCAATGCCGAATTTCATCGACCGTCGGCTCAATCCGAAGGACAAGAGCCTCGGTAACCGTCAGCGCTTTCTGAAACGCGCCCGCGAAGAACTCAAGCGGGCGATCGCCGATCAGGTCAAGTCCGACCGCATCGCGGATGTTGGATCGGCCCATGGCGTGCCAATGCCCAAGCGCGGCGCTGATGAGCCCACGTTCAGGCAAGCGTCCGGCACCGGCGACCGTGAGTACGTCCTGCCAGGAAACCGTGAATATATGGCGGGCGACCGCCTTCCGCGACCGGAAGGGGGCGGAGGAGGTGGCGGCAGCGCCGGTAGTGGCGGCGGCGGTAGCGATGACGATTTCCAATTCGTGCTGTCGCGTGACGAGGTCCTCGACCTGTTCTTCGAGGATCTTGAGCTGCCCGATATGATTAAGCTCAATCTGAAGGAAACGGTCATCTACAAGGCCCGCCGCGTCGGGTTCACCACCGCCGGCACGCCGACGAATATCAATGTCGGCCGCACGATGCGAAACAGCTTTGGCCGGCGCATGGCTCTGGGCCGACCGAGCGATAGCGAAATGCAGGCGCTGGCAGACGAGATTGCCAGTCTGGAAGCAGAGCCAAACGGCAATCGTCAAAGCGCGCATCAACTCAAGTTGCTACGGGAGGAGCTGGATCTTCTGGAACGGCGGCGCCGGCGCATCGCTTATGTCGATCCAGTCGACGTGCGGTTCAATCGCTTCGAGCGGCAACCCTTGCCGAATGCCAGCGCCGTCATGTTCTGCCTGATGGACGTTTCGGCTTCCATGGGCGAGCGGGAGAAGGACCTCGCCAAGCGCTTCTTCGTGCTGCTGCATCTGTTTCTCAAACGCCGCTACGAGCGGATCGACATCGTCTTCATCCGCCACACTGACGAAGCGCGGGAGGTGGATGAGGAGACGTTCTTCTACAGCAAGCAGAGCGGCGGCACGGTGGTTTCCACCGCGCTGGAAGAGATGCTGCGAATTATAGACGAGCGCTACCCGGCGGAGATGTGGAACATCTACGCCGCGCAGGCATCGGACGGCGACAACACCAGCGGCGATTCCGAACGCTGCGCGGCGCTCCTGCGCGAGCGCGTGATGCGCCTTTGCCAGTATTATGCCTATGTCGAAATCATCGATGAACGGGAGACGGAGATATTCGGGACGACCGACAACGGGACGTCGCTCTGGCGGGCATTCCGCGCCGTTGATGGCGAGATCCCGAATTTCCAGATGGCGCGTATCGCAAGGCCCGCAAACATCTATCCTGTGTTCCGCCGGCTCTTTACACGGCAGCCGGCCGTGCGTGCGCGCGGCTGAAGGAGATGGTCGACATGGCGAAACGCCCGACCTCCAATCTGCTGTTCGATGGATCGGACTGGAACTTTGCGACGCTGTCGCGCGCCTACGAGGCGATCGAGAAAATCGCCATCGAGGAAATGGGGCTCGATGTTTATCCCAACCAGCTCGAAATCATTTCGTCGGAGCAGATGCTCGATGCCTATTCGTCCGTCGGCATGCCGCTCATGTACCAGCACTGGTCCTTCGGCAAGCGTTTCGTCCACGAGGATCACTACTACCGAAAGGGCGCCCGCGGCCTCGCTTATGAAATCGTGATCAACTCGAACCCTTGCATCACCTATCTGATGGAAGAAAACACGATGGCCATGCAAACGCTGGTCACGGCGCATGCCTCCTTCGGCCACAATCATTTCTTCAAGAACAACTACCTGTTTCGGCAGTGGACGGATGCTGGCGCGATATTGAGTTACCTCGACTTCGCCAAGAAATACATCGCCAAATGCGAAGAGCGGCACGGACTTGATGCCGTGGAGGCTATCCTGGATTCGGCCCATGCGCTGATGGACCACGGCGTGTTCCGCTATCGTCGTCCGCCGCGCCTTTCCTCCGAGAAGGTCAGGGAGCGGGCGCGAGAACGGCTGGAATACGAGGAGCAGACCTACAGCGATCTCTGGCGCACGCTGCCGCTCGCCGTGGAAAATCGTGATCGGGAGGAGGCCGAGCGCGATGCCTCCGAACGCAAGAAGGTTCTCAACCTGCCGGAAGAAAACCTGCTCTACTTCCTGGAGAAACACAGCCTGATCCTCGATCCCTGGCAAAGGGAACTGTTGCGGATCGTTCGTGTCATCGCGCAGTATTTCTACCCTCAGCGCCAGACGAAGGTCATGAACGAGGGCTGTGCCACCTACGTCCATTACACGATCATCAACCGGCTCTTCGACCAAGGCAGGATCAGTGAAGGCGCGATGCTGGAACTGCTGCGCAGCCATTCCAACGTGGTGTTTCAGCCGGCATTCGACGATCCCCGTTTTCCTGGGATCAATCCTTACGCGCTTGGTTTTGCGATGATGCAGGATATCGAGCGCATCTGCACGGAGCCGACGGAGGAGGATCGCGAATGGTTCCCGTCAATGGCCGGCAATGGCGACCCGATGGGGACTCTGCGGGACGCCTGGGCGAACCACCGCGACGAATCCTTCATCCTCCAGTATCTAAGCCCGGAATTGATGCGCAAGTTCCGCCTGTTTCTGCTGTCGGATCGCTCGGCGGACAAGTATTGCGAGGTTTCCTCGATCCACAACGAGCGTGGCTATTCCTCGGTCAGGGCCGCACTGGCGCGCAGCTATGATGTTGCTGCCCGGCAGCCGGATATCCAGGTGGTCGACGTCGATCTGCTCGGGGATCGGCAACTGCGGCTGCAGCACAGCGTGAAAAACGGCATCCTGCTCGAAGAGGGCTCTCGCGATGCCACCCTCGCGCATATCCGCCATCTCTGGGGCTACGATGTCAGCCTCGTCGGCATCGACGCGACGACCGGCGGCGTTCTCTACGAATGCTCGACGGCGAAGTTCACGGTTTAGACGCCTTCAACCACCGGGGATGTTCTTTCTTTCCAAAGCGTCTTCACCACAGCGTACCGGAAGGCTACAGCAGTGTATCGCTCATGAGCTGGATAGGACCTGTGAAAATGGCAGATACCGTTGTTGATCGCTTCCTTCGTTATGTCGTCATCGACACGCAATCGGATGCTGCTTCGTCGGCGCAGCCATCGACCGAAAAACAGAAGAATCTCGGCCGTTTGCTCGTCCAGGAATTGTTGGACATCGGCCTCTCCGACGCCCATCTCGACGAGCACGGCTATGTCTATGCGACCATCCCGTCAAACACCGACAAGCCGGTCCCAGTGATCTGCTTCTGCTCGCACATGGATACCGCACCGGATTTCACCGGCACGAACGTCAAGCCGCAGATCGTCCGGGAATATGCCGGCGGCGACATCCGGCTCTCGGGCGATACCGAGCAGGTTATCCGCGTCAGCGAGCACACGGCCCTCAAGGACCAGATCGGCAACGACATCATCACCACCGATGGAACGACGCTGCTCGGCGCCGACGACAAGGCCGGACTTGCCGAGATCATGACGGCCGCGCAGTTTCTGGTCGATAATCCCGACATCCGCCACGGGACGATCAAGATTCTCTTCACCCCGGACGAGGAAATCGGCCGCGGTGTCGACAAGGTCGACCTGGCAAAACTCGGTGCTGAGTTCGGCTATACGATGGATGGCGCGACGGCCGGCCATATCGAGGACGAGACATTCTCGGCCGACGGCGTGGAGATCACCATCCAGGGCGTCGCCATGCACCCAGGCTTTGCCAAGGACAAGATGGAAAACGCCATCAAGGCCGCCGGCGCCATCATCGACCGGCTGCCCAGGGACGCAGCCCCGGAGACCACGGATGGTCGCCAGGGCTTTCTTCATCCGACAGGTGTGACGGGCTCGATGGAAAAAGCGGTTCTCAGCCTCATTATACGCGATTTCGATGATGCCGGGCTTGAGCAGAAGGAAGCGTTGCTCGAGGAGATCGTGCGCAATGTCATGGAGGCCTATCCGGGCTCATCCTACCGGTTTGAAGTCAAGCAGCAGTATCGCAACATGAAGGCGGTTCTGAAGAACCATCCTGAGGTCGCCGACAATGCCGTCGAGGCGATCAGGCGTGCCGGGCTGACGCCCGTGCGCGGCAGCATTCGCGGCGGCACCGATGGATCCCGCCTGTCCTTCATGGGCCTGCCATGCCCCAATATCTTTGCCGGAGGCCATGCTTTCCACTCACCGCTCGAATGGGTGAGCCGCCAGGACATGGAAAAGGCCGTGCAGACGATCGTCGAACTCGCGAAGGTATGGGAAGAGCGCGCCTGACAGCGCGCTCAATTGTCGAAAGGTCGGCTGATTAGCCGCGCAGGCCTGGGGCTTCCTGGCCCGTGCGCTCGACATATTCCGTGTAGCCGCCGCCGTACTGATGGATGCCGTCAGGCGTCAGTTCCAATACGCGGTTGGACAGAGCTGCAAGGAAGTGTCGATCGTGCGAAACGAACAGCATGGTGCCCTCGTATTCGGAGAGCGCCTTGATCAGCATTTCCTTCGTGTCGAGATCCAGGTGGTTGGTCGGCTCGTCCAGAACCAGCAGGTTTGGCGGGTCGAACAGCATCTTTGCCATGACGAGGCGTGCCTTCTCGCCGCCCGAGAGGACACGGCACTTCTTCTCGACGTCATCGCCGGAAAAGCCGAAGCAGCCTGCGAGAGCGCGTAGCGGCGCCTGGCCGGCCTGCGGGAAGGAATCTTCCAGCCACTCCAGAACCGTGCGGTCGCCGTCGAGCAGATCCATGGCGTGCTGGGCGAAGTAGCCCATCTTGACGCTGGCGCCGAGCGCGACGCTACCCTGATCGGGCTCCGTCGATCCGGCGACCAACTTCAGCAGCGTCGACTTGCCGGCACCGTTGATGCCCATGATGCACCAGCGCTCCTTGCGGCGAACCATGAAGTCCAGGCCTTCGTAGATGGTCCGGCTGCCGTACTTCTTGTGAACGTTCTTGAGATTGATCACGTCTTCGCCGGAGCGGGGGGCGGGCAGGAACTCAAACGCGACGGTCTGGCGGCGCTTCGGCGGCTCGACGCGATCGATCTTCTCCAGCTTCTTCACGCGGCTCTGCACCTGCGACGCGTGGGAGGCACGCGCCTTGAAGCGTTCGATGAACTTGATTTCCTTGGCGAGCATCGCCTGCTGGCGCTCGAACTGAGCCTGCTGCTGCTTCTCGTTCTGTGCACGCTGCTGCTCGTAGAAGCCGTAGTCGCCGGAATAGCTGTTCAGCGAGCCGGCATCGATCTCGATGATCTTGCTGACGATGCGGTTCATGAATTCGCGGTCGTGCGAGGTCATCAGCAGCGCGCCGTCGTAGGTCTTCAGGAATTCCTCGAGCCAGATCAGGCTTTCCAGGTCCAGGTGGTTGCTCGGTTCGTCGAGGAGCATGACATCGGGGCGCATCAGGAGAATGCGGGCCAGAGCCACACGCATCTTCCAGCCGCCGGAAAGCCCGCCGACGTCGCCGTCCATCATTTCCTGCGTGAAGCTGAGACCGGCCAGCACTTCGCGGGCGCGGCCTTCAAGGGCGTAGCCGTCGAGCTCCTCATAGCGGGCCTGAACTTCGCCGTAGCGCTCGATGATCCGGTCCATCTCGTCGAGCTTGTCGGGGTCGACCATCTCGGCCTCGAGCTCGCGCAGCTCGGCGGCAACGACGCTCACCGGGCCGGCGCCCTCCATGACCTCCGCCACGGCGCTCCGGCCTTCCATTTCGCCGACATCCTGATTGAAGTAGCCGATCGTCACGCCCTTTTCGGCGGAGACCTGGCCTTCATCCGGCTGCTCCTGTCCCGTGATCATGCGGAAGAGCGTGGTTTTGCCGGCGCCGTTCGGTCCGACGAGACCAATCTTTTCGCCCTTGTTGAGCGCCGCCGACGCTTCGATGAACAGGATGCGGTGGCTGTTCTGCTTGCTGATGTTTTCGATGCGGATCATATGCGGATGCGGTCCAAAAAGTTGTTGCCGGCCTGTGGCTGGCGTTTAGCTGGTGACACGCAAGGCGTGTCGGCGGCAGCGCCGAAGCGACGCTTGCCGGGGATGACGATCATGCTTCGGAACAGACAGTGCCCGCCATGACGCGACCGCGCGAAACGGAGATCGCTCATAAGGCATTGAAATTCCGGTGTTTGAGAGACCGCTTGGGAAGGGCCATCTCTCGCTGTCTTGTGAGCGCGCGCGAATAATTCCTGCCGGTACGGTGGTTCCTGAGGTGCACGCCGTCGTTCGCAGGCGTTCCTGCCAAGGATTGCGGTCACAGTCAACGGGGTGAACGCCGACATCCGCGCTACGCGAAGGCGCGGCCGTTCGCCAATACTGACAACCTTCGCGGTCTTTGGCTTGAGGTTGTATCGCCGGAGTTGCCAAATGCCCGCGAATGTCGGAAGCTTGCCTGCCCGCAAGGATCGGGCATACCCGCCAGCCGAAACGAGTTGCAGCGCATGACGACAGTGTCGCCTTCCATGGAGCCTGCCAACATCTGTTTGGGATGCTGGGATCAGATGCGTGTCCCCATCCCAATTCGCGGCCTGTTGGCGCTTCCGTTCCGCGCGTTCGGCGTCACCCGCAGCAAGATGAACCCGAATATCTGCACGATATGCGAGCGCTCTTTCCGGTACGTCAAGAAGAAGCGCCACGTTTCCGCCAACGCGACCATTCTCTTTGCTGACATAAGGGGGTTCACGGTTCTGTCCGAGCGCATCGATCCGGTGGAACTGAGTGCGATTGTCAGTCTGTTCCACGATCGCTGCGCACAGGCGATATGGGCTCACCACGGCATCGTCAACAAGCAGATGGGTGACGGCCTGATGGCGATCTTCAATTTTCCGATCACCATCAAGGATCACGCAAGCGCAGCGGTCCGGGCCGCGCTCGATATCCAGCACCAGTGCGCTGTCGCACTTGATCGCCTGGGGTCGGACATCGGGAGCTTGCCGGAACATACGCTTGGCGTGGGTATCGGCATCCATAGCGGAGATGTGGAAATCGGCGAGTTCTCGAGCTTTCGCAGCGATTTCACGGCGATCGGCGGTGCCGTCAACCTGGCCGCCCGGCTGGAATCCCAGGCCGCCGCCGGCGAAATTCTGGTATCCGCCACCACGGCCGCGCAAGCGCCCGGTCTCGTCAACGGGATGGAAACGCGTCTACTCTCTTTGAAGGGTATAGAACTGCCCGTCGAAACGCGCGTTCTGCGCGATCGTCCATGATGTTCTTGGCTTGAGAGTAGAGCGTCGATCGAGACGCGCGATTTCGTGGTCTACCCCAGAAAAGCAACTTGATAAATTTCGGGTTTTGGCGAACAAATCGCCATCTTCAATTATTTAAACCTAAGGACAAAGCCATGACGCTTGCGATTAATGATATTGCGCCGGATTTTGAAGCCGAAACCACGGATGGCAAGATCCGCTTTCATGACTGGGTCGGTGATTCCTGGGCGGTGATGTTCTCCCATCCGAAGGATTTCACGCCCGTCTGCACGACCGAACTCGGCTACATGGCACGGATCAAGCCGGAATTTGATAAGCGTGGCGTCAAGATCATCGGCCTGTCCGTCGATCCGCTCGACCGCCATGCCGGCTGGGCCAGCGACATCGAGGAAACGCAGGGCCACGCGCCGAACTTCCCGATGATCGCCGATATCGATTATAACGTCTCTAAGCTCTACGGCATGCTTCCGGCTCCCGTTTCCGGCGACCCGACGAAGCGCACGCCTGCCGATAACCAGACCGTTCGCAACGTCTTCGTCGTCGGTCCGGACAAGAAGATCAAGCTCATCCTGATCTATCCGATGACGACCGGCCGCAACTTCGATGAAGTGCTGCGCGTCATCGATTCCCTCCAGCTCACCGCCAAGCACCGCGTTGCGACCCCGGTGAACTGGAAGAACGGCGAAGATGTCATCATCGCTGGCTCGGTCGGTGACGAAGAAGCAAAGACGATCTATCCGGACGGATGGAAGGCGCCGAAGCCCTATATCCGTATCGTGCCGCAGCCGAAGGGCTGATTTTCCAGACGACGAGAATGCTATTGAGGCGACCTTCCCCGGGGAGGTCGCCTTTTTTGTCGCGTCGCGGCGTTCGATCAACTGGCGTATGATTTCTTCGACAGCCAGGTCTTCAGCACGCTCCGAAGAGGGCGATCGAAATGCCGCTCGACAAGAAGCGCGATCCAGACCGCCGCTGCGAGCACGACCGGACCGGCCCAGGGGGCATAGAAACCGATCTCCACTCCCGTGATGCGGTGGGTAAGACCTTCGATCCCCATGAAGGCAGGTGCATGAACCGCATAGAGCGGAAAGGACAGACGCCCAAGCCATATGGACGTGTCCTTCAGCCGTCCCGTCGGAGAGGCGTTTACGCTGGCGATCATGATCGCCGGGAACACGATGAAGATCATGAGCATCGCGTAAGGCATCGAGAGCGGACTGGTCTGCGAGACCGGCGCGGTAAGGGCAAGCACGACGGCCCCGAAGATGGCGATCGTGGCCTTGTCGCCGAGAGGCCCGATGAGCGCGCGCAAATCGTTCAAGTGTCGATACACCAGCACGCCGACGCTGAATGACAATCCGATGCGCGCCATGCCGGCCCACAGGAGGTCCTGCTGGAAGCCGATATCCGCACGGCCATGAACGACGGTCGCCCAGGTAAAGGCCACACCGCTGACGGCTGCAGTGGCCCAGACAAAGGCGTTGCGGGCGCGGCAAAGGAAGACGCCATAGATGAAACTCATCACCAGTTCGGACAGCAGGGACCAGGCCGGTGGGTTGAGGGGATAAAGGTTTGTCGTCGGATCGGGATTGGGCAGGAAGAGCACTGCCAGTGTCAGCGCCTGCGATAATGACGGCGGTGAGATCTCTTCCCGGAAAACAAACACGAAAAATCCGAAGAGCGTCCCCACCATGTAGAGAGGGTAGATCCTTGACAGCCGCAGCGCGAAGAACGACCGCGCCGTGAGGTAGCCGGATTGCAGCCGCTGCTCGTAGCTCGCTGCCAGCACGAAGCCGCTCAACAGGAAGAAGATATCGACGGCGAGATAACTCGACGGACTGGTGACCGGTCGGAAGGCGGGGATCATATGGCGGGCCGCGACAAGGAGCGCAGCTATCCCTCTGATGCCCTCTAGCGCATAGAAGTAGTCTCGATGGCTGCTTCTCGTCATTCAAACCGCCTCATACTGCCTGCCGGAGCAATACTGCGCGAAGTGTGCAGGATAACCTGACTTGGGTGCAGTGCGATAGTGCTGAAACGGGATTGGCGCAGAACAGATTCGTTTTGCGCTGATGCATGCCTTTCATATTGCTGATATAAAACAATATTTCTTACAGCGGCAGTGCGAAAAGACTTGAAGAAAATTGCGCTGATGCGCCCGGCTTGCTGGGGAAACTGCGATAGGCGCTGCTGCCCACTCAATCATTTCGACCCAAATCGCAGGTGCCGGAAGACGCCGTTGCTGCGTATGTGCTCCACATAGTCCCTGTAGATCGGATCCCGCAGCAGGTGCCGTTCTTCGGTCTTTGCACGCATGAAATAGATGAAATTGATGATCAGCAGGCCGGCACAAAGCCTGATCGCCGTCCAGGGATTGGAATCCGGCGGAAGGAAGGGAATGCTGACCAGCCACCAGGAGATGTTCTTGGAAATGTAGGCCGGATGCTTCGTCCAGCGATAGGGCCCATTGGTGATAATCCCGCGGTTCGTCAGGTTGGAAAACCGGATGCCGAAGCACACGGCTGCCCAGGCGTAAAAGCTCAGGCAGACAATGATCATCAGGGCCCAAAGAGAGTACAGGATCGGCTGGTCGGACAGCCATACGCCCCATGGCCGGTCGTGCCCGTAGCTGAGGTAGCTTGAGTAGAGGATACTGTAGAAGGGTTGGTAGCAGACGACCGCCACGAGCCAGCCGACGAGGGTCGGCTCCACGCTTCTGATCTGCGTTCCCAGCAGGCGAAACGTCATGATGTATCCGGTCGCCGAGACCGTCAGGTCGATGAAGAAAAAGGCGAGATAGAGCAGATCGTAACTTCCGCCCACGAATGCCCGATAGGACGAGGAGAAGAAGGGGGAGAGGTCGAACTCGCGAAGATCGGAGATCTGCCCGCAGAGATAGACGAACATCAGCGGAAAGAAGAAGCCCTTCACCAGCCAGCCCAGGAGATAGTTTATCTCGACGAACGAGAGGGCATGGGGCCGGGAAAAGAGGCGGTTTCCCAACTTCCACAGAGTGTCCTTGGGCTCTTCCTGCACCATGTCAGCAAAAGCCAGATAAGGAACCGAAAGAATCACGAGCGGCAGAAAGCTGTTTTGCCAAAGCCAGTTGAACGGGCCATAGAAATCGCCGCGATAGATCGGAAACGCGTGGTAGCAAAATGCCAGCGCCGCCAGGATGACCCAAAGGGCAAGCACCTTTCGCAGTACGCGTTGTGGGCTGAAATCACGCTTGGAAAAGCTCATTCCCGAGCGCTGGGGGCTGCGGTTGACGAAGAGCTCGATCACCGCGCAAGGGATCGCAAGGGAAAGGATGATCTCAATGCAGGCCACGGCAGGACTGTCACTGCGGCGTTGAACGAAGACGAGAAAACACCCGATCGCCAGCCCCGCCAGAACAGCAAACGTCATGAGCGGACTGCTGATGGATGGAAGTGCGGGCCTTCTCTTTTCCATGTCGGACATCACCCAGCCGAGGTTTTCGAAAGCCTCTCAGACGCTCTGATTCGGCCTCACGCATTTCCCATTCGCGATCCACACCGCCGTTGCCATCGGCAGCATATTCAACCGCGGGCCACGATTTAAGCTATATCTTTGATCTATATAAGGAAGCGCTGAAAAGCGGCTGACGTACCCACAAAGGATAAAGTCTGGGAGGGGTATGGCGGTTTTTCGCGCGTGTGCTCTATAGGCCTTTGCTTACACCCTGTTTCCGTAGGTCAACGAAAGCGAGAAAATCACGCCCTCGGTCGGTGAGGGTTAGCCGGTTGCTTTCCACCGAAAAAATCAGCTGATAGTTGAATAAGAACTCGGACCACTGCTCATATGACAACTGTGAGAACGCTTCCTGAAATTGGGGGCGAATCTCGCTCTCGTAGAAATTCTTAGCTTCTTCCAGCGAAACAGACCCTGCCTCCTTCAGCCGCCGGAGTGCCGTAATCTGGCTGCCAAAAATTAGGCCGAATACGTTCTCAAAGTCTCGCTCGATCTGAGCTTCGGCGAGCGCTGCTACCAGTTTCGAAATTCGCTCATCTTCGGGGATGTCTGCTAGCTGACCGTCAATCTTTGCGATGAGGGCTTGAACCGTCGCAAGCGGATGCGCTGCAGTTGTTAGTCCGGTTGGGGGCTTCGCCTGGGACGACTGGCTCGGTGCCTGCAAAACGGCGCCGCCTGGACCCAACGAGACAATGTCCTTGATACGGTCTCTCAGTTCTTTTCGGAAAATCCATGTGATCAGAAGAAGAGCAAACGGCCACGCAACGCCCTTGATCAGGTCAAAGGTCACCTTAGCCCACTCGAGCCAATTCACGTTCAAGAAGAGTTCTCGGATATCGCAGTTCACCGACTCGGCCCCTTGTGTAGTCGGAAGCGAGTTGACCTCGGGTTTTGCTCCCGGTCAATCCATGAGATGCACTAATTAGTTGCGAGAGCGGGCGTGGCTGTCAATATACGTGTTAACTTGAGTATGTCTGTGGCTTTTCGAGTCGATACCAACGTCAAGCCGACGTCGGTATAGTCCGACACAAAATTAAGATAGTTGGGAGAAATTTGGCTGGGGAACCTGGACCCTCATGGGGTACGAACCTAACGATTTGATGTTGCAAAAGAATAAGCAATTTCATACGAGTAGGGTACATATCACAGGGCATTTTGAGGTACATTCCTTGTCTCGCACCCGCGCTCCAGCATACCTTGAAAAGATGAATAACGGCGGTTGGAGGGTGTCTGTCCCTGTGCCGCGAGACATGGTCAAGATCGTGGGCAAGACACGCCTGAAGCGCTCTCTTGAGACCCATAGCCAAGCAGAAGCTGAGCGGCGGAAACATGCAGTTGTGGCCGAGTTTCTCGCCATGATCGAAGCGGCCCGAGCTGGGAGGCTTCCCAAGGCGGTGGTCACCGGCATTGCTGCAGCGCCCTCCATGTCAAGCAAAGAGCTGACTAGCCTTGCGCTCGACCTGCGAGCCAGCCTCCAGTCACGAGAGGGGGACAGTGAGGCGGTCGAGCTGGAGACCGAAGGCATTTATCAGGTTGCCGACAAGATACGGGGCCAAGAGGTTGGAGTGGATGGGGGGACTGACAGCCCGATCTTCGACCGACAGAGCGAGGAGAAGGCTGGGCAGTTCCTGCGGGTAGCTCTCGGCAAGGAAACCCCAGTCCGCGAGCCGCTCGACCTCTTCCATGCTCAGGTGAAGTGGTCGCCTCGTACCAAAAGCGACAGCAGCAGAGCGATCACGGCACTGGAGGGCTGGTGTAAGGAAAGCCGTGTGCCCTTCGTTATCGAGGCCATCACACGTAGAAGAGCGGGCCAATTCATCGGTGACCTTGCAGCCAGCACGGAAAGACCGCTTACAAATCGAACCATCAACAAATACCTGTCTTGCCTGTCCCAGTTCTGGTTCTGGCTGGAGAAGCGCGGCTATGTCGAGCTTGATAGCTCTCCGTGGTCCCGTCAGTCCTTGCCGAAGGTCCAGCCTATGGAGGATGAGAAGGAGCGCCCGTTCACCGATGAAGAGATGATCAAGCTTTTCGCGGGCGAGCCTAACCAGTCCTACCTCAAAGACGTGATGCTCATTGGCGCTCTTACGGGTGCCCGAATTGATGCCATCGTCAGCCTCAAGCGTAAGGACATCACTGACAGCGGGAACTTTCGCTTTAAACCTCAGAAGCGTGAGAAGGCATCGCGCCAAGTGCCGATCCACAGCGGCCTGAAATCGATCATAGAACGCCTCGTGGAGGGCAAGCGGCCCGAGGATGATCTGTTTCCTGAATGCCCTCCCGTTGCCGCCGACAAGCCACAAGAGCGGTCGATGCCAGCGGTCAAGGCGTTTACCTACTACCGGAGAACCGTAGGGGTCACGGATGCCGTTGAGGGAAAGAGAAGGGACCGTGTCAATTTCCACTCCTTCCGCCGCTGGTTTGTCACCAAGGCCATTCAGGCTGGTCAGGCCGAGCTTACGGTCCAGATCGTGGTCGGTCACAAGCCACAAAGCGTGGCCGCGAGCGTCTACCTTGGAGGGCTGACAATGGAGCAGATGGCGCAATGTGTTGAGGCTGTGAAGCTACCCTGACGACCAAGCCGCGCCTTTCCACCTGTCTGGCGACATCTCATTCGGTGAATAGTCGCGCCACTGGGCAGGAAACCGATAGATCTATCTCTCGTGTTTTCGTCAGCGATGTGAAGGCTTTCCTAACCTCTTCCATTGATTGTAGGAGACTACTGGTTTCTACTCTGTTGGCCATCCACGATGTGTTGAATGATTACGGTTTCGCATCTGCAAGAAAGCTTGAGTATCGGATATGTTACGGCGACAGCTGCCGCTGCGCGTATCAACCTATCAATCAAACGCGAACATGATTATGGGGTGGACGGTACTTTTCTAGCCATGGCACAGCGCCTTCAAGGTATCGATGCGGATGGCAACGAGGAATATCGGTACGTCGAGAGCGGCACGAAGATCGACTTCCAGCTGAAATGTACAACAAACTGGGAATTTAGGGGAGCCAACGTCGCTTGGAAAGCGAAAGCTCAGACCTATAATGATCTGGTATCCCGACCGGCCTACGCACCCCTTCTCTTGGTGTTGATGTGTTTGCCGAAAGACGCGAATGACTGGCTGTCCGCAACGGAACAGCAACTGATCTTGAAGCACTGTTGCTACTATGCCGAATTAACTGGGCCGACTTTGGCAAACGAAAACTCCAGCAAGCTGATCGAAATTCCAAGGGCAAATCTGCTCACGCCTGATGCGGTTCTCACGCTCCTGAGTGAAATGGAAACCAAGTTAGCGGGGATGTTCTGATGAGTGACGACCCCAAACTCAAGGCAGACCTGATGGCGTTCTTGCTGGAGAACGGATGGGCGCGGAAAGTCAGCAAAGATCGCCGGGTTGTCCGCTTTCAGATGACGAACGCTGGCCTAGACAAGCCCGTGAACATCTACTTCACCGAGAGGTCAGGGGAGCAATATCGTGACCCGCTCGAGATTGAAGAAGCACTAACGACCATAAGGCAATTCTACGGCATACCCTTCGGCGAATTGCGTCACCGAGTAGATACCTTGGCGCAAAGGGATAGCCGTATCGGTCTACATCCACGTGACTTCGTAACCAGTCGAGTACCCGACAGGTACGTAGTGGACGATACCATTGATATGCAGGTCGCTTCTTCGATGGTCGTGTATATGAGATCGTTAGTTGAAGGAGCAGCAGTCGCTGAGGTCGAATTGGCTGGAGCATTCACGAACGCTTCTGTTCGATCAGCTAAAAGCTACGTGGAAGCCTGTCGGTTCGGTCACACCTTTCGGGGCAGTTTCGGCTTCCAAGTTGAATGCCCGCTGCATGAGGCTGTTCAGTTCGACTTGTTCGGGGCGGGTAAGCCGCTTGGCCGTAAAGTATCTCAGCGAATTGCGCTCGCAATGGAGGCGGTGACAGACGCCTTTCTGCGTGATGATGTGAGTATGCTTACCCAGCCGTCCCTTGTAACAGCCCGAATGTGCAATGACCTCGCGGATTTCCTTGAGGGAACAGGGGTGTCATCGTTCAATGTTGGTGTCGCCTTTGACGCATCGCTTGCAATGGAGGTGCCTAGCCGAAATACTGAGTTTGAAGTGAAAGCCGCCTCAGTCCCGATGCTGCGTGAAGCCGCAGAGCGGCTTGAGCCGCTGCCAGAAGAGCAGCATGTGAACGTTGTAGGTCGTGTCGTAGAGCTGAAAGCGGCGGGCATTCCTTTGGCGGAGAATGATAGCAACAAGCGTCTAGTGACAATCCAGTGGGACGCGGACGAAGGGAGGCGAAAGGTACAACTTGAGCTAAACCCACAGGACTATGCAGATGCAATCAGGGCGCATGAGAATGGCCATCATGTACAAGTAAAGGGAACTTTGGTTAGAAAACGCAAGCGCTCAGCACTGACGGAAACCAGTGAGTTTAGGGTTCTTGATTGAGACACGGCAGGCCGGAATAGCCAACCCGATGCGAAAACACATAATCATCCCATGACAAACGGGACGGTGATTATTCACCGCGAAGCGCCCGGAACACGCTGGAACGGCTGATACCTAATTCCACAACTATTTGCTCTGCGGTCTTCCCTTCGGCCTTCATGCGCCGCACATCGTCGGCTTTTCGCTGGGCGGTCGGAGCGCGGCCCTTGTATTTGCCGTCAGCTTTCGCCCTGGCAATGCCCTCGCGCTGCCGCTCCAGCATGATGTCACGCTCGAACTCAGCGATTGAACCGAGCAGGCTCAGCATCAGCTTGCCGGTGGGTGTCGAGGTGTCGATATTGAGGTTGAGGATTTTGAGCGTGACGCCTTTGGTCTCCAGCGCGTCTTTGATCTTGACGAGGTCGGCCATGGAGCGGGCCAGTCGGTCCAGCTTGGTGATCACGAACACATCACCTTCTCGGGCATAATCCAGCGCTCGGGTCAGTTCCGGACGTTCCTTGTCGACCGAGGAGAGCTGCTCGCTGAACACCTTCTCGCAGCCTGCCGCCTCCAACTCGTGGAGCTGAGCGTGGAGGCCATAGGTCTGGTCGAGGGTTGAGGTGCGGGCGTAGCCGAGGATGGTAGAGGGCATTGAGACAGCTCCAATAGTGCCAATAAAGTTTTAAAGCTTCTGGCACTGTCAGGCTCAAAAGTCAAATACCATTTATATGGCACACTTTCAGTGGTCTGACTGCTGGAGTCACTAGGGCGTGCCCTTGTGGCACTTGCGATAGGAAAGCCGCAGGCTGCAAAACCATCGGCATAGCGGGTCTGGATTGTCTCAGAGCTTGGGGGGAGCCGGCACGGGGGGAGCCGGCCCTAGCCTTATATCTGATTGGCCTCTCGGAATTTTTCGCCAAAAAATGCCCTACCTCGGCCCGCCCCTAGCAATTGAAGAGATGGGCAAGACCGCGATCGTGTTTGTCACCTGCCCAAAATGGGCACCTGAGCAGTGGGCAGGCAAGGGGTCAGAACGGGATTTCTGGTAGCTCGCGAAGGGGCCGCTCGTAGCTATCCAGATCATCGATCTCATTACCACCTTCATCGCGCAGCATGGGACTGAAGCCCTCCTCCTCCAGCATCATAACCGCGACATCTCGAGACTTCCTGCCGAGTAGGTGATTGAAGGCTTTGGCTGCGATTTCCGGCCTCTTGGCTAGTCGCTTACCGAACTCCTTGCCCAGTCGATCGACGATCTTCATGGCTTCCGCCTCCTGCCAACTTTCATCAAAGTCATGATCTCCGTCCTGCAGGCCTTTTTTCCATTCTGTCATTGCATCCCGCCAACCCGGTAGGCTCACGGCTCGCTCGCCCAAGACTGCGAAGGCGGCTCGCATGTTATCGATTGTGCCCTTGGCGATGTTGGCTCGCCTGACGAGCTGCGCCTTGGACAACCTGCCAAGAAGCTCAGCGTGGACCACCAGCTTCCATGCGTAGTTCGATCGCTCCTCGTAGGTGATGCCAAGGCTCGCCTTGCCGTTGACCGCCTCGGCATGTTCGATGGCCTCATCGACGGTGCCCTTGAAGAAGACGACAGGCAGTTCCTTGGACCTCCGCCAGAGCCGATAGGCGGCAATCCGGTGATGGCCATCGACAACGAAGTTTCGGCCGCCGCATCGCCAGACCACGATTGGATCGAGCGCGCCGTGGATGTTCAGGGCCTTGAGCAGATCACTGACATGCCGATCGTCAACTTCGGCGCTCCTGATTTGGAACACCTTCGGCAGCTCGTCGAGCTGTGAAAGCGGAAGACGGCTCGGCTCATCATCGAGCTTGACGCTCGCCTTCTGAACCTGCCTGAGGGCGTCCAGCGCCTTGCTGAACGTCAGAGCCTTCAGATCATGCGGAAGGCTGCAGATGGCGTCCTGAGCGGGTAAGGAGCGTGTTGTGTTGTCGGGTTCTTGCATTTTCGTTCTCGTCATAGGTTCTTGTTGTGATCGTCCGTCACCAGCACAGCAGAAAAATGCCCCGGCAATCGATCTGATCACCGGGGCTAAGGCTGAGACGAACGTGAGCGGTTGAACCAACTCCCGGTTATCGGGTCGCGTGAGCGCGTGGTTCTCCTAAAGTGCGTGGCAATCGACACGGCACCCAGAAAGGCCAGAGGCTGCCAATAAAGCGGCTCTGTACTAAAGGCTGGGGCAATTGCCGGAGCCTTTTCTTCCATAAGTGAGGGGTAATTGATGCCGTCTGCCATAAGTGGGCAGTAATCACATTGCGCTATTCCAGAGTGATCGGTGGCTTGCCATCTTGATGGGTCATGGCGATGAAAGTTGTTGGATGGTAGGGGTTCCACGGTACACAATGAGGTACGCACGGCGATGTAAGTATGTGATTTTATTGGATAAAAAATATTTGGCTGGGGAACCTGGACTCGAACCAAGATTAACGGAGTCAGAGTCCGTCGTTCTACCATTGAACTATTCCCCAGCAGTCGCTGCCGAAGCATGGCTTGGCTGCTGTGCGGCGCTTATAACCAAAAGCTCGGGAATTGCAAATACCGTTTTGAAAAAAATTACGCTGCCGTTTTTGAGGCCGCGATCGGCCCTTTCCGGAGCGCTGATAAAAAGAATTTGGTGATTCCGCCCGGCACTGATATTCTTGCCGCAACGCAAAAATCGAATGAGCGCCAGCTGCATACCGTCTGGAATTGCGCGGCGCGGTGGATAACGAACGTGGAAGACCCCGAAGGCGGCGCAAAGCCGCAACTAGACGGGGCGTCGGCGGCAAGGCGCAAGGATGGCAAAAAGTCCAGGCGCCGCAAGGGCAAACATGGCGGGCACTCCCGCAATGTAGGCCAGGCCGCTACGCATGTCTCCTCCGGCAATGCAGGAGAGACAGCGCGCCCAATGGACGACAGCGCCGGGAATCCGGCTCGCAAGCGCAAGCGTCGGCGGCGTGGATCAGGCGGATCGGCCGAGAGCGCCAATCAGAATCGAGCACCGGTTGAGAAAAGCGCGGCTTCGGAAGCGACTGCGCGTCCGCAGGGCGAATCGGCGTCGGGTCGGCGCAATCGCCGCAAGAATCGCGGCAAGCGCGGTTTGCAGGGTCGCCCGCTCGCTCCCACCAAGTCCGTGGGCCATGCGGCTCCGCATGCCCAGCAATCCGCGACCGTAGCACGCAGCGTGTCCACTGATCAGCGTGGCGGCGAGAACGACACGCGATCGTCCCGCCAGCCCGAGCGCGAATCGCGCGGCCAGGGTGGCGAACATGCCTGGCCGGACGAACTCTATGCCGCGCTCGATCTCGGCACCAACAATTGCCGCCTGTTGATCGCGCAACCGACGCGGCCCGGACAGTTTCGGGTCGTCGATGCTTTTTCGCGGATCGTACGCTTGGGCGAGGGGCTTGCCGCAAGCGGGCGTCTTTCCGATGAGGCGATGGATCGTGCGGTCGATGCCCTGCGGGTGTGTGCCTCAAAGCTCAAGAACCGCGAAATCCGCCGGATGCGGCTGATCGCCACCGAAGCCTGCCGTCAGGCGAGCAACGGCGCGCAGTTTCTGGAGCGCGTGGTTGCGGAAACCGGACTGGAGCTCGAGATCATTGATCGCGAGACGGAAGCACGGCTTGCCGTATCGGGATGCTCATCGCTCGTCAGCCGCGAGACCCGTTCCGTGGTTCTCTTCGATATCGGTGGCGGTTCGTCGGAAATCGCGGTGATCCGCATTGGCGAAAGCAGATTCAACCGGCTGGCCAATCATATCACGCACTGGACCTCGTTGCCCGTGGGCGTCGTCACGCTTTCGGAGCGACACGGCGGTCGCGATGTCACGCCCGAAGCCTTCGAGGGCATGGTCGTCGAGGTCGAGGGGATGCTGTCGAGCTTCGATTGCCCTGAGATCGAAATCGGGCACTCAGGCGATTTCCACCTGATCGGCACCTCTGGAACGGTCACGACGCTTGCCGGCGTCCATCTCGATCTGCCGCGCTATGATCGCCGCAAGGTCGACGGTATCTGGCTGTCCGATGACGAGGTGTCGGCGATGCAGGCAAAGCTGCTCTCGTGGGATTTCGCCAGCAGGGCTGCCAATCCCTGCATTGGCCCGGATCGGGCCGATCTCGTACTGGCAGGGTGCGCAATCCTTGAGGCCATCCGCCGTCGTTGGCCGAGCCCGCGCATGCGCGTTGCCGATCGAGGCTTGAGGGAAGGCCTTCTCACAGACATGATGGCGGATGACGGCGTCTGGCGGCGCCACCGCAACCGCCGCGGCCAGCGCGGCAAATAGGGGACAGGCATGACCAAGCCAACGATTGCGGGCAACCGCACCGGCCGCAAGCTCGGCCAGCGCGTGAAGAACAAGAAGATGAAGGCGTCGTCCCGACAGTGGTTGCAGCGCCATATCAACGATCCTTATGTGCAGCGCGCGCAGCTCGAGGGCTATCGCGCCCGCGCGGCCTTCAAGCTGCTTGAGATTGATGAGAAGCATGGAATCCTGAAGGGTGCGCGACGGATCATCGATCTGGGCGCTGCCCCGGGCAGCTGGTCGCAGATCGCCGCCAAGGTGACCGGATCGACGGACGAAGATGTGCGCGTCGCCGCGATCGACTTCCTCGAGATGGCGCAGCTCCCTGGTGTGAAGATCCTGCAGCTCGACTTCCTGGATCCCACGGCGCCCGATCAGCTGATGGAAGCGGTCGGCGGCACGCCAGACCTCGTCATCTCGGACATGGCCGCGCCCACCACCGGCCATCATCGCACCGATCACCTTCGCACCATGCACCTCTGCGAGGTTGCAGCGCACTTCGCGATCGAGGTGCTCGGCGAGGGTGGGCACTTCCTTGCCAAGACCTTCCAGGGCGGCACCGAGAAGGAGCTGCTCAACATGCTGAAGCAGCATTTCAAGCAGGTCGTCCACGTCAAGCCGGCCTCGTCTCGGGCGGAATCGGTCGAGATGTTCCTGCTCGCGAAGGGATTCAAGGGCCGCAAGGCGGCAATTGACGTTACGGAAGCTTGATCTTTCGGTCGTTCTGGGTCGAATATAGAACTCCCCAGGACTGAAATGACCGCGGATATCTATGCTGCTTTACGTCACTCTCGGAACCAACGACATCGATCGAGCCCGACGCTTTTATGACGTCGTGCTCCCGCTTCTCGGCTACAAGCTCCAGCGCTTTTCGGAAGAGGAAATCGGCTATGCCGCCGACGGCGACAGCCGTTGCCGACTCTGGATCGTCACTCCCTTCAATCGCCGGCGGGCATCGAATGGCAACGGCTCGATGGTGGCGCTTGCCGCTGAAAGCCGGGCGGATGTCGATGCCTTTTATGCGGCCGCCGTCGCCGCTGGCGGCATCGATGAGGGCAGGCCGGGGCTGAGGCCGTTTCATGCCAGCTTCTACGCCGCCTACGTCCGTGATCTGGACGGCAACAAGCTCAGCGCGGTCTGCGAGCGACCGGAATAACTATTTCACCCCTGCTGTTCAGCCTCGACGCCTGCCGGTGTCAGAGGCTTGGCGCGATGGCCGGACACCAGCGCGCCCGCGTTCTTGTCCATGCGGATGAACGGGAGAGTGGCGACCACGGTCAGCAGTGCGATCACGTAGAAGGCGATGTGGAAATCCGCCACCTGCAGTTCCTCGCCGCGTAGGTAGATCGACGTCTCGAGGATCGCTGCGGCAACAGCAACACCAAGAGCCAGGCTGATCTGCTGCATGACCGAACTCATCGATGTCGCCTGGCTCGCCTGTGCATCGTCGATGTCGGCATAGGCAAGCGCATTGACGCCTGTGAAGAAGAACGAGCGGGAGAAGCCGCCGATCAGCAGGATGCCGATGATGACGAGATGCGGCGTTTCCGGCGTAAAGAACCCCGTCGTGACGGTTACGAGCGTGGTCACGCCTGCGGCCGTCAGCAAGGTCGTCCGGAAGCCCACCGCTGCGAAAACACGCCGCGCCATGAACTTCGTGGTGATCGCGCCGATTGCGCCGGCAAAGGTGATAAGCCCTGATTGAAAGGGCGTCAGCCCAAAGCCGAGCTGCAGCATCAGCGGTGTCAGGAAGGGCATCGCGCCAATGCAGATGCGAAAGAGCGTTCCGCCCGTGGTCGATGCCCGGAATGTCGGATTGCGGAACAGTTTGAGGTTGAGGATCGGCGCCGGGTGGCGCCGCGCGTGGCGCACATAGAGAGCCCCGCACACCAGCCCAATCGCCGTTGCCGCGATGCCGATCATGGGCGGGAGTGCAGGTAGGCTTACCACTGACAGGCCGAACACGACGCCGGCGGCGGCAAACGAGGTCAATATGAAGCCGGTGACGTCAAGCTTCGGCGGCGCCGTGGCTTCGACCTCCGGGAGAAAGATCGTGGCGAGCCAAACGCCGACAATGCCGACCGGCACGTTGATGAGGAAGATCCAGTGCCAGGTGAAATAGGTGGTGATGAAGCCGCCGAGCGGCGGCCCGGCGAGCGGTCCGACCAGTGCCGGGATCGTCAGCAGCGCCATGGCCGAGACGAGATCGCTGCGCTTCGTCGTGCGCAGCAGCACCAGACGCCCCACCGGTGTCATCATCGCGCCGCCCATGCCCTGCAGGAAACGGGCGCAGACGAATTCGATAAGCCCTGACGATGCCGCGCAGAAGATCGAGCCGACGACGAACACGCAAATCGCCAGCCGGAAGATACGCTTGGCGCCGAACCTGTCCGCCATCCAGCCGCTGATCGGAATGAAGACCGCCAGCGACACCATGTAGGAGGTCAGCGCAAGTTTCAGCGTGATCGGCCCGACATGCAGATCGTTGGCGATTGCTGGCAGGGCGGTCGAGATGACGGTGGAGTCCATCTGCTCCATGAACAGAGCGACGGCGAGGATCAACGGAACGATGCGGTTCATGCGCGACAGCCTTGAATGTCTGGCGAAGGCGGCTTGGAAGGCCAGTGCTCTGTATTCCTCGTACGTATCTCTGCCAACCCCTCAATCGGCTTTGAAAACACGTTTGCATCACGTCTGCGTGAGACTGCTTGTTCAGCAAATTCAACGGTCAAGATTGACATATGTTTGTATCGGGCAATTGCCAGATGAAGGCGGTCGGCTCGGAATGGGGGCTGTGCGGCGAAGTTGCCGTGCGTTATTGGAAGGATGAGATATGGCAAAGTCGACGGGGATAAGACGGCGCGCGTTCTGTGCTGCGGGCATTGGCCTGCTGGCGGCGCCGGCGATTTTGAGACAGACGGCCGCAATGGCTGCAAGTGGAGATAAAACAAAGATGGATGCGACGACGCAGCCTCAGTTCAACAAATTCAAACTCGGCTCCTTCAACTTCACCGTCATCAAGGACGGCGCGAGTGTTGCCGAGAAGCCGTATGAAACCTTCGGGACCAACCAGAAGCCGGAAACCGTTCAGGAGTTGCTGGCAAAGAACTTCCTGCCGACCGACAAGTTCGTCAACGCCTATGCGCCGACGGTGATCGACACCGGCTCCGATGTCATCCTGGTCGATACCGGGTTCGGTGAGGGCGGCCGGGCGCGCGGCGCCGGCCTGCTTCGCGATGGGCTGAAGGCTGCCGGCTATTCGCCGGATGATATCACCGTCGTGGCGCTGACCCATCTGCATGGCGATCACATTGGCGGCCTCATGGAAGCCGGAGCACCGGCGTTCAAGAACGCCCGTTATGTTGCCGGCAAGACCGAATACGATTTCTGGACGGACAAAGCACGCGAAGGCACGCCGGCCGAGGGCGGCCACAAGGCGGTGCTCGCAAACGTGGTTCCCTTTGCCGAGAAGATGACGTTCATCGGGGAAGGCGACACGGTCGCCGGCGGCATCACTGCCATGCTGGCACCGGGGCACACGCCCGGCCACATGATTTTCCACGTAGAATCCGACGGCAAGCGCCTGATCGCGACCGGCGATACCGCCAACCACTACGTTCTTTCGCTGCAAAGGCCCGAGTGGGAAGTTCGCTTCGACATGGACAAGGCGCAGGCCGCGGCCACGCGCAAGAAGGTGTTCGACATGATCGCGGCCGACAAGGTTGCCTTCCTTGGATACCATATGCCGTTCCCGGCTGTTGGCTTTGTCGAGACCTACGACACGGGTTACCGCTTCGTCCCGAAGACCTATCAGTTCGACCTCTGAGCATGCTGCATGGCAGCCATACCAAGCCCGGCGTCCGCGCCGGGCTTTTTACTATTCCCTTCCTGTCATAGACGTGTTACCAGCCCTCGCCAACTTCCAAAGCAAACCTTGCACATCGCCGGTGCGGACGACTCGTTCCGGGTGAGGCAGCATTTTTCGTAATTGAGGAAATTGGCCATGGCTCGCATCATAGAAACGCCAACCGGGTTGGACGCACTCACCTTCGATGATGTGCTCCTGCAGCCCGGTCACTCCGAGGTTCTTCCGGGGCAGACAAGCGTGGCGACGCGCATCGCGCCCGATTTCGAGCTGAACATCCCGATCATCTCTTCTGCCATGGATACGGTCACGGAAAGCCGTCTTGCCATTGCCATGGCGCAGGCAGGCGGCCTCGGCGTCATCCATAAGAACCTGACGCCGATCGAGCAGGCCGAGCAGGTCCGTCAGGTCAAGAAGTTCGAAAGCGGCATGGTCGTCAATCCGGTGACGATCGGTCCCGATGCGACCTTGGCCGATGCACTCGCGCTGATGAAGATGCACAGCATCTCCGGCATTCCCGTTGTCGAAAAGTCCGGCCGCCTCGTCGGCATCCTTACCAACCGCGACGTTCGCTTCGCCTCCGATCCGAAGCAGAAGATCTACGAACTGATGACGCGCGAAAACCTCGTGACCGTCAAGGAAAGCGTCAACCAGCAGGAAGCCAAGCGCCTGCTGCACGCGCACCGCATCGAGAAGCTGCTGGTCGTTGACGGCGAAGGCCGTTGCGTCGGTCTCATCACCGTCAAGGATATTGAAAAGTCGCAGCTCAACCCGAATGCGTCGAAGGATGCACAGGGCCGGCTCCGCGCCGCTGCCGCAGTTGGCGTGGGTGACGATGGTTTCGAGCGCGCCGAGCGACTGATCGAAGCGGGCGTCGATCTTCTGGTCGTCGATACCGCGCATGGCCATTCGCAGGGCGTTCTGAATGCCGTCGGCCGCGTCAAGAAGCTCTCCAATTCCGTCCGCGTCATGGCTGGCAACGTCGCGACGTCGGAAGGCACCAAGGCGCTGATCGATGCCGGCGCGGATGCCGTCAAGGTCGGTATCGGCCCTGGCTCGATCTGCACGACGCGCATCGTCGCCGGTGTCGGCGTTCCCCAGCTCGCCGCCATCATGTCGGCGGTAGAAGCTGCTCGCGCGCAGGATATCCCCGTCATTGCCGATGGCGGCATCAAGTTCTCCGGTGACGTCGCCAAGGCGATTGCCTCCGGCGCTTCTGCCGTGATGATCGGCTCGCTGCTCGCTGGTACCGATGAAAGCCCGGGCGAAGTTTATCTCTACCAGGGCCGCTCCTTCAAAGCCTATCGCGGCATGGGCTCCGTCGGCGCCATGGCGCGCGGCTCGGCTGACCGCTACTTCCAGGCTGAAGTACGCGATACGCTGAAGCTGGTGCCGGAAGGTATCGAAGGCCAGGTTCCCTACAAGGGTCCTGTCTCCGGCGTGCTCCACCAGCTCGCAGGCGGCCTCAAGGCAGCCATGGGCTATGTCGGCGGCAAGGACCTCAAGGAGTTCCAGGAACGCGCGACCTTCGTGCGCATCTCCGGCGCCGGCCTGCGCGAAAGCCATCCGCATGATGTGACCATCACCCGCGAGAGCCCCAACTATCCAGGCTCCGGCAGCTGAGCATGAACTCGGGCAGCCGTATTCCGCTCTGGATCATCGCGCTGCTCGCGGCCCTCTGTCTGGGCGTGCTTGCATGGACGACATTTGGATTTGTCATTCCGTTCAAGCATGAGACCGGGCAGGCGGTCCTCGATACCTATTTTGCCGGCTACGACGCGCTCACGGTCGGCAAGATGCAACGACTGCTCGACCAGGACGAGGTCGCCGACAAGCTTCTGCGGGCGATGTACTGGGGTCCCGAGATCGTATTCCCGGCCCTGTTGACAGCTCTGCTGCTGCTGATCCTGATCCGGCTTGAGGTCGGCGGTTCCTATTTCGGACGGTCGATCCATCCCTCCCTCGCAAAGCTCGTCTACGTCCTGCCCTTCGTCTACGGCATTGCCGACTATGGCGAGAACATCTCCAGCCTCGTCGCGTTCGGCGACAGCAGCTGGGCGGATCTTGCCGCGCAGGTGCTGCCCTGGACGACGCGGGTAAAATTCGCCGCCCTGGCGATCTGCCTGATCGTCATAGTCCGTTTCGCCATCGTCCGCATGATGCCGCCCACTGATCGGGACGCCGGTTAGGGATCTGGCGGTGCGTCATTCCTGACAGGCATGTGACTGGCACCGCCCGGCCTTTTCCTCTACAGCTCTGAAATCAAAGCAGAAGCAGCAAGGAGAAGACCATATGAGCGGAATGACAGGCTATGAAATGTTCTGGCCAATCATTGCCCATGTGGCGCTGGTTTACGCGCTTTATGGGCTGCTCAGCTACCGCCGGCAGCAGATGGTCCGGGCCGGCAAGGTCCGGATATCCGATTACCGCGAAAACCGCAGCGAGCCGCCCGAAAGCCTGTTCGTCAAGAACTGCATTGCCAACCAGTTCGAGTTGCCGGTGTTGTTCTATGTCTGCTGCATCCTTCTCTACATCACCGAAGCTGACAATCTCATCGCGGTAATCCTGGCATGGGTCTTTGTCGCGCTGCGCTACGCTCAGGCCTTCGTGCATGTCACGAGCAACAGGATCCGTTACCGCAGCCCGCTCTTTGCCGCCGGCTATGTCGTTCTGGGCATCATGTGGGTCTGGCTTGCCGCCTGGATGGCCTTCCCGAACGGCTGATATCTCCACCGGTTTGAGGTAACGCAGTTTTGTTTCGGCGTTCCTTTCCGCTGTCCTATGTTCGCTCCCAGGCAGAAACCTGGGGTAGAGGAGACAGACATGGACAAGCCGGAAATCACGCAGGCGATGATCAATGCCTACGACGAATACACGCATCTGACGCTTGATCGGCGCAACTTCATGGACAAGCTGGCAAAGCTTGCAGGGTCTGCAAGCGCTGCTGCGGTGATCGCGCCGATGCTGGCCGCCAACAAGGCCAGCGCCGAAATGATCTCCGCCACCGACGATCGTCTGACAGCCAAGGATGTGACCTATCCCGGCAGCGGCGGCGAGATGAAAGGCTACCTCGTCGAACCGAAGAATGCCGCTGGCAAACTCGGCGCGGTCATCGTCATTCACGAAAACCGCGGCCTCAATCCGCATATCAAGGACGTCGCGCGGCGTGTAGCGCTGGAAGGGCTCGTGGCACTGGCGCCCGATTTCCTGTCGCTGCAGGGCGGCACGCCTGAAGACGAGGACAAGGCGCGCGACATGTTCAGCAAGCTTGATCCGAATGCCACCGTCGCCAACGCCGAGGCCACTGTGGCCTACCTGTCGAAGCTTGATGGAACCAACGGCAAGGTCGGCGTCGTCGGCTTCTGCTGGGGTGGCGGTGTCGTCAACCGTCTCGCGACAAAGTCGCCCGAGTTGAAGGCTGGTGTCGCCTATTACGGCATGCAGCCGGCAGCGGCGGACGTACCGAACATCAAGGCCGCTCTGATGTTGCACTATGCCGGCCTGGATGATCGCACCAATGCCGGCATCGATGCCTACAAGAAGGCGCTCGAGGCATCAGGCAAGGACTTCCAGATCTTTGTCTATGAGGGCGCCAACCATGCCTTCAACAACGACACGTCGGCGGCGCGCTACGACAAGAAGGCTGCCGATCTCGCCTGGGGCCGAACGATCGAGTTTCTGAAGAAGAACCTTTCCTGACTAGGCGGCCGCGCTGTAGCCGGAACACGTCAAGCCGGTCATTCGGACGACGAATCAGGCGCGCGCGTCGCTCTTGAGACACGGCACGGCTGCAAAGCCGACATGTTCAGCATTTCAGTGCACTGCGGCCGCGCAAAACCATCGCCAAAAACGACCAAATCGGGGTGTATCGCCCCGATTTGTTTATGCTTTTCGCAATCGTTAAAATTCGATGCTTCTCGTTTACCCACCATGAAGACCTGCATGCCATATCGGCCAACGCGGCGGTTGGAGCGATCTTCCGCGCAGTAAAAAAACGCTGGTTGGGGAACGACATGAACGTCGAAAATTTTGATCGCATCGGCCTCCGCAGGAAGCCAAAACAGGAACGCAGCATCCAGAGGCTGGATCTCATTTTATCCGCTGCAGCAGGGCTGATCGCCGAAAAGGGTGTCAGCGCCATGCGCATGACGGAACTCGCAGTTGCTGCCAAGGTGCCGATCGGCTCGGTGTATCAGTATTTCCCGGAAAAGGCCGCGATCGTCAAAGCGCTGTTTGACCGGCACGCGTCTACCATCCAGGCCAGAATTTCCGACGCCTTTTCAAAGGTTAATTCAGTCGATGACGCGCTCGACGTGCTCGCGACGACCATCGACTGGCACTATGACGAGTACCGCAACGACGCCGCCTATCTCGGAATCTGGATGGGAACCGAAACCGACCAGGATCTCCTGCGCCTGAACATCGAGCATTCCACGCGTATTGCCGATATCTTCCATGACGCGGTGCGCCGCATCGCGCCGGAATTGACGACTGTCGATATGGAAGCCCGCACCTACCTTTTCAGCCACCTGATCGGCGCTTCCATTCGCCTTGCGGTCGTTAGCGAGGCTTCGCTTGCCAAGCGCATTCTGGAAGAATGGAAGGGCGTGATCCGCTCTTCCTTCTTCTCGGCTGTTCCCGCCTGATAATTACCAGCTCGGGACCGCGTTGGCGACCTTGAGCCGGGGTTCCACCCGGCCATAGGCGTTCTTCAGGTCCGCATCGAGCGTTTCCTCGATAACGGCCGGCGTGATGTTGTCGAGGCAGGCGCTGATATGCGCCGTGATCGCGTTCATCAGCGAGATCGAAACACCGGGCCGCTTCATGATGCCGATCTGAACCGGGGGCAGGGCGGGGAAACCGTCTGCCTGACTCAGCACCTTCATGCCGGTGCGCAGCGCCGATTCCGGCATGACGGAGACGGCCATGCCGGCAAGAACCGCAGCCGCGATAACGGTGCAGGACCAGCTGGTGAAGAGGATCTGGTGTTCGCGGCCGACCGCATCGAGCGCCGAGCAGGCAAGCTGGCGCCACTGACAGTCGCGTCGTCCGACAGCGAGCGGAACCGGCGCGTCGTCGCGGATCGGGTGGTTCGCCGAGCCGACCCAGCAGAGCGGCTCCGTTCTTACCACGTCCGACATGCGTTCGCGCGGGTTGTGCGTCACGAGTGCAACGTCGAGCTCACCGCGCGTGATGCGCTCGGCGAGATCCACCGAAGGTTCGCAGACGATGTAGATTTCGACATTCGGATGCGTCTTGGCGAAACGGCCGATGATCTCCGGCATATAGCGGTCGGCATAGTCGTCCGGCGTTCCGATGCGCAGCGTTCCCTCGAGACGATTGTCGTCGAAGGCCGCGATGGCCTCGTTATTGAGACGGATCATGCGCCGGGCATAGTTCAGCAGCTTTTCGCCTTCCGACGTCAGCCGGTTGCCGCGGCCGTCCTTGATGAACAGCTGTTTGCCGATACGCTCCTCAAGGCGTCGCATCTGCATGGAGACGGCGGACTGCGTCTTGTAGACGCGATCGGCGGCCTTCGTGAAGCTGCCGGAATCCACGATGGCGATGAAGGTCTGCAACTGGTCAATATCAAGAGGCGCGGACATGAGCTCACCTATAACGATCTCTGATGATAATCATTAGAAACATTCGTTGGACTGATCAATAGCCGTTTGGCATCTTGAGCGTGCAAATCAATCACAGCGAAGGACCGGCGCCCTGCCTGTCCGCTCCGATTTCAACTTGCTTCTTCCCGTTTGACCTCGCGGGAAGGGTGGGTTGTTGCGCGCCAACGAAAGGATCGTCCCATGCGCACGACAGACCGGATACTTGAACTCGACTGCAACCAGGCCAGCATGACGTTTGCACAGCGTCTTGCCTATGCTTTTGCACCGTTGGCATCCGTACTGCGCGTGTTCCGCAACCGTATGGAGATCAACCGCCTGCGTGACCTCGACGACAATCTGTTGAAGGATATCGGCCTGTCACGGGCTGATCTGACCTCGGCGTTCCTTACGTCGACCTTCTTCGAGGATCCGTCGGATCACTTGACGCGTTCGGCGCGCAATCGCGCACGCAATTCGATGTTCCGGTCCCACGAGGAGTAGGGCCGGCCCCAGTTTTCCCCGCAGGGTGATAGCCAATAGCCCTGCTTCTTACCCGGTGCCGGCCCCAAGCCGTCTCCGGGTTTTTTTATGCCTTGGGAGGGGAGGCCGGCGGCGCCTTCGGCATATAGGTTTCGAAGATCGCTTCCATGCTCTTCTGGTAGCTCTTCTGCACTTCCAGGCCGCTGTCGAACATGGTGTTCAGCATGTCCATGTAGCTTTCCGTTTCGGCTTTAGCCTTCGCCTTGGGAGGCTCCGGTTGCTGCGGCGCGACCGGCTTTCCAAGGTTGCCCATCATCTCCTGAAAGGCCTTGGCGAAGGGATTGTCGAGGAACGGGTTGATGGCTGGTTTCTCAGGCTCCGGCTTTGGCACGCTGAACATCAACTGCATGGCCTGCGTGAACGGATTGTCGAAGATGCTAGGCTCGGGAACTGGTTTTTCCCGCGGCGCAAAGCCGGTGCTCTGCAGCCATTGCTGAATGCTCTCACCCATCGCCGTGTTGACGAAGGGGTTTACCGGCGCATTCATCTGTCCCATCGATTGCTTGAACAGTCCGCCCATCAACGTGCCGGCCATAACGGGCAGCATCTGCTTGTAGATTTCCTGTCCGATGCCGGTCATCTGTGCCGCCTGCGCCGCGACCGCGCGCGACACGTCCTTCGAGCCGAACAGTTGCGCAAGAATGTTGTTGCCGTCGGAGATCCCCTGCGGCGTGAAGGCCCTGCTCATGTCCTCGAAATACCGGGCGTAATTTCCCGATGCGACCGCCTGCATCAATCCCATGAAATCGTAGGGGTTGCTCGTGCTGCGTTTCAACCCGGCCGAAAATGCCGGCATCAGCGCGGCCATGGCTTTTGTTGCCTGTTCCTGTGCAAGGTTGAACTGCCGGGAGACCGCGTCCATCGCCGCGCCGTTCTGCGCCTGCATCATCATGTCGAAGAGTGGCAGCATGGAAATCCCTTTCCCGGTTTGCGACGCATAATCGCGCCACTATAGCCGGAAAAAGGGATGCGCAAACGGCTTTTTACAACCGCTTAGTATTGATACTCATCGAAGACAGGGTCCACCGAGCCATTCCAGCGGCCGTGGTACAGCGCCAGCAGATCCTCGGCCAGCGTCGCCTTCTTGGCCATGACTTCGTCGAGCGGCGAAAGGAAGATGGTTTCGTCCTGACCTTCCTTGTTGAGCTTGCCGCGCGCCTTCAGGCCAGCCTTCGAAACGGCGATAACTTCGCGGGCCGTTTCATAGAGATCATGGCCTCGGAACTTGGCCCTCAGCCCTTGAACCGGAACCGCATCGCGAAGGGCCTGGACCTCATCGAAGGTCCAGTCCTTGGTCAGGATGTCGGCCGCATCAAGCGCCCCCTCGTCATAAAGCAGCCCGACCCAGAAAGCCGGCAGCGCGCAGATCCGCCGCCACGGTCCGCCATCGGCGCCGCGCATTTCGAGGAATCGCTTGAGCCGAACATCGGGGAACAGCGTCGAGAGGTGGTTCGTCCAGTCGCCCATCGTCGGTTCCCAGGCCGCGACTTCGCCCTTCAGGGCGCCGTTCATGAACTGGCGGAAGGTGACGTGCGTACAGTCGTGGTAGCGTCCGTCGCGTACGATGAAGTACATCGGCACATCGAGAGCCCACTCGACATAGTCATGAAAACCGAAGTCGTCGCGGAAGGTGAAGTCGAGAAGACCGGAGCGGTTGTTGTCGGTGTCGCGCCAGATATCGCCGCGCCAGGACAAGAGGCCGTTCAGCTTGCTTTCGGTAAAGGGGGAGGAGGCAAACAGCGCCGTCGCCAGCGACTGCAGCTTCATCGAGACGCGCATCTTCTTGCGCATGTCGGCCTCGGACGAGAAGTCCAGGTTCACCTGGATCGTGCAGGTCCGGTACATCATGTCGAGACCCTTGCTGCCGACCTTCGGCATGTAGCGGGTCATGATCTCGTAGCGGGACTTCGGCATCACCGGCGTTTCGGCAAGCGTCCATTTCGGGCTGCCGCCAATGCCGAGAAAGCGGATGCCCATCGGCTCGGCGATCTCGCGCAGCGTTGCCAGATGCTGGTTTGATTCCTTGCAGGTCTCGTGAATGGTTTCCAGCGGTGCGCCGGAGAGCTCGAACTGGCCGCCGGGTTCGATCGAAATCGCGCCCATGCCCTTCGGCTCGGCCAGACCGATGATGTTGTCGCCGTCGAGAATGGGATCCCAGCCGCTCTTGGCCTCAAGTCCCTTCAACAGGCCGGAAATGCTGTTCTCACCGAAATAAGGCACCGGGCTGTTGTCGGCACGGAAGAAGGCGAACTTCTCGTGCTCGGTGCCGATCCGAAATGCGTCCTTCGGCTTGTTCCCAGCCGCGAGATAATCGGTCAGCTCCTGAACCGAAGAGAGCGGCGTCTGGTCGGTAGTGTCACGAGCCATTCAAGTAACCTGTATCTGGGGAACGTCCGGGGGAAACGGACATGGAAGGGTGATTAGGACCGCTGGCAGGTATGTTGCAAGTGAATTTGTTTCAACGGGCGATCAAAAAAATAGCGGCGGTGTTGCTTAATAGGTTTTCGCCCGTCACTCCCAGTCTCCGATCGCCGCCTGGATCACAGCCATGGCGGCAACCGCCGCGGTATCCGCACGCAGGATTCGCGGGCCAAGCGGTATGGCGGTGACGAAGTCGAGACTGCGCAGCCGCGTACGCTCTTCCTCGGAGAACCCACCCTCCGGACCAACCAGCAGCGCAAGCTTCCGTTCCGTAATTTTGGACAGCAGCGGCAGTGGGTTTTGCCCGGCATCACCCTCGTCGCAATAGATGATCCGTCGCTCGGCTGGCCATCCGTCGAGTAGGTCGAACAGTCGTATCGGCTCGGCGACATCGGGAATGCCGAGGATGCCGCATTGCTCCGCGGCTTCGATGACGTTGGCCTTGAGCTTGTCGAGGTTCGTGATCTTGCCTTGCACATGCTGGGTCATCACCGGCTGCAGCACGCCCGCGCCCATCTCTACGGCCTTTTGCACGAGATAATCGAGCCGTCCGACCTTCAGTGGCGCGAAGAGATAGTGCAGGTCCGATGGAGCGGGTTGTGGCCGCGTCTGTTCTTCTGGGATGACCAGGATGCGCTTGCGGCTCGGAAAGGACAGGCGGGCCTTCCATTCGCCGTCACGCCCGTTGAACACCAGGATCTCGGCGCCGTCGGCCATGCGCAGCACGTTGGCGAGATAGTTGAACTGATCGGGTGTCGCTTCCGACGCGCCGCCAAGCGAGAGCGGCGCGTCGACGAACAGGCGTTGCATCCGGAAATTTGCGCGCATCAAGAACCCCTTAGACAAAGAGCGCGAACATAACCCAATAGATCATGGCCGCAAGCGCAGCCGATGCCGGCACGGTGATGACCCAGGCGGCGATGATCGTCATGAAATGCGAACGGCGAACGAGGTAGCGGCGACGGACCTCGTGCGTATTCGGGTCCAAGGGCTCCTCGACGGTCCAGACCTCCGCCTTGCTGCGAATATACGCGACCCGGCGCTTGGAATGGCGCGTATACCATTCGCGGAAGAAGCCGACGCCGAAGACGGAGCCGACGGCGATATGGGTGGTACTGACCGGCAGCCCGAGCCACGAAGCGACGATGACCGTGATTGCCGTCGAAAGCGCCACACAATAGGCCCGCATCGGGTTGAGCTTGGTGATCTGCTCACCGACGAGCCTGATCAGGCGCGGGCCGAACAGCAGCAGGCCGACCGATATGCCGAGCGCGCCGATAAGCATGACCCAAAGAGGAGGCGCGGTGGGGTCTCCGAGTGGGTGCCCCAGCAATACGCGCACAATGGCAGACAGCGGGCCGACCGCGTTCGAAACGTCGTTCGCGCCATGCGCGAAGGATAGCAACGCCGCCGAGCCGATCAACGGCAACTGGAAGAGCACGCGAAGCGAACTGTTGCGGTTTTCCAGCCCTTGCGCCCGCCGCCGCACAAGCGGTCGCGCGATGATCCAGGCGATGAAACCAGCCGCCACGCCCAGGAGCAGGATCGTCGACGAGGAGAATGAGCCGGGCGCCTCGAGCTGGAGGATCATGTAGGCCGTGAAGCTGCCGACCATCAGGGCGATCAGAACCGGCACCCATCGTGTCGCGGCGGCAATCTTGTCCTCGCGATAGATGATGAACGTCTTGACCAGGAAAAGCATGCCGGCCGCGATGATCCCGCCGATCAGCGGCGATGTCACCCAGCTGGAGGTGATTTCGGCCATGACCCGCCAGTTCACCGGACCCGGGCCAACGGCGCCGATGCCGGCCCCGATCACTGCCCCGACGATCGAGTGAGTGGTCGAAACCGGTGCGTTCATCCACGTTGCGAGGTTGATCCATAAGGCGGCGGCCATCAGCGCGGCCATCATGATCCAGGCCAAGAGACCAGCCGGGACCTGCACGGCATCGATGATGCTGGAAGATATCGTCTTTACGACCTCGCCGCCCGCGATCGTTGCGCCGAGAATCTCGAAGATTGCCGCAATGACCAGCGCCTGGCCCATCGTCATGGCGCGTGCGCCGACGGCCGCGCCCACGTTGTTGGTCACGTCGTTCGCGCCGATGTTCAAGGCCATATAGGCAGCAAGAGCTGCTGCGGCGATCACGAGCACCGCGCCCGGACGGTCAAAGACGTAGACCCCGGCGAACAGCATAGCGAGACCAAGGAAGACCACCCCGATCCCCGGTGCTATCAGTTTGCGAGAAACATACTTCGATGCGTCCTCGACGTGCGTCAGCCTGTCGAGGTCCTTGTCGAGCGTTCTTTTGGTGAGGACGGGGGGGCGGTCTGGCATGCTGTTCCTTATGGCTGAATCCTGCTTTAGCGCCCCGGTGTTCGCAGGCGCAAGATCGCGGGATTCATTCCGCCGGAATTTGCGTCAGCGCGCTTTCGGCATGCTGCTCCGTCATGCGGCGCTTGAACAGCAGAAACAGATCGCGCAGCTCGGGTTCGTTCACCCGCTTCGCCGCTTCGTCGCAGGAAACCCACTCCACGCGCCGCTCGCCCTTTTCCTTGAAGTTCTTGGCGATCGTCGAAACCTGGAGCGCGTAGACCTGGACCTTGCAGATCACTTTCAGGCCGTTCTTGAGAACCTTGGGATAATGGTAGCACCCAAGCGTGTCGCTCTCGACCGTCCCGCGAACGCCGGCCTCTTCGTAGGCTTCGCGCGCCGCCACTTCGTAGGAGGTGCGTCCGTCCATGGGCCAGCCCTTGGGTATCACCCAGCGACCGGTGTCGCGGCTCGTCAGCAACAAGACCTCGAGCGCCTTCGTCTTCTCGTTCGTCCGATAGCAGAGCGCAGCATATTGCTGGCGCGGTGGGCGCCGGAACATCAGCTGTACGTCAGAGGCCAGTCGGGCAAGAAGAGTCAACGGTCGGGTCACCTTTATCGTTCGTTTCACGGTCGCTATACAATATCCAATCTGGAGCTTGCGCGATCCATGTGTTTCGTTGCATGCGCGGCAGCTTTGATACTTACCATTAGAGCGTTTCGTTTCGGTTTCGATTTGAGAAAACCGTCACGAATTGCTCTGATCGCGTCATGCTGCAAGAATTAATATGAGCCTGTGCCTTGTCGCAATCAACGACGTTGTCGGGCCATGCACCGTTAAGTCGAGACTATGGCATTTATACAGCGATTTTTCGTTAAATTCGATTGCCGGCTAATGTTAGGCCGACCGAATCCACAGCATTTTCAGGCTATGGGCGAAACGGGGAGGCAGATTTTCTGCGCCGGCCGCAGAAATATGTCCGTGTCCCTCCGCCGCGGCTCCGTTTAACAATGTGACAAACGCGAAGGGACCTGGAGCATGACAACTAGCGCAACACGAATTGATTGGATTGGTCGCAGCTGCCGGCTGCTGCAAGCAACGGCCGCCGAGTTTCGCAATACAAGGCCGTTCGAGGGACTGACGATCGGCACCGGCATCCATCTTGAGCCGAAAACCGTGGCGCTTCTGATGACCTTGCGGGCGGGTGGCGCGCGTCTCGTCTGTACAGGCAACCTCAACAGCACCCAGCCCGCGACGGTCGAGTTTCTGCGAGCCCAGGGAGTGACGGTCTTCGCAACGCAGACGACCGACCCGGTCGCTCATCACCAGAGCCTCGAGGCAGTTGTTGCCGAAAGACCGGATCTGCTTCTCGACAACGGCGGCGATCTCTTTGCCATCGCCGCGCAACGTCCATACGCCAACCTTCTCGGTGGCACGGAGGAGACGACGTCCGGTCGCACGCGCCTGCTGCCGATGCGCGAACAGTTGAACATGCCGATCCTGGTGATCAACGACAGCCCGATCAAGCAATTCGCCGAGAACAGGCACGCCGTCGGCCAAAGCCTGTTCGAAAGCTACATGCGCTTCACCAACCGCTCGACCAACGGCAAGCGCGTTACCGTCTTTGGCTATGGCGCCTGTGGCAAGGGCACGGCTTCCTGTTTCCGCAACGCCTTCTCCCAGGTCAGTGTCGTCGATATCGATCCGGTCACGTCGCTCGAAGCGCATCTCGATGGCTTTGTGACGCCGTTGCGCGACCAGGCGATCCGCTCGGCGGACGTGCTGATCACCGTCACGGGCCATCCCGACATCGTCACCGCGCGCGACCTTCCGCTGATCAAGGATGGTGCGATCCTGATGAACGGCGGGCACTTCCCGAATGAGATCGACGTCGCCGCGTTCCGTGAACACGAGGACGTAGTCGAGATCAGCCGTTACGAGGCCGATGGCATCGAAACGCTGCATCTCAAGGACGGTCGCCTGATCCACATTCTCGGCGGCGGCCACATGGCCAATCTCGCCGGCTCGCGCCCCTTGGGCAATTCCGTGGAATCGATGGACCTCGGCTTTACCCTGCAGGTTCGGTGCCTCGAGCGGGTCGCCAAGCGAGCAGTCGGCCCGGAGGCTTGCGTTGTTCCGGTGCCGGCCGATATCGACGCCATGGTGGCGTCCGCCTATCTCGATCTGGCCCGCTAGGAGCGCTCAGCGCTCCCAGTAGGGAACCGGTCCATAAAGGTCGGCCAGATAGTCGATGAACAGCCGCACTTTTGCAGGCAGGAACTGCCGGCTCGGATAGACGGCCGAGAGCGTCACGTTGCGCGACCCCTCGTAAGCGGGCAGGACCTGGACGAGACGGCCGCTTTTCAGCTCTTCGCCGATATCCCAGGTGGAACGCAGCGCGATACCGAGCCCGGCAATGACGGCTTCGCGAATGACCTCGCTCGAATTGGTGACGAGCAAGCCCTCTGGCCGCATGGAAAGTGCGCCATCCGGCCCTTCCAGTCGCCACACATCATTGTTGTGCGCGGGAAGGCAGCGATGGTGCTTCAGGTCCTCGATCGTTTGCGGCGTGCCGTTGGCGGAGAGATAGGCGGGGGAGGCGCACAGCAACCGGCGCACCGGAGCAAGCCGCCGCGCGACGAGGCTGGAATCCGTCAGTTCGGCGATCCGGATCGCCAGATCGAAGCCGCCGCCAACGATATCGCTGAACTCGTCGCTGAGCACGAGGTTGATCGCCAGCGCCGGGCGCATGTCCATGAACGCCTTCAGATGCGGCGCGATATGCATGCGCCCGAACGATGTCGGGGCCGAGACCTTCAGCGTGCCATGCATCTGCGCCGAGCGTCCCGAGATATAGAACTCCGCTTCCTCCAGCCCTGCGAGAATGCCGAGCACGCGATCGTAGAACCCCTGTCCCGCTTCGGTCAGCGAGATCTGCCGTGTCGTGCGCTGCAGGAGCCGTGTGCCGAGCCTGTCCTCCAGTCTCTTGATGCGCTTGGAAACAACGGCCGGCGAGAAGCCAAGCGCACGTCCGGCAAGCGACATGCTGCCGGTCGCCGCGACCTTGGCGAAGATTTCGAGATCACCCAGATTTGTCATGTTGCCCTGATATTTTCTTCTTTTGGCATAAGTGCTTAGCATTTGCGCCGCATTCGGGAAAGTGCTAAGCCGAAGCTGTTCGCAGCACGGCGTCGACGCCTTGTTTTGCGAAGGGAGAGAGCCATGTCCGACGCCATTTCGTTTCTCGCCCCGCGCGACGATGTTCTTGCGCGCCGCCGCCAGATCGTCACCGATCTGATCGATCTGCTGCCGCCGGAATGCCTCGTCCACGAGGCCCGTGAGCTTGTGCCGTTCGAGACAGATGCATTCGTTTCCTATCGTCGGGTGCCGCTTGCCGTCGCGCTGCCGCGCAGCACCGCCGAAGTCGTTGCCGTGATGAAATACTGCCATCGCTATGGTGTGCCCATCGTGCCGCGCGGGGCAGGGACGTCGCTCTCCGGTGGCGCTATCCCGCAGGAGGACGCGGTCGTCGTCTGCGTGTCGAAGATGAACCGCATTCTCGATATCGACCTGCCGAACCGGGCGGCCGTCGTTCAGGCAGGTGTCACCAATCTGAACATTTCAGAAGCGGTTTCCGCGGATGGCTTCTTTTATGCGCCGGACCCGAGTTCGCAGCTCGCCTGCACGATCGGCGGCAATATCGGGATGAATTCGGGCGGTGCTCACTGCCTGAAATATGGCGTGACGACCAACAATCTCCTCGGCGTGAAGATGGTTCTGGTGGATGGAACGGTTATTGATCTCGGTGGCAAGGGACTGGATGCGGCCGGCTACGACCTACTTGGCCTCGTCTGCGGTCATGAAGGCCAGCTGGGCATCGTGACCGAGGCGACGGTTCGCCTGATCGCCAAGCCGGAAGGCGCGCGCCCCGTCCTGTTCGGCTTCGAGACATCAGAAGAAGCGGGCTCCTGCGTGGCCGATGTCATTGCGTCGGGCATCATTCCCGTCGCCATCGAATTCATGGACAAGCCCGCCATCGAGATTTGCGAGGCCTTTGCGAAGGCCGGCTATCCGCTGGATGTCGGTGCGCTTCTGATCGTCGAGGTGGAGGGGTCCGAGGCGGAGATGGACGACATGCTGGCAAGCATCGTCGAGATCGCCCGCAAGCATGGCGTGAAGACCGTTCGCGAATGCCAATCGGCAACCGAGGCGGCCCTGATCTGGAAGGGTCGGAAATCCGCCTTCGGCGCCACCGGCCGGATCGCCGACTATATCTGCATGGACGGCACCGTTCCGCTCAGCCAGCTCTCCTACGTGCTGAAGAAGACGTCCGAAATCATCGACCGCTATGGCCTCAGGGTGGCCAACGTGTTTCATGCCGGCGACGGCAACATGCATCCGCTCATCCTCTTCAATGCCAACGACCCTGATGACGCCGCGCGTGCCGAGGCCGCCGGAATGGAGATCCTGAAGCTCTGTGTCGATGCTGGAGGCTGCCTCACCGGGGAGCACGGCGTCGGGATCGAAAAGCGCGACCTGATGCGCCATCAGTATTCGGATGCGGATCTTGCACAGCAGATGGCAGCCCGCGCCGCCTTTGATCCGGACTGGATTCTCAATCCGTCCAAGGTCTTCCCGCTCGACGGACGTTCGGTGGCATGATCGACCTGTTTCCGACAACTGAAGAAGATGCAGCCGACATCATCCGTGCTCACGCGGCGGCGGGAAAGGCAGTCGCGATCTGCGGCGGCAACACGCGCGCCGGCTTCGGCAACGCTGTGACTGCCGCGAGCCGCCTGCGCTCGACGAACATTGCCGGGATCGTCGCCTATAATCCGGGGGAAATGGTGCTGACCGCCCGAGCAGGGACACCGCTCTCCGAAATCAAGGCTGCTCTGTCCGAGCACGGCCAGATGATGGCGTTCGAGCCGATGGATCACCGGCCGCTGATGGGCACAACGGGAGAACCGACGATCGGCGGGGTCTTCGCAGCCAATGTATCCGGGCCGCGCCGCCTGGTGGCTGGCGCCGCGCGCGACAGCCTGCTCGGCGTCCGCTTCGTCAACGGCAGCGGGGAGCCGATCAAGGCGGGTGGCCGGGTGATGAAGAACGTGACTGGCCTGGATCTGGTCAAGCTGATGGCCGGCTCGCATGGCACGCTCGGCTTCCTTACGGAAGTCACCTTCCGCGTGCCGCCGAAGCCCAAGACGGAGGAGACCATCCTCGTTGCGGACCTCAATGACGCGGAGGCCGCCGATGCCATGGCTGCGGCAATGGCGCTGCCTGTTGAAGTGTCGGCCGCAGCGCATCTGCCGATGACCGTAACCTGGAAGTTCCTTGACGGAACGCTGCCGGCCGGCGAAGCGACCGCGCTTCGTATCGAAGGCCTTGCCGGATCGGTGGAAGCACGAGCCGACAAGCTCGCGAACGCGATGGCGGCTTTTGGAACGGTTTTGCGCTTGGGAAGCAATGACAGCGCGCAGTTGTGGCGGGAGATCCGCGACGTCCTGCCCTATGCGGACGGAACGCCGCGGCCGGTCTGGCGGGTGTCGGTGGCGCCAAGCGTCGGCCACCGGCTCGTCGCCGCGCTCCGCCTCGAAACGGGCGTCGATGCCTTTTATGACTGGCAGGGTGGCCTTGTCTGGATGCGGATGGAGGCAGATGCCGAGGCAGACTTGGTGCGTCGCTTCATCAAGGCGCTCGGCGGCGGGCATGCAACCCTGGTTAGGGCGCCCGAGGCGATGCGCGGCTCAACCGCGGCCTTCCAACCCCAGCCGGAGGCGGTGGAATTGCTTTCGGCGCGATTAAAGGCGAAGTTCGACCCCGCAGGCATCTTCAATCCGGGGAAGCTTGCAGGAAACTAGACGATGCAGACTAATTTTACCCCCGCCCAGCTTGAAGACCCACATGTAGCCGAATCCGAGAAGATCCTCCGCAAATGCGTGCATTGCGGGTTCTGCACGGCCACCTGTCCCACCTATGTCACGCTTGGCAACGAGCTCGACAGTCCGCGCGGCCGCATCTATCTCATCAAGGACATGCTGGAAAACGACCGGCCGGCGGATGCCGACGTCGTCACCCATATAGACCGCTGTCTGTCCTGCCTCGCCTGCACGACCACCTGTCCCTCGGGCGTCGACTACATGCATCTTGTCGATCATGCCCGCGCGCATATTGAAAAGACCTACCAGCGCCCGTTCATGAACCGCGTGACCCGTGGCATTCTCGCCGCCGTCCTGCCATATCCCGGTCGCTTCCGTCTGGCGCTGCGGCTCGCGCGCATCGGCCGGCCCCTTGCCGGGCTGCTGCGTCGCAATCCGGCGCTCAAGCCGTTTGCCGCCATGCTGACGCTGGCGCCGCGCCGAATGCCGGCGCGTTCCGCTTATGCCGTGCCGGGAAGCGTGCAGCCCGTCGCCGAGAAGCGCGGGCGGGTCGCAATCCTGTCAGGCTGCGCGCAGCCCGTTCTCGATCCGGCGATCAACGATGCGGCGATCCGATTGCTGACCCGCCTTGGCGTCGAGGTCGTGTTGCCGCGCGGCGAAGTCTGCTGCGGTTCGCTCGTGCACCATATGGGGCGCGAAGAGCAGGCGCTGGCAAGCGCCCGCGCCAATGTCGACGTCTGGACCCGCGAGATCGAAGCCGGCGGGCTCGATGCCATCATCATCACGGCGTCGGGATGCGGAACGACCATCAAGGACTACGGCCACATGCTGCGGCTGGACAAGGCCTATGCCGCGAAGGCTGCCCGCGTTTCCGCACTGGCCAAGGACATTACCGAATATCTTGCGACGCTCGATCTTCCAAAGCAGATGCCGAGGGCATTGGCGGTCACCTATCACTCCGCCTGTTCGATGCAGCATGGGCAGAAAATCACGATGGCGCCGAAACTCCTGCTGAAGGCGGCCGGGTTCACCGTCCGTGATCCGGCGGAAGGTCATCTCTGTTGCGGCTCCGCCGGTACCTACAACATCCTGCAATCCGACATCTCTGACGCGCTCAAGGCCCGGAAGATCAAGAACATCGAGGCGACCAGCCCGGACGTCATCGCCACCGGCAATATCGGCTGCATGACGCAGATCGCCACCGGTACGGCGATCCCGATCCTGCATACAGTCCAATTGCTTGACTGGGCCTACGGCGGCGACCTACCCGAAAAATTAAGACATCTGCCACTAGGTTAGCGCTGCCGATTGCCGGCAGTCTCGGGAGTTCAGAATGCGTCGTACCATCCTCGCGCTAACGGTTCTTTGCGGTGCCACACAGGCCGCACATGCCGACAGCCGTTTCTTCTGTTCCGCCGACGACAAGGACGTACGGTTCACGATCGAGAGCGGTTTCGAAGCGAAAGAGGGCCACAGGCTCAATCATTTCCGAGGCGCCATCATGATCAAGAGCGCGGACGTCTCACCGGTGTTCAAGAAGGTCGTGTTCAACTCGGACCACCTCACACAGAACTGGTCGCATGCAGGCGAACTGCGTCTCGCGATGTTCTATGACGGCGGCGATGAAACCGGTGGACAAACGCTCGATCTCGTCATCGCAGCCGACCAGCACGGCAAGTCGGCCGCGGCATTTTCCGGAACCTATGAGCTGGTGATCGAGGGTGCGGCGAAACCCTTCACCGCGAGCAGCAAGATAAGCTGCGGATCGAAGTAGGCGGCCGGTCAACCAGCCGCCACACTTCCCGTCAATTGGCGTGATCAGCCACCGAAGATGGTGCGGAGAATATCGACACCCCGGTCGTCAAAGCTGACTTCGCCCTGCTTGTTACCCGGGCCGACGACGATGACCTTCGTGCCGACGGAGGCGCGCTCGTAGAGATCGATCACATCTTCGTTCATCATGCGGATGCAGCCCGACGACATGTTCAGGCCGATCGACCACGGCTGGTTGGTGCCGTGAATTCGGAACTGGGTATCCTGGCCGCCACGATAGAGATACATGGCGCGTGCACCGAGCGGGTTGTCCTCGCCGCCTTCCTGGAAGGCCGGAATGATGTGACCCTTGGCAGCCTCGCGCTGGCGCATCTCGGCCGGCGGTGTCCAGCTCGGCCATTCCGCCTTGCGCGCGATCTTGACGACGCCCGACCAACCGAAGCCTTCGCGCCCGACGCCAATACCGTAGCGTGTCGCACGGTTCTTGCCTTCGACGTAGTAAAGATACTTGTGATTGGTATCGATGATGATGGTGCCGGGGGCCTCATCTGTCACCAGGCGAACGCGCTGGCGCTTGAATTGCGGCTTCACGGTCTTCGGCATTTGGGTGACGCGAACCACCGGAGCACCATCGTGGGCGGGCATGTTCGGCTGGGCGAGTACAGAGGCTGGCAGGACAGAGAGCATCAGTCCGGCGGCTGTGAAAGCCGTCGTCAGTTTCATCATATGTGATTCCCCTTCGAAGCAAAAAATCGGACCGAAGCTAGCCGAACTTCGATCCGATTCAAAGTCTTGTGCGCCGGTTGCAGCAATTTCCGCCCAAGGTTGCGGTTATTAGTGACAATCGGCAGGTATTGAGGCGTCGTTACATGACGATGACGCGCGTTCCCACTTTGACGCGTTCGTAAAGGTCAGTAACGTCTTCGTTCCGCAGTCTGATGCAACCCGACGAAACGGCGCTTCCGATCGTCCACGGCGCATTCGTGCCATGGATGCGATAAAGCGTGGAGCCCAGATACATGGCGCGTGCACCGAGCGGATTTTCCGGGCCGCCATCCATTCTTGCCGGCAGGTAGTGCCCTTTGGCGGCTTCGCGGCTGATCATTTCAGACGGTGGCGTCCAGTCCGGCCATTCCGACTTGCGGGTGATCTTGTGAGCGCCGGCCCATTCGAAGCCGGGCTTGCCGACGCCGACGCCATAGCGGCGCGCCTTCCCGCCTTCCATCACGAGGTAGAGGAAGCGGTTGTTCGTGTCGATGACAATGGTCCCGGGGTTCTCTTTGGTCTGGTAGGCGACCACCTGCGGCAGATATTGCGGTTCGATCTGCTGGCGGATCACCGGCACGCCGGGATTGATCGCGGAAACGCGCTGGACGGCTGCGCGGGGGGCGACACGCGGCGCAAACAGTCCGCGCTGCTGGTAGACGACCGGTCGCTGGTAGACGACGGGACGCACCTTGCCGCCGCCGAGCTGCATGATCCATGGAGCGGCGAGGTCGGGGCTCAACACGACCGGCGGACGCGTGGCGTAGCGGTCGTCACCGAACGCAGCGGTGGAAAAGACGCCGAGCAACGCCGCGGCGATCAAAAGGGATTTCATCATCGGACTTACTCTCTACAACTGGCCGAAAATGTACTGGCGGCACGCGCCACCTGTCGCCAGCCTGCCACCGCGCCCGCCAGCGAATGGTAAATTCGATTTCATTAAAGGGCGACGAAACGGATAAACTTTTCGTCAGGGTTATCGTTCGGTTTGGAAAGAGGGTTTGCAAATGGTAAAGCCGGATTCGCAGCTGAAAATGAAGCGGACCCATGAGCGAAACAGGCATCATCATCGGTGAAGACGGCAAGCACCGCTGTCACTGGCACGCCAACCTGCCGGACTACATGCGCTACCACGACGAAGAGTGGGGGCGCCCGGTCACGAACGACATTCGGCTGTTCGAAAAGATCTGCCTCGAAGGCTTCCAGTCCGGCCTCTCCTGGTTGACGATCCTGCGCAAGCGCGAAAACTTCCGCGCCGCCTTCGCCGGCTTCGATTTCGAAAAAGTCGCACTGTTCGATGATGCCGATATCGCGCGCTGCCTTGGCGACACCGGTATCGTGCGCCACCGCGGCAAGATCGTCTCGACGATCAACAACGCCAAGCGGGCAATCGAGCTCCGGCAGGAGTTCGGCTCGCTCGCCAAATATTTCTGGAGCTTCGAACCCGGCCACAACGAGCGCCCCGGCGTGGTCGACCGCGCGACGATCATGGCGAACCCGACGACCCCGACATCGGTCGTCATTTCCAAGAATCTGAAAAAGCGCGGCTGGACCTTTGTCGGTCCGACCACAGTTTATGCCTTCATGCAGGCAATGGGTCTCGTCAACGATCATTTCGAAGGTTGCTTCTGCCGCGCCGAGGTAGAGGTGATGCGCGACGCATTGGTACGTCCATGAGAAAGCTGATGGCGATTGCGGCGTTAGGTGCGCTGCTGGCTTCGGCCGCGCTGGCTCAGTCGCCCGAGCTTCAGCCGGGCGAGCGGTTGGAAAAGCTGCAGTTTCCCGGCGCGACGATGGAGCTGAAGGGCTGGACGAAATTCGGCAACAGCCGCGTCTACACACTGCCGGTCAAGGCCGGGCAGCACGTGAAGATAAGCTTCACCACGAAGAGCAAGTTTGCTTTCCTGGCGATCTTCGATCTGGCAACGCCGGATGACGAGGCGATCTTCGGCACGGACGAGGACGGCGACACGTACACCACGACGGCGATGGCCAATACCACCTGGCTGCTCCGGCCCTATTACTCCAAGGCGTCGCCGCGCCGCGGTCTTGGTGCGCCCTACAGCATCCTGATCGAACCGCAAGCCGCCGCGCAACCGGCATCGCCACAAGCCACCCCGGCGCCTGCCGACGACAAGAAGCCATCGCCGTTGTTTCCGCCGCGGCAATGAGGGCGAGAGCTCACTTGAGCGTCTCGATCAGGTTCCGCAATTCTCCGAGATGCTCGATCTTGCGGAAGCGCGGTGCCTCCGTGGGCTCTTCGACATGCTCCAGCACCCATGTCAGTTCGTGCGGAACGAACACGCCGTAGCTGCCGGCAGCGATCGCCGGCACGATGTCGGACTTCAGCGAATTGCCGACCATCATCGCGCGTTCCGGGCCGCCGCCGACCTTCGAGAAGATGCGCCGGTAAGTAACGGCTGTCTTGTCCGAGACGATCTCGACCGCGTGAAAATAGTCGCCTAGCCCCGATTGCGCGAGCTTTCGCTCCTGATCGAAGAGATCGCCCTTGGTGATCATCACGAGCAGATAGTGTTCGGCAAGCGCCTCCAGCGTATTGCGAACATGCGGCAGCGTTTCGACGGGATGAGACAGGAGATCGCGGCCGGTATCGAGGATACGGGCAATCACCGCGGCCGGAACCTTGCCGTCCGTGATCTCGATCGCCGTCTCGACCATCGAGAGCGTGAAGCCCTTGATGCCGAAACCGTAGTAGCGGAGATTACGCTTCTCCGCCTCCAGCAACCGCTCTGAAATCTTCGGTCCTTCGGCAAAGTCCGCCAGCATCTCGGTGAAATGCGCTTCGGTCAGCCGGTAATACTGCTCGTTCTGCCAGAGTGTATCGTCGGCATCGAAGCCGATCGTCGTCAGCATACGGGTGGTCATGGGCGCACCGTAGAAAATCCAGATAAACAATTTATGAGCCGGCGCCGCCGAAACAAGGGAGCGCCTATTGATAGACGACCGCACCGATGAATCGCGGGCGGGCAAAGGCCGTCTCGGCAAAGGTCATCGATCCGAACCCAAGAATGGATGACATGGTCGTATAGCTTGCCACACCTTCGATGTAGATGACGGAATCGCCGTCTGTCAGCTGCGGCAGGGTGTTGGTGTCGAGAACCTGCGGCTTCAGCAGGGCGACCGTTCCGCTTTCGTTTTTCCAATCGAGTTTGTAGGCGCCGCCGGTCTTCTTGATGCTCGATATGCGCAGCGCGTTCGGGGCAGTGCTGCTCTGCTGCAAATGGGTAAAGACCCCATAGATATTGCTGATGAATGTGCTGTTGATCGATGTCTGCCTGGAAATGACGTCGGCGACGATGCCGTTCGCCTGAACGATACCTTGGTAGGTGCGGTAGATGTCGAAGGTCGTGATGCTCGCCAGGAAGAAGAAGATCATCACAGGTGCAATCAGGGCAAACTCGACTGCGGAGGCGCCCGAGCGCTCGTGGAGCATTCTGGAAAGAGAAGGTTTGCGCATCAAATCGGCTCATTCACAAAGGCAAAGCTGGACGTCAGGCGGATGCCGCCGGTCGCGTCCTTGGGGAAGCTGAGGCCCATTCCCAGACCCGGTATCAGCGGGTTAACGACATAGCAGGCTCGGGTGAAAATGATCTGCGACGGCTGTCCGGCGGTGTAAGTCGTCACAGGATCGATAGCGAGCGAGCGGTCGACGCAGGGCGTTGCATTCGTCGGGAAATCGGTGGCGCTGCTGATCGGCGTGAACTCGACCCGGATGGATTTGACGCAATCGCTAAGGATGATCGCTTCGCTGCAAACCGCCGCCTTGAACTGGGCATAGGTCAGCTTCGCTCCGTTGATCTGCAGCGCGCGCGAAGTGCGGCTGACCGCCCTGTCGAGCATGATCGATTGCGTCATGATCCAGCCGGCTTCGAAGATCGAGAATACCAGCGCAAAGACGATTGGTGCCAGAATGGCGAATTCGATTGCGGCGGCCCCGTTGCGCTCGCCCAGGATTTGTCGCATCCGGGCCGATGCCACTGCATGTTTCATTGCGTCAGCCTCAATTTCCGAATCGAGGTTGAAATCGACTTGAAGGCGTCACCGATGCCGGTGCCGGACGCCTGGTAGAAATGGGCGGCGCTGGTGGCGCAGTTTTTCATGCCGTTGATTGCGGTGGTGTCGTTGCCCAGCTCGAATCCGATGGTGAAGATCGTGATGCCCTTGGCTTTTGCGGTCGTGCAGATCTTGCTGAGATAGGAAGCCGTGTCGCCGGCCATCGTATAGTTGCTGGGGCTCAGGTCCGGCGAGCGGTTATAGTCGTTGGGCCGGTACTGCGCCGTGATCAGGCCATCGGTCATCAAGACGAGAACCTTCATCGTGTCTGCGTCGCTGAAGCTCGCAGGCCGGTTTGCGAAGGTCGATGACATCTGGCCACTGGCGATTGCCGCCTGGACGATGGACGATGCGGCGGGGTTGAGCAGCATGTAGCCCCACTGCATGGCGTTCTGCGTTCCCGTCCCGTCGTAGAGGGCCAGCGAACCCAGCCTGCTCTTCAGATAGGCCGCGTCGTTGGAGAAAAAGGTGATGGCATCCTCTTCGCCTGGGCACCACCACCACTTCTTCTGCTTGTCCGTTGTGTTGTAGTTCCAGTTGGTAAAGGTCGGAAGCTGCGAGCGATCCTTGAAGGTCGGGATGGCCTCGCTGCCGTAGCCGCTATTGTCGAGTTCGAAGCAGGAGCCCTTGTAGTTCGGGTCGTTCTTCGGGATCTGCACGTTGAGCCGCTTGCCGCCAAGCTTGTCGAACACGGCAGCGCCGACGTTCACGTGGCCGGCATAGGGAATGATGCTGACGGTCGTATAGCTCTTCGTATCCTCGGTCAGGATCTGGTCGATAAACTGTTGCGAGGCGGTCTTCAGATTTGTGATCTTGCTGCCGGTCATCGAGCCGGACATGTCGAGCATGAGCGACAGCTCGATGTTCTGCTTCGCCTCTTCGGCGCTGGAAACCGTCTGGACCGTCAGTGTCTTGACGCCGGCAAGATGGAGAAAGGCAGTGCCGATCGTGTAGCTTGCGTGTGCGGTTATCTTGCGGGAGTTAAGGGCGGTTGTTTCGCTGAAGTCGACCGCCACGTCATTGGCGTAGCTCAGATTGTTCATGTAGCTTTTGAGGACGTCGCCGGTTTTCTGCTTCTGCGAGAGCGATGCGGCGGCGAGAACGCCGCGATCGAGCCCATCTTGCATTTCCACGCGCACGGCTTCGTAGCGGGCCAGATCCACGCCGGCGCCTCCAGCCACGATCAACGGCACCAGCAGCAGCGCGAAAATCATGGCGACGTTGCCGCGTTCATTTCGCAGCAGCGAGGCCGCGGTACGATGAAGTTTCCCCATAACCCTTCCCCACGTTTGGCAAAGAGTTATCGATGATCAATTAGCATCTGGTGAACAAAAGCTGGAAAATCCTGCAAATACAATCACAAAGAGAACCTTCGTCAGCTGCAATCGTCTCTTCGCGACGCTGGTCGGCGCGCTAAAATTTCTTGCCCATCGTTGAAACCTGTTGGCATCGCCTTAACTTGTAGTCGTCTCATCCGCGCAGCCAGTGAGGGCGCGCACCATTCCGCACAGGTCACCAATATCAAGGGTCTATGACTCCGCCGGCGTCCGCCGGGCGGCTACCACAAGGAAGTGTCCAATCATGCGTTACAATCAACTTGGAAATACCGGGCTGTTCGTCTCCGAGATCTGCCTGGGGACGATGACGTTCGGGGCAGCAGACGAAGGCAGTATGTGGGGTTCGATTGCCGACGTCGACCAGGCCGCTGCCGACCGGATCGTCGAGCGGTCGCTTGCCGCCGGAGTGAACTTCATCGACACCGCCGACGTCTATTCCTCGGGCGAATCCGAACGGCTGCTTGGCCAGGCCCTGAAAAACCTCGGCGTGCCGCGCAAGGATGTTGTCATCGCCACCAAGGTTTATGGCGTCATGGGCGACAAGCCGAATGATCGCGGTGCCTCACGCGGTCACATCATGGACTCGGTCGAGGCCAGTCTGGAGCGTCTGCAGACGGATCATATCGATCTCTACCAGATCCATGCCACCGATCCGGTGACGCCGATCGACGAGACGCTTCGTGCGCTCGACGACCTCGTGTCGCGCGGTCTTGTCCGCTACATCGGCGTCTCGAACTGGCAGGCTTGGCGTATTGCCAAGGCGCTCGGTATTTCCGAACGGCGCGGCTTTGCCCGTTTCGAAACCGTTCAGGCCTACTACTCGATCGCCGGCCGCGATCTCGAACGCGATATCGTGCCGCTGATGAACGAGGAGAAGCTCGGGCTGATGGTGTGGTCCCCTCTTGCCGGCGGACTTCTTTCCGGCAAATACGGTCCGGGCGCGCCCGGCAACGGCGAGGGGCGCCGCGCGACCTTCGATTTCCCGCCGGTCGACAAGGACAAGGCCTGGGCCTGCGTTGCCGTCATGCGCGAGATCGCGGCGAAACATGGCGTAAGCGTCGCGACGGTGGCGCTGGTCTACATTCTCGCCAAGCCGTTTGTCACCACGGTCATCATCGGCGCCAAGCGCGTGGAGCAGCTCGATCAGAACCTCGCTGCCGTTGGCCTGAAGCTCGATGAAAACGATCTGAAGAAGCTTGATGAGGTGAGTGAACTCGCGCCCGAATATCCCGGCTGGATGCTCGCCCGCCAGGGTGCCGGTCGCCGTCCCGCGCCGTTCGAACCGAAGGCATGAACGGAAGGACGCCGGAGTTGAGCTCCGGCGTCCGCCGCTGTTACTTGCCGTGGACCTTCAGCCAAGCCTGCATCTCGGCAATCTCGGCCTCCTGGGCCTTGATGACGGCTTCCGCCAGTTTGCGGATTTCAGGGTCCTTGCCGTACTGCAACTCGACCTTGGCCATGTCGATCGCCCCCTGATGATGCGGGATCATGCCCCGGACGAAATCGGCATCGGCATCGCCGCTATACTTGATCATCATGTCCTTATGCATCTTGGCATTGGCCTCGGCAAACGCATGGCTTGACGCGCTGTGGTTGCCCATCGGCTTGCTCATGTCCATCGACATGTCTTCGGCAAGGAGGGGAGAGGCCGAAACCACAAGGCTTGCGGCAATAACGAGCATTTTCATAGACATGGGATATCCTTCCTGTGTCTGGCAATGGAATTTCGGAATGCGGCGTGAAGCCGCGAAATGCGGTCGAAAATCGGATTGTCAGGCTGTTCGGGGAGGCGGTGCCAAAGGCGCCGGTCGTGCCCCCGGAAGGGCGAGCGCGACATCAGGGGAGGGGTAGGAAAACACCTGCTTGCCATCGGCATGGACGGCGGCCTCAGGTGGCACGACAAGGCAGGCGGAGCAGAACGGCATATGCACCGTGCCGCCCGCCGGGCATGGATCTGTCGCCGGCGTGTCGGCCTTCGCCGTATCGCCCATACCCGCCATATGATGGTGCTGCGCACTGGCATTCACGACCTGGCGGATCGAGGCGCACATCGGACATCCCGCCCATGCGGACATCGTCCCATAGGCGAACCAGGCAAGCATCATTGTCGCGATAGCCAGTAAACGCATGGACTGAAAATAGGCAAACCGGCCGCGGCTGCCAAGATGGCGACACGCATTATCGAAGTTTGGCCGCTTTGCGCAACGCATCGTTGATCCGCCCTTGCCATCCCTTGCCAGTCGCCTTGAAGGCATCGATCACGTCAGGATCGAGCCTGAGCGAAATCTGCCGCTTCGGCTGCTCCGCTGCCGGGCGGCCGCGTGAGCGCCTGATGCTTTCGGCAAGCTCGGGGAGCACCTCTGCGAAGGGACGGGCGTTTTTGAAGTCTTCTTCGGTCCATTCGGGATTGTCCGGATCTTCGGCAATGCCGCGCTGGATCGCGGCTTCTTCCTCGTCAGTGAGGCGGTGGATTTTTCGACTGGAATTGTTCATAGAGCCTCCTTTCCTGGCGGCTTGCCCGTCGCATCGAGATGACGGAAATCCCCTCGCTCCCGAGAACGGCGAAAACGACGGCGATCACATCCTCGATCAGGACACCCACGGCCTTCAACCGTGGGCTCCTGGCGTCGAGGATCAGCGCCGCCGCGAAGAAATCCGCATCCAGGTCGCGAAAATCCAGCCCGTGCTTTGCAGCATTGCGGACGCGTTTCGGCTCATCCCAAACGATCTTCATCGATACGATATTCGCAAAATAAAAGTGATACAATAAATCTTTGATTGCATCACGATATATTGCAATTCACCATGCCGCAATCACCTGATGGATAACCTGGTAATCCTGGCTTTCCTCTCCAATCGGCACCACCGGCCAGGCCCAAGCCGCCCGCGCCTCCGGCACTGCGGCACCGTGCATCAGGTCGGCCTCCTCATGCGTCTTTCCGTTGCGATCGATCACCGCATAGGAGACATCGGTGACAAGGCAGCTCTTGAACGGCATGCGCGACAGCCCTGAGAGATGCGCCCTGATCAGCTGCTCCACCGCTTTCTCGGGCATTTTCTCCCGCTCCGCCTCGAGCCGCCGCTGCACCCCGCGCCCGATCTGCGAGAGCAGATTGGCCGAAACCACGAAGTCGAGATAGGGCACGTTGCGCAGGAAGCCGAGCGGCTCCGGCGCCTTGCCGGCGGCAAGTTCGTCATAGCCCGAGAGATCGCGCTCGATCAGCCGGACATTGTGATAGGCTTTGCCGCGCATCTTCATCCTGACCGTCGCGACATGCACGAGATCGATCAGAACGACAGTATCGAAGCTGGCCGCCAGCTCGCGGATCGGCACATCGCGCAACAGCCCGGACCCCAGCACCACGGCCGTTCGCCGCTGCTTACAACCGGCCATCGCCGAAAGCATCGCCCGCCTCGTGTTCTCCTCATGCTCCGCCCACTGCCGGCTGCAACGGTTGGCGCGGGACCAGAGATTGATCGAGTAGCGGATATATTTGCGGTGCGCCTTCTGCGTCCGCCAGGCGGTCGCGGCGTAGAGAAGTGCTTCAGCGATCATCATATAACTCCGCCATTCGATCCATTCTCTCTCGTTCAATCGATTCTGTGCTGCGGATCAAGGGCCTTCGCCCTTGCCGCATCCGGCCCTTTCCGCTAGGAAACCGCCACTGTCACACTGAGCGGAAGACGTTGGAAATGAACGACAAGCAGAAGAAACCACAAAAGCTCAAGGCCAGACTTCCCCGCGGTTTCGTCGATCGTTCGGCGGCCGATATTCGCGCTGTCAACGAGATGACCGCGAAGATCCGCGAAGTCTACGAGCATTATGGTTTCGATCCTGTCGAAACGCCGCTGTTCGAATACACCGACGCGCTCGGCAAGTTCCTGCCCGATGCCGACCGGCCGAACGAAGGCGTCTTCTCGCTGCAGGATGATGACGAGCAGTGGATGTCGCTGCGCTACGACCTGACGGCGCCGCTCGCCCGCCATGTCGCGGAAAACTTCAACGAGATCCAGCTGCCCTACCGCACCTATCGCGCTGGCTATGTGTTCCGCAACGAGAAGCCCGGCCCCGGCCGCTTCCGCCAGTTTATGCAGTTCGACGCCGATACCGTCGGCGCGCCCGGCGTGCAGGCCGATGCCGAGATGTGCATGATGATGTCGGACACGCTGGAAGCGCTTGGCATCAAGCGAGGGGACTATGTCATCCGCGTCAACAACCGCAAGGTTCTCGACGGCGTTCTGGAAGCGATCGGCCTCGGCGGCGACGACAAGGCTGCGCAGCGTCTCAACGTGTTGCGTGCCATCGACAAGCTCGACAAGTTCGGTCCCGAGGGCGTGGCCCTCCTGCTCGGCCCGGGCCGCAAGGACGAGTCCGGCGATTTCACCAAGGGCGCCGGCCTCGACCGGAGCCAGATCGACAAGGTCCTCTTCTTCGTCGGCATCAAGGATTATGCGGAAAGCGCTGCCCAGCTGGCGGAACTCGTCGCTGGCACCTCCAAGGGTGCTGAGGGCGTCGAGGAGCTGAACTTTATCGGCAGCCTCGTCGCTGGCGCCGGTTACCAGTCCGACCGCATCAAGATCGATCCCTCCGTTGTCCGCGGTCTCGAATACTACACCGGCCCGGTCTACGAAGCCGAACTGCTGTTCGACGTCACAAACGAGAAGGGCGAAAAGGTCGTGTTCGGTTCCGTCGGCGGCGGCGGTCGCTATGATGGTCTGGTCTCCCGCTTCATGGGTCAGCCGGTTCCGGCAACAGGCTTCTCCATCGGCGTCTCGCGCCTGATGACGGCGCTGAAGAACCTCGGCAAGCTCGGTCAGAGCGAAGTCATCGAGCCCGTCCTCGTCACCGTCATGGATGGCGATGTCGAGGCCATGGGCGGCTACCAGCGCATCACCCAGGAACTCCGCCAGGCCGGCATCCGCGCCGAAATGTACCAGGGCAACTGGAAGAAGTTCGGCAACCAGCTGAAATACGCCGATCGCCGCGGTTGCCCCGTCGCCATCATCCAGGGTGGCGATGAGCGCGCCGAGGGCGTCGTGCAGATCAAGGACCTGATCGAGGGCAAGCGCCTCTCCGGCGAGATCGAGGACAATGCCTCGTGGCGCGAAGCCCGCGTTGCGCAGGAAACGGTCAAGGAGGCCGATCTCGTCGCCAAGGTGAAGGAAATTCTGGCGGCTCAGACGGAAGACCGGAAGAGGGCGGGCTGAGATGGCCCTGATCAACATGCCGGATTTCTCCGGCGAACTCCTTTCGGAGTTTTCGGCGCGCCGGACGGAGCGGGTGGATACGCCCGTCATCCAGCCGGCCGAGCCGTTCCTCGATATTGCCGGCGAAGACCTGCGCCGCCGTATCTTCATGACGGAAAGCGAGACCGGCGCCAGCCTTTGCCTGCGCCCGGAATTCACCATCCCCGTCTGCCTTCAGCATATCGAAACCGCGACCGGCACGCCCAAGCGCTATTCCTATCTCGGTGAAGTCTTCCGCCAGCGCCGTGACGGCAGCAGCGAATTCTACCAGGCCGGGATCGAAGATCTCGGCGATATCAATATTGCGAGTGCCGATGCGCGGGCGATCAGCGATGCCGCCGGTATCCTTGCGCGCCTGTTGCCTGCGAAGCGCCTTGCTATCACCATTGGCGACCAGGCGGTGTTCGAAGCCGTCGTTCAGGCGCTAGGCCTCCCGCTCGGCTGGCAGAAGCGCCTGATCCACGCCTTCGGAAACATGATCCAGCTAGAGGCCTTGCTTGCAAGCCTGGTCAGCCCGCAGTTCGTCACCGGTCTGGACGACGATATCGCCCGCCTGATCGGCGCCGGCGACGAGGCGGCTCTCGTTGCGCATATCGATGCGACGATGCATCAAACCGGCTACTCCACCAACGCCAGCCGTTCGCCGCAGGAAATCGCGCGCCGGCTGACGGAGAAGCTGATCCTCTCGGAAACGCGCCTCGATGACGCGGCGTTTCGCGTGCTGGAAGAATTCCTGTCGCTGGACGTGCCTTTGATCAACGCGTCTGCCGCGCTGTCCGGCTTCGCGGACGCCGCGGGGCTGAAGCTCGGCAACGCGCTCTCCCGCTTCGACGGACGGGTGGCTGCACTTGCAAATGCCGGCATCGATCTTTCCATGATCAGCTATCGCGCCGCCTTCGGCCGTCCGCTGGATTACTATACCGGCCTGGTCTTCGAGATCGGCGTCGAGGGCTCTGAAGCTGTTCTGGCCGGCGGCGGTCGCTTCGACAAGCTGATGAGTTTCCTGGGCGCGAAGGACCGCATTCCGGCTGTCGGCTTTTCCCTCTGGCTTGACCGCATCGCAACCGAGAGGGCTGCCTGATGACGATTACCATCGCGCTTCCCTCCAAGGGCCGAATGAAGGAAGACGCCTCGGCGATCTTCGAACGCGCCGGCCTGAAAATTACCGCCGTTGGCAATGATCGCTCCTATCGCGGCCGCGTCGAGGGCTGGGACGACGTCGAAGTCGCCTTCCTGTCGGCATCGGAAATCTCTCGCGAGCTCGGCAATGGCACCGTCGATTTCGGTGTCACCGGCGAGGATCTGGTTCGGGAAGGGTTGGCAGAGGCCGACAAGCGCGTCGAAGTCTGCGCCCGCCTGGGCTTTGGTCATGCCGATGTCGTCGTCGCCGTTCCCGAGATCTGGCTTGATGTCGATACCATGGCCGACCTTGGCGATGTGGCCGCGGATTTCCGCGCCCGCCACGGCCGGCGTCTCGCGATCGCCACCAAGTACTGGCGCCTGACGCAGCAGTTCTTCTCGAGCCAGCACGGCATTCAGCTCTATCGTATCGTCGAAAGCCTCGGCGCCACCGAAGGCGCTCCGGCGTCTGGCTCCGCCGATATCATCGTTGATATCACCTCGACCGGATCAACGCTGCGGGCGAACCATCTGAAGGTTCTCTCCGATGGCGTCATCCTGCGCTCCGAGGCGTGCCTCGTTCGCGCCCGCAAGGAAAGCCATGCCGACGTGCCTTCCGTCGCACGGCTGGTCGAAGCCGTTCGCGCGGCCCTGTAATGGCAGGCGAGGACGAGAACATCATCGCGCTCTATGAGCGTCATGCCCTCGCATTCGACGATCTTCGCGGCCGAAACCTGTTCGAAAAGCCTTGGCTGGACCGGTTCACGGCGCTCGTCCCGCCGCGCGGCGATATTCTCGACCTCGGCTGCGGTGCCGGCGAGCCGATTGCCGCAAGCCTGATCCGCGACGGTTTTCGTGTGACGGGCGTTGACGCGTCGGAGACGCTGATCGGTCTCTGCCGCGAGCGCTTTCCCAACCGGGCTTGGTTCGTCGCCGACATGCGGCAGTTCTCGTTGCCGGCGAAGTACGATGGCATTCTGGCCTGGCACAGCTTTTTCCATCTGAACCAGAGCGACCAGCGTGCGATGTTTCCGCGCTTCGCAGCCCTTTCGGCGCCCGGCGCGGCGCTGATGTTCACGGCAGGCCATTTCGATGGGGTGGCGATGGGCGAGTTCGGCGGTGAGCCGCTCTATCACGCAAGCCTCTCGACCGAGGAATATACCGCACTGCTCGAGGATAACGGTTTCGCGGTTGTTGCCCATGTCGTGCAGGATCCGCAATGCGGCGGCGCGACCGTCTGGCTTGCGAAGCGGATTTCGTAACCGCTCCCGGCGCGCAGCACTTTTCTTCAGCGAGCAAACGAAAAACCTGCTGTCTTCCGACAGCGGGTGGAGCATGCATTGGGAGAATGCGATATTCGCTTAGGCGGCTGCCGTGACGGCACCGCGGCGGGCGTCGATCGAGTAGAGGCCCGGGCCGAAGGTGGCGAGCAGGATGTAAGCGCCGGCCAGCGTGAAGTTCTTCATCAGCATGATGCCGTTCAGGGCGTTGATCCAGCCAAGTGCTGCATCCGGCCAGCCGGGAACGGCAACGGTACCAGAGTGGAAGACGAGGCCGGTGAATGCGCAGAAGAGAGCCAGTGCCCAGCCGACGATCTTCGTCTGGAAGCCGACGAGAACGGCAATGCCGGTGACGAGTTCAAATGCGCCAGCGAGATAGGCGAGCGCGGTTGCAGCAGGCAGGCCGGCGCCGGTGATCATGCCGGCAGTGCCGGACGGATCGGTGAGCTTGCCGAAGCCGGAATAGATGAAGATGAACGAGAGCAGGATGCGTGCGACGAGAATGACGGTGTTCTGGGTATTCGACATGGAACTGTCTCCGGTTGAATGAGCTGAGATCCTGTGCCCCGGCACGTTGTTGATCTCGGATGACACGTTGTCGCCTTTTTTTGTTGTCGTGAAAAGATAGACGGAAGGGGACGCTTTGTTCTATAATGTTGAACGATCAAGGACGCATCCGTGGCTTGTCACGGTCCGTAACAGTCTTCTATGTTCGCTCCCGAACATGGAGATTGATAATGACAGACCTTTCTGCTTTTCCCATTACGACGCGTTGGCCGGCAAAAAATCCCGATATCATTCAACTCTATTCGCTACCGACGCCGAATGGCGTGAAGATCTCGATCGCTCTCGAAGAACTCGCGCTGCCCTATGAAGCGCATCTGATTTCCTTCGGGACGAACGACCAGAAATCCCCCGAATTTGTATCGCTCAATCCGAACGGCCGCATCCCGGCGATCATCGATCCCAATGGTCCGGATGGAAAGCCGATCGGCCTTTTCGAGTCCGGCGCAATTCTGCTCTATCTCGCGGAGAAGACCGGCAAGCTCATTCCTGCCGATGCGGCGGGTCGCTACGAAACCATCCAGTGGGTCTTTTTCCAGATGGCGGGCATCGGCCCGATGTTTGGCCAGTTCGGTCATTTCTACAAGTTCGCGGCCGACAAGGTCGCCAACAATTCCTACCCGATGGAGCGTTATCGCGATGAATCCAAGCGCCTCCTGTCGGTGCTGGAAGAAAGGTTGCAGGTTCGCCAATGGATCATGGGCGACAGCTACACCATCGCTGATATCGCGACTTTCCCGTGGCTTCGTGGCGCGGATATCTTCTATGGAGGCCGGGAGGTTCTCGACTACGCCAGTTTCCCCGCGACGATGGCATGGCTGGAGCGCTGCATCGCACGTCCTGCCAGCGAGAGGGGTCTGAACATACCGCCGCGCCCTTGAGGCTCGCGCAGTCAAACCAGAAAAGCCGGTCCCTTGCGGGGCCGGCTTTTTAGTTCGCGGTTCAATGACCCCTACTGGCGGCGGACAACCGGCTCGTCGGTATTGGTCTTGAAGCGAGGAAAGATGAACACGCCCAGCATGCTGCCGCTGTAGGCTTCCTCGTAGCCATTCGACTCTCCCATGCAGAAGAGCGGCTGACGGTATCCATTCGGCATGATGATGGTCGTGGAGAAACAGAAGGACGAGGAGCGTGTCGCCGCCTGTTCGAATATCTCCAGAATACGGTGGTGGTCGTTGGCGTCGTAGCACCGCATAAGGCTCAGAAGGCCGCATTCCGGCGTTATCAGGCCGTGGAGCTTGGCACTTCGTTCCTTCAAGCGGATCACGCCGCTGGAAAAGTCTCCGACCCAGGTCTCCGAAATGGAGTACTGCGCCAGAAGATCGTGTTCGTGATTATCGTTATCCAGCGATCCCGGCATGAGCGGTGCGGCGACGTTGGTTCTCGCGATCTTAAACAATTCGTTCCCCAGTTTGGGTGTGGCTTCCCCCGCCACACGCCCGGCAAACATAACAGGCTTATGCCGCGCCGTGCCTCATGCTCGGGCGATCGGGATATGGGGCTGCGACGCCGGGTTCTTCTTGAGGGGAACCGCGTCCATATCTCCGAGTCTTGCACAACTTTAGATATGTGTCTTATAAGTGGCGTCTTAAAGACAGTCTCGGCGCCGCGATGATCATAGCCGCCCTTTATGGGGTCGAGCAGCCGCTCATCATCGGATCGAGCGCAGGCCGGATTTATAGAAATTTTTACGCGAACATCAATCACTTTTTACGCACAGAGCCTTTCCTGCAAGGAGAGGCATTCCGCAGGCTGGAGCAAAAATTTGCGCTAAAACTGCTAAAAAACCGAAAAATGATTGAATGAAAACGCTTTCAATCGGCTGTTAAACGCAAAATTGTGCGGAAAGCGCGTATCGCGAACGAAAATCCAGAGTTGAAAAAAGCGATAGCGTGGCAAGCCTGGGGAAAGCCTCGCCCGGGGCCTTTGCGCCTTCTCCGGCGATTAAACGTTTCAGCATTCCATGGTGCGAATCACAACAAAAAGGGCGACCCGAGGGCCGCCCTTCCTGAACTGAACCGGTTGGCTCAGATGTGCAGGCTTTCGCCTATCACATCATGTCCATGCCGCCCATTCCGCCCATGCCGCCAGGCATGCCGGCCGGAGCGTCCTTCTTCGGCAGCTCGGCGATCATGGCTTCCGTCGTGATCAGCAGCGAAGCAACCGAAGCTGCGTTCTGCAGAGCCGTGCGAACGACCTTGACCGGGTCGACGATGCCCATGGCGATCATGTCGCCGTATTCGGACGTCTGAGCGTTGTAGCCGAAGTTGTCTTCGTTCTTCTCGAGGATCTTGCCGACCACGATCGAAGCTTCGTCACCAGCGTTGTCAGCGATCTGGCGAACCAGAGACTGCAGAGCCTTGCGAACGATGTTGACGCCAGCTTCCTGATCGTCGTTCTCGCCCTTTGCGGTGATCTTGGAAGACGAACGGAGAAGCGCTACGCCACCACCAGGTACGATACCTTCCTGAACAGCAGCGCGCGTCGCGTTCAGAGCGTCGTCGATGCGGTCCTTGCGTTCCTTGACTTCGATTTCCGTGGAGCCGCCAACGCGGATGACGGCAACGCCGCCAGCGAGCTTGGCAAGACGTTCCTGCAGCTTTTCGCGGTCATAATCGGAAGAGGTTTCTTCGATCTGAGCCTTGATCTGAGCAACGCGGCCTTCGATGTCGGACTTGGCGCCAGCGCCGTCCACGATCGTCGTGTTTTCCTTGGAGATCGAAACCTTCTTCGAACGGCCGAGCATGTCGAGCGTTACGGATTCCAGCTTGATGCCGAGGTCTTCGGAGATGACAGTGCCGCCCGTGAGGATAGCGATGTCTTCCAGCATGGCCTTGCGGCGGTCGCCGAAGCCAGGAGCCTTGACGGCAGCGATCTTCAGGCCGCCACGCAGCTTGTTGACGACGAGCGTTGCAAGAGCTTCGCCTTCTACGTCTTCAGCGATGATGAGGAGCGGCTTGCCGGTCTGAACGACGGCTTCGAGAACCGGGAGCATCGCCTGCAGGTTCGAGAGCTTCTTCTCGTGGAGGAGAATGTAAGCGTCATCGAGGTCGGCGACCATCTTTTCCGGGTTGGTGACGAAGTAAGGGCTGAGGTAGCCGCGGTCGAACTGCATGCCTTCGACGACTTCGAGTTCGGTTTCAGCGGTCTTGGCTTCTTCGACGGTGATGACACCTTCGTTGCCGACCTTCTGCATGGCTTCAGCGATATCAGCGCCGACCTGCTTGTCGCCGTTTGCGGAGATCGTGCCGACCTGGGCAACTTCAGCCGAGGTGGAGATCTTCTTTGCCTTTGCCTGCAGGTCCTTGACGACTTCTGCAACAGCGAGGTCGATACCGCGCTTCAGGTCCATCGGGTTCATGCCGGCGGCAACTGCCTTGGCGCCTTCGCGAACGATAGCGCGGGCAAGAACGGTAGCCGTCGTGGTGCCGTCGCCGGCGATGTCGTTGGTCTTCGAAGCAACTTCGCGGACCATCTGGGCGCCCATGTTTTCGAACTTGTCGTCGAGTTCGATTTCCTTGGCGACCGATACACCGTCCTTGGTGATGCGCGGAGCGCCGAAGGACTTGTCGATAACAACGTTACGACCCTTCGGGCCGAGGGTTACCTGCACTGCGTCAGCGAGGATGTCGACGCCGCGCAGCATCTTTTCGCGCGCAGAGCGGCCGAACTTTACTTCTTTAGCTGCCATTTTGAGAACTCCTGAAAAGGGGTGTCAGCGAATTACGATTGATGGGAAACCGGCTGATTAGCCGATGATGCCCATGATGTCGGCTTCCTTCATGATCAGAAGGTCTTCGCCGTTGATCTTGACTTCGGTGCCGGACCACTTGCCGAACAGAACGCGGTCACCAGCCTTGACGTCGAGAGCGACGACCTTGCCGGAATCGTCACGAGCGCCGGAACCGACGGCGACGATTTCGCCTTCCTGCGGCTTTTCCTTGGCGGTGTCAGGAATGATGATGCCGCCCTTGGTCTTTTCTTCGGACTCAACGCGGCGAACAACGACGCGATCGTGAAGGGGGCGGAAGTTGGTGCTTGCCATTGTCTAATCCCTCGATCAAATGACACTCGCAGGCCGAAAGCGGCCTGCACGGATGGGTGTTAGCACTCTCTTGTTATGAGTGCTAGCGGCCTGCATTTAGGGTTGGCCTGTTGGGGAGTCAAGGATGAGGGTGACGATTTTTCCCTAGGGGACCTTTGTATCGTTTTGATGGCAAAAACGCCCCGCCTGCCAAAATCATTCCACTTCTCTGATAATCTTTGACAAACAAATTCTTATGGCTCGCCCTCGGGCGTTAACCTTGCCACATGAACGCGCGGGTCTCTGACGCTTGGGACCGGCGCGAACAGGAAGTTACAATGGCGATCTTCGGCCGACAGCGCATTGCATCGGCCGCATCGTGTTGGGATTGTCGCACATCGGTGCCAATGATACGGAGCAGTTTAAGGCCGGAAAGGCGCAATTGGCCTCGCATGTCGGGGCGAGGGGCAGGCAGCGTGAATAAAGTCATTGCGGCAGATGAAGTCGTGGCGGTTCCTTCGTTTCGGGAGGCCACGCGCGTTTGGGCAAAGATCGGCTGTCTGAGCTTCGGCGGTCCGGCCGGCCAGATCGCGCTGATGCACAAGACCCTTGTCGACGAGAAGCGCTGGATCTCGGAAGAGCGTTTCCTGCATGCCCTGAGTTATTGCATGCTACTGCCGGGGCCGGAGGCGCAGCAGCTGGCGACCTATATCGGCTGGCTCATGCACGGCGTTCGCGGTGGCTTGGTCGCCGGTCTGCTCTTCATCCTCCCCGGTTTCGTTGTCATCGTCGCGCTCTCCAGCCTCTACGTGCTGTTCCAGGATGCGGCATGGTTGTCGGCGGTGTTCTTCGGCCTAAAGGCCGCAGTGCTGGCGATCGTCGTCGAAGCGCTTCTTCGGCTGGCGCGCAGGGCGCTGAAGGGCCGCTTTCACTACTGGGTCGCCGCCGCGTCATTTCTCGCGCTCTTTCTCCTGAATTTGCCGTTCCCTGTTGTCGTTATCCTTGCCGGAGCCGCCGGCTTCCTGATGCAGCGATACGGGCAGCGGTCGATCGATGCGCCTACCGCGCCGCAGCCATCCGACAGGCAGGAGCGCGGCAGGCTGACGACGCACGCGATCGCCAGGCCGCTTCTCGTTCTCGTCTTCTGGATTCTGATCTGGCAATCGCCGCTGCTCCTCGTTCGGGCGCTGGATGCTCCCACCGATCTGATCGCGGAGACCCTGAGTGGCGAGACCAATGTCTTCGGCGCGGTATTCATCTTCTTCTCGAAGATGGCGGTCATCACGTTCGGCGGCGCCTATGCGGTGCTCTCCTACGTGGCGCAGGTCGCTGTCGGACATTATGCCTGGCTGAAGCCCGGCGAGATGCTGGATGGTCTGGCACTGGCGGAAACGACGCCGGGGCCACTGGTACTGGTCCTCTGCTTCGTCGGCTTCCTCGCCGGCTTCCGCAATCCGATCGCCATGATGCCGCTGCTGGGCGGCGTCTTCGGCGCCTTCCTGGCCGCATGGGCGACCTTCGTTCCAAGCTTCATCTGGATCTTCGCAGGCGCGCCCTACATCGAAAAGCTGCGCAACAACGCGGCGCTGTCGGCGTCCTTGTCGGCGATCACGGCCGCCGTCGTCGGTGTCATCCTCAATCTCGCGCTCTGGTTCGGCCTTCATGTCCTGTTTGCCGAAGTCGGCCGCATCGCGCTGCTATCGAGAGGCACGGGCCTACCCCTGGTGAGCCTCGCCTGGCCCGATTGGCGCAGCCTCGATGTCGCGGCTCTTGCGCTCTTTGCGATCGCCGCGCTGCTGCTTTTTCGCTTCAAGGCCGGCATGGTCAAGATCCTCGCATTTTCCGCTGTGGCCGGCCTGCTGATCACTGGCGCGGAGACTTTCTTTAAGTGAGCGGAAAGGACTTTTTGCGCCCACCGCGCTCGAAATGCCTTGCCATCCCGGCAGGCCTTTGCGATGTCACCGGGAACTGAATGCAACGCAGGAAATCGGAATGGCCAAGCGGATCGAAAACTTTGCGGAAATCACCAGCCGGTACGACGCGGTGTTCTGCGATGTCTGGGGTGTCCTGCACAATGGCATCGATCCTTTCCCGAAAGCCGCTGCCGCGCTTGAGGCTGCCCGGGCCGCCGGCTTGACGGTGGTGCTCATCACCAACTCTCCGCGCATCGCGCCGCAGGTCGTCGACCAGCTTCGCCACATCGGCATCCAGGACGCCGCCTACGACCGGATCGTTACCTCAGGTGACGTAACGCGCGGCCTCATCGCCGAAGGCCCGAAGAAGGTCTTCCTTCTGGGGCCGGAACGAGACGTTGCGATTATCGAAGGGCTTGGCGTGGAGCGCGTCGAAGCCAGGGATGCCGACTCCGTGGTCTGCACCGGCTTCTTCAACGACGAGACGGAAAAGCCGGAAGATTATACCGAAATGCTGAAGGCGTTTCAGGCGCGCAATGTCCCGATGATCTGCGCAAACCCGGATCTTGTCGTCGAGCGCGGACACCGGATCATTCCCTGCGCCGGCGCGATGGCTGCCTATTACAACCAGCTCGGCGGCGAGACGCGCATTGCCGGTAAGCCGCACAAGCCGATCTACGACGCGGTGCTTTCGGTCGCTCGCGAGGCTCATGGCGACTTTCCGCTCGACCGGGTCCTGGCGATCGGCGACGGCATGCCGACCGACGTACGCGGCGCTCTCGATTACGGCCTCGACCTCCTCTATATCAGCGGCGGTATCCACGCGAAGGAATACACGCTCAACGGTGAGACCGACGAGGCGATCCTCACGGCCTATCTGGAGCGGGAAAAGGCCACGCCGAAGTGGTGGATGCCGCGCCTTGCCTGAAGCCGCCCCGCATGGAAAAGCCAGCCGATGACCGTCTTTCACCGCAACGAAACCCGTGATCCCCTGCCGGCCCATCTGCGCGGCGGCGTGATTGCGATCGGCAACTTCGATGGCGTTCACCGTGGCCACCAGTCGGTGCTCAACCAGGCGCTGGAAATAGCCCGCGAACGCGGTGTGCCGGCGCTGGTCCTGACCTTCGAGCCGCATCCGCGCACCGTGTTCAGGCCGGCGACGCCGGTCTTCCGCATCACGCCGGCGCCGTTGCGGGCTCGCATCCTCGAAGCCATCGGCTTCAATGCGGTTATCGAATACCCGTTCAACCTCGAATTTTCCCAGCGCTCGGCTGAAGACTTTATCCACTCGATCCTCAAGGATTGGCTGGGGGCATCGCAGGTCGTCACCGGCGTCGATTTCCATTTCGGTCGTGGCCGCGAAGGCGGACCGGCCTTCCTCATGGAGGCGGGCCACAAATACGGTTTCGGCGTGACGCTGATCGATGCCTTTCGCGACGAGAACGCCGATGTCGTCTCATCGAGCCGCATTCGCGGGCTTCTGAAAGAGGGGGAGGTGAGCGAGGCCGCCGCCTCGCTCGGCTATCACTATACCGTCGAGGCGGAAGTGATCGGCGGCGAAAAGCTCGGCCGCACCCTTGGCTTCCCGACGGCAAACATGCGCCTGCCGGCCGAGGTCGAATTGAAGTCCGGCATCTATGCGGTCCGCTTCCGTCGCGCCGACGGCACGCTCCACGATGCCGTGGCCAGCTATGGCCGCCGCCCGACTGTCACCGATAATGGCGCGCCTCTGCTCGAAACCTTCCTCTTCGATTTCAGCGGCGACCTTTATGGCCAGGTCTGCGGTGTCTCCTTCTTCGGCTATCTGCGTCCGGAGCTGAAGTTCGACGGGCTCGAGCCGCTTGTCGAGCAGATGAACCGCGACAAGGATGAGGCGAGGGCACTGCTCGCCGGCGTGCAGCCGCTTGGCGAACTCGATCGCAAGATCTGTTTTGTCTGAGCCATTCGCCCTTTTGTGCCATGCCGGCCGGGCCGATTTCCTCTTCCTTTTCCGGGCAAAAGCGCCTATGAACCGGCGCGATGAATAAATTCCGGCTGGCGATCACGATACGAATTATCGGCCCGGCCTTCCGCGCGCGCTAAGCGGCCGGAAGGTCCGGGTTTTTGGCGCTCGACCAAAGAGCGTCTCCGCCACCACTATATTTCCAAGCCCGTTGCGCCCGTTTGCGAGGCGCCAGCGACGATCGCTAGAAGAGACGATTGCCAGACATGACCGATACAGCCGAAAAGATCGATTACTCGAAGACCCTCTATCTGCCGGAAACCGATTTCCCGATGCGCGCCGGCCTGCCGCAGAAGGAGCCGGAAACCGTTGCCCGCTGGCAGCAGATGGGTCTTTACAAGAAGCTCCGCGCCTCCGCCGCCGGCCGCGAAAAATTCGTCCTCCACGACGGCCCTCCCTATGCCAACGGCAACATCCACATCGGCCACGCGCTGAACAAGATCCTCAAGGACGTCATCAACCGCTCGTTCCAGATGCGCGGCTTCGACGCCAACTATGTTCCCGGCTGGGATTGCCACGGCCTTCCGATCGAATGGAAGATCGAGGAAGAGAACTACCGCGCCAAGGGCAAGGCAAAGCCTGACCTGAAGCAGGCCGACGCGATGATCGAGTTCCGCAAGGAATGCCGCGCCTATGCCGAAAAGTGGATCAAGATCCAGGGCGACGAGTTCAAGCGCTTGGGTATCGAGGGCGATTTCGACAATCCCTACCTGACGATGAACTTCCACGCCGAAAGCCGCATCGCCGGCGAACTGTTGAAGATCGCCATGAGCGGCCAGCTCTATCGCGGCTCCAAGCCGATCATGTGGTCGGTGGTCGAGCGCACCGCGCTGGCCGAAGCCGAGGTCGAGTACCACGACGTCGAGAGCGACATGATCTGGGTGAAGTTCCCGGTCGTGGATGTCGCGGTAGCAAAAGAGAGCCTGACCTATCTCGTCGGAATGCAACTCGGTGCGTCGACTGAAGGCGTTGCGCTGGATAATCCGGCAGCGGAAGCCTTGTTCGATAAGTATCTGGCCGAGGCAAAAGATCTCGTTGGCGCGCATGTTGTTATCTGGACAACGACGCCGTGGACCATTCCTGGTAACCGCGCGATCGCCTATTCGCCAAGAGTTGCTTACGGGCTTTACGAGGTTGTGACTGCCGAGAACGACTTTGGCCCGCGCCCGGGTGAAAAACTTATCTTTGCGGACGCATTGGCCGAAGAGTCGGCGACGAAGGCGAAGCTGACCTTCAAGCGCCTTCGTGATGTTCCGGCGGTTGTTATGGCCGGCATCACAGCCGCCCATCCGCTCAAGGATTTGGGTTATGACTTCAAGGTTCCACTTCTCCCCGGCGACCACGTCACCGACGATGCCGGTACCGGCTTCGTCCACACCGCTCCGTCGCACGGCCGCGAAGACTTCGAGGCCTGGATGTCCTCCGCCAAGCAGCTCGAAGCCAAGGGCATCGACACCCGCATCCCGTTCCCGGTCGACGACTCGGGCACCTACACATCGGACGCCCCCGGCTTCGAAGGCGCCCGCGTCATGGACGACAACGGCAAGAAGGGTGATGCCAACGAGCGCGTCATCAAGGCGCTGATCGAGCGCAACGCGCTGTTTGCCCGTGGCCGCCTGAAGCATTCCTATCCGCATTCTTGGCGCTCCAAAAAGCCGATCATCTTCCGCAACACGCCGCAATGGTTCGTCTACATGGACAAGGACCTCAAGGACGGTACGACGCTGCGCACCCGTGCGCTGAAGGCGATCGACGATACCCGCTTCGTGCCCGCCGCCGGCCAGAACCGCCTGCGCGCCATGATCGAGCAGCGTCCGGACTGGGTGCTGTCGCGTCAGCGCGCCTGGGGCGTTCCGATCTGCGTCTTCGCCGATGAGGACGGCAACGTCCTGCAGGATGCCGATGTCAACGCCCGCATCCTCGAGGCCTTCGACGTCGAGGGCGCCGATGCCTGGTTCGCCGAAGGCGCCAAGGATCGCTTCCTCGGCAACGGCCACGACCACGCCAAGTGGACCCAGGTCATGGACATCCTCGACGTCTGGTTCGACAGTGGCTCGACCCACACCTTCACGCTCGAAGATCGCCCGGACCTGAAGTGGCCGGCCGATCTCTATCTCGAAGGCTCCGACCAGCATCGCGGCTGGTTCCACTCGTCGCTCTTGGAGTCCGCCGCAACTCGTGGCCGCGCGCCTTACAACGCCGTCCTCACCCATGGCTTCACCATGGACGAGAAGGGCGAGAAGATGTCGAAATCGAAGGGCAACGTCACTTCGCCGCAGGAAATCATGAAGGATGCCGGCGCCGACATCCTGCGCCTCTGGGTCATGACCTCGGACTATGCCGACGACCTGCGCGTCGGCAAGACGATCATCCAGACCAATGTCGATGCCTACAGAAAGCTGCGCAACACCATCCGCTGGATGCTCGGCACGCTGGCGCACGACAAGGGCGAGACCTTCGCGGTGTCCGAAATGCCGGAGCTGGAGCAGCTGATGCTCCATCGCCTGGCCGAGCTCGACCAGCTGGTGCGCGAGAATTACGACGCCTTCGACTTCAAGAAGATCGCCCGCGCGCTGATCGACTTCGCCAATGTCGAGCTCTCGGCCTTCTACTTCGACGTCCGCAAGGATGCGCTCTATTGCGACGCGCCATCCAGCCTGCGCCGCCGCGCCTCGTTGCATGTCATCCGCAACATCTTCGATTGCATGGTGACTTGGCTTGCCCCGATGCTGCCTTTCACCACCGAAGAAGCATGGCTGTCGCGCAACCCTGGTGCCGTCTCCGTCCACCTCGAGCAGTTCCCGGAAGTCCCTGGCAACTGGAAGAACGAGGCGCTGGCCGAGAAGTGGAAGAAGATCCGCGCGGTCCGTACGGTCGTCACCGGCGCGCTTGAGATCGAGCGCAAGGACAAGCGCATCGGCTCCTCGCTGGAAGCGGCTCCCGTCGTCCATATCGCCGATGCCGAGCTCCTGAAGGCGCTGGAAGGACAGGACTTCGAGGAAATCTGCATCACCTCGGGGATCGTCATCGAGGGCAACGAAGGCCCGTCCGACGCGTTCCGTCTTCCCGAAGTGGCCGGCGTCAGCGTCGAGCCGAAGCTTGCTGAGGGCACCAAATGCGCTCGTTCGTGGCGAATCACGACGGATGTCGGCTCGGATGCGGCCTATCCCGATGTGTCGGCACGCGATGCGGCGGCACTTCGCGAACTAGCGGTGCAAAACTGAAGAAAGTTACCGGGTGAATTGCGCATTGGTGGTTCATCCGGTAAAAGCTGCCTGAAAATGGCCGGATTTTTCCGTCACGGGGAACAAGTGTCCGGTTTTGGGCGATGATTGCACCGGCATGGCTGGAAGGGTTTTCATGTTATCGAAGCGTTGGTTCCGTTTGGGCGCTTGCCTGACTGTTGCTATGGCAGGCGGCGCGATGATGTCTGGCTGCACGAGCGGCCCCCGCTATGGCACGGACAAGACGGCATTCCAGCAGCTGACGGATGACCTTGGTGACTCGGTTTCCGTGACCGGCAAGGACCCCAAGAACAAGGGCGTCCGCTATGCGCCGCGTCCGTCGCTTGTGCTCCCCACCGACACGGCCAAGGCAACGCTCGTCGAGCCGCAGAAGTCAATCGCGAGCAAGGACAATCCGGAGTGGGTCGAGTCTCCGGAAGAAACCCGCGCCCGTCTGGTCAAGGACGCTGACGAAAATAGCGACAGGTCGGATTTCCGCTCGCCGCTGGCCGGCTCCGGCATCGATGGCGGTCGCCCGACGACGGAAGCGCAGACCAAGGCCTACCGCGAAGCCCGCGCCATCCAGAAGGGCTCCAACCTCGACGAGCGCCGCTATATCTCGGATCCGCCAACGGAATATCGTCAGGTTGACGATCCTGCCAAGCTGGACGACGTCGGCGAGCCCGAGCTCAAGAAGCAGAAGAAGCGCAAGAAAGACGCTGCCGTCGCGGGAAGCGGCAAGCAGTGGTGGAACCTTCTGCAGTAGAGTGGATCGAACGGGGCGTCAGCCCCGTTTTCTTTTTGAGGCGTGTTATATCACCGCGCCGTCACGGCTCCCTCTTCAGCGAAAAGAACGACCGCAGGATCTCCGCCGCGCTGCTTTCATTCATCCCTGAGTAGACCTCAGGAGCATGATGGCATGTCGGCTGCGCGTAGAAGCGTACACCGTTGTCGACGCCGCCACCCTTCGGGTCTTCCGCGCCGTAGTAGAGCCGGCGAATGCGGGCGAACGAGATTGCGGCCGCGCACATCGTGCAGGGCTCGAGCGTGACGTAGAGATCGGCACCTGTCAGTCGCTCCTGGCCGAGCGCTTCGCAGGCCATCCGGATGACAGCCACCTCGGCATGCGCGGTCACGTCGTTGAGCTCGCGGGTGCGGTTGCCGGAGCGGGCGACGACGGTGCCGTCGAGCACCAGCACGGCACCGATCGGCACCTCGCCACGCTCGCCCGCGGCGCGCGCTTCATCCAGTGCCAGCTCCATAAATTGATTTGTCTTCACGACGCGACAATTTCCACTTAACCGCAGGGGCGCGACCTGATAGACAGGCGCAAAAGGCAGGCAAACAACAAATGACATTCAAAGACAAGCCAAAACGGCCGGGTGGCAAGCCATCCCCGCGCGATACCGGCGCGAAATCGGGCGAGAAGCCCGCAAAGAAGTTCGCAAAATCGGCTGACAAGGCGGATGCCGTGTCCGACGTGTCGAGCGACAGCAAGGCGGAACGCATCTCCAAGGTGATGGCGCGCGCCGGGGTTGCCTCGCGCCGCGATATCGAGCGCATGATCCTCGACGGCCGCGTCACGCTGAACGGCAAGCCGCTGGATACGCCCGTCGTCAACGTCACGCTGACGGACAAGATCGAAGTCGACGGTATGCCGATCCGCGGCATCGAGCGCACGCGCCTGTGGCTCTACCACAAGCCGGCCGGCCTGGTGACCACTAATGCTGATCCGGAAGGTCGCCCCACCGTATTCGACAACCTGCCTGATGACCTGCCGCGCGTCATGTCGATCGGTCGCCTCGATATCAACACCGAAGGCCTGCTGCTCTTGACCAACGACGGCGGCTTGGCGCGTGCGTTGGAACTGCCGACGACAGGCTGGCTGCGCCGCTACCGCGTGCGCGCCCATGGCGAGATCGACCAGGAAGCGCTCGACAAGCTGAAGGACGGCATCGCCGTCGACGGCGTGCTCTACGGCGCCATCGAAGCGACGCTCGACCGCACCCAGGGCTCCAACGTCTGGCTCACCATGGGGCTGCGCGAAGGCAAGAACCGCGAAATCAAGAACGTGCTCGGCGCGCTGGGTCTCGACGTGAACCGACTGATCCGCATCTCCTACGGCCCGTTCCAGCTCGGCGATATCCCGGAACGCGCGGTTGTCGAAGTCCGCGGCCGCACGCTGCGCGACCAGCTCGGCCCGCGCCTGATCGAGGATGCCAAGGCCAATTTCGACGCGCCGATCTACAACGCCCCTGCCGTAGCCGAGGAAGAGGAAGCGGCAGCCCAGCCCGAGCGCCGCGAGCGCTCGTGGAAGCCGGAAGACAAGCGCGAACGCGCTCTGAGCCGACTCGACACCAAGCGCGACGACAAACGTGATGACAGGCGTGACGATCGCCGTGGCGGTGACCGTGATGCGGGCCGTGGCCCGAGCCGTGGTGGCGACCGCAAGGACGACGGCCCGAAGCGCCCTGCGCTCGGCAGCCGCCGCAGCGCCAATGTCTGGATGGCGCCCGGCGCCCGTCCGCTCGGCGAAAAGGCAGCCGCCAAGGCCGAGAAGAACGCCCAGACGGCCCTTCGCCGCGGCGAGAAGCCCGGCCGTTCCAAGCCGCAGCCAACAAGCTACGATGAAGGCCCGCGTGTGCAGATCAATCGCGCCCGCGACGAAGAGGGCGAATGGATCCGCTCCAGCGAAGTCAGCAAGGACGACGGTGACCGCAAGCGCGGCGACCGTGGCGATCGCGGCTTCGGTGACCGTCCCCGTGGCGACCGATCCTTCGGTGATCGCGGTGACCGCTCCGGCGGCGACCGCACGGCACGCGGCGACCGGCCTTTTGGTGATCGCCCACCCCGTGGCGATCGTCCCTTTGGCGACAAGCCACGCGGCGAGCGCAAGCCGCGCGAGGATGGTGACCGTCCGCGTTCCTTCGGCGACCGCCCAGCGCGTGGTGACAAGCCCCGTGGCGATCGGCCTTTCGGTGATCGTCCTCCCCGTGGTAACCGGCCAGCCGGCGACCGCCCGTTCGCAGCCAAGCCTCGCGGCGACCGCCCGCCGCGCGAGGAGGGAGACGACCGTCCCCGTTCCTTCAGCGATCGTCCGTCACGTGGCGACCGGCCGTTTGGCGACAAGCCGCGCCGGCCGCGCGAAGAGGGCGACGAGCGTCCCCGCGCCAAGCGTTTCTCCGGCGAAGCTCGCTCCGAGCGTCCGGCAGGCGAGCGTTCGTATGGCGACAGGCCTCGTGGAGACAGGCCGCAGGGTGATCGTCCCCAGGGCGAACGCCCGAGAGGCGACCGTCCCCAGGGCGAACGCCCAAGAGGCGATCGTCCGTTCGGCGACAAGCCGCGCGGCAAGAGCTTTGGCGGCAAGCCCGGCGGCTCCAAGCCGGGTGCGAAGAGTTTTTCGGGCAAGCCTTCGGGTGATCGTCCCGGTGGCGGTGGCAAGCCCTCGGGCGGGCCGTCGCGTGGTGGACCAAAAGGCAAGGGAATAGGACGCGGTGCGGATCGTCGGCGGTGAGTTGCGCGGACGGTCGCTCGCCGTGCCTAAATCCAACGACATCCGGCCGACTGCCGACCGGACGCGTGAGAGCCTGTTCAACATTCTGAGCCATGCCTATCCGGAATGCGTCGATGGCACCCGGATACTCGATCTCTTCGCAGGTACCGGCGCCGTCGGTCTGGAAGCCGTCTCGCGCGGCTGTCGCCATGCGCTCTTCGTTGAAAACAGCGTCGAGGGCAGGGGCCTGCTCTGGGAAAATATCGACGCGCTCGGCCTGCACGGCAAGACGCGTATCCTGAGGCGCGACGCGACGGATCTCGGCAGCGTCGGCAACCTTGAGCCGTTCCAGTTCCTCTTCGCCGACCCGCCCTATGGCAAGGGTCTTGGGGAAAAGGCGATGGCGGCTGCCGTCAAGGGCGGCTGGCTCGTGCCTGGCGCGATTGCGGTGCTCGAAGAACGCGCAGACGTTGTCGTTTCTGTCGATCCTTCCTATCTGTTCCTGGAAAGCCGCATGTTCGGCGATACCAGGGTTCATTTCTTCCGCTACCAGCCTCAATAGGCCGCGGAGCATCGGGGGCAGAGGTGCAGCAGGCGGAGAACATCAGTACAGAGTTGCCTGCCGCTGACGCTTCTTCGCAAGGCAGCACGCCAACTATTGCCGTCGCATTTGGCGGCGGCGGTGCACGCGGTATTTCGCACATCCACGTTATCGAAACGCTGGACGAACTCGGAATTCGCCCCGTGGCGATCGCCGGCTCGTCGATCGGCGCGATCATGGGCGCCGGCATGGCGGCCGGAATGACGGGCGAAGCCATCCGCGAACATGTCCTGATGACCGTCGGCAACAAGACCGCCGTCGTCAGCCGCCTTTGGGGCCTGCGCCCGCAGACGGTCCGCGACGCGGTGGCGAACGGCGTTCGCATCGGCCAGTTCAATCTCGAGCGTATCCTGAAGGCCTTCCTGCCGGCCGATCTCCCCGATCGTTTCGAGGATCTGGCGATCCCGATGACGGTGACGGCGACCGATTACTACGGGCAGGCCGAGGTGCTTGTCAGCGAGGGGCCGCTCTTTCCGGCGCTTGCCGCATCCTCCGCTATCCCTGCGGTCTTCATGCCGGTTCGCTTGTATGGCCGCGTGATGATCGATGGCGGCATCAGCAATCCGGTGCCCTACGAGTGCCTGATGGACAAGGCGGACATCGTGATCGGCATCGACGTGGTGGGGGCGCCGGAGGGCGACGGCACGCATATTCCCAATCGCATGGAAAGCATCTTCGGCTCGGGTCAGCTGATGATGCAGACGGCCATTACCCTGAAGCTGCGGCTGCAGGCGCCACATATCTTCCTGCGCCCCGCCGTCGGGCGCACCGGCGTCATGGATTTCCTCAAGGCGCGCGAAGTGCTGGCAATGTCTGCCGGCGTGAAGGACGAATTGAAATACGCGCTCGATCAGGCGATCGAGGCGCATGCCCGCGCCTGAAGCCTTTCAGGGGGTGAGATTGAAACGTTCCGTTGGCGCAAACAGCGTCGAATGACACGAACGCACATTCGGGGTAAGCCCTTCGCCAATCGCCTCTGCGCTGACGAAAACCTACTCCTGGGGAGCGTCCTAGTTTACCCTTGAAGGCTCTACGCATCGGCCGCGACGTCTGCCGTGCCCGCCAGCGGATCCACATCGAAGTCCATCGCCCGCTTCGGCTTGACCAGCGGTTCCGGCCTGACAGGCTGCGAATACAGCATGTCGCGCCCGGCCTGCAGCCCTTCCGAAACCTGCAGCTCGAGGCGCTGTTCGTCGCGCCGGCGGATATCCTCGCCGATTTCATAGGCGTCGCTCTCGCTGACACCCAGCGCTTCCAGGGTACGGCGGCCGAACAGGAGGCCGGACTCCAGCGTCTCGCGCAACTCGTAGTCGACGTTCCGGTTGCGCAGCGAGATCGAGTGGATACGGTCGTAGGAACGGACGTAGAGCTTGGCATTCGGATAGTCCGCCTGCACCAGTTCCACGATCTTGTCCGTCATCTCGCGCTTCTGCGTGCACACGACGACGACTTTTGCACGATCGATGCCTGCCGCCCGCAGCACGTCCTTGCGGGTGCCGTCGCCGAAATAGATGCGGAAGCCGAATGACGACGCCTGGCGAATACGATCCGCCGAAACATCGATCACCGTCACCGCGCGACCACCCGCCAGGAGGATCTGCGCCGCGATCTGCCCGAAACGGGAGAAGCCCACCATCAGCACATCGGCACCGGCGCCCTCGAAATCCTCGTCCAGCTCCTCACGCTCGTCACCCTGCAAGAGCCGCTTCGAAAGCATGGTGCCGATCGGGGTCAGTGCCATCGAGAGTGTGACGATCGCGATGAGCAGCGATGCCGTACTCGACGGCATGAGGCCGGCCATGCCGGCTGCGGAGAAGAGGACGAACCCGAATTCGCCGCCCTGCGGCAGCAGAAACGCAATGCGCACCGCATCGTTGTGCGGCGAGCCTGCCACGCGGCAGAGCACGTAGATGACAATCGCCTTGACGGCCATGACGACAGGGACGGCGACGACGATCAGCAGCGCATTGTCCCACAGCACATCAAGCTGCAGCGACAGGCCGACCGCGATGAAGAAGATAGCGAGCAGCACCCCGCGGAAAGGCTCGATGTCGGCTTCCAGTTCGTGCCGATAGGACGATTCCGCCAGCATGACGCCCGCGACAAACGCGCCCATGGCCATCGAGAGGCCCGCAAGTTGCATCAGGCTCGCGGATCCCATGACGACGAACAGGGCCGCCGCGATCATCACTTCGCGGGCGCCGGTGCGCGCGATGACCTGGAAGAGCGGGGTCAGCAGATAGCGGCCCATGATGATCATCGCGCCGATGGCGCCGACGGCCACGGCAAGATCGAGAACGGGCGTGCCATGGCCCTTGCCGCCATCGAGAATATTGGTCAGCGCGAGCAACGGAACGATGGCGAGGTCCTGGAACAGCAGCATAGAAAAGGAACGCTGCCCGTAGCTCGTATTCGCCTCGCCGCTGTCGTTCAGGATCTGCATCGCGAAGGCGGTGGAGGACAGGGCAAGCCCGAAACCGACGATGATGCTGCCGCGCCAGTCGATGATGCCGCTCAACCAGGCAATCAACGTGAGCAGCGCACCGGTCACGACAACCTGCGCCGTCCCCAATCCGAAGATGTCCTTCCTCATCTGCCACAAGCGGCCGGGCTTCAGCTCGAGACCGATGATGAATAGCAGGAAGACCACACCCAGTTCGGCAACGTTCAGGATCTGCTCGCCATCGGTAAGGCCATGAAAAACAGGCCCGATCACCACGCCGGCAGCGAGGTAACCGAGCACCGTGCCCAACCGTAGCCATTTGAAAATGGGCGCCGAAACAACGGCGCCGCCGAGGAGCAGAATGGTTTCGGTGAAAACGGTGTTCGGCTCGGACATGGTGGCTGGCTCTCTCGATCGGCGGCACACGAACGGTTTAAAAAAGAATCGGTGGTGTCGGCCTTGATGCTTTCCGTAGCGCACAATAAATGGAACGCGAAGGAAAGGCCAAATCATGTCCTCTGAAATCGACTCCTCGACGCTTCTTTCCCGCGCAAGCCAGCTGATCGATCTGGCAAAGAAGGCAGGGGCCGACGCCGCAGATGCCGTCGTCGTGCGCTCCCGTTCGCAGTCCGTCAGTGTGCGCCTGGGCAAGGTGGAGGGAACTGAATCCTCCGAAAGCGATGACTTCTCGCTGCGCGTCTTCATCGGCAAGCGCGTTGCCAGCGTCTCGGCCAACCCGGGTTTCGACCTCTCCGCTCTGGCCGAGCGCGCCGTCGCCATGGCCAAGGTATCGCCGGAAGACCCGTTTGCCTGCCTCGCCGATGAAGACAAGCTGGCAAAATCCTACCCGGATCTCCAGCTTCTGGACACGACCGAGGTCTCCGCGGATCAGCTTCGCGAAGGAGCGCTGGCAACCGAGGCTGCCGCGCTTGCCGTCAAGGGTGTCACCAATTCCTCCGGCGCCGGTGCGTCGGCCGGCATGGGTGGTCTCGTTCTCGTGACGTCGCATGGCTTCCAGGGCAGCTACATGGCCTCGCGTTTCGGCCGCTCGGTCAGCGTCATCGCTGGCGAGGGTACGGGCATGGAGCGCGATTACGACTTCGATAGCCGTCTTTATTTCGCCGATCTGGATGACGCCGCCGAGATTGGCCGGCGCGCCGGCGAGCGGGCGATCCGCCGTCTCAATCCGCGCCAGGTCGACACCGGCAAGGATATCACCGTCGTTTTCGATCCGCGCGTTGCGCGCGGTTTCGTCGGGCATATTGCCGGGGCGATCAACGGCGCGTCCGTCGCCCGCAAGACGAGCTTCCTGCGCGACAAGATGGGGCAGCAGGTTCTGAAGACCGGGCTGTCGATTACGGACGATCCATTGATCGTCCGCGGCCCGTCTTCGCGTCCCTTCGATGGTGAGGGCATCTCGGGCGAACCGCTGGTGATGATCGAGGATGGTGTTTTGAAGCACTGGTTCCTATCGACGTCGACCGCGCGTGAAATCGGGATGGAAACCAATGGTCGCGGCGTGCGCGGCGGCAATTCGGTAACGCCTGCCTCTACCAATCTCGCGTTGGAACCGGGCGACATCTCGCCGGAAGACCTGATCCGCAGCGTTGGCAATGGTTTCTACGTCACCGAGCTGATCGGCCAGGGCGTCAACATGATCACCGGCGAATACAGCCGCGGCGCCACCGGCTTCTGGATCGAGAACGGCGAACTGACCTTTGCCGTTTCCGAGGTCACGATCGCATCGAACCTGAAAGACATGTTCATGCGCGTCACGCCGGCAAACGATATCGACCGCAAGTACGGCGTTGCCGCCCCGACGCTGGCGATCGAGGGACTGACGCTCGCGGGGCGCTGACAGATTGGATTGATGGAATGAGCGACTTGGATATGGCCCGCTGGCAAAGCGATCTTGAGTTGATCGCCGATGCCGCAAGGCAGGCGGGTATCGTCGCTCTCAGCCACTTCAACCAGTCGCCCGAGGTCTGGTGGAAAAACGAGGGCAGGTCCCCCGTCAGCGCCGCAGATTTTGCCGCGAACGAGAAGCTCGAGACGATCCTGCGCGGCGCGCGTCCTCAGTATGGCTGGCTTTCGGAGGAGACGGACGACGATGGCGTCCGTTTGTCCCACGAGACGCTCTTCATCATCGACCCCATCGACGGGACGCGCGCCTTCATCGCCGGCCAGAACCTCTGGTGCGTGAGTGTCGCCGTCGTCCATCGGGGGCGGCCGGTCGCCGGCGTGCTTTACGCTCCGGCGCTGGATGAATTCTACGAGGCGACCGAGGGCGGCATCGCGCTCAGGAACGGAAAGCCGATCGCGGTGCCGTCAGCCTCCGAGGGGCCGTCTCGCTTTGCGATCGCCGAAGATGTGCTCGCGGCATTTCCGCATGGGCTACGGCACTCGATAGAGCGGGTCAAACACGTTCCCTCGCTGGCCTATCGCATCGCCATGGTCGCCGACGGTCGCATCGATGGCACCTTCGTCAAGCGCAACTCCCATGATTGGGACCTTGCCGCCGCTGACCTTATCCTTGAGCGGGCCGGTGGGCGCCTGGTCGATCTCGATGGAAAGCCGCTTGTTTATAACCGTTCTCAGGTTAGCCACGGCGAACTTTGCGCGGCGCCCAACTCGCGCCTGAACGACCTGCTAATAGGCCTTGCCGAACGACGAGGCAGTTGACGTTTCCGTCAAAATCCCTCAGATGAAACGGCGGAGGAGACGACAAAAGAAAGAGAAGAAAAATGACCGCATCGAGCGAAAAGAAACAGCTGTTGCACCTTGTATTTGGCGGCGAATTGGAAAGTCTTGACGACGTTCAGTTCAGGGACCTCAAGGATCTCGATATCGTCGGCATTTTTCCGGACTACGCGTCCGCACTGACGGCCTGGAAGTCCAAGGCGCAGTCGACGGTCGATAACGCGCATATGCGCTATTTCATTGTTCACATGCATCGCCTGTTGGACCCGGAAGACAAATCCGCAAAGTAATTGCTGGTCCCGGCGCTCCTCCTCGCTGCGAAGTCGGCGGCTGACGCATTCTGAACAAACTGCTCGGCCATTGCGGCCGCAACGATAATTGGGAATGGGTTCATGTCGATCACCGTTGATCGGAGAGATACCAGATGAGCGGTCGCATGGCGCGCGTAGCGCTAGGCGCCTATCAGGCAACCGGCACCTTGCTGGCCCCGTTCGTCGGTGGCTACCTGGCGTATCGGGCCGCCAAGGGCAAGGAAGACCGCGCCCGGCGGCTGGAGCGCTCGGGCTATGCCAGCGCCGACCGTCCGGCAGGTCCGCTCGTGTGGTTCCATGCCGCAAGCGTCGGCGAGATGAATGCGGTCATTCCGTTGATCCGCGAAATCCGCCGCCGCGACATTCACGTCATTTTGACGACCGGCACGGTGACCTCCGCGAAACTGGCGACGCAGCGCATTGGCTCCGAAGCGATCCATCAATACGTGCCGCTCGACCTGAAGCCGGCTGTCAGCCGCTTCCTGGATTATTGGCAGCCCGATTGCGCGCTGATCGCCGAGTCCGAAATCTGGCCGGCCACCGTTATGGAGCTCGGCCGGCGCCGCATCCCGCAGATTTTGGTCAATGCCCGGATGTCCGACCGTTCCTTCGCCAGATGGAGCCGGCGTCCGTCGCTTGCCGAAGCGCTGTTTGAAAATCTCGCATTGGTCATCGCCCAATCCGACCTCGATGCCGAGCGTTTCCGCGATCTCGGCGTGCGCCAGGTCATCATGTCCGGCAATCTGAAGGTTGATACGGATGCGCCGTCCTATGACGCAGCCGTCTTTGCCCGTTACAAGAAGCAGATCGGCGACCGAAAGACCTGGGCTGCGATCTCCACATTCGACGGCGAGGAAAAGGCGGCCGGCATCGTCCACCGCACGCTCAAGGAGCGCGACGGCCAGCTCACTATCATCGTTCCCCGCCATCCCGAGCGCGCCGATGCCATCGAGGAAGAGCTGGTCAAGCAGGGGCTGAAGGTCGCGCGGCGAACGCGAGAAGATGTACTCTCGCCGGATGTCGATGTTTTCCTCGGTGACACGATCGGCGAGATGGGACTTTATCTCAGGCTTACGGAAGTGGCCTTCGTCGGCCGCTCGCTTTTTGGCGAAGGTGGGCAGAACCCGCTGGAGCCGGCCATGCTTGGCTGCGCTGTGCTGTCGGGCAGCAATGTGCAGAATTTCCGCGAAGCCTATCAGAAGCTTGCCCGCCGCGGCAGCGCTCGCATGGTTCGCGATACCGAGATGCTCGCCAAGGGCGTCCATTATTTGCTGTCCAACGACGACGCGCGCCGCAAAATGATCGAGGCCGGCATCGGAGCTGTGCAAGAAATGCGCGGTGCGCTGACAGCGACGGTGAAGGGGCTCGAACCCTACATCAACCCGCTGACGGTAAAGGCAAGGCTGCTGCCGAAGACGGCGGCGCAACGCTAAAGGCGACTGACATGCGAGCGATCAAGGGCATCCTCTTCGACAAGGACGGCACGCTTCTCGACTATGACGAGAGCTGGCTGCCGGTAAATCGCGAGCTTGCGCGTATTGCATCCAACGACGACCCGGACCTAGCCGATCGCCTGTTGCTGGCGTGCGGCATGGACCCGGTGACCGGCCACATCGTTCCAGACAGCCTGCTCGCCGCCGGTAACACGCGCCAGATCGCCGACGGTCTTGTCGCTGCCGGCTCCCCGATCGACGTTGTGGCTCTCACGGTTCAGCTCGATGAGCTCTTCTCGAATGCGGCCGAGTTCTCTGTTCCGGTGACGGACCTTGCCGGCTTCTTCGCTCGTCTTCACGCGCGCGGTTTTCGCCTCGGCATTGCGTCCAGCGATAATGAACGGTCGATCCGGCAGACGGCGCTGCGCTTCGGTTTTGCCGAGTTCGTGGATTATGTTGCGGGCTATGACAGCGGTTTCGGCACCAAGCCGGAGCCCGGCATGGTTCTCGGCTTCTGCGAGGCGACGGGTCTTCATCCTTCCGAGGTTGCCGTCGTCGGCGACAACAATCACGATCTCCACATGGGGCGCAATGCCGGTGCCGGCCTGTCCGTGGCCGTGCTGACGGGCACCGGATCGCGCGAGTCGCTCGCTGCGGCGTCCGACTATTGCCTCAATGACATCACCGAGCTTGAGGGGCTGTTGCCCGATCTCCAGCTCGCCTGATTGACCAAAGGCTTGCTTTTTCTTGAAAATTGCCTTCTCTTTTCGCCCGGTTGAGGATGAGAGCCGCCGGCTACCGGCCTGCGGTCCGAAAGGCAGGACGGGAAGAATGGTATCCGAAGCGCCGCCGTTTTGGTGGACGAAGGCCGATTGGCGCGCCTGGACACTCTATCCTGTTTCCTTCCTTTACGGTCGCATCGCCGGTTATCGCATGGCGCATGCCAAGCGCGCCTCCGTACCGATCCCGGTCATTTGCGTTGGCAATTTCACCGTCGGCGGCGCCGGAAAGACGCCAACGGCGCTGACGATCGCTCGTGCTGCGAAGGCAAAGGGCCTGAAGCCCGGCTTTCTCAGCAGGGGCTATGGCGGCTCGCTCGACGTGACCACCGTGGTCGATCCCGCGCATCACCGCGCCGTTGCCGTCGGCGATGAGCCGCTGCTTCTCGCTCGCGAGGCGATGACGGTCATTTCCCGCCGCCGCGTCGAAGGTGCGCAGCGCCTCGTCAAGGAGGGCGCGGACCTGATCATCATGGATGACGGCTTTCAGAGCGCGCGGCTGGCGATCGACTATGCCCTACTGGTGATCGATGCAACGCGTGGCCTTGGCAACGGCCATATCGTGCCGGGCGGCCCGGTGCGCGCGCCGATCCGCCAGCAATTGAGCTACGCGACCGCGCTGCTCAAGGTCGGCACCGGCACGGCTGCCGATACCATCGTCCGCATCGCGGCCCGCGCCGCCAAGCCTTACTTTACGGCTGCCTTGAAGGTGTCTGACGGCGCTGATCTGGCCGGGCGCCGCGTTCTTGCCTTCGCCGGTATTGCCGATCCCGCCAAGTTCTTCAGGACAGTGGAATCCGTGAGTGCCGAGATCGTGGTGCGGCGCTCCTTCGGAGATCACGAGCACCTGACGGACGACGAGATTGACGATATCCTGTCAACCGCCGATCGCGAGGATCTTCTGATCGTGACGACGTCGAAGGATTTCGTGCGGCTGGCCGGCCATCACGGCAAGGCCGAGCAATTGGCCGCGCGATGCAGGGTCATCGAGGTCGAGATGGCCTTTGCCGATCATCGGGCGCCTGATCTCATCATCGAGCGCGCGCTCGAAGCCTGCCGTACGCGGCGGCTCAGGGAAAAGACGAAAAGCTGAGGCTCAGCGCTTCTGGTTCGGCAGGACGCCGGCGCGCTTATCCGCTTCCAGGGACGTCATGGCATCGGCATAGGGCTCCTGCCGGGCAACACTCCAATAGCGCAACTCGTCAAGCGGGATCTGCTTGCCCGATATGGCACAGACGACATAGGAACCTGGCGACAGGATCTGAAAATCCGCATCGAGATACCGTATCTGCGCCTCGCGGTTTCCATGTCCTTCAAACAAATTCATACGCTCCGTTCCTTGCGGCTGGTTGTTTCCCTGCCATACTCCGCCGCCGCCGGCATTGCCAGCATTTTTCAGCTCCTGCCGAACAGGCGCTCGATATCGGACAGCTTCAGTTCGATATAGGTCGGGCGTCCGTGATTGCACTGGCCGGAGCCGGGGGTCACTTCCATTTGACGCAGCAAGGCGTTCATTTCCTCCGGCCGCAGGCGCCGGCCCGAGCGCACGGACCCGTGGCAGGCCATGGTCGCCGCAACATATTCGAGCTTTGCAGAAAGGCCGGAAGCCGTGTCCCATTCCGCGATCTCGTCGGCGAGCTGGCGAATGAGGCCGGTGGCATCCACTTCGCCGAGCATCGCCGGCGTCTCGCGAACAGCGATCGCACCGGGACCGAAACGCTCAATTGCCAGCCCAAGCTCGCCCAGCTCGGCGGAAAACTGCATGAGCCGATCGCAATCCTCTTCCGGCAGGTCGATGATTTCAGGGATGAGCAGAACCTGGGAAGCGAGCCGCTTCGAATGCAGCGCCTTGCGCATCGCCTCGAATACCAGCCGTTCGTGCGCCGCGTGCTGGTCGACGATCACCAGGCCGTCGTCGGTCTGCGCGACAATGTAGTTCTCGTGGATCTGCGCGCGGGCGGCACCCAGCGGGAAGCGGGACGGTGCCTCGGCTTCAATCGGTGTTGGGGGCTGTGAAATGGGTGCCGGTGCTTCGGCACGTGCGGTGGGCGATACCAGACCGTCGAACGAGGCCTGCGGCCGTTCGCTGAAACGGCTATCGCTGGCCGGTGGCTGGTAAGGTCGGGAAGGGGAGGTCTCCGGCGTCCACGGCTGGGGCCGATAGCCATTCGGCTGGAAACCGGGCCGGAAGGATCGAAGCATCCCGTCTGCGCCGGTCGTCGCTGCCCGGCTACCGTCGCGGGCAAGGGCCTCGCGGATGGCGCCGACGATCAGGCCGCGCACCAGTTGCGGATCGCGGAAGCGCACATCAGACTTGGCGGGGTGAACGTTGACGTCGACCAATGCGGGATCGATCGTGATGGAAAGGACCGCGACCGGATACCGCCCCGACGGAATGGTTTCCGCATAGGCACCCCGGATGGCCGAGAGGATGAGCTTGTCCTGAACCGGGCGGCCGTTGACGAAGGCGTATTGATGCGCCGAGTTTCCGCGATTGAATGTCGGTACGCCGGCAAAACCGGTCAGCGTCACATCTTCGCGCTCGGCATCGATCTCGATGGCGTTGTCGCGGAATTCCTTGCCGAGGATCTGCGCCATGCGCGCAAGATGGTCGTCGCCCGTCGCCGGGAATTCCAGCGTCGTCCGGTCCGTGCCGGAGAGCACGAAGCGTACGCCGGGGAAGGCGATTGCCATCCGCTTGACGATCTCGGTGATCGCGGCCGCCTCGGCCTTTTCCGTCTTCAGGAACTTCAGTCTTGCAGGCGTCGCGAAGAACAGATCGCGGACCTCGACGATGGTGCCGGGGTTCGATGCGGACGGGCGCAGATGCAGGAGCTTGCCGCCGGCAACCGCGATCTCGCTGCCGCCGGCGCTATCCTTGCGGCGGCTGGAAATGCTGAGGCGCGCCACCGATCCAATCGAAGGCAAGGCCTCGCCGCGGAAGCCGAGCGTGCGGATATCGTCGAGCGTGTCCGAGATCTTCGAGGTGCAATGCCGCCGGACGGCAAGCTCGAGATCGGTGACATCCATGCCGGAGCCGTTGTCGGACACCCGCAGCAGGCTCTTGCCGCCGCCGGAGGTTGCGATTTCGATGCGCGTCGCGCCCGCATCGAGCGCATTCTCGATCAGTTCCTTCGCAGCACTTGCCGGTCGTTCGATGACTTCGCCGGCGGCGATCTGGTTGATGAGCGTCTCGGAAAGCTGTCTGATGGCCATGCGCTTATTTTCGCGGATTCGCAGGCCTTAGGGAAGGGCGAAAGCGCAGCCGGCAATGCTTGTACGGCCCCTAATATTCCACTGCTTAATGTTAAGCGCACCTTAAGACAAAGCTGGCATTTTGCCACTTGCCTCCGAAGAATACTTGCAATCGGACAGATGTGGGACGCGTAAGAATGGGTGCCGGCTTCGAAAAAGCGGACACATCATCTATGAATGGCGAAGGGCCGGCTGAAGCCAGCCTGCAGACAGCGCTATTCGACGCGGTTTGCGAGAGCCTTTCCTCCGCGTTCATTGTCTACGACAAGACAGACCACCTGGTCTTCGCCAGCCGTCAGGTGCTGGATTTCTTTCCGATTGCAGCGACGATGCTGAAGCCCGGCACGCGGCTTCGCGATTTTCTCGGCGCGATCTACGACACCGGCATCCGCAACCAATCCGCCGGAAAGAAGAGCGCGCTCAACCGCGAAGACTGGCTGTCCCAGAAGATCGCCTCGCATTGGCGCGAACGCTTCGAGTCCGTCGAACAGGCCAGCGATTGCTGGATCCGCTTCCAGAAGCGGCGCCTGGCGAGCGGCTTTGGTGTCTGCGTCATCTCGGACATCTCGGAAGACAAGAAGCGCGAAGAGCAGTGGCGGCTCGATCTCGAACGGGTGCAGCTGACCGAGGATATTCTCGACAATCTGCCGTTCCCGCTCTTCGTCAAGGATCGCAATCTCAACTACGTCGCGGTCAACATCGCGTTCTGCGAGAAGTATCAGTCGAGCGTCGACGAAGTGCTGGGGCGCAAGAGCTCGGATCTGTTTTCGCCCGAGATCGCCGAGCGCTTCGAGGAAAGTGACCGGCATGTGCTCGAAACGGGCGAGATGTCGATCTCGCGCCAGCGGCAGGTTTCCCGCGACGGCGCCGAGCGCGATATCGTCACGCGCAAGCATCGCATCGGAAAGCCGGGTCGCTATTTCCTGGTGGCGACGATGCAGGATCTGCCGCGGGACGGCGCCGATCTTGATGAGTTCGAGCTCGCCTCCGCGGTAACCACATCGAGCAAGAATTCCTATCGCAGAGCCTATGTACCGATGACGGCGAGCACCGAGCGTCGCGAGCCCGCGGCGATGGAGGCGATCGTCCCGGAGAACTTTTCCGGCCGCAAGATCCTGGTGGTTACGGCCGATATCGCTGCCGAAACGGCGGCGCTGCGGATGCTGGCGAAATACGGCTTCGAAGCCTGCTCGGTGCGCGGCGAGGACGAGCAAGAGCATTTCCTGGAGCTTGCGGGGCAGGAGGGTATCGCCCTCGACCTGCTCATCATCGACAACCAGATGGGCATGCGATGCCTGGAACTGGCCGATCAGCACGGTATCCCGTCGCTTGTCATGGACGGCTTTCAGCTCGCCAATGAACTGACGTTCCAGATCGCGCGGCACTTCAACCGCAACAAGCGCGGTGTGCAGCTCGACCCGATCGACACAGACTGGGAAATCACCACCGTCGAGGAGGTGCGCTCGCTCGACGTCCTTGTTGCCGAAGACAATGATATCAATCAGATCGTCTTCTCCCAGATCCTCGAAGGTCTTGGCTATCGCTACCTGATCGCCGCCAGCGGCGACGAGGCCGTGCGGTTGTGGACCGAGCATAAGCCGAAGATTGTCCTGATGGACATCTCGCTGCCTGGGCTCAATGGCTTCGAGGCGGCCCGGATGATCCGGCAGATGGAAGAAGGAACAGGCTCCACCACTCCGATAGTCGGCGTGTTGACGCAAGCCTTCGAGCGCGATCGTGCCGAGTGCACGAAGGCGGGCATGAATGATGTGATCATGAAGCCGGTCAGCCCCGATATTCTGGAGACGGTTTTCCAAAATCATCTGGCAAAGGCGTTTACGCAGGCCAGCGGGTAGCCCGATCCCGGTCAACTCCCAAAATCTGGGGATAAGGGAGGGGCTGGATGAGGGTGTCCTAATATCGAATTTTTAAGACTTGCTCGCCATTCTCCGTGGTATTGCAAGGTCCTGGGTCGGAATGATGATGCTGGCTGATATGCCTTTGGTGCCCGTAAGCCAGAACGAACTTCAGACGATGGCGTATACGGATTCGCTGACCGGCCTTGGAAACCGCTATCGCATGCGCGACCGTATCGCGCAGATCTCGGCCGAGCGCGCCAGTGACCCCGCGCCCTTTACCATCGGCATCGCCAATCTCGACTCTTTCAAACCGATCAACGACCTGTTCGGCTCCAGCGCCGGCGACGAAATCCTGTGCCAGGTTGCACACCGCCTGAAGGCCTGCATTCCCGATGGCGCCTTGGTGACGCGTCATGATGGCGACGAGTTCGCCTTCGTCCTGCCGCTCATCTTCGAACGGGCAAGTGCCGAGAAGTTCGGGCAAATGATCCGGGAGGTGCTGTCGGCCCCTTATGATCTTGGTGACCGCAACGTCCGTCTCTCGGCGTCCTTTGGGTTTGCCATCTATCCCTTCGCGGGCGAAGCCTATGAAGAGCTGCTGCTCAGTGCCGAGACGGCGCTCTACCGCTCGAAGCGCCGCGGTCGCGGCCAGATCACCGTCTACTCGCGCGAGATCGCGCAGGAAATGAAGCGCACGACGCAGCTCGAACAGGCGCTGCGCAATGCCATCATCTCCGATGCGATCGACGTGCATTTCCAGCCGATCGTGTCGCTGGCGAACAGCCAGGTCGTTGGTTTCGAGGCACTGGCGCGCTGGAACGACCCGGATCTCGGTTTCGTCTCGCCTGCCGTTTTCGTCCCGCTGGCCGAAGAGCGCGGCTTTATCGATGCGCTGTCCGAGGCCCTGTTGAGAAAGGCGGCGGAAGCAGCGCTCTCCTGGCCGCGCGAGCTGTTTCTGTCCTTCAACCTTTCCTCGGCACAGCTTATGGATCCGGGCACGAGCAGCAGCGTGCTTTCCATTCTCGGCCGCGTCGGTCTTGACCCGCATCGGCTCGAGCTCGAGATCACCGAGACCGCGGTGATGGGCTCTGCCGACACTGCCAATCGGATCATTGCCGACCTGCGACAGGCCGGCGTGCGCATCTCGCTGGACGACTTCGGAACCGGTCAGTCGAGCCTGGGGCGTCTGCGCGACTTCATGTTCGACAAGATCAAGATCGATCGCGCCTTCGTATCGCGCATCAATTCCGATCGCGCGTCCGAACACATCATCAAGGCGATCCTGACCATGTGCGAAGGGCTCGACCTGGAGGTCGTGGCGGAAGGAATCGAGGACTATTCCGAGGCCGCAAAGCTGCGATTGCTCGGCTGCGGCATGGGGCAGGGCTACCACTTCGGAAAGCCGGCGGACAGTATCGCCACCTTGCGCTTCCTGCACGAGAACTATTACGACGCCGAGCGCGTCAGCGCATAAAGACCGATGGCGCCCTTTCGGACGCCACCGGTTACGCTGTACTCACTGCGCAGTATCTTAGTTGTTCGTTGTCGAACCGGTTGCCGTAGTGTCTGTTGCACCCGGGGCCGGAGCCTTTTCGGCTGACAGCATCTTCAGCGTCTTGAATTCAGGCGCAGCCTTCAGGGACTCCGCGGTTTCCGATGTTGTCAGCTTGACGCTGCCGTCGTCGGTGTTTTGGGCCACGGTGACCTTGTCCATCGGAACGGCGACATTCTTCTCGCCGATCCCGAGGAATCCGCCGACACCGATCACCGCGGCAACGAGGCCGCCATCCTTCTTCATGATCAGGTCGTTGACGTTGCCGATGCTTTCGTTCTGGCCGTTATAGACCGGCTGACCAATATACGTGTTGGCGCTCACCTGGTCCTGAGCCTGCTCGGTCAGATATGCATCGCCGCCAGCCTGCGCGGTATCGGTTGTTGCTGCGGGAGCCGTTGTCTGAGCCGCGCTACCCGATGGCGTCATGGCATCCGGTGCCTTCGGCGGTGCGGCCGGATCTACAGGCGCTGATTGTGTGGCAGGCGCCCCCGGCGTCGCCGGCTGGGTCGCACTCTGGGAGAATGCTACCGGTGCGAAAGCCGTGGCAAACAGGGCGCCAGCGGCAACGGTCGTCAGAAGTTTGCGTGTCATTTCGAACCTACCTTTTTTCATTCGTTGAGTGATCTCTAGCCTGACAGCGCCATTCTTATGTGGTGCTTCTGCCTGGCCGGTTCCCTATTGAAATGAATGGGTTGGCTATTGGTTCCCGAAAAAGACGCGCAAAAATTTCATGTTTTTTACGGAACTTTCCGGCGATTGCGGCCTCGGATCCATGTCGCGGCGGCCGGAAAAGAAATAGGGCGCCCGTGGTGGACGCCCTGTGACAACGCTGTTTTTCGAGCTGTTTTACACCACGTAGGCTGGGTCGAAAATGCCCTTGACGGTGACGCCCAGCTCGAGAAGGGAACCAGCTTGCGGTTGTGCCGCGCGCGTGTCCTCGTCCAATCCTTCCCATGCGGTTGTCACGGCAAGCCGGTCGGCATTGGGGCCGATGAAGGCAGGGCAGGAGGGTTGGGCGGCGGGAACCTTGTAACGCGCGATGCGCAGCCCGTCCGGGCTGTAGCGATCGACCACGCCGGCGCCCCAGCGGGCATTCCAGATGTAGCCGTCTGCGTCCACCACGGAGCCATCGATGCCGCCCTGCTCGTCCATCGTGTCCACGAGGACAATCGGCTCGCCGGTCGGAAGGCCCGTCCGCGGGTCGACCATGACGCGCATGAGCCGGCTGAGGCGGGTATCGGTGAAATAGCCGATCGTCCCGTCAGGCGAGAAGCAGATCGAATTCGGGATGCTGATCCCGCTGAAAATCTTCGTCACCTTGCCGCCTGCGACGTGATAGATCGCGCCCGCCTGCATTTCGGCGCGCTTGCTCATCGTGCCGATCCACAGAGCGCCTGACGGATGCGTGCGGCCGTCGTTCGAACGGTTCTCGTGATTGTCGCTCTCGAGGTCGGCATGGAATGTCAGTTCACCGGTCTTCACGTCACGGATGAACAGTCCCTGCTCGGTCGCCAGCAACTGCCGGCCGGCGTCGATGCGGGCAAGCACGCTCGCCATCATCGGCAGGGTATGCACCTTCTTCTCCTCGGTGGAGAGGTTCAGTTCGTGCAGTTCCTTGCCCAGGATGTTGAACCACCACACGGTGTTGGTGTCAGGGTCGTAGGTCGGGCCTTCGCCCAACACCGAATTCGTGTTGGAAAGCGACTTGCCTTCGAACTCATGGATATCAGTCATGCAATCAAGCTCCTACCGCGGCGTCGTAGGCATAAATGGTCGCCTTGGCGCGCTCGGCAACCTCTGACGCGCTCATGCCCGGCTTGTAGAGGCTCGTGCCGAGGCCGAATGCGAGGATGCCCGCCTTGGTGTAGTCGCTGAAATTCTTGTCAGAAACACCGCCGACGGCGGCGATCACGAGATCAGGCGGCAGAATGGCGCGGATCGCCGTGATCCCGGATGGGCCAAGAACGCTGGCCGGGAAGAATTTCAACCCGGTTGCGCCGGCGCGCGCGGCAGCAAGGGCCTCGGTCGGGGTGAAGACGCCGGGCATGGTGACCATGCCGTATTCGCGGGCGCGGATGATGACCTCGGGTTCGACGTTCGGCGTCACCAGCAGCTTGCCGCCTGCCGAATGCAGACTGTCGACCGCTTCGGTCGTCAGCACTGTACCGGCGCCGATCAGGCAATCTGCCGGCGCCATCTTGGCGGCGATCTCGATCGACTTGAAGGGTTCCGGCGAGTTCAGCGGAATCTCGATCGCTGTCAGGCCGTTCTCGATCAGCGCGCCAACGACGCTTTCGGTTTCTTCCGGCTTGATGCCGCGAAGAATGGCGATCAGCGGGCGTTTCATGGAGGGGAAAGGAATACGGTTCATCGCTCTTTTGCTTTCTCAGTTCGGCCAGATGGCCTTGGCGGCCGCCGCGAGACCGCCGCGCACGGCGGTGTCGGCATCGATGGTGGTGTAGGATAGAGATAGTGTCTTGAAGGCAGTTTCATAAAGACCCTGCAGCCTGCCCGAGGCAACCAAGCTGATGTTGACGGCGCTTCCTGCATCCGAAAGGCCGCCGGCGATCTCCATGCCGATCAGCGTGCCTGAAATCTTCGCCTGCGCGCCGGCAGCCGTCAGGCCGTGCAGCAACTGCCCGGAACGCGCCGTGAAGAACAGGTTGGTCGCCATCGCGGGGCGCTCGAAGGCGGCCTTGACGGCGGCCTCGAACGCAGCCGTGTCGGCCGGCATCTGGTCGGCGCCGGCGACCGCATGCGCGAGGATCGTATGCTTGCTGATCGCGTCGAACAGCTCGCCGGTCATGAAGCTCGAGAACCCCGTGACATGGCCGTCGCGGACATGCACCCATTTCGAATGCGTGCCCGGCATGCAGACCGCCTGAGATCCTTTGCTTTCGGGTCCGAGTGCGCCGAGCAGCTGAGTTTCCTCACCACGCATGACATCCGGCATTGCCTTGTCGCGTTGGGCGAGGCCCGGCAGAATGCGCACATCCCTATCTTGGCCGGGAACCGAGACGGCGCCGGTGAGGATTGCCGAAAGCGAGGTCGGGACGTCGATGTAGCCCGCTTCCACCCAGCCTTGCTTCGCGCCGGCCATGCCGCAGACGATCACCGGAACATCTTCGGGCGCGCCGACCTTGGCGAGGTGCGCGGCAAGCACGGCGGCAAAGCCGGTCTTGGCGGCGGTCGTCATGCCTTCGTCGCTTCGGCTTTCGCCGAGAACGCTGCCGTCCTTGCCGATCAGCCAGAGCCGAAAGCTGCTGGTGCCCCAGTCAACGGCAACGTAAGCGGGGTTTGTCATCAGAAAATGCCTCCATCGACAATAAGGGACTGCGCGCTCACGGCGGCGGCGCAGTCGGATGCTAGAAACAGACACGGGCCGACGATTGCGTCGGCATGCAAGATCTTTTTGATACACTGGCGCTGCACGGTCTGGGCGATCCCTTCTTCCGTCAGCCAGAGCTTCATCTGGCGGTCGGTGACGATCATGCCGGGCAGAATGCAATTGACGCGGATATTGTCCGGACCGAGCTTGCCGGCAAGGCTCTTCGTCAGTCCGATAACGCCGGCCTTGGCGGTCGAGTAGGCCGGGAATTCCGGCATGTTCAGCAGGAACGCGATCGACGACATGTTGATGATGGCGCCACCGCCAGCCGCGCGCATGGACGGAACAACCGCCTGGGTGGTGAAGAACACATGGCGAAGATTGGTCGCCTGATTGTTGTCCCAGTATTCCTCGGTCACGGCTTCCAGGTCATGCCGGTCGTCGCGTGCCGCGTTGTTGACCAGCACGCCGATCGGGCCGGAGTGCGCGACGATGGCATCGACCGTGCTGCGGATGGCCGGGATGTCGCGAAGGTCGGCATGATGGAAACGAACGGGATGCAGGCTGTCGCGTGAGAGGCGTTCCGCCAGTTCGCGTCCGTCGGCATCGGCGATGTCGATGAACGAAACCTTTGCGCCCTGTCGCGCAAACCCTTCGACGATCGCCGCGCCTATGCCCGAGCCGCCGCCGGTTATCAGTACGCTGCGATCCCTGAACTCGGGAAACTGCGCCCCAGCATGTGCCATCATCTCCTCCCGATGTTCCATTATTTGGAACTTAATTTGACTATGTGGAATTATCCAATTACGTTGATGCCTCTGTCAAGGCATAGGAATGATGATGAAAGCAGGCAACGATGGCCCGCAGCGGCAGGAGACCGGCACCCTTGGCAAGCTGATGGTGCTGCTGGATCTCATCGCCCAGGCTGACGGCCCCTTGCGCTTCACCGAGATCTTGGCCGCTACCGGCCAGCCGCGTGGCACGCTGCATCGCCAGCTCGGTCATCTTGTCGAAGAGGGCCTGCTCGAATTCGACGGGGAGGGGCGCTATCGCGTCGGGCTTCGCCTGCTGGACCTCGCCTCGCGCAGCTGGGCTCGAAACGAGTTTCGCGCGATCGCGGAGCCGCATTTGTCCGCGCTGCAACAACTGACGGGAGAGACAGTGCATCTCGGTGTCCTTCGCGGTTCATCCGTCATCTACCTCGATAAGGTTGAGGGACGTCAGTCGGTCCGCATGTATTCGCAGATCGGCAACGCATCGCCGGTGTACTGCACCGGTGTCGGCAAGGTCGCGCTGTCGGTCCTTCCCGAAGAGCGGCTTAACGCCGTCGTCGCGGAGCTGACATTCGAGCGCTTTACCCCAAGCACGCACACACGCGACACGCTTCTGTCCGAGATCGAAGACATCAGGGCCGACGGGTACGGCTACGATCGAGAGGAGCACGAGGTCGGCATTCGATGCGTCGCCGCGCCTCTCTGGTCCGACGACTTTTCCTTCGTTGGCGGCGTGTCGGTCACCGGTCCGGCTTACCGCCTGACGCTCGAGCGGCTGGCGGAATGGTCCCTGCCGGTTCGCGAGGCGGCTGAGGCAATCATGACCGATATGCGCATCGCCCTGGGGCCCCGGCGTTTCCGCTAAATTGGCCGGAACTCATATATTCATCGGCGTATTGTGATTTTCTGACGAATCGTCACAATTGTTGTCTGTCAATCCCCCGTCTTGGGGTGTATCAGCTTCCATGCCATGGTCGGCGATACGCCAAAAGACGTCGCGGACGACGTGGTTACCCCTAGAAAACGCTGAAATTTGAGTTGAATGAAATCATGACATCATCGTCGCCAGCTGCTTCCGTAGACGTCTACGTAAGCGAAATAGCCAAGCTGCATACGCAGTTTGACATCTTCCGCTTCCTGAAAAAGGTGACGGAAGCGTACCGGGCGCGTGCCTTTATGGTCTTCAACCTGCCGCACTCGACAGCGAGTGATCTTCAAAGCAATACCGTCATCACAAACTGGCCAGTCGAGCTGCTGTCGGCCTACGATAGCGAGCGGCTGGTCTCGAACAGCCCGGTCATGCGTCGGCTGCGGGCATCGACAACGCCGTTCTTCAACGATGTATCCACAGCAAAGCTTGAGCGGCCGGACGGCAAGTCGAGCATCGTCTCGGCCCTCTTCGAGCGCTTCCGGATGATGCGGTGCGCTTATTTCCCCACCCATGAGCCTTCCGGCGCGCGCGGCGCGGTCTCGTTCTCCGGTGATCGTGAGGCCTTCACCACCGAAGAAATGCGGGAACTCCACTATATCGCCATTCATGTCTACGACAGGCTGGCAGAGATCCGCACGATCGATAGCCGAATGACCGACACGCTGACCGATCGCGAAATCGACTGCCTGAACTGGACCGCCGCAGGCAAGACGAGCGTGGAGATCGCCGACATCCTGGGGCTGTCGGAGCACACGGTCAATCACTACCTCAATCGTGCCACCAAGAAGCTGGATACGGTCAATCGGGCGCAGGCTGTTGCCAAGGCGCTGCGGATCGGCCTCATCAAGTGAATCTTGCTCAGATTATGGGCGGGTGGCGCGAATTAGCCTAATTTGACGGCAATCGCGCTCCCGGCCCCGGGCGAGGTTTTCGGATTGCTCCGTATTTCCACTGTTCTGCGTAACTGGCACGTTTTCTGCTTCTTTATATCCAGCGGTCCAGAGGGGGCCTGGTAACGACGCCGGATCAATGGCGCGACCTACAATCCGCCGTCCGATGCCGGGGGCGCCTTTTGGGCGTGCGGCATTGGGCGGCGGTTTGTTGTTTTTGAGCTACGCTGCGGTGGCATCGATATTGCCCAGGCGCTTTTTCGGCTCTTTATTGCTGGTCTTTTGGCATATGTGCGCTAACCCTTACATGTTCTTGGCAGAAGACCGTTGCGTCACCAGGGCGAAAGCCCGGCGGACTTGGAGGCGCAACGGCTCCTTCCCAATCTGCGGCCGCACGATTCCGCGTGCTGGCAGGCCTGCCCGCTGATTTCGTTTGGCGAAGCCGCGGCTCTCCTCTATCTAAGAGCCGAAACAGGCAATGAGGATGCAATGGCCGCCGTTACCAAGGAACAGGTTCTCGAAACGCTCAAGACGGTTCGAGGCCCCGATCTCGAGCATAACATCGTTGAGCTCGGCATGGTCTCCGATGTCTTCATTTCCGATGGCAAGGTCTATTTCTCGATTACCGTTCCGGCCGATCGCGCCAAGGAGCTGGAGCCGCTGCGGCTTGCCGCCGAACGCGTCATCAAGGAAATCCCCGGCGTGCAGGGCGCGCTTGTCGCGCTGACGGCCGACAAGAAGGCCGGCTCGACCCAGCCGCAGGCGCCCGCTGCTACCCCGCACGGCGCTCACGGTTCGCACGGTCACTCGCACGCTCCGCAGGCGCAGCCGCCGCGTGCCGGCAAGATCGGCGTTCCCGGTATCGGCGCGATCATCGCCGTTGCGTCGGGCAAGGGCGGCGTTGGAAAGTCGACCACGGCGGTCAATCTGGCCCTCGGCCTGCAGGCGAACGGCCTTCGAGTCGGGATACTCGACGCGGATATCTATGGTCCGTCCATGCCCCGGCTGCTGAAGATTTCCGGTCGCCCCACCCAGATCGACGGCCGCATCATCAATCCGATGGAAAACTACGGCCTCAAGGTCATGTCCATGGGCTTCCTCGTCGATGAGGAAACGGCGATGATCTGGCGCGGTCCGATGGTGCAGTCGGCGCTGATGCAGATGCTGCGCGAAGTCGCCTGGGGCGAACTCGACGTGCTGGTCGTCGATATGCCGCCCGGTACCGGCGACGCGCAGCTGACGATGGCACAGCAGGTGCCGCTCGCCGGTGCCGTCATCGTGTCGACGCCGCAGGACCTGGCGCTTATCGATGCGCGCAAGGGCTTGAACATGTTCAAGAAGGTCGAGGTTCCCGTTCTGGGGATCGTCGAGAACATGAGCTATTTCATCGCTCCCGACACCGGTGCGCGCTATGACATATTCGGCCACGGCGGCGCGCGCAAGGAAGCCGAGCGCATCGGCGTTCCTTTCCTCGGCGAGGTGCCCTTGACCATGAACATCCGGGAGACCTCTGACGCGGGAACGCCGCTGGTCGCCTCTGAGCCCAACGGGATCGTTGCCGGCATCTACCGCGATATCGCATCGCGGGTCTGGCAGCAGCTTGGAGGGCAGCAGCCGAGACCGGCTCCGGCCATCGTCTTTGAATAACTGCTTCGCCGGCGCTAGACTCGAAATTGCGGGCGAAATGTGATCAAAAGGCGCAGTTCACGTAAGATGTCTTGATTCTTCCGTGGGTTTCCGTCATATGGCGCGCCGTCGCCATGAGGGCGGCAATAGGCAATGCTTGATGGCGGCTGGTTCCTCGCGGGGTCACCGTTGCATGTTCGGAGTTCTCTTGTCGGTCGAAGGTTTGATGGCTGCGGTGCGGTCGAGCATGGCGCATATTCCGACTTCGCTCGGATATGTCAGGAGCTTTATGGACATTGATCAATCGCTTTCGTTAGGATCTAAGAACAGCGAGCGTCGCATTGCCATGGCTGCCGGCGCGCTGCGGAAGGTTTTCTGATGGGACAGGCGACAGCTGCACGTTGCCCTGCGTGCCGGAGACACCTCCGGTGATCACGGCCTACTGCTCCAACTGCGAGTCAATCGAACTCACCGACCTGTCGCAAGTCGCCGCGCTGCGCGACGATGTCGTATGGATCGACATGATCGAGCCGACGCATGAGGAAGAGATCTACGCGGAAAAGGTCCTCGGCATCGAGGTGCCGACCCGCGACGATCTCAAGGACATCGAACCGTCCGCGCGCCTCTATGTCGAAAACGATGCTGTCTTCATGACCGCTTCCCTGCTTTGCAAGGCCGAGACTGAGGCGCCCATGTTGGCCGACGTCGCTTTCGTTCTTGCCGGCAAGCGTCTGGTCACCATCCGCTATGCCCGCCCGAAGTCCTTCACGCTTTTCATCGCGGCACTTCATCGCCTGCCGCAACAGTGGCGCACCGGCGCCGCATTGCTTGCCAAGCTGTTCGAGACGATCATCGACCGCACCGCCGAGATCCTTGAGCTCTCGGTCGCGCGCATCGACATCCTGTCGACGCATGTGTTCGGTGACCGCGCTAAGAAAGTCCGCAAGCCGTCGAACTACCTGGAAATGAAGCTGCGCGATATCGCCGGCTATCATCGTCTTGTCAGCAAGGTGCGCGATAGTCTGGCATCGCTGTCCCGCTTGATGACCTTCTTCTACAATGTTCCAGCCGTTCAGCAGGATCGCGAGACGAAAGAACTCTGCCGCACGGTTTCTCGGGACATCCAGTCGTTGTCCGAACACTCGTCGTTCGTCGCGGGCAACATCACCTTTCTTCTTGATGCGTCGCTCGGCTTGATCAACATCGAACAGAACTCGATCATCAAGATTTTCTCGATCGCGTCCGTGGTCTTCTTGCCGCCGACGCTGGTCGCCTCCATCTATGGCATGAATTTCGAGTCGATGCCGGAACTGCACTGGGTGCAAGGCTATCCCTATTCGCTCGGGCTCATGGTGATATCCGCCATCATCCCCTTTTTCTTTTTCCGATGGAAAGGCTGGCTCTGAAGAGCCTGTTTTCATTTTATGTCCGAAGACAGCCATTCACAGGATGAAAAAATGAGCCCGCGCAAGCTGTTCTATCTTGCGCTCGGCTCTGTCGGTGTCGTCTACGGCGATATCGGTACCAGCCCGCTTTACGCGTTTCGCGAAGCGCTGAAGCCCGTCGCGATCGACGGCCTGACCCGTTTTGAAGTCATCAGCCTGATCTCGCTGATGATCTGGGCGCTGACGATCATCGTCACCATCAAATACGTGCTGTTTTTGCTGCGCGCCGACAACGAAGGCGAGGGCGGTACGCTTTCGCTGCTGGCGCTGCTGATGAAGACGGCCAACGGGCACACGGCGCTCCTGATGCTGCTGGGTCTGGTCGGTGCGGCGCTGTTCCTTGGCGACGCGATGATCACGCCGGCGCTCTCGGTGCTGTCGGCTGTCGAAGGTCTGAAGCTCGTGGCGCCAAGCATGACGAGCTATATCGTGCCGATCTCGGTCTTCATCCTGGCGCTGCTCTTTGCCGTGCAATCGCGAGGAACCGGCGCTATGGCCCGCTTCTTCGGGCCGATCACCGCTCTCTGGTTCATCGTCATGGCGGTCGCCGGCATTTCGCATATTTCCGACGATTTCGGCATTCTAGCCGCCTTCAACCCATATTACGCCGTCAGCTTCCTGCTGCATGAAGGCTTCTATGGTGTCGTCGTCCTGGGTGCGGTGTTCCTGACCGTGACGGGCGCCGAGGCGCTCTATGCCGACCTCGGTCACTTCGGCCGCCGCCCGATCCAGTGGGCCTGGTTCGCGCTGGTTTTCCCGGCGCTCACGCTCAACTATCTCGGCCAGGGCGCACTGGTGCTCGGCAATCCGCAGGCGATGTCGGATCCCTTCTATCTGATGTATCCGCAATGGGCTATTTTGCCGGTTGTCATCCTGGCGACCGCTGCCACGATCATTGCCAGCCAGGCCGTGATCACCGGCGCCTTCTCGCTCGTCCGACAGGGGATCAACCTCGGCTTCCTGCCGCGCATGGAAATCCTCTTCACGTCGGAAACGAATACCGGGCAGATCTTCCTCCCGTCGGTCAACGCCGTGCTCTTCTTCGGCGTCATCTTCCTGGTGCTGAGCTTCAAGACGTCGGATGCGCTAGCAACCGCCTACGGGATTTCGGTCACCGGCGCGATGGTGGTGACCTCGATCATGGCCTTCGAATTCGTTCGTGTCCGCTGGAACTGGTCGATCCCGGTTGCAACGTTGGTGCTGGCACCGTTGCTTGCGCTTGAACTGATCTTCCTCGGAGCAAACCTCCTGAAGATCCACGACGGCGGCTACATCCCGGTCCTGATCGCAACCGCGTTCACGATCATCATGTGGACATGGCGGCGCGGTTCGGCGCTCCTTATGGAAAAGACGCGTCATACCGACATTCCGCTGGCCTCCTTCGTCAGTTCGATCGAGCGCAAGAGCGATCACTCGCCGGCGCACGTGCCGGGAACGGCGATCTTTCTGACGAGCGACCCGGAATCCGCACCGGCCGCGCTGCTGCATAACCTGAAGCACAATCACGTCCTGCACGACAAGAACGTGATCCTGACGATCCGCACGGTCAACAAGCCGCGCGTTCCGAGCGCCGATCGCTATAAGGTCGAGCAGATCTCCGAGCGTTTCTCGCGCGTCGAGCTGCTGTTCGGCTTCATGGAATCGCAGAACGTCTCGCAGGCGCTCGCGACGCTCCGCAAGACAGGTCTGAAGTTCGATATCATGTCGACGTCCTTCTATCTCGGCCGCCGCAAGCTGGTTCCGGACGCAAAGTCGGGCATGCCCTATTGGCAGGACCGTCTTTATATTGCGCTGGCCAACGCCGCCGCCAATCCTTCGGACTACTTCCGTCTGCCGGCAAACCGCGTGGTGGAACTGGGCTCGCACGTCATCATCTGATAGCGCTGCCGCCAAGCAAAGAGCCCGGCCATCGTGTCGGGCTTTTTGCGTTTTGCCTTGGGCTGTACGTCTTTGGGTAAATTAGGCCGGCCGCATTAACCAAGCATCAAGGTTAATGAGACATTTTCATCGGCATGTTCATGCGTCCATGCCGGAGTCTGGTGTTGCGTCGAAATATCCGTTCCCGTGGCAAGCTGCGTCTCTTGCTTCAAAACTGGAGTTCACCTGCTCTCTTCGGTGTCTGCGGCTGGCTGATGTTTCCCACCATGGCATCGCATGCCGATCTGGCCGCACTGCTTGCCGGACTGGATCAGGGCCGGGAAAACTGGCGAATGGTGTTGACCAACTCGCCGGCGGGGTCGATCCACCAGGCAGAGCTCGCCTTTGCAGACCCGCTGGTGACGGGCACGATTGCCTCCGGTGCCGGCATGGTACTCCCCGACGGTCGTAAGGTCGCCTTCATGGCCAAGGACAAGGGCCACGAGGCAACCCCCGACGAGGATCGCGTCAACCGCCAGTCCAAGAAGGGCAGGGTGGTCGCCGTCGAGCAGATGCAGCCGCCCAAGGATTTCTCCGCCGGTTCCATCCTCCACCGGACCAAGCTCCTTTTCCAGCCGACCTTCGATCTCAAGGACAAGTCCGCCTTCGTGAAGCCGAAGATCAAGGGCAAGGAAATCCAGATCGCCACCAACTTCTATAAGAAGGAACCGCCGAAGCCGGATCGCGGCGTTTCGCCGATGCTGGCCGGCCTGGTTACGAACGACAAGGCCGACGTGCTCGCAACCGCCTTCGCGCCCGCCGCTCCCGATTATGCCCGCCAGTCGCCGTTCGACTCGATCCTCACCGATAAGGCGGACGATGGCCGTTTCGTTCCGCAGATCGGTCCGCGTGACCACGCCTGGGCAGCAAGCGTCCTGCCGCCGAGCGTCTTCTCCGCAGCCGAGCAGCAGTGCCTTGCTTCCGGCATCTACTTCGAAGCCCGCGGCGAAACCGTCAAGGGACAGGCGGCCGTCGCGCAGGTCATCCTCAACCGCGTCCGCAATCCCGCCTATCCGAAGACCATTTGCGGCGTCGTCTACCAGAACGAGGATTGGCGCAACCGCTGCCAATTCTCCTTTGCCTGCGACAACATCAAGGACCGGGTGAACTCCCAGTATCATTGGAGGATCGCCCGCGACGTCGCCATGGCGGTGACGGCAGGCAAGATCTGGCTGCCGCAGGTCGGCTCCGCGACTCACTATCACGCGGTCTACGTTCGTCCGAAATGGGCGAAAACGATGGAAAAGGTCGGGCGCATCGGCCTGCACGTCTTCTATCGCACCTATGGCGGCGGTTGGAGCTGACAAAAAAGCCGATCCAGGCGCGTTTTTGCGCCGGATCGCCTCGCCTCAAAGCGGATTCTTTCGGTCGATTTTGGCTCCAGTCTGCCAAATCAATCTAAGTATATGTTTTTCAGTGATTATTTTAAGGCTGGACATAAGTCCCCCACGCCTTGACTATGCTTTTTGCTAAAACTATGTTGCGCGCGACTTCAGAACGGGCCGAAAGGTTCTCGAACCCTTGGGGTCGTTGTCCTGAAACCGGGGTAGCGGGATCGCGGACAGCGGCAAGCGGAGGAGAGCACCATGACGGATGACCGCGAGGAAGGTCTGGAAGAGCGCCGGGCGCAGTTGGGAGCAAAGCTCGCAACCAAGCGCATCGAGGCGGGGAAGGACGAGGCCGACGAGGCCCGCGCCGAAGTGAGTCGAAAGGGCTATGCCCAGGCGATGAAGCTTTCGAGCGAGTTCATTTCCGCCATCGTTGTCGGTGCCGTTCTTGGCTACCTCGTCGACCGTTTTGTCGGCACGGCGCCTTGGGGATTGATGATTCTTCTTCTTCTTGGATTCGGTGCTGGCGTGTTGAACGTCCTGAGGGCGGCTGGAAAGGTTTCAAGACCCGACCCTGCTGATCGTGGGCGAGACAATAAATAGGGGCAGAGCGCGCAGGCGTTCGATCCAGTGCAATGATCCCGTGTTACGCGGGCCAAAGATAGAGAGAACAAGCGGTGTCCAACGATCCGACCCATCAGTTCCTGATCCAGAAGATTGTGCCGATCGAAGTCGGCGGGATTGATTTCTCGTTTACGAACGCATCGCTTTTCATGGTTGCATCCGCAGCCGTTGCCGCAGGTTTTCTGTATTTCTCGACGTCCAACCGCGCCATCGTTCCGGGCCGGTCGCAGTCGGTCGCCGAAATGTCTTATGAATTCATCGCAAAGATGCTTCAGGAAGGCGCCGGCACCAAGGGGATGAAGTTCTTCCCTCTGGTCTTCTCGCTCTTCATGTTCGTGCTGACGGCCAACCTGCTCGGCATGTTCCCATACTTCTTCACCATCACCAGCCAGATCATCGTCACCTTTGCTCTTGCTTTGCTCGTTATCGGCACGGTTCTGGTCTATGGTTTCTACAAGCACGGCTTCCACTTCCTGAATGTCTTCGTCCCGCAAGGCGTTCCCGGCATTCTTCTGCCGCTGGTCGTGGCGATTGAAATCATCTCGTTCCTCTCGCGTCCGATTTCGCTCTCCGTTCGTCTTTTCGCCAACATGCTGGCTGGTCACATCACCCTTAAAGTGTTCGCAGGCTTCGTTGCCTCGCTCGGAGCGCTGGGTGCGGTCGGTATCGGTGGCGCCATTCTCCCACTCATCATGACGGTCGCCCTGACCGGTCTAGAGTTCCTCGTCGCCTTCCTCCAGGCTTACGTCTTTGCGGTACTGACTTGCATGTACCTCAACGACGCGATCCATCCGGGTGGCCACTAAGGGATACCGACGTTGACGCCTGTGGGCGTCAGTCAATTCGCCGCAACACCATTTCAAAGGAGTTCAACATGGACGCGGAAGCAGCAAAGTTCATCGGTGCAGGCCTCGCTTGCTTCGGTATGGCCGGTACGGCTCTTGGCCTTGGCAACATCTTCGGCAGCTATCTTTCGGGCGCTCTGCGCAACCCGTCTGCCGCTGACAGCCAGTTCGGCCGTCTGGTATTCGGCTTCGCCGTTACGGAAGCTCTGGGCATCTTCTCGCTGCTCGTCGCTCTCCTTCTGCTGTTCGCCGTTTAATTTCGGCGCACTGAAGGATCACGGCCTGCGAACAGCGAGCCGTGATCCTTTGTATTTGCAGTACACCTGGAGGTGAGCATGTTTTTTGTGACCCCGGCTTACGCTGAAGAAGCCCCGGCGGGAACCGCAGAAACTGGTGCAGCGACCGGTACAGACGCGCATGCTGCCCCGGCCGCAGGCGAGGTCCATACCGAGACCGGCGTGCCAGCCGAACACCATGGCGGTGTGTTTCCGCCTTTCGATTCGACGACTTACGCATCGCAGCTCCTGTGGCTGGCGATCACGTTTGTTGTCTTCTTCGTGCTCATGCAAAAGGTCATCGCGCCGCGCATTGGCGCTATCCTGGAGCAGCGCCACACGCGCATCGCACAGGATCTGGATGAAGCTGGCCGTCTGAAGGCAGAAGCCGACGCCGACGTGGCAGCCTATGAAGCCGAACTCGCAGCAGCCCGCGCGAAGGCAAACACGATCGGCTCGGCCGCTCGTGACGCTGCCAAGGCAAAGGCCGAGGCTGATCGCCGGGCAGTTGAAGCAAGCCTTGCTGAAAAGCTGAAGGCTGCCGAAGGCCGCATCGCCGACATCAAGGCGAAGGCTTTCGCTGACGTCGGCACGATCGCCGAAGAAACCGCAACAGCCGTTGTCGAGCAGCTGATTGGTGGCACCGCCGCCAAGACTGACGTCGCCGCTGCCGTTGCAGAAGCCAAGAAGGAGGCTTGATCGTGGAATTTGCATTGGACGCAACATTCTTCGCCTTTGTCGGTCTCGTCCTCTTCCTGGCGCTGGTCGTATATCTGAAGGTTCCGGGTATGATGGCAAAGTCGCTCGACGACCGCGCCGATCAGATCCGCAATGAGCTGGCGGAAGCCAAGCGTCTGCGCGAAGAGGCACAGCACCTGCTGGCCGAATACCAGCGCAAGCGCAAGGAAGCCGAAGCGGAAGCCGCACACATCGTGGCTGCTGCCGAGCGCGAAGCCGACATGCTGACTGCCGAAGCCAAGAAGAAGACGGAAGAATTCGTCGCAAACCGCACCGCGGTTTCCGAGCAGAAGATCAAGCAGGCCGAAGCCGATGCAATGAAGGCGGTTCGTTCCGCTGCCGTTGACCTCGCGATCGCGGCTGCCGAGACCGTCCTCTCCAAGAAGGCCGATGCGAAGGTTCAGTCCGAACTCTTCAGCGACGCCATCAGCCAGGCAAAGAGCCGCCTCAACTAAGTTGAGCGGACAGCTTTCGAAAGGCCCCGCATTGCGGGGCTTTTTTGTTTGTGCAGAGATGTGTGTAGGGGAGGCGCAGATGATCGAGGAGGCCGGCGATGGGCCATTTATCCGCGACGGACTGGTCTGGCGCCGTACGCGCCCCTGGAGCGCAAACGTGCATCTGCTGCTCGCGCACCTGCATGCAAAGGGCTTTGACGCTGCGCCTCGCCCTGCAGGTTGCGATCGCGAATGGGAGCGCGTCACATTTCTGGACGGCAGGACAGCAGACCTGGATCTGGACCAGGATGCGCGCAGCGACCGCGCCCTGACGTCGGCAGCGCGCCTCCTGCGCCGCTATCACGATTGCACCGTGGACTTTGCCGCCGCGCACGCCGGCGCGGTTTGGCAGCTGCCCGCTCAAATACCATTCGAGATCATCTGCCACGGCGATTTCGCGCCCTACAATGTCGTCTTCGCCGGCCAGGAGGTGAGCGGGATCATCGATTTCGAGACCGCCCATCCGGGGCCGCGACAGTGGGACCTTGCCTATGCCGTCTATCGCTGGGCGCCGCTCTCGCTGACCGCTCCGGCTGAATTGTCGGCAACCGACATCGAGATCAGGCGCGTACGGCGTTTTCTCGACGCCTATGGGCTGGCCAATGGTCTGCGAGCCGACGTCATCGATATGGTCATCGAACGGCTGGAAGCGCTGGTCGCTTTCATGGAACGCCAGGCTGCGGGCGGATCAGAAAAGTACCGCGCTCATATCAAGGCCGGGCACGATGAGCTCTATCGCGCTGATATCGCCTATATCAGGCGCCAGAAAGCGGTGATCATTGCGGCGATCGGCTGAGCAAGGCCTACTCGCCGACGAGCTCGGTGCGCCTTAGCGGCCGAAAGGTCATGCGATGCAGCGAGCACGGGCCATGGGTCTCGATGCCGGCGCGATGCTGGGCTGTACCGTAGCCCGCGTGGGCGGCGAAGCCATAGGCAGGAAAGATGATATGGGCGCGGGCCATCATCCGGTCGCGCGTTACCTTGGCGACGATCGATGCTGCTGCGATGGAAACGGAACGCGCATCACCTTTGACCACGGCCTGGCCGGGGCAGTCGAGACCAAGCGGTACATCGAGGCCGTCGGTGAGCACATAGCTTGCCGGGATCGCCAGCCCCCGGATGGCGCGTCGCATCGCATCCAGGCTGGCCTTGCGGATATCCGTCGCATCGATGCGCGTCGCGCTGGACGAGGCAATTGAAACAGTGGCCGTTGCCAGAATCTGCTCGAAAAGCTCTTCCCGCTTCTGGGCGGACAGTTGTTTCGAATCGTTCAATCCGTCTGGAATCCGTTTCGGATCGAGGATCACCGCGGCGGCGACGACAGGCCCGGCCAGAGGTCCGCGTCCGGCCTCGTCCGCACCGGCAACCGGCCAATGCCCAGCCTTGCGCGCCTTCTGCTCCAGCCGGAAATCCGGCACGAGCGGGACGTCTTCGAAAAGCATAGGAGAATCGGGTGGCGTGCGACGTTTCATGCGGCAGAACTTCGCACGCCAACCCGACTTCCTGCAAGTCCCCGGATCAGGGCGGCGGGCCGGGGACCTGGATGCGGACGGGCAGGGGAGCCATCCGCAAAGCTGAATTCATCAGAGCAGCGACAACTGAACTCCGCTGCCATCCGGCGGGACAAAGAGATCGTCACGCAGCGGCATGCTTCGCCTCGTCATGCCGAGCCGCTTCGTCGCCATCTCGAAACGGCGAGCGATCTGCCAGGCGTACGGGCCTGCGCCCTTCATACGTTTGCCGAACTCCGCGTCGTAATCCTTGCCCCCGCGCATCGACCGCACCAGGGACATGACATGGCGGTAGCGGTCCGGATAGTTCTGCAGCAGCCAATCCCGAAAGAGCGGCGAGACCTCCAGCGGCAGACGCAGGATGACATAGCCCGCCTCCAGCGCACCCGCCGCCCGTGAGGCTTCGAGAATGCGTTCCAGTTCGTGATCGTTGAGCGCCGGGATCATTGGCGCGGCCATCACCGAGGTCGGAATGCCAGCCTCGCTGAGAAGCTTCACTGCCTCCAGTCGCCGTGACGGCGTCGAAGCGCGCGGCTCCATCGTCCGCGCCAGCTTGCGGTCGAGCGTCGTGATCGACAGCGACACACGCACCAGGTTCTTGTCGGCCATCTTCTTGAGAATGTCGACGTCGCGCAGGATCAGCGCCGACTTGGTGACGATCGAAACCGGATGGTTGGCCTTCTCAAGCACATCAAGGATCTGCCGCATGATGCGCCATTCCTTTTCGATCGGCTGATAAGGATCGGTATTGGTGCCGATGGCGATGACACGCGGCTTGTATCCGGGTTTTGCCAGTTCGCGTTCGAGAAGCTTGGCAGCATCCGGCTTGGCAAACAGCTTCGCCTCGAAGTCGAGACCGGCGGACAGCCCCATATAGGCGTGGGTCGGCCGGGCGAAACAGTAGATGCAGCCGTGTTCGCAGCCACGATAGGGATTGATCGAACGATCGAACGGAATGTCCGGCGACTCGTTGCGCGTGATTGCCGTGCGCGGCTTTTCGATCTGTACCTCGGTCTTGAAGGGGGGAAGATCTTCCAGCGTCTCCCAGCCGTCGTCAAACGTTTCCCGACGCTGGGGTTCGAAGCGTCCGCCTGGGTTCAAGCCCGCTGCCCGCCCGCGACGCCGGTCCACCTCGATCCGCAGACCGGAGGCAACGAGCATTGCGTCGGCAACGTCTGCCGTATTGGCAGGCGCAAACGCGGCCTGCCCTGCAAGGGACTGTTCGTTCATCGGATTCTCCGTCGACGGAAGACTTTGCTTCCGCCCGTTTTGATGATTAAATTCCTATCGGCAAAATGAGAACAATGCAAGAACAAAATAGGGAAAGTGCCGCTGGCAATTTTTTGTGCGGCGCTTTAAGAATAGGCAATGCTGACTGTTTTACTTGAATGCCAGGATCAGGAGCCTGAACTGGCGCAGACGTTATCGGTGTTGGTTGCAGGCGCAGTGGAGGGGCTCGTCAGTGACGTCGTGGTGCTTGATCACGACTCGCGGGACGGCACGTCGAGGGTGGCCGATGCGGCCGGCTGCCGGTTCCATTCGCAGTGGGATATCAAGGATATACTGGACTCGGCCCGCGGCGAGTGGTTGTTGTTCGTGGAGCCCGGTGCGCGGCCGCAGACCGGGTGGATCGACGAAATCGCGGAGTACATGGCGCTGAACAAGCTGCCGGCGCGGTTTACGGCGTCGCGTGGTTACAGGCGTCCGTTGCTGCAGCGCATCGGCCGCGCGTCGTCTCCCCTGGAGTTTGGATTTCTCGTTCCGAAGAAGCTTGCGATCACGGCAGCAAGAAGCGGGATGCGCCTCTCCGAATTCGCGAAAGGGCAGAAGCTGCGCAAGCTGAGCAGCGAGATGATTCCGTCCTGGGTGGCCCGCGCCGCGCGATAGAAGCCGGGTGCCCGAAGCTATTTCGTTGGCGCGCCGCGTTTCAGGTGCTCATCAAGGCGCGGCATGATCTCCACGAAGTTGCAGGGCATGTGGCGATAGTCGAGCTGAGACTTCAAGATGCCGTCCCATGCATCCTTGCAGGCGCCGGGCGAACCGGGCAGCGCGAAGATGAAGGTCGCGTTGGCGACGCCGGCGGTGGCGCGCGACTGGATCGTCGAGGTGCCGATCTTCTCGTAGGATATGCGGTGGAAGACTTGCGAAAACCCGTCCATCTTCTTCTCGAACAGCGGTTCCAGCGCCTCTGGCGTGACGTCCCGGCCGGTAAAGCCGGTCCCACCTGTTGTGATCACCACGTCGATATCGTCGCGCCTGGTCCAGGCCGTCACTTGCGCTGCAATCGCCGCGACATCGTCCGGGACGATCGCGCGGTCGATGAGCGTGTGCCCCGCATCCGCGATCCGCGCGGCCAGCGTGTCGCCCGACCGGTCGTCGGCCAAGGTCCGCGTATCGGAAACGGTAAGGACCGCAATGCCGACAGGAAGAAATGGGCGGGTTTCATCAAGTCCTGCCATCACTGTTCTCCAACACGTGTCGTCGTTGCCTGGAAGTACCAGTCCGGCCGCCTGCTGTGAAGCGCGCGTGCCGCCGCCTCTGCCTCGGCCACGCTATCGAAAATGCCAAAACACGTAGCACCGGAGCCCGACATGCGCACGAACGTCGCGCCGCAGTCCTTCAGCATGGCTGACACGTCCGCAATAACCGGCAATATGGCTGTCGCAGGCTGCTCGAGGTCGTTGCGCAACGACCCGATCGCGGCGAGCCAGGAACTCCGTGAGCCGATGTCGAGCGGGGTGTTGTCCTTCGTTGCGAGCTTGCGGAAGACTTCTGGCGTCGAAACGGCTTGCAGCGGATTGGCAAGGACCATGGCAAAGGAGGGAAGGTCGCCAACCCGCACGATCGCCTCGCCGATGCCGCGCGCAATCAGCGGCTTGCTGACGAGGCACATGGGAACGTCTGCGCCGAGCCTGAGGGCAATCTCGTCGATCACGTTTTCCGGCAGGGAGGCGTTCCAGAGACGCAGCAGACCGCGAAGCGTCGCCGCAGCATCGGCGGAACCTCCGCCGATGCCCGAAGCAATCGGCAGGTTCTTCTGTAGTGAGATCCGAACCGGCGGCGCCGCGCCGCCAGCGTCAACGACTGTTTGGCGCAGCAGGTCGCGCGCCTTGAGCACGAGGTTCGTCCCGCTCTCGCTTCTCAGGGCGTCACCGAAGCGCCCGGACAGCACGAATTCGTCGGATTGCGCTGGCGAAAATTCTAGCCCGTCGCCATGCTCGGCAAAGGTCACCAGCATATCGAGAAGGTGGTAGCCGTCGGCTCTCTGGCCCGTCACATGCAGGGCCAGATTGATTTTCGCAAAAGCGTCTTCGCTGACGATCGCGTCGCTCTCGCCACCGTTCTCAGACATGGATCGTCAGGACTTCTTGTCGATCGGCTTGGCAACAACCGGCGCCGGGTCGGGCTGCTTCTTGTCCGCAGCCTTGGGTTCCTCGGTGCCGTCCTGCAGGCCGTTGGCTATCTTGTCCTTGATTTTCGGGATCTGGTCGGCTTCCGGTTCGAAGATCAGTGCGCGGTTCCACTGGAAGACGGCTTCGAGCTTGCGCCCGACGCGCCAGTAAGCGTCGCCGAGGTGATCGTTGATCGTCGAGTCGCCAGCCTTGATGGATGCCGCGCGCTCAAGCTCTTCCACGGCATCGTCAAAGCGGTTGAGACGGAAATAAGCCCAGCCGAGCGAATCGATGATGTAACCGTCGTCAGGGCGAAGCTCGACAGCCTTCTTGATCATGGCCAAGCCCTCGTCGAGGTTCTTGTTCATGTCGATCCAGGAGTAGCCGAGATAGTTCAGCACCTGCGGCTGGTCCGGGTTGAGCTCCAGCGCCTTGCGGAAGTTGGGTTCGGCCTGATCCCATTTCTTCAGGCGCTCGTAAGCGATGCCGCGCTGGAAGAACACGGTCCAGGTTTGCTTTCCGGGCAGGGGACCAATGGCTTCGACGGCCTTGTCGTAGTTGTCCGCCATGGCCGCATAGTCCTTGGCGTCGGAAAGCACGCTGCCATAGGCGAGGTAGCTGCGAATGTCCTTCGGATCCGATCCGATCAGGCCCTGCAGGTGCGTCTTGGCTTCATCGACCTTGCCGCTTTCGGCAAGCGCCAGCCCGAGCTGCAGCTCGGAAATGCGGCTCATCGGCGAATTGTCCGGCACTTCCTTGTAGAGCGCGATGGCCCGGTCCATCTGGTTCTGCTTTTCGGCAATGCCGCCCAGCATCACCAATGCATCCGCGCTCACGGGGTCGAGGTTCCGGGCGATCTGCAGATAGAGCGAAACGATGTCCTCGGCGCCGTCACGGTTGAGTGCTCCGGCGAAGGAGAATAGGACGCCTGCAGCGCCCTCCTTGGCAGTCGTGATCTGCTGGGTCTGCTTTTCGCCGTTGTTGATGCTCTGGCGAAGCGCATTGAGCGGTGCGTAGTTGGGAAGCAGGTTGTCGCCGACCGAAACCGTGTCCAGGGCTTTCTGCTTGTTGCCCTGCGAGGCTTCGAGCCGCGCCAGTGCAATGACGGCGCGAACGAACGTATCGGGTGCCGTCGCGGCACCATCCTTGTCGAGGATCGCATCGTTCAGATGCTTGCGCGCCGACCGGACGTCACCGTTGACGATCGCGATCGTGCCCGCGTTGTAGGCCTGGAAGATGTTGAGCCAGTCCGGCCCCTTCATCTTCTCGACGAGAGCTAGCGCTTCCTTGCCCTTTCCGGCGCCCTGGCGCGCCCAGGCGGCCAGCAGGTCGTTCATGACGCGGTCGAGATCGGTCGGCCCGGTCGTCTTGAGCGTTGACTCAGCTGTCTTGTACTCGCCGCGACGAATGGCATCGACGCCCCGTACGATCGTCGCCAGACGCTCGATGCTCGGGTCGTTCTTCAGGTCGTTCGCGTATTTGACGCTGTCCTTTAGGTCGCCGTTCAACAGCAGAGAGATCATCAGGCGCTGCCGGATTTCGGGATTGCCTGGCTCGATCTGCAGCGCCTTCTTGTAAAGGGCGATGGCGGTTTCATAGTCGTGATCGACGTCAGCGGTACGGGCAGCAAGCAGGGCGCCCGCGAAGGTGTTCACGCTGTCGGGGTCAAAGATTGCACTGCTGCTGGCTGCATCAACTTTGGCCGCGTCTTCGGCATTCGCGCCGCCGAACGCGCCAAGTGACAGCATCGCTGCCAAGGCCGCGCTCGAAAGAAGACGAATGGCAAACTTCTGCCGCATTAGAAAACCTTTCTTCCAGGGCAACCGGCCTCGTCCGGCTGCAAAATCAGTTGCAAAGACTGATTCACGTCAGGATGGCTTTTTTGAAGCGGCCCCGCAAGAAATTCAGCCCGCGATCAATGGCGGTCGATTAGTTGACGCGCTCGATGCAGAAATCGATGACTTCCATCAGGGCTGATTTCCATGCCGTGTCCGGAAGTGGGGCGAGCGCGTCCCGCGCTATCGTTCCATAGTGAATGGCCCGGCCGATCGTGTCGGTCAGAGTACCATACTTTGTGATCAAACCGAGCGCCTTTTCGAGATTCTGGTCGCTGCTGTTGCCGTTTTCGATCGCGTCGCGCCAGAACGCACGCTCGTCCTCGGTGCCGCGCCGGTAGGCGAGAATGACAGGAAGCGTGATCTTTCCTTCACGGAAGTCGTCGCCGACATTCTTGCCGAGATCCGCGGCCTTGCCGCCATAGTCCAGCGCATCGTCGACGAGCTGGAAGGCGAGGCCGAGGTTCATGCCGTAAGACTTCAGAGCGTTGCGGCCGGACTTGCCGGCATCGGCAACGATCGGGCCGACTTCAGCGGCAGCGGCAAAGAGAGCAGCCGTCTTGGCGCGGATGACCGCGAGATAATCGTCTTCCGTCGTTTCCATGTTCTTGGCGACGGAAAGCTGCAGCACCTCGCCTTCGGCAATGACGCAGGCGGCAGAGGAGAGCACGTCGAGCGCATCGAGCGAGCCGACATCGACCATCATGCGGAAGGCCTGGCCGAGCAGGAAGTCGCCGACCAGGACGCTTGCCTGGTTGCCCCAGATCATGCGGGCGGTCGATTTGCCGCGGCGCAGATCGCTTTCGTCGACAACGTCGTCATGCAGCAGCGTTGCGGTGTGCATGAATTCGACCGATGTCGCGAGCTTGATGTGGTTTTCGCCGGTGTAGCCGAAGAGTGCCGCGGATGCGAGCGTCAGCATCGGACGCAGGCGCTTGCCGCCGGACGAGATAAGGTGGTTCGCCACCTCCGGAATCATCTGGACGTCGGAGCCTGCTTTCGAAAGGATAAGCTGGTTCACCCGCTCCATATCCGCCTTGGTCAGATCCACCAATGGCTTGACGGATGCCAGTTTGTTTTTGCTTTCTTCAAGCGGTATGACCACGCCCAACGACCCGGACTCCTGTTCACTCATTGAGTTTGACAATAGAAAGGGGCGATAGGCGCGGCAAGGGGTGAAATCGTCGCGTAGCGGAAATTTGAAAGGGATTCCACGGCAAATGCATGAACTTATCCGCGCCAATGATCCTGTGTTGCTGTCTTTTGCCGAGAGCCTGATGAAAGACGCCGGCATTCACTGCCTCATCGCCGACCAGGGCATGAGCGTACTGGAAGGCTCGCTCGGCATGTTGCCGCGCCGTCTTCTGGTCGACGACGACCGCGCCGAACAGGCGCGCCGCATTCTGATCGATGCCGGCCTCGGCAACGAACTGCGGACGCAGAAATGAGCGACACGACGAGCGCGCCGGTGGCCGAAACGGTCGACGCCTTTCATCGCGGCCTGTTCCATGTCCTGCAGCCGAAGGGCAGGGGACATCGATCCGGCATGGATGCGATGCTGCTGGCGGCCCTTGTCGATGATGATCGCGCGATCAAGGTCGCCGATCTGGGCGCCGGTGCGGGTGCAGCCGGTCTGGCTGTCGCTTCGCGGCTGGCGAACGCCGATGTCGTGCTCTTCGAACGCTCGCCCGAGATGGCCGATTATGCCCGGCGCAGCGTTCAACTGACCGATAATGCACATGTTTCTGGCAGGGTTTCCGTCGTGGAGGCGGATGTCACCCTGACGGCGAAGGCCCGCAACGATGCCGGCCTTGTCGATGAAAGCTTTCATCACGTCATCATGAATCCACCCTTCAATGATGCCGGCGACCGCCGGACACCCGACGCATTGAAGGCCGAGGCTCACGCCATGACCGATGGGCTATTCGAGGCCTGGGTCCGTACCGCCGGTGCGATCATGATCCCCGGCGGGCAGCTGTCGTTGATTGCCAGACCCCAATCCATCGCCGAAATCATCGATGCCTGCGGGCGGCGGTTCGGTGGCCTTGAGATAACGGCCATTCATCCGCGTGAGGGGGAGAATGCGGTCCGCATTCTGGTCACGGCGATAAAGGGATCGCGCGCGCGGCTTTCGCTGCGCGCGCCACTCATCATGCACGGGGAGGGGACGCACAAATTCAGCCCCTTCGTGGACGATCTGAACAATGGCCGTAAGGCCTACGCCCGTCGCTAACCGGCGACGAAATCGAAAAGCAGCTTGACGTTCAGTCCTGCGATCAGCACCGCGATCAGGTAGGCGACGCCGCTCAGCCAGCGGGGCGCGACCAGTTCGCCCATCTTCGCCTTGTTCGCGGTGAACATGACAAGCGGGAAGACGGCGAAGGAAAGCTGCAGGCTGAGCACCACCTGTGTCAGGATCAGCAGCTCGGCCGTTCCGCTATCCCCGAACCAGATGGTCACTCCGGCGGCCGGAATGATGGCGAGCGCGCGGGTGATGAGACGCCGCACCCATGGCTGAAGCTTCATCTTCAGGAAGCCTTCCATCACGATCTGGCCGGCAAGCGTGGCCGTAACCGTCGAATTCAGGCCGCAGCAGAGCAGAGCGATACCGAAGAGCGTGGGAGCGATCGCCAGCCCGAGCAGCGGTTCGAGCAGAGCGGAAGCTTCGCCGAGCTCCACGACATCGGTCTTGCCGTTCGCATGGAAGGCGGCTGCGGCAAGGATCAGGATCGACGCATTGATCAGCAGGGCAAAGCAGAGGGCGACAGTCGAGTCGATCGTCGCGTAGGTCAGCGCTTCGCGCTTTTCCGGCAATGTATGGCCATAGGCACGCGTCTGCACGATGCCGGAATGCAGGTAGAGGTTATGGGGCATGACGGTCGCGCCGAGAATGCCGAGCGCCAGGTAGAGCATCTCCGGGTTGGACACGATCTCGGTTGTCGGGAAGAAGCCCTTCAGCACCGCGCCCCATTGCGGATCCGCGAGCAGAATCTGGACCCCGAAGCAGACCGCGATCACGCCGAGCAGCACGATGACGAAGGCCTCGACCCAGCGGAATCCGACTTTCTGCAGGTAGAGAATGAGGAAGACGTCGAGCGCGGTGATCAGAACGCCCAGTTCCAGCGGAATGCCGAAAAGCAGGTTGAGACCGATCGCGGTGCCGATGACCTCGGCGATATCGGTCGCGATGATGGCGATCTCGGCGAAAGCCCAGAGCGGCACCGACACATAACGAGGGAAAGCGTCGCGGCAGGCTTGTGCCAGGTCGCGCCCGGAAGCGATCGCGAGGCGAGCACAAAGCGACTGCAGCACGATGGCCATCAGGTTCGATAGCAGGGCGACGGTCAGCAGCGCATAGCCGAACTTGGATCCGCCGGCGAGCGACGTCGCCCAGTTGCCGGGGTCCATATAGCCGACGGCGACCATGTAGCCCGGGCCGAGGAAGGCTGCCATGCGGCGCCAGCGCGATGCATGCTGCGAACTTCCGACGGAGCGGTAGACATCCGACAGCGAAGCTTCGCCGCGCTCATGCCGCCAGCCACTCTTCGCCTTCGGATTTACGATGTCCATGAAAAGCCTGCCTCTTGATTGTTGAAATCAATATGGCCGATTAGAATGATAATGCAAGTCATTCGCAACAAGAAATGCGATCGGCAGATGTTTTATGTGCGGCCCATTGCGTTTGGCGTAGTGTTGCATACATGGAATGCGTTCGCGCAAATCGATGCAAAGGATTGGAAATGGCCGGATTTTTGAGAAAGCTGATGCCCAAGCGGTTCCGCAAGGAGGGTATCGTCATTCCCGTGGTTCGGCTTCAGGGCGCGATCATGAGCGGAGGCAGCCAGTTCCGACCGGCCCTCAATCTCGCCTCGACCGCACAGGTTCTCGAGAAGGCCTTCAGCTACAAGAGCGCGCCCGCCGTCGCGATCTCCATCAATTCGCCGGGCGGGTCTCCCGTCCAGTCGCGCTTGATCTTCAGCCGAATTCGCGAGCTCGCGCGTGAAAAGCAGAAGAAGGTGCTCGTCTTCGTAGAGGATGTCGCGGCATCGGGCGGCTACATGATCGCGCTCGCAGGCGATGAGATCATCGCCGATCCGACCTCGATCGTCGGCTCGATCGGCGTGGTGTCCGGCGGTTTCGGTTTCCCGGAGCTGCTGAAAAAGATTGGCATCGAGCGTCGCGTCTATACAGCCGGCGAAAACAAGGTGATCCTCGACCCGTTCCAGCCGGAAAAGGAAAAGGACATCGAATATCTGAAGACCCTGCAGCTCGAGATCCACCAGGTCTTCATTTCCATGGTCCGGGAGCGGCGCGCCGGCAAGCTCAAGGATGACGAGACGGTATTTTCCGGTCTCTTCTGGACGGGCACCCGTGGTCTGGAGCTCGGCCTGGTCGACGGACTGGGCGACATGCGGCAGGAAATGAAGCGGCGCTATGGCACGAAAACGAAGCTTGAACTGGTAACGCCGGCGAGGGGGCTTTTCGGCCGCCGTATTCCGGGCATATCATCGGGCTCGCTCGAAGGTGCTGCCTCAGGATTCGCAACTGGACTTGTGGAGACCGCCGAGGAAAGGGCATTGTGGAGCCGCTACGGCTTCTGAGGGAGTGAAAAACAGGCGATATGCCGCAACTGATAATCATGGGCCTGCTGGTCGCGGGCGCCTGGCTTCTCTACCGCCGCTTCGTCGCGGAAGCCCAGAGGCTTTCCGAACGATCGCGCCGCGCCCAGAAGGAGCGGCAGACCGGCGCGATCGGTACGCTGGTCAAGGACCCGGTGACCGGGGAGTATCACCTGAAGAAGGACGATGACGAATAGCCTCATGTCGGCTTGCTTGTGCGGCGAGCGAATTGCTGCAGGTTTGATGCTCGCTCTTTTTCATGATATACAGGAAGGCAGTGTATATCATGAGGTGTGCCATGCAGGTTGCCAAATGGGGCAATAGCCTTGCCGTCCGCATCCCCAGTGTCGTCGTCGACGCGCTTGAGCTGAAAGAAGGCGATGACGTAACAATCCGCGTCGCCGAAGACATGGCGTTTGAGGTTGCGCGCAACGACGTGCGAGAGAGAGCATTTGAACGCATCAAGGCGTTCAAACTGCAGCTTCCGTCGGACTGGAAGTTCGACCGAGAAGACGCGAACAGGCGATAATGGCGGAGGTTGTCAATTTCCTCGACACCAACATCATCGTCTATGCTCTATCAGAGGATAGCAAGGCACCGGTGGCGCAAAGTCTGCTGCTGCAGCCGTTCGCGATGAGCGTTCAGGCGTTGAATGAATTCGCAAATGTCGGACGAAAGAAGCTCAATCTCTCATGGCCTGAAATAGAGAGTGCGGTCGACGCTTTGACGACCATGGCGGCAACCATAAGCAGTTTGGACCTGAGTACGACCAAAGGCGCAATTGATCTGGCCAAGCGTTATAATTTGGCGTTTTACGACGCCACGATGCTGTCGGCGGCGCTGGCGATGGACTGCACGCGATACTATTCCGAGGATTTGCAGAGCGGCCTGATCATAGATGGGCGGATGACTGTCATTAATCCCTTCCTGTAAACGCGCTCGCCACCACTGCCTCCGCGCGAAATGCTTGACCCTCACCGCCGCTCGTGGCACCTGTCGCCCGACCGAACCAATTGAATGGCGACTAACCTCATGTCTGCATCCAGCATCCCCGACCACATGAACCCGAAGCGCTCCTTTCAGGCGCTGATCCTGACGCTGCACAGCTACTGGGCGGACAAGGGTTGCGCGGTGCTGCAGCCTTACGACATGGAAGTCGGCGCCGGTACCTTCCACCCTGCAACGACGCTGCGTGCGCTTGGTCCCAAGCCATGGAAGGCTGCCTATGTGCAGCCGTCGCGTCGCCCGTCCGATGGCCGCTATGGCGAAAACCCGAACCGCCTGCAGCATTACTACCAGTACCAGGTCATCCTGAAGCCGAACCCGCCGAACCTGCAGGAACTCTATCTCGGTTCGCTCGCCGCCATCGGCCTCGATCCGCTGCTGCACGACATCCGTTTCGTCGAGGACGACTGGGAAAGCCCGACGCTCGGCGCCTGGGGTCTCGGCTGGGAGTGCTGGTGCGATGGCATGGAAGTCTCGCAGTTCACCTATTTCCAGCAGGTCTGCGGCCTCGAATGCTCCCCTGTCGCGGGCGAACTGACCTACGGCCTCGAGCGCCTCGCGATGTATGTCCAAGGCGTCGACAACGTCTACGACCTGAACTTCAACGGCCGCGAAGGCGACGAGAAGATCAGCTACGGCGACGTCTTCCTGCAGGCCGAACAGGAATACTCGCGCCACAATTTCGAATACGCCAACACCGAGATGCTGCATCGCCACTTCATCGATGCCGAGAAGGAATGTCAGGCGCTTCTCGCCGCCGGCGCTCCTGGCGACAGCGATAACCAGAAGCTGCACAAGTGCGTCTTCCCGGCCTACGACCAGTGCATCAAGGCGTCGCACGTCTTCAACCTGCTGGACGCGCGCGGCGTGATCTCGGTGACGGAGCGCCAGAGCTATATCCTGCGTGTGCGCACGCTCGCCAAGGCCTGCGGCGAAGCCTTCCTGCTGACCGATGCCGGTGGCGTCAATCTCGGCAAGGCAGCCGCCTGATTTAACGCTGGCGTCTTTCGGAACGGATTTCAACAGGACGCGGCGCGCCCTGGAAGATAACGAACGATCCGATGGCAAGCATGTTTAGCAGGAAAACGACTGCGCTCATGGTTTGACTTTCTTCGTCGCAAGTTCCGGGAGAAGCCGTGATCGGCTTGCGCTGATCGGAAGATAGGCTTCATCGAGCCGTCGCGGTATCGTGAGATTTCACTACCCTTCTTCTTAGGCGGGCGCACTTGCAGCTGAAATGCCGGATGACAAGCCGAGGCAAGCCGCATAGTCTCGCGGGCAACTTTACGTCGTTGCGGGGGATTCTCGATGTTAATAGCTCTCGGCGTCATCGTCCTGATCGCGCTCTATATTGTCTTCATCTACAATGGTCTTGTTCGCGCCCGGCAGATGGCCGAGGAAGCCTGGTCGGGCATAGACGTACAGTTGAAACGCCGCGCCGATCTGATCCCCAATCTGATCGAGACCGTGAAGGGCTACGCAACTCACGAAAAGACGACGCTGGAAGAGGTCGTCAAGCTCCGAAACCAGGCGCAGGCCGTGCCCACGGGCGATGTCGCCGGACGCGCCCAGGCGGAAGGCTTGCTTGGTGCTGCGCTTGGTCGTGTCATGGCGTTGGCCGAAGCCTATCCTGATCTGAAGGCCAACGAGAATTTCCGCGAGCTGCAGTCCTCGCTCGAGACGATGGAAAGCGAAATCCAGATGGCGCGGCGCTATTACAACGGCGCTGCCCGCGATCTCAACGTCAAGGTCGAAAGCTTCCCGTCCAATCTGGTCGCCGGCCAGTTCGGTTTCAGCAAGCGGGAGTATTTCGAAATCACCAACGAGGCCGATCGCGCCGTTCCGACCGTAAAGTTCTGACATCCGCCATTTGCCTTTGCGCAAAAGCTGCTATGAGCAGGGCATGATCGTGGCCTGACATGGCCGTTGCGCAAAGACGGAAAAGACAAGGTAATGAGTAAAGACAAGCTCACCATCATCCCGGCGGCCAAGCCGCTGTCCGGTCGCGCCGTACCTCCCGGCTCGAAGTCGATCACCAACCGCGCGCTGCTTCTGGCCGGTCTCGCCAAGGGCACCAGCCGGCTGACCGGCGCGCTGAAGAGCGACGACACGCGTTATATGGCCGAAGCTCTGCGCGCCATGGGCGTGACCGTGGATGAGCCCGATGCGACGACCTTCGTCGTCACCAGTTCCGGCGAGCTCAAGTCTCCCTCGGCGCCGCTCTTTCTCGGCAATGCCGGCACCGCGACACGCTTCCTGACGGCAGCGCTGGCGCTCGGCCATGGCCGTTATGTCGTCGATGGCGACGAGCACATGCGCAAGCGCCCGATCAAGCCGCTGGTCGATGCCCTGAAGGCGCTCGGTGTCGCGATCGAGGCGCCGACCGGCTGCCCGCCGGTGACGATCGATGCCACCGGTCGCTTCGCCAGCAACAAGGTCGTCATCGATGCCGGCCTCTCCAGCCAGTATGTCTCCGCCCTGCAGATGGCGGCCGCCTGCGGCTCCGAGCCGTTCACCATCGAGCTTGCCGGCGCCGATATCGGCGCGCGCGGCTATATCGATCTGACGCTCGCTGTCATGCGCGCTTTCGGCGCCAAGGTCACGCAGCCGACGTCGTCTTCGTGGGTGATCGAGCCGACAGGCTACACCGCCACCGATTTCGTCATCGAGCCGGACGCCTCCGCCGCCACTTATCTCTGGGCCGCCGAAGTGCTGACCAAGGGCGATATCGACCTCGGGGTCGCCAATGAGGATTTCACCCAGCCGGACGCCAAGGCCTACGACGTCATCCGGCAGTTCCCGCACCTGCCTGCCGAAATCGACGGCTCGCAGATGCAGGATGCGGTGCCGACCATCGCCGTGCTGGCAGCCTTCAACGAGACGCCGGTGCGCTTCACGGGCATCGCCAACCTGCGCGTCAAGGAATGCGATCGCATCCACGCCGTCTCGACCGGTCTCAACAATATCCGCGCCGGCCTTGCCACCGAAGACGGTGACGACCTGATCGTCGCCTCCGACCCGGCACTATCAGGCCAGCATCTGCCGGCCGATATCGACACCTTCGCCGACCACCGCATCGCCATGAGCTTCGCGCTCGCCGGGCTGAAGATCGACGGCATCACCATTCTGGATCCGGATTGCGTCGGCAAGACCTTTCCGTCCTACTGGCGGACGCTGGCGGGGCTCGGCGTGACCTATGCGGACGAGGACTGACACTATCTGAGGCGGCGGGAAGCCGCGGGCGGGGGAATGGAATGATCCGGCGGCTTCTCGGTTTTTGCTTTGCACTGCTCCTGATGCTTGCCGCTGGCCCTTCTCTTGCCAGGGAGGTCATCAATTCGTTTGCCTCCGACATCGTGCTCGACAAGAGCGGCTCGATGACGGTGACGGAAACGATATCGGTCAATGCCGAGGGCAACCGTATCCGGCGCGGCATCTTTCGCGATTTTCCGTTGACGATGAAGAATGCCGACGGGCGTACCATCCGCGTCGATTTCGACGTCGTCTCGGTGAAACGCGACGGACGCGACGAGCCCTGGCATACGGAATCCATAACCGGCGGCATTCGTATCTACGCCGGGTCGGAAGACGTCATGCTGAGCTATGGCCGGCATCAGTACGACATTACCTACCGCACCAACCGGCAGATCCGTTACTTCCCCGATCACGACGAACTCTACTGGAACGTCACCGGCAACGGCTGGATCTTTCCGATCATGGCGGCGACGGCCTCCGTAAGACTTCCAGAGGGCGTGCATTCGATCGACACAGCCTTCTTCACCGGCCCACTCGGCTCTACCGACCGGAACGCGCGTGTTTCCACAAGCGGCGATCGCCTAGTGTTTACGGCCACGCAGCCGCTGGATGCCGGGGAAGGATTGACGATCGCGGTCAAGATGCCGAAGGGATCGATCGATCCTCCGAGCGACGCGGACACCAAGCGCTGGTGGCTGAGCGACAATCGCGACTATTTCATCGGCTTCGGCGGCCTGATCCTGGTCTTCCTCTACTACACGCGCTCCTGGCTGAAGGTAGGCCGCGATCCGGCGCGCGGTGTCATCGTGCCGCGCTGGGATCCGCCGGATGGCATCTCGCCGGCGCTGGTGAACTATATCGACAATCGCGGTTTCTCAGGTCAGGGCTGGACGGCGCTTTCGGCAACGGCGCTCAATCTCGCGGTGCGCGGCTATGTCGTGCTGGAAGACCTGAAGAACTCGATCATCATCCGCCGCACCGACAAGCCGGTCGGCAAGGAAAAGCTCGAAGCGGGCGAGGCAAGCCTTCTGAACGCCGTTGGCAGCAAGGGATCGCTCACCATCGACAAGGCGAACGGCCAGCGCGTGAAATCGGTTGGCGAAAGCTTCCGCTCGGCGATCGAGCGCGAGCATCGCGGCCAATACTACAACTCCAACGCCGGCTACACGGTCGGCGGCATTATCCTCAGTGCGGCGGCGCTGGTCGCTCTCTTCGTCTTCGGCACGCTGGAGCCCGATGCGATCGCTCTGATGGTGATCCCCATCATCGTCACCGTTTTCGTCTCGATCTTCATCGGCAATATCGCCAAGTCGTTTCGCCCGGGCGGTTCGCTGGGCGGCAAGATCGTGGCAGTGATCTCGATTGCCATCGTAGCCTTCATCGGTTTCAGCATTCTTTCGAGCCTGGGGCTCGCCCTGTTCTCGTCGCTGATGGAACTCCACGAAACGCCGATGTTGTTTGCGATCGGCGGCATCGTGTTGTTGAACGTGCTCTATGTCTTCATCATGGGAGCGCCGACGCCGCTTGGCGCGAAGCTGATGGATGGCATCGACGGCCTGCGCCAGTATCTGACGCTTGCCGAAAAGGACCGCATGAACATGGCGGGCGCGCCCGAGATGTCGCCGCAACATTTCGAAAAGCTGCTGCCCTATGCCGTCGCGCTTGGTGTCGAGAAGCCGTGGAGCCGGACTTTCGAACTCTGGCTCGCGGCGGCCGCGGCAGGCGTGGCCGGTGCCGCCGCCTATCATCCCGGCTGGTACTCCGGCAATTTCAGCGGCGGCAATTTTTCCGATCGCATCGGCGGCTTCTCGTCGTCGATGGCGTCGACCATCGCCTCCACGCTGCCAAGCCCGCCGCCCAACTCCTCCTCGGCGTTTTCCGGCGGCGGCGGTGGTGGCGGCGGCTTCTCCGGCGGTGGTGGCGGCGGCGGTGGCGGCGGGGGCTGGTAAGCCTTCCTCCGTCCTCTAAGGCAGCATTCCGCTTGACCGGTCGAGCATGCTGCTTGACCCCGGGCAAGCATTCTCGCTTGACCCGGGCAAGCATTGTGCTTGACCTTTGGGCCCACTCCCCTTAACCGCCAGACGGAAACGCGAAAGGGATGGGCATGAAGGTTCTGTTGATCGGATCGGGCGGACGCGAGCACGCATTGGCCTGGAAACTGGCGCAATCGCCTGAGCTCACGGAATTCTACGCCGCCCCCGGAAACCCCGGCATTGCCGAACACGCGACGCTGGTTCCTGTTGATGTCGACGACCATGCCGCCGTCATTGCTTTCTGCAAGGACAAGGCAATCGACTTCATCGTCGTCGGCCCGGAAGCACCGCTGGTCGCGGGCATTGCCGACAAGCTGCGCGCCGCAGGCTTTGCCGTCTTCGGCCCCTCGGCCGCTGCCGCCCAGCTCGAAGGCTCCAAGGGGTTCACCAAGGACATCTGCGCCCGCTACGACATTCCAACCGGCGCTTACCAGCGCTTCAACAACGCCCCGAAGGCCAAGGCCTATATTCGCGAGCAGGGAGCCCCGATCGTCGTCAAGGCCGATGGCCTTGCCGCCGGCAAGGGTGTTACCGTCGCCATGACCGTCGATGAAGCGCTCGCCGCCGTCGACGATTGCTTCGAAGGCGCGTTCGGTTCTGCCGGTGCCGAAGTCGTGGTCGAAGCCTATCTCGATGGCGAAGAGGCAAGCTTCTTCTGCCTCAGCGATGGCAAGCACGCGCTGGCGCTCGCCACCGCCCAGGACCACAAGCGGGTGGGAGAGGGCGATACCGGCCCGAACACTGGCGGCATGGGCGCTTATTCGCCGGCTCCTGTGATGACGGCTGAGATGGTCGAGCGCACGATGAAGGAAATCATCGAGCCCACGATGCGCGGCATGGCCGAAAGCGGCTATCCCTTCTCCGGCGTCTTCTTCGCCGGCCTGATGATCACCAAGAAGGGCCCGGAGCTGATCGAATACAACGTCCGCTTCGGCGATCCCGAATGCCAGGTGCTGATGATGCGCCTGAAGAGCGATCTGCTGCCGATCCTCTATGCGACGGCAACCGGCACCCTCGACAAGGTCACGGCCGAGTGGAGCGACGATCCGGCGCTGACCGTCGTCATGGCATCGAAGGGCTATCCTGGGAGCTACGACAAGAACACGCCGATCAAGTCCATTCCCGAAGCGGGCGAGGGCGCCAAGGTGTTCCATGCCGGCACAGCCCTGAAGGATGGCGGACTGGTCGCCACCGGAGGCCGCGTGTTGAACGTTACCGCATCAGGCAAGACGGTCGGTGAAGCCCAGACCCGCGCCTATGCCCTGCTCGACAAGGTGGAATGGGACAATGGTTTCTGCCGCCGCGATATCGGCTGGCAGGCGATCAAGCGCGAAAAAGCGTGAGCAAACCCGAAATCGGGGCAGTTCTCTAAATTTTTACCGTTTCCCCTGACGGGATGGAAACAAAGCCGCGCTAGTCTCTTCTCAACGTGAGACGGAGTGTTCCATGCGTCAGGTCATTTTGGGTGCGATAGCTGTGTTTGCGGCAGGCTCTGCCTTTGCCTCCTCGATCGAGGTCGTCGGGACCGGTGCCGGCAGCGGTAGCAGCAGCATCCTCACGAAGGTGTGCACCACGTGCCCGCCGCTGCAGCCAAAGCAGATGAAAAAGGACTACGTCGTCCCCACGTTGGCCGATGGCTCGCTCGAGCACTCGCAGATCCGCGACGTCGACGGCGAAAAGAAGCTTTATCGAACGGAAGGCTGGATGGGCGGTTCGCCCGTCGTCTTCGTCACCAAAGCGCCCACGACGACCGCGATTGCCTCCGCGCCAGACGGTATTGATGAGACGGCAACCACCGCAGCCGTGATCGGCACCAATACCAAGCCCGTCGCAGCCGGCGTTGCGGGAGCGCGGGAACAAATCGCCCCGCTCGACGTTTCATCTTTCGAGCTACGGCCCTAATTCAAAGTTCCCTGCCCCTCCGATCAAGGTTTCGATTGAATGGGGTTCCACCCCTGGGGTGGATAAATGCGCTCCTGAAGAGAAGCAGGGGCGCATTTTCTATATCTGCCTGCCATATCGTACCGGGCGCCGATTGCGCTCGCCTGCAAAAAGATACGGGTTAGATCTCGCATAGGCCGCATGCCGCTATGGGGTCTGATCTTAAACGATAATTCAACCATTCACTCTAATTTTATCGATATGCCGGAGGGCGCATGATTGCGCTCGCCATGCGTGCTGCTGCGCGAAGGTCGGGAGTTGACCGGTCCGGAATTTCCCGTTCATCCATATTCGCGAGACATTCATGAAAAAGCTCAAGATTGCGCACCAGCTTTTCGCCCTTGTCGGCGTGCTGATGGCCGCCTTCGCCATTGCCACTTTCTTCCAGATCCGTACTACATCGCAGGCGATCTACGACGATCGCTTCGACCTTCTGCGCACGCAGGTGGAATCAGGCATCTCCGTACTCGATGCCTATTATCAGCGCGAGAAGTCGGGCGAGATGACGCATGAAGCCGCCCAGGCTGAAGCCTTCAAGATTCTCTCCAAGGTCAAGTTCGAGCCGGCGGGCTATCTGTTCGGTTACGACTACAACGTGGTGCAGCGCTTCCATCCGAGCCCCGTCAACATCGGCAAGGACATGAGCAGCCAGGTGGATCAGAACGGCACCTATTTCAGCAAGGACATGGTTGCCAAGGGTCGCGCAGGTGGCGGCCGGACGATCTATTATTGGAGCAAGCCGGGCCAGCCTGCTGACCAGCTGTTCGAGAAGGGCTCATACTCGGCCTCCTTCCAACCGTGGCAGCTCGTCGTGTCCAGCGGCGTCTATCTCGATGACCTGCAGGCGCAGATCAATGCTGCGATCTGGAAGGCGCTGATTGCCTGCGCGATCATCGCGGTTGCCGGCATCGCTGCCGCCTACTACTTCATTCGCGGCATCTCCAAGCCGCTGCAGGATGTTCACCAGGCACTGGAAGCGGTCGCAGACGAAAACGTCACGCTCGCGATCCCGCATGCCGAAATGAACAACGAGATCGGCATGATGGCGCGGGCGACGCAGTCGCTGCAGCAGAAGGTCAAGGAACGTCACGTGATGTCCGAACGCGAAACCGCGCAGCAGATGGCACTGGATGGCGAGCGTGAGAACAGCCAGCGTCTGCAGCGCGATGAAGCGGCGGCCCAGACGCGCGTCGTCGCGACGATCGGCCAGGCCCTCGAGCAGATTGCGCGTGGCGATCTGACCGTTCGCTGCGCCGACCTCGGCGGCAAGTACGAAGCCCTCCGTGACAATTTCAACGATGCTCTCTCGCATCTTGAGGCAGCCATGGCACGGGTCAACGCCAAGGGCGGCGACATCAGTGTCAGCAAGGAAGAGATCCGTCGCGCCTCCAACGACCTCTCGCAGCGCACCGAGCGCCAAGCCGCAAGCCTCGAAGAGACGTCTGCTGCGCTGGACCAGCTTACCGTCGCCGTTCGCCAGACTGCCGAAGGCGCGCACGAAGCAAGCAAGCGCGTCCATGCGGTCAGCACCGAAGCAACCCGCAGCGATGCGGTCGTGACCGAAGCTATCGCAGCCATGAGCGGTATCGAGAAGTCGTCCGACGAAATCGGCAAGATCATCGGCGTCATCGACGACATCGCCTTCCAGACCAACCTGCTGGCGCTGAACGCCGGTGTTGAAGCAGCTCGCGCCGGCGAATCCGGCAAGGGCTTCGCGGTCGTGGCGCAGGAAGTGCGCGAGCTCGCGCAGCGTTCGGCTGCTGCCGCCAAGGAGATCAAGGACCAGATCGCACGGTCGTCTGGCCAGGTCGACCAAGGCGTCAAGCTGGTCGGCGAAGCTGGTGAAGCCCTGAAGCGCATTTCCGATCAGATCAAGGCTGCCAACGAAATCGTCGCCAAGATCGCCCACAGCGCCTCCGAACAGGATACGACGCTGCGCTCGATCTCGTCCTCGATGAACCAGCTCGACGCCGCGACCCAGCAGAACGCCGCAATGGCGGAGGAAACGACGGCTTCGGCGGAATCGCTCGCCAACGACACCGACGAACTGCTGAACCTCATTCGCGGCTTCCGCATCAGCAACGGCAGCGAACTCACGCAGCAGGTCCGCCGCGCGGCGTAATCAGCTGTCATTCCTTGTCGAACTTTTACAGCCGCTGGAGAAATCCGGCGGCTGTTTACGTTGCCGGCTTTTCGATCTCGGCCAGTCGCGTCAGCAGCGCCTCGATCTCCCGGTCGGAATAGACCTCGACGCCTGCCCGCTGCAGCAGCGCTGCCGTGACGCCGCTGCCACTTAGTCTCGTGCCCGTAAATGACCCGTCATAGATGAAACCCGAGCCGCAGGAGGGGCTTCCGTCGATCAGCAGAGCAAGGCGGCAACCTTCCTCCGTGGCAAGTCGCAACGCATTCTCCGCCGCCTGCCGAAATTGCCCGGTGACGTCAACGCCGGTGATCTCGACGACCCGTGCCGTTCCCGCCAGGACATCCGCGCCGGTGGCGCCATTCTCGATTTCCGCTGGCGGTCGCGGTACCGGCATGCCTGCGGACATCTCCGGACAGATCGTCACCAGCCGACCTTCCGCACGCCAGCGCTCGATGGCTGGATGGAGAAGCGGTTTCGACCGGCCGTCATAACGGACCGCGTGACCCATGAGGCAGGCGCTGACGAGAATCTTCTGCATGGTGTTGGGCATAATGCAGCGGACATGATAGTTCCAGCCTTCATCCCCTCGGCAGCCGCCATCGCCAAGTCATCACGAAGAGGATTTCGTCATTCCGAGACCGTCCAGCCGTATGGCGGCGCTGCCGTCGGACATGCCATGACTGGCCTTGCGATCTATGCAGGGTTGTTCGCAATGTCGTTTGCGGCGGCGACGATCTTCCCGATGCAATCCGAAGCCGGGCTGGTCGCCCTCATTCTGGCAGGGGAGTACTCGATTGTCCTGCTCGTCGCCATTGCCAGCGCGGGAAATGTGCTTGGCTCGCTGCTGAACTGGCTGCTCGGACGCGGGATAGAGCGTTTCCGCGACAGGCGTTGGTTTCCCGTCGGCGGGGCTGCGCTCGACAGGGCTCAGGGCTGGTATCGTCGCTACGGCAAGTGGTCGCTGCTTGCCAGCTGGCTGCCTGTTGTCGGCGACCCCATCACTGTCGTCGCCGGTGTTCTCAAGGAGCCGTTGCCGACATTTCTGGCGCTCGTGACGATCGCCAAAACCGCGCGCTACGCGGTTTTGGCTGCTGCTACGGCGGGCGTCATGGGCTGACGCCGCTTAGCCGGCGATCTTCGAGAAGTCGGCAACGGTGCCTGTCGCTTCGCGGATGAGGCGAAGCAGGGCAAGTCGGTTGGCACGGATCGCCGCGTCCGGGTCGTTCACGAGCACGTCGTCGAAGAAGCGATCGACGGGTGCGCGCAGCTTGGAGAGTGCCGCCATCGCCGAGCGGAAGTCTTCCTTCGAAACAGCGTCCGTCGCTTCCGCGGAAGCGGTGGTAATCGCCGCGAAGAGCTCACGCTCGGCATCGAGCTTGAGCAATGCTTCTGAAACGCCATCAGCAACGACGGTACCCTTCTTCTCCTCGGCGGCCAGCAGCTGCACGGCGCGCTTGGTGCCGGCAAGCAGGTTCTTGCCGTCTTCGGAGGTGATGAACGCAGTCAGCGCTTCGACGCGACGGGCAACCATACGCAGGTCGTCGGTCTCGGGCGTCAGCACCGCATCGATGAGATCGTGGCGGGCACCCTGGTCACGCAGATAGACCTTCAGGCGATCATGGAAGAAGGACAGCAGATCCAGCTGTCGCGACATGTCGTCAGCGTCCACAGTGTTGCCGATATCCATGTCGATCCGGCCCATGTGGCTGACGATCCGCGGCAGCAGCGTCAGGTGGACGCCACGCTCCAGGATGATGCGGATGACGCCAAGCGCGGCGCGGCGCAGTGCAAAGGGATCCTTCGAGCCGGTCGGCTTTTCGTCGACGGCCCAGAAGCCGATCAGCGTGTCCAGCTTGTCGGCCAGCGCGACAGTGATCGCGACCTTGTCCTGCGGCAACTGGTCGGACGGCCCCTGTGGCTTGTAGTGCTCTTCAATGGCGGTGGAGACGACGGCGTCTTCGCCCTGGAGGGTCGCATATTTCCGGCCCATCACGCCCTGCAGTTCCGGAAACTCGCCGACGGCTTCGGTGCGAAGGTCTGCCTTTGCCAGCACGACCGCGCGATCGACCAGCTTGTAGTCGGCGCCGGCAGGGAAGGCGACCTTCGCCGCCATTGCGCGGATGCGCTCGACGCGCTCCCCCTGGGTGCCGAGCTTGGCGTGGAAGGTGACGTTGAGCGAATCGAGCTTCGCCATGCGCTGGTCGAGCGGCTTCTTGAGGTCGAGGCTAAACTTCTTGGCCGAGGCCTCAAGCGTCTCCAGATCCGGCAGGTTGCCCTGGTCGCGCTTCCAGAAGTGCAGCGCGTCGGAAAGACGGGCGCGCACGACCTTGCCGTTGCCGTGAATGATTTCCTTGCCGCCGTCGCTCGCCTCGATGTTGGAAACGAGGATGAACTTGTTCGACAGCGTGTCGCCGCCGACGGGGCGCGTCACGAAGCACTTCTGGTTCGTCTTGATCGTCAGGCGGATGATCTCGGACGGGATCGAGAGGTAATCCTCCTCGAAGCTGCCCATGAGCACCTGCGGCCATTCGACGAGGCCGGATACTTCTTCGAGCAGGCCCTCATCTTCCACCAGTTCCAGGCCGTTCGCGAAGGCGACATCCCGGGCGTCGTGCAGAATGATGTCCTTGCGGCGCTCGCCGTCGAGGATCACCTTGGCCTTCTCCAGGCTCGCAACATAATCGTCGAAGCGCTTGACGGTAATCGCGTCCGGCGCGTGGAAACGGTGCCCGTAGGTCACGTTGGAGGCGACAATGCCGCCGACCTCGAACGGGATGACCGTCGTTTCCTCATGATCGGTGCCGAACAGGCAGATGATCGATTGCAGCGGGCGAACCCACCGCAGCGAACCCGGCTGCGCGGACGCTTTGCCCCAGCGCATGGGCTTCGGCCATGGGAAATCGCGGATGATGGCTGGCATGATGCCGGCGATGATGTCTTCCGCGTTGCGGCCCGGCTTGGAGATCACGGCGATGTAGAAATCGCCCTTCTTCGGGTCGCTCTGAACCTGCGCCTCGGAAATCGAGGCAAGGCCGGCGCCACGCAGGAAGCCTTCGATCGCCTTTTCGTTGGCGTCGGTGCGCGGGCCTTTGCGCTCTTCGCGCACGTCGGCGGAGCGGGCGGTGAGGCCGCGGATATCGAGTGTCAGCCGGCGCGGCGTCCAGTATTCGCGCGCACCTTCGTAGGAAAGGCCTGCTTCGATGAGTGCATCGGTCACGAGCTTCTTCAGGTCGCCGGCGGCCTTGCGCTGCAGGCGGGCCGGGATCTCTTCGGAGCGGAGTTCTAGGAGCAGATCGGGCATGTTACTTTCCTTGCCTTCTCGGGGGAAGGCGCCACAAGGCGGGGCTAAAACGGTCGCCTCTGCTAGCAAAGAATGGCGCATCTGCACAACCGCAAAAAAGGGATGAGGGAGGCGGGGAGGGGATTTTGGCAGCCAGTGTGCCGTGCCGCAGCCTTTGTTGTTTGGAAATAGACTCTTACCGCGCGCTCGAATGTCGATGTCGGCGATGGTCCGATGCTGTCATTTTGAAAGCAATGAAGCGATCAATGTGCACAGCGCCCAATGTTACGAGAGGTGTCGCAACGAACTCCGCCGAGTGCGACACCTCTCGTTATTGGCTAGAGCAGACGTACCGACATGCCCCCATCGACGATCATGGGACTGCCGGTCATGAACTGGGACCGATCGGAGAGCAGGAAAACCGCAGCCTGAGCAATCTCCGAGGCAGAAGCCATCCTCTTCATCGGGTGCAGGCCAGAAACGAAGTTCAAAGCATCCGGATTACCTTCTCCACCTGCAGGAGTAATGGTGCCTCCCGGCAAGAGCGCGTTGATCCGGATGCCGTCAGCGGCATGTTCCGAAGCAAGCGATTGCACGAGCCCGTTCAGCCCCGCCTTGGAGGCGGCGTAGGCTCCCATGCCGGGCAGCCCGCCGTTGCTGAACCCGACGAAAGAGGAGGTGAAAATAATGGAACCGCCGCCCTGTTCCTTCAGGGCCGGAACTTGTGCTTTCGCAGCCCAGAACGCGCTGGTCAGATTTGTCGCAATTACCGTATTCCAGTTGTCGATGGACATCTCAGGCACTGCGACCATATCGCCGACGATCCCGACATTGTTGAACGCACCATTCAGGCCGCCGAAGCTATGAAGAGCCAACTCGGTCAACATGGCAAGATAGGCTCCATCAAGCACATCGCCTGAGCACCAGACCGCTCGACCGCCGCTTCTGGTGATATCCTCCGCCACTGAGCGGAGTTCCTCCGACCGTCTTGCCGCCAAGACGACGTTCGCACCCTCGGATGCAAACAATCGAGCAGCAGCAGCTCCAATCCCGCTGCTCGCTCCGGTGACGATGATTGTCTTGTTTGTCAGTTCCATCTTTACCTCCTGATTGTGATGCAGGAGATGGCTATTGCTCCTTCCCATTCGCCGCCACCCGTTTCCTGCCAGTGCGATAGCAAACGGTGGATGGTCTGCTCGACACCGCTGTGTCTATCCCGACGCTGCCCTCAATCTTCGAATTCAGTAACCACCAATAGCGCAAAGCAGCCGACCGTCGATGTCGGCTATCGGCCGGAAGCGGACAACCGATGACGGGGCGGTGGAGGCGTAGGCGTCACGCCGATGTCACGCGACAGAGCCCGACTAGACGGACATAATTGTTGCCATGCTAAATTTGCTCTTCAACTTTCTGCGCAGTTTCTGGGGCCTCGATCAGCCACAACACTGGCGACGATGCTACACATCGGCCCCCGTAAAGACGATTGATGGCACGTGGACACCGACGAGCGGCAAGACGTGGCGACGACTAAGCTCGGAAGGCAAGTGGGAATATCGCCACGAAGCCTGATTTGTCGGAGGCAGCTTGATGGCGTCGTTGGTGAAAGATTGTCATCTGCCTATGGCCGCTGCCGGCCCAAAGCGGACTTCAGAACGCGCGTTTACCTCTAACGTTACCGTAACGTACTTCCATTTACCTGCTCCTGCTTGTCTCCTGCCGCCACGGCTTGCTCCGTTGCATTCCGTTGGCGAGACAGGAGACAGACAATGTTGAAATCGCATCTCTATTCGGCAACTGCCGTTTCGGTCTTGGGGCTTGTCGCGGCGTCCGTTTTGCCTGCCGCCGCACAGGACAATGCCGCGAAAATCCCGCCGCTGATGGAACAGATCAACAAGGGCAACTGGCTGCCGCAGCAGGAAGCGGAGTCGCTGGTTGATCAATTCTATTATCAGAACGCCGTGCAGGCTTACGTGCTCACCATCCCCATCCTGAATACGATCGGCATGAAGGATGGCTCCGAGGCTGCCTTCGGCGCTGGCTATAACGTGTTGCCGGTCTGGAAGGAGCGCATGGACAGCCGGACATGGGTTCCGACGCCGAATGCGGATGTCATCTACTCGATGAGCTATCTTGATCTGAAGAAAGACGGTCCGCTGGTTGTGGCCGCGCCGCCAAACGTCATCGGCATGTTTACCGACTTCTACCAGCGCACATTGACTGACGTTGGTGCGATCGGCCCCGACCGGGCGCGCGGCGGCCTCTACCTCCTTCTGCCGCCTGATTACGATGGCGAAGTTCCGAAGGGTTACTTCGCGTTCAAGTCGCCAACCTACAACGTGTTCCTGTTCTTCCGGACAATCATGGCGAAGGGCGAAAACGGACCTGATCCGGCCCCGGCCGCCGCAAATGCCGAGCGCACGCGTGTCTATCCTCTCTGGTCGCCCGAGAAGGATGTGAAGCCGATGCAGTTTCCTGACGCGAGCGGCAAGCGCGTCAACATGATGTATCCGACCGGCAGCACCTATTGGACCAAGCTGAAAGCCTTTGTCGATTACGAACCTGTCGCCTCGATCGATCCTGTAACGCGTGGCGTACTCGCCTCGATCGGTATTGTCAAAGGCCAGCCATTCGAACCGACGGACAAGCAGAACGCGGCCCTGCAGAAAGCCATTGAGACGGCTCCCAAGATGATCCTCGCCAGCCGTCAGCTCGGCCGCCCCGACAAGCGCAATCTCTACTATACGGACCGGCAGTATGAGAACATCTGGGCGGGCGGCACGGCCGAATGGATGCAAGACAGCTATCTCGATGTGCTGCAGCGTGCCTCCTATTTCCAGTTTGCCTATTCGTCGGCTCCCGCCATGGTCATGCGGACGCTGGACGCCGGTTCGAAATATCCCTTCACCGCCCGCGATGCCGATGGCAACTTCCTGAATGGATCGAATGGATACAAGCTGCACCTGCCGCCCAATCCCCCGGCAGCGCTGTTCTGGGCCGTGACCGCCTACAACGTCACCGATGGCTCAATGCCGGAGACGAAGCAGCTCCTGCCATCGATCAACGGCTTCTACAAGGTGAAGACGAACGACGACGGGTCGGTCGATCTCTATTTCGGGGCAACCAAACCGGCAGAAGCGCCCGACAGCAACTGGATACAGACGGTCGAAGGCCGTGACTTCATCGCGGCGGTTCGCCTCTACGGGACCGGCTCGGCATTCTTCGACCAAACGTGGAAGCCGGATGACGTCGTGAAGCTCAAATAGTGCCGACCGTGATTTCTTGCTGATCTCAAATCGAGGAAAGTTCAAGTCATGACCAAATCGATGGAAATGAACCGCCGCGACGCCATGAAGACCGGCCTTGGCGCGGCAACATTCGCCGCGCTTGGTGCAAGGGTAGCAACCCCTCTGGCCGTCTCCACCGCGCCGATCCTGGCGGCAAGCGCGATAGCGCAGGCACAGAATGTCGGTGCCGCGTCGGAACCGACCATGCCCGCGACGGGTGTTCTGCTGCAGCCGGGTTACGCCAAGACCATCGCGCAGATGGCCTACGTCTGGGGTTGGCCCATGGTCAACATGCTCAACCGCAACGCCAAGATCACACAGGCTCCATATCCGGGCCTGTTAGGGGGCATCTTGCCTGCCGCCCCGCGCGGCCAGGTCGGCATGCTGCACGACTACATCGAGCCGTCCGAAACCTTTGTGACATGCCCCAACCAGGATGTCGTCTATGGCCTCGGCTTCTTTTCGCTCGACGATGAGCCGGTCGTCGCGCAGGTGCCAGACTTTGGTGATCGCTTCTGGGTCTATGCACTATACGATCACCGCACCGACCAGTTCGGTCATGTCGGCAAACCATATGGAACGAAGCCGGGTTTCTACCTGCTTGTCGGCCCGAGATGGAACGGTCTGAAACCGAACGGAATTACCGACATCATCCGTTGCCCGACAGCGCTAGCAAACGCCATACCGCGTATCTTCCAGGACGACACGCCCGAAGACAAGAAGGCAATCCAGTCAGCAATCGACCAGGTCGTCTTCTATCCGCTGAAGGACTTCACCGGCGAGATGAAAACCATCGAATGGGCGACGGCGAAGGAAATTCCTGTGCCACAATCGACCGACCCCGATGGCGGTGGGGGCGAGACGAAATGGGTCGTTCCGGAAAAATTCTTCGATCAATTCGGCGAAGTTCTCGCCAAGGTCGATCCGCTGCGGGGCGAAGAGGCGATGTACGGCCAGTTCCGGCTATTGCTTGATGCAGCGGAGAAGGATGCGGAGCTGAAGAAGCTGCTTGTGGAGACAGCCGTTGAGACCGAGAAAAATGTCATTGGGCCGTTCTTCGAGTGGAAGCACAACGGTCGCCCGGCTGGCAACGGCTGGAACCGCTCGACCAACAATGCGCAATTCGGTCTCGACTACTTCAACCGGACCGGAACGTCGAAGTCGAACATGTTCGACAACCGGCCGAACGAGACGCAGTATTTCTACACCGACTATGACGCCGGGGGTAAACAGCTTTCCGGGAACGGCAGCTACGCCGTCACCTTCGCGGAGGGACAGGAACCGCCGGTCAATGGCTTCTGGTCGCTGACGCTCTACAACGACAAGCATCTGTTCCACGCGAATGACCTGAAGCGGTACTCTCTCGGTACGAAGAACAAGAACCTCAAGCGCAACAGCGACGGTTCGCTCACGCTTTACGTCGGTGCGAAGTCTCCCGGCAAGGACAAGGAAGCCAACTGGCTCCCGGCCCCGGACGGAAAGTTCTCGCTCTACATCCGCGCCTATTGGGGCAAGGAAGGCATTCTGGATGGTTCATGGCAACCGCCAAAGATCGAAGCAGTGAAGACCTGATAGCTCCCGCGTTTGGTCGGCATGGCGGGTACCGCGTTGGTGCCGGCCTTGCCGTCTTGTTCGTGAATGTCCCCTATTGGCGCAATGCGGCCGGCTGACGGTGCCGGTTGTCGGTCCAGTGCCGCCATATGGAACTCCTCTCGCTGATGAGCAATTTGCACTCCGCCTAACTTGGTCGGCTGCTCGGCCAAGCCGAAAGCGGGCGCTCCGGTTCCGGCGATTAACGGCATCAAAAGCATTTTGCCGTAACGGGGAGCGATGACTTCGAGCGGACTTCGAAACACACTTTCGGCGGCCTTCCTATTACTGGTGATGCTGGCGCAATTCAGCGCCGCATGGGCTGGCCCGGCGGATTCTTCTAAGATTCGCAGTTCTTGCTGGGCATCCGGCAGTCTGTCGGAAGACGTGGTCGCGATCGTCCGAAACGAAGAGCGATGGTCCTGCGGCACCCGGGAATTCTCGATCGACGCCGAACGGGTGCTGCTTCGCTTCGACATTTCCGGCGATACCCTTCCCAGATATCTCCTCTCCAGGCGTAGCGCACTTGAGGCAGTGCATCTGCTTGCAATCGATCGGGACGGCACGGTGCGCGAAAACACCATTCCCGCCGCCGCCTTGTCGAGTTCGATGGCCGGCGGCTACTTCAAGGCTTCCCTGCCGGATGTGACCAGCGAGACCCGGCAGGTCGTCGCCGCAATTGACCTGCCGAGCCACCGGATGACCCTGGAGAGGGCCTATCTGGCACCCGGGGACGCAGCCGACAGCATCGGTGATATGCGGTTCCTGCTCGTTCTGGCGGGACTTGCCGGCATGCTCGTCATGCCTCTCATCTTCAACGCAGCCTTCTATCGGGCGCTCCGCGAACCCTTCGTCCTCTGGCACTCGGCTCTCACATTGTCGCTGCTGATGACCATTCTGGTGTCATCCGGCCTGTCGGTCATGCTGTTCGATCCTCCAGCGATGACGCTGAGCTGGATGACGACGGCGATCTTCGGGATGACGGTCGCATCGGGTGCAATGTTCACCCATAGCTTCGTTGAATCGGGATTGATGCATCCGCTGCTGCGCCGCCTGCTGCCCTATTGCGCGGCATGGGCAATATTCCTGAGCGCGTTTCACGCCGCCTTCCCCTTTGTTGCGCGTCCCATCCAGTCGAGCGCATACACGGCGGCATTCGCGCCGGTGCTTGTCGTCTTCATGGTGTCGGTGATCGATGCATTGCGTCGCGGCAGCCGCGCCGCGAGGTACCAGGCAGTCGGTTACACGCCGATGGTTCTGGTCGGATTGATCCGTCTGGTGACGGGCGTCGTTCCCTGGCTGCACAGCACCGACGCCACCCTGCTGTTTTATATCGGTTGCGTCTGTGAAGTCGTTTTCACGACGCTTGGCGTGGCAGAGCGCTTCGTGACCATCAAGCGCGAACGAGACGGCGCACGCAACGAAGCCGAACTGCTCGAACGGCTGTCCGAAACAGACCCGTTGACCGGATTGCTGAACCGGCGGGCGATCGAGCGGCAATTCGAGCAGCTTCGAACCGACGGCTTCGCCGCGCTGGCTGTCATCGATATCGATCATTTCAAAACGATCAACGACGTAAACGGGCACAGCGTCGGAGACGAGGTGTTGAAGGCCGTGGCCGACGCGCTCCAAGCCGGCCCAAGTGTTCGCGCTTATCGTCTTGGCGGCGAAGAATTTGTGCTTCTTCTGCGCGGCGATGATGCCGACACCCAAGCCGAGCTTCGGCGCCAGGCGATTCCCGCGATTGTCGCCCGTACGGTGTCGGGCCTCGAGCGGCCCGTAACCGCCAGCATGGGTGTGACGGGTCTTTTCGGTAGCGAGGACTTCGTGACACTCTATGAACGGGCCGACAAGCTGCTGTACGAAGCCAAGAGCGCGGGGCGAAATCGAACTCGGAGCGCAATCAAGGCGACGTCGGCGCCGAAGCCCTTGCCGAGCGACCGCGCGATGATCGCCTAGCGAGGTAGGAAAGGTCGACAGAGGGGCGGAGTGCAACGTTCCGGCGCTAGACCGCCTATAACCCGATCGCTACTCTTCCGCTGTGGAAAGCCGACTAGGGCATTGCCTTGCCGCTTTTCGCCGCTATGGTCCCGCAACTTTCGTGAAACGCAGGAACTCTCATGGCCGCTGATCTTCGTTCGCTTGCCGCTGTCATCTCCTCTGAAATCAACGCCCGGCCGGATCAGGCCAAGGCGGCGATCGAGCTGCTGGACGAAGGCGCGACGGTGCCTTTCATCGCGCGCTACCGCAAGGAAGTGACCGGTGGGCTTGATGATACGCAGCTGCGCAATCTGGCGGAACGACTGGTCTATCTGCGCGAGCTGGAAGCGCGCCGCGACACGATCGTGGAGTCGATCACCGGCCAGGGCAAGATGACCGACGAGCTTTCGGGCAAGATCGCCGGCGCGGCCACCAAGGCCGAGCTTGAGGATCTCTATCTCCCCTACAAACCGAAGCGCCGCACCCGCGCCGAGATCGCTCGCGAGCGCGGCCTCGGTCCCTTGGCCGAAGCCATCCTCGCCGATCGCTCCAAGGAACCCGCGACGCTGGCGGAGAGCTACATCACCGCCGATGTGCCCGATGTGAAGACCGCGCTCGAAGGAGCGCGCGACATCGTTGCCGAAGGCATCGCCGAAAATGCCGACCTGCTCGGCAAGCTGCGCGCCCACATGCGCAGCGCCGCCTTGCTGAAGGCCAAGGTCGTCGATGGCAAGCAGGCGACGGGCGAGAAATTCTCCGACTATTTCGATCATTCCGAACGCTGGGCAACGGCGCCTGGCCACCGCGCATTGGCCATGCTGCGCGGCTGGAACGAGGAAGTGCTGACGCTGACGATCGAGGCCGACGCCGAGACCGCATCGCCGAACAAGCCGGTCGAGCGGATGATCGCCGCTGCCTACGAGATCGGCAACAGCCGCCCTGCTGACCGCTGGCTGATGGAGGTCGCCAGCTGGACCTGGCGCGTGAAGCTATCCATGTCGCTGTCGCTCGACCTGATGCGCGAGCTTCGTGAACGGGCGGAGGAAGAGGCCATCCACGTCTTCGCCCGCAACCTCAAGGATCTGCTGCTGGCGGCCCCTGCCGGCTCGCGCCCCACCATGGGTCTTGATCCGGGCATCCGCACCGGCGTCAAGGTTGCCGTGACCGACGCCACCGGCAAGGTGATTGCGACCTCCACCGTCTATCCCTTCCAGCCGAGAAACGACGTCCGCGGCGCCCAGATCGAGCTCGCTTCGCTGATCCGCAAACACAATGTCGAGCTGATCTCGATTGGCAACGGCACCGGCAGCCGCGAGACGGAAAAGCTGGTGGCCGACATGCTGGCCGACCTACCGGCGCCGAAGCCGACCAAGGTCATCGTCTCGGAAGCCGGAGCGTCTGTTTATTCCGCATCGGAGACCGCGGCGCTCGAGTTCCCAAACCTTGATGTGTCGCTGCGCGGCGCCGTCTCGATCGCCCGCCGCCTGCAGGATCCGCTGGCTGAACTCGTCAAGATCGAGCCGAAGTCGATCGGCGTCGGGCAGTATCAGCACGACGTTGACCAGCAGAAGCTGTCGCGTTCGCTTGATGCGGTTGTCGAAGACGCGGTGAATGCCGTCGGCGTTGATCTCAACACCGCCTCCGCGCCATTGCTCTCGCGCGTTTCCGGCCTGGGCGCCTCGATTGCCGACGCGATCGTCAAGCACCGCGATAGCGAAGGCCGCTTCGAGACCCGTCGCGACCTGCTCAAGGTTGCCCGCCTGGGTCAGCGGACGTTCGAGCAATGCGCCGGCTTCCTGCGCATCCGCGACGGCAAGGAGCCGCTCGATGCCTCTTCGGTTCACCCGGAGGCCTATGGTGTCGCCAAGAAGATCGTGGCTGCCTGTGGCCGTGACCTGCGCTCGCTGATGGGCGACAGCGCGGCTTTGAAGTCGGTTGATCCGCGCCAGTTCATCGACGAGAAGTTCGGCTTGCCGACAGTGAAGGACATTTTGGCCGAGCTCGAAAAGCCCGGCCGCGACCCGCGCCCAAGCTTCAAGACGGCGACCTTCGCCGAAGGTGTCAACGAGATCTCGGACCTGAAGCCCGGCATGATGCTCGAAGGCACCGTAACAAACGTCGCGGCCTTCGGCGCCTTCGTCGATATTGGCGTCCATCAGGACGGTTTGGTTCACGTTTCCCAGCTTGCCGATCGGTTCATCAAGGATCCTCACGAAGTTGTGAAAGCGGGAGATGTCGTCAAGGTTCGGGTCGTCGAGGTCGATGCGAAGCGCAAGCGCATTGGTCTGTCGATGCGCAAGGACGATGGCTCACAGGCTCCGGCGCCACGCGGCGAGTCGCGCGGAAATCCGCCGGTTCGCGGCCAGAATGACCGCCGTTCGGCGCCTCCGAAGCAGGAGAGCCAGGGTGCATTCGGGGCCGCCTTGGCCGAGGCCATGAAGCGGAAATAAGCGCTTAGCGGTCAGGTTTGCAAAAATGTCACACTTCGGCGACCATGTTGCCGAGGTGCGAAATACGGCGCTTGTAAGGCGGGAGAGAGGTACTAAGTTGAGTGGACTATCCTGTCACATTGCGAGGCCTTATTCATGGCGTCGGCATTCTTATCGATTGTCCAAAAACTCATCCGCAAGGGTAATTTGAAGCTCACTCTCGCCAATGGCGAGACGCACAAGGTAGGGGACGGAACCGGTGAACTGGTGATCGTCCGCATCGCCGACGAGGAAGCGGAAAAACTGATCCGCCGCGACCCGACCCTCAAACTCGGCGAAATGTACATGGACGGCCGGTTCATTCTCGAACAGGGCAATATCTATGACTTTCTGGAGATGGTGAAACAGAACACCACCAACGAAATCTTCGATATCCCGATGGCTGCCCTCCTGATCGGCCGCATTGCCGTCCAGCAAGTGAAAAGCCGCCTCCCGATCAATCACAACAAGCGCAACGTCGCCCATCACTACGACCTGTCAGAGCGTCTGTTCGAACTCTTTCTCGACGAGGACTGGCAGTATTCCTGTGCCTACTTCAACCCTCCTGGTATCAGCCTCGAGGAGGCGCAGGTCGCCAAGAAGCGCCACATCGCGGCCAAGCTGCTTCTGGAGCCCAACCAGCGCGTCCTGGAGATTGGGTCCGGCTGGGGTGGCATGGGCATGTACCTTGCCGAAGCGACGCCCGGTCTCGATCTCACCGGCATCACGCTCAGTGAAGAGCAGCTGAAGATCTCCCGGCAGCGTTCGGAAAAGCGGGGCCTTGCCGATCGCGTTCGCTTCGAACTGCAGGACTACCGGACGATGACCGGCCAGAAGTTCGACCGCATCGTCTCCGTCGGGATGTTCGAGCATGTCGGCATCGGTAACTTCGGCAGGTTCTTCAAGAAGGTACATGAGCTGCTTGCCGATGATGGCGTGATGGTCCTGCATTCGATCGCCCGCCCGAAACCGAGCTTTGGAACCAACGCCTTCATCGAAAAGTACATCTTCCCGCAAGGCTACGTTCCGTCGATCGGCGAGACGTTGCCGCCGATCGAGAGTGCTGGCCTGCTGGTCAGGGACGTCGAAGTCCTGCCGTTGCACTACGCCTACACGCTGCGCCATTGGCGCGAGCGCTTCGTGGCCCGCAAGGCCGACGCGGTCGCACTCTATGACGAACGCTTCTTCCGCATGTGGGAGTTCTATCTGGCGGGGTCCGAGATCGGCTTCCGCTGGGACGAACTGTTCATCATGCAGATCCAGATCTCCAAGAACCAGTTCTCCACCCCCGACAACCGCAACTACATCGCGGAGAACGAGACGAAGCTGAAGGAGTTCGAGGCAACGCGCCCGCCTTTGGAAAAGGTGATACTGTAAGCCACCGGGAAGGCGCGGCACGACCGCGCCTTTTCTTCTTGGAAAGGGCGAACGCATGAGCAGCGCATTTCCCGAGATCCATCTCGTCCGGCATGGCGAAACGGAATGGAGCCTTTCGGGAAGACATACCGGACGAAGCGATATTCCCCTCACGGCCAATGGCGAGGAGGCTGCGCGCAAGCTCGCCGCGCGCCTTGAAGGCCTCTCCGTCTCGGCGGTGTGGTCGAGCCCGTCGCAACGGGCAAGAAACACCTGCCGGCTTGCGGGGTGCGATACCGATGCCGTCATCAAGCCGGATCTCGCTGAATGGGACTACGGCGCCTATGAGGGGATCACTACCAAGGAAATCCTTGCCGGACGGCCCGGCTGGCAGCTGTTCCGCGACGGCTGCCCGAATGGCGAGACCGTAGCCGATGTCGGCGCAAGGGCGGACAGGATGATTGCCGAGCTTCGCCAGGCAAACACCCCGATCCTGATCTTCTCGAGTTCGCATTTCCTGCGTGTGCTCGCGGCCCGTTGGCTCGGGCTGCCCGCGCAGGATGGCTCGCGCTTCATCCTCGACACCACCAGCATCAGCATCCTCGGCTACGAACATGATTTGACCGAGCCGGTCATCAGACGGTGGAACCAGCGATAAAGCTTTCGCGGCTTTCTGCCGGGCGCGCGTATTGTCGCGGACCGTCGGGCTATACCTTGACCATCCGCTTCGCGCGTCGCTAGATGGCCGCATGCAACAGATCGGCGGAATCAACGGGCGCGTTGCGGACGCGCCTTCCAACAACTGGGTTTACAGGGTTTTGCCCCCGTGGCTCTGGCCCTATGCGCAGCTCGCGCGCTGGGACAGGCCGATCGGCTGGCAGCTGCTGATGTGGCCTTGCTTCTGGTCGGCGGCGATGGCGGCAAATGCCGCTGCTCATGTCGGCCTGTTTTCCGGTGGCCAGCTGATTTTCCATCTGATCCTCTATTTCATCGGCTCCGTTGCCATGCGCGGCGCCGGCTGCACCTACAACGATCTCGTCGATCACAAGATCGATATGGAAGTGGCGCGCACCCGCTCGCGACCCTTGCCGTCGGGCCGCGTGACGCGCGCGCAGGCCAAGCTGTTCATCGTGCTGCAGGCATTGGTCGGGTTACTGGTCGTCCTGCAACTGAACTGGTTTTCCGTCATTCTCGGCATCGCGTCGCTGGCGATCGTCGCGCTCTATCCCTTCGCCAAGCGCTTCACCGACTGGCCGCAATTTTTCCTCGGGCTCGCCTTTTCCTGGGGCGCGCTGATGGGGTGGGCCGCCATTTTCGGCAGCCTCTCGCTTGCACCCATCCTGCTTTACATCGGCGCGGTGGTCTGGACGATCGGTTACGACACGATCTACGCCCATCAGGACAAGGAAGACGACGAGCTGATTGGCGTACGCTCCACCGCTCGACTGTTCGGTGACAAGACCAAGCAGTGGCTGGTCGGGCTTTATGGCCTGATGTTGATCCTCACCTTCGCGGCCTTCGTGCTCGCAGGCGTCGGCATCATCGCCTATATCGGCCTGCTGATCGCCGCCGGTATGTTCGCCTGGCAGATCGTCACGCTTGATATCAACGATGCCGATCAGTGCCTGGCCTTGTTCAAGTCGAACAATCGCGTCGGCCTGATCATCTTCGCTGGCCTGTTCCTGTCGTTATTGTTCGTTCTGCCGTAGGCCACGAACGCAAAAGCCCGGCGCGATGGCCGGGCTTTTTGATCCGATCGGTACCGCCTAGCTGCGGGCGATGATTTCCTTGCCTTCGATCTTCATCGCGACGCCAAGCTTGCCGGTCGTGCGGCGTACCAGGAAGCGGGGGCGGCGGTTGGCGAAGTAGGAGTGGCGGCGGCGTGGCTTCAGCGTGTTGGTGCGCAGGTCACCGAGGTGTTCTTCCAGCGGGCGCGCAACGCCATCGGCTTCGACCATCAGCATCGGAATGCGGAAGGCCTCGGACCAGCCGCGCCAGTCGGCGGCGATATCCGAAAGGTCGTGGGCGACCAGCAGCGGAACGCAGAGCTCCGGGTCTTCATGGTGCAGTTCAAGCGTCACGGTCACTTCGCCGTTGCCATGATCGATGGCACGGGCGGCAACACCCTTGAAGGCGCGCTTCGGCAGGGCGATCGAAAGCGGCAGTCCGCTCGAGGGAAGGATCTTGCGCAGGACGGCGCCACGTTCGTCGATCGTTATGCTGACGTCACTTGTGGAGTCGTGAATGGCGTAGCTTACCTGCTGAGGAAAGCGCGACGGATCGAGACGCAGTGTCGTTCCAGCCCATGCGGGCTTCATAACGGTGTTGTTCATGTTCATTTCTACCCTTGTCTTACCTGAGAGCCGGTTTCCGGTCTTCTCCTCGGGGCTTTTCGCCCTCTATGGCTGAACAATAGGCGCCGCCTGTTCGAGACAGCTTAAAAATCGCGGTTAAGAAAACTTTGCCTCCTTGGATGGTTATCAAAACCGAACGTGGCAAGGTTTCCGGAGGGTGAACACGGCCTGTGCCGTTTTGCGACGGGCCGGGGGTAAGTCTCGGGTAAGGTTTTCATAGCAAAATGAGGCAGAACCTATGCGTCATTCTTTGAAGACTTTGCCGAAAAAGGGCGTCCTATGATTTCCGCTTCGATGGCCTACAATATTCTGTCAGGCGACATGCAGAAGAGCCTCGACCGTGTTGCCTCGCAGGCGACGGTCAAGCGGGATGCCGACTACTACAAAGAAAATATCAATAAAGTCAAAGACGTAGACGATTTCCTCGGCAATTACCGTCTCTATAGCTATGCAATGAAGGCCTATGGTCTGGAGGACATGACCTACGCCAAGGGCTTCATGAAGAAGGTGCTCGAAAGCGACCTGACGGATGCCAAGAGCTTCGCGAACAAGCTGACCGACACGCGCTACAAGGACTTCGCTGCTGCCTTCAACTTCAGCGATACGACGTCGGACGCGCAGAGCAGTGCGCAGGAAGATGACCTGATCGGTCTCTACACGCAGTCTTTCGCAGACGAGAGCAAGGCAGCGTCGACCGAGACGACCTACTACAGCAATGCGATCGACAAGGTGCAGACCGTCTCCGGTCTCGTCGGCGACAGCCGACTGCGCAACTATGTTCTCAAGGCCTACGGCATTGATCCGACCTATGTTTCAACGGACTTCCTGAAGCAGGTGCTGACAAGCGACGTCAGCGATCCGACGAGCTTTGTGAACGTCAACGGCAATGCCAAATACAAGGCGCTGGCGGCGCAGTTCAGCTTCAATGCTGATGGCACGGTCAACGGCACGGCCCAGACAGACACCCAGAAGAACGCCGTCATGGAACAGTATAACCTGACCGCGCCTTCGATCGTGACGCCCGCCGCTGCCGATTACAACAAGGCCTACTATCTGTCCAAGATCGGGACGATCACCAATGTGACCGATCTTTTGGCCGATAGCCGGCTGACGTCCTACATCAAGACAGCCTTCGGCATGGGCAGCAGCTTCAGCAATGCGGCGCTCAAACAGGTCCTGATCAGCCCCAGCTACGCGCATTCGCTCAACTTCGATGCGGTCAATCAGGCGTTCAATTTTAACTCGGACGGCACGATCGCAACCGGCACGTCGACCTACACGCCGCAGAGCTCCGAGCAGCTATCGGCCATGCAGAGCAAGGCTGATAGCAACGCCAGCTATTACCAGACGAATATCGCGAAGGTCACCAATGTCGATGACCTGATCTCCGACACCCGGCTGACGAGTTACATCAAGAATGCCTACGGGCTCTCACAGTCGCTGAGCGATGCGGATCTGAAAAGCATCCTGACGGATTCCACCTATGCCACTGCACACGGATACGACGCCGTACGCGCGGCGTTCAATTTCAACGCCGATGGCAGCGTAGCGGACAACACGTGGGCGCAAACGACCAGCCAGGCTCGCCAGACTGTGACGCGGGTCAGCGACAACGAGGACTACTACAAGGGCAAGATCAGCACGATCGCCAATGTCGATAGCCTGCTCGCCGACCAGAAGATGACGAGCTTCATCAGGGCCACCTATCAGGTGCCGTCCAGCCTGAGCGATGCGGATCTCAAGAGCGTTCTCACCGACCCGGATTTTGCGGCGAGCAACGGCCTCGACAGCCTCAACGCGGCATTCAGCTTTGCGGCTGACGGATCGGCGGCCGCCTCGTCCGGGCCGCAGAGCATCGGACAGCTGGCGACCATCACCACATTCTATAACGCCCGTTACGAGAACGTTCAGCAGCAGGCGATTGATGATGCTGTCTCCAACTACAAGGAGCGGCTGGCCGACGGCAAGGTCAACAAGATCGACGACTTCATGCGTACCAACGCAACGGCCGATCAGGACAAGTCGAACGACAGCCTTCCCGATCCCTATCAGATGGCGCTCCGCGCCTACGGTCTGACAGAGAATGATGTGTCGCGCACGATGATGCGCAAGCTGCTGGCGAGCGACCCGTACGATCCCAAGGGCTATGTCGCATCGCTGAAGGATGATCGCATCACCAACATGGTGCGCGCCTTTAACTTCGGCACCGACGGCAAGATTGCGCCGGAAGTCCAGGCGCTGTCGCCAGCCGTGATGGCCAAGTACGCGACCGACTACAAGTCTCGCGCGCTCATGGGCATGAGTGATGGCGCGCTGAAGGACAAGGCCTCCAAGGATGCCACGACGGCGGTCAACGATTTCGGCAACGGCATGGCCGAGGTGCGATCGCTCGATGACTTCCTGTCCAACGACAAGCTCACCAGCCTTGTTCTGAAGGCAAACGGCCTCGACCCAAAAAAGTACGACAAGGATACGCTGAAGAAGATCTTCACGTCCGATCCCACCGATCCGAAGAGCTACCTCAACACCAAGGCGGCATCCATCTTCAAGGAGATCGTATCGGACTTCAACTTCGATACCGATGGCAACCTGACGCGCGCGAAGATCGGCAAGATCCAGAACACCGGCGCGGAAGATCGCACACAGCAAAGCTATGTGCAGCAGACGCTTGAAACGCAGGAAGGCGAAACGAACGACGGCGTCCGTCTGGCGCTCTATTTCGCCCGCAAGGCGCCGGATATCACCTCGCTCTACACCCTGCTAGGCGACAAGGCGCTGTTTCAGGTGATCACGACAACCTTCAGCCTGCCGAGCCAGATCTCCAGCATGGACGTCGACAAGCAGGCAACCATGCTGAAGAAGTTCGTCAATCTCGACGATCTCCAGGACCCCAAGAAGGTCGACAAGCTGATGAAGCGCTTCACCGCGATGTACGATCTCGCGAACAACACGAGTTCGTCCCCGGCTCTGACCATCCTGACCAACGGTGGCACGACAACCAGCAGCAACGGCCTGTCGACTTAAGGCCGCGTCAATCGGGATCCGCACGCCTTCGCGCGGATCCCAATTCCGATCAGTCGATATTGATGACCTTGCCGGGGTTCATGATGTTGGCCGGGTCGAAGGCACGTTTGATCCTGCGCATCAGATCGATCTCGATGCCGGGCCGGATCGACGCAAGTTCGTCACGCTTCAGCTGGCCGATGCCATGCTCGGCCGAAATCGAGCCGCCGTGGGCCAGCACCAGGCCGTGCACGATATGGTTCATCTCGCGCCAGCGTCCGAGGAAGGCGGCCTTGTCGGCTCCGATCGGCTGGGAAATGTTGTAGTGGATATTGCCGTCGCCCATGTGGCCAAAGGCGCAGATCCGGGCGCCGGGCATCGCCTCCATGACGGCTTCGCCCGCTTCTCGCATGAACAGGGGGATGGTCGAGACGGGCACCGAAACGTCGTGCTTGATCGATCCGCCTTCCGGCTTCTGCGCATCCGACATGCTCTCGCGCATGTGCCAAAGGCCCTTCTGCTGCGCGACTGACGCGGCGATCGTCGCGTCCTGCACGAGGCCGGCTTCGAAACCCTGCTCGAGCAGCGCGTTCATCATGCGCTCGGCCGTTTCTGCTGAATCGGATGTCGAGATATCGATCAGCACATACCATGGATGCACGGATTCCAGCGGATCGCGCACGCCGTCGATATGGCGAGCGGTGATTTCGACGCCGAAGCGGGGCATCAGCTCGAAGCCGGTCAGAGAGGTGCCGCAGAGGCTGGAGGCGAGATTGAACAGCGCCAATGCGTCCTCGACGGAACTCAGGCCGGCAAAGGCTACCTGCTTGCCCAGCGGCTGCGGGAAAAGCTTGAGCACGGCGCCCGTGATGATGCCGAGCGTGCCTTCCGCGCCAATGAAGAGATCGCGCAGATCATAGCCGGTGTTGTCTTTCTTCAGTCGGCGCAGCCCGTTCCAGATCTCGCCCGTCGGCAGCACGACTTCCAGCCCGAGGCAGAGATGACGCATGTTGCCATAGGCGAGCACCGCGGTCCCGCCGGCATTGGTCGAAAGATTGCCGCCGATGCGGCATGAGCCTTCCGAACCGAGCGACAGCGGGAAAAGCCGACCATGCACCTCGGCGGCCTTCTGTACGTCAGCAAGGATCGCGCCGCCATCGGCGACCAGAACGTTCGCGACCGGATCGACATCGCGCACCTTGTTCATGCGCTCGAGCGAGATGATGATGTCCGCCTTGCCTTCGCGTGGCGTTTGACCGCCGACGAGGCCGGTGTTGCCGGTCTGCGGCACGACCGCGGTGCCCGTTTCGGTGGCGAGCTTGAGGATCGCCGATACTTCCTCGACGTTGGCCGGTTTCAGCAGGAGAGGGGAGGAGCCGTGGTAGAGACCGCGGTTCTCGATCAGGTGCGGGGCCAGATCTGCCTCGCTGCGCAATGCGTATTTGTCACCGACGATGGCCGTGAAACGGTCGAGAAGTTCGGGGGTAACGGTTGCGCTCATCGAGCCTTGATCCTCTTGGTTATTCTCTCGGAGCCGCGGCACGCCGCAGCCGGTCATTAATGGCCTCGCCCAGCCCTTCATCGGGGATGGTGGAAACCGCAATGGTCGCCGCGCCGCTGGCGTCGGCCTTCTTCATGTAGTCGAACAGGTTGGCGGCCGCTTCCGCTAGGTCGCCGTCATGACTGAGGTTGAGGACGATCCTGGCGTCGTCAGAGCCCGGCACCTTGGTCGTGCCGAAAGCGATGAGGGCTTCTCCAGCCACAATCTGCGTCGCGTCGAGGCGGACGGCCGCGCCCGGTGCATAATGCGAGGCGAGCATTCCGGGCGCCTCGATTGCGGCGGACGCCTTCTTCGAGCGCAGCAGCTTCTGTCCGGCGACACGCTCGATCTCGGAGGCCGGCAGCCCGCCGGGACGCAGCAGCCTGAGCTTGCCATCCTCGACCTTGACGATCGTCGACTCGACGCCCACGGCGCTTGCGCCTGCATCGAGGATGAGCTTGATCCTGCCGCCGAGGTCCGCCTCGACATGATCGGCGCTGGTGGCGCTGATCTTGCCCGAGGTATTGGCGCTTGGCGCGGCGAGCGGTCGGCCGAAGGCGCGGATGAGCTCGCCAGCGAAGCCCTTGGGTACGCGGATGCCGACGGTATCGAGGCCGGCTGTTGCCAGCGCGTGAATGTGGCTCTCGGCCTTCAGCGGCAGAACGATTGTCAGCGGGCCAGGCCAGAACGCTTCCGCAAGCGCGCGCGAGACAGGGTCGAACACCGCATGCTCTTCGGCCATCGCGAGATCGGACATGTGGCAGATCAGCGGGTTGAAGCGCGGGCGGCCCTTGGTCTCGTAGATCCGGGTGATGGCGGCGGGATTGGTGGCGTCGGCGGCAAGGCCGTAGACGGTCTCCGTCGGGATCGCGATCGGGAAGCCTTCGCCAAGCACCGCGCAGCTGGCATCGATGGCCCGCTGCCTGTCTGTTGTGATGTCGATGATATCAGCCATGTGCCGCCCGGATTTCCATCCGGCAGTCCATATGCCTTCCGCGCGCTGCGATCAATATCAGAGCTGGCGGATGATCCCGATCAGAGCGGGCGAATGATCCCGATCAGAGTTGGCGAATGATCTCGCGAAGCTGTTCGTTGCGCGCGCCAAGAAGCAGCACGTTCTTGATGGCGATCTGCGGATCGTGGGTGCGGAAAAGCAGGCCGTTGCCGCGAACCGTGCGATCGATCGTCATCTTCTCCGCGGTGTGCTCGCCCGGCCGGATGGCGACGGCGAAGTACATGCGGGAATACTGGACATCGATACGCTCGAAGAAGTTGTCGTTGTCGCCGATGTCGGCATAGAAATTGGCGATGTAGAATGCCCAGCTGACATCTTCGTATTGGGCAAACTTCGTCCGCGCCGCCGTTACGTGACAGTAGCCGAGATGCGGACTGTCCTTCAGTGTGCGATGGAACACCATCTTTGGAAACTGGATCGAACGGTGAAAGCCGTTGATGTTCTGGTGCGTCTTCACGCCGGCGGTCTGCAGCTTGCGGCCGGTTGCCTCCGCCACTTCGTCATGCGTGAGATAGCGGCGCTCGGCGGCGAGCCAGTGTGCCCGGTGTCGCGTGATCTTGCCTGTGCGCAGGAATTCGGAATGCGCGGCAACAGGCGATTTGTCCTGCTCGGTCGTATCGTTGCTGACGTCGAAGTAACGAAGTTTCGCCATGGTCCGCATTCCGCATGCTGCTGCTATGGCGGCAAGGATAGGCAATCATGCTTAACGGCCTGTTAAGCGCCCCGTGTGCCTGTCCCGGAGTAAGAAATCACAGTACACCATGTCGCAAACAGGATGCCCTATGCTGAGCAGCCGACGCTTCGCCATCAAGCTCAGTGGTTTTGCCATGTCGCAATTGCCAATAACTGCTTTATTCTCCGCGTGGATGCCGGATCTGCGTGGCGATCCCGCGATACCTTGCTGCCTGTCGTCATTTTCGAAGCCGATGTCGCTTTACAGCCACGAGCCCGGCATACGCGATGATTAAATGTAACTCATGAAGAAGGTCTCCTGGCGGAGAGGGAGGACGTGCTTCCTGCCTCTTCGTCCTCGACAGGAACAGTTCGACCAGACGAGGATATGCAGATGGATATTCGCAGCAACGCGTTGCGGCAGCTCAAGAACCGGCGCGAAGGTTTCAGCCTGGAGCAGCCTTTCTATATCGACGAAGACTACTTCAAGCTCGATATGGAGATGATCTACTACCGCGACTGGCTGTTCATGGGCCATGATTGCGAGCTGCCGAAGCCTGGCGCCTATTTCACGGTGCAGATCGGTCAGTATCCGGTGGTGATCGTTCGCGGTCGCGACAACGTCATTCGCGCTTTCCACAACAGCTGTCGTCATCGCGGTTCGCGCGTCTGCACCAAGGAGCACGGCTCGTCTGTCCGTCTCGTCTGCCCCTATCACCAGTGGACCTACGACCTAGATGGCACGCTCGCCTTTGCCCGGCACATGGGCGACGACTTCGACAAGACCGGCTACGGTCTGAAGCCCGTCCACTGCGAAAACTTCGCGGGCTACATCTTCATCTGTCTCGCCGAAAAGGCGCCGGACTTCCAGCCGGTCCGCGACATGGTCGCCCCCTACATGCTGCCGCATCATCTGAAGGATGCGAAGATCGCGTTCCAGAGCACGATCATCGAAAAGGGCAACTGGAAGTTGGTCTGGGAAAACAACCGCGAGTGCTATCACTGCGCCGCCAACCACCCGGAACTCTGCCGCACCTATCCCGAGGCGCCGAGCGTTACGGGTACGGACGGTGGTGCCGATGATCCTGAAATCGCCGGCCACTGGGCGCGTTGCGAGGCGGCGGGCCTGCCGAGCAAGTTCCAGATCTCGCCCGACGGCCAGTTCCGTACAGCCCGCATGCCGCTGATCGAGGATGCCGAAAGCTACACCATGTCGGGCAAGCGCGCCGTCAGCCGTCCGCTGTCGGAGGACGTCACGATTGACCGGATCGGCACCATGCTGCTCTTTCACTACCCGACGACGTGGAACCATATCCTCGGCGATCACGCGATCTCCTTCCGCGTCCTGCCGCTCAGCGCCAACGAGACGGCGGTGACCACCAAGTGGCTCGTGCACAAGGATGCAGTCGAAGGCGTCGACTACAACCTCGAGGAACTGACCCACGTCTGGACGGAAACCAACGATCAGGACCGTCGCATCGTCGAAGAAAATGCCTTCGGCATCCACTCGCCGGCCTACGAGCCTGGTCCATACTCGATGCTGCATGAAGGCGGCGTCATGCAGTTCCTTGAATGGTACGGGAACTTCATGATCAATCGCCTGCAGGGCGACCAAGCAAAGCTGTCGGTCGTCGCCTGACGAAACGCTGAGATCGGCTCCGCTCTTTCACAGAGGCGGAGCCGCATTACGCTTAGAAATCCTGGTAGTTCAATGCGTTGACCTCCGGTTTCGGCACTGACGACGTGACGAGCGGGTCAGGTGCGACAGCCGGTGGCGGTGCGGCCGCCACCGCTGCTTCAGGCTCCTCGCGCGGGTTGAATTCTATCTTCGCGAGGATTAGCGGTGGGTCGGGTTCGCGGGCAGGCAGCAGCTTTCCCTGTGCCCAGACCTTCGCGAGATCGGCCTTGCCCATCGGTGCGACATTGACGTCGATATCGGTCAGCGTCCCCGGCACCCGGTACGGGCAGCGGCGTTTGCTGCAGTTGAAGCCGGACGAGAACTGCCAGAGAAGGTAGTTGTCCCAATTCCCCATGGGAAACACGCCTTTGATCTCGGGCTTGTAGCGGGCATACCAGAGCGGCAGCCGCGCCAGGACAGGATAGTCGTTGCGGTAGGCGGCGATATACCGCGCGGTGTCGTGATTGGTGTAGAGAACCGGGTAGCGCCCGGTGCGCGCCTTGATATGGCCGACAAAGATCTGCGCATCTTCCAGCGACATGAATTTCTGCGGGTCGATACCCTCCAGGTCGAGGATCATCATCTCGTCCGGTTTCGGATCGGCATAGTCGAGGAAGTGGTTGGCCTGCTCGATCGGATTGCCGGGGCGGGCCAGGTGATAGGCGCCCCAGAGCAGCCCGGCAGCCCGCGCGACCAGCCGTCGGGTCTGGAAAAGCTCGCGGCTCACCGCATACTTGCGCCACATCGTCTTGCAGTGGGCGACGGTATCGCCGGCGTGATCGCCCGTGCAGGAGAAGCTTTCGGGCAATCCATCGGAGGCTTTCGAGATGAAGGCCGCGACACGCTTGTCTGACAGCAGCGTTTCCCAGTCGATTGTGTTGAGCTCGTAGGCATCGACGACGATCGAATTCGATGTGGAGGTCCACGGCAGCGTGTCGTCGGCGGCGGCGCGCTGCGGGGCTCCGGCCGCGAGCGCCAGAAGCAGGATGCGGAGAAGGAAATTTCCACCGGAGCGCTTCATGGAACGAGCGTGGTGAAAACTGGTTAATGTTCAGTTAATCCGATGTCTCTTATAAAGAAAATGCCGGCGAAATGCGAAGGCGGGACTGCCGGGAACATGTTTGCGCGGCGCGCGTTACGCTACGCGTAGGTTTTGAATCGGAGGTCTTATGCTCAGGTCATTTAAGAAGGCTGCTATTGGCATTATCTCGTCCGTCATGCTCGTGGCGGGCTTTACGCCGTCACAGGCGATGCCAATGCCCACCGCAGTGCAGGCCGAGAAGGCCGGCGATGTCCAGAATGTGCAATATTGCCGCTACGGTCGCTGCTCTTATCGTCCCGGTTACCCCGGCTATCGTCCGGGCTACTATCCAGGTTACCGCCCCGGTTACTATCCCGGGTACCGTCCGGCCTATCGCCCGGGCTGGTATGGCGGGTATCAAGGCTATCCATACTATCGCAGCGGCTACCGCTACTATAACGGCTACTGGTTCCCGCTTGCAGCCTTTGGTGCCGGCGCCGTGATCGGCGGTGCAATCGCCTCCGAGCCGCGCTACGTTGCGCCGCCTGCAGGCTCTGGCCATGTCGATTGGTGCTACAGCCGCTATCGCTCGTATCGCGCCTATGACAACACCTACCAGCCGAACAGCGGTCCGCGCAGGCAGTGTGTATCGCCCTATTGATCCGGCCTTTTGTCACAACACGAGCCCGGCAGTGATGCCGGGCTTTTGTTTTAAAGGATGTCGACCCGCTTGAGCAGCCACCAGGCAAGCACGATGGAGGCGATGATCAGGCCGACGGCATACTCGGTGCCGCCAGAGCCCTGCGCGAAGGGCAGGTTTGCCGTGTTCATGCCGAAGAAGCCGGTCACCAGCGTCGGCGGCAGCAGGAAGGCCGTCATGATCGAAAGGATGTAGAGGTGGCGGTTCGTCTCCGATGACAGCTTGGAGTCGATTTCTTCGTGCAGCAGCCGTGCCCGGTCCTGCAGGGCGTAGATGTCATGATCGACGGTTTCTAGGCGGCTGGTCAGGCGCCCGGCCACGTCCTCGAAGCCGAAAGGCATCTCGTCATCATGGGAGGCCGCGGCGCGCCGCATATGTGCAAGCACCGTTCTCAGGTGCCGATGGAGCCTGACAACGGTGCGGCGCACCGGAGCCAGCCGGCGGCGCTCGTCACGCGGCGTGTTGTCGTAGACGTAGTCCTCGATCACATTCAGCTCTTCCGTCATTTCCATGACGATCGCGATAAGCGTGCGCTGGAATTCGATGACGAGGGTCTCGAACAGGTCCACCGGCCGTTCGAACTTCCCCGGGTTCTTCTCCACGAGCGCGCGCGCCCGCTCGACGCTACGCAACGGCTGCAGCCGCGTCGTGATGATGAAGCGGTCGGAGATCGCAAAATGCAGCCACCCGAGATCGGCAGTCTCCTGATCGAACTCGCGCTGACAATCGACGAGTGTGCCGTACAGCATCTGTTCGTCGACGGTGATAGCGGCGTGCGTGTCGCGTGTTGTCAGCGCCGCCTTGGCGTCGTCGTTGAGGCCGTCGATCGTCTCGAGCAATGCCGGGACACGGGCATCGGCGAGATTGAGATGCAGCCAGTAGAAACCGCCTTCCGCCGTCAGGTCCGCTTGCAGGGCACTGTTCGGCAGCCGCACCGCCTTGCCTTCCTCCGGCGAGAACCGGTAGGCCCAGACAAGTCCCGGTATTTTGGCGGGCAGTGTATCCATATTCGCCGGTCCCCTTGTGATGGCGGCATGTGTCTTTAGATAATTTCCATGACGATAGTTTGTGCGGCGGCGCAAGAGCGAATGCAAATGTCATCATGCCGCAAGGCCAAGAGCGAAGAGTTTAAAATTGACGTTTACGTAAAAATCAATTAGCCCTACCACTGGAGGAAGCCTGAGGCGACGCGCACTCCAGGCGGTCATGCGAGGAGACTACCATGTACAAGGCACCTGTCGAAGACATCGCATTTACGCTGAAGCACGTTGCCGGGATGGGACAGGCGATCGAAAGCGGCCTGCTCGGTGATCTCGGTGAAGACCTGGTTGATGCCATTCTCGCTGAAGCCGGGCGCTTTGCGACGGACGAGGTTGCCCCGCTCGCGGAGATTGGCGATCGGCAGGGCGCCCGTCTGATAAACGGCGAGGTGACGACACCGGACGGTTGGCGCGATCTCTACAAGAACTGGATCGCCGGCGGCTGGAACGGGCTCACCGCGCCCGAGGAGTTCGGGGGGCAGGCGCTGCCGCACATGCTCAATGTTGCGGCTCTTGAAATGTGGAACTCCGGCTCGACCGCCTTCGCGCTCTGCCCGACGCTTACCATGGGATCCGTCGAGGCCATCTATACGCATGGTTCCGACGCCCTGAAGAGCCTCTATCTCGCCAAGCTCGTCTCCGGTGAGTGGACCGGCACGATGAACCTGACCGAGCCGCACGCAGGCTCCGATCTCGGCGCACTCAAGACACGCGCCGAACGTCGCAACGACGGCACCTACCGCATCTTCGGACAGAAGATCTTCATCACCTGGGGCGAACACGACGCCGCCGAGAATATCATCCACCTCGTGCTCGCCCGCCTGCCGGACGCTCCGGCCGGAACCCGCGGGATCTCCCTGTTCCTCGTCCCGAAGTTCCTGGTGAATGCGGATGGCTCGCTCGGCGCCCGCAACGATCTCTTTGCCCACTCGCTGGAGCACAAGCTCGGCATCCACGGTTCCCCGACCTGCACCATGATCTACGGCGACGGTCGGTTCGGCGAAGACAAGGGCGCGGTCGCATGGCTTGTCGGCGAGGAAAACAAGGGCCTCGCCTGCATGTTCACGATGATGAACAATGCCCGCCTGGCTGTCGGCATGGAAGGCGTGGCGATTGCGGAAGCCGCCACCCAGAAGGCGATCGTCTACGCCAGAGAGCGCACGCAGGGCAAGGCGCCGGGTTGGACCGGAACCGGCATGAGCCCGATCATCGAGCATCCTGATATCGCACGCATGCTGCTGACGATGAAGGCGCTGACGCAAGGGGCGCGCGCCATCTCCTACAGCTGCGCCCACGCCACCGACATGGCGCATCGTGCCGACGACAATACCCAGCATTGGCAGGAGCGGGCAGCGCTTCTGACACCGATCGCAAAGTCCTTCTCCACCGATGTCGGCGTCGATGTCGCGTCCCTCGGCATCCAGGTCCACGGCGGCATGGGCTTCATCGAGGAAACCGGTGCCGCCCGCTATCTGCGCGACGCACGTATCGCTCCCATCTACGAAGGTACCAACGGCATACAGGCGATCGACCTCGTCACGCGGAAGCTGCCATTGTCGGGTGGCGCGCAGGTGCATGGCTTTATCGAGGAGCTGAAGGGCATTGCTGACACAGTGCGAGCCGTCAATCTGCCGGGCTTCGCTTCGACGGCAAACCGTTTGGACGCTGCCATCACCGATCTGGGCGAGGCAACCGACTGGCTGCTGACACAGCTGGCCGACGGCAACACCGCGGCCGCCCTGAGCGGCGCCACGCCATATCAGCGTCTCTTCGGTCTCGTGCTCACGGGCTGCTACCTCGCCAAGGGAGGCCTTGCCGCCGTTGATAGCGGCGCAGAAGCGCGCGTGGCCCTCTGCCGCTTTGCCGCCGAGAACCTCTTGCCGGAGGTTACCGCCCTGAAAGATGCGGTCATAAGCGGAGCGCCGAGCCTGGCCGCCGCCAGAATTGCTCTTGCCTGAGGAATGCAGATGACCGAGCACATTCTCATCGAACGGCATGCCAGCCATCCCGATGTCCAGATCATTCGCTTCAATCGGCCGGAAAAGAAGAACGCGATCACCCGCGCCATGTACTCAAAAATGGCGGAGGCGCTGACCGCCGCCAACGACGACGCCACGATCCGGGTGACAGCATTCCTCGGCACCGAAGGCTGCTTCTCCGCCGGCAACGATCTTGGTGACTTCCTGGCCGTTGCCATGGGGGGCGGCATGCCGCGCGAGATCATCGATTTTCTCTACGCACTTGTCCGCTCGCAGAAGCCGCTGGTCTCCGGTGTGGACGGCCTGGCCATCGGCATCGGCACGACGATGAACCTGCATTGCGATCTGACGATCGCTTCAACCCGCAGCCAGTTCCGGACGCCATTCGTCGATCTCGCGCTGGTGCCGGAAGCCGCATCCAGCCTGATCGCGCCGCGTATCATGGGCCATCAGCGTGCCTTTGCCTTGCTCGCCGCCGGCGAGCCGTTCTCGGCCGAGGAGGCAAGGGACGCCGGGCTGGTCTGGAAGGTCTGCGCGCCCGACGAAGTCGAGGCCGCAACGCTGTCGGCAGCCGCGAAACTTGCGGCCAAGCCGCCGGAGGCACTGCGCATCGCCCGCGAACTCATTCGCGGCGATCAGGCGGAAATCATCGCCCGCATCGACGAGGAGGCCCGCCAGTTCTCGGCGCGGCTGCACAGCGCCGAAGCGCGGGCCGCGTTCGAGGCCTTCATGCGGCGGTAAGGTTAGAAAAATCTGATTTTCGTCAAATTTTAAGCGTGTCTTAAATTTCATTCTAATATGAGGATGTGACGGCTTGCATTTGCCGCAGCCGTCCGGGCGCATGAGGCGCCTTGCTTCGCTTTGCCCCAGCATTCTGCCGCATTGAGTGGCCCGCGTTCCGCCTTGAGCGACGCGGACCGTTCCCGAAAGGAAATTTCCTTGAAGAAGAAGACGAACCTGATGACGCGCATCCTGTTTGCCGCGTCTGCCGTTGTTCTCGCGGCTTTTGCCGCTTTCTCCTACTACATCAACTCAGTCGAACGGAATTCCGCGACCACCGCGATCGAGGCGAACATCCGCTCCTCGGGCGAGCAGGCCGCGCATAGCCTTGCCAACTGGATGAACGGCCGCGTCACGCTGACCGCCATGGCCGCGAACGCCATTGGCCGCGCCGGAGACCAGAAGGGCGTTGAGGGCGTTCTCCAGAACGATGTTCTCACCAGCCAGTTCGTCAGCACCTATTTCGGCGATGAGCAGGGCGTCTTCACCATGTGGCCGAAGCTGCCGATGCCGGACGGTTATGACCCGCGCAAGCGTCCATGGTATCAGGATGCCGTGAAGGCCAATGCCAGCATCATGACCGAACCCTACACCGATGCATCGAGCGGCGACCTCATCATCAGCGCTGCCGTCCCAGTCAGCCACGATGGCAAGCTTGCAGGCGTCGTCGGTAGCGACTTTTCGCTGAAATCGATGGTCGACATGATCAAGGAAATCGATCTTGGCGGCAAGGGAACGGCATTCCTCGTCAACAAGAGCGGCCAGATCCTCATTCACCCCGATGCAAAGCTGGTGACGAAGACGCTTGCCGACGCATTCCCGACGGCAACCCCGTCGATCGCCAGCGGCCTCGTCGAGACCGAATTCGCGGGCAAGGACGTCCTCGTCAGCTTCATGCCGGTTGCCGGCCTGCCGACCGTCGAATGGTACCTCGGCTTCGTCGTCGATAGCGATGCGGCATTTGCCTCGCTGAACGAGTTCCGGATTGCCGCGACCATTGCTACGATCCTGGCCGTCGGCCTGATGATCGCTGCCATGGCCTGGCTGCTGCACGGCCTCATTATTCGCCCGGTCACCGACATGACGGCCGCCATGCAGAGGCTTGCTGCCGGCGACCTTTCTGTTGCCATTCCCGGCGAAGAGCGCCGCGACCAGATCGGCTCGATGGCCGAGGCCGTTGCCGTCTTCAAGAAGAACGCCGTCGATCGCGAGCGGCTGGAAGGCGAAGCCGAGTCCGGCCGTGCGCTGACCGAACGCGAACGTCAGGACCGTGAGGTCCAGAAGAACCGCGAGGCAACCGAAATCCGCCATGCGGTCGATGCGCTTGCCGGCGCCCTGGGCGCGCTCTCCGACGGCAATCTCGCCCACCGCATCGACACACCCTTCGCGTCGCACCTCGACCGCCTGCGCACCGACTACAACTCGGCAGTCGGCAAGCTGCATGGCGCGCTGCAGATGGTCGGCAACAATGCCCATGCCATCGATGCCGGTGCCACGGAAATCCGCACCGCTGCCGATGGCCTTGCACGCCGTACCGAACAGCAGGCCGCTTCCGTCGAGCAGACGGCGGCAGCGCTCGAGGAAATCACGACGACGGTCAAGGATACCGCTCGTCGTGCTGAGGATGCCGGCAAGCTCGTCTCGCGGACCCGCTCGGGCGCCGAAGAGTCCGGCAACATCGTCAGCAAGGCTGTTTCTGCGATGACCGAAATCGAGCAGTCCTCGCAGAAGATCGGCAATATCATCAGTGTCATCGACGATATCGCCTTCCAGACAAACCTTCTCGCACTCAACGCCGGCGTCGAAGCCGCTCGTGCGGGTGAAGCTGGCAAGGGCTTCGCCGTCGTCGCGCAGGAAGTGCGCGAACTGGCCCAGCGCTCGGCTAACGCCGCCAAGGAGATCGAGAGCCTGATCACCGCCTCGAACGCCCAGGTCCGCTCCGGCGTGACGCTGGTTGGCGATACCGGCAAGGCACTCGAAGCCATCGTCGGCCAGGTGCAGGAGATCAGCCGCCACGTCGACGCGATCGTGACCGCAACCCGCGAGCAGTCGACGGGCCTCGCCGAAATCAACACGGCCGTCAACACCATGGACCAGGGGACACAGCAGAACGCTGCCATGGTCGAGGAGCAGACGGCTGCCAGCCACGGACTGGCGCAGGAAGCGGCCAAGCTCATGCAGCTTCTCGGCCAGTTCAACCTGCAGGCTTCGCATCACAGCATGGCATACAGCCGCCACGCCGCCTAATCGAAGCAGAGATGGAACAATCGAAACGCCCGCGCTCGTCGCGGGCGTTTTGCTTTGCGGGGCGCGCATCGCCAGAAGCCGTTCGGCGCTGATTAAAAAGTCATACTTTTAATCAAATCTTACGGATATTTGGCTTTAGTGACATGCAATGCATGACGCAGGCCGGATGTCATCCGGATACCCCCGCAACCCCATCAGAACGAGTGACCGTACGGGCGATCGATCGCGATCGGCTGTGCGAGATCCTCCGCAGTATGAGACCGCCGCATGTCCAAACTGAAGATCAAAACGCTCCTTCCGCTTCTCTTCCTGTCTCTCGTTGTCATTACGCTCGTGCAGGGCGCGATCGCGGCCTTCTCGCTGACCAATCTGGAGGCCAACACCCGGCAGATCGGCGCGCAGAACATTCCGAACACCGAGCGGCTCTATGCCATCGTCACGACGCTGAACGACGTTCGCCGCAGCTACGCCGACTATCTGCTCGCGACAGGCAAGACGGACTTCCGCAATGCCGAGACGACCCTGAAGACGCGCCGCCAGCGTCTCAACACGGCAATCGACGCTTTCGACAAGCAGCCGAAGAGCGACTACATGAGCCAGAATTTCGGCCGCCTGCAAAAGGCGCTCGCCAATGATGCGGCGCTTGCAGACAAGATCATCGCGCTCGCGCTCGACAACAAGCGCAGCCTGGCGAACAGCCTGTATCGCGGCGAACTCTCCATGTCCGCCAACAACATCCAGACCCTCGTCGACGGAATGCTCGCCAAGGATCGGCAGTCGACCGACGCCGCGCTTTCTGCAGCCGCTGGCAACTACAGTGCAGGCATCCTGTCGATCGTCGGTGGTCTTGCGGTCGCCCTGGCCGTTGCCGTCGCTGCCGCCTTCCTGGCATGGAAGCGCATTTCTCAGCCGATCTCGACGATTGCCGCCCGCATGGCCCGTCTCGCGGATGGCGATCTCGACGCCGCTGTTCCCTATGCCGGTCGCAAGGATGAGATCGGCGATATGGCCGCAGCCGTCGCGGTCTTCCGCGATAACTCCTTTGCGCGCCTCGATCTCGAACGCAACGCCGAGCACACCCGCGAACAGGCGCAGGAGGAACGCTCGCGCAACGAAGCCTCGAAGGCTCGCGAAGCCGCCGAAATCCAGCATGCCGTCGCAGCTCTTGCCGATGCCTTGGGCGCCCTCTCGGAAGGCGACCTGACGCGGACGATCGAGACGCCGTTTGCCGATCACCTCGATCGCCTGCGCAGCGATTTCAACGCCTCCGTCGCGAAACTGCGGGCTGTTCTTCAAGAAGTTGGTGAGAACGCACACGCGATCGACGCCGGCGCCGGAGAAATCCGCACTGCCGCCGATGGTCTTGCCCGCCGCACGGAGCAACAGGCCGCCTCCATCGAGGAAACGGCGGCAGCGCTCGAGGAGATCACCACGACCGTCAAGGACACCGCGCGTCGCGCCGAGGAAGCCGGCACGCTGGTCACCCGGACGCGCAACGGCGCCGAAGAATCCGGCAACATCGTCCGCAAGGCGGTTTCGGCGATGACGGAGATCGAGAGCTCGTCCGAAAAGATCTCCAACATCATCAGCGTGATCGACGACATCGCCTTCCAGACCAACCTGCTGGCGCTGAACGCCGGCGTCGAGGCGGCCCGCGCGGGTGAGGCCGGCAAGGGCTTTGCCGTTGTCGCCCAGGAAGTCCGCGAACTGGCGCAGCGCTCCGCGCACGCCGCCAAGGAAATCGAAAGCCTGATCACCGCCTCGAACAGCCAGGTTCGCTCCGGCGTGATGCTCGTCGGCGACACCGGCAAGGCATTGGAAGCGATCGTCGGGCAGGTCCAGGAAATCAGCCGCCACGTCGACGCGATCGTGACAGCAACCCGAGAGCAGTCGACCGGGTTGGCCGAGATCAATACGGCAGTGAACACGATGGATCAGGGTACGCAGCAGAACGCCGCGATGGTCGAAGAGCAGACAGCTGCCAGCCACGGGCTGGCGCAGGAAGCCGCCAAGCTGATGCAGCTGCTGAGCCAGTTCAATCTGCAGGCCGCATCCTACGGCACGGGATCATACGGCCGCTACGCCGCCTGATCGAGGCAGAGACCGAACAATCAAAACGCCCGCGCTCGTCGCGGGCGTTTTCGCGTTCCGGCCTTATTTCTCCAGCGTCGCCACGACCTCGACATGCGATGTCCAGAGGAACTGGTCGATCGGCGTGACGCTGGTGATGCGGTAGCCACCCTCGACCAGAATCGCGAGGTCACGGGCGAGCGTCAGCGGATTGCAGCTGACCGCCACGACCTTCTTGACGCTAGAGCGGGCTAGCTCCTTGCACTGGAACTCGGCGCCGGCGCGCGGCGGATCGAAGACGACAGCGTCGTAGACCTTGAGCTCGGCTGTCATCAGTGGCCGGCGGAAGAGATCGCGTTTTTCGGCGGTAACGGGCTTCAGGCCCTGCGCGTTGCGCGCTGCGTGGTCGAGGGCGGCGATCGCCTTGTCGTCCGATTCCGCGGCATGCACGCGCCCGATGCGCGCGAGCCTGAGCGAGAACGTGCCGGCGCCGGCAAAGAGATCGGCGATCCGCTTCGCCTTGCCGACGTGAGCAACGACAAGCTCCGCCATCGCGTCTTCGGCTTGCTTCGTCGCCTGCGTGAAACCGCCGGGTGGCGGCGAGACGTTGACGCCGCCGAATTCGACGATCGGCTTCACCGGTTCGACGAGGATCTCGCCATTCAGCGAAACGCGAGCGATGCCGCGAAGGGTCAGGATCGTTTCAATCGCCTTGCGACGCTGCTGGTCGGAAAGCTTCTTGACGCCATCGACCGCAAGGTCAAGACCGGACAGTGTTTCGAGAACGGAAATGCGGAAGGCTTCGGCGCTGGTCGCCAGCGCCGCACCGATGGCCTTGATCGCCGGCAGCCTGGCGATGACCGCTGCCGACGAGATGGGACATTCCTCGATCGCGACGATATGGTGGCTTTCGGCCTGGTTGAAGCCGATCAGCATGTCCTTTTCGGTCCGCCGGGCGGCGAAAACGACACGCCTGCGCTCGCCGGGACGGGCCGCCACGAGTTCGCCGACGTCAGGCGTCAGGCCCTTCGACTTCAGGGCGTCGATGACGAGTTGGCGCTTGAAGGCGCGGTACGGGGCATCCGTCAGATGCTGCAGCGTACAGCCGCCACAGGTGCCGTTCACCCCATCGGGGCCGAAATGGCGGCAGGACGGCTCCTGCCGATCGGGCGATGCCGTCGCAATCGACATGATGGTGCCATGGCTTTTGACGCGCGCGATCGCAACCGTCTCGCCAGGCAGAGCGAAGGGGACATAGATCGGGCCATCCGGGCTGTTGGCGATGCCATCGCCCAAGGCGCCAAGTTTCTGGATCGTAACGGTTTCTGCGCTCACGGCTTCGTTCCTGCGAGAAGAAATTCCAGATTGCCGTCGCCACCGGCGATCGGCGAGGGGATGAGGCCAAGGCTCTTCCAGCCCATGTCTTCGACGAACCAGCGTTCCAGCTCGGCAGCGACAGCAGGAGCGGAGGAGGGGTCCTTGAGCAGTCCGCCCTTGCCGATCGCATCGCGCCCGGCCTCGAACTGCGGCTTGACCAGCAGCACGACCGCGGTGGCGGGCTCAGCGAGGTCGAGTGCCGGTGCAAGCGCCAGCTTCAGCGAAATGAAGGAAACGTCGGAGACGATGAACGAGACCGCATGGCCGATATCGTCCGCGACGAGGTTGCGGGCATTCAGCCCCTCGATATTCGTCACGCGCGGATCGGCGGTCAGGCGAGGATGCATCTGGCCATGGCCGACATCGATCGCCGTCACATGCGCGGCCCCGCGCTCCAGCAGAACCTCCGTGAAGCCGCCGGTCGAGGCGCCGACGTCAAGACAGTGCTGACCTGCGGGATCGAGCTTGAAATGGTCGAGGGCCGCCGTCAGCTTCAAGGCGGCGCGCGAGACGTAGTCTTGCGCAGGATCGTCGATTTCGATGACCGCATCCTCGGTAAAGAGCGCGCCGGCCTTGACGACGACCTTGCCGCCCACCTTTACCGTGCCGCGTTGCACGGCATCGCGCGCACGCGAGCGGCTCGCGAAAAGGCCGAGGCTGACGAGAAGCTGGTCGAGACGTTGTGTGTTCTGTTCTGACATCGGCTGTCCATGACGGTCAAAGCCGCCAGTTGCAAGCCTTTTGTTGGTTCTCACAGCACGCGGACGTCTCGCTCAGTTCCAGGAATTCGTTCCGAGGTCCTTTTTGCCAACCATGACTTCGACCGATTTGTCGCCGGTCTTCACCCAGGTCTCGCAGATTTCCTTTCCGGCGTCCCGTCCGCCCTTCCACGTGCGGCAGAACTTGTCCTTCTTGATGGCCCACACGCCTTCGATCGGGATGACCTGCCCGTTGTCGAGCTTCACCTGGCCCTTTCCCTTGCCGTCCGCGCCAAGCGAGAGGGTGCCGGCATATCCCTTTCCGGGACCGCCGAGGATCAGCTCTTTGCCTTGGCCGAGCAGGGCCGTCAGCTCCTGGCCGGTCATCTTCTGCTTTTCAGCTGCGGCTGCGGCTCCGCCGATAAGCAAAGTGGCAGCCAGAACCCCGACGACGACACGCATGCCGATCCCCTCCTTGATTTATGGATCGCTAATATACATTCATCGAGTGAAGCCGGAAGAGAGATTCTTCACTGCTGAGTTGAAGTGGCCTATAGCGACCACCCGAGCGCCATAGGCTCCTGATTCACCGAAAAGAGCGTTGTCATGAGTTTTGTAACGGCCGTCCTTGTTCATGTCGCTTCGATGTCCGAAGGCATGGTGTGGTATCGGCGGGCGTTTCCTGACGCGGTCGTCGAGATCAGCGAGCCATCCGGCTTCGAATTCCTGAAGATCGGCCAGACGCAGCTGGAGATCGTTCCAGCCGACGAAAAGGTCGCCAGCGGCGCAGCCGGCTCTGTCGTCTACTGGTGGGTGGATGATTTCGATCGGACGCTCGCGCACCTCCAGAGCGTCGGCGCTGTTCTCTATCGAGGTCCCATGAAGATCGATGGAGAACTCTGGATGTGTCAGGTCCGCGATCCCTGGGGCAACTGCATCGGCATCCGAGGACCGCTGGCCAAACCTGAGAACAGCGAAGTCTCGCGATAACGCAATAGTGACTGGCGCGGTCGCCACCCGCGGCCGGGGCTAGTCAAGCGACTTGTTGCGCCGCACAATTTTTTAAATAAATCGAAAGCCTTGCCACCTATGGTTTGGCTGATTGCAGCGGTCCGTGGCCGCTTTTGCCATGATGGCCCTCAATCAGATCTGCCGATCATGTTCGCCGAATTACCAAAGTATGCCTCCGCATGCTCTGGCTTTGCCATGCCTGTGCGCTTCAAGAGAGATTGACTGATGTTGGCCAAGAACATGTCCCTGAACGGTAAGCTCGCCGCGACTTTCGCTGCGCTGATCCTTATCTTTCTATCCGTTTCCAGCTTTGTTTACTTCAAGGCGAATGTGGTTGCCGAAGCTGCCGTTCAGCAGAAGAAGTCGGAACTGCTCGTCAACCAGATCGACGATGCGCTGCAGGCGATGCTTGAGCAGGCCGTCAACCTGCGCGGCTTCCTGTTGTTTCGCAGCGACAGCACCTATGGCGATATTTTCGCGAACCGCGAGCGCATGCTGAAGGCGATCGATGCCGCACGGACGACGGCTGCCGGCAACGCTGATTTCGTCGGTCAGATCGACGCCATGCAGAAGGCCGCAGATCTCTATTTCCACCAGCTTGCCGAGCCGCAGTCGAAGGCTCGCAAGGAAACCGACATGCCGATCGACCAGATCGTCAAGATCGGCGTCAACGAGACCAAGGGCCAGCTCGATGGCTTCCGTCAGGCTTCCGCCAAGATCAAGGAGGCCGCACGTGATGAGTCGAACGCGCTTGCCGACAGCAAGGCGCAGGCGAGCCGGGCGCTGAACATCAGCCTCTTCACCGGCGGGATCGCCGCTGCCGCTGCTGCTGTCCTGCTTGCCTGGATGTTGTCGCGCAGCATCGTTCGCCCGATCGTCGGCATGACGTCTGCCATGGGCCGCCTGGCCGGCGGTCAGCACGATATCGACGTTCCAGCGCTCGATCGCCAGGACGAAGTCGGCCGGATGGCCCAGTCGGTTCTCGTCTTCAAGGATGCCGCGATCGAGAAGCTGCGTCTGTCGGGCGAAACCGATCGCATGCGTGGCGATGCCGAGCGCCAGCGCCAGATGGGCGACGAGCAGAAGGCACGCGAGGAAGCGGAACTGCGCTTCGCCATCGAAGGCCTCGCCAGCGGTCTGTCCGATCTTGCCAACGGCAATGTCGCCGTCCGCATCACGACGCCTTTCGCGTCGCAGTTCGATCGCCTGCGCAACGACTTCAACAATGCCGTCGAGAAGCTGCAGGCTGCCCTTCAGTCGGTTGGCCGCAATGCGTCTGCCATCAATGCCGGCGCCGGTGAAATCCGCTCGGCCGCCGACGATCTCGCACGCCGCACCGAGCAGCAGGCCGCAGCCGTCGAGGAGACGGCCGCAGCGCTCGAGGAAGTCACCACCACCGTTCGCGACTCCGCCAAGCGCGCCGAGGATGTCGGCCAGCTAGTCGAGCGCACGCGCCTTGGTGCCGAGAAGTCGGGCGATGTCGTCCGCAAGGCGGTTGCCGCCATGCAGGAAATCGAAAAGTCGTCCGATGCGATCAGCAACATCATCGGCGTGATCGACGACATCGCGTTCCAGACCAACCTTCTCGCCTTGAACGCCGGTGTCGAAGCCGCGCGTGCCGGCGAAGCGGGCAAGGGCTTTGCCGTCGTCGCGCAGGAAGTGCGCGAGCTCGCACAACGCTCGGCAAACGCCGCCAAGGAGATCAAGGCGCTGATCAACACCTCGGGCACGCAGGTCGATGCCGGTGTCTCGCTGGTTGACGAAACCGGCAAGGCGCTCGCCGAGATCGTCGGCGCGGTCCAGGAGATCAACAAGCACGTCAGCGCCATCGTCACTGCAACGCGCGAGCAGTCGGTCGGCCTGCAGGAGATCAACACCGCCGTCAACAACATGGACCAGGGCACGCAGCAGAATGCCGCCATGGTCGAGGAGCAGACGGCGGCGAGCCATTCGCTGGCACAGGAAGCAGGCGCTCTCGACGATCTGCTCGGCCAGTTCAATCTCGGTCATGCCCGCGCTGAAGCGCCAAGGGCGGCAGTCGCCAGCCCCGCGTCCCGCCCGGTCGCATCGCCGGCCCGCGCACTGACCCGCACGGTCGCCAAGGCCTTCGGCGGCGGCAGGGCTGCAACGGCGGCTGCGGTTCAGGAAGACTGGACGGAATTCTGAGCTGAAAAGCAGTGACCGGGAAAGAGAAGCCACCTTCTCTAATTCGCCACTGACTTGAACGCGGAAATCTGTACCTACGAGAAACGGGAAACGCTCGCAGCAAGCCGCTGCGAGCGTTTTCGTTTTCCGAAACCTGCTCTACGGTGTGATGGAGAAACCTACGGAATAGGAGATTGCGGACGCATGCTTCATCACATCTCTTTCGGCGTCTCGGACATCGAACGCTCAGCGGCGTTCTACGACGCCGCTCTAGCGCCTCTCGGCTATATTCGTGTCTGGGAGGATCTGAGGCCCGGAGAAGCGGATCAGGCCGTCGGTTACGGAATTGGTGGCGGCGGCGATAAGTTCGCGATCAAATTTCGTCCGGAGGGCCAGCGCCCGCCGGGGCCCGGCTTTCATCTGGCCTTCGCCTCCACGAGCAGACGAGCGGTCGCCGATTTTCATGAGGCCGCGATCGCACATGGAGGCATCGATAACGGGTCGCCTGGTCTTCGTGCCCATTACGGACCACATTACTTTGCGGCCTTCGTGGTCGACCCGGATGGTCACCATATCGAAGCCGTTTTCAATTCTCCTGACTAGCCGCAAGAAAGGTCAAAGGGCAGCGGGAGCTTTTCTCCGGTTGATGACGACGCCGGACTAGCCGGCGGCGCCGACGCCGAAGGCTGCAGGGCGTCCGAGCACCCGGAAGACCGTCGAGACGATCCCGGTGCGGTCGAGACCGGCATGGGCGTTCATCACCTCGGGCTTTGCCTGCTCCATCCAGAGGTCAGGCATCACAAGCGAGCGGATCTTCAGGCCGTTGTCGAGCAGGCCATCCGCCGCCAGGAATTGCATGACCTGGCTGCCGAAGCCGCCGACCGAGCCTTCCTCGACCGTGATCAGGATTTCGTGGTGGCGGGCAAGCTGGCGGATCAGATCATGATCGAGCGGCTTGGCAAAGCGCGCATCGGCAACCGTGGTCGAAAGCCCCGCTGCATCCAGATCCTCTGCGGCAAGCAAACAGTCGGCGAGCCGGGTGCCGAAGGAGAGCAGCGCCACCTTGGCACCTTCCTTGACGACGCGGCCCTTGCCGATCTGCAGGATTTCGCCGCGGACGGGCATCTCGATGCCGACGCCTTCGCCGCGTGGATAGCGGAACGAGATCGGGCCGGCATCATAGGCAGCGGCAGTGCGCACCATATGCTTCAGCTCTGCCTCATCGGACGCCGCCATGACGACGAAGCCGGGCAGGGTGGCGAGGAACGCCGTATCGAACGAGCCCGCATGCGTCGGGCCATCGGCGCCGACGAAACCGGCGCGATCGATCGGGAAGCGAACCGGCAGGCCCTGGATCGCCACGTCGTGGACCACCTGGTCGTAGGCGCGCTGCAGGAAGGTCGAATAGAGCGCGGCAAACGGTTTGAAGCCCTCGGCAGCAAGGCCGGCTGCAAACGTCACCGCATGTTGCTCGGCAATCCCGACATCGAAGCAACGCGACGGGAAGATGCTGGCGAGCTTGTCGAGGCCGGTACCATTCGGCATAGCGGCGGTGATGCCGACGATCTTGTCGTCGAGCTCGGCTTCCTGAACCAGTGCTTCGGCGAAGACGCTCGTATAGCTCGGCGCATTCGGCTTCACCTTGGCCTGCGCGCCGGTGATGACGTCGAACTTGTTGACGCCGTGATACTTGTCGGCTGCGGCTTCCGCCGGCGCATAACCTTTGCCCTTCTGCGTCACGACATGGATCAGCACAGGGCCTTCCGCATGGTCGCGCACATTGCGCAGCACCGGCAGCAGGTGTTCGAAGGAGTGACCGTCGATCGGGCCGATGTGGTAGAAACCCATCTCCTCGAACATGGTCCCGCCGGTCACATAGCCCCGCGCATGCTCGACGGCGCGGGTGATGGCACGGTCGACTTTCTTGCCAAGATAGGCCGTCAGCTTCTTGCCGAAATCGCGGAAGCCCATGTAGGTGCGCCCGGAGGCAAGGCGTGCCAGATAGGCGCTCATCGCGCCTGTCGGAGGCGCGATCGACATGTCGTTGTCGTTCAGGATGACGATCAGCCGGGCGTCGAGCGCGCCGGCATTGTTCAGAGCCTCATACGCCATGCCTGCCGACATCGCGCCATCGCCGATCACGGCGATCACGCGGCGGTCGGTCTTGTCGAGATCGGAGGCAACGGCCATGCCGAGACCGGCGGAGATCGACGTCGAGGAGTGAGCGGCACCGAAGGGGTCGTATTCGCTTTCAGCGCGGCGCGTGAAGCCGGAAAGACCGTCTTCCTGGCGCAGCGTGCGGATCCGGTCGCGTCTGCCCGTGAGGATCTTGTGCGGATAGCACTGATGCCCGACATCGAAGATCAGCCGGTCTTCGGGCGTGTTGAAGACGTTGTGGATGGCGATCGTCAGCTCGACGACGCCGAGACCGGCGCCCAGATGCCCGCCGGTCTTGGATACCGCGTCGATCATTTCATCCCGGACTTCGCGCGCCAGCTGCGGCAGGTCGCGATCCTCCAGCTTTCGGAGGTCGGCTGGATAGGTAACCTTATCCAACAGCGGCGTCTTCGGCGGTTGTGTCACGGGTGGGTGCTCTTTCTTGTCATTCTTGGGCAGGAAGCCTTTAAGGCATAAATTGCGGTGAAAAAAGTCGATTTCAAGAACCGCAGACTCCCTTTCTAAAGGAGATCAGCCTTCGGGCAAAGGTATGAATTCTTCCTCATCCCCCGGAACGATGTCGAACTTCCCAGTCCGCCACTCTTCCTTCGCCTTCTCGATGCGCTCCTTCGAGGAGGAAACAAAGTTCCACCAGATGTAGCGTTTCGAGTTCAGCGCGGCGCCCCCAAACAGCATCAGGTGACAGCCCTGGCTCCCTGCTTCAAGCGTGATCTGGTCGCCGGGACGGAAGACGAGCAGCTGATCGGCGGCAAATTTGTCGCCGGCAACGATGAGGTCGCTCGACAGGACATAGGCCGCTCGCTCTTCATGCCCGGCGCCAAAGGGAAACTTCACGCCGGCCTCGAGGCTGATGTCCGCATAGAGCGTATCCGAAAACACCTTCACCGGAGATTTCATCCCCTCGAAGTCGCCGATCACGACGCGCCCGCGGATCCCGCGTTCGTCGATGACAGGCATGTCGCTTTTTTCGGTATGCGTGAAGGACGGGTCGATCTCTTCCTTGTCGTCGGGCAGCGCCAGCCAGGTCTGCAGGCCCGACATCAGCAGCGGGTGGCCGCGCAGGTTGTCGGGCGTGCGCTCGGAATGCACGATGCCGCGTCCAGCCGTCATCAGATTGATATCGCCGGGACGGATGACCTTCTCGGTGCCCAGGCTGTCGAGGTGGCGGATTTCGCCATCGAAGAGGTAGGTGACCGTCGAAAGTCCGATATGCGGATGCGGCCGCACGTCGAGCGCCTCGTTCGGCTTCAGGATTGCCGGCCCCATGCGGTCGAAGAAGATAAACGGCCCGACCAGACGGCGATCGCGCGTGGGCAGCGCCCGGCGCACCTGGAAGCCGCCAAGGTCGCTGGTACGGGGAATGATGAGGTTTTCGATGGCGTCACACGCAAAGGCGTCGCCGGGCAGGGGGTCTTTACCAGGGAAGAAAGACATCGCAGATCTCCGATGAGCGTTGCGCCTACGCTAACCCTAATGATCGTATCGAACTAGGAAAACTTGTCGTGCCGGAATGGACGCAGCGTTCACGCCAACGAGGGTCATCGCATCCGGTGTAAGGAAATGGCTTATGCGCCGTCCAGCGGCTCTACGCCCTGCGGCTTGCCAGCGCGGTCGAGGCGGATCTTCTCGATACGGTTTTCAGCGGCCGACAGCAGCGTTTCGCAATGCTTCTTCAGCGCTTCGCCACGCTCGTAGATCTCGATGGATTCATCCAGCGCCACGTCGCCACGTTCGAGACGGGCCACGATGCTTTCGAGTTCGGCAACGGCCTTCTCGAAGGAAAGACCGGAAACCTCCGGCTTGACGCTGTCAGTCATACTCAACCCTTCATCATTCTGAGAATATGCAGGCCGGCCGATTCGGCGAGGCCTTCGAGATCATAGCCACCTTCGAGCAGGCTGACGACCCGGTTGCCGGCACTTTTGTCCGCGACCTCGAGCAACCGCCCGGTTGCCCAGTCGAAATCCTCGCCGACGAGATTGATCTGGGCCAGCGGATCGCGGTGATGCGCATCGAAACCGGCCGAGATGATGATCAGGTCGGGACGGAAATCGAAGAGCGCCGGCAGTACCCGCGACTTGAACGCCTCGCGAAAATGATCGCTGCCGACATTGGGCGAGAGCGGCGCATTGACGATCGTTCCGTGCTTGCCGCTTTCGTCCTTCGCCCCGCTGCCGGGATAAAGCGGCATCTGGTGCGTCGAGCAGAAGAGAACCGAGGGATCGTCCCAGAAGATGTCCTGCGTGCCGTTGCCGTGGTGTACGTCCCAGTCGACGATGGCGACGCGTTCGGCTCCATAGGCTCGCTGCGCGTGGCGCGCGGCGATCGCTGCATTGTTGAAGAAGCAGAAGCCCATCGCCTTCGATTTCTCGGCGTGGTGGCCGGGCGGCCGCGAGGCGACGAAAACGTTGTCGGCCTTGCCGGTGAAGACGTCGTCCACCGCAGCCATCGCCGCACCGACGCCCGTCAAAGCCGCCTGCAGGCTCTTCGGGCTGGCATAGGTATCGGCTTCGAGCTGATTGATCTCGCCGTCTTCCTCGGGAATCTGACGCATGACCGCCAGCAGATGCTCCTCCGGGTGCGCGAGGAGAACGGCATCCTCGTTCGCCTGCGGGGCCTGCTTGCGATCGAGCGGCGCGAAATTCGGATGTTCAAGCGCGACGTTGATCGCGCGCAAACGGTCGGACCGCTCCGGATGACCGTCGGGCGTGATGTGATCGAGGAAGATAGAGTGCTCGTAAAGGCGGGTGCTCATATTTCTACTGTATCGATCGGTCCCGTCGCGTTCTACAGCAGATGGCGCGGCACCGCAGGATTTCAACAGTCGCGCGATCCCGCCTACCTCGTATCGTCGCGTTTACTTCACCTTATCCCGGCATTACTGTCGCGGCAGGGGGAGATTTCGGCAACATGAACTCGACGACGCGCTCGAATACCGTGCACATGCATGTTCCGTTTCGCGATGTGGATATGAACGGCCAGATGTTTCTGGGGTCCTATATCTCGCATGCGGAGTCTGTGCTGGCGATTTTCTGGTTGTCCCGCCCCAAGCTGGCGGACGAGCCGCTTTACGTTGCCAGCAAGGTGACCTGTATCCTTCACCGTCCACTGCACTACGACGAAAAGGTCGTCTTTACCGCCTCTGTGGACAAGATCGGCGTCCGTTCCGCCGGCTTCAAGATCGCGGCCGACGCAGGCGGCGAACGCGCCGCCGAGGTCGAAATCATCTGGCAGGCGCAGGCGCCGGAAGACCGCTCCCCGGTTCCTATTCCCGAGGAGACGCGCGACTGGCTCTATAGCTTCATCGATTAGCTTCTGACCGGCAGCAGCGGATAGCCTGCCAATACCGCGCGACCGACGAGGGCCGCGACGAAGGCCTTGAGGACGTCGCCCGGGATGAAGGCCATCGAGCCGAAGAAGGCGGCGCTGAAGCCGATCTTTGCCACAAGCGCGAGATAGATGATGCCGCAGGCATAGAGAACGACGATGCCGCCGATCATTGCGGCCAGAAAGAAGCCGACAGTCTGGCGCGTCACACCCTGTTCGGCCTGCACGAGCCGTTCGCTGAGATAGCCGGTGGTGAAGGCAGCCAGAACCCATCCGATCAGGAAGCCGGTCGTCGGCGCGGCAAAGGCGGCCAGACCACCGCGACCGCCTGACAGAACGGGCAGCCCGATCGCCACCAGAACCAGCACGATCAGCACGGCGATCGTACCCCGGCGCGCGCCCAGCACCACGCCGGCCATCATTACGCCGAGCGATTGGGCGGTGATCGGTACGGGAATGAAGCCGAGCGTGATCGGCGGCAACATGCCGAGAGCCACGATGATCGCGGCGAAGAGGGCGCTGAGGACGAGGTCGCGAGTGCTCATGAACGACTCCAAATTGACGAACTGCTAATTGACATGCCGCCGAACGCCGCGGGCGTCAATCGCCGCCGCGATGTTATCCGCATCTCGCAGCGTCAGAATGATCAGCGGGACCAGTATGGTCGTCGGCTTCATCTTGATGCCGCGCGCTGCATGCGCCTCGCGGATCGCCTGGTAGCGGTTGACGATATCGGGCACGAACCGGACAACTAGGCCGACGGCCAGACCCACGTCATCGGCGCGGACCAGACGCACACGCTCGAGAGGACGGGCGAGCGCGGTGATCTCGTCGATGAACTGGGTGATGGTCGTGGTTGCGGTCACGCTGGCCGCAAAGAGCATCAGCGACGTCAGCCGCAACAGGGAAACGATCGCGGCGTGCCATGGGTTGAAGGCAAGGCTGAAGACCGCGACGATGAGGATCGTCAGGAACACCGGCTTCAACCGTGCAAGCGCCTGGCGAAGCGGGCCGCCGGCACTGAAGTAGATCGCAGCCGTCGCGATGACCGCGAGAACGAGCGGCGGAATGCTCGTCGTCGTAAAGAGAACGACGCCAAGGGCTGCAAGCACAATCAGCTTCAATCGTGCCGGGAGCCGATGCATGACGCTGCTACCTTCGACGAAAAGCGATTGCATCAGCCGACAATCTCCCTGTATCGGCGGATCGCGGCGGCAGCCGGCTCGTCGGCCACGAGCCTTGCCTCGTGGAACACCAGCACGCGTGGATAGGTCGCGACGAGATCGAGGTCGTGGGTGACGACGATGGCGCTCTCTGGCAGGCTGTCGATCAGGTTTTGCACCAGACCGCGGTTTCTAAGGTCGAGCTGATTGGTCGGTTCGTCGAGAATGAGGATCTCAGGGCCGGTTGCCAGGACGGAGCAGAGCGCGGCGATCTGCAGTTCGCCGCCGGACAGCTCGTGCGCGCGCCGATCGGCAAGGTGCGTCGCGCTGAAACGCTGCAGCACGCTTTCGACCCTCGCCTCGATCTCGGCTTTCGAGAAACCGCGGCTTTTCAGCCCGAACGCAATGTCATCCCGCACGATCGGCAGAATGATCTGGTTCTGGGGTGACTGGAAGATGAAGCCGACATCGGTGAGGACGGCTTTTTCATCCGCCGTATAGCGCCCGTTGACGCAGACGCTCCCGGCAGTCGGCTTGGTCAGGCCGTTGACGAGACGCGCAAACGTCGTCTTGCCGGAGCCGTTCAGTCCGATGATGCCAATGCGGCTTTCGGTCAATTCAAGCGTCAGCGGATGCAATGCAACACGCGCGCCATAGGTGACGCCAGCGCCTTCGAAGCGGATATTCAAGCCTGCCCCCTTACATTCAAGGCCGTTCTATAAATGAAAGGGGCGCATTGAAAGCCGAAAAATGCGGTTGACGGCAGCACCCGATCCATCTTTCCTCTCGCAACGGCCATCGCACATAGCGGGTGGCTAGGAACATTTTCCGGATTAATGTGCTTGGTATGACGAAACTTATTTCGAATTCCGATGCCCGCCGTGTCTTTCTCGCCAAACAGGGATTGAGCGCGCCACCGAAGACGGCCTTGACCAAATCAGGACTGCTGAAACTGATCGAGGATATCGGTTTCGTGCAGGTCGACAGTATCCAGACGGTCGAACGCGCGCACCACCAGATCCTGTTTTCCCGCAATCAGACCTACAAGCGCGAGCACCTGACGACGCTTCTGGAAAAGGACGGCGCGCTGTTCGAGCACTGGACGCACGACGCCTCGATCCTGCCGAGCGCATTCTTCAAGTATTGGAAGCACAAGTTCCGGCGACAGGAGAAGGTGCTGATCGAGCGCTGGCGCAAATGGCAGGGTGAAGGCTTCGAGCACGCGTTCGACGAAACCTACGAGCGCGTTGTCGCAAACGGCGCCATCCTTGCCCGCGACATCAAGGCGGACGGACACGTTTCCGGCGGTTGGTGGAACTGGCATCCCAACAAGACCGCGCTCGAATATTACTGGCACACCGGTAAGTTCGCGATCGCCGGTCGGTCGAACTTCCAAAAGATCTACGACCTCGTCGAGCGCGTCATACCGGCCGAATTCCATGAGCCAGAGGTGAGCAGCGAGGAGTTCATCGATTGGGCTTGTCGGAGCGCGTTGGCGCGGCTGGGCTTTGCAACGCATGGCGAGATCGCGGCCTTCTGGGATCTGCTCTCCCCTGACGAAGCGAAAGCCTGGGTCGCGGCACATCGCGACGAATTGACGGAGGTGCTGATCGAGCCTGCCTTGGGCGGCAAGCCGCGGCCATCCTGGGCATTCACAGACCTGCATGCGGAGCTGGAGGCTGCGCCAGCCGCACCGCCGCGTATCCGCGTCCTCAGCCCGTTCGATCCGATGATCCGCGACCGCAATCGCACCGAGCGCCTCTTCGGCTTCTTTTACCGTATCGAGATTTTCGTACCGGAGCCGAAGCGCGAATACGGCTACTACGTCTTTCCGCTGCTGGAAGGCGATCGTCTGATTGGCCGCATCGACATGAAGGCGGACCGCAAGCGCGGCGTCCTAGACGTCAAGCGGTTGTGGCTGGAACCGGGCGTGCGGCCGTCGACAGGCCGTATCGAAAAGCTGCATGCCGAGCTCGACCGATTGGCCAGGTTCGCCGGCGTCAATGAGGTCGTGCTGATGGACGGCTGGCAGGGCTGATCGAGGCCTGAAGCTAGACGGCATTTTACGAAATATCAACGCAATTACAGAGCGTTAACGTTGAGACGGGTTTACTATGCTTGTCTTGAACTTCTTAAGGCCCGGCTGCGTACGATGGCGTCATGAACACACGAGCCATCAAATTCGCCGTTCGGACGGCGCTAAACAGCCTTCGCCGTGAAGTGAGGGCCTTGCTGCGCAAGCGGCGCGATGCGCGCGCCGCCACGATCATCACCCGCGCTGGACGTGAGGCAAAGATGGAGCCGTTGACGGTGAAATCGACGCTGATCGACGCCGTCTATTTCAGCCAGGAGGATGGCCGGCTTCGCGTCTGCCTGAGCAATGGCCAGGAGCGGCAGTTCGAAGGCGTTGCCGAATCCGAGGTGATCGCCATGGTCACCTCGCAATCGCCGGGGCAATACTACCTCGAAAACGTCCGCGGACGCTTCAAGCGAATCGCGGCCTGATAGACCGGAGCCGGCTGCTTGTCGGCACCGCCGGTCCGAGTGTCTCGCCTCAATAAATCTCGGTCTTGGCGATCTTGATGCCAAAGCCTTCGAGGCCGACGTAGTGGCGTTCGCGGCTGGTGAGCAGCTTGATCGACGAGACGCCAAGATCCTTGAGGATCTGTGCGCCGAGACCGATTTCCAGCCATTCGCTTTCGCGGCTCTGGGCTTCGGCGTGCTCTTCGCGACCCTGCGAGCGCGCCTTCCGGCCGTTGTCGTGGTGACCGACGCCAACCGAGCCTTCGCGGAGATAGACGATGATGCCGCGACCTTCCTCGGCAATTCGCTTCATGTAGTGATCGACAGGACGACGGTTGCCGAAGATGTCTTCGGCAACGCTTTCAGGATGCAGGCGCACGGGAATGTCGATCCCGTCCCGGATGTCGCCGAAGACGACGGCGAGATGCTGCATCGGATCCCAGGGCAGGGAATAGGTATGTGCCTTGGCCTTGCCGAACGGGGTTTCGATGTCGAAGCTCGTTCCGAGTTCGATCAGCGTCTCCTTGCGCTGGCGATAGGCGATGAGGTCGGCAACCGAAACGAGCTTCAGCCCGTGCTGTGCGGCGAAATCGACGACTTGCGGGCCACGCGTGACCGTACCGTCGTCGTTGACCAGCTCGCTGATGACGCCGACCGGGGGCAGACCGGCCAGCCGGCAGAGATCGACGGCGGCCTCAGTGTGGCCGGAGCGCATGAGAACACCGCCTTCGCGGGACACGAGCGGGAAGATGTGCCCGGGGCGGACAAAATCGGCGGCGCCGACATTCGGGTTGGCGAGGTTGCGAACCGTAAGCGTCCGATCATCGGCGGAGATGCCGGTCGTCGTTCCATGCTTGAAATCGACGCTGACGGTGAATGCCGTGGTGTGCGCGGAGTCGTTCTCCGCCACCATGGCATTGAGGTTCAGGCGCTTTGCCTCTTCCTTCGGCATCGGCGTGCAGACGATACCGGAGGTGTGGCGAACGATGAAAGCCATCTTCTCAGGCGTGCAATGCACCGCCGCGACGATGAGGTCGCCTTCGTTTTCACGATCATTATCGTCCATGACAACGACGATCTCACCGGCTTCGAAGGCTCTGATCGCGTCCACGACGCGCTTCTGATCGTAGGACATTGATCGGTTCCTATTTCAAGCGGCCGGTCTGGCCGCGGTCACGAAGGTAGTGGTCGGCGATGGCGCAGGCGACCATGGCCTCGCCGATCGGCACGGCGCGAATGCCGACGCACGGGTCATGACGACCCTTGGTGCGAATATCGACGTTCTTGCCGTCCGCATCGATCGACTGGCGTTCCGTCAGGATCGATGATGTCGGCTTGATGGCAAAACGGGCAATGACCGGCTGCCCGGTCGAAATGCCTCCGAGAATGCCGCCGGCATGGTTGGACAGGAACAACGGCTTGCCGTCGTTGCCCATGCGCATTTCGTCGGCATTTTCCTCGCCGGTGATTTCGGCGGCTTCAAAGCCGTTGCCGATTTCCACGCCCTTGACGGCGTTGATCGACATCAGAAGCGAGGCGATATCCTGGTCGAGCTTGCCGTAGATCGGCGCGCCGAGACCTGCGGGAACGCCTTCGGCCACAACCTCGACGACGGCGCCGATCGAGGAGCCGTTCTTGCGGATACCATCGAGATACTCTTCCCAGACCGGAACGATGTCGGCATCCGGCGCGAAGAACGGGTTCTTGCCGACCTGTTCCCAATCCCAGTTCTGGCGATTGATCTTGTGCTTGCCGATCTGTACCAGCGCGCCGCGCACTGTCACTCCGGGCACGACCAGGCGGGCAATACCGCCGGCGGCGACGCGGGCGGCCGTCTCGCGGGCGGACGAGCGACCGCCACCACGATAGTCGCGGATGCCGTACTTTACGTCGTAGGTATAGTCGGCATGGCCGGGGCGGTACTGCCTGGCGATTTCGCCGTAATCCTTGGAGCGCTGGTCCGTGTTCTCGATCATCATCGAGATCGGCGTGCCGGTCGTGATCATCGTCTCGCCGTCCGCATCCAGCATCACGCCGGAGAGAACCTTGACGAGATCGTCCTCGCGCCGCTGCGTCACGAAACGGGACTGGCCGGGCTTGCGCTTGTCCAGCCATACCTGCAGCTCTTCGAGCTTGAAGCGGAGTCCGGGAGGGCAGCCGTCGACAACGCAGCCGAGGGCAGGGCCGTGGCTTTCGCCCCAGGTGGTTACGCGGAAAAGGTGACCGAATGTATTGTGCGACATATGTTCCGACCGGATCGCGCGCCGGCCGTCACCGGTCGCGCCTTTCTTTGAAAAGCGCGACACTCATAGGCCAAAAAGCCGCGACGGCAAACGGCTTTCTTTGCGCAAAACGGCTGCCCGGGGGAAATGCTGTCTCCTCGGATTGCGAACGGCGGGTTAGGACGCAAGCCGCCAGGAGGTTGCGGTGGCCGCGGCCGTGAAGTCTTCGAAGGACAAGGGCCGAGAGAATGCATAACCCTGCAGCAGGTCGCAGCCGAGCTCGAGAAGCAGGTTCGCATGTCCCGCCGTCTCGACCCCTTCGGCGATCGTTTCAACGCCGAGCGAACGGGCGATGTCGATTATGGAGCTGACGAGGGCGCGCTCCTGCGGGGAACTCATGATCGGTTGCACGAGCTGCCGGTCGATCTTCAGTCGCTTCGGCTTCAGTTTCAGCAGGCTGACGATCGAGGTATGGCCGGTGCCGAAATCGTCGATCTCGATATCGATACCCAGCGCCTTGATGCGTTCGAGATTGTCGGCCGCGACGTCCTCGCTCTCGTCGAGGAAGATCGATTCCACGAGTTCGAAGGAAATCTCGCCGGGCTGGATCTGCAGGCTTCGCAGGGACTGCACGAGGTTCTCGTCGTGCAACCGCCGCGCCGACACGTTGACCGATACCTTCGGAATGACGATACCGCGTGCGGCCCACAGCATCTTGTCGTGAAGCGCCTTCTCCAGCACGATACGGTCAAGCGCCTGCACGACGTTGATCTCGTCGGCGATCTTCAGGAACTTGTCGGGCGTCAGGATGCCCTTGGTCGGATGGTGCCAGCGGACCAGCGCCTCGACGCCGGTCAGGCGCATCGTGCGTGCGCAGAACTGCGGCTGGTACCAGGCCGTGAATTCGTGGTTCTCGATACCAGACAGGATCTCGTCGGCCATCCGCTTGTTGTTGATGATATCGGCCTGGAGATTGTGGTTGAAGAATTCGTAGCGGTTCCTGCCCTGGCTCTTGGCTCGATAGAGCGCGATGTCGGCATTGATGAGCACCTTGCGCGCATCGACATGGAGGCCGTTGGCGAGCGCGATGCCGATCGAAACGCCGCAACGGCAGGCGAAGCCCTGGAAATCGATCGGCTGGCGCATCTCCTCGATGATCCGTCCCGCGAGTGTGGCCATTTCCATGTCGCTGGTGTTCTGCGCAAGGATGACGAACTCGTCGCCGCCGATACGGGCAACGATGTCGTCTGCTCTCAGATTCCTCGATAGAACCCTGGATGCGTGAATGAGCATCGCATCGCCCGCCGCGTGGCCAAGGGTATCGTTGATCTCCTTGAAGCGGTCCAGGTCGATGTGAAGGATGGCGAACTTCTGGCGCGTGCCCCGGCCGTCGGCGGTCAGCCCTTCGAGCGCGATATCGAGCTTGCGACGGTTGGCCAGCGCGGTCAGAGGATCGTGAAGTGAATTGTGCTCGATCCGGCTCTTGGCGAGTTCCAGTTCCCGGTTTTTGGCGATGGCGTCGTCTTTCGCTGCCTTCAGCTGCGCCGTCATCAAGGCGTCTTCGGTCACGTCGAAGGCGACGCCGATGATCTTTAGCTGCCCGCTCGGCGTCTGGTGGACCTTGCCGGTGGAGCGGACGTAGCGGACGCCGCCATCCTCTGTCGGCACGCGGCAGATGAGCGTGTGGGTATCGCCCAGTTGCCGGAAGTGACGCGCGCTCTCGATCGCCAGTTCCCGATCTTCCGGCAGGATGCAGGAAAGCCATGTCGGTTCGAGCATGAAGCCGGTGCGCGGCTCCAGGCTGTAGAGCTCGTGCATGCGCTCGTCCCAGAGGGAGCCTTCCTCGCCAAGTGTGGCTTCCCAGATGCCGCACTGGTAGGAATCCAGTGCGAGATCGAGCTTCCCCGAAAGCTCCGCCAACTCTGCCTCGCGGTGAGAAAGCTCGTCCAGCGCAAGTTCCAGCTCCGCGTTCTTGATGTCGCTGGTGTCCTTGGCGCGGCGCAGGATCTCTGCGGCTTCAGCGTCAACGGTTACATCCCACACGATGCCGATCGTCTTGCCGGCGCCGGCGCCGTCGGTATAGGACGAACCGACCGAGCGCAGGTGGCGGACGCTGCCGTCCTCGAGGACGACGCGGTATTGCGCCGTGTAGGAGGAGCCGTTGGCGTAGTCGTTGAGCAGGTGAACTTCCGCAATGCTCCGATCTTCCGGTGAGATCGCGTCGAGCCATTCCTGCAGCGAGTGGCTCCCATCCTGCGGCGCCTTGCCGTGAAGGGCGGAAGCCTGGGCATCCCAGTAGAGGGCGCGACCCTGGTCGTGCAGCTCCCAGATGCCGATGTTCGACGTTTCCAGCGCCAGGTTGAGCCGCTGTGACAGCTCCAGCAAGGTTGCCTCTCGGGTCTCGAGCTGCCGGATGTTGCGATTGCGCTCACCCAGCAGCAATGTCGCGAAGAAGACCGGAATGATCGTGGCGCAACCGGCGACAAGGATGATCACGCGGAGCGAAAATTGGTTGTCGGGTATCGCGTTCCAGCCGTCCTTCGGCACCGCGGCGATTTCCCAGCGCCCGCCGGCAAAGCTGATCTTGCGGGTCATCGGCTGCTTCGCAAAGATATCCGGCGAGCCGAAGAATGGCGCTTGCCCTGCGTATGGAAGCCCGAGGTCCCGTACGGCGAGGGAGAGATGGTCGAGATGCGGATACTTTTCCTGGTTCTCGCTGTTGCGTGCCGGCCGCAGACCGGTGTTCTCGTAGAACATGTTCTGGTCGATCACGACCTCGACGGCTCCCCAGACGCGGCGAGTGCCGTTTTCCTTGACGAAGACCGGGAAGAATATCGCAAAGGCATCCGTGCCTTCCGAATCCTTGAAAGGACCGTAGAAGCGCGCTTGCTGGTCGCCGGTATTGCGCGCCACCGATTGCCGGCCGAACATGAATTCACGCACGTCCTTTCCAACGCGCGCTTTCGCGAACGTGGCGGGAAACACCGAGCTGACGGTGAAGTCCGGTGCGATGGCGATCTGCAGGAAATGGGGGTTCTGGATGAGCAGCCAGTTTGTCTGGCGCTCCAGTTCTTCGAGATTCACGCCGGAATTGATCGCCACCATGTTGGCGAGGTCGCGCACAACAGTAACGTCCATGTTGATCTGCGCGGAGATACGGGCGCGAATCAGACTTGTTTCGCTTTCTGTACGGATACTCAGCTCGCGCAAATGCGCCTCAGTATTGGCGCGGTCGAGAGCAATGCCGACAATGACGACGATGGCCGCCACAATGCCCGAAACCAGAAGGGATATGCGAGTTTTCCTGAACATGCTCCGCAACATGTTGCCGTTGGCCAGGCGGAATAACAAAACACAGTCTCCCATTTGCTGAAGAGACTTTAGGTAGAAGGAGTTAATTTACGATTTCGTTGAAAATGACCTTGGCTTTGCGCCGACGCATTTTGGGGTGTTTAAGCATTGCTATTGAATATTGTTAAAATGCGATTCACCAATGAGGCGCTGAAGGTCACTCTTCAGGGCAACTTTCGCCATATTCGGGAGATTATCTGTGAGCCGTTGGATGTTTGAGTCGTGCTTTCGAGGGAATGCTGTCATGCGGTTTGTAGTTGCTACGCTTTTGGCCACAGCGAGTTTTCTGTCGCCGATCAGTTCCTTTGCCGAGAGCGCCGATGTCGAGGCGACGATCAAGACTGTCGACATGACCAATCTCAGCCTGACGCTGGACGACGGGAAGACCTATCAGGCGCCCGAGGAGTTCAATTTCGAGGGGTTGAAGGCAGGCGTGAAGGTCATCGTCTTCTACACCGAGGTCGACGGCAAGCGCGTCATCAACGACCTCGATATCGTTCAATAACTGCCGCTCAGATCCAGCCGATCAGCTTGTCGGCTGTCTCTATCCTCAGGATGCGGTCCTGCGGGATTTCGCCTTCCGCCGCCTCGGCCTTCGGGACATCGGCAATCGTGCGGAAGAGACTGCGAATGACGCCGCCATGCGTCACGCACACCGTCGGACGGTCGACGGAATTCAGCCAGGACGCAACTCGCCACGACATGATTTCGTAGCTTTCGGCATCGTCTCCGGGCGGAATGAAATCCCATTTGTTGAGATTGCGCTCGGTGATCCGGTCGCGCGACGTGGCCTTCAATTCCTTGATCGTGTGGCCTTCCCAGTCCCCGAAGGAGACCTCCACCAGTCGTTCGTCGGTGCGGTAGTCCGCAGGTGCAAGGTTCATAGCGCCGCGCATGATTTCCATGGTGGTGCGCGTGCGCCCGAGCGGGCTGGCAACGAAATCGAAGGGAATTGCTTCGACCTTCAGGATTTCGGCAAGGTCGATGCCGTTCTGTCGGGCCTGTTCGCGACCGATGGCATTGAGCGGAATGTCTTTCTGCCCCTGGAGGCGGCGTTCCGCGTTCCAATCGGTCTGGCCATGTCGAATAACGTAGATAAGCAAAGATCGGCTCCGTATTGCGCACGGCCCCTGATCGCTAGCGCGTAACAGAAGGGGCCGCGAGCACGACGCAGTAAAGGAGTGCGATCAATCCTTTATGACGGAAATATCCGGCGCGTCCACCGCCTTCATGCCGATAACATGATAACCGCTGTCGGCATGGTGCACTTCGCCGGTAACCGAGCGCGAGAGATCCGAGAGCATGTAAAGGCCGACATCGCCCACTTCTTCGATGGTCACCGTACGGCGCAGCGGCGCGTTGTACTCGTTCCACTTGAGGATATAGCGGAAATCGCCGATGCCGGACGCAGCAAGCGTCTTGATCGGGCCTGCCGAAATGGCGTTGACGCGAATGTTCTTCGGTCCGAGGTCGACGGCCAGATACTTGACGCTCGCCTCGAGCGCTGCCTTGGCGACACCCATGACGTTGTAGTTCGGCATGACCTTCTCGGCGCCGTAATAGGTCAGCGTCAGCATCGATCCGCCGTCCGTCATCAGCTTCTCGGCGCGACGTGCAACCGAGGTGAAGGAGAAGACGGAGATCTGCATCGTCTTGGCGAAGTTGTCCGCCGACGTATCGATGTAGCGGCCGGTCAGTTCGTCCTTGTCGGAGAAGCCGATGGCGTGCACGATGAAGTCGATCTTGCCCCATACCTTTTCGATATTGTCGAAAACGGCGTCGATCGATGCTTCATCGCTAACATCACAGTGGCCTGCGAGAATGCCGCCAAGCTCTGCTGCAAGCGGCTCGACGCGCTTCTTCAGGGCGTCGCCCTGGTATGTAAAGGCAACTTCGCCGCCCTGCGCATGAATAGCTTTGGCAATACCCCACGCAATCGAGCGATTGTTGGCAACGCCCATGATGACGCCGCGTTTGCCTGACATGAGGCCTGATGCCTGAGCCATATTTTGCCCCCTAAGGAAATTGATCGATCCTGCCTATGGCATAGGCTGCTAAGCGGTTCAAGATTGGCCGCAATCATCAACTGTTAGGGAGCGTAATAAAGGGTGCTCTTGTCACCGAAATTTCATAAAAACAGCCCGTTCTTCATGCTGCGCATGAGATCCGTGACCTTGTCGTCGGGCTTTTCCCACAGGATTATGCGCAACTCGACGACGAGATCGCCCTTGCCGCCTTCGCCATTTGCGAGCCCCTGACCGGTGATTCTAATCGTTTTATCCGATCCCGACCATGCAGGCACGGTGACGGTCAACGCGCCATTCGGGCCGTCGATGCGAGCTTCGGTGCCGAGCACCGCGTTCTCGATGGTGACCGGCAGGACCGTGTGAAGGTCGAAGCCATCCACCGTAAAGCGGGGGTCGGTTGCGATATGGATGTTCACCACCGCGTCGCCGCGTTGCATGCCGACGAGCTTGTGGCCGTGGCCCTTGAGCCGCACCTGGTGTCCTTCGGTCGTACCCGCCGCCAGCGAGAAACCGGCTTCCCGGCCTTCGCCGAGGTCGACATTCACCCAGTTGCCTTTCAGGATGTCGTCGATGGTCACCGTCGCGGTCACGATCTGATCGGGCGCCTTTTCGGGGACAGGGGCGGCGGCGGTGCCTGTGAAGCGGCGAACCAGCGATGTCAGCAGGCTGAGCGGCTGCAGAATTGCCGAGGTCGCCGCTGCGGCTTCCTCCGCCGTTGGTTCAGCCTCGGCCTTTGCAGTGTCGGCAGGCTTTTCAGCTGTTGTCGCTGAGGGCTCGGGGCGTTTTCCTGCGGTAAAGCCCTGGGCTCGACCGCCACCGCTCGCCGCGCGAGCCTGTGTCCCGAAAATGCGTTCGATCATCTCTTCGGCAGGCTCGGCGGCGCCGGTCTGCTGTTGCTTGGCCGCGTCGGCGGCTGCCTTTTGTGCGGCGGCACGGGCAAGCTCTTCCATCACGCGTTCGGCGTTTTCCTGCGCCGCCTTGGCGCGAGCCGCGGCTTCGCGAGCGGCCTGCCGCTGCTGCATGATGGTGTTTTCGTTGCTCTTGGCTTCGGCCATGCGCGCGGCATTGTCGAAGAGGCTCCGCTTCTTGGGATCCTTCAAGGTGTCGTAGGCGCGGCCGATTTCGGCAAAGCGCGCGCCCGCCGTCGGGTCACCCTGATTGTGGTCGGGATGAACCGCCTTGGCCATGTTGCGCCAGGCCGCCTTGATTTCATCCTGTCCCGCGTCGCGCCTGACGCCCAAGATCTTATAAGGATCGCGCATGTTTAAACCGCCGGTGTCCGATACGGTGCGCCCTGTTCTTGCCGGGCACCCGAAGCCTATACAACTCATCTGGTGTGCCACCTCCTGCTTTCCCAGCAGAAAATGAACGCGCCAATTGAGATGATCGTCGGGTAAAGTTGCTAATCAGTCCTTATTTCGCCGATTGCCGTTCGACGGATTTGCGCCGAATGGTTAGCCTTTTGCTAAATCTTGAAGCAAAGTGGCGCCTGCGCCCGTCCCGCAGGCGCAGGACGCGGGAAATCAGCTTTCCGGCTGGAAGCTCAGGAGCTGCCAGTTGCCGCCGCCGACCAGGCATGTCTTGCCGTAGAACTTGGCAATGCCGACATAGGAATGGCGCGTGGTGCGGAATTGCCGGCAAACCTGGCCGGCATCGTTGTTCTCTACGATCGTGTCGATCACGCCGGCGCTGCCGGTCGAGGCGTTGGCCCAGGCGAGCGGGCGGCCTTCCAGGCGTTGGATGTCCGCGGAGGTCACGGCGTTGCCGACGGTCATTTCGTCGGAAATCGAATCGCTCGTGGGTGCAGGCTGCGGCACCGTTCCGGTGGCAACCGAACGGTCGACCTTGGCGCTGCTGAACATGTCGAACCCGCCGGACACGCAGCCGGAGAGCGAGAGCACCGTCATGCCGACAATGCAGAAGGCCGCGCTTCTACGCAGCAAGCCCTTTGTATGACGAACTGACTTTGCTATGACTTCCACCCTGCGTCCTGTCCAGTTGTAAAGATCTGGGCAAATCTCGAATAAACCCGGGGCATTTGAGCTAATATGTCGGCAAATGAGTTAATAAGCAGTGACTTCACGGAACGAAACGAACCGTTCGATCTTTTTGCCGACTGGCTGAAAGAGGCGGAAGCATCGGAGATCAATGACCCGAATGCGGTTGCGCTTGCGACGGTCGATAACGACGGCCTTCCCAATGTCCGCATGGTTCTCCTTAAGGGATTCGATCAGGACGGTTTTGTCTTTTACACGAATTTCGAGAGCCAGAAAGGCCAGGAAATTCTCAGACAGAAGAAAGCCGCCATGTGCTTCCACTGGAAGACGTTACGCCGGCAGGTAAGGCTGCGTGGCCCTGTGGAAATCGTAACGGACGACGAAGCCGATGCCTATTTCAAGACCCGCGCGCGCGGCAGCCGCATCGGCGCATGGGCCTCGAAGCAGTCGCGACCGCTAGAAAGTCGATTCGCTTTGGAGAAGGCGGTAGCCGAATACACCGCCCGATATGCGATCGGCGAGATTCCCCGCCCGGCGCACTGGTCCGGCTTCCGGATACGGCCGGTCTCCATCGAATTCTGGAAGGACCAGAAGTTCCGTCTGCACGACCGCATCGAATTTCGTCGCTCCTCGCCGGATGGCGATTGGGCAAAGGTGCGGATGTATCCTTAAGGTCGACGCATAGCCGACCACCTGGCCTCTATCCCCGATTGCCCATGAGCTTCAGCGGGATGCCCGAGGCAAGGCCGGAGATATAACGCGTCTTCTGATAAAGACCGTTGATGGACAGCCTCGGAAGGTAGGCGATGTTTTGCAGCGATCGCTGCGTCACGACACCGGGCTGTGTCGTGACGGCGACCGCGAAGCCGAGGTCGCGGGCGATCATGGCCTGGCGCTCGCCGACGGCCTCGCGGGTGCCATAGGGATAGGCCAGTGACAGTGGCCGCTTGCCGGTGATCGTTTCGACGTAGTCGCACGAAACCGCCATCTCGTCCCGAACATCAGCATCGGACAGACGCGAGACCGCCCTGTGGCTGACGGTGTGGGCGCCGAGCGAGGCAAGCGGGCTCGCCTCCAGCAGATTGAGTTCGGGTGGTCCCATCACGAGGTCGTCGACGATCTCGCGGGCATCGATCTCGTGTCTCTCGGCCAGTGCATCGATCGCGGTGACCGCTGCCGCTTCATCATTGCGATGCAGATACTCCGCAAAGCGCGCAAAGGCGCTGGCCTTCGCCACCGACGTGGCGAGATCGATCATCTCGCTGCCATTGCCGAAGTCGAAGGGAAGCTTGTCTTCCTTGCGCAGCAGTGCTGCCAGGGTTTCCCACCAGATCGTGTGGGTTCGCTCGGCCAGGCCTTTCGCGACAAAGATGGTAAAAGGCGCCTGATGTCGCTCGAAGACGGGTAGAGCATAGGCGAGATTGTTGCGATAGCCGTCATCAAGCGTAAAGGCCGCGAATGGCTGGCCCGGATTTGCTTCAGCCAGCAAGGCGGGCAGGTCGTCCAGCGAGACAAACCGATAGCCTTCGCTCTTCAGTTGCCGCAGCACGGCATCGAGGAAGGCAGGGGTGATTTCCAGATGCGCGTTCGGCGCAAACGCATTGTCTTCGCACAGGCGGACATGGTGCAGCGTGAAGATGGCGCCACGGCCACGCGCGCCGCGCATGAGCCCCGCCGCACGCAACAGGTTGGCTGCCTCGAGCCCGCCTGTAATGGCGATTCGTTTGGCAAGCATTCCCGCGCTCGCTCTCATCTTTGTCGCCTGCCTCCCGTTTTGAGCGCGAAACTACCAATCCCCAGGTTAAGTCTTACTGAACGCCGATATTTCGTGTGTGGGCTTTACGGTTTTTTCACCATGAAGGATAAAACTTGACAAAAATGGTATCAGTTGCCGCAAAGTCGCTCCAAATAGGCGCCTTCTGTAGCGGAACGGGACAATCCGAATGGCGCCGGTCGTTCGATCTTTGAGGGGAAGTGCATGAATAAGCTGTTGGCCGCGATTATGACCGCGACGCTCGTCGTCGTGGCGCCTCTGTCGGCGATGGCAGGCAGCGCCTCCCTGATCCTCGATGCCAGAACCGGCAAGGTTCTCTCCGCCGAAAATGCCGACGTGCTGAACCACCCTGCATCGCTGACGAAGATGATGACCATCTACATGGCCTTCGAAGCGATCAACCGCGGAAAGATGACCTGGGATACCCCGATCGTCATGTCGAAGTATGCCGCTTCACGGCCGCCGACGAAGCTCGGCGCGCGGGCAGGCACGTCAATCACCGTGCGTGAAGCGATCCTCGGCATGATCACCAAGTCCGCCAACGATGCGGCCGCGGCGATGGGCGAGAAGCTCGGTGGTTCGGAAAGCAATTTCGCACGCATGATGACCGCGAAGGCCCGCCAGCTCGGAATGAGCCGCACGGTATTCGTCAACGCCTCCGGCCTGCCTGACAACCGGCAGATCACGACAGCCCGTGACATGTCCACGCTCGCCGTTGCATTGATGAAGAACTACCCGAACGAATACCGTCTCTTCTCGACCGTGAGCTTCAATTTCCGTGGCCGGACGATCCGGGGCCACAACAATCTCATGTATCGCTACCAGGGGATGGACGGCATCAAGACCGGCTATACCAATGCCTCCGGCTTCAATCTCGTCAGCGCCGTCAAGGACGGCAACCGGCGTGTCGTCGGCGTGGTTCTCGGCGGTCGCACCGCCCGCAGCCGCGACGACAAGATGGCTGGCCTTCTCGACAAGTACCTCGGCCGCGCTTCCTCTGCCGGCAGCGCCAAGCTGGTGGCCAGCGTCAATGCGCGCCAGCCGGTGGAAGTCGCATCCGCCGCTGATGACAGCGATTTGCCGTTGCCTGCCACGGCGCCGCGCGTCGCGAATGTCGCCCCGGCCGCGCCGGAGATCGCCCGCAGCGAGCTTGCACCGCAGGCGCTCGGCTATCTCGGTGACACCGTTCCGCAGGAACGTCCGTCGGCGCTCGACGCCGTGACGCCGTCTTCCAAGCGTGCCCCCTCCGCAAAGTCGCTTGGATCAGTCGCATCGACCGGCGACTGGCAGATCCAGATCTCCGCCGCCCCGAGCGATGAAGCCGCCCGCGCGCTTCTCGCCCAGGCCAAGTCCGAAGGCGGCGCCGCGCTGAAGTCGGCCAACCCCTTCACGGAAGCCGTCGGCAAGGGCGCCAACAAGGTTTATCGCGCCCGCTTTATCGGCTTCCCGAGCCGCGACGCCGCGACCTCGGCCTGCGATGCACTGAAGAAGCGCTCCTACGACTGCATGCTGCTGCCCGACCACGGCTGAACCGCTAACCCATCCGACTGGACATTGCCGCTGAATCAGGGTTCTTCTACGTAAACGAAAGGAGAACATGATGCTGGATGATCTTGCCCTGAAGTTCGAGCGGGCCTCGAGTGCCTATGCCGGAGAAAACGGCATCACCCGCGATGCCGACTGGTTCCTGCTGAAGCTCCAGGAGGAGATGGGTGAACTGACCCAGGCGTGGAACCGTGTGAGCGGACGAGGGCGGCCCAAGGGGCGTTCCGGCGAGGACATGGCCCGCGACCTCGAAGATGAGGCCGCCGATGTGCTCGGCCACATCCTGCTCTTCGCGCACCGCAACGATCTCGACCTCGCCGCGGCGATCAAACGCAAGTGGCGGTTTTCGTTGGATGAATGTCTCTGAGCCTCAGGTGGCGCGGATGCGCAGCCTGTAGAATTTGCTGTCGACGGCCATGACAGGGAAGCTCTTCGGCAACGTGCTCTTCTCGACTTCGACGAAGCCGTTCTTTTCGTAGAAGCGATGCGCGGCGAGAAACTTGTCTGTCGTCCCGAGATAGATGTCCTGAAGCCCCTGCGTCTCGGCGTGCCGCACCAGTTCGGCGAGGAGTGCTGTGGCCACGCCACGGTCGCGGCCGCGAAAATCCACGGCCACGAACATCTTGCGCAGCGCCGCCTGGTCGTTGCCGATATCCTTGAGGCCGATCGTGCCGACCACGGTGCCACCCGATGTCGCCACCCAGAACTGCCCCTTGCCCGACTGGTAGAAATCAGGAATGGCCGCGAGATCCGGCTGGTCGGCGGCCGTGATCGCGATCCCGAACTCCTCGCTCTGGATCGGAAGAATTGTCGAGATCACGCCGTCCTTGTCTGACGGTACGAAGGGGCGAACGCGAATATCTGTCATCGGGGGAGGGCCGTCTTACGCCTTGGTACCGCCAACGGTGACCTGATCCATCCTGAGGTGCGGCTGTCCGACGCCGACAGGAACCCACTGGCCAGCCTTGCCGCAATTGCCGATGCCGGTATCGAGCTTGGTATCGTTGCCGATCATGGAAATCCGCTTCATCGCGTCGGGGCCATTGCCGATCAGCATGGCGCCCTTGACCGCGGGGCCGATCTTGCCGTTTTCGATCAGGTAGGCCTCGGTGCAGCCGAACACGAACTTGCCGGAAGTAATGTCGACCTGGCCGCCACCGAAGGAAACGGCATAAATGCCCTTCTTCACGGACGAGATGATTTCTTCCGGCGATTTGTCGCCGCCGAGCATGTAGGTGTTCGTCATGCGCGGCATCGGGACGTGGGCGTAACCCTGGCGACGACCGTTGCCGGTTGGTTTCATGCCCATCAGGCGTGCATTCTGCCGGTCCTGCATGTAGCCGACGAGCTTGCCGTCCTCGATCAGCACGTTGTAGGCCGAGGGCGTGCCTTCGTCATCGATGGTGATGGAGCCGCGACGATTGTCGATCGTGCCGTCGTCAACGACGGTGACGCCTGGAGCCGCGACCATCTGGCCGAGCAGGCCGGCAAAGGCCGAGGTCTTCTTGCGATTGAAATCGCCTTCCAGACCGTGGCCGACCGCTTCGTGCAGCATCACGCCGGGCCAGCCAGAGCCGAGGACAACGTCCATCGTGCCGGCCGGGGCTTCGATGGCCTCGAGGTTCACGAGCGCCTGGCGCAGCGCCTCGTCGGCACCATACTGCCAGCTACCTTCTGCGATGAAGTCACCGAAACCGATGCGGCCGCCGCTGCCATAGGAGCCCGTTTCCTGCCGATCGCCTTCGCCAACCATGACGGAGATGTTGATGCGCGTCATCGGGCGGATATCGCGGACGCGATGACCATCGGCGCGCAGGATGTCGACGACCTGCCAGCTGGCGGCGACCGAGGCCGTTACCTGCCGCACCTTGTCGTCCTTGCCGCGCAGGTATGCGTCGATGTCCTGCAGAACCTTGACCTTCTCCTCGAAGGTCGGGGAGCCGATCGGGTTCTCGTCGCTGTAGAGCTTCTTGTTGGTGCCCTGCGGTGCCGCGGCATAGCTGCCGGTGTAGCCGCGCGTCACCGCGCCGACCGCATCCGCTGCGCGCTTCAGCGCGGAAACGGAAAGATCCCCCGCATGCGCATAGCCGACCGCTTCGCCCGCCACCGCACGCAGGCCAAAACCCTGCTCGGTGTTGAAGCTGCCGCCCTTGAGGCGGCCGTTGTCGAACATCAGCGATTCCGCCTGGGCATGCTCGATGAAGAGTTCCCCGTCGTCAGCGCCGGACAATGCTTCGGCCACGAGCGAACGCATCTTCGCTTCGTCGGCGTCGAAAAGCGTCAGGAGATCGGTATTCATGTCTTTATGCTCCGCTGCAGCAGGAATGCTTTCAGCCGATGTAGGTCCGGTGGACGGTTCGAGCAAGTCCCGAAATCGAGAGGATCAAGGGAGGGCGTCGTAGCCTTCGGCAAAACCCTTGAGATCGACGGGGATGCCGATGCCTTCTTCGGGCGTCTGGAAGACGATGAAGGTGGCGCTGGCGCCGCTGCGGAAGGTTTTCAGCAGCTCGTCCTCGAGCACGACTTCGGCATAGCAGCCGTCAGCAAAGCAACGGACGAAATAGGCGCGACCGATATCCTTGCCGTCAACGTTGAGGCCGAGGCCATTCGGCAGCAGCACGCCGAGGGGTGCGAGCACGCGCAGGATCTTCGACTTGCGGTCGGCGGTCTTCAGCACGACGACGGAAAGGCCGACTTCCGGCCGGTCTTCGGCGATGACATTCTGCATCAGCGCGCACTGCTCGGTCGAAGCGCCGGCCGGCTTGTCGCACACGACAGACCATGCGCCGTGGTTGGACTTCACGGTGCCGGGCGCCTGCGGTTGCGTCTGCCCGGGTGCCGCCTGCGTCGCAGGTGCGGCGGGGGCGGGCTGCGCGGGCGCAGGTTGCTGTTGGGCGAAAGCGGGAGCAATCGCTGCGGCCGCAATGCACGCTGTCAGCACAACCGGCCGTGCGAGGGAACGGAAACCCATGAAAACCTCTGCAATTCGAATCAGTGCCGCTAAGTTGGGGCCCGCCATGCAAAATGAAAAGCCCCACCCGCTGAAAAGCCGGGGACTACGGCGGAAATGGGACGTTTGTCGAAGAATGTTGGTGCCGCTGGATGGTCTGTCGCGGCATTTTCCGTATCATTGCTAAAAAGATGGAACGTTTCGGTATGCTTGGGGGAATTCGTCTTCAGGCAAAAATGCCGCATAGACAAATGCTTTGGCCTGTTGCGGCGGATGCCAAACTGTGGTTTGAAGCGCAGAAGATGGCAAGGATTCTGCGCGTATTTTGCGCAGATCAGCGCTCGAGGGAGATATTAACGTGATTAAGAAGGCTTATGCAGCTCTGACCGCGCTGGTCTGTCTGCTTTTTGCTTCCGGCAGTTATGCCGACCAGCCACAGCCGTGGCAGGCAACATTGCAGCCGGCGGCCACGCCCATCATGCGGGACATTCATTGGTTTGAGCAATATACCCTGTGGTTTATCGTTCCGATCACGCTCTTTGTTTTGCTCCTTCTTATCGTCGTCTGTCTGAAGTTTCGCGCTAGCGCGAACCCGGTACCTTCCAAGACGAGCCACAACACGCTGATCGAAATTGCATGGACCGTGGGACCGGTCCTCGTATTGCTGTTTCTCGCCGTGCCGTCGTTCAACCTGCTCACCGCGCAGCTGACGCTGCCGGAAAATCCTGACGTCACGATCAAGGCGACCGCGACGCAGTGGCAGTGGAACTACGAATACGAAGGAACGGGCGAAAACCCGCTGGCATTCGATTCCTTCCTGCTCAAGGATGCCGACCGCGCAGCCGCCGGCAAGGAAGACAAGGCGATCTATCCGCGCCTCCTGACTGTCGACAACGAACTGGTTCTGCCGGTTAACAAGACGGTTCGAGTCCTCGTGACCGCGGCTCCGACCGACGTTATCCACGCATTCGCCATGCCGTCCTTCGGCGTGAAGATCGACGCCGTTCCCGGCCGTCTGAACGAAACCTGGTTCAAGGCAGAGCGCGAAGGCCTGTTCTACGGCCAGTGTTCCGAACTCTGCGGCAAGGACCATGCGTTCATGCCGATCGCCATCCGCGTCGTCTCCGAGGACAAGTACAAGCAGTGGCTGACAGCAGCCGCCGCTGATCTGCCCGGAGCCTACAAGGCACTCATGGCCGCAACCGATGGTCCTGCAAAGACCGTTGATGTTGCCGAAAACGTCGCACAGTAAGGGAAGAGGGAACGGGACTATGGCTGGACCTTCCGCACACGATCATTCGCATGATCACGATCACGGCGCACACGCCCATGACGATCATCACCACGACCACTCGCACAAGCCGAGCTTCATCAATCGCTGGTTCTTTTCGACGAACCACAAGGATATCGGCACGCTCTACCTGATCTTCGCGATCATCGCCGGCATCATCGGCGGCGCGCTCTCCGTTGCCATGCGCATGGAGCTGCAGGAGCCGGGCATCCAGATCTTCCACGGTCTGGCAGCCATGGTTTACGGCTATGAAGGCGACGCCGCCATCGACGGCGCCAAGCAGATGTTCAACATGTTCACCACAGCGCACGCGCTGATCATGATCTTCTTCATGGTCATGCCGGCGATGATCGGTGGCTTCGCCAACTGGATGGTGCCGATCATGATCGGTGCGCCTGACATGGCGTTCCCGCGTCTGAACAACATTTCCTTCTGGCTGATCGTTCCGGCCTTCCTTCTGCTCATCATGTCGATGTTCGTCGAAGGTCCTGCCGGTGCTTACGGCGCAGGTGGCGGCTGGACGATGTATCCGCCGCTGTCGAGTTCCGGTACGCCAGGCCCGGCTGTCGACCTTGCGATCTTCGCGCTCCACATTGCGGGTGCGTCCTCGATCCTCGGTGCGATCAACTTCATCACCACGATCCTGAACATGCGCGCTCCTGGCATGACGCTGCACAAGATGCCGCTGTTTGCCTGGTCGGTTCTGATCACCGCCTTCCTGCTCCTGCTGTCGCTCCCGGTTCTCGCCGGCGCCATCACCATGATGCTGACCGACCGCAACTTCGGTACGTCCTTCTTCGTGCCGGAAGGCGGCGGCGACCCGATCCTCTACCAGCACCTGTTCTGGTTCTTCGGTCACCCTGAAGTGTACATCCTGATCCTGCCCGGCTTCGGCATCGTCAGCCACATCATCTCGACCTTCTCGCGCAAGCCGATCTTCGGCTACCTCGGCATGGCCTACGCCATGGTCGCGATCGGTGCAGTCGGCTTCGTCGTCTGGGCTCACCATATGTACACGGTCGGCCTGTCGCTCGATGCGCAGCGCTACTTCGTGTTCGCAACGATGGTCATCGCCGTTCCGACGGGTGTGAAGATCTTCTCCTGGATCGCAACGATGTGGGGTGGCTCGATCAGCTTCCGCACGCCGATGATCTGGGCGATCGGCTTCATCTTCCTGTTCACCGTCGGTGGCGTCACGGGCGTTCAGCTCGCGAACGCCGGCCTCGACCGCTCGCTGCATGACACCTACTACGTCGTGGCTCACTTCCACTACGTTCTGTCGCTCGGCGCCGTGTTCGCCATCTTCGCCGGCTGGTACTACTGGTTCCCGAAGATGACCGGCTACATGTACAACGAGTTCCTGGGCAAGCTGCACTTCTGGGTCATGTTCATCGGCGTCAACCTGGTGTTCTTCCCGCAGCACTTCCTCGGCCTCGCAGGCATGCCGCGTCGCTACATCGACTATCCGGATGCGTTTGCTGGCTGGAACTACGTTTCCTCCGTCGGCTCCTACATCTCGGCTTTCGGCGTGTTGATCTTCCTGGTTTGCGTTTTCGAAGCCTTGGCCAAGAAGCGCGTTGCAGGTGACAACCCCTGGGGCCAGGGCGCCACGACGCTCGAATGGCAGCTGTCTTCGCCGCCGCCATACCACCAGTGGGAGCAGCTCCCGCGCATCAAGTAAGATGCGAGAAATTGCGACCGCCGCATGTTAGAGTGCGGCGGTCGCCTTCAAGTTTGCAGGACGAGATAATGACAGTAATCGGCAATCGCAAAACTCTTGCTCATGACGGCGAATTTCGCCTGTCGGAAGCAAGCGCACGCGATTATTTCGAGCTGCTGAAGCCACGCGTGATGTCGCTTGTGGTCTTCACGGCATTTGCAGGCCTGGTGGTAGCACCCGGTCACATCAATCCGGTTATCGGCCTGATCGCTATTCTCTGCATCGCCGTCGGTGCTGGCGCCTCTGGTGCGCTCAACATGTGGTACGATGCCGACATCGACGCCATCATGACCCGCACGGCCAAGCGTCCTATCCCCGCGGGCCGCATCGCACCGGGCGAAGCGCTTGCCTTCGGCCTGGTTCTTTCCTGTTTCGCCGTCACGATCCTCGGGCTCGCCGTCAATTGGCTCGCAGCCTCGATCCTCGCTTTCACGATCTTCTTTTACGCCGTGATCTACACGATGTGGCTGAAGCGCTCGACGCCGCAGAACATCGTCATCGGCGGTGCTGCCGGCGCCTTTCCTCCGATGATCGGCTGGGCATGCGTCACCGGTACCGTCACCATCGAGAGCATCGTCCTCTTCATGATCATCTTCCTCTGGACGCCTGCGCACTTCTGGGCGCTCGCGCTCTTCAAGATGGGTGACTACGAAGCGGTTGGCGTGCCCATGCTACCGAACGTATCGGGCGAACGCACCACGAAGAACCAGATCGTCGTCTATGCCGTTCTGACAGCCATCTGTGGCGTGCTACCGACCGTTCTCGGGTTTGCAAGCATCGGCTATGGCCTCGTCGCTGCCGCCCTTGGCGCCATCTTCATCTACTGTTCCACCGCCGTCTGGCGGATGCCGGATGGCGATGAGAAGATGGTGCCCGCGAAAAAGCTCTTTGCTTTCTCGATCTTCTACCTGTTCGCCATTTTCTCCGCGCTGATGTTCGACCGGCTGGCAGCCGTGTTGGTGTCGCACACGGGAGGTTTCCTTTGATCGATACTGTCAAGCTTACGGACGCGCAGCGCAAGTCGCGCCGCAACCGCAATGTCGCGTTGGGATTGGTGCTCGCCGGTCTCGTCGTGCTGTTCTATGCGATCACCATCGTGAAGTTTACGTCGGGGCACATGTAAGATGAGCGAGACGCAGCGCACTCCAGGAAAGCCGCGCAATAATGGCGCTGTCGTTTTCATGTGCCTGGCCTTCGTGGTCGGCATGGGTGCTGCGAGCTATGCCGCTGTTCCGCTCTATCGCATCTTCTGCCAGGTCACCGGCTATAACGGCACGACCCAGCGCGTCGAGCAGGCGTCCAACGTCGTGCTGGACCGCACGATGCGCGTCACCTTCGACGCCAATGTCGCGCCCGGCCTGGAGTGGGAATTCAAGCCGGTGGAGCGTGAGGTCAACCCGCGCATCGGCGAAACCATCCAGGTCAACTTCGTTGCGGTGAACAAGTCCGACAAGCCAGCCTATGGCCAGGCCGTCTTCAACGTGACGCCGGGCGAGGCGGGTGCCTATTTCAACAAGGTGCAGTGCTTCTGCTTCAACGAGACAGTGTTGAAGCCTGGGGAGAAGCTTGAAATGCCGGTCGTGTTCTACATCGACCCGGATATTACCAAGGCCGTTGAATCGAAGGACATTCATACGGTTACCTTGTCCTATACGTTCTATCCGAAAGAGGGTCCGAAGCCTGTTGCTTCGAACGAGGGTGGAACGGTGACGCTTGAAAAGAAACTTTGATTGAGGGTTCGTTTCCGGCTAAGCCGGGACGAAGAGGAAGAGATCCGGGGATAGCTTAGATGGCCGAAGCGCATCAGAAAAACCACGACTACCACATTATTGATCCAAGCCCGTGGCCGCTGCTGGCCTCGATCGGCGCCTTCATCATGGCGTTCGGCGGCGTGGGCTTCATGCGCTACGTCAACGGCGGTTCGCTGCACATCTTCGGCATCGAATGGGCCCATCCGTGGCTGTTCTTCATCGGGCTCGCACTGGTGCTCTACGTCATGTTCGGCTGGTGGTCGGATACCGTGAAGGAAGCACATGAGGGCGCGCATACCCGCGTTGTCTCGCTGCACCTGCGCTACGGCATGATCATGTTCATCGCTTCGGAAGTGATGTTCTTCGTTGCCTGGTTCTGGGCCTACTTCGATGCAAGCCTCTATCCGCATGAAGCCATTCAGGCATCGCGCCTTGCCTTCACGGGTGGCCAGTGGCCGCCGAAGGGGATCGAGGTTCTCGATCCTTGGCACCTGCCGATCTACAACACCGTGATCCTGCTCCTGTCGGGCACGACGGTCACCTGGGCGCACCATGCGCTGCTGCACAACGATCGCAAGGGCCTCATCCAGGGTCTGACCCTGACGGTTCTGCTCGGCCTTCTGTTCTCGAGCGTCCAGGCCTACGAATACGCGCACGCTCCGTTCGCCTTCAAGAACTCGATCTACGGCGCGACCTTCTTCATGGCGACCGGCTTCCATGGTTTCCACGTTCTGGTCGGTACGATCTTCCTGGTCGTCTGCCTGATCCGCGCGCTCCGCGGCGACTTCACGCCGAAGCAGCACTTCGGTTTCGAAGCGGCAGCCTGGTACTGGCACTTCGTTGACGTGGTCTGGCTGTTCCTGTTCTTCAGCATCTACGTCTGGGGCGGCTGGGGTGCGCCGCTGGCAGCCGGCTGACGAAAACAGCATCGAATTGAAAAGGCGGGTGCCACGGCACCCGCCTTTTTATTTGTCCTCAGCGCGCCTCGGCGATCCGCTCGAAGGCCGAAGGATCGGGAATTCCAAGATCAAGTTGATGGCGGATCGCCTCGGCGCATTCCGCCGGCGTCAGAACGGAGGTGTCCACCTCCAGATCGTAGATGCCAGGGATATGCACCTTCTCTTGCCAAAGCTGGACAGGCGCTGGAATGGCGCCGTTGCTGTCCGCTTTTACATAGAGGGCTTCGCGGCCGGGAACCACGATCTCGCGACGTTGCATGATGACCTCGATCGGACATTTCACGCCGACAAAGAGGACTGGAAACCCCTCAAGTCGCCGCGCGCAGTCCACCAGAATCCCGAGCGGCTGCGAGTATGCGTCATGGTGACCGAGATCGGCAACGACGTTGAGGCCGAGCCCTACGTGGATGGCGATCGACTCGTAGAGTGCTGCATAGAGGAACGGCACGATTTCCTCGAGATCCGGACGCTCGCCTCCCGGCCGCAGCCCGATGCCCGGCAGGTAGCGTTCCGGCGTCATGCCGTTGTAGGTATCGACGCCGAGGTTCATCCACGGGCCTTCGAATTGCTCCTGGATCGCCTTGGCGATCGAGGATTTCCCGCTACGCGGTGCACCGTTCAGGATGATGATCTGTCCGGCCGAGCTGTCATTGGTCATCAGTTTTCTTCTTCTGTTTGGCGCGAATCAGTGAGGCGAAAGCGCGCAGGCATTTCCTTTCGTTCTGCGAATACTTTATGGGTGAGTTAAGGCGGGTTCCTGGTGAACCACAGCTGATTGGAAGGATAGCATGAACGAAGACGATGCGCATTTCCCACCGGTTGATCCTGTCAAGACGGGCATCAGTGGCTGCTGCCCACGCTGTGGCCAGGGGAAGCTTTTCGACGGCTTGCTGTCGCTGAAGCCGCGCTGTGCGGCTTGCGGTCTCGATTATGATTTCGCGGATGCCGGCGATGGCCCGGCGGTCTTTGTCATCCTGATCGTCGGGTTTATCGTCATCGGCTCGGTGCTCTGGCTGGAGGTGAACTATGCACCGCCGATCTGGCTGCACATCCTTCTCTTCGCGCCGCTGACCATCATCCTGTCGTTGATCTCCCTGCGCTGGTGCAAGGGCATTCTCATCGCCATGCAATACCGCCACAATGCCCGCGAAGGACGCCTTTCCCGTGACTGACATTCAAAGCCCGGCGCCGCGCCGCAAGCTGCCGATCTTCACCGGCGCTGCGGTGCTGGTCGCATTCGCCATCCTGGTCTCGCTCGGCACCTGGCAGGTCGAGCGCCTGCAGTGGAAAGAAAAGCTGCTGGCCGATATCGCCGAGCGCCGTGCCGCTGCACCCGTCCCGTTGGCCGACATCGAGGCGATGGCGGCGAGAGGCGAGGATATCGAGTATCGCCAGATGACGGCGAGCGGCGTCTACGACAACAGTCGCGAACGCCACTTCTTTGCCACCTGGCGCGGCCAGACGGGCTACTATATCTACACGCCGCTGCAGCTTGCCGACGGGCGCTATCTGTTCGTGAACCGAGGCTTCGTTCCCTACGACAACAAGGAACCGGAGATGCGCATGCAGGGCCAGCTGACGGATCGGCAGACCGTCAACGGCCTCGCGCGGGCCAAGCTTCCAGGCAAGCCGTTTTGGGTGGTGCCTGACAACGACATCGCCAAGAATATCTTCTACTGGAAGGACCTCGACGTGATGGCGTCGAGCGTCGGCCTCGACACGGCGAACGTCGTGCCCTTCTTCATCGATGCGGACGATACGCCCAATCCCAAAGGCCTGCCGATCGGCGGCGTGACAGAGATCGATCTCCCGAACAATCACCTGCAATATGCCTTCACCTGGTATGGGCTTGCCGCCACGCTGGTGGTGATTGTGGTGGTTGCGCGGTTCCGCAAGCAGGGGGCAGCGCAATAGTATCGCTTCAATTCTCGCCTATATTGGGTTAGAGAGCGCTATCTTCACACACCGGAACAGACATGAATATTGCGGCCAAACCTCCCTTGACGATCAGGCTTTGCGGGCCGCGCGGCTTCTGCGCCGGCGTTGACCGCGCCATCCAGATCGTCGTGCTGGCGTTGAAGTCCTATGGCGCACCGGTCTATGTCCGCCATGAGATCGTCCATAACCGCTATGTCGTGGAAGGTCTGGAAGCCAAGGGCGCCGTCTTCGTCGAGGAACTCAACGAGATCCCCGAAGAGCATCGCGCCCAGCCGGTCGTCTTCTCCGCTCATGGCGTGCCGAAGTCGGTGCCGGAAGACGCCAGCGCCCGCAATCTCTTCTACCTCGACGCTACATGCCCGCTGGTCTCCAAGGTGCACAAGCAGGCGATGCGCCACAACAAGCTTGGCCGCCACGTGGTCCTGATTGGCCACGCCGGCCATCCGGAGGTGATCGGCACGATGGGGCAGTTGCCGGAAGGCTCGGTGTCGCTGATCGAGACGATCGAGGATGCGGACGTTTACGTGCCGGCCGATCCCGACAATCTCGGCTATGTCACGCAGACCACGCTTTCGGTGGATGACACCGCCGGCGTCATCGCCCGCCTGCAGGAGCGTTTTCCCAATCTGACCGCGCCCTCTGCCGATTCGATCTGCTACGCCACGACCAACCGCCAGGAGGTCGTGAAGCAGGCCGCGCCCGGCTGCGATCTCTTCATCATCGTCGGGGCGCCGAATTCCTCGAATTCGAGACGTCTGGTCGAAGTGGCGCTCAGGGCAGGGGCGACGAAGTCGCTGCTCGTTCAGCGCGCTTCCGAATTGAACTGGGACGAGATCGGCCCGATCTCGACGCTCGGCCTCTCGGCCGGTGCGTCGGCGCCGGAAGTGATCGTCAACGAGATCATCGAAGCTTTCCGCAGCCGCTTTGACGCGAAGGTGGAACTTGCTGAAACCGTTCAGGAAAACGAGCATTTCCTCGTCAACCGCGAACTGCGCAATATCGAGCTGACAACGGCCGACATGGCATTCGTCAATGGTTGAGCGGCGAGCTCGTTTGCCTCAGCGCGTCTGATATCAGCTTCAATCAATACAACATTTTTGCGGGACCTAAATTGGCAGTCTACACCGATATTTCAGAAGACGATTTGAAGTGGTTCCTGACGGAGTACGACACAGGCACGCTGCTGTCGTACAAGGGCATTGCCGAGGGCGTCGAGAACTCGAACTTCCTGCTGCATACCAGCAAGGATCCGCTGATCCTCACGCTTTACGAGAAGCGCGTCGAGAAGAACGATCTGCCCTTCTTCCTCGGGCTGATGCAGCATCTGGCCGCCGGCGGTCTGTCCTGCCCGCTGCCGCTGCCGCGCAAGGACGGCGCTCTGCTCGGCACGCTCTCCGATCGTCCGGCCGCTTTGATCTCCTTCCTCGAGGGCATGTGGCTGCGCAAGCCGGAAGCCAAGCACTGCCGCGAGGTTGGCAAGGCGCTGGCAAAGATGCACGTCGCCGGTGAAGGCTTCGAACTGCAGCGCCCCAACGCCCTGTCGGTCGACGGCTGGAAGGTGCTCTGGGAAAAGTCAGAGGCGCGCGCCGACGAGGTGGAAAAAGGCCTGCAGAACGAGATCCGCAGCGAACTGGATTTCCTCGCCAGCCATTGGCCGAAGGATCTCCCCTCGGGCGTCATCCACGCCGACCTCTTCCCCGATAACGTCTTCTTCCTTGGCGACGATCTGTCGGGCCTGATCGATTTCTATTTCGCCTGCAACGACCTCCTGGCCTACGACGTCTCGATCATTCTCAACGCCTGGTGCTTCGAGAAGGATGGCGCCTATAACATCACAAAGGGCATGGCTATGCTCGAAGGCTATCAGAGCGTGCGCCCGCTGAGCGACGCCGAACTAGCGGCGCTGCCGATCCTGGCGCGCGGCTCGGCGCTGCGGTTCTTCCTGACGCGCCTCTACGACTGGCTGACGACGCCCGAGGGCGCGATGGTCACCAAGAAGGATCCGCTCGAATATCTGCGCAAGCTGCGCTTCCACCGGCAGATCGCAAACGCTGCGGAATACGGGCTCTCCGCATGAAGCACGTCGATATCTACACCGACGGCGCCTGCTCCGGAAATCCCGGCCCCGGCGGCTGGGGCGCGGTGCTGCGCTATGGCGAGGTCGAAAAGGAACTCTGCGGCGGCGAGGCGGAGACCACCAACAACCGCATGGAACTGCTGGCCGCCATCTCCGCGCTGACGGCACTGAAGAGCGCCTGTGAGGTCGACCTCCACACCGACAGCAAGTACGTGATGGACGGCATCTCCAAGTGGATCTTTGGCTGGAAGAAGAACGGCTGGAAGACCGCCGACAAGAAGCCGGTGAAGAACGGTGAACTCTGGCAGGCGCTCGACGCCGCCAACCAGCGCCACAAGGTCACGTGGCACTGGGTCAAGGGCCACGCCGGGCACCCCGAAAACGAGCGCGCCGACGAGCTTGCCCGCAAGGGCATGGAGCCGTTCAAGAAGCGGTAGGGTGGCCGCTCAACCCGCGTAAAAACAGCCACATGAGGCGCTTTCCTGAATCAATCCGGCAAGCGCTTGAATCAACGCTTGAGGAGAGCTGCGGTGCGTGTGATCTCGTTGAACGTCTGGGGCGGCAAGCTCCATGAGCCGCTGATCCGCTATCTACGCGATGCTGATCCCGATGTCCTCTGCCTGCAGGAAGTGACCCGATCGGTCGGCGTCGCCTCCGACTGGCTGGAGTATCGCGACGGTGGCCACATCCTGCCGCAGCGCGCCAATCTCTTCGACGAGATCAAGGCGATCCTTCCCGATCACGATGCCTTCTTCGCACCGACTGCGCGCGGCACGCTCTTTGATGGTGAGACGCTGGTCTGGTCCGAGTTCGGCCTCGCCACCTTCGTGCGCAACCGCTATCCGGTTATCGGCCGCGCGGTGGATTTCGTGCATGGCGATTTTTCCGGTGATGGCTACGGCGAGCACCCGCGGCCGCGCAATGCTGATTGCATCAGGCTCTTCGACTACGCCAGTAACAGGCCCATCACGATCGTCCAGCTGCACGGCCTGCGCGACCTCGCCGGCAAGGGCGACACGCCGGCCCGCCACGCTCAGGCGCAGTCGTTGGTCTCGCTGATCCGTCGCCTCTGGCGTGCCGGCGAACGGCTCGTCGTTTGCGGCGATCTCAACCTCCTGCCCGATAGCGCGACCTTCACGGCGCTGGCCGAACTCGGCCTCACCGATCTGGTCACCTCCCGAGGCCATATCGATACCCGGACCTCGCACTACACCAAGGAGGGCCGCTACGCCGACTACATGCTGGTGACGCCGGATGTTGATGTGGCGATCTTCGACCCGGTGGCGCAGCCCGAGGTTTCCGATCACCGAGCGCTGCTGCTGGAGATCGAATAGGGCATCACTGCCCGGCAATGGCGAGATAGGCCGAGATCGTCGCGATCGACAGCACCGTCGAGGCAAGCACGACGCGCCCCGTCAGGCTCGCTTCCCGGCCATAGAATTCCGCCAGCATGAAAGGCCCGGTGCCGGTCGGCAGCGCCGCAAGCAGGACGGCGGTGTGCACGGCAACCGGCGGCAGCTTGAGCAGCGGACCGGCGATGATCCAGGTCACGGCGGGTTGCGCGATCAGCTTGAGCCCGACGAGGATGCCCGTCGTCGCCGCCCGTTCGGTGGCGGCCCCCGCCTTCGACCCGGCCAGGAACAGCCCAAGCGCGATCAGCGCGCAAGGCGAAGCCGCGCCGCCGAGAAGCTTCAGGAAGGAATGCATGGGCGCCGGCAACTGCACGCCGGAGAGCATGAACAGCGCGCCGATAACAGGCGCGATCAGCAGCGGGTTCTTGGCCAGCGAAACGACGGTCTTCGCCGCGATATCGCGCCGCCGCGTCTCCGACTGCAGCCCGCCTTCGATCAGCACGATCGCAACCGCGAAGAGCACGCAGACCGTCAGGATCGTCGAGATCAGAGTCGGCGCCATGCCGGAATCGCCGACCAGCGACAGCACCAGTGGAAAGCCGACAAAGCCCGTGTTGGCATAGCTGGCATTGAGGCTGTCGATCGCCGCATCGGCCAGCTGCCGTCCCTTGGCCATCCGCCACCACAGCGTCGCTCCGAAGATGATGGCACAGCCCGAGGTAAACGCCAGGATGAAGCCGGGCTGCCAGATCTGCCCAACCTTGGCATTGGCCATGATGTCGAAGAGCAGGGCAGGCAGCGCCAGATAGACCACCAGCCGGTTGACCTCCCGCGTCGCGTTCGGGCCGAGCGCGCCTGATTTCCGCGCAATCCATCCGGTCAGGATCAGGGCGAAGATCGGCAGGACGATCAGGAGATTGGTCAGCATGGGAGGAACTCGAGTTGCAAAGACCATTGTCTAGCGCCTGACATCGAGATAATCCAATGTCGGTTTGATGGCTGATCGATGCTTCTGAGGTATTGAATGGATACGCGCCACATGCGCTATTTCGTGGCTCTTGCCGAGACCCTGCACTTCGGCCACGCGGCTGCGCGCATGAACATGAGCCAGCCGCCCTTCAGCCGCCAGATCGCCTCGATCGAGCGGACCCTCGGCGCCCGGCTGTTCGAACGCAATTCCCGCAACGTCGCGCTGACGGCGGCGGGCAAGCATTTCCTGGAAGAGTGCCGCGCGGTGCTTAGCCATTTCGACGCCGCCTGCCGCGACGTGCAGCTGGTGGCATCGGGCGCAAAGGGCGAACTGAAGCTCGGCTTCATGATGAATGCGGCCTACAGCGTCGTGCCGTCCCTGGTGCGAATGTACTCTGAGACGCGTCCGGATGTGCGCCTCGTGCTCGAGGAACGCATACCGACCGATATCGAGGAAATGCTGATGGAAGGCCGCCTCGACGCCGCCGTCACCTTCGGCGGCAGTCCCGCGCCGCATCTGCGCACCGCACTTCTCGCCCGCGATCGCCTGCGCCTGATCCTGCCGGATCATCATCCCCTGGCGCGGGTCGAACAAGCGGGGCCTAAGCATCTGGAAGGCGAACGACTGATCGCCGCACCCGCAAGCGTCACGCCGACCCTGCGCGACGCCATCCGAAACTACTGCGTGGCCGCAGGCGTCGTCCCGCATTTCGCGCTCGAACCGCGCCTGCAGCACACCATCATCCGGCTTGTCGCCGAAGGCCTCGGCATCGCGCTGATCCCGCAATCACTGTGTACGGACCTTGCCGAGGGACTGGTGTCCAGACCAATCGCAAACGCCCCTGAATTCGACATCGTGCTCTGCGCCTCCGCTACCTCGAACAATCCGGCGGTTCCGCAGCTGTTCGAGGTCGCGAAGTCGCTCCATGGCTCTCTGACTCACCCGGATGGCCGCGACTAGGAGCAGGGGCTTCCTTTTCCGACCGGGAGCCCTCGTGGACATTCCCCAACGCCAATGGCAGTTTGAAAATGCACCATTGGAGAATTGGACATGATCATTCGCTCATGGCGGGCCGTTGCCGGGTCAGAGGCGGTCCTCGAAGCCTATGCACATCATCTGAAGACGACCACCTTCGTGGAGATGGCGGAGTTGCCGGGACATCTTGGTGCAACGCTCGCCCGCAAGGTGAAGGGCCACGACAATGAACTCGTCGTTGTCAGCCTCTGGGAAGACATGGAATCCGCGGCGCACTTCATCAAGGGTGAGTTCGATGACGCCGTCGTGAAGCCGAGCACGCAGAAACTGCTGAAGTCCTTCGATCTCAAGGTGGAGTTTTTTGAGACTCTGGTGTCGACAGGCGTGATCGCGGGACATGATTATCAGCCGTCGGCGGACAGCTTTATCGGCTGAGCGGAGAAGTGACGTGGCATCGACGCTCGGTCGCCTCGCGCCAATTGCTCGTCGTTGGGCCCCCACGGCGCCAGCTCGTTAGCGTCGGAAAACCACGGTGAGAATGGTCGAATAGGCGATGTTCTCCGCACATCATAGCAAGAGCCTCGTGCGCTGGCCTATTTCATCAGAGTACGGGCGATCTGCACGACGGCTACATCGCTGGCGTCCGCCCCTTTCGTCGGCTTCCCAGCCTGCAGCCAGGACGCAGTCATGACTTCCTGGACCTCTTCGTCGCACACAGGGATGCCGGCTTCATGGAAGTCTCGACGGATCGTCGCCAGGATGTCGTTGCGGTCAACATCGAGTGCATCCCTTGCGAGCCCATCAGAATAGGCCTTTGCCTCTTCTCGACTGAATCCCATCTTGTCCGCGGCCCACATGCCGACCAGCTTGTTGCGCCGGACCATTCTCATTGCATCTGTGCGCATCCCAGCCATCGAAATCTCCCGCATTGGCCTTGAAGTAGGTTAGCACAAATCTCAGGCGGGATTTCTGTCAATCGCTCTCGGACCAAACGTTTCGCTCGCGCCCATCCTGAGGGTTCACCAATTACACCGGCAGCCCACCGCCGGGCGATGCCGCCGCCCCCCAAACCGCTAGGCGCCTTGCCGCGTTGCGGTCAGCGCCTTTCGGTATGCCCTCTCATGCGAGAGGGAAGTTCAGGACCCTGTCAGAAAGCTCAGGCACACCGGCCGCTCGAAAGCAGCAATGAGGCCAATGATGTACGAGTTCGACGCGGCGGTAACCCACGCTATCAACGGTCTCTCGAACCGGAACCAGTTTGCCGACCTTGCGATGGTCTACGTTTCAATGATCGGGGTTCCGATCCTTGTCCTGCTTGTGGCCGTACAATGGTGGCGCCGGGACGATCGCAGCCATGTCAGACATGTGCTGGTTGCGTCCGGCCTGTCGTTTCTTCTCGGCCTTGCGATCAACCAGCTCATACTGCTCGTCGTGCACAGGATCCGACCCTACGATGCGGGTGTCACGCATCTGCTGATTGCGCCCAGCGCCGATCCGTCCTTTCCCTCCGACCACGCGACGGCAGCATTCGCGATAGCCGCGGCCCTCCTGTTCCATGACATGCGCAAACTGGGAGCGGCGTTTTTCGTGGCGGCGCTTGTGGTTGCCGTATCCCGCGTCTTCATCGGCACGCATTATGTCGGGGACGTTGTCGGCGGCGCGCTGACGGGTTTTGCCGCAGCGGCTATCGTTCGGTTGATCTACCGCGAAGATACGGCGCTGGATCGAGCGGTGGTGAGGATTCTCTAGCGCCCGTCTTGCCAGGCTCCGGCGCCTCATCTGCAAAGTGCCCGATGGGCACTGTTTCTCCAGCGAAATTTGCTTGGCTGGAGGAGCGGCTGTGTGACAGCCGCTCCAAGCCCTAACGACTTCAAGCGGCCTTCGCGACATCCCCGTGCGGGTCGAGCACGAATTTCGTCGCCGCCCCGTGGTCGAAGCTCTCGTAGCCCTGCACGGCTTCTTCGAGCGGGATCACCTTGGCGTTGACGATATCGGCGATCGGCAGGCGGTCGTGGAGGATCGCCTGCATCAGCTGTCTGTTGTACTTCAGCACCGGTGTCTGGCCGGTATGGAAGGATTGGGCCTTCGCCCAGCCGAGCCCGAAGCGCAGCGACAGGTTGCCGGTCTTGGCCGCACTGTCGACGGCGCCTGGGTCCTCGGTAACGTAGAGGCCGGGAATGCCGATCGAGCCCGCCGCACGGGTGATGTCCATCATCTGGTTCAAGACGATCGCCGGCTGCTCGCCGCCCGAATGGCCGCGTGCCTCGAAGCCGACGGCGTCGATCGCGCTGTCCACCTCGTTGCTGCCGGTCACCTGCGCGATCATGTCGCCCAGCCGGTCGCTCTTCGACAGATCGATCGGCTCGAAGCCGACCTTGGCGGCATGTGCCAGGCGATCCTTGTTGAAGTCGCCGATCATCACCACGGCGGCACCCAGGATACGGGCGGAAGCGGCCGCCGCAAGCCCGACCGGACCGGCGCCGGCGACATAAACCGTCGAGCCGACACCGACGCCCGCACGCACCGCGCCGTGGAAGCCGGTCGGCAGGATGTCTGAGAGCATCGTGAGGTCGCGGATCTTCTCCATCGCCCGGTCACGGTCCGGGAATTTCAGGAGGTTGAAGTCGGCATAGGGGATGGTGACGTAGCGGGCCTGGCCGCCAATCCAGCCACCCATGTCGACATAGCCATAGGCGCCGCCGGCGCGCGACGGGTTGACGGTCAGGCACACACCGGTGTCCTGTGACTTGCAGCAGCGGCAGCGACCGCAGGCGACGTTGAACGGCACCGAGACGATATCGCCGACCTCGAGCATCTCGACATCGATGCCCTTTTCGATGATCTGGCCGGTGATCTCGTGGCCGAGAACCAGCCCCGGCATCGCCGTGGTACGGCCGCGCACCATGTGCTGGTCCGATCCGCAGATATTGGTCGAGATCACCTTCAGGATAACGCCATGCTCTATGCGGCGCCCATCGGGTGCTTCGAGCTTCGGATCATCGATGTCATGGATTTCGACAACGCCGGGCCGCATATAGACGACGCCACGGTTCTTGCTCATTTTCATCTCCTCCGTTGAAAATGCTGCAGGGTTGCGCATGGCTCCTCTTCCTTGCGCAACATAGGGCAGAGCTTAGAGCAGAACAGGCGTGGCGTTGTTCCGTTTACGACGGTTACCGCATTTGAAATGGCCACCCCGTAGAAACGCTTGGGCGAGCCGCGCATGTTGCAGGAGATGCCTTCGTGGGTTGTCCTGTTATGTTTTCTCTCTATTGTGCCGACGATATTATTCGGGAGGTCACCATATGATTCTGCACTGCGTGCTGATGCGGCTGAAGGCCGCGATGTCGGGCGAAGAGAAGCAATCCTTGTTCGAATCGATCGTCGCGCTGAAGCAGTTGATCCCCGGCATCCTCGACATCAAGCATGGCCCGAATGTTTCGCCGGAGGGCCTGCACGCAGGGTTCGTCGATGGCTTCACGGTCACCTTCGAAAGCCCGGAAGCCCGCGATGTCTATCTTGTTCACCCCGAACACGTCGCCGTCGGCGAGCGCATAGTCTCGTCGACGGACGGCGGTCTGGGCGGGCTGATCGTATTCGATCTGCAGGTCTAGCCTTCGCGGGCGATCACATCGTCTTTGCGATCGCGGCGGCGATCTGGTCGACGTTGTAGCGGAACATCTTCTCGTAGGTCGGCGCCGGTCCCTTCGGTGCCGACAGTGACTCGACGTAGAGTTCGCCGCCCGGTTCCGCGCCCGTCGCCTTGGCGATCTGCTTCACTAGGCGCGGATCGTTGGAGTTCTCGAAGAAGTACGTCTTCACGTGCTCCGCCTTGATCTGCTCGATCAGCCTGGCGACGTCGGCCGCCGACGCTTCGCCTTCCGTCGATACGCCGAGCGGGGCAAGAAAGCCGACATTATACTCCCGGCCGAAATAGCCGAAGGCATCGTGGCTCGTCAGCACCTTGCGGCGATCGTCCGGTATGGCGTCGAATTTCGAATGCGCATAGGCATCCAGCGCATCGAGCGTCTTGCCGTAGGCCGCGGCGTTGGCCTTGAACGCGGCGGCATCAGCCGGATCGGCCGCCGACAGCGCCTTCTCTATATTGGCAACCCAGACCTTGACGTTGACAGGGCTGTTCCACACGTGCGGGTCGGTTACCGTTTGCCCGTCCTCTTCCATGGTGCGGGTATTGATGCCGTCCGATACCATGACCGGCTGGCCCTTGTAGCCCGAGGCGCTGATCAACCGGTCCATCCAGCCTTCCAGCCCCTCGCCACTGACAAAGGCGACCTTCGCTGCCTTGAGGTTCCTGGCATCGGCGGGCGATGGCTCGAACTCGTGGGGGTCGCCGTTCGGGCCGACGAGGCTCGTGACCTTCACATGCTCCCCACCGACATGGCTGACGACATCGGCAAGCACGGTGAACGACGCGACCACCTTCAAGGTTTCAGCCGAGGCCGGCATGGCCGAAAGGCTCATCAAGAGAGGGAGCGCAGCGGAAAGAAGCAGTCTGTGGGACATCATGAAAGTCTCCTGGATGTCAGCCCGTCAGATGCGGGCGGGGAAAATAGCGTCGGAGAAGCCCCGACGGTGCGAAAACGATGGAAAGTCCGTAGATCAACGCCGCCGTCACGATCACCGTCGGCCCTGAGGCGAGCTCGAGGTGGTAGGAGGCGATGAGGCCGAGGTAGCCTGATGCGGTGGCACTTGCGGCGGCAACGACCATCATCGATGCCAGGCTGCGCGCCCAGAGCTGGGCGATCGCTGCGGGCAGCATCATCAGGCCCACGGCCATCAGCGTGCCAAGCGCCTGGAAGCTGGCGACGAGATTGAGGACGACCAGCAGCAGGAAGAGCAGGTGATAGACCGAGCCGCGGGCGCCGATCGCCCGAAGGAAGCTCGGATCGAAGCATTCGACGACCAATGGCCGGTAGATGACCGCGAGCACGATGAGCGTCAGCGTCGTGATGGCGCCGATCTGAAAGAGGGCAGGGTTGCCGATCGCCAGAATTGTGCCGAAGAGAACATGCAGCAGGTCGATGTTCGACCCCCGCAGCGACACGATCAGCACGCCGAGCGCCAGCGATGCGAGATAGAAGCTGGCGAAGCTTGCATCCTCCTGCAGCACCGTCGCGCGGCTGACGGCGCCCGACAGGAGCGCCACCGCCACCCCGGCGATCAGTCCGCCCAAGCCCATTGCCGTTAGCGACAGCGATCCGGCGACGAGGTAGCCTATCGCGGCACCCGGCAGGATGGCGTGGCTCATCGCATCGCCGACCAAGCTCATCCGTCGCAGCATCAGAAACACGCCGATCGGGCCGGATCCGAGCCCCAGGCACAGGCAGGCGACGAGCGCACGGCGCATGAAGCCGTATTCGATGAAGGGCCCCCAAAGCAGATCGTGAAGCGTCATCATGCGGCCGGCTCGCAAATGTCCGCGTCCGCATCCCAGCGTTCCGCCATGGCGCGTGCTTTCAGCAGGTTTTGCGCCGACATCACGTCGACGGTCGGCCCCCAGGCGATCGGTTCGCGGGCGAGCAGCAAGGACTGCGGAAAGTGGGCGCGGATCTGCTCGAAATCATGAAGTACGGCAATCACGGTCCGGCGTTCGCCATGCCATCGTGCGATGATATCGAGCAGGTCACGCGTGGTTCGCGCGTCGATCGCGGTGAACGGCTCGTCGAGAAGGATAACCTTGGCATCCTGCAGCAACAGCCGGGCAAACAGAACGCGCTGCAGCTGGCCGGCCGACAGCGAACCGATCTGACGGGTCTCGAAGCCCTCCAGGCCGACAGCAGACATGGCTTGCAAAGCGTTCGTCATCTCGCATTTGCCGACGCGCCCAAACGCGCCGGTTTGCCGCCAGGCACCGACCAAGACCGTTTCGATCACGGAGATCGGGAAGCGTCGGTCGATGTCGGTCGCCTGGGGAAGATAGCCGAATTCGTTGCGCTGCAGGCCGTGTTTGATTGTCCCGGCGGCGGGTCGAAGCTCCCCTGCGATCGCCTTCAGCAGCGTTGATTTGCCGGCGCCGTTCGGACCGGCGATGGCGGTCAGGCTGCCCGCCGTGATCGTACCCGAGATATGATGGACCGCCGGATGCCTGTTGTAAGCGATGGTGACGTCGTCAAACCGGATCAGCTCGGAACTCATGGCAGGCGCGCGGCCCAGCTGATCGCTCCCCAGAGCATGCCGACGAGCAGAAGCACGCCGAGGACGCGCGTGGCGGCGGAATAGCCGATCAGTCTCGTTCTGATGCCCAACCGTGTCTTGCTCATCGATGCCTCATTAATGTAATAACATTACGTGTTATATTATAACGAATGTGGCAAAATGGTGGCGGAACGCAAAGGGTATCAAAAACAAAAAAAGCGGCCAAGGCGGCCGCTTTCGCTGGTCAATCGAGGGCGGCGATCAGAGCTGTTCGAGCATCGTCGCAGCGCCGGAAACCGTGGCCTGGCCAGGGTTCTCCTCGACGTTCAACGACTTTACGACGCCATCTTCGACAAGCATCGAATAGCGCTTCGACCGCACGCCGAGACCGCCGCCGGAGAGATCGGCATCCAGCCCCAGCGCCTTGGTGAAGGAGGCATCCCAATCGGGAAGGAAATGGATCTTGCCCAATCCGCCTGTCGATTGTGCCCAGGCGCCCATGACGTGCCAGTCGTTGACGGCAACGACGGCGATATCATCAACGCCCTTGGCGAGAATGGTATCGCGGTTTTCGAGATAGCCCGGCAGGTGGTTGAGCGTGCAGGTCGGCGTAAAGGCGCCGGGCACGGCGAACAGCACGACCCGCTTGCCCTTGAACAGGCCCTCGGTGGTCGTCTCGACCGGGCCGTCCGCCGTCTTTTCCTTGAACGTTGCCGCGGGAAGTTTGTCGCCGATTGCGATTGTCATGGCACTCTCCTGGTCTTGGCTGTAGGGCGGCCTGAGCCGCGGGATTGGTCGGTGGACTATAGAAACAGCTTAGTCGAAGGCAAGTGGCGTCTCGATCGCGCGAGCGCCATCGATCACCATCACGCTCCAATTCTTGCCCTGAATATCGTAGTTCTTGGGCAGCTTGCCGATGGCGACCGTCGTGGTGAAATCCCTGTCGTCGCGCTTGCCGTCCAGCTGCTCGGTGAAGACGTACCCGCTGGGGCCGGCCACGATCACATCCGGAACGCGGCTGCCGCCTTCAGGCAGGGTCACGGAAAGGCTCAACTCCTTTCGATCGGCAGAAAGCGCATGCGCCGTGACCTGGAAATCCGGGGAAGGGGCCTCTGGCAGGCGTGCGGCCGCAGCGCTCAATATCTGCTCTTCCTCCGGGCGTGAGCGCGCGGCTGGCGAAAGCTCCAGCGTCAGTTCGGCCTGGAATGGCACGCAGATATCCTTGCAGATGCCGATGAAAGCGTTCGCCTTGATTTCCTTTGGCGTCCCGCCCGTGGCCGACAGTTCGAGCGGAAAGGTCAGCGGTGCGTCGTAGGCGACCTCGTCGACGCGTCCGTCGGCGATGTGTTTGGGGATAGGGTAAAGCATCCGGTCGAGCGTGACGCCGCCGTCCGCCGCAATCGTTACCTGCGGCGGAATGCCGTTGTTTCCGGGCTCCCGCCAATAGGTGATCCAGCCCGGTTTCGGCTCGATTTGCAGCCCGGCCCGGATCTTTCCATCGGTATCCGGCGGCAAGGCCACCAGCCGCATCCGCCCGCCTTCGTTGTCGGCCCAGGCGGACATCTCCGCCCGCACGGGAGAAATGACGGACAAACATATGCCGGCCGAAACGACAGCGCGCTGCAATAGTTTAGGAAAGCGGGAAATAATGATCATGGAACAAAGGTTTATTGAAAACCCGGAAGTTCGGCCAGAAGACCGGGCCAATTTATTTTTCATTTTCAGTTGATTGATCTGTGAGATTGGCACATGTTTCATCTGTCGGGGCCTCGTGCGGTCTGGCAGCAGGAGGTACGGATGTCCTTGTCAACGCTGAAAAATGGACGTGAACGCGGCTTCTTCGATGGTCAGTTCCTGATTGCCATGCCAGGGATGGCGGACAGCAATTTTTCCCGAACCGTCATCTACATTTGTGCCCACTCGGATGCGGGCGCCATGGGTTTTGTCATCAACAGACCCCAGGATCTCACCTTTACCGATGTCCTTCTGCACCTGGAAATGATCAAGGACGAAGAGGCGATCATGCTGCCTCCGCATTCGCGCGATCTGCTGATCCAGACGGGTGGTCCGGTCGAAAGCGGTCGCGGCTTCGTGCTCCATTCGGACGATTATCTCTGCGAGTCCAGCATTCCGGTCAGTGACGATATTTGCATGACCGCGACGCTGGATATCATCCGCGCCATCTCGAAGGGCGCCGGCCCCAAGCGAGCGACCATGCTGCTCGGATATGCCGGATGGGGCGCTGGTCAGCTGGAGGCCGAGGTCGGCAACAATGGTTGGCTGAACTGCCCGGCCAACGAAGAATTGATCTTCGACCGCAATCTTGACGACAAATATGAGCGCGCTCTGGCGGGCATGGGCGTCACGGCCGCGATGCTGTCGACCGAAGCCGGTCACGCATAATTCTATCCGGAACGATTTGCGTATCATGGCGTTTCCATCTGGCAGGCGGGCATAAAGCGCGCCAACAAGGAGACACAAGATGGGTAGCACCACCGACAAGATTTCCGGTAAGACGAACGAAATCGCCGGCAAGGCGAAGCAGACAATCGGAAAGGCTTCCGGCGATAACTCCCTTCGAGCCGAAGGCGCGGCTCAGGAAGCAAAGGGCAAGGCCCAGGTTGCGACCGGCAAGGTCAAGGATAAGCTGAAGAATGCTGTAGACCGGCTCTGATCTGCCGATCTCGTTTTTGGAAGTGGCCCGTTGCGTTTTTGCGCAGCGGGTTTTTCTGATGGAGGCGCGCGGTGAGGCTCTTTGTATGTGACAACTGCGACCAGGTTGTTCATTTCGACAATCGCCAATGCGTCAGGTGCGGTCATCGCCTCGGCTTCCTGCCGAATGGCCTGCGGATGCATGCCGTCCAGCAGCAGGACGGAGATCTCTGGCAATACGTCGCCCAACCGGACTTGGTGCGGTTCTGCGCCAACGCTGGCCTCGATATCTGCAACTGGCTCGTCGAGGATGGAGAAGTGGGTGGCTACTGCGTCGCCTGCCGACATAATCGGCTCGTGCCGAATTCGGAGACGCAGGATGGCGTCGACCGTTGGCGCCGCATCAGTCAGGCCCAACGACATCTCTTCTACTCGCTGTTGCGTTGGCGGCTGCCGCATCCGGATCGCACGCAAGATCCCGCTGGCGGCCTTGTTTTCGACTTCCTCGAAGATGTCGTCCAGTCCGACGGTAGTGTGGTCCCGGCGATGACGGGACACGAGGAAGGCCTGATCGCAATTCGCGCCGCCGAGGCCGACGATCTCACGCGCGAACAGGCGCGGACCTCCATGAATGAACCCTACCGAACGTTGCTCGGCCATTTCCGCCATGAGACGGGCCATTTCATCTGGAACCGCCTTGTGCGTGATAGGGGCAACTTCGACGGTTTCCGGGCCGTTTTTGGCGATGAGCGGCAGGACTACGGTGAAGCACTTGCGCAGCACTACGCAAGTGGCCCGTCGGCGGGCTGGCAGGAGAGCTTCATCAGTGCCTATGCTAGCACCCACCCGTGGGAGGATTTCGCAGAATGCTTTGCTCACTATCTCCATATCGTCGACACTTTGGAGACCGCTCGCGCTTTTGGTATCGCGGTGGATCCTCGCGGTCACGAAGAGATGGCGGCGGAGGTGGATTTCGACCCGTACAGGGCGGCAAGCGCCGACCAGCTTGTGGATGCGTGGGTGCCCCTGAGCGTTGCGATCAACTCGATACAGCGCAGCATGGGGCAGCCCGATTCCTATCCGTTCGTGCTCTCAGCCCCGGTGGTGGCCAAGCTCGAATACATGCATCAGCTGATCGCCGGGGCCGCCACGCCGCGACAGGCCGCGGCATAGCTTGGCGCTCTCTGTTTAGGCGCGCCGAGTAAGAGGGAAGCGCTCTTTCAGCAGGCGCAGCACAGATTCCGAGGCCATTGGCGGTCCGAAAAGATAGCTCTGCCCATAGGTGCAGCCCATCTTCGCCAGCTCGATCGCGTCCTCGTTGGACTCAATACCTTCGGCCACCACCTTCATCTCGAGCTCTCGCGCCATCGAGATGACCGAGCGAAGCACGGTCGCCTTCTTGTCGCTGCCGTCGCGCACCAGCGTCTTGTCGAGCTTGATCGTATCGAACGGGAAGCGGGTGAGATAGGCAAGCGAGGAGTAGCCGGTGCCGAAATCGTCCAGCGCCAGTCCGAGGCCGGCGCCGCGCAGCTTTTCCAGAACGAGACGGGCTTGTTCCGGGTTTTCCATGACCATGGATTCCGTCAGCTCGAGCTTGAGGCGCGACGGCTCGCAATGCGTCTTGGCAAGGACCGAGCGAACGTCTTCGTAAAGCGAATTGTTCAGCAGCTGTGCACTGGACAGGTTGATCGAGACGAAGATCGGCAATTCGCCGGTCTGGCTTTCCCAGCTCATCAGGTCGTTCGTTGCTTGTTCCAGCGCGAAGATGCCGAGCGTGTTGATGATGTCGGACGCTTCCGCGATCGGAATGAATTCCGAAGGCGGAATACTGCCGCGCTTGGGATGCTCCCACCGCATCAGCGCTTCGAAACCGGCGATCTCCACATCCTCGAGCCCGGCGATCGGCTGGTACACCATCGAGAGTTCCTTGCGCTCGATCGCGCGGCGCAGGTCGGTTTCGAGCTGCAGCCGATCGGCGCCGAAGTCGCGGAAGGCAGGCTGGAACGGCTCGACGCGGTTGCCGCCGGCGCGCTTGGCGCGGTACATGGCAAGCTCCGCATCGCTCAGCATTCCGGACGCGCTTTCCTGCTGGTCGACAAAGGAGGTGAGGCCGATGGATGCCGTCAGGATGATCTCGCGGTTGGCGAAGTTGATCGGCACCATGATCGCCTTGCTGATGGCATCGGCAAAATCGGCGACCTTGGCCGGGTCTCGCTCCGAAACCAGGATGAGACCGAACTGATCGCCAGCAAGCCGCGCCAACGTATCTTGCGGCTTCAGCAGCCGCCGCAGCCGGCGCGTCAGCGCGATCAGGATGTTGTCGCCCGCGGCGATCCCCAGCGTATCGTTCACGAGCTTATAGCGGTCGATATCGATGACCATCACCGTCGGGCGAAACGCGTCGCCGCTCGGCGCCAGGGTCAGGACGCCCTGCAGGCGGTCGAGGAACAGTTGCCGGTTCGGAAGGCCGGTCAGATTGTCGTGCAGCGCGTCCTGCAGCAGGCGTTCGACGGAATTCTTCTGTTCCGTCACGTCAACGATCGTGCCGACGCAACGGATGATCTCGCCATTGGAACCGAGCACGGGCCGCGCGCGGATCAGCAGCCAGTGGAAGTGGCCGTCTTCGGCGCGAATTCGGAACTCGTGATTGAGGCGCCCGCGGCGATGCTCCAGCAGCACATCGAGCGTTGCCCGGAAGCGGTCGCGATCGTCGGGATGCAGACGCGGCAGCCAGTTGCGGGCCGCCCCGTGCATGGCACCGGCGGGGAGGCCAAGCTTCACCGAAACATCGGGGATCGTGACGACACGGTCGCGCGCTACGTCCCAGTCCCAGACCGTGTCGCCGGAGCCGGTCAGGGCCAGCGACTGCCGCTCGAGATCGGAAAACAGTCCTTGCTGGAACGCGCCGCCGGCAAAGGCGTGCTGCATCACGGTAAAGCCGATCAAGAGCACGATGAGAACCAGACCGCCACCCAGCGCCGGCTGGATGATGTCGTTGTCGAGTCGGCCGGTAATCGTCAGCCAGGCACCGAATATCCAGACGAGGATGAGCGCCCAGGCCGGCACGAGGAGAATTGCGCGGTCGTATCGGTTGAGGCCGAGATAGACGATCAGCAGCAGCCCGACCGTCGCGGTCAGGGCAAAGGAGAGGCGGGCCACGCCTGCCGCAATCGCAGGATCGTAGATCGCGACGCCAAAGAGCAGCGCGAGGCCAAGTACCCAGGCAAGCGTCAGGTAGCCGAGATGCGTGTGCCAGCGATTGAGGTTGAGATAGGTGAACAGGAAGATGACGAAGCTAGACGCCAGCGCGACTTCCGTACAGGCCCGCCATATTCGCTGGTCGGACGAGGCGATGCTGACAAGTTTGCCGAGAAAGCCGAAGTCGACACAGATGTAGCCGAGCACGGCCCAGGCGAGGGCTGCCGTCGCGGGCAGCATCGAGGTGCCCTTCACCACGAACAGGATCGTCAGGAACACCGCGAGCAAGCCGGCGATGCCGAGAACGATGCCGCGATAGAGCGTAAAGGCGTTGATCGTGTCCTTGTATGCATCCGGCTCCCACAGATAGATCTGCGGCAGTTCGGGGCTTGTCAGCTCGGCAACGAAGGTGATGACGGCGCCCGGGTTGAGCGTGATGCGGAAGACGTCCGCTTCATCGCTTGGTTGCCGGTCCAGTGCAAAGCCTTCGCTCGGCGTGATCGCGATGATGCGCTGCGAGCCGAGATCCGGCCAGAAAAGCTTGGAGTTCACCAGTCGGAAGTGGGGCGCCACGATGACGCGCTCGAGCTGTTCGTCGGAGACGTTGGCGAGCGCAAAGACCGCCCAGTCGCCCTGGTGGTTGTCCGAGCTGGCACGTACCTCAATACGGCGCCGAATACCATCGGCGCCTGCCGCGGTGGAGACCTGGAAGGCCTCACCCTGGTTGGCATAGATTTCGGTGGTGGCGGTGAGATCGAGAGCCGTGTCGTCGCGGGAAATCTTTACCGGTTCGGCGGCCTGCACGGCACCTGCCATGAGGGCCAAGGCTGACAGCATAAGCGCTGCGATCACCGCGATCACTCGTCCGGCCGGTGATGAGGGCAGCATACGTTTTTTCGTCATCGGCTGTCGGTTATCCTGCCTTATCGGCGTCGGTGGCCAAAAGTGAGAACATCACATGGTCATGCCACTGACCGTTGATCTTCAAGTATCCGCGCAGATAGCCCTCCCGCTTAAACCCGGCTTTCTCAAGCAGGCGGATGCTCCGAGCGTTGTCTGGAATACAGGCTGCTTCGATGCGGTGCAACTCAAGCGCTGCGAAGATGTAGGGTATAACCAGCCGAAGTGCGGCGAACATATGACCTTGGCCCGCGTGAGCCTCGCCCATCCAGTAGCCGATCATGCAGCTTTGCGCGGCGCCGCGCCTGATATAGCCGATCGTGATGCCGCCCAGCAGCGTCATCGTGTCCTTGCGAAACAGGAAGAGGGGGATCGCCTGCCCGGAGGCATATTCCTGTTTGCCGCGGATGACGCGGGCGCGATAAGCGCCCTCCGTCAGTTCGTCACGTCTCCAAGTTGGCTCCCAGGGCTCCAGAAACTGCCGGCTTGCCGCCCGCAGCTTGTGCCACTGGTTGAAGTCCTGATAACGCGGTAGGCGCAGCACATAGTGCTCGTTCTCAAGCTCGACTGCTTCCGGCTGCCGCGACAGGAACCGAAAAACCGATTTTGGCATCGATCACTCCCGGCAGGATCTACGTCGGTTCAGAGGCTCGCCTGTTTGCTTTGCGCGGCGGGAGCCGACAGGGAGGCGGCGATGTCCTCCATCGGAGCCAGATGCTCGAGCGGGCCGATTGCCGAAAGGGTCGGTACGGTGTCGAAGAACAGGCGTCCGGCAAGATCGGTGAGCCGGTCCACGGTGATGCCTTCCAGCCGTTCCATCATCTCCGGATTGGAGATCGGCCGGCCGTAGAGCATCATCTGGCGGGCGATCTGCCCGGCGCGTGCAGCAGGGCTTTCCTGGCCCATCAGCAGCTGGGCTCGGATCTGAGCGCGGGCGCGTTCGATTTCCTTGTTCTCGATCTTGGCCGACGACTTGTGCAGTTCGTCGATAATAACGGGAACAAGCTCCGGCAGGTTTTCGCCGCCGGTCGCCGCGTGGATCCCGAAGATGCCGGTGTCCGAGAAGCCCCAATGGAAGGCATAGATCGAGTAGCACAGGCCGCGGATCTCGCGCACTTCCTGGAACAGGCGGGACGACATGCCGCCGCCCAGGATGTTGGCGAGAATCTGCGAACAGTAGAAATCCCGGGCGTGGTAGGCCTTGCCCTCGAAGCCGAGCAGGATCTGTGCATCCATCAGGTCGCGCGTCTCGCGGATGTTGCCGCCGATATACTTGGCGGGCTCCATCACCGGCGGCGCGCTTGGCGTCGTCGGCAGCGATGCGAACCGGTCCTCGACCATGCGAACGAATTCATCGTGCTGGACGGCGCCCGTTGCAACGACGAACATCCGGTCGGTGGTGTAGTTCCGGCCGAGATAGCCGCGGATCTGCTGCGGGGTGAAGGAAACGACCGTCTGCGGCGTGCCGAGAATGGCGCGGCCGAGCGTCTGGTCGCGATAGGCGGTTTCGGAGAACTTGTCGAAGACCACATCGTCGGGCGTGTCGTTTGCCGCGTTGATCTCCTGCAGGATGACCTGCTTCTCGCGTTCGAGCTCTTCCTCGTCGAACGCGGATTCGGTCAGGATGTCGGCCAGAATATCGACAGCAAGCGGAACGTGATCCTTGAGGACGCGAGCGTAGTAGGAGGTGGTCTCGGTGGAGGTTGCCGCGTTTACTTCGCCGCCGACGTCTTCAATCTCTTCTGCGATTTCGCGCGCGCTGCGGCGCGCTGTTCCCTTGAAGGCCATGTGTTCGAGCAGGTGGGCAATACCGTGCTCATCTGTCGTTTCATTGCGCGAACCTGATTTGATCCACACACCCAGTGCAACGCTTTCCAGATGTTGCATGGTCTGTGTGACTACTGTCAGCCCGGATTTGAGCCGGGTGCACTCAACTGTCATTGGCTATCTTTCTGCGCCTGCCGTCTCTTAGGACCGGGTCTTCGTGCCGATGAAGGTTTCAACGGCTTTCAGCTCGGGCTTGACGATCTGGTAGCGCTCCTCCTTGTCCATCAAATCAGCAAGCCACGTCGGAAGCGCGGGGTCAATACCGGATGCAGATTTTACGGCTGCGGGGAATTTCGCCGGATGCGCGGTGGCGAGCGTCACCATGGGCGCGTTCGGCTTTTCGTTCTTTTCGGCTACGAAAACACCGATCGCCGAATGCGGATCGAGCAGGTAACCGGTCTCGGCCAAGGTCTTCTTGATGGTCTGCGCGACCTGCTTTTCGCTGGCGCGACCGGCGCGGAAACCCTTCTTGATGAAGGCAAGCGCTTCCGGCGCGATCTCGAAGCCATTCGACTGCTTCAGGCTGTCCATGGCAGCGCGAACCTTGGAGGCATCGCGGTCGTAGGCTTCAAACAGCAGACGTTCGAAGTTGGAGGAGATCTGGATGTCCATCGACGGCGAAGTCGTCGCCTTGACGTCCTTCATCTCGTAGCGGCCGGTCTTCAGCGTGCGGGCAAGGATGTCGTTCTCGTTGGTGGCGACCACCAGCTTGTCGATCGGCAGGCCCATGCGCTTGGCGCAGTAGCCGGCGAAGATATCGCCGAAGTTGCCGGTGGGTACGGTAAACGAAATCTTGCGGTCCGGGCCGCCGAGCGCGATCGCGGTGGTGAAGTAGTAGACGATCTGGGCCATGATGCGCGCCCAGTTGATCGAGTTGACGCCGGAAAGCTTGACCTTGTCGCGGAATGCGACGTCGTTGAACATCGCCTTCACGAGGTTCTGGCAATCGTCGAAATTGCCTTCAACGGCGAGCGCATGGACGTTCGATGCGGTCGATGTCGTCATCTGGCGCTGCTGTACCGGCGAGACCTTGCCGTGCGGGAAGAGAATGAAGATGTCGGTGCGCTCGCGGCCGGCGAAGGCGTCGATCGCCGCGCCGCCGGTGTCACCCGACGTTGCGCCGACGATCGTGGCGCGCTCGCCGCGCTTTTCCAGCGCGTAGTCCATCAGCCGTGCGAGCAGCTGCATCGCCACGTCCTTGAACGCCAGCGTGGTGCCGTGGAAGAGCTCCATGACGAAGCTGTTCGGGCCGGTCTGCACCAGCGGCGCGATCGCCGGATGGCGGAAGGTGCCATAGGCCTCGTCGATCATGGCGCGGAACGTTTCGTCAGGAATCTCGCCATTGGTAAAGGGCGACAGGATGGTGAAGGCGATATCCTGATAGCTTTTGCCGCGAAGCGCCCGGATCTCCTTCTTGGAGAACTGCGGCCATTCGCGTGGCACATAGAGTCCGCCGTCACGCGCCAGGCCTGCCAGCAATGCATCGCAGAAACCGAGGGAAGGGGCTTCACCGCGGGTCGAGATATAGTCCACTGTCGTCATCCTTGATGTGCCGGCCGGGAAAATTCCGGGAGTAAGGGAAGCCATGTCTCGTGGCCCATTGGGCTTGCGATGTCGCCCATCGCCGCTTGCGGTCCCGAAATGTGCATCAAAACAGTGCGTACCCAATCGATTTTTGTTTGCGCCGCTGATATAGACCATCGCAAACTGTCACGAAAGGCCCCGTCTGCAAGTCGTTGGGCCTCCCAAAAAACTTTCTGAAAAGGGTGGAATAATCGTGCTTCGCAAGGTCTCGCGTCTCATCGTTTCTGCATCGGTCGCCGCTATTTTGGTCAGCTGCAATTCGCTCGGCGTCGGCGGCGGGGACAGCGCGACGTCGACATCGACGCAGGCCGGCGGAAATGCCCAGATCATGCCGATGGCGCCTGCAAACCCCTCTTCGAACGATCCATCCATCGGTACCGCAAAGACGGCAACCGGCAATACCGCGCCGGTCGTGCAGGGCGCATGCCCTCAGATCTTCATGAAGGATGCCGAGGCGGTGTTCCGGAGCTATGCAGGCGGTGCGAAGACGGGTGACGCGCAGAAGCTGGCCTATCAGGCTTCGATCGGCGACTACACGCGCCAGTGCACGCTCAGCGAGACGAACCTCAACATGACCGTCGTCGCGCAATTGCGCGTTCTTGCTGGCCCGGCCGGCAAGGCGGGCACTGTGACGCTGCCGATCCGCATCACCGTGCTCGACGGCGAAGATGTGCTCTATTCGGAAGTCACGAATTTCCCGGCGCAGGTTTCCGCCGACGCGGCTACCCAGGTCCTGTTCCGCAAGGATGGCGTCAAGATGCCTGTCGGTTCGGGCTCGCTCGTGCGCGTCAACATCGGTTTCGACCAGGGCGCGCCGAAGGGCGCCAAGAAGAAGAAATAAGCCAGGATCTTCCTTGTCTTACTGAGGTCACCGTGGTCTCGGCCGGGCCGGGGAGAACTGCTGCGTGAAAATCGGACTGGTTTTGAATCCCGCCTCCGGACGGAATGGACGACGATCGTTTTGGCCGACACTGCGGCGTGCAATCGAAAAGCAGGGCGCAGATGTAAGCGTCCGGGAAACCCGCGGCCTCGGCGATGCGGAGCGGTTCGCGCGCGAACTGGCTGTGGAGACCGACTTGGTCGTGGCGGTTGGTGGCGATGGAACGATTGGAGAAGTGGCTGGCGGCGTTCTGAAATCCGGCCGTCCCGATGTCGCCTTCTCCTTCATCGCAACCGGGACCGGCTGTGACTTCGCACGCAACTTTGCGATCTCCCGAGATCCGGCCGCAATCGCCGAGCGTCTGACGTCGGCCACCGTGCGGCCGATCGATGCGGGGTTGCTGACGTGCGATGAGGGGAATGGAGAGACGGTCACGCGTCACTTCGCCAATATCGCCAGCTTCGGCGTCTCAGGCCAGATCGTCCGGGCGGTCAATGCCGCGCGCAAGGGCAGGCGACTTCCCGCTGCAATGATCTTCTTTTGCCATAGCGTGCTGCAGATCCTGCGCTATCGGCCCTGCAACATTCGCCTCCGGCTTGATGGGGAGGATGTCTATGAAGGGCCGATCACGGCTGTCGCCGTTGCCAATGGCGGCTGGTTTGGCGGCGGCATGAACGTCGCGCCCGCAGCGGACGTTGCCGATGGTTTATTTGACGTCGTGGTGATGCGCAGCGCGCCGCGCCTGAAGGTCGTGACGTTGATGAACAGCATATACAGCGGCGCTCATCTCGAGAACCCGCTGGTCAGCGTTCATCGCGCGAAGCTCGTCGAAGCCTGGCAAATCGGCAGCGAGGTTGCGTTGATCGACAGCGACGGCGAAGCGCCGGGCAGGCTCCCGGCGCGCTTCGAGGTTCTTCCAGGCGCGCTGTCGCTCAAGCTCTGATCAGAGAGCGCCTTCCCATTCGGCGAGCGCCGCAACGACGCCGGGGAGATCGATCATCCGCGAGATCACGGTTTCAGCGCCTGCTTCCGTCAGCTTGTCGGCATGGGCCGGATAGGTGTGCGACGCGCCGGTAAAGCCGATCACGCGCATGCCGGCGGCACGCGCCGCATGAACGCCGTGAACGGAATCTTCGACCACGACGGCGCGGTTGGTGGGCACGCCCATCTGCTTGGCTCCATGCAGGAAGATATCAGGCTTCGGCTTGACGCGATCCGCGCCGAGATCCTTGGCGGAGAATATGTTCGGCGCAAAAAGCCGCCCGAGGCCGACCTTGCCGAGCATCATGTCGAGACGTGCGCTGCTGGAGTTGGAGCAGATGCAGCGCTTGAGGTCCAGTCGGGCCAGCGCCGCTTCGACGCCCGCGATCGCCTGAACTTCCTTCTCGAGACGCATGTCGAGAAGCTTCTCGGATTTGTCGAGCAGCGATGCGGAAATCGGGATGCTCGCCTCGCGCTCGACCTGCAGCAGAATGTTCTGCCAGGTCATGCCGGCGAAACGTTCGCCCATTTCCTCGATGCTGATCGGGTAGCCCGCTTCGGTCAGAAGTGTGGACTCAACGTCCGCAGCAATGATTTCGGAATCGACCAGAACGCCGTCGCAGTCGAAGATGATGAGGTCGAAGCCGTCCATATACTCACGCCTTGTTTGGGATGATGCCGCTTTACACGATGCGCCGCCGAACCTCAACCGATGGAGCGGCATGGCTGGATTGCGCGACACGGGCGGCTGTCTCCTTGCCGCCGCAATTGTCTCGAGGGCGCGTTCCGTCTAGCCTCGACAAGCCGATTCAGGGCCTCTAAGGGATTGATATGGGTAAGGAACCTGAAGACACAATCGCCAGCCGTATCAGTCGTGTTCTCGCCGACCGTATCGTCCGCGGGGATCTGGCTGCCGGGGCGCGGCTGCGTCAGGATCATATCGCCGAGGAATTCGGCACCAGCCATGTGCCCGTCCGCGAGGCCTTTCGCCGGCTGGAAGCCCAGGGGCTGGCGATCAGCGAGCCGCGCCGCGGCGTGCGCGTAGCGTCGTTCGACCTCAAGGAAGTCCGTGAAGTGGCAGAGATGCGAGCCGCGCTTGAGGTGCTCGCCCTTCGTCACGCGGCTCCGCACCTGACGCCGGCCATTCTCGATGCGGCCGAAGATGCCGCGCGCGAAGGCGATGCTGCGGCCGATGTGCATGCCTGGGAGGAGGCCAATCGGCGTTTCCATCGCCTTATCCTGGCGCCTTGCAGCATGAGGCGCCTGCTGGCCTCCATCGATGACCTTCACGCGGCAAGCGCCCGCTTTCTGTTTTCTGCCTGGCGTTCAGGCTGGGAAAAGCGCACGGATCACGACCATCGCGCCATCCTGCTTGCGCTGCGCGAGGGGCGCTCGGACGAGGCTGCGGCGATTCTCGAGCGACACGTTCAGTGGATTGGGCGTGCGCCGCAGAGTGCTCAACCGGGCAAGACAGTCCGCGAAGCGTTCGCGATTGTCGGTTGATGTCGAAATTATAGATAATTTTTAGACGAAATTTTTACAATAAATAACAACGGGTTGTTGTCCTGTCCGCGTTGCCTTTGCTCGCCTTCTTTTGTGCGGGAGCGATTTGATCAATCGCTCCCGCTTGCGTTTGGTGCCATTCTCTCTCATAAAAATAGATGGAACTTGATAATTATCTATAATTTTGGAAGGAGAGTTGCATGTCCCTGTTTGAGTCGTCGACCCGTCTGGATTTCGACCCGCTGCGCCTGTCGGCGCGTCCGCTTGCCGTCAAGTCGGCGTTCGTGCTGGCCGGGACGCTGATCCTAGCGCTCGCGTCGCAGATTGCGGTGCCGATGGTGCCGGTTCCGATCACCATGCAGACCTTTGCCCTGACCATGATCGGCGCGCTCTATGGCTGGAGGCTTGGCGGCCTGACCGTGCTGGCATGGCTGGCCGAGGCGATGGTCGGCTTTCCGGTTCTTGCCAACGGCGCCGGTGGCCTTGCGCCGTTCATGGGGCCGACGGCGGGCTATCTCGTCTCGTTCCCGATCATTGCGGCGCTTGCCGGTTGGCTCGCCGCACGGGGATGGGCCGGTGATCGGGTCGTGCTGAGCTTCAACGCTCACCTTGCGGCCAATATCCTGTGCCTTGCGATCGGCGGCCTGTGGCTCGCCTACCTGCTGGGGATGGAGAAGGCCTGGATGTTCGGCGTCGCACCGTTCATTCTCGGTGCTGTCCTGAAATCGGCGCTTGCCGCCGCCGCGCTCAAGGCCGTCCGCGTCTACACCGGCCGCTGAGGTGACGGTTCGGCTACGGGCCCACCACCTGCTCTGCATGCTGACGTTCATCGGTGAAGGCTACACCCCTGCCTTCACCGAGAACTACCGTCGCATTGCGGCTCGGCTCTCGGCAGGCGAGGGGATCGAAATCGTCGCCGGGCCCGACGATATCTGCGCGCCGCTGCTATCGGGCGGCGCCGCGCATTGCCTCAATCCCAGCGTCGTCATGCGTGACGAGGCGGCCGCGGAGGCTGTCGGACGCTTGCTCGGCATGCCGGTCAGCGAAGGGACACGGCTGACGCCCGATGCTCCGATGCTCGCCAGGCTGCGTCGCAACTTCGCGTTCGGCACCATCCGCCGCGCCTGCGAGGATTGCGAGTGGACAGAACTCTGCGGGCATGTCGCGAACAACGGCTTCAAGGATGTCCTGATCGTCGCGCGGTAATCGGTCTTCACACAGGCAAACTGAGCTTCTTCTCGGCTTCGAGATAGAGGCGCTGTTTGTCGGTGACGTAGTCCCGGACAATCGGGGCTGCGTCGCGCGTGCGTGACAGCTGCATGTGGAAGACCAGCTGGCTGCCGGTGCGGAACATCATCTCCGCGCTGATCAGGTAGAATTCCCACATGCGCGCGAAGCGTTCGTCATAGAGCGCGATCACCTTGTCGCGGTTCTTCTCGAAACGTTCGCCCCAGTGCGCAAGCGTCGTCGCATAGTGAACGCGCAGGAATTCGAGATCCGTAACCCAGAGGCTGTTCTGCTCGACGACGGAAAAGACCTCGGAGAGGGCAGGTGAATAGGCGCCCGGGAAAATATACTTCCGCAGCCATGCGCTCGCCATCCCTGGCGGGCTCATGTGTCCGATCGAATGCAGCACCGCGAGGCCATCATCCGGCATCAGCGCGTTCAGCTTCTTGAAGAATTCATCGTAATGCTGGACGCCGACATGTTCGAACATGCCGACGGAAACGATCCGGTCGAACGGTCCCTGTACGTCCCGATAATCCTTGAGTTCGAACCGCACGCGGTCGGCAAGTCCGGCCTCCGCTGCGCGCTGCGAAGCCAGCGCCTGTTGCTCCTTGGAGAGCGTCACGCCGACAACCTCCACATCTTCCATCGCGGCAAGATAGAGGGCAAGGTCGCCCCAGCCGCAACCGATATCCAGGACCTTCATTCCCGGCTTGAGCCCAAGCTTGCTGGCGAGAAGCCGCAGCTTGTTGCGCTGTGCCTGTTCCAGCGTCTCGCCGGGCTCCCTGAAATAGGCGCAGGAGTAGAGCATGTTCTGATCGAGAAACAGTTTGTAGAACTCGTTGCCGAGATCGTAGTGGTGGGCGACATTCTGCTGTGCCTCGCCCTTGCGGTTCGATTGCTGGCGCTTGCGGAAGCGCATCTTGATCGCACGCAGCACCTTCTGAATCGGGTAGGAGCCGAGCGACAGGCGATTGATCGAAAAGAGCGTCAGGAAGTCGCGAAGCGTCGAGCCCTCCTCGAAGCGCATCGTCCCGTCCATATACGCTTCGCCCGCCGCAAGCTCGGCATTGAATACCAGTGTCCGGTAAAGCTTCTTGTCGGTCAGGCGCATCGTGACATGCGGCCCCGGCGACCCCTCGAATACATGGCGCTTTCCGTCAGCATCGATGACGGTCAGGCGACCCTTGCGTATGAACGACTTCATCATGTGGGACAGTGGAAACATCAACACCCCTATTGCTAATGCCGAATCCGACGCACTCATACTCAGCCCATCGATGGGAATTTGCAATGTGTGCTGGAGCGCCTGTGAATTGCCCGTTGAGCGGGTGTCATCGATGGCGCGCTGGTCGGTCTCGCGTCATCGATCCGGGGCTGTCCGTGACGGGGAAGGGGGCTAGGCCTCGACCGGAAAGAGCGACAGGAACTGCCGCTCTCCCTCCGGCGAAAAGATCACCGAGCGGCTGCCTGCCGTTCGCCGCGCCCATCCCTTATCGAAGAAGTTCGCAAGCAACGCCTTGCCGAGGCTGCCCGCCAGATGCGCTCGCCGCTCGCTCCAGTCGAGGCAGGAGCGGCACAGCGGCCTGCGCGACGACTTGAGATCATGCACATCGATGCCAATGCATTTCAACGTGCCTGCACCGGCTTCGGTCAGCGCCAGGCCATCGCCAACGGCGTCGATCGCTCCCCTGGCAACGAGGCTGTCCAGCATCCTCACACCATAGTCGCCCGCAAGGTGATCGTAGCAGATCCGCGCCTTGCGAAGCGCCGGTTCCTTCGGGCCGGGCCGGTGCCGCAACTGTCCGCGCCCGGCGGCAAAGCCCATGATGCTCTCGAGCAGCTTGCCGACACTCTCATCCGCAAGCGTGAAATAGCGGTGTCGTCCCTGCTTGCGCTGCGCCAGCAGGTGGCCGGCTTCGAGCTTCGCCAGATGCGTGCTCGCCGTCTGCACGGTGATACCGCCAACGGCCGCAAGTTCCGTTGCCGTCAGCGCCTTGCCGCCCATCAGCGCGGTCAGCATGTTGGCGCGAGCGGGATCGCCGATGAGCGCACCGATCTGCGCAATGTCGGGGCCTTCATTCATACTTCGCGCTTCCTCCATACTTCGATCGTAACCGAAGCATCGCTGCCGGGCAACATGCGAAAAAGGTCTCACAGCACAAGGAGACGACGATGATGACCTGCTTCATCCGCTATGAGATCGATCCGTTCAAGAAGGATCGCTTCGAGGAATATTCGCGCAATTGGGGGGAGGCGATACCGCGCAACGGCGCCGATCTGATCGGCTACTTCGCCCCGCACGAAGGCTCGGCAACGACCGCCTATGGCGTCTACAACATCGAAAGCCTCGCTGCCTACGAGGCTTACCGCGCAAGGCTCGCCGCCGATCCGTTGGGCCGGGAGAACTACGAACTCGCCAGGCGCGAGCGCTTCATCCTCAAGGAGGACCGCATCTTCCTGAAGAACGTGTCCCTCCCTCACGCAAAGCTGGTGCTGCCATGATCGCGGTCATCTTCGAGGTTCTGCCCTATCTGGGAGAACGCCACACCTATCTCGATCTCGCCGGCGAACTGCGGGCGGAACTGGAAAAGATCGATGGCTTCATCTCCATCGAGCGCTTCGAGAGCCTCACCGTCCGCGGCAAGCTGTTGTCGCTGTCCTTCTGGCGCGACGAGGACGCCGTGAAGGAATGGCGCAATCTGGAGGCCCACCGCGCCGCCCAGTCCGCCGGCCGCAACGGCATCTTCGCGGACTATCGCTTGCGGATCGGCCATATCGTTCGCGACTACGGCATGAAGGAGAGAGCGCAGGCACCCGATGACAGCCGGCTGGTGCATGATCCGGTGGCGACCTAGTCGCCACCGAAGCGCGCGTGACGATCGTCGATGGCAATACGCAACCGCGGAATTTCATCGGTGATCACGCCCCAGAGGATCTTGTCGGAAAGCCCGTGGTATTCGTGGCGCAAGACATTCCCGATCGCCTTGACCTGTGGCCACGGAACTTCCGGTCTCAGCGCCTTCACATCATCCGGCAGGGTGCGGCTTGCCTCGGATATAATTTCGACGGCTCGTTGAAGCGCATGCCGCAGCAGCCAGTCGTTCTGGTAGTCGGCAAGCGTTTTACCGACGATGGCGGACTCGATGCCGTTGATTGCGTCGCGCATGTCATCAATCACATGCCGAATCTCGCGTGGCATTAAAAAACCCGCGTTGCCGATTGTTCGATTTTCGACTTGAGCCTTGGATGCAGGCCGTCGCGCGTGGTGATGTCGACGGCGGTACAGAGCTTTTCTTCCAGCATCAGTTTGATGCTGATCAGGTCAAAAGCATCGAAGCGGCTCTCCGGATCGTAGTCGATGAAGAGATCTACATCGCTTGCCTGCTTCGCGTCATCGCGGGCGACGGAACCGAAGAGATAAAGTGAGGTCGCTCCGAGCGCTTTTATCGCTTCGGCGTTGTTCCTCAACCGTTCAATCGCTTCGTTTCTTTTCATGTTCCTTATCTACCGCATCTCGTTGTTCTTTTCCACGGCGCGTCGATGCCAGTCGATGACGGCCTTTAAGATAGACAAGTTGCACCTGCGATTTATAACGGCCTCTATGGAAAGCCTGTTCGCATTCGCTTCGCTGATTATTATCGCCGTCCAATCGACGGTGGGTTAGCGCGCGTCCGGATTTCCGAACTGCAACCCGCCCATGGAGGCGGGTTTTTCATGTCTGTCTCCTGGGATCACGACCGACAAAGGAGACACCCATGTCATCACATCCGCTCAAGGCGCTGATCGAGGCGGCCGACCGTGCCATCGGCGCGGAGGATTTCGACGCACTCATGGAATTCTATGCCGAGGATGCCACGCTCGTCGTCAAGCCGGGCCTGATCGCATCCGGCAAGGAGCAAATCCGCCGCGCCTTCGTCGCCATTGCCGACTACTTCGATCACAGCATCGTCGTCACGCAGGGCGATATGCAGGTCATCGAGGGCGCCGACACCGCGCTGGTCATCATGGAAACGGTGCTCGAGACGAGTGGCAAGGGCGGCTTGCCGTTGTCGATGACACGGCGCGCGACCTACGTCTTCAGGCGAGACGCGGATGGAAAGTGGTTGTGTGTGATCGACAATTCCTACGGCACCGACCTGCTGAACTCGTGAACGAGCACGCCATGAACGGCAACCCCTGCGGTCGTCGTTCATGGCGATGCGAGCCATTTCGAATAGACGAGCTGCATTTTTTTCCCGAAATCGATCAGCAATTCAGGCTTTGGTAACCAAGATGGGTAACCATAACAGACAGTAAAAAGCGTAATGTGTATGAGCGAGTTTCAAGATGGCGTCAGTATTTCCGCTTGCCGATCTCAAGGCCTCCGCAAAGCCGGGTTCCTGGATCGACACGATCATCAAGGGCGATTGCGTTGCTGCCCTTGAAGCCCTGCCAAACCACTCCGTAGACGTTATTTTCGCTGATCCGCCGTACAACCTGCAGCTCGGCGGCAACCTGCATCGTCCCGATCAGTCGCTTGTCGACGCCGTCGATGACGAATGGGATCAGTTCGCATCCTTCGAAGCATACGACGCCTTTACCCGCGCCTGGCTGCTCGCCTGCCGTCGCGTCCTGAAGCCGACAGGCACGCTCTGGGTGATCGGCTCCTATCACAACATCTTCCGCGTCGGCGCCACGCTGCAGGACCTGAACTTCTGGATCCTCAACGACATCGTCTGGCGCAAGACCAATCCGATGCCGAACTTCAAGGGCCGTCGCTTCCAGAACGCGCATGAGACGATGATCTGGGCGAGCCCGAACGCCAAGGCCAAGGGCTACACCTTCAACTACGACGCCATGAAGGCGGCAAACGACGACGTACAGATGCGCTCCGACTGGCTGTTCCCGATCTGCAGCGGCGGCGAACGCCTGAAGGGCGACGACGGCAAGAAGGTGCATCCGACGCAGAAGCCGGAAGCATTGCTTGCCCGCGTGATCATGGCCTCCTCGAAGCCCGGCGACATCATCCTCGATCCGTTCTTCGGCTCGGGCACGACGGGCGCCGTCGCCAAGCGTCTCGGTCGCCACTTCGTCGGTATCGAACGCGAGCAGGACTATATCGACGCGGCGGCCGCTCGTATCGAAGCGGTCGAACCGCTCGGCAAGGCTGAACTCACCGTGATGACCGGCAAGAAGCAGGAAGTCCGCGTGGCTTTCAATGTGCTGGTCGAAAGCGGCCTGATCAAGCCCGGCCAGGTGCTGACCGATGCGCGCCGTCGCTACAGCGCGATCGTTCGTGCCGACGGCACGGTCGCCTCCGGCGGCGAGGCTGGCTCCATTCATCGCCTCGGGGCAAAGGTCCAGGGCCTTGATGCATGCAACGGATGGACATTCTGGCACTTCGACGATGGGCAATCCCTGCGCCCGATCGATGAGTTGCGGTCCGTTATCCGTAGTGATCTGGCAAGCGCGGGCTGACCCGCGCTCAAACCAGATCGAGTTTGCCTTCTTCCGGTTTTTGTACCTCCAGTTGCGGAAGAAGGTAGAAAACGCCCGGGATCAGCCCCGGGCGTTTTCATTTTGGCCCTTGCGAAATCGCCGTTCCCTGCCATGAAGTAGCAGCTGCTGCTTGAAACCGGGCGAGGGGAGCCGCCATGTATCTCGCAATCCTTCTGCTTCTGATGCTTGTTCTGCCGGTCATATCTATAATCGCGGAAGCCACTACGGCGAACGGCGATCTCGTTTTCCTGATCGGCAAATGGTTTGTCTTCTGGGCTGTCGGCCTGCGCCTGCTGCTGGCAGGCGTCAGGCAGGTTACCAAGCCGTCCTTTACCGCCGAGACCATCTTCGGCGTCACCGACACCAAGGCCTTCCCACTCGTGCAGGAAATCGGATTCGGAAACCTGTCGATCGGCCTCCTTGCGATGGCAAGCATCCTTGTCAGGGAATGGATCACCCCTGCGGCCCTGGTGGGCTGCCTCTTTTTCGGCTTGGCCGGCGTGAAGCACCTGCTCAATCCTCAGCGCAGCCGAACGGAAAATATTCCAATGATCTCGGACCTCTGGATCGCAGCGGTGCTTGCCGTTTTCCTCATCGCCACCGCTGCGGGTTTTCAGGTGCCGATAACATAAAGAGACGCTCCTTGAGCGCCTCTTTGTCAGCTTCATGTCTGGACTGTCACCGGTGCCGCAGCGCCGCCGCTTCCGCTGTTAATGCCAGAAAAACAGGATCAGCAGGATCAGCGGAATCGGAACGCCTATAAGCCAAAGCAAGATACCTCTACCCATCGTAACCTCCCGTCAGCCAGGCTGACTTGTCTGTTGTTGATACGGGCCGTCATTTGCGCCGCTGCTATCAAAACAGTCGAGAATACTGATTGTTCCTGATGCGATGAGAGATTTGCGGGCTCTCATCGCCGGAGTTGGGTCCTAGAAGGTTTGGTAATCCGTCACTTCGACGTTGGTGATGCGGCCGTTCTCGTTGAAGGTGATCGTCTCCTCACCCTCGCGGACCAGCGGCTTGCCGGTCTTGCTGTGTGTGGCGCGGACCGACCAGACGGCGCGCCCGGCACTGGGGCTCACGCGCTCGACCAGCGTGTTGAATGCCGTCTGGTCGGGGTAGTCGTCAAAGTATTTGTGGAAAGCGACCATGATTTCGTCGCGGCCGGAAAGGCTGCCCACGCCGTTGGATATGTAGGTCGCATTGTCCGCGAAGTAGTCCTCGATCATCGCGTAGTCGAGCCGGTTGATGGCGTCGTGAAACAGCGTGATTTCCTTGATCGGATCGAAAGCCATCGTCAAACCCTCACGCCACGGGCGATGAGATCGGCACGCAGCTGGTCGGCGCCGGTAAACAGCACGGCATCCCAGCCGGCGGCCTTCGCGCCCTCGACGTTGGGTGCGGAGTCGTCGATGAAGATCGTTGCTTCAGGCTTCAGCCCGAAGCTGTTCGCATGCGTTTCGTAGATGGCGATGTCGGGCTTGATGAGACCGACATCGCCGGACACGGTGACGCCGCGCGGCTTGGTCAGGAAGGGAAAGCGAACCTGCGCCTCGCGGAACGTGTCGGAGGCAAAGTTGGTCAGCATCGTCACGTCCTGACCGTCGGCAATCAGGCCTTCCATGATCGCGACGCTGCCGTCGTAGGGATGCGACACCATCTCGTGCCAGTGCTTGCGAAATGCGCGGATGTGCTCTTCGCGGGTCGGGTGCGCCTCGATCAGCAGTGCTTCGGCATCCGCCCAGGTGCGCCCACGGTCCTGCTCGACATTCCAGTCGTGCGTGCAGACGTTGTCGAAGAACCATTTGCGTTCAGCCTCATCGGGAATGAGGCGGCTGAATGGAATATTCGGATCGTAATGAATAAGGACTTTTCCGATATCGAAAACGATATGATCAATAGACATCTATCATTCCTTGGAGTGTGTGAACGCGAGGGGAATAGCCGTTGTGATCGCTTTTTTCATGACCGTCGGCAGCGCTTGCGATTCAAGATTTGTAACCGGTTCCCACCAACCGTTATCCGTTTGAATCTGTGCAGGGATTGCGACGCGGTAGATTGAAAGCCGCAATTCGAAATGGGTGAACACATGGGTGACCGTCCCGCATGCCTCCCAGGCAGCCGGGAAGGGGGCGGCATCGGCCGAAGTCTCGCCGTCCAGTCGCGCGGTCCAGCCCGTTGTCGGGATCTCGGTCATTCCGCCCAGAAGACCGCTTTCGATCCGCCGCCGCAATAGAATCTCGCCGTCCTCCGTGACCGCCGCGAACGCCGCGCCGTATCGCACCGGCTTGTCCTTCTTGGCGGCCTTGACGGGAAAATGCTCCGGATCATGCAGCCGCAGCGCCTCGCATGATCCGTTGAACGGACAGAGCGCGCAGGCCGGACGCTTGGGCGTACAGATGGTCGCGCCGAGGTCCATCATCGCCTGCGCGAAATCACCCGGGCGATCAGACGGCGTCAACAGCGCCACCTTCTGCTTCATCAGCGGTTTGGACGCCGGCAGCGGTGTCGCGATAGCGTAGAGGCGGGAAATGACGCGCTCGACGTTTCCATCCATGACGGCGGCGCGGCGATTGAAGGCAATGGCGGCAACGGCAGCTGCGGTATAATCGCCAATCCCCGGAAGCGATTTCAATCCTTCCTCAGTGTCGGGAAAGACGCCATCATGGTCTTGTGCCACGGCTTCGGCACATTTCTTCAGGTTGCGTGCGCGAGCGTAGTATCCGAGCCCGGCCCAGGCGGCCATCACGTCCTCGCTCGGCGCTTCGGCAAGATCGTGCACCGTCGGCCAGCGCGCCAGGAAGTTGGCGAAATACGGCTTGACCGCTGGCACCGTCGTCTGCTGCAGCATCACTTCGGAAAGCCACACGCGATAGGGATCGGCCTTGATGCCGCGCGCCGCCATCGGCGGCGAGACGCGCCACGGCAGGTCGCGGTGGTGGCGGTCATACCAGTCGAGGAGGGGCTTTGCGGAAGGCGCGTCTAGGGTCGTTGAGGTCATCATTTGCCGTGCTGTGGGGAAGTGCCCTATACTTGGCGAAGCAATGCCGCCCGATCAAGGCAGCGGCGCTAAACAGCGGCGGCATATGAAGGTTTCGATGAGTTATCCACGCAAAGGTGAAAAACAGATCTCCGAACTGGCCAACGGCCTGATCGACCCCGTGCTCGCCAAACGCGCCGGCATCAACACCGCGCTGCTTGGCTCATGGGACGAGATCGCCGGCGAGGATTTCGCAGATTGCACCCGGCCAGAGAAAATCGCCTGGGCGAGAGGCAGTGACGACGGCAGCTTTCGCCCCGGTGTCCTGACCATCGCCTGCGAAGGCGCCCGCGCGCTCTTCCTCACCCATGCCCAGGGCGAACTCATCCAGCGCATCAACAGCTTCTTCGGCTTTTCCGCCGTGCATCAGATCCGCATCGTCCAGAAACCGGTCTCGCAGGCGACGAAACGCTTTCGCCCGCCGCCGCCCTTGAAGGGCGAGGCCGCGAGAAAGCTGGAGGACATGATGGAGGGGATCGAAGGCGACAAGCTGCGCGAAGCGGTAAAGCGTCTCGGCACAGCAGTGCTCGGAAAAAAGGGACGTTAGTGCACCGGAAGTATTGCAGTTCGCCAATTCTGTCCGAGATTTAATCCAGTCGTCCCATCTAGGTCACAATTCTTTGAAGAAAGTTAGTGAAGCGAGCCTTGTTCGCGGCTTCGCGCCGTTATATCGCACTCACAGCCGCCACTCTCATTTATGGGGAACTTGATGCCAATGTCCGAAATGCAACTGACGAAACGCCAGCTCCTGGGCGGCGTGGCTGCCGCGACGGCGAGCCTGGCGGTGTTCAGCACCGCGCATGCCGCAGCCGAAGTGCCGCAGCCCGATGGCGACGTTGATATGGCTGCCGTGCTGAAGCCGGGCGGTCTGCCGGAAATGGCGCTGGGCAAGGAAGACGCTAAGGTCACCATCGTCGAATACATGTCGATGACCTGCCCGCACTGCGCGCACTTCCACACGACGACCTTCGACGAAATCAAGAAGAAGTACGTCGACACCGGCAAGGTTCGCTTCATCATCCGCGAATTCCCCTTCGACCCGCGCGCCGCCGCTGCTTTCATGCTCGCGCGCTGCAACCCGTCGAAGCCGGAAGATCTGAGCACCGCCGAGCAGTATTTCCCGATGGTCGCCATGCTGTTCAAGCAGCAGCAGACCTGGGCTGCCGCCGACGATGGCCGTGGCGCACTCCTCCAGATGTCGAAACTCGCTGGATTTACTGAGGATAGCTTCACGAAGTGCTTGACGAACCAGAAGCTGCTGGATGAAGTGAACGCGACGCGGGAACGGGGTTCCAAGGAATTCGGCGTCAACGCCACGCCGACTTTCCTCATCAACGGGAAGCGCTACTCTGGAGACATGACGGTTGACACCATGTCGGCCCTTATCGACAGCCTGCTCTGAGCTGAGCCGTTTCCAATGGACGGGCGACGGCGGAAGCCGTGCGCCCGTTTTTTGTTGCGCCCTCCATGAGGCGGCCGCATGAAGTTCAACAAGCTTCGCGTCGTCGGCTTCAAGTCCTTCGTCGAGCCCACCGAATTCATCATCGAGCGCGGACTGACCGGCGTCGTCGGCCCGAACGGCTGTGGCAAGTCGAACCTTGTCGAAGCGCTCCGCTGGGTCATGGGCGAAAACTCCTACAAGAACATGCGCGCGTCCGGCATGGACGACGTCATCTTCTCGGGGTCTGGCAATCGTCCGGCCCGCAACACGGCCGAAGTCGCCCTCTATCTCGACAATGCCGAGCGTACCGCGCCGGCCGCCTTCAACGACAGCGACGAGATCCAGGTCACCCGCCGCATCGAGCGCGAGCAGGGCTCGATCTATCGCATCAACGGCAAGGAAAGCCGCGCCAAGGATGTGCAGCTACTGTTTGCCGATGCATCCACCGGCGCCCGCTCGCCGTCCATGGTGGGGCAGGGCCGCATCGGCGAGCTGATCTCCGCCAAACCGCAGGCCCGCCGCCAGCTGCTCGAAGAGGCAGCCGGCATCTCCGGCCTGCATTCGCGCCGCCATGAGGCTGAGTTGCGGCTCCGCGCCGCCGAGACCAACCTCGAGCGCCTCGATGACGTGACCTCGCAGCTCGAAAGCCAGATCGAAAGCCTGAAGCGCCAGGCGCGTCAGGCCAACCGCTTCAAGACGCTGTCCGCCGATATTCGCGCGCGCGAAGCGATGCTCCTGCATATCCGCTGGGTACAGGCCAAGGAGGCCGAGGCCGAGGCCGACAGCGCGCTCAACCAAGCCACCTCGATCGTTGCCGAAAAGGCGCAGATCCAGATGGAAGCGGCAAAGACACAAGGGATCGCCAGCCTCAAGCTTCCGGAATTGCGCGAGGACGAGGCACGGGCCGCGGCGGCGTTGCAGCGCCTGCAGATCGCCAAGACGCAGCTGGAAGAAGACGCGAACCGCATCCTGCGCCGCCGCGATGAGCTGACGCGCCGGCTTGCCCAGCTTGGCGAGGACATCCGCCGCGAGGAACGGCTCGTGGCCGACAATGCGGCGATCCTGGCGAAGCTCGACGCCGAAGAGGCCGACATCACCGAGATTCTGGCTGACTCTGGCCGCTATGCCGAAGAAACGCGCGAGGCTTTCGAAGAGGCAGCGATCAAGCTTGCCGACAGCGAGCGCGTCTTCACGGCGCTGACCGCGGAGCGCGCAGAAGCGGCCGCCGGGCGCAACCAGCTTGAACGCGCCATCCGAGACCTCGCGGACCGCAAGATGCGTCTCGAGCGCCAGATGGATGAAGCGGGCCGGGAGCTGTCCGCTGTCGCGGAAAAGATCGCTACCCTGCCGGATCCGGATGAAAAGCGCGCGATCGTCGAGGCCGGCGAGGGCGCCCTTGCCGAGGCGGAGGCTGGTATCCAAGCGATCGAACAGGCGCTCGCGGCGGCCCGCCAGACGGAATTGCTGTCGCGCCCGTCGGTCGAGCAGGCGCGGTCGAAATTGAACGCGGTCGAGACCGAAGCCCGCACGATTTCGCGGATGCTGGCGGCGGGAGCCGCTGCAGGCGAGTTCGCGCCGGTTGCCGAAGATCTGCGGGTCGACCGTGGTTTTGAAACGGCGCTCGGCGCAGCGCTCGGCGATGATCTGGAATCGCCGCTCGATCCAAAGGCGCCTGCGCATTGGTCTGGGAACGGCAATGGTTCGGCTGACCCTGTATTGCCGGATGGTGTTACGCCGCTCCTCAGCCACGTTCGCGCCCCTGCGGCCCTGACCCGCCGCTTGAAGCAGATCGGCCTGATTGCCGATGCGGATGGCCCGAAGCTGATGCCTGCCCTCAAGCCCGGCCAGCGGTTGGTGACGAAAGAGGGTGCTGTCTATCGCTGGGACGGTCACGTCACAGGCGCGGATGCGCCGAATGCCGCCGCCTTGCGGCTTGCGCAGAAGAACCGCCTTGCCGAGCTGGAAAGCGAAGCAGCGCTTGCCCGCGATGTGCTCGTCGAAGCAGAGGAGCAGCTTGCCGCCGCCGCCGAGGCGATCCGTGGCGAGGAGCGTCGCCTGGCCGATGCGCGCGACGTAAGCCGCCTGTCGGCGCGACAGCTTGCGGAAGCGCGCGAGGCGCTTGCAGCCGCCGAACGCGCCTCGGGCGATCTGATCCGTCGGCGTGATGTTGTCGCCGAGGCCGTAAGCCAGCTGCAGTCCCAGCTGGAGGATATCTCCGTTCAGGAGGAAAACGCCCGCATCGAACTTGAAGATGCGCCCGACCTGACTGGTATCGACGACCGACTGCGCTTGCAGCAGGCCGAAGTCGCGACCGATCGTGGCGCCCTTGCCGAAACGCGCGCTCGCCACGAAAGCCTGAACCGCGAAAACGAAGCGCGCCAGCGCCGCCTCGTTGCCATCGCCCAGGAGCGTGACACCTGGCGCCAGCGCGCAGCCAGTGCCGAAGACCATATCTCGACGCTTCGCGATCGCGAGGAAGAAGCGCGGGAAGAAGCAGCCGAGCTGGAAATGGCGCCCGATGAGTTCGACGACAAGCGCCGCGCGCTTCTCAACGAACTGCAAAAGGCCGACGACGCCCGCCGCCGCGCTGCGGATGTGCTTGCCGAAGCCGAACTCGTGCAGCGTGATGCCGATCACAGGGCGGCGACCGCGCTGTCCGAACTCGCCGAAAGCCGCGAGCGCCGCGGCCGCGCCGAAGAGCGTCTCGTCTCCGCGCGCGAAAAGCGGCAGGAGGGCGAAGCGCGTATTCGCGAGGTGTTGAACGTCGCGCCGCACGAGGCCCTGCGCCTGGCCGGTCTGGAGGCCATGCAGGCGGTTCCGGATCTGCGCGAGGTGGAGCGTGAGCTGGAGCGCCTGAAGATGGAGCGCGAGCGTCTCGGCGCCGTCAACCTGCGCGCCGAGGAAGAACAGAAGGAACTCAGCGAAAAGCTCGAGGCGCTGATCAAGGAACGTGACGATGTGATCGACGCGATCCGCAAGCTGCGCGGCGCCATCCAGAGCCTCAATCGCGAAGGGCGTGAGCGTCTGATCGCCGCATTCGATGTGGTGAACGGCCAATTCCAGCGCCTTTTCACCCATCTTTTCGGCGGCGGTACGGCCGAGCTGCAGCTGATCGAGTCCGATGATCCGCTGGAGGCCGGCCTGGAAATCCTGGCCCGCCCACCCGGCAAGAAGCCGCAGACGATGACGCTGCTTTCGGGCGGCGAGCAGGCGCTGACTGCCATGGCGCTGATTTTTGCGGTGTTTCTCACCAATCCGGCGCCGATCTGTGTTCTCGACGAAGTGGACGCCCCGCTCGACGACCACAACGTCGAGCGGTATTGCAACCTGATGGACGAGATGGCGGCCTCGACCGAGACGCGCTTCGTCATCATCACGCACAATCCCATCACCATGGCGCGCATGAACAGGCTGTTCGGCGTGACAATGGCGGAGCAGGGCGTGTCTCAGCTCGTATCGGTCGATCTGCAGACTGCGGAGCAGCTGCGCGAGATCGCCTGAGCCTTTTGGGAGAAAACCCCAAAAAAAGTCAGATGCGGCAGGCATTCTCACCCAATAGTGTGATGTCTTCCTACCAATCTTGTATTAGAGATTACTGCATGCACCGACCAAGATACCGGCTCACAAGCCAGCACGTATCGCGGTATGAATGTGCTGCGGGGGCAATGCGGCTCTCCGCGCCCCGCTGGCACATCTAGGAACCCCCCGTCCGGTTTTCCTGGCTGGACGGAAATAAGGCTTTGCGGGACTTTGTTGCAGTCCCGCAAAGCTTTATTGTTCTCTCGCTCTCTCCGACAAATCGACACACATTTGAGCCAATTTTGTGCGCTGCAACATTTCGGCCGTATTTGTCGATTTTCATTTGAGCACCAACGGATTAAGTTGTTTTCTGATTTGGTGTTCGGGGGGAAGATGACCAAGTGGGTCTACACATTCGGCGACGGTAGGGCGGAGGGGCGTGCCGTTGATCGCGAGCGACTCGGAGGCAAGGGGGCGAACCTTGCCGAGATGTGCAGCCTTGGCCTGCCTGTTCCCCCTGGCCTTACCATCATCGCCGACGCCTGCGCTGCCTATTACAAGGACGGGCGGCGGATTGCCGAAGCGCTCAAGGAGCAGGTCCGCGTTGGCATTGCGGGCATCGAAGCCATTACCGGGCGGCGCTTCGGCGCCGGCCAGAAGCCCTTGCTGCTGTCGGTCCGTTCCGGCGCGCGGGTATCGATGCCCGGAATGATGGATACCGTTTTGAACCTCGGCCTGAACGACGATACGGTTCAGGCGCTTGGCCACGATGCCGGCGATGCGCGCTTTGCCTGGGACAGCTATCGCCGCTTCATCCAGATGTATGCCGATGTCGTCATGGGGCTGGACAACGATGTCTTTGAGGAAATCCTCGAAGATGAAAAAGCCCGTCTCGGCCATGAGTTCGATACGGAATTGAGCGCCGCCGAGTGGCAGCACGTCGTCTCGCTCTACAAGGGCATCATAGAAGAGGAACTGGGCGAGGAGTTTCCCCAGGATCCAGAGATCCAGCTGTGGGGTGCCGTTGGCGCCGTCTTCTCGAGCTGGATGAGCGCGCGGGCCGTGACCTACCGCCACCTGCACAACATCCCGGAGATGTGGGGAACGGCGGTCAACATCCAGGCAATGGTTTTCGGCAATCTGGGCAACGCGTCCGCGACTGGTGTCGCTTTTACCCGCAACCCGTCGACCGGCGAAAAGACACTCTATGGCGAATTCCTTGTGAACGCGCAGGGCGAGGATGTCGTTGCCGGTATCCGCACGCCACAGAGCATCACCGAAGACGGGCGCATCAGCTCTGGTTCCGACCGGCCGTCGATGGAAAAGCTGATGCCGGAGGCGTTCAAGGAATTGTCGCGCATCTGCGGCCAGCTGGAATCGCACTACCGCGACATGCAGGATATCGAGTTCACCATCGAGCGCGGAAAGCTCTGGATGCTGCAGACGCGCGCCGGCAAGCGCTCGACCCGCGCGGCGATGAAGATCGCCGTCGACATGGTGGATGAGAAGGTGATCAGCGAGGCTGAAGCCGTTCTGCGCATCGAGCCCTCGTCGCTCGACCAGCTGCTGCATCCGACGATCGATCCGCGGGTGGCGCGCGAAGTGATCGGCACGGGTTTGCCGGCCTCGCCGGGTGCGGCGACAGGCGAAATCGTGTTTACGGCAGAGGAAGCGGTGGCTGCCTCGGAGGAAGGCCGCAAGGTCATCCTGCTCAGGGTCGAGACAAGCCCCGAGGATATTCATGGCATGCATGCCGCAGAAGGCATCCTGACGACCCGCGGCGGTATGACCAGTCACGCGGCCGTGGTCGCTCGCGGCATGGGGATCCCTTGTGTCGTCGGCGCCGGCACGATGCGTATCGATGCCCGCAACGAGCGCGTGATCGGCGTCGGCGTGACGCTCAAGAAAGGCGATGTCATCACCATCGACGGCTCGGCCGGGCAGGTTCTCAAGGGTGAAGTGCAGATGGTGCAGCCGGAGCTTTCCGGTGATTTCGGGCGCATCATGCGGTGGGCCGATGGGGCGCGCCGGATGACCGTGCGCACGAACGCCGATACGCCGGCGGATGCACGCGCTGCCCGCTCGTTCGGAGCCGAAGGCATCGGCCTCTGCCGCACCGAGCATATGTTCTTCGAAGGCGAGCGCATCCATGTCATGCGCGAGATGATCCTGGCCGAGGACGAGAAGGGGCGCCGCGCCGCGCTGGACCAACTGTTGCCGATCCAGCGGCTCGATTTCACCGGTCTCTTCAACGTCATGCACGGATTGCCGGTCACGATCCGCTTGCTCGATCCGCCGTTGCACGAGTTCCTGCCGAATACCGATGAGGAAATCGCCGATGTCGCGGCGGCCATGGGCATGGAGCCCGCCGCGTTGCGCCAGCGTGTCGATGCCCTGCACGAATTCAACCCCATGCTGGGTCATCGCGGCTGCCGTCTTGCCATCTCCTATCCCGAGATTGTCGAGATGCAGGCGCGCGCGATCTTCGAAGCTGCTGTCGCTGCCGCCCACGAGACGGGCGCGGCCGTGGTTCCCGAAATCATGGTGCCGCTTGTCGGTCTCCGCTCCGAGCTCGACTACGTCAAGGAGCGCATCGATGCGATTGCCCGGGATGTCATGACGGAAGCGGGCATGCGTATCGACTACCTGGTCGGTACGATGATCGAGCTGCCGCGCGCGGCTTTGCGCGCCCACGTCATCGCCGAAGCGGCCGAGTTCTTCTCCTTCGGAACGAACGATCTGACGCAGACGACGTTTGGCATCTCACGTGACGATGCCTCGGCATTCATCCCGACCTATCAGCGCAAGGGCATTATCGAGCACGACCCCTTCATCTCGCTGGATTTCGACGGGGTCGGCGAATTGATCCGCATCGCGGCCGAGCGTGGCAGGCGCACGCGCAACGACATGAAGCTCGGCATCTGCGGCGAACATGGCGGCGATCCGGCATCGATCCACTTCTGCGAAGAAATCGGGCTCGACTATGTGTCGTGCTCGCCGTTCCGCGTGCCGATCGCGAGACTGGCGGCCGCGCAGGCAGTGCTGCGCAACAATCAGTGATGATGGCGATAGTAGTACGGCCCGCCGTAATAGGGGCCGCCGATACCGTAGGACATATCCATCATGACCATGTCGCTGTTGTAGCGGGCCTGGGCGCGGCGATCGAGGTCGATCCGCTGTAGGCATGCGGCAAAGCCGTCTGTGCCGCGCTTGAAGCCGTAGCTCATGCACTGCCGTTCGTCGGCGGCACGGCGTTCCTCCGGCGTCATCGTCTGACAGGCAGCCAAGCCGATTGCAGTCGTGGCAAGGGCGAAAAAGAGGGTGAGCTTGCGCATTGTCATGTCTTCGAAGTTGTGAACCCGTGGAACTTAGATGAAGCCATACAGCTGCGCTCGTCAACCGCCAAAGACGGGGCCCGTCTCGACCGCGTGGTTTCACCTAAAACGCTGCATACAAAGCTTGGTTCCTGCTTTCACCTCCGGCCGATCGCCTGTAAGAAGGCTGCTTCGCACGAGTGGAAGGCATGCATGGCATTACGTGATCGATTCTCGAAAAAGCTGACCTGCCCGCAATGCGGCAACAGCGGTTTTGCCGAAGCGTCGGAAATCGACGACCCCAAGCGCAAGCATCCGGGCTTCACCGTCGATCATCTGCCGCGCGGCCTGTTCATCCAGCGCGCATCGAACCACCAGGAAACCTGCGTGATCAAATGCGAATGCGGGCGCAAGTTCCCGTTCCGGAGCCTGGCAGAGGCCGCAGCCGGCCGCGATTGAATCAGAACCGCTCGAGAACGGTGATGAACGCCTCGGCAAACTGCACGAGGTTGCCGCTTTCCGGCGGGGGCGCCTCGATACGGATTTCCGTTCCATTCTGATCGAGCACGGCAAGAACGATCCGCGTCCCTGCCTCGGCTGAGGGGATGCGCAGAACAGCAATTCTCTTGCAATTGTCCATCAGCCCGTCGGCCGGAAGGTCGAAGAGAAATTCGCCGCCGGCCCGGGTAGACGCAACCCGCACAGCTTCGCAGAAGTCCGCGTCGCCGTTGTAGGTCTCGAGCGAAAGCTCCAGCTCGAGAAGTTCCATGGGCAAGAAAGCGTCGCCGGGATCGATAGGGCCTAGCATCGGCGCCTGCGTGTCCGCTGCGAGCTCTGGTGCAATCATTGCTCTTCTCCTGTTTGTCCTGCCAAGCGGAGGTCGCCACACTGCGACAGATAGGGAATATCAGAAAATGCTCAAGCATGCCATCGTCGTCTTCGCCGTGGATTGCGGGCGCTCTTTCGAGACAACCGTTTCAATTTAAGCGAATCTTGCACTAAACAGAGTCATGGGCGATTTGCGTGTTCATGCGGGACGCGCCGCTTGCGAGTAACCGGTAAGTTTGATGGCAATCCGTTTCGACCGCCCCGTTTCCAGTGCCGCCCGCTTTTCGCGGCGCTTCGGGGCATTTGCGCTGGTACTTTGCCTGGCAGGCCTGGTCGGCCATCGCTTCGTCGGCCTTGCGACGCCTTATCTCGTACTGATTCTGCTCGTCTCCGCCGGTCTGGCGCTGCTGGCAACGTTCCTGGCCTTTACCGGGCTGCGAAGCCTGTGGCTGACAGGAGCCGAAGGCGGGCAGGATGCCATGAAGGCGCTGATCTTCGCGGCGCTGCCCCTGGTGCTTGGTGGGCTTGCGCTTGAACGCTATTTCGCGCTGCCGGCAATCTACGACGTCTCGACCGATCTGGTGTCCGAGCCCGAGTGGCTGAAGCCGCCCAAGGCCGATCAGATCTGGCTGCCGCGTTCCGATATCACGGCTGACGATCGCGAAAAGCAACTCGAGGCCTATCCGGAACTCACCGGTCGCCGCTATGACGGCGCCATCGATCGCGTGCTCGAGGCGGTGAAAAAGGTTGCCAAGCAAAGTGGCATCCGGATTACCCACGCCGAGGGTGACAGCGAACCGTCGCGGGATCCTGAGGACAAGCCGGTCAAGCCGCAGGCGGAGGACGGCGCCGTGGCCGACGCGCCGGAGGCCGTGCCCGTGCCGACGCCACGTCCCTATGACGATGACGTCGCCCAGCTCATCCGCCGCGCCAACGGCGTGACCCTGCAGGGCGAGACGCGAACTCTCGTCCTCGGCCTGCGCTTCGACATCATCATCCGTCTGCGCGAGGAGGCCGAGACCACATTCGTCGATGTTCGCGTTGCCTCCCGTTACGGCCCGTATGATCTCGGCTTCAGCGCCGACATTGCGGAGAACTACCTGAAGGCGCTCGATTCCGAACTGCTCGGCATCGCGGGCAGCTAGCCTACCGGCTCATGATTATCCAAGGAACCGGTTCCGCGCCACGAACTCATAAAGGCTATCCCGCAGCTTGCGCGGCAGGAGGCGAAAGATCCGCACAGCAGACCAAGGGCTGCCGAGTCCGGCAATCATCCGGATCGATCCGTCCGACTTGAAGAACGCCTGGCCGTTTTCGATCAGGATATTGGTTTCATAGTCGCGGTCATCCAGCCCGTAGTGGCGGTAAAGCGCGGCACCCAGCGGCGACTGTGCTGCCAGGAAGCGATACCGCCCGGCCTTGTCATGCTTGAGCGCGAATTGAACCCAAGCCGAGCAGAATACGCATTCCCCGTCGAAGACGATCAGTGGGTTGTCGTCCGCAAACGCCGGAACGGCGGCATCCTCGCGATAGCTGTAATCTGCCGGCATGGGTTACCTCCGGGCCGTCGGTCTGTATCGGCCGAGCAGGTGAGGGGGGCCGTCGGTCGTGACTTCGCCGCGCTCGATCAGGTCCTCGATATGGGCAAGCACGGAGAGGGCAGCGGCGCCATGCAGGCGCGGATCGGTATCCCGGTAGATCACCTTCACCATATCGAGAATGGAGCTATCGCCAGCACGGATCCGCCCGAGCACGGCGCGTTCTCGCATGCGCCGATGGGTCTTCAGTGCGCGCATGAATGACACCGGTTTCTTGACCGGGCCGCCATGCCCCGGAAGCAGCAGGCGATCATGCCGCTCGATAAGCTTGTCGAGGGACTTCATATAATCCGTCATCGAGCCATCCGGCGGAGCGACAATCGAGGTTGCCCAGGCCATGACGTGATCGGCGCAAAACAGGACGCCGGTTCCAGCCAGCGCGAAAGCCGTGTGGTTTGCCGTGTGCCCGGGCGTGTGAACGGCCGTCAGGTGCCAGCCATCGCCATCGATGGTCTCGCCATCGTAGATTGCGAGATCCGGCCGAAAATCGATGTCGGAACTTTCAGCGAAGGGATTGACCTCGCCTTCATGCAGCAGGCGTGCCGCCCGATGCGGCCCCTCCGCGACGATCGGGGCTCCGGTGGCAGCCTGCAGGCGCTTGGCCAGCGGAGAGTGGTCACGATGCGTGTGGCTGACGAGGATATGGGTCACCTCGCGTCCCTCAAGCGCCGCGAGCAATGCCTGAAAATGGTCGTCGTCCTCCGGTCCGGGATCGATCACCGCGACCGACCGGTCACCGACGATATAGCTGTTCGTGCCGTGAAAGGTGAAGGGGCTGGGATTGTTGGCGGTGATTCTTTGGACATGCGGGGCGACGGCCACGGGCTGCCCGTAGGCGGGTTCGAAGGCAAGGTTGAATTCCGGGTTCGGCATGTCGCGTCCATGTGGCCGTGAGGTCGCAATACTTATTTGTATTCGATCTCGATGAAGGACATGGGTTCGTCGCCTGCATTGACGACATTGTGTTCCATGCCGGCATCGCGCCGATAGGCGGCGCCTTTCGCGATGTCCACCCTGCGGCTGCCGTCCTTTTCCTCGAGCAGGAACCGACAATCCGTCATCGGCACGACGACATAGCCCATTCCATGCGTGTGGACGCCGGTATCGGCGCCCGGCTCGAAATCCCAGCGCGTGATCCGCACCACCGCGTCGTCGAGCAGGATGGTCGCAAGGGCAGGCGGGCGGGCGCGGTATTGGCTCATCGTCACTCCGGGGTGTGCAGTCACTGTCCGAACACCTAACATGGCGACGAAGAAAGCGCACAGAAATATGCCGCGCTCGAAACTTAATGATTGTGACCGCAAGCGAGCTTTGCTAATCAGGCGTCGATTTGGCAAGCGGCCTTCGCTGCCAAGCTCTGTTGGGGCGTCGCCAAGCGGTAAGGCACCGGTTTTTGGTACCGGCATTCCCAGGTTCGAATCCTGGCGCCCCAGCCACCTAAATCCAGCTGCATCTTGATGGCCCAGCTTCACTCAGCCGAGACTTATCGACGGCCGTCGATAGCATCAATGTTGTTGCTATTGTTCGCCGTTGGTCGCTGGTGCGTCGTTCAAGACATATTCCATCAGCCAAGCCTGTCGTCTTTCCATCCAGATCTGCTGCGTATTGGCCTTCGCGAAGGCCACTGCCTTGCGCGTCTGTTCCATCAGCGCGGTTCTATCTGCGTCGAGTGCGACGAAGGCATCTGCGAGTTTCTCCGGTGACGGCCAGGCGGCGGTGGTTACCGCGCCGCTCATCTCCGCGAGATCTTTGAAATAGTCGAGATCGAACGCCACGATCGGCAATCCCCTCGCCATGGAATCGAAGGCCGAGCGAGGCGTATCCTCCACCAACGGGCACGCGACAGAGGCATGAAAATTCGCCAGCAGGCGAAACAGTGGCTCACCGTATTTTACGGCCGGGGTGAAGCTCACAGCCTCCGACAGTCCAGCATCATCCGCCTGTCGGCGAAGTGAAGACAGCTCCGGACCATCCCCTATGATCGTCAACCGGATGTCTCTGCCTTTGGAACGCGCCAGACGGATGGCCTCAATGGCAAGGTTTATGCCTTTGTAAGACACCAACCGACCAAAGTAGGTCAGTTGCAGCGGCTGGGTACTGTCGGAAAGCCACGCCAGGCGCTGGTTCAATTCGCCTTCGGATAGAACCTGTTCCGCAGCGTGCGCTGTATCGAGGAAGTTCTTTACATGAGCCCGGCCGCCGCCGAAGTCGCGCACCAGTTGGGGACCCTTCAAGAGCACAAGCTTTGACAGTCTGACCGCCAGCCAGACCTGAAACCAACGTAGAGGATCGTGCACGAACCGATTGGTGAGATAGTTCTTTCGGCTCCAGATCCCGAGTTGCCGGAACCGCAGGCTGTTGTGCCGGAAATCAATATCGACGACGAACAATATGGGCTTCTTGCGGAGCCACGCGATGACATTCACCAACAGTAACATCGGTCGCCACGTGTCGTGAGACAACCCCGAATGAACGACGACCGCTTCGCCGAAGGTTCGGTTGAGAACGCCCACCAGTCGAGGCACATGCCGGAGCCAGAACTCCTTGGCGGATGCACTGGCCGGATATGTGGGCACCATCACAATTCCTTCATCGGCGGTGATGATGCCAAGCGACGGGTTACTATCGAAATCTTCCCGGCTGAGTTCTGGTGCCACCAGTATCACCTTGTCGGCATGTCCGCTGAGCTGCGCCCTGAGCTCTCTAAGGTGATGAGAAAAGGCGCCTTCGATCGCAAAAGAGCTGTCGGAGAGCCGGTAGGCGGGAGCTGGAACTGCGATGACATAAGCGTTGGACGGCGACGCGCTGCCGCCTGCCGAAGCTACTTCGATTGAAGTTTCTTGAGACGTTGGAGCGTTCATAGACCAAGCGATTTTGACTGAAATGGTCCCAGCATGTGTGATCCGAGTAAGAATTGGAAGCTGTTAATAAGGAGGTCTCATACCTCCTTCGAGGCCGCCATTTCGTCGCTGCAAGCGATTGCTCAGTACTGCACGCGAAAGCTTAGCTCGCCGTGCGTCAGCGATTGGGCAGTGGCTGGTACGGCGACGCCCGGGCATTGGCCTAAATGAAAAAAGGCGACCTCAGGCCGCCTTTTGTCGTCAGGTGCTTTTGGCTTACGACTGTGCCGGCGCAAGGAACTCGGCGCAATAGGATGGGCCGTTGACACCAGGGACGTCGCCGGAAACGCGGATGGTGCGGATCGTGTAGTCCGCATTCGTCGTGATTTCCGCCTGGCAGCGCAGGTACTGCTTGCGGGCCGGGGAGATCTGCTTGCCGCGCTTGCCGTCGGCGCCATCGGCATACTTCGCCGGAACCGTGACCGTCTTGTAGCCGCCCTTCCAGGTGTAGACGTTACCGTTGCCCGTGTCGGCATCGGTGAGCGGCGGGCCGAAGGCGGCAAAGAATTTGCCGGCCGACTGGCCAACCCAGCGGCTGGAGATCGGATCGGCGGCAGTCGGAATGGTCGTGCAGCCGGCCAGCGCAATAGCAAGCCCGGCCGCGGCAAAGGTGCGGAGTTTCATCATATCGTCCCTGAAATGGCGCGCATCCAATGCGGGAATCACTGTCTGCGCAGCGGTTCTGCGTGTCCCGATCAGGCCTTTAGCGCGTAACCCGGCAAAAGAAAATCGGCTCCTGTTCGCAAATGCAAAATTTGCCCGGGGTGTGGCTTTTTGCTCCACCTCAAGCGCACTTCGGCGCCTGTCATGGCAGCGTAAAAAAATGCGCCCGCTTTTGAATTTTGGTGCTTGCGCAATAAGATGGGCCGGTCTATGAAGGCGCCGCTGGTCACGGAGTGTAGCGCAGTCTGGTAGCGCACCACGTTCGGGACGTGGGGGTCGAGTGTTCGAATCACTCCACTCCGACCAGTCTGACCACTTGATGTGGTCCAATTATTTCCCGAACCTCTGAAAAATCTGCTCTTACCTTACGCGGGTAGCCGTTCGCAGCTGCGTGCACGCGGGCTGGGGAATTTGCCGCTCGTCGCGGCGGAACATCGACACGGCTGTGGAGTTGACTTCAAAAGAGGAGACAGTCACATGCCAGCCAAGTCCAAAGCCCAGCAAAGAGCAGCCGGTGCAGCCCTTTCCGCCAAGCGCGGGGAAACCCCGAAAAGCAAGCTGAAGGGTGCGTCTCGGGAAATGGTCGATTCCATGACCGAAAAGCAGCTGGAAGATTTCGCCTCTACCAAGAGGAAGGGTAAGCCGGAGCACGTGTCTCACTGACACCCGAAACTCCGAAGCTGTCGCAGAACGATGAGCGAGCCTTGACCGCGGACGACGCATGTCGACGGCTCGCTTGATTTATTGCGAGTGCCCGCATGGCAACTCAGAGTGCCAGATTGAAAACACAGCAGCTGCGATTGGGGAAGGTGGCCCGAACAACGTATGTTCAGGTCGATGTGGCACCTTTCATGCGAGGATGTCGGGGCAGTTGAGGATGTCGGGGCAGTTCGGGATGCCAGCGAAAGAGGGGCGCCTCGAATGTGTCCAAAGCGCCCGCATAGATTCTACCGGTAGCAGACTCGGGTCGATCGCGTGACCCAGCGATTGGCGTGTTCGCTGTAATATCGCTTGTTCTGTGTTCTGCAGGATGCCTTGTGCCGCGGGTATTGCTCACGATAGTAGCGAGGATACTCCGGTTCATAATATCGGCGGTAGGCCGGCCGGTAGCGAGGATAATCGCCGTAGTATCCGTCATGATACCCGGGGCTTCCGAATTGAAAATAGACGCCGTCTGCAAGGCTGGGAGCAGCAGTGGCGGTCAGCGAAGCAAGCGCAACGATTGCGCCGATAAGAAGCTTTTTCATTGTCATCTCCATCAGTTAGACAACTGCATGGATCCGAAAATGTTCCAGTTGGCCTGAATTGGCGATGAAGCCTATGTTCATGTTTCAGTCACGTCGCGCCCGGAGATTTGGGCGCCAGACGAGATGTTCCGAGCGCGCGCAAATGGCGGTTTCGGCAGGCGCGACCGGCAAGGAAAAGCCCCGCCGAAATGACGGGGCTTGCAGCGCGAGAGCGTAGCGGACTTAGAACTTGAAGCTGACGCCGAGCCGAAGCTCATTGGTGCTCAGATCGGTATCGATACCGACAGGCGCACCGGCAATGGTGTTGGTCTTGCTGCCGAAGTCCGTGTAGCGGTATTCGAAGCGACCGATAATGTTGTCGGTGACAGCGTACTCGACACCGGCACCGACGGTGTACCCGACAAAGGTGTCACTGAATTTTTGGCTGAGGCCCGGCACCACGATTGATGTGTCGACATCCGCGATGGCAACGCCACCCGCGACATAGGGCAGGAAGCGGTCGACGGCGTAGCCGACGCGGGCGCGAAAGGCCGCTGTCCAGTTGACATCAACCTGGCCGTCTACCCCTGTAATCGCAACACCCGGTACTGTGAATGCGGACCGGTCGTCCGCGCTGCTGGCCGATATGTCACTCTCCAGGCCGATGACGAAGGAATTTGGCGCCTGGAAATTGTAGCCGATGTAGGCGCCGCCGAGCCAGCCGTCCGGATCCGGATTGCTCTGCGCAAAGCCGCCGAAGTCTACCTTCGAATCGCCCCAGGCGTGACCGGCATCCAGACCCACATAGCCGCCGCTCCAGTCGAACGCCGATTTCGCTGCCGTGTCGGCGGTGAGATCCGCGGACAGTGCCGACCCAGCAGTGGCGGCAACGATGGCAACGGCGGATAAAAACGTCTTCATTTCAATTCTCCCAACACTCATAAACACTGAAGCAACCGGCAATCCTATTCTCCGCGACTCAGTCGAGCTTCACGTCGTATGGTTGCATCAATCTCTCGGCTATCGCGTGTCACGGCGCCAAGCAATAGCAGCGGTTGGAGTCCGCCACAGTTTCCGGGCCTCGTGGTTTGGAAGGCACACTTAGAATTGAGGGGTGGGAGATTCGGTTTTGATGGCGGCCGCGATGCCTCACGGTGCGATCACGATTTCGCAACAATCATTGATGTTTATCCGCCGAAAGGGATCGAGGTATTGGCGCCGCCGGCGTCTGGAAGCTGATGCATTCGGGACTTCCGGCCTGCTGTCCAAGCAGCTCGTCGTTCAGTGACAGTAGCTCTCCGGCGCGCTCTGACACGGGATCTTGTGGTCTCGATGAGAATATGTTGATACCACCACTGGTTTTGGAAATCATGTTGTCCATATTCTCTGCATCAACATTGGAGGTTTTGAATGAGGAAATTGGCGATTGTCGCTGTGGCGGTGTTGACGGCGGTGGGAAATTCCCTGCCGGCAGCTGCCTTTCCCGTGCCTGAAGCCGTTGCCGTTCGTGCTGTGACGGATGGGGACGTACAGCAGGTGCGCACCTGCAGCGGCCCGCACTGCAAACCGGCAAAACGACCTCCGCATGCCGGCAAACCCAATCGCCCGCCGCCGCATCATGCAAACCGGCCGAGCCGGCCTCCGCCACACAATTCGCATCGCCCGAGCAGGCCGCCGCCACACAACTCGCACAGGCCACGGCCACCGCAGAACGGCTGGTACAACGGGCATCGTGGCTACAGGGACTATCGGTACGGCTATCGTCGCGGCAACGATGGGTGGTGGTATCCGCTGGCTGCCTTCGGGACCGGCCTGATCATCGGTGGCGCGGTCGCCAGTCAGCCCAGCTATGCCCAGCCGAGCTATTCGTATGGCAGCGCGCATGTGCAGTGGTGCTACAACCGCTACAAGACGTACCGCGAATACGACAACACCTATGCGCCGAGCGTCGGCGTTCGGGCCCAGTGCGTATCGCCTTATTGAAACGGCGTTAGCGACGAAGAGAAGAAGCCCCGCCCCGCGTGCGGGGTTTCTTTTTTTTGAGCTGTCCCCTCTGCCTGCCGAACGGGAAAAGGAGTCTTGCCAATCTAGATGTTGCCTGCCGCATATCCGGCGCCTAAAGCTGGTAGGCAACTCCGTGTCATGAAAAGTGGATCGATGAGCAACTTCTATTCCAGCTTGGGTGGCCTGCCGCCGCAGACCGAACTACTGTCCAGCAAGGCCGTTTTTACGACCGCCTATGCCGTCATTCCCCGCACGGTGATGACGGATATCGTCACCAGCTTTCTGCCGCACTGGACCGGCACCCGCGCCTGGGTGATCTCTCGCCCGATGACCGGTTTTTCCGAGACCTTCTCGCAGTACATCATGGAAGTGCAGCCGGGCGGCGGCAGCGATCGACCGGAGCCGGAAAAGCGGGCCGAAGGCGTCCTCTTCGTGGTCGACGGCGAGATGACAGTCGAGTTTGAAGGTGCCACCCACCCGATGCGCCCCGGTTCATTCGCCTTCCTGCCGGCAGGCTCGAAATGGACGCTGTGGAACAAGAGCGGGGCGCCCGTGAAGTTTCACTGGATCCGCAAGGCGTTCCAAGAAGTCGAAGGGCTGGAGCCGCCACCCGCGCTCTTCACGCATGAAGAGCAGAATCCGCCGCAGTCCATGCCGGATACCAATGATGCATGGGCGACGACCCGCTTCATCGATCCCGCCGATCTTCGCTACGACATGCACGTCACCATCGTCACCCTGGAGCCCGGCGGCGTGATCCCGTTCATGGAAACCCACGTCATGGAGCATGGCCTCTATGTGCTGGAAGGCAAGGCGGTCTATCGCCTGAACTCCGACTGGGTCGAGGTCGAGGCTGGCGACTTCATGTGGCTGCGCGCCTTCTGCCCGCAGGCCTGCTACGCCGGCGGTCCCGGCCGCTTCCGCTACCTGCTCTACAAGGATGTCAACCGCCACATGTCTTTGTGGTAACCGCCACGGCGAGGTCTTGCATCGGCGCGCGGCACCGCACGGAGCAGACCTTTGTCAGGGCTGCGCGGCCCATGTGCTCCAAAGGAACAGGGAGGCTACGACTTTTTCTCCCGTTGTGACGGGCGGTCTCAGCCCGGAGAATAGGTGGAATGTCATCTTTCCCTGGAGGGCCTCGTGATCGTTGCCTACCTGCTTTTGGTGCATGCGAATTTGAAGCAAGTGACGCGGCTCATCTCGGCGCTTCCCGAGGAGTCGCCAGTCTTTATTCATGTCGACACGAACGCAGGCCGGTTCTACGAAGAATTGCGGGACGCGATGAAGCGTAGGGCGAAAACGTACTTCGTACCTCGCTTCCGCAGTCGATGGGCCAGTCCGGGCATATCGCGCGCAACGTTTTCGTTGATCAATGCAGCGATCGAAAGTGGCGTCGAATTTGACTATGCGACTTTGCTGTCCGGCGCGGATTATCCTATCAAGTCCAATGAACAGATAGCGGATTTCCTTGCGCGCGCGAAAGGAAACGAGTTCATCGAGAGCTTTGCTATGGAAAAGCCGAACCGGTGGACCGAGATGGGTGGCCTCTATAAGGCACCGGACAGGGCGCTTCGATATCACCTCCGCATTCGTGGCCGCGTTTACAACACGCCGATAACGCGGAGCATGCCCTACGGCCTCGTTGCTTACGGTGGCAGCCAGTGGTGGACGCTAACCAGAGCCGCGGTCGAATACATCGACGTATTCCATCAGAAGAGCCCCAAGTTCGATCGTTTTCTGCACGGCACGTTCATTCCCGATGAATTCGTTGTCCAGACCATACTGAGCAATTCGCCGTTCGCCGGCAGGATCGTGGGCGATGACCTGAGGTTTGCGATCTGGGACAGGCCGGTTCCTCCATATCCCGCGACATTGAAGTGTGCGGATGTTCCCGAACTGCTGGCATCAACTAAGCTGTTTGCCAGGAAATTCAGCGACAGCGTCGATTCCGATGTGCTTGATCACCTCGATGCGGCCATTGGCAACAAGGTCGTTGCTGCCTGAGATCACGAGAACCGCTGGCTGGTCGGCAATGCCTGCTGTGAAACGAGGCGCCAGCTCGATGCGCTGGAAGGCAAGCCGATCCGTCGTAGGAACTCAACCGGCTCGTCGAAGCAGGCATCTCATCAGCACGGAACGCCCACTGTTGCCCGCAAATGACATCCTTCGCCTTTCTCCCGTTTCAATATTGAGAAGGCGGCACTTGTCTGCGATGCTCAGGTTTCTATTGCTGAAGCTCCGGGAGACCAACATGAAAACGATCCTGTCCAACCAGAAAGGAAACATCCACCACAAGGACATGTCGCTTCATGATTTCTCGGTTCTCGCGTGCAAGGAAAAGCACGCCACGCCATAAACCCTCTCTTCGGTTCCTCCAGACCCGCCAGACCGACGCCGACCGCGAACGCCGGCGCTCGCGCTGGCGCAAGTTTCTCTCCTATTATCGGCCGCACCTGCCTTTGCTGCTGGCGGACCTGTTTTGCGCAATCCTCGTTGCCGGCACCGCAATCGCTTTGCCGCTGTGCGCCAACTACGTCACGCGCTATCTCCTGACGCTTACCGACACGCCGCAGGCCCTCAATGAGATCCTAGTCATCGGGGCTGCCATGCTCGTGATCCTCGCGGTCCAGAGCGTCGCCATCTTCTTTGTCGACTATCAGGGGCATGTGATGGGCGCCCGGATCGAGGCGGCCGTTCGTCAGGAGCTCTTCGAGCACTGCCAGAAGCTCTCGTTCAGCTTCCACGATACACAGCGCACCGGTCAGCTGATGAGCCGTATCACCAACGATTCGCTATGGTTGGGCGAGCTTTTCCATCATGGCCCCGAAGATCTCTCCATTGCCGTGCTCAAATACGGCGGCGCGATGATTGTGCTCTTCTATATCGATCCGCCCCTGGCCGGTATCATCCTTCTGCTCACACCGCTGGCGATCGCCTATGCGTTGCACTTCAATCGACGCATGAACCACGCGCTTGACGCCAGCAAAAAGCAGATTGCTGCCGTCAACGAGCGCGTCGAGGATGCTTTGGCCGGCATTCGTGTCGTCCAGTCCTTTGCCAACGAGGGGAGGGAGAAGGAGCGCTTCGCGGATCTCAACCAGGGCTTTTTGAGGAGTCGTGCGGACGGATACCGCAGCGAGGCCTGGTTCTCCGTCGGTACGGAGACCTTTGCGCAGCTCATCACCATCCTTGTCATCATAGTAGGGGCCATCCGTATCCTGACGGCGGAACTCTCGGTCGCCGACCTGCTGACATTCCTGCTGTGCGTCGCGGTGCTGGTCGATCCGGTGAGGCGGCTGGCCAACTTCGTGCGGCTTTGGCAGGAAGGCTACACCGGTTTCGTCAGGGCGATGGAGATACTGGAGATCGCGCCCGACATCACGGACCGCCCCGGAGCCCGGCCATTGTCGGTTCCGAACGGCGAAATCCGCTTCTCCGAGGTCACCTTCGGCTATGCCGAGGACGGCGCCACCGTGCTCGACGACGTATCCCTCACCATCGCGCCGGGCGAATTCGTAGCCTTGGTCGGGCCCTCGGGCGTGGGAAAGAGCACGCTTTGCGCGCTCATTCCACGCTTCTACGACATCCAGGCAGGAACGATCCGCATCGATGGCGTCGACCTACGCGACGTGACGCTGGCGTCGCTGCGCCGCCACATCGGCATCGTTCAGCAGGATGTCTATCTGTTTGCCGGCACGATAGCGGAAAACCTGCGCTATGGACGACCGGATGCGACGGATGCCGAGGTGGTGGCTGCCGCGCTTGCCGCGAACGCACATGACTTCATCATGGCGCTGCCGGATGGTTACGAGACCGATATCGGGCAACGCGGCGTCAAGCTCTCCGGCGGCCAGCGCCAACGGCTCACGATCGCCCGCGTTTTCCTCAAGGACCCGGCGATCCTGATCTTCGACGAAGCGACGAGCGCACTGGATAATGAGAGTGAGCGTGCGGTCCAGCGGGCGCTGCTTAGCTTGGCGGAGGGGAGAACCACACTGGTGATCGCTCATCGCCTCTCGACCGTTCGCCATGCCGATCGCATTCTGGTCCTCACGGGCGACGGCATCGTCGAGCACGGCACCCATGATGATCTCATGGCGAATGATGGGGTCTATGCCAATCTGCATCGGGTGCAGGCAAGCATGTAGAAATCGTGGCCCGCTCGATAGGAGCGGGCCACGATCAAGCCTATCGTTAGATATCGCTAGCGGCGTTCGACCAGAGATCGGCGGCCTGCGCGGCCGTCATGCGGCGCACTTCCGCCTCGTCACGGCGCTTGGCGAAGAGCTCGCTTGCCATGATCTGGTCGGCAAGATCCGCCGGCAGCGACAGGATCACGCGGGCATCGCCGCTATGGATACCACCGAGCTCCGAGCGCTTGCCCGTCACCATGCCGCCGGCGACCGTATTGTTGGTCTCAGGATCGATCAGGATGAAGGCGCCCGAGGAGCGGTTCTGCTCGTAGGGGTCGAAGATCGCCGCTTCGTCGAAGGTCAGGTGCACCTTGCCGATGGCGTTCATGTAGAGCGTCTCGGCCGAGGTCCATGTGCCGGTCTTCAGCTGCAGCTGCGCGACAGGTTGAACCTGAACGCGCTGGCGGCGGCTGCCGCTCTTCAGCCAGTAGCGCTTGCCGGACTCGATGCCCTCGGGCTGTAGCGCGACGATCTGGGCGTCGAAAGAGAGGCCCACCTGCGGCTGGCTGTCGATCGAAACGATCATGTCGCCGCGCGCCACGTCCACCTGGCGGTCGAGCACCAGCGTGATCGCGTCTCCGGCGACGGCGGCGTTGCGCACGAGGTCGAAGGTGACGATCTTGGAAACGTTGGCGACCATGCCCGACGGCAGGATCATGACGCTGTCGCCCGGCTTCACCGAACCGCCGGCAACCGTGCCCTGATAGCCACGAAAGCTCTCGCCCGGGCGCGACACGCGCTGGACGGAAAGGCGGAAGCCGACCGTCTGCGACGAGCGCACGGTGGCAAGCTCCAGCGTCTCGACAAGCGTCGGCCCGGCATACCACGGCATGGAGGCTTCGCCGGAATAAACGACGTTCTCGCCCTTCAGCGCCGACATCGGGATGGCGGTGATCTGCTTGACGCCCAGCGACAGCGCGAATTCGCGGAACTCGTGAACGATCTTCTCGAAACCGGCGCGATCGTAGTTTGTGAGGTCGATCTTGTTGACCGCAAGCACGAACTGCTTGATGCCGAGCAGCGAGGCGATCGTCGCGTGACGGCGCGTCTGCTCGAGAATGCCGGCGCGGGCATCGACCAGCAGGATGGCGAGATCGGCGGTGGAAGCGCCGGTTGCCATGTTGCGCGTGTATTGCTCATGGCCGGGGGTGTCGGCAACGATGAACGAGCGCTTGTCCGTCGCGAAATAGCGATACGCGACGTCGATGGTGATGCCCTGTTCGCGCTCGGCCTGCAGGCCGTCGAGAAGCAGCGCGAAGTCGGGCAGGCCGAGGTCGTTCTGCTTGCCGGTCGAATCCCGGCGCAGCGTCGCGGCCTGGTCTTCCTTGACTGCCTTGGTATCCCAGAGCAGGCGACCGATCAGCGTGGACTTTCCGTCGTCGACGCTGCCGCAGGTGATGAGGCGCAACGGTCGCGTGTCGCGCACGGCCTGGGCGGGCTCGGCGGCGGGGGCGGCGATGGCGCTTGCTGTTGCTGCTGCAGTCATCTCAGAAATATCCTTCACGCTTCTTTTTCTCCATGGAGCCGGACTGGTCGCGGTCGATGGCGCGGCCCTGGCGTTCGGAGACAGTGGCAATTTCAAGTTCGGCGATGATGTCGTCCATCGTCGTGGCGGTGGACTTGATCGCGCCCGTCAGCGGGAAGCAGCCGAGCGTGCGGAAACGGATGAAGTCTTCCTGCTTCGTCTCGCCGGGCAGCAGTTCCAGGCGCGGATCGGAGGCCGAAATCATCATGCCGTCGCGCTCGACATAGGGGCGCTTGGCGGCGAAGTAGAGCGGCACGATCGGAATATTTTCCGCCTGGATGTAGCGCCAGATGTCGACCTCGGTCCAGTTCGACAGCGGGAAGGCGCGCACACTCTCGCCGCTGCGGATCTGGCCGTTATAGATGTTCCAGAGCTCGGGGCGCTGGTTGCGCGGGTCCCAGCCGTGGTCCGGCGTGCGGAAGGAGTAGATGCGTTCCTTGGCGCGGCTGGCTTCCTCGTCGCGGCGCGCGCCGCCGAAGGCCGCGTCGAACTTGCCGGCGTCGAGCGCGTTGCGCAGCGCTTCCGTCTTCATGATGTCGGTGTAACGCGCCGAGCCATAGGTGAACGGCGTGATGTTTTCGGCCGCACCGCGCGGATTGATGTGCTCGATCAGGTCGAGATCGTATTCCTTCACGATTTTGTCGCGGAAGGTGATCATTTCCGCAAACTTCCAGCCGGTGTTGACGTGAAGCAGCGGGAAGGGCACGCGGCCGGGATAGAAGGCCTTGCGCGCCAGATGCAGCAGCACCGAGCTATCCTTGCCGATCGAGTAGAGCATCACGGGACGCTCGAACTCGGCCGCCACTTCGCGGAAAATATGGATGGATTCGTTTTCGAGCGCCTTCAGATGCGGATCGAGCGGTGGCTTGGTGCTCTGCGGATTGCTGAGTTCCGTATCCGGACGGGTATCGGGCATGTCTTACTCCAGACTTCGGTCGTTCCAGGCCGGATAGCCGGAACGCAATTTCGCTTGATCTTCGGGGAGCGGCGACGACAGCCGCGCTTCGGTCCCGAACTTCGGGTTACTGTCGGGCGGGGATTGCCGAGGCCTCTTCGGCAACATGCAGACCGCATTCGCGCTTCTCGTCCTGCTCCCACCACCAGCGGCCGGCCCGTTCGGGCTCGCCCGGCTTGATGGCCCGGGTGCAGGGTTCGCAGCCGATCGAGGGATAGCCGCGCGCATGCAGCGGATTGATCGGCACGCTGTTGTCGGCAACGTAGGCCTTGATCACGTCGATATCCCAGTCGGCCAGCGGGTTGACCTTCAGGAGATGGCGTTCCGCGTCATACTCGGCAAACGGCGTATCGGCGCGGTTGGTGGACTGGCCACGGCGCAGGCCGGTGATCCAGATCGTCGCCCCTGCCAGGGCTCGCGCAAGCGGCTTCAGCTTGCGCACGCCACAACAGGCATGTCTGGCTTCGACGCTTTCATAGAAACCGTTCAGCCCGTATTTGGCCGCATAGGCGTCGATATCGGCCTGTTCCGGCTCATAGCGGTTGATGTGTATGTCGTACTGCTTTTCCGTCTCGTCGATCAGGTTGAGCGTTTCGGGGAAAAGGCGGCCAGTCTGCAGCGTCACCACGTCGATCGGCAGGCGATGGTTGCCGATTTCCGCCGTGATCACCTGGTCCTCGATGCCGAGAGAGGTTGTGAAGACCACGCGCCCGCCAAGACCCGATACGAACGACAGGCGTTCTGCCAGGCTAAGGGTAGCAAGTTTCGCGTTCAGCGTTTCCGCTTCTTCGATTGTATGGGCAACAGTCATGGGAATCCTGTCCTTGATGTTGGCCGGAGTATCGCAGGTCAGGAAGGGATCGGACAGAAACGGGCATTTCGAATGCGGGCGCGAAAGGAGCAAATATCTCTCCCCGGCCGCTGCAATGCAGAAAAGCAGCCGCGCCGACGATGGAAATCGTCTGCGCGCCTCAATGTCTATTGATTTAGTAGAGTTACACGTTGCCTGTCAACCGGAAATGTGAATTGATGGCGCGGCAGCCAAATTTTAGCGTAGGGTCATATTCATTGGCCGAGGGCAAAAAACAAGGCCAAAAAACCTTATGTCTCAGGCGTTTCGCTTCTCTGTTCAAATTCCGTTCATGCTGGAAGTGCAATAGAGACATGGTCAGTATTTCGGTGGGTCGGGAATCGGTCTGCCCTGTGTGTGTCGACGGTCCAGAATGATAACGCAGAAAGCCAAATACGCGCTGAGAGCGCTCACCGTGCTGGCCCAGGCCGACAATGGCGAGCCTGTGATGATTTCCGATATCGCGGCGCAGCAAAAGATACCCAAGAAGTTTCTCGAGCAGATCCTGCTGGACCTCAAGCATCAGGGTATCGTGGTCAGTCGCCGCGGCAAGCAGGGCGGCTATCTGCTCCTGAAGCCCGCCGACATGATCACATTCGGCGAAGTGCTTCGCATCATCGACGGCCCGATCGCGCCGCTTCCCTGCCTGTCGATCACCGCCTATCGCAAATGCGATGATTGCGACGGCGAGCAGAACTGCGAAATCCGCCACGTCTTCGCCAAGGTCGCCGACGCCACCCGCAAGGTGCTTTTCTCCACGACCATCGCCGACGCGGTGGCTCCCGCCAAGGTCGCTCAGGTGACGAGGATGCTGGCTTAGAGCCGCCCACAGTCATCGGCTCCATCCGAGCCACTGAATTGTATTCATGCGATATGTGATATACATTGATGATATCATATATCGGAGTGCATGGTAGTGAGGACGCTTGTTGATATCGGCGACGATCATCTGAAGGCGCTGGACGAAATCGCCGCGACGAAAAACGTGTCGCGTGCCTCTCTCATTCGCGAGGCGGTCAGCGCATTCCTCGAACATAGCTCGATCGACGAACGAAGCCAGGCATTTGGGCTTTGGGGGAAGCGGAAGATCGACGGTCTCGCGTATCAGGAGGAGATCAGGGGCGAATGGTGAAGCCGCTGTTCGATACCAATATCCTCATCGATTACCTCAATGCTGTCCCACAAGCCGCTCAGGAGTTTGATCGGTACGACACGGCGGCTATCAGCATTATCACGTGGATGGAAGTGTTGGCAGGCGCCAGACCGGATGTCGCGGATGCCACGCGTCGTTTCTTGGCAGGCTTCCAGATCATTTCGCTGGAAGCCTCCGTTGCGGAGAGGGCCGTCGAGATCAGGCAGGAATATAGGATCAAACTGCCGGATGCCATTATCTGGGCAACCGCCGACACGAACTCGATGCTGCTCGTGACGCGCAACAGCAAGGGTTTCCCGACGGACACGCCGGGTGTGCGCATACCTTATGCGCTCTAGGCTAGCCCGTCGCTTCCTCGGCGTTTGCCTTGTGCTCTGCTGCCCGTCGCGCGCGGATCGTTGCGGCGATGAATACGCGCGACAGGCCGTGATAGAGCGGTTCGCGCGACAGGATGCGTGACGTGATGTAGCCGATCATCGACACGGCCATGATCGGAATCACGGCCTGATGGTCGCCGGTCATTTCGAGAATGATCACGAACGCCGTCATCGGCGCCTGTACGACGCCGGCAAAATAGCCCGCCATGCCGAGAATTGCCGCGAGCGCAATGCTGCTGCCGATCAGTGTGCCGACCGTGCTGCCGAAACCGGCGCCGACTGCAAGCGATGGCGCGAAGATCCCGCCCGGTATGCCCGAGATCATCGAGAGGAAGCTCGCAAGAAGTTTTTCCAGGAAGAAGAACAGCGGCAGGGCCTGTCCCTCGACAGCGCCTCTGGCCTGCTCGTAGCCGGTGCCGAACGTCGTTCCGCCCGAACCGATGCCGATGAGGGCAATGGCGAAGCCGCAAGCGCTGGCGAGAAGGAGCATGCGTTTCAGTGGCTGCGGTTGCGCCCAGCGCCGGACGCGCTGGCCCACATGCAGCGCAAAGCCGCTGAACCCGGCGCCGAGCGCTCCGCCACCCACGCCGCAGATCAGCACAAGCCCCCAATCCGCAAGCTGCATCGGCGCGATCGAGGTCGAGCCGAAATAATTATAGCTGCCGGAAAGGCCGAGTGCGGCAAGGCCCGACAGGATGACGGCCGTCAGGACGAGCCCGTTCGACCTGGATTCGTAGGTGCGGCTCATTTCCTCGATGGCAAAGACGATGCCGGCGAGAGGCGTGTTGAAGGCCGCCGCAATGCCTGCCGCCGAGCCCGCGAGGATCAATCCGCGCGCCTGCGCCATTCCCCCGAAGCGCGCCACGGCAAGCATGATCGAGGCGCCGACCTGCACCGTCGGCCCTTCGCGCCCGATCGATGCGCCGGAAAACAGGCCGAGCACCGTAAGCAGGATCTTGCCGAAGGCGATCCTCAGCGAAAGCAGCCGGGAGCGGTCCGCCTCGTCGTGCAGGTGCCGCGCCGCGATCGCCCGGGGTATGCCGCTCCCCTGCGAATTCGGAAACAGCGTTGCCGCAAGATAGGCCGAAAGCGCAAACCCCAGCGGCGTAATGAGCAGCGGCAGCAGGAATGCCCATTCGCCGGATGTGGTCACGCTGAAAAACGCCTTCTGCGCGAGGTCGGCCAGCTTGGCGAAGCCGACGCTGATCAACCCTATCGCCAACGCTCCGCACCAGAACACCAGTCTCGGGCGCCAAAGCGAAAACGAGCCCCAAAAGACGCGTGAGCGGCGGAGCAGTTTGGATTTGCGGTAGGATGGGGGCATGAACTGAGAGACCGGTAAGGCAACCAAAAATTGGTGGGAATGCTTGCTTCAGCAAAGCCTTATCGGCCTCTAGGGGACCGGGCGCAAGGTCCTAGTTGACCATACGGCCGTTTCTCCTATCATGCATCGCAATTGCAACGCGTGAGGTCTGCCATGAAATCCGCAACGCTTCCTTCGCTTCGCGTCGATCCCGAACTGCGTGCCGCCGCCGAAAGCGTGCTGGAGGAAGGGGAAACGCTCTCCGCCTTCGTCGAGAGTTCGGTCCGTGCGCAGATACATTTTAGACGCACACAAGACGAGTTCATCGCGCGTGGGCTGGCCTCTCGCGATGAAGCGAAGCGAACGGGCGTCTACCATAGCGCGGAAGACGTACACGCTGAACTCCGGCAGATGCTGGCTGACAAGAAAGCCGAGCTCGGCAAGTGAGCTACAAGCTGCGTTACTCGCCAGCGGCACGATTGGAGCTTCGGCGTCTCTACGGGTTTCTTTTGGATCGTGATCCCGTCGCTGCTGAAAAAGCGATCGATGCGATCGAACGCGCAGTCGGAGGCCTGGCGGATTTCCCGTTCTCATCGCGAAAAGCTCGCAACGACATGCCCTTGCTGCGTGAACTGGTCATCCCTTTCAGTAACTCGGGCTATGTCGCTCTTTACGAAATAGAGGATTCGGAAACAGTGACGATCCTCGCCGTCCGCCACCAGCGCGAAGACGACTACCACTGAACCCTACCGGTCACTCAGCTCCCAGCGCGGATTGATCCACGGCTCCTGGTTGGAGCGCGGCAACGGCTGCTTGCCGAGGATGTGATCGGCGGCTTTTTCTCCGGTCATGATCGAAGGGCCGTTGAGGTTGCCATAGGTGACATGCGGGAAGATCGATGAATCGGCGACGCGCAAGCCATCCACGCCGATCACCCGCGTTTCCGGATCGACCACCGCCATCGGATCATCCTTGGCGCCCATCTTGCACGTGCCGCAGGGGTGATAGGCGCTCTCCAGATGCTCGCGCAGGAAGGCGTCGATCTGGTCATCGGTCTGCACCCCTTCGCCCGGCTGGATTTCCGGGCCGCGATAGTGGTCGAAGGCCTGCTGGCCGAAGATCTCGCGGGTGAGACGAACGCAGTGGCGGAACTTCTCCCAGTCCTCCGGGTGGCTCATATAGTTGAAGCGGATGAGCGGATCGGCCTTCGGATCGGAGGATCGCAGTGTAACGTTGCCGCGCGATTTCGACAGATTGTAGCCGACATGCACCTGGAAGCCGTGGCTCTTGGCCGCCGCCTTGCCGTCATAGCTGATCGCGACCGGCAGGAAGTGGTACTGGATATCGGGTTGCTTCACGCCCGGGGCCGAGCGCAGGAAGGCGCAGGCCTCGAACTGGTTGGAGGTTCCGAGGCCGGATTTGGTGAACATCCATTGCGCGCCGGCGACACCCTGCCAGAACCACGGCAGCCACGAATAGAGCGAAACCGGCTTGGTGCTGACCTGCTGGAAATAGAACTCCATGTGGTCCTGCAGATTGGCGCCGACCCCCGGTCGATCGGCCTTGACCTCGATCCCCATGTCGTTGAGGTGCGCGCCCGGACCGATGCCCGATAGCATGAGCAGCTTCGGCGAGTTGAAGGATGAGGCCGAAACGATCACCTCGCGGTTCGCCTTGACGACCTCGACCTTGCCGCCGCGCTCGATCTCGACGCCGGTTGCCCGGCCGTTCTCGATCACCACTTTCTGCGCGTGGCCATAGACGAGCTCGACGTTCGGCCGCTTCAGCGCCGGCTTCAGATAGGCGCTCGCCGCCGACCATCGCCGGCCCTGAAAGATGGTCTGCTCCATCAGCCCGAAGCCTTCCTGCTTCGAGCCGTTATAGTCCTCGGTCGCCTCGAAACCGGCCTGCTTTCCGGCCTCGATGAAGGCGTGGAAAAGGGGGTTCTTGACGCCGCCGCGCTGCACATGCAGGGGGCCGTCGGTGCCGCGCCATCCCTCTTCGCCGCCGTGGCTATGCTCCATTCGCTTGAAATAAGGGAGGACATCGGCGTAGGCCCAGCCATTGGCCCCGAGCTCTTCCCAGCGATTGTAGTCTTCCGCATGGCCACGCACGTAGACCATGCCGTTGATCGACGACGAGCCGCCGATCACCTTGCCGCGTGGCGCGGTGATGCGTCGGTTGTTGAGATTGGGTTCCGGCTCCGAGAGGTAGCCCCAATTGTAGCGCTTCATGCTCATCGGCCAGGCAAGGGCCGCCGGCATCTGGATGAACGGCCCGAAATCGGAACCGCCAGCCTCGATGACGATAACGGTATTCTTGCCGTCTTCCGACAGCCGGTAGGCAAGAGCCGAACCGGCCGAGCCGGAGCCGATGATGACGAAATCTGCCTGCTGCATGATGAGTTCCATAGCTCTCTGTGTCGTGTCGAAGACCCCGCCCCAAACCCCTCCCCACAAGGGGGAGGGGCTTAACCTGCGGCGCCGTTTCAATTCTGCTTTCGATGCGGAGCCAGTGGCGCCGATATCTTGCAAAGTCGGTGCGGCGGGTTAGTCCCTCCCCCTTGTGGGGAGGGGTTGGGGAGGGGCCTTAAACCCTGGTCTCAATACGGCGCCTGCACCGGCCCCATGCCGACATAGACCGTCTTCAGCTCCGAATAGTGCTCGAGCGCGGCGAGCGAATTCTCGCGACCGAAGCCGGATTGCTTCGAGCCGCCGAAGGGGATTTCCACCGGGCAGAGGTTGTAGGTGTTGATCCAAAGCGTGCCGGCTTCCAGCTGGTCGACCACGCGGTGCGCGCGGGTCATGTCAGCGGTGAAGACGCCGCCGGAGAGGCCGAATTCGGTGGTATTTGCACGGACGATCACATCCGCCTCGTCATCGAAGTCGAGCACGCACATGACGGGCCCGAAGATTTCCTCGCGTGCGATCGTCATGTCGTCGGTGACGTCGGCAAACACGGTCGGCTGCACATAGTAGCCTTCGCCGGAGACGTTGTTCGGAATGCCGCCACCGGTGACCAGCGTCGCTCCCTCGGCTTTGCCTTTCTCGATGTAGTCAAGCACCTTGCCGCGCTGCGCCCAGGAGACCATCGGGCCGAGCTGGGTCGCCTCGTCCATCGGGTCGCCGATGGTGATCGCCTCTGTGCGTGCCTTCAGCCGCTTCAGGAATTCACCCTTGATGGCCTTGTGGACGAAGACGCGGGTGCCGTTCGAGCAGACCTGACCGGTCGAGTAGAAATTGCCGAGCATGGCGCCGCCGATGGCGCTGTCGATATCGGCATCGTCGAACACGATCAGGGGCGACTTGCCGCCGAGCTCCATGGTGACATGCTTGAGGCTGCCGGCGGCGGCGGCGGCGACCTTGCGGCCTGTCGGCACCGAGCCGGTCAGCGACACCTTGGCGACATCGGGATGATTGACCAGCAGCGGACCGGTGGTGCGGTCGCCCTGGATGACATTGTAGAGGCCCTTCGGCAGCCCCGCTTCGTGCAGGATCTCGGCGATGGCAAGCGCGCCCAAAGGCGTGTTTTCCGAAGGCTTGAAGACCATGGCGTTGCCGGCGGCCAGCGCCGGCGCACCCTTCCAGCAGGCGATCTGCTGCGGATAGTTCCAAGCACCGATGCCGACGCAGACGCCGAGCGGCACGCGCTTGGTATAGGCGAAGTCGCCGCCAAGCGGGATGTAGGAGCCATTGAGACCGGCCGCGATCACGCCACCGAAGAACTCGAAGCTGTCGGCGCCCGAAGTCGGGTCGGCGACGATCGTTTCCTGGATCGGCTTGCCCGTGTCGAGCGTCTCGAGTTCGGAGAGTTCGCGATTGCGCTCGCGCATGATGTCGGCGGCTCGCTTCAGGATGCGTCCGCGCGCCGTCGGGCTCATGGTCGCCCATTCCGGCTGCGCGCGCTTGGCCGCTGCGATCGCCTTCTCGACGATGGCTGGCGTTGCCGCATGGAGCCTCGCAATGACCTCGCCGGTTGCCGGATAAAGGCTTTCGATGATGCTGCCTGCTTCGTCTTCGACATATTCGCCGTCGATGAAGTGCGACGCCTTCGGTTGGGCTCTGAGGGTCATTGGTTCGGTCCTTTCGGAAAGGCGGCGAGCGCCGAATTGATGTAGTCCTCGGTCAGCGAGATCGACGCCTCGATGCTGATCGGCGCAGATTTCAGACTTTGGCGGATATAGAGCCCGTCGATCATCGCGGCCGCGCCCTCTGCGATGCGTTCTGCGGCATCCGCGGGTCCGAGCGCCTTCAGGCTGGCAAGCAGGTTGGAGCGCAGGCGCCTGGCATAGATGACCAGGAAGCGGCGCGTTTCTTCCGAGCGCTGCGCTTCGGCGTAGAAGGCGAGCCAAGCGGCAATGGTCTGCGGCGCGAATTGGTCGGCTTGGAAACTCACGCGGATCACGGCGGAAAGCTTCTCGCGTGGCGTATGCGCCGCCTTGAGTGCTGCCACGGCATCGTCGCGCAGCTGCTTCAGCAGAAAGCGCACGGTCTCGATCAGCAATTGCTCCTTGCTGCCGAAATAGTGATGCGCAAGGGCGGGGGAAACGCCCGCCTGCCGGGCTATCTCGGACATGGTGACGCTCAGCGAGCCGTGATCGCCGATCACGCGCAATGCCGCGTCTACAAGCGCCTTTCGGCGCACGGGTTCCATTCCAAGTTTCGGCATGAAGTCGCTCCAGATCAACGCATCTTAATTTTGATTGACTGATCAATCAATAAAAATACCGTCGGGTTTTCCGACTTTTATCCCTTTTCATCTATCTTGCTTGTGGCATATTTCCCTTACCAACCGGGAGGTGCATGATGACCGATGTTTCGAATGGAATGCCCTTTTCGTCCCTGCGGTCGAAATGGATCTGGTTCGTGGTGCTGGGCGTGCTTCTGCTGGCCTGCGGTATCATTGCCGCCGGGAATGTCGCGATGGCGACCGTGGTGTCCGTCTTCTATGTCGGCATCCTCATGCTCTCGGGCGGCGTCATCTACCTTATTCACGCGTTTCAGGTGCGCAGCTGGGAGCAGGTGCTGTTCTGGGCATTGAGCGGCGTGCTCTATGTGCTCGCCGGCGTCTTCGCCTTGATGAACCCCATTCTGGCATCGGCGGCCCTGACGCTCTTCCTGTCGATAGCGCTGCTGATCGCCGGCATTTTCCGCGTCTTCATCGGCTGGCGCATGCGCCCGCTGAAAGGCTGGGGCTGGGTGCTGGCAAGCGGTCTCATCACCGCGCTCGCCGGCGTTGTGATCTACCTCGGATGGCCCGCGAACAGCCTTCGGATTCTTGGTCTTTTCCTCGCCTGCGACCTTCTCATTCAGGGCTGGTCGATGCTCGCCTTCGGCCTTGCGATCCGCCGCTGACTTATGCCCGCAATCCACAGGCTCGTCTCACGGATTGTTTCTTTTTTGACAAGCATGTGAGCGGCGTCTAAAATTAAAGACCTGAAGGCAGCCGCGGAAACGGCGGTGTCCGTGGCATCTGCCTGAAGCTGATTGAGAATCCCCCGACTGGGCAGTCTTCTGTCCGACGAGGTAAAGGGAGGAATGTCATGCCTATGGTCACCGTTTCCATCTCCCCGTTGCAGGCGGCGGACATTCGTGCAGCAGTTGACGATGGTAGCTATGCATCGAGCAGCGAAGTGGTGCGTGAAGCATTACGCCTGTGGGATGCCGCCAGGAAGACGAGCGATGTTCTTCCCCACGACGACTATGCGCACGGCGAAGGCAAGTGCGTTGCGGACATGTTTGCCGATCACGAAGCAGCCCATCGCCGCTCCGCCTGATCCCAAATTTTTGGTCCATACGACACGGCCGCGTTGCGCTGATGCGGCCTACGCACCTTTCACAAAAGTTTCACATTGGTGAAAGCGTTCGTTGACTCTTCTCCAGCAAGGTCCCCGCATAAAATAATAAGTCATTGTGGAGATCGGCATGTCTTTGACTGCCGCCGTCGAACCGGCTCTTGTTCGTCGCTTTGCGAGCGATCAGATCGTAACGCTTGCCAAGCTTGTCGTTGAAAATGCCTTCCAGCCAATCGTGGAGGCGGGCACCGGCATCGCCTTCGGTTACGAGTCGCTCATGCGGGGGCAGGAGCGCCTAGGGTTCAATTCTCCGCTGGAGATCCTGGACGAGGCCCACCGGCACGATCAGCTGCTGCAACTGGAGCAGATGGTCGCAAGCCGGGCGCTGGCGAAATTCGCGGCCCTTCCAAACTTTGCCAATGCCACCCTGTTCCTCAATCTCGACGTTCGCCTCATACCCCATGGCGAACGGCTGGTCGAAAATCTGCTGCAGCACCTGAAGCTCGCCAATATCCCGCCATCATCGATCTGCTTCGAGTTCTCCGAGCGCTTCGACAACACCAGTGTTCCCGAGTTCGAAGCGCTCGTCTCGCTGTTGCGCAGGCGTGGCTTCAAGCTGGCGATCGACGATTTCGGCGTCGGTCACGGCGAAATGAAGCTGCTGTGCGACCATCCGGTCGACTATCTGAAGATCGACCGCTTCTTCATCGCCGACATGGACAGCAATCCACGCAAGCGTCACCTGCTGAAGAACATCGTCCATATCGCCCACGTGCTCGGCACGCGCGTGATTGCGGAAGGCATCGAGACCGAGGCCGAGTTCATTGCCTGCCGCGAATACGGCGTCGATCTCGTGCAGGGCTGGTTCATTTCCCGGCCGACGACGCACCTTACCGAGCTGCAGCCATCCTTTCCCCACCTGCAGGACCTCGGCAAGAGCAAGCGAAACACGCAGTCGCTCGATGAAATCCTGATCCGCAAGCAGATCGAGATGCTGCCGACAGTCTACGAGAACGATACGATCGACAGTGTCTTCGAGCTGTTCCGCCGCAATCCGCACCAGGCCTATTTCCCCGTGCTCAATGCCAACGGCGAGCCGCGCGGCATTCTCCACGAGCGCCACCTCAAGGAATACATCTACCAGCCGTTCGGGCGCGATCTTCTGAAGAACAAGGTCTATGAGCGCACCATCTCGCATTTCGTCGAAATGGCGCCGATCGTCGGCCTGGATTCGGATGCCGAGCAGCTGATGGCGATCTTCGCCAACATGGAAGGCAGCAACTGCCTGCTCCTGACGGAAAACATGCGCTATGCCGGCGTGGTGTCCGCCGCCTCGCTCATCAAGGTCATGAACGAGAAGAAGCTCAAGACCGCGCAGGACCAGAACCCGCTGACCGGTCTTCCCGGCAATCACGCGATCCGCGACTTCATGCGTGAATCCAGCCGCGACGGGGATGAGACGCGCCACTTCTGCTATTGCGACTTCGACAACTTCAAGCCGTTCAACGATGCCTACGGCTTCCATCTCGGCGATCACGCGATCTCGCTGTTCGCTGCCTTGATGCGGCGCTACTTCTTTGCCGAGCGCCACTTTCTCGGTCACGTCGGCGGCGATGACTTCTTCATCGGCGTGCACGGCTGGACGAGGGAGGAACTCACGGAAATCCTCGATCGCCTGATCAGCGATTTCCACGACGATGTACTCGATCTTTACTCCGACCTTGACCGCACCGCCGGTCGCATTCGCGGCCATGACCGCGCCGGCACCGAGGCATTTTTCCCGCTGATGCGCTGCTCGATCGGCGTGCTGGAGTTGCCGGAAGGACTTGTGCTCGACGATATCAATCGCGTCAGTGCCGCCATTGCCCATATCAAGGCGGAAGCAAAGGAAAGCGCGGAAGGATTGGTCTTCCATCTGCTAGGCGAGGCGAATTGACGCCTCTGGCAAATCCGGCCTTCTCAACCTCCTGAAGCTGAACTATCTCATGATTCAGAATGAGGAGTCGGGATCATGTCGTTGCCTGCGCAAATGCGCTTTGTCGCTCTGCCGAGCTTTGGCCCGCCGGAGGCCATGAACATTGTCACCGGGCCGCTGCCCGTCGCAGGTGAGGGGCAGATCCTGGTTCGCACCGAGGCAATCGGCATCAATCGACCCGACGTTGCCCAGCGCCAGGGTACATATCCGCCGCCAAAGGACGCAAGCCCGATCCTGGGCCTCGAGCTCGCCGGCGAAGTGGTGGCGATCGGACCCGGCGTCAGCGGCTATGCCATCGGCGACAAGGTCTGCGGTCTTGCGAATGGCGGCGCCTATGCCGAATATTGCGTGCTGCCCGCTGGCCAGGCTTTGCGCTATCCGAAGGGCTATGACGCGGTAAAGGCCGCAGCGCTTCCCGAGAACTACTTCACGGTCTGGGCCAACATGTTCCAGATGGCCGGTTTGACCGAAGGTGAAAAGGTTCTGATCCACGGTGGCACCAGCGGCATCGGCACCACCGCGATCCAGCTGGCGCGGGCATTCGGCGCCGAGGTCTATGCGACGGCCGGCACCACCGAAAAATGCGACGCCTGCGTGAAGCTCGGCGCCAAGCGCGCGATCAACTACAAGCGCGAGAATTTCGCCGAGGTCATCAAGGCCGAAACCGGACAGGGCGTCGATATCATCCTCGACATGATCGGCGCGGCCTATCTCGAGAAGAACCTTGCTTCGCTCGCCAGGGATGGCTGCCTTTCCATCATCGCCTTTCTTGGCGGCGCCGTGGCGGAGAAGGTCAATCTCGGGCCCATCATGACCAAGCGCCTGACGGTGACCGGCTCGACGCTGCGCCCGCGCACCGCGGAAGAGAAGCGGGCCATCCGCGACGATCTTCTGTCGCAGGTCTGGCCACTTCTCGACTCCGGCAAGCTCGCGCCCGTCATCTACAAGACCTTTGCCTTCGACGATGTCGTCGAGGCTCACAAGCTGATGGAAACCAGCAGCCATATCGGCAAGATCATGCTGCGTCTTTGAGCGTCATCGACGCAGCGATCGTGATCAGGCCGGGCAGCGCCATGATGATGTAGAGCCAGTGGGCGGCGGACATGCTGCCCGCGATGCCACCGGGATCAAGCAGGCCGGTGCTGTTGGCGATGACGCCGGCAATGGCGGCGCCGAAGGCGCTGCCGAGCGACTGCACGGTGGAAATCGCCGCCGAAGCCTTGTCCTGCTCGGCGCTGTCGACCAGCCGCAGAACCTTCGTCACCAGATGCGCCCATCCAAGGCCCACGCCAAAGCCCATCATGAACATGCCGACAACGGCCGGCCCGAGGAGCGATAGCTCGGTCGCCTGATTGTCCCTGGCGAGAAAGATCGTCAGCGAGGCGACCGCAACGGTTTCGACCACGCAGCCGATCACGATGGCGTTGCTGGCGCGCTTGCCCGAGAGCGTGCCGCTGAAGAAGGCGGCAAACGTCCAGCCGAGCGCCACGAGTGCGGTCAGGTAGCCGGAGATCAGCGGCGTGACGGCATGCAGGACCTGCAGGAAGTAGGGAATGTAGATGTCGCTCGTCAGCACCAGCAGCAGCAGGAACATGGTGAGATAGACGCGGGCGACGGGCTTGGAGAGCGTAAACGCCCCCGAGGGCAACAGGCGGTTGGCGCTGCGGCGCTCAAGCACGATCATCGTCACGATGGCAATGACCGAGGCGCCGACCAGCATCGCCTTGGATTGGGTCTCGTCGATGGTGCCGGCAAGGCTGACCAAGAGCACGGCGGCCAGCAGAAGGCCGATCTGCAGGATGGGGGTCTTGCCGTGCGCCCGGTCGTCATCGGCAGGCGGCAGAAGCCAGGGAGCAAGCGCCGCCATCAGCACGCCGAGCGGCACGATTAGCAGGAATGCATGGCGCCACGCGCTTCCCTCGGAAAACAATCCGCCAAGCGTCGGGCCGAGAAGGGTCGATACGCCCCAGATGGCGGCGTAGAGCGTCGAGGCCTTGCGCCAGAGCGGTTCGGGGTAGGCGAAGCGGATGAAGGCATAGGCGAGGCCGGCAAGCACGCCCGCGCCGAACCCCTGTACCGCGCGACCGGCGAGGACGACTGCCATCGCGGGCGCCGCCGCGCAGATCAGGCTGCCGGCGCCGAACACCAGCGCGCCGGCCACATAGACGCTGCGCAGGCCGGTTCCGCGCGGCCGCATTGCCACGAAGATCGAGCCGAGGACGGCTGCGGCAACGTAGAGCGTGGTCATCCATGAAAGCAGCGAGAGGCCGCCGATATCCCGCACGATCGACGGGGCGATGGTTGCCGTGATGTACGTCTCGACCGCGTAGAGCGTGACGCCACCACCCAGCATCAGCGTGGCAGGCAGGAGGGGTCGGGAGAAAAGACGAAAAACCGACGGCTTGTCGGGCGCGATTTCGATGCTGGTCATTGCGTATGCCTTGGTGTTTCCGGGGAATTTTCTTTTTACAAGTTATTGCTTGGAAAAATTGCACGAGCATGCTATTAAAGCAAGTGGAAACTTGGAAAAATAAATGCGCCAGTCGCCTGCCAGCAGAATCCTGTTGCTGATCAAGACGGAAGGGCCACAGCTTGCCTCCGCCATTGGAGCGGCACTGGGCATTTCGTCGGAGGCCGCGCGCCAGCAGCTCACCCGCATGGCGGAAGAGGGGCTGGTGGAAGCCATCAGCGAGACCTTGCCCGGCCGAGGACGACCGCCGCAGCTCTGGCATCTGACCGCTGCCGGAAACAACACCTTCCCGGATGGCCACGCCGAACTCACCAGCAGCATCCTGACGACACTGGTCGCTGAGTTGGGCCGGCCGGCTCTGGATACGATCATTGCCGCGCGCGAGACGGAAACGCTGGCCCGTTACCGCGAAGAGATCCGCGCTCCGGATCTCCTGAGCCGCGTGCAGCAGCTTGCGGCGGTTCGTACGGGTGAAGGCTACATGGCCGATAGCTGGGAGGACGCCGACGGATCGCTGCTGCTCGTGGAAAACCATTGCCCGATCTGTGCCGCAGCGACCGCCTGCGCCGGCTTTTGCCGCTCGGAACTCGATGTGTTTCGCACAGTTCTCGACGCGAAGGTGGAGCGCGAGGAGCATATCTTGCATGGCGCCCGCCGCTGCGCCTATCGGATCAACCCGCTCTAGGCGGGCTGCCCGGCCGGCTGCCGGTCGCGCTCGATGAAGAGCAGCAGGCAGACCGAGACGATGCCGACCCCCGCCGAAACCAGCGCCGTGCCGGAATAATCGGTGAACGCGGTGCCTGCCGCGAAAATGGATGCGCTCACACCATTGGCGATGAAGGTGTTGACCGAAATCAGTGAACTGCCGAGGCCAGGGCGATCGGCGATCAGATCCTGCATGTAGGTGATCGGAACGCTGAGGATCGCCGCCGCGCCGCAGGCATTGATGAGCACGAGCGAATAGATCTGCCATGGCGCCCAGACAAAGCCGAGCAGCGTCAAATAGAGGCAATAGATCGCCGCTCCCACGGCAAGCACGTGAACGCTGCGAAACCGCCGTTGCAATGCGCCCCACATCATCATGAACGGCATTTCCAGAAAGGCGACGAGCCCGGCCATGAAGCCGACATCGACCACCGTTCCGCCTGCTGCATGGGTGATGACGAGCGGCGATATCACGCTGTTCACGCGCTGAAGCCCCAACAGCAATGCCATCATGCCGACCCGCACCGCGACATGGGGCGAAAAGACCCTGCCGAGCGACGAGAAGAAGCCGATATGCTGCGTCGCGGGCCCCTCGCGCTTTGGAACCGGCTTGGCAAGAAACAGGTACAGGCAGAAGCAGGTAACGCTTGCTATGCCGGCAATGCCATAGGCCGGCATCATCGACTGCGAGTGCATCAGGTAAAGGCCGATCAGCCCCGGCGCCAGCGCCCAGGAGCCTGAAAACAAGGCCCGTACGGTCGAGGTGATAGCGGCGGCTCTTCCACGGTCCATCGTGTTCGTCGTTGCGCGGATGCTGGCGAACAGGATCGAATATGTCGAGTTGCTGATCGGGATGAACACCAGCATGGCGATCATGAACACCGCTGTCGTGCGAAACTCGTAGATCATTCCGAAGCCGAGCATGCCGCTGACGGAAAGCGCCAGAACCAGCGGCCGGCGATCGCTCAGCTTGTCCGACCAGATGCCGAGCGTCAGGCTGGTGGCGACGTTGACCAGCGCCGCAAGAAAGATCAAGCCGGAATAGGAGCTGTCCGACATGCCGAGTTCGTTGATGCCGATGATCGACTGATACGGCATCGTGGAGGCATAGGTGAAGGCCAGCGCAATGAGCGTCAGCGTGGGAATGCGAATACGAACGTCGCGGACGATGGAAGAAAAGGCGGATGGCATGGCGTGGTTCCCGATGCCCAAGCTTTAGACTGATGCGGCCAGCTTGCCCAACCAGAGTTTTTGATAGAGCACGTCAAATGCTGTGATGAATGGTCGCGCCAGCCCGTGTCGGCGGCTCGTCGCAGCGATTGTCGAAATGCCGTTTGCATTGTCGATGCGATTGGCTATGCCTGAGCACCGTCCAATCAATCCGGATTCTTCCCATGACCAATCCCGTTACCGTCGAAGTTACCCGTGGCGCTCTCGTGGAGAGCCGGCATCGCGGGGCGATCGTTGCCGTCGATGGTGATGGAAAGGTGGTCTTTTCCGTTGGCGATATCGACGCGGGCGTCTTTCCGCGTTCCGCCTGCAAGGCCATGCAGGCGCTGCCGCTGGTCGAAAGTGGTGCGGCGGACGCCTATGGCTTCGGTAACAAGGAGCTGGCGCTTGCCTGCTCCTCCCATAACGGCGAGGACGAGCATGTCGCGCTCGCGGCTTCGATGCTGGCAAAAGCCGGGCGCAGCGTGGAGACGCTGGAGTGCGGCGCGCATTGGTCCTCGAGCCAGCGGGTGCTCATCCATCAGGCGCGCACCATGGAGAAGCCGACGGCACTTCATAACAACTGCTCGGGCAAGCATGCCGGCTTCGTCTGTGCCTGCTGCCATCAGGACATCGATCCCAAGGGTTACGTCGGCTACGATCATCCGCTGCAGCAGGAGATACGCGCAACGATGCAAAGCCTGACGGGCGCCGTGCTTGGGCACGACAATTGCGGCACCGACGGCTGCTCGATCCCGACCTATGCCGTGCCGTTGCGTGGCCTCGCGCACGGCTTCGCGCGCATGACAACCGGGGTAGGCCTCGAACCACTCCGCGCCAAGGCCTCGCGGCGCCTGCTGGACGCCTGCATGGCCGAGCCCTTCTACGTGGCGGGGACCGGCCGGGCCTGCACGGCGCTGATGCAGATCGCGCCGGGCCGCATCTTTGCCAAGACCGGCGCCGAAGGGGTGTTCTGCGCAGCGGTGCCGGAGCAGGGGATTGCGATCGCGCTCAAGTGCGATGATGGACATTCTCGCGCCGCCGAAGCGATGGTCGCGGCCACACTCAGCCGATTCTTCGTGAAGGATGAACCCGTCCGGGCCGCCCTTGTGGCCATGGCGACGGTGAGTATGCACAATTGGAACGGCATCCACGTGGGCGACATTCGCGCGGTGGATGCGCTGACAGTGTAAAGCGTTCCGGAACGGAACACCCGGCCGGCGCAAAGCAGAAATAACTAATGTATGCGAAACTACAGCCCGCGAGAACGGATGCGGTTTCGTAGGTTTAAGCTACTCTTGGCTATGTACATCGAACGCCATGAGGGCAGGATATGTTTGCAGGCCGCTATCTTTGGTGGATGCTGATCGCAATCGCGGTATTCCTGTTCTTTACGATGTGTTTCGACTACGTGACGTGGGCGACGGTCGCGTCATCGGGTTGCGCGCGTGTCGCCGGCTCCTGCGGGCCGATCATCCTCACCATGTCCGGCTCGATGAAACCATCAGGCGTCTATCTCGCGGGCGGCATCATTCTCGTCGTCACCTTCGCCCGCATCCACTACATTTCCCTCCGCTGGATCTGGGTGCCGATCGTGGCCATCTGGTTCGTCGCGTCGGCGCCGTTCCCGCTGTTGCTTGCCAACGGCTGGACGGGTCAGCTGAAGGTCGAGGCCGTGCTCGAGGGGCTCCCCGTTGCCTTCCTTTTCCTCGTGACCTTCTGCCTTTATCTCAGCCTTGCCTTCGAGGAGAGCGGCGCGCGTCCGCTCGGGTCATGGCGCCCGCTGCGGGTGGCGATAGGTTTGTCTGCCGGCTACGGCGCACTGTATGCCTTCTCCCAGGCACCGGCCTTTGCCAGAATTCCAGGGCGCCTGCTGGATGATCCTGCGCTGGCGGCAGCGATCGCCGCTTTCCAGCCGCATCTCCGCGATGTGCTTACGCTCGGCCGTGAAAGTGAAGCGCTGGCATTCCTTGCCCTTGGCGTGTTCGTGCTTGGCCTCGCCGCGAGCCTGTTGCCGCAGAATCTTGAGGAGCTGAAGGCGCGTCTTGCAGCACCCTTCATGCTTCGAGGATCGCGGCATTGAGGTCGCGATAGGGCGCCAGCTGCGCCTCCGTCACTTCGGACGGAACGATCAGGCCGGACACATCAGAGACAGGCAGGATCTGGCAGGCTGAAACGCGATCGAGCTTGTCTTCCGTGAGCAGCACATAGGTATCGGCGGCGCAGCCTGAGATATGCCGCTTGATCGCCGCCTCCTCGAAATCGCCGGTCGTAAGCCCGTGTACCGGGTGGGCGGCTGTCACGCCGAGGAAGAAGATGTCAGGGCGAAGCTGCGAGATCGCAGCCATCGCCACAGCTCCCGTTGCCACCATGGAATGCTTGTAGAGCCGACCGCCGATCAGGACCACTTCGGCGGTCGGATGGTGCTCCAGTTCCGTCGCAATCGTCGGGCTGTGCGTGACGATGGTAAAGGCGAAGCTGCGCGGCAGGTGCCGCACCACCTCCGCCGTTGTCGTGCCGCCGTCGAGAAAGATCATCTGGCCCGGCTTGATCAAGCCCGCCGCCTTGGCGCCAAGCCGCTGCTTGCCCTCCAGCGATACGTCCTTGCGCGTCGAAAAATCCGGCAGCTCTGGCGAGATCGGCGTTGCGCCGCCGTGAACCCGCTTCAGCAGGCCGTCTGCCGCCATTTCCCGCAGGTCCCGCCGGATGGTGTCTTCCGACAGCGAAAGGCTCTCGGCGACTTGCTTGGCAATGACCTGGCCGTCACGGCGCAGAATGTCGAGGATCAGGGATTTGCGTTGCGAGGTCAGCATCGGGCTCACGAAGTTGAATGAATGATCACGAGTTTGCACGAAAAGATTCGACAATCAAGAAATTTCATGCATTTTCGCGCAATCCCGTGCATGAAGCCGGGACTGAAGGAGATGAACGATGTTGATTTTGATTGCAGGCCCTTACCGTTCGGGAACCGGCGACGATCCGGCCAAGATGGCGGCCAATCTGAAGCGCCTGGAGGCGCCGTCGCACGCGCTGTTTAACGCAGGTCATGTGCCGATGATCGGCGAGTGGATGGCCTTGCCGATCTGGCATGCTGCCGGAGGCAAGACGGTTGGCGACGAACTCTACGAGCAGATCTTTCATCCCGTGGCGGGGCGTCTGCTTCAGCTTTGCGAGGGCGTGCTGCGTCTGGAGGGCGACTCCAAGGGGGCCGACAACGATGTTCGCATCGCGCGGGAACGCGGCATTCCGGTCTGGTACCGTCTGGAGGATGTACCGGGCTGCGCCGAGGCGGCGTGATTGTCGAGGCCGGTTTTCCGGCCTCGCTTCCCACTTTTGCATTCGGTCGTCAGCGTTATATGCTTCCCGAAAAAGGGGGATTCGATCATGCTGACATTGTATTTCTCACCGGGTAGTTGTTCGCTGGCAAGCCTGATTGCCCTCGAGGAATCCGGCCTTCGCTTCGAGGCGAAGCGAGTCAATTTCGGCGAGGCCGAGCAGCGTTCTCCCGAGTATCTGGCGATCAATCCCAAGGGGCGCGTGCCCGCGCTGGTAACCGAGCGCGGTATCATCACCGAGACACCCGCGATCCTGGCCTACATCGCCGCCCTTGCGCCGGAGGCAAAGCTTGCTCCACTCTACGATCCTTTCGAATTTGCCCGCCTGCAGTCCTTCAACAACTACCTCTGCTCAACCGTGCATGTGAACCACGCGCATGGCCGCCGCGCCAGTCGCTGGGCGGACGAGCCGGTGGCGATCGAAGCGATGAAGGCCAAGGTCTCTGAAACGATGGCCGACAGTTTTGCGCTGATCGAGGAAAAGATGCTGGCGGGACCATGGGTGATGGGCGATCACTATTCCGTCGCTGATGGCTATCTGTACGTGATGACCGGATGGCTGCGTGGTGACGGCGTCGATCCGGCGCAATTCGCGAACATATCGGACCACCATGCCCGCATGATCCATCGTCCGGCGGTCCAGCGAGCATTGGCGCGTGAGCGTGCCTAATCCCGGAGCTGGGAACGGAAGGCGGATGCGAGCTTCTTCGGTGCACGAAAAAGCCAGGCGTTGATCAGCCTTTCCTTCAGTTCCGCGTCCCCGATCGCGGCGATGCGGACCGGCAGGTGCGGCCACCCAATGTAATGCGGCGTCTGATAGTAGATCTCCGGTGCCATCTCGATCAGCCACTCCTTGTCGTCGATGGGAACCGACAGGACGATTGTGTCGCCGTTCTTCACGGCTACGAACGACTTTCCTCCGACCTTGAGCGCTGGATTGCCATAGGATCTGCTTTCCTCGATGCCCGGCAGGCCGGCTTCCGCAACAAGTCGCAACAGTCGGCTGACGATGGCATCGACACTGTCCTGCATGTTCCACCCGATCTCCGTGTCGGGTGATACTAGCAGATCCTGCCCATCAAGCGCATCTATCGCTCAGTCGCGGCTCAAACTGGCGGGCGCGCGGTTGCGGCGAGAATGGTAGGTCGGCGAGTTCCGTCAGGGACATGCGGGCGACATCGGGATGCGTAAGCGGATCCTTCGCCGGGTTGGCGACGTAAGGTGTCTCAACGGTTTCAGAACTTAAGAAAAACTTCAACAGATCTATCATCTGCCTCACCCTCGCTGGTGCTGTGGGCATGCACGGTTGGCGTATAGGTAGGGACTATCATCGGCGCAGATGCGGAATTCAATTGAGATTAATCAGAGATCGCTTTAGAAAAACTATATGAGGAATCTGAATTCCGTTCACCTGAATGGATTGCGCGCGCTCGAGGCGGTTGGGCGGCTAGGGTCGTTGCAGGCCGCCGGCGACGAGTTGGGCGTGTCGATCGGTGCCGTCAGCCAGCAGGTGATCAAGGCGGAAGCTCAGCTTCAGCAGGTCATCTTCGAGCGCACGCCGAAGGGGATGGTGGCGACCGAGACCGGCGCACGGCTGCTCGCAATCCTGACGGAGGGCTTTCAACGCCTGTCACAGGCCGTCGCCTCGGTACAGCGCAGGGACGACAGCATCCTGACGATCTCGGTGGCGCCGGTTTTTGCGGCGCGCTGGTTGGTCTACAGGCTCGACCGCTTCGCAGAACGCCATCCCGACGTCAACTTGCGCATGGACGCGACCACCCGGCTTGTCGATCCCGCACTTTGCGACGTCGATATCGGCATCCGTGTGGGAGAAGGTCATTGGCCGGGCGTGAATGCCGATCTGCTACTGGCGCAGGAGGTCTTTCCGGTCTGCTCGCCGGCGATGGCCGCAAGGCTGAGCCAGCCGGCCGATCTCCTGGCCTTGCCAGCTATCATCGACGGACACGCGATGTTTGGCTGGGAGGTCTGGATGCGCGAAGCGGGGTTGCCCGGCGCAACGCTCGAAACGCGCCACGTCTTTAATGATGCGTCGCTATGCCTGGATGCGGCGATCGCCGGGCAGGGCGTCATGCTGGCGTGGCAGACGCTTGCCGGCTATGCGCTTGAACAGGGGCAGCTGGTCGCGCCTTTCGCGATCCGTGCCAAGACCGGCTTCGGCCATTATTTCATCACGGCCGAAGGCGCGCGCGAACCCAAGAAGGTGCGGGACTTCAAGGCCTGGATCCGCGAGGAGATGACCAGCACCTTGAAGCTCTTTCCCTGATCAGATCGGCTCCTGCGAGCGCGTCGCCTGCATGGCGATATAGGCCGGGCGGGCCTGGCAGCGCTTGATCCAGGCATCGACCTTCGGATGGGCCGCAAACAGTGCCTGCTCGGTTTGCGCATAGCGCAGCACCTCGGCAAGGTTCAGATCGGCAGCGGTAAAGCGGTTGCCGACGAGGTAGTCCGTGGTCGCGAGGTGCTTTTCCAGCACCGCGAACTGCCGCTTCAACGAACGGGTCGAGACAGCGATCGTCGCCTTGCCCTCGTCGGTGCTTTCCTTCTCGTTGTCGTAGGTCGTCACGATCTTGATCGTTTGCGGCTCGACCTCCGTCGCCGCCCACAGCGTCCACATCGTCAGCAAACCGTCTTCCTCGACGGTTTTGCCAGCAAACTCACCGCCATGCTTGCGCGCGAGGTAGAGAGTGATGGCCAATGACTCGTGCATCACGAGGTCGCCATCCTTTATGCTCGGGATCATCGACATCGGATTGATCGCCACGAATTCGGGCGACAGCGTGTTGATCGGTGCATCCGCGGCCAGCGGATTATCGATCCGCCTTGCCTGCAGCACCGGCACCGACGTGAACTCCAGTCCAAGCTCTTTTGCCATCCAGTAGACGCGCGAGGCGCGCGAACGATAAACGCCGTAGATCGTAAGCATGTCAGAGATCCCCTTGCTTGATATGCAGGGAAACTAGAACCCACATAGCCGCAGCGGAAGTGTCCTGCCCTGATTGATCAATGAAAGGTTTTGATACATCCGCCAACGCGAGGCGCGTTGATGAGGCATGCGTGGTCACGAGATCCGATTGCGCTCGACGGTGAGCTGCGGGTAGGGGTTCTGTCCGTTCGCCGCCAGTTCGTCGGACATCTTCTTGTCCCAGGCAAAGCCGACGACTGCGCCGCCAGCCGTTTCCTGAAACACGTTGTCGGTAATGACGGCAGTTCCCGCACCGTCTGCGACCGACACCACGCAGCCGACCCCGGCCTTGCGGATGATGTTGCCGTTGACGACGAGATTGCGCAGGTAAGGCCCCCAGCCGAGCTGCATGCCCCAGCGCGGCGCATTCTCGATGACATTCCCCGAAATGAGCGTGTCGGCCTCCGCCGCAATCCCGACACCGAAGCCGAGCTCGTGTTCGTAGGGTCCCTTCAGGGTGAGGTTGCGCACCACGTTGCCGGTCACGCTCGCGAGCCTGCCGCCCTTGTCGAAGTTGGCGATCGAGATGCCGTTGGCGGCACCGTCGATCATGTTGCCCGAGACGACGGCGCCCTGGAATTCGAACTCGACGTAGAGCGCCGTTTCGCCGGAGCGCAGGCACTGGTTGCCATTGATCTGGATATTGGAGGCGGAGTTCGCACGGATGGCGCTGAACGCGCAGTCGGAGACGTGGTTGTTCGTGACCGCAACGTTGTCGGCGCGGAAGATGTTGATGCCGTTGCCGTTCTGCCCTGTTCCGCCGTCGTTGGCCCGGATCCGATAGACGCGGTTGTTGCTGATGATGCTGTCGTCATCCGCCTTCTTCCAGCGGTGAATGAGGATGCCGCCGTTGCCGCAGTCGAAGACTTCATTGCCGGTGACGGAAAGCCCGGCGGACTCCACCGCATAGATCCCGGATTGCCCCGCGCCCGATATCCTGCTGCGCTCGATCCGTCCGCCGCAGCGCTCGAGCTGCAGCGCGTGCTTGCGGCTGCCGATGATCTCGCAATTGTCGATGAAAACCTCGTCGATGCCGGAGAATTGCACGAGCGCGCCGGCATAGTCGCCAAGCCAGCGGTTCTGGCCATCGATCACGATATTGGAGAGTTCGATGCGCTTGACGTTCTCGGCCGAAAACAGGTGCCCGTCGCCGGTGTAGACGATCCGCGATGCTCCGGGGACACCAGTGATGCGGGTGTTGTCCGGCAGTGTCAGGTTGGAGACCTTGTAGGTGCCGGGTGGCAGGAACACCGGCACGTTCGACTGCGACGCCTCATCGATCATCTTTTGCAGGCTGGTGCTCTTGCGGTCGCCGCTGGCGGGCAGGGTCTTGTAGCGGATAGCATCAATCGACCCGCGCAGGTCAGCCTGTTGGGCTGCCGCGAAGGCGGCAGGCGCCGACAGCGCCGCGGCCGCAAGGGCAGCAAGACGGAGGAGTTCGCGGCGGGACGGTGTCGAAAGAGGCTGGTTCATGCGCCTGCCATGCAGGAAGCGTGCCGCGACATCTGTATCATTTCGGGTCATTGCGGCGGCGTGAAGCAACGACTTTTAAATCAAGGCGTGAGCGGCGATCTCCCGGTCGGAACACTGCAGCCGGTGGCGTCTGGCATCGGCAGGAATTGCGCTGGCCGTTCCGGCGTTTGCCGCTATCTTAACGCCTGATGAGACCTGATGCGTTGCTCTACCCCGCACCCGAGGGGCTTTATTGCCCCGCCGGACAATTCTATGTCGATCCCGTACGTCCGGTTGAGCGGGCGTTGATCACGCACGGCCATTCGGACCATGCACGATCGGGCCATGCCAATGTGCTCGCCACCCGCCAGACGCTCGATATCATGCGCATCCGCTACGGCGATGGATTCTGTGGACGCGAGCAGGCGGCTGCCCTTGGCGAGATGATGACGGTGAATGGCGTCACCGTGAGCTTCCATCCCGCGGGGCATGTGCTTGGCTCCGCGCAGATCGCCATCGAGAAGGACGGCACGCGGATCGTCGTCTCGGGCGATTACAAGCGCCGCCCAGACCCGACCTGCGCGGCCTATGAGCCTGTCGCCTGCGATGTCTTCATCACGGAAGCGACCTTCGGGCTGCCGGTGTTTCATCATCCGGACCCCTCCGGGGAGATGGCCAAGCTCTACGCCTCGCTACGGCAGTTTCCCGAGCGGACGCATCTGATCGGTGCCTACGCGCTCGGCAAGGCGCAGAGGGTGATACGGTTGTTGCGCGATACCGGCTATGACCAGCCGATCTACATTCACGGCGCCATGGAAAAGCTTTGCGACTACTATGTCAGCCAGGGCATCGATCTTGGCGAATTGCGGCCGGCCACCATCGAAACCAGCGACAAGGCCATGTTCAATGGCGCCATCGTCGTCGGCCCGTCGTCGGCCTTCTCCGACCGCTGGGCGAGGCGCTTCAACGAACCGCTGCCGGCCTTCGCCTCTGGCTGGATGATGGTTCGCCAACGCGCCAAGCAACAGGGGGTGGAACTGCCGCTGGTCATTTCAGATCATTGCGATTGGCCGGAACTCACCGAAACCATATCGGAATTGCGCCCCGGGGAGGTCTGGGTCACGCACGGTCGCGAGGAGGCACTGGTGCGCTGGTGCGAGTTGCAGGGCATCAAGGCCAAGCCGCTGCACCTCGTCGGCTACGAGGACGAGGGCGATTGATGGTATCTTTCATCCTTGAAACCCCCTCCCCAACCCCTCCCCATAAGGGGGAGGGGCTTGCGCGCGCCGCCGCCCGAGGAACACCCGAGAGGGGACCAAGGGGCGGCGGGCGAAGCAGAAGCAACACAAGCCGGACGGTTCTCGCCTTCCCGCAGTGGCTCCCACGAGTTAGCTCCTCCCCCTTGTGGGGAGGGGTTGGGGAGGGGCCCTTGTCATGCCCCCGCAACGCTCTTTCCTCTTTCTCCCTGCCGGCGAGAAGGCAAGGAGGTTGCCGATGAAGGCTTTCGCCGATCTCCTCGATCGCCTCGTGCTGACCCCGAGCCGCAACGGCAAGCTCAAGCTGCTGGCCGATTATTTCAGGAATACGCCCGACCCCGATCGCGGCTACGGTCTCGCTGCCATTGCCGGCACGCTGGAGGTGCGCAACGTCAAGCCGGCCATGCTGCGCGAGCTCGTGCTGGAACGGATGGACGAGGTGCTCTTTCGCTACTCGTATGACTATGTCGGCGATCTTGCAGAGACCATCTCGCTTGTCTGGGACAATGAGAAGGACATCGAGCGCTCGGCGCTCGGTCAGCCGCGCCTCGGCGATGTCGTCGTGCAGATGAACTCGCTCGGCCGCACCGAGGTTCGCAGCTTCGTGCGTGACTTGCTGGATCGCCTCGATCCTTCCGGGCGCTTCGCCTTTATCAAGCTTGCGACCGGTGCGCTGCGCATCGGGGTGTCGGCGCGCCTGGCAAAACAGGCGCTGGCGGATCTGGGTGGCAGGGACGTGACGGAGATCGAAACCCTGTGGCACGGTCTGGCGCCTCCCTACGAAAGTCTCTTTGCCTGGCTCGAGGGGCGCGGCGGCAAGCCGGTGCTGGCGACGCCTGCCATCTTTCACTCCGTGATGCTGGCAAATCCTGTTGGAGAGGGGGATCTGGCCAATCTCGATCCGGGGGACTATGCCGCCGAGTGGAAGTGGGACGGTATTCGCGTGCAGCTGTCGCGCTCGGGCGAAACGCGCAAGATCTACTCCCGCTCCGGTGACGACATCACGACGGCCTTTCCCGATATCGTCGACGCGATCACCTTCAACGGCGTCATGGATGGCGAGTTGCTGGTCGGCGGCACGGCGCGCTCGAACAGTCCGACGAGAACATTTTCAGACCTGCAGCAGCGACTGAACCGAAAGACGGTTGCGGGCAGGATGCTCGAAGACTATCCGGCCTTTATCCGCGCCTACGACCTGCTGTTCGACGGCGACGAGGATGTGCGGGGCCGCACATATCTCGAACGACGCGAGCGTCTTTCGGAGATCGTCGAGGTGGCGCCGCACGACCGCTTCGACCTCTCTTCGCTGGTGGACTTCACCTCGTGGGACGAGCTGGACCGGTTGCGCTCCTCGCCACCCGATCCCGTCATCGAAGGGGTGATGATCAAGCGCCGCGACAGCGTCTATCAGGCGGGCCGATTGAAAGGGCCATGGTTCAAATGGAAGCGCAACCCCTACAACGTCGACTGCGTCCTGATGTATGCCCAGCGCGGCCACGGCAAACGCTCAAGCTACTATTCTGATTTCACCTTCGGGGTCTGGACCGAAACGCCGGACGGCGAACAGCTGGTTCCAGTCGGCAAGGCCTATTTCGGCTTTACCGACGCTGAACTCGAGATTCTCGACAAGTTCGTCCGCAACAACACCACCGAGCGCTTTGGTCCCGTCCGCGCCGTGCGTGCAGACAAGGACTTTGGTTTCGTCGTGGAGGTGGCCTTCGACGGCATCAATCGCTCGAATCGGCACAAGTCCGGCGTGGCCATGCGCTTCCCGCGAATCTCCCGATTGCGACAGGACAAGCCTCCCGCCGAGGCGGATCGCCTCCAAACTCTCATCGCAATGATCGATGCAACAACGGAATGACGGTTTTTCCCTGACGCAAAATGACGCAGGCAATCGATCCTCAACACAATGTGTGTTGGCGAAGCTGCATGCCGGGTGCAATTTTCCCGTTGGACGCGGGGAAAGACGGAATAGCGACATGACAAAAGACAAAGACAACACCTTTCTTCGCCAACGCCGCCTGCTGCTCGCAGGCATGGCCGGCGCGCTCGTTCTGCCGCGCGTGGCCGATGCGTTCGATGTACCCGCCGAGCCTCGCCTGATTACCCGCGACTACGCCAAGGTCCGCAAGCATTTCCACACCAAGCTGCTGCAGAAAGGCCCGGCTCCCGACAAGTACGAGCCGCTCGACGCGCCTGTCGGTGCCGACAAGATCTTCTACCGCTCCGGCTATGGCGGCGAACTCGAACTGATCGCCTGGGTCTCGAAATACAAGCGCGAGAGCAAGCCGAAGCCGGCCGTTCTCTTCCTGCATGGCGGCAACGCCATGGGGCGCGGGCATTGGAACCTGATGGATCCCTATGTCGATGCCGGCTATGTCGTGATGATGCCGACCATGCGCGGCGAAAACGGGCAGATGGGCAATTTTTCCGGCTTCTACGACGAAGTGGACGATGTGCTCTCCGCCGCCGACCGCCTGGCGCATCTTCCCGGTGTTGATGCCAATCGTCTTTTCATTGCGGGCCACAGCATCGGCGGAACGCTGACGATGCTTGCCTCGATGAGCACCGAGAAGTTCCGGGCGGCCGCGCCGATATCCGGCAATCCCGACGCCTTTCGCTTCTTCAATCGCTACCCGCAGGACATTCGCTTCGACGACGAAAACAGCCACGAGTTCGAGGTGCGCACCGCGCTTTGCTACGCGCAGAGCTTCAAATGCCCGGTCCGCGTCGTCCATGGCACCGACGAGTCGCATTTCAACGACCGCGCGGGGCTGCTGGCCAGTCGCGCGCGTAGCGCAGGCGTGCGGATCGAAACAGATACTGTGACAGGCAACCACACCTCGGCGCTGCCGGCGGAGATCGCGCAGAGCATCCGCTTCTTCCACGGAGTCGCTGCGTAGTCGTGCCGGCCGGCAGCGATGCCACCAGCTTCGCGCCAGCCGCGTTTGCCATTCTCGCGCCAGCTATACGTGTCGCTGTCATCGATGAGGGTGGTTTTATGAATGGTCTCAGCCGGGTGTCGTCCATTGCCGGGCTTGCTGTCGCAGCTCTGTGCCTGAGCGGCTGCAACATCCTTATTCCGGATACCGGCGCCACCGATCCCGCCCGTTTCGTGCAGGAGACCTCGCCGGTCTTCTACCAGCCGCCCGGCGTCGATCCCATGCGCGTCAAGCCGATCGATGCGCCGGTGCCGCAGCGCCCCGGCGTCCCGGCAACGATCTATAACCAGACCTATGGCATCCCGGGTGCGAACACGAGCAGGACCTACGGCCTGCCGGTGAGCAACCCCGTCAACGCCGCCCTTTACGGCCAGGTACGCGACACCGATTTCACCCTGCCGGCTATTCCGATCAGCCGCATCGACCCGCAATATCTGCGGCAGGAGGTCGATTATCCGACCAAGGAAAAGCCGGGTACGATCGTCGTCGATACGCGCACAAAGCACCTCTATTTCATCGAGCCCAACGGCAAGGCAATGCGCTACGGTGTCGGCCTCGGCCGCGAGGGCTATGCATGGTCGGGACGTGGCGTCATTCAGTGGAAGGCGAAATGGCCGCGCTGGACGCCGCCTGATGAAATGGTCGAGCGTCAGCCCGATATCCGCTCCTTCTCTGCTGCCAACGGCGGCATGAACCCCGGCCTCGGAAATCCGCTCGGCGCGCGGGCTCTCTATATTTTCAAGGGTGGCCAGGATACGCTCTACCGCATCCATGGAACGCCGGACTGGCAGTCGGTCGGAAAATCGACGTCGTCGGGTTGCGTGCGCATGCTCAACCAGGATGTGGTAGACCTTTACGATCGGGTTCCGGCCAAGGCGGAGATCGTTGTGATGTAGCCGTGCCACAGGGGATGTGAGAACGTTCGTTGAACAGCGGACACGTCTTCGTGAGGTTATGGTTTATTCAGTACAACGGGATAATTTCAATTCTGTCGTCACCGGCGTTGAACAACCCTCCAGGGAACGGCGTTCGTCGTTCCCGCGCTAAAGGAAACCAGACCCGCGTTATGAGCTTTGAAAAAACTATCTCCCGTCGCAGCTTCCTGTCCCTTTCGGCCCTGACCGCGGCGTCGGCGCTGGCAGGCTGCGCCTCCTCTTCGGGCAGCAGCGGGCCGATCGGCCAGCCGATCTCCTTCCCCAATCCGGTTCGCGCCTTCCAGACGACACCGGCACCCACCGACGCCGAACTGGCCGTCATGTATGGTCCCATCGAGGACGGCGGCTTCTTGATTCCCGCTGTTCCCTATCAGCAGATCGATCCGCGCTTCTATCGCCAGCAGGTGATCGATCCGACCGGCGAGGCACCCGGCACCATCGTTGTCGATACGCCTTCGCGCTTCCTCTATCTCGTCCAGCCCGGCGGCACGGCCATGCGCTATGGTGTCGGTATCGGTCGCGAGGGCTTTGCCTGGCAGGGCTCCGGCGTCATCCAGTGGCGTCAGAGATGGCCGCGCTGGAAGCCACCGAACGAGATGGTTGCGCGCCAGCCGGAGCTCGTCAAATACTCGATCGAGAACGGCGGCATGGAACCGGGCCTGAAAAACCCGCTCGGCGCCCGCGCGCTCTACATCTTCTCCGGTGGGGAAGACACTCTCTACCGCCTGCACGGCAATCCCGACTGGCGGTCGATCGGCAAGGCTGTATCGTCCGGCTGCGTGCGCCTGCTGAATCAGGACATCATCGATCTTTACGACCGCGTGCCGAACAAGGCGCCGATCGTGGTGAAGCAGTAATCTTTGAAATGGCCTCTTCCCGGCTACGGGGAGGGGCGTCCATCACGGGTGCTGGGCAACCTGGACCTCGGTGGATGGCGACAGCTCCCGCATCAGCTTCCGCCGGATTGCCTCGGCATAATCCGCAAGACTTCTGACCTCCATGACGAAAGCGTCATCGCCCAGGATCACCCGCTTTTCGTAATAGCCGCGAAGATCAGGCTCCTCGTCGGAAATCACCAATCCGTTGACGATCGTCCCCATCGCTGTCGCCCGCTGGCGCGCATCATAAAGCGATGGCGTCTTTCTGCGTTTCGGCGCGACGGTTTCCTTCCCGTCGCCCGAGACATTGATGATCGTCTTGATGGCGCAGAAGCTGGGATCGGACAACAGGTCGAGCGCCGACCATATTCCGTTGCCGATGTCCGTATTGCCGAACACCGTGCGGTGGTTGGCCTCGATGGCAAGGGCGAATGGCTCTGCACCGGCGCCGTCGGTGATCGAGAACCAGTCAAGTTTCTGGGTCGAGAACTCCCCATCCCCCCAGAAGACCGCCGACACGCGGACAGACCCGGCGTCTTTCAATGCCTTGAGCACGCCATCATCCCGGAAGGCGTCGGCAATGGCGGATTTCTGGAACGCATATTCCTCATCCGTGATGCTGCCGGATCCGTCGACGGCAAGCACCAGAGCGATGTCGGCGCAGGCCGAGGATTGCGACGCGGCCATCGTGAAAAACAACGCCGCAGCCGGCCAGATCAGCTTCCTGAACATCCGCATCCCTCCAGTCCTCGCACCCTCTGAAAATCACTATGACAAGGGCTCGCTTTCCTGCTGTTATATGAGCGTTATAGTAAATGCTAAATTAGAGATTGCACGGGGAAGCGATGCGGTTCACGCTGCGCCTGCATGGTCAATTCCAGCTTCTCTCCCCCGCGGGCGAGAATATCGTGATCGCGTCGCGCAAGCATCAGGCGCTGATCGCGATGCTCGCGCTTTCGAACGGGAAGCCGATTTCGCGCTCGAAGCTTGCAGGCCTGCTCTGGGCCGAACGCACGGAGGAACATGCCCGCAACAGCCTTCGCCAGGCATTCTTCACCATCCGCCATGCGGTCGATGGCCATGGCGTCTCGCCCTTTGTTTTCGACAGTGCATCGGGCTGGGCAAGGCGCGATGCTGTTGCGACCGACATCCACACGCTCGTCGAAAGCGCCGGCGCCGGACGTCTGCCGTCAGCGCTCGATGCATTCGACGGAGAGTTTCTGGAGGGACTGGTGTTCCACGACGAAACACTGGAGGCATGGCTGGTGATCGAGCGGAGCCGGCACCACAACTTGCTGGTCGATTGCCTGGCAGGCCTCGCGGACAAGCTGGAGAGGGCCGGTGACGTCGAGCAGGCTTGTCTTGCCGCACGATGCCTCCTGCGGCGCGATCCCTATCATGAGCCGTCTCATCGGACGATCCTGCGCTTCCATCAGACGCGCGGTGAACGCGCCCGTGCCCTCAAGCACTATGAGAGCCTGAAGGCTCTGCTGGATGCCAATCTCGGTGTCGCGCCGGACCAGGAAACACAGCAGCTGATCGATCGAATTCGCGAGCCACGGCCGCTGCCGCCGGAGGTGGCCAACGGCAAGCCGCGGATTGCGATCCTTCCCATCAGAAGCCTGTCGCACGGTGGCGATGACAAACTCACCGCCGAGACATTGACCCGCAAGCTGATCGGCGAACTCGGCCTGTTCTCTCCGCTTTCGGTAATTGCCGCCGCGACGATGCTGGCGCTGGACGCCCGCCATGAGACGGTCGAGGATATCGGCCAGCGCGTCGGCGCCGACTATGTCCTGGAGACCGCGGTTCAGGGGCAGGGCGAGACGGGATGGGCGCTGGCCCAGTTGATCTCCGTACAAAGCGGCACGCAGATATGGAGCCGCAAATACACGGGAGAAAATCTGGAATCTGCTGCCGGCCAGGACCGGCTCGTGCGCAAGATCAGCGGCAATCTCTATCACATCCTGATGCGACACGCGGCGGCCAGTTCGGCGATGGAGCCGGAGGGCGGGATCGGTACCGAGAAGCTCTACCTGCAGGTCTTCCACCACGTCGAGCGGCCGACGTTGAAAGGCATGATCCGCGCCCGACGGCTCTGCGAACGCCTTCTGGCGATCGATCCTAACCACGTGCTCGTGCGCGAAAGCCTTGCCTGGATAAATTTCCATTCCTGCTTCAACGGCTGGCTCGATGATCCTGATCGCGGTTTCAGGGAGGCGCACGAAATCGTGCTGGCAGGCTTGGCGCTGGATGATCACGAACCTTACCTGCTGAGCGCCTTTGGCCTTGCCGAAATCTACCTCGGAAACGCCCGTGCCGGTCTCGATGCACTGAAGAGGGCGGTGGACCTCAATCCCAATGATGCGGAGTTTCACACTTGGCTTGGCATCGGCCTGACCTTTTCCGGGGCAATCGGCGAGGCGCATCTGGCGTTCGACCAGGCCGATCAGGTCAGCCCCGACTATCATCCGATCTTCTTGTTTCGGGCCGATGCCCACTATACCTCCGGCAACTACGAGGATGCGATCACCTGCCTTGACCGGTTCCTGACCGTGCTGCCCGAATATAACTGGGGACGCCTGTTGAGAGGCGCGTGCTATCAGGCGCTGGACAGTAATGCGATGGCGCGACGCGACGTGGCGCATGTCGGGGAAAACGCGCTGTTGCTCAATGGCCGATATCTCGACCAGCTGCTGCAAGCCCGCACCGCATCCTTCCGGCAAGGTTTGTGGCAGAAGCTGGAAGCTGCGGGTTTTCCCGGGTGAAATGAAATCCTGCGGAATCGGGGAATGAAATGCAGAACGAGCAGGGTGTCCTTCGGGTCTCCATCATTGCGACCGTGCTGGTAGCGGGTATCGGGATCGCTTTCGGCATCCTGTCGCGATCGTCGTCGATAACATTCGATGGCGTCTATGCGCTGGCCGATGCCGGAATGACTGTACTGGCACTGTCCGTTTCCTCGCTGATCGCGAAATCAGCCCAGAACGACGCGCTATCCAGGCGGCTCGGCAACCGCTTCACGATGGGCTTCTGGCATCTCGAACCGATGGTCCTCGGCATGCAGGGCACGCTGCTTTTTGCGGTCGCGATCTATGCACTGATCAATGCGATCATCAGCATATTGAACGGTGGGCATCATCTGGAATTCGGCTTTGCCATTGTCTATGCGGTCGTCACACTTGTCGCCTGCGTGGCAATGGCGGCCTTCGGAACGCGCGCGAACCGCCGGCTGCAGTCGGACTTCGTGGCGCTCGACGTTCGCTCATGGATCATGTCGGGCGGAATTACCGCAGCACTCCTGTTGGCCTTTTTGATCGGCTATGCCGCCGATCAGGCCGGGCACGAATGGCTGTCTCCCTATATCGATCCCGTGGCGCTGGCGATCGTCAGCCTCGTCATCATTCCGATGCCGATCGGAACCATGCGGCAGGCGCTGGCGGACGTGCTGCTGATCGCTCCCGCCGATCTCAAGGCGCATGTCGATCAGGTCGCAGGCGACGTTGTGTCGAGGTTGGGGTTTCTCTCCTACCGTGCCTACGTCGCGAAGGTAGGGCGGGCGATACAGGTGGAGCTCTATTTCATCGCGCCGCAGAACTGGCCCGCCAAGAGCCTGGAGGAGTGGGACCACATTCGTGACGAGATAGGCGAGGCGATCGGTGGCGAGAGCAGCGATCGCTGGTTGACGATCGCCTTTACCACGGATCCCGAATGGGCCGAGTAGTCGACCCGGCTTTAGCCAGTGTAGCTTGAGCGATCCCGCAATGCTGCGTCATCCCCAGAAGGCAGACTTCGCAGCTTCCTTCCTGGCCTCCGAAGGGGAGAGGCCGATATCGTCCAGCTGGTCGCGTGTGAGCTCGGAGAGCGCAGCACGGCTGCGGCGTTTCTCGATGCTGTTCGCAATCATCTTGAGTGCCCGGCGGATGCTCTTCAGGAGCATCTCAAGCCGGCTCGCGTCCCGCCCGTCGGCTGCCGTTTCCATTGTCATGTCTTCAGTCTCCATTGCCTTTTCCCGACAATGCGCTGGAAGTCTGCCTTAATGAAGCTTATGGATCTTATGCAAAGCATAAGGGAAAATTTGCATGGCGTTCGGCTTCGACCAGCTTCAGGCCTTTATCCATGTCGCCGATCTGGGAAGCTTCACGGCAGCCGCTGACAAGGCGGGCGTGACGCAACCTGCCGTGAGCCTCCAGATCAAGCTGCTGGAGCAGCGGCTCGGCGTCCGCCTGATCGAGCGGGTCGGCAGACGCGCGCAGCCGACTGTGGCAGGCATGGATTTCCTGGTTTACGCGCGGCGGATCATGCAGGAACTGGCTTCCGCGGAGGAGGCCATGACACCGCACAAGAGCGGCCAGGCCGGCCGCGTGCGCATCGGCAGCGGCGGAACCGCCTCGGCCCATCTGCTGCCCATGGCAATCAAGATGGCCAAGGCCCGAATGCCTGGATTGGAGATCATTGTCCGCATCGGCAATACCGACGAAGTGCTGCGCGATCTGGAGGCGAATACCCTCGATCTCGCGGTGGTGACGCTGCCGGCTTCAGGACGATCGTTTGAGATCGAGGAGTTCTGCGATGACGAGCTTCTGGCGGTCGCGTCGCATGGTTCATCGTTTCCCGAGGGTGGGCCGGATGCGTCCTTCGTCAATGAGCAGATGCTGTTGCTCTATGACGGAGGCAACACGCGGCGGAGCATCGATGAATGGATGGGCTCTGCCGGTCTCGTGGCGCGGCCGGCCATGGAGTTTGGCAGTGTCGAGGCGATCAAGGAGCTGGTGGCAGCGGGGCTTGGCTGGTCGATCCTGCCTGCCATGGCCCTGAAGCGCGACCGTGCAGGTTTCCTCGAAATCTCGCCGGTCAATCCGCCGCTCGTGCGCAAGCTCGGCATGGTCATCCGCCGCGACAAGCATCTGAGCCGGGGGCTGCGCGAGATGATGAAGGCGCTCCGCGAGGTCGGCTGAGGCAGGCAACGCGCGTGACGAGGGCCCGACCTACGCCGCGGAGGTGAGGTTTGCCCGCAGGCCCTGCAGCATTTCGCGGATCGTCACCATTTCATCGAGCGTGCAGCCTGCTGCCTGGCCGATCGACGCCATGATGGTGTCGACGTCGCCTCTCATCGCATCGCCCTTGGCGGTCAGCGAGACAATGACCTGCCGTTCGTCCCTCGGATCGCGCGTCCGTGTAATGAGACCGTTCTGCTCGAGACGTTTCAGCAGGGGCGAGAGCGTCCCTGAATCGAGATCCAGCTGCTCGCCGATGATCTTGACCGGCAACTCCGATTTCTCCCACAGCACCAGCATCACCAGATATTGAGGGTAGGTGAGGCCGACCTTGTCGAGGATCGGCTTGTAGGCGCGCGTGAAGGCGTGCGCCGTCGAATAGACCGCGAAGCAGAGCTGCCGTTCGAGCCGTTTTTCCTCGTCGGGAATTTCCATTGTCTTAGCCGTCTGCGTTTTCATTTCCGTCATTCCTTACACCTGCATTCTCCGCCTTTCGGTTTCTGAATGCAATTTGCAAAATTAACTTGCGCACAATTTAATTGCGCATTATACAAAGTCCAACCCCAACGCAAAGGAGACTGACATGCCTATCCTCTACACGACCAAAGCTTCCGCCACCGGTGGCCGCGCAGGCCGCGCCGTTTCCGAAAACGGCGTTCTCGATGTCACGCTGACGGTTCCGAAGGAACTCGGCGGTGACGGCGCGACCGGCACCAACCCCGAACAACTCTTTGCAGCTGGTTACTCGGCATGTTTCCTCGGTGCGCTGAAATTTGTCGCCGCCAAGGAAAAGGTCAAGATTCCTGAAGACACCACCGTCAGCGCCACGGTCGGCATCGGCCCGCGCGAAGATGGCGGCGGCTTCGGCATCGAGGTTGCCCTGACCGTCAATATCCCTGGCCTCGACAAGCCGACCGCCGAAAAGCTCGCCGCGGCTGCCCACATCGTCTGCCCCTATAGCCATGCCATGCGTACATCGACCGAAGTTCCGGTCACCGTCGCCTGAGACACAATCCCATAGGCTGAAGAAAAAGAGCGCTGCGCAGATTCGCGGCGCTCTTTTCATGTGAAATAAAGTCGCTATATTCTTTCCAGTGAAAGGATATGCTCATGGTCGCCGTAAATCAGAGCGCCGGTGCGCGCCCCTCGGAAGCCACCGTCATTACCAAGGCGGCCGTCAATGCTGCCGATTGTCTCGGCATCAGCGCCCGTACGCTGTCTGCGGTTCTCGGCCTGTCCGAAGCGACCGTCTCGCGGATGAAGCGGCAGGATTACCTTCTCGATCGCGGTTCCAAATCCTTCGAACTCGCCATTCTTCTCGTTCGCCTGTTCCGCTCGCTCGATGCGATCGTCGGCGGCGATGAAGCCGTTGCCCGGCAATGGCTGCGAAACGCAAACACGGCCTTTGGCGCCACGCCGCTCGAAAAGATCGTCAGCATCTCGGGATTGACCGATGTCATTGCTTATCTGGACGCCCGCCGCGCTATCGTCTGAGCTGCGCGCCGTTTCCGGGCGTTTCTGGCGGCTGGTGGAGGCGCAGCACCAGATCTCGACGTTGAAGATCGTCGATACGCTCGAAGAACAGGCGCTCCTCGAAACACTCCTTGAGGAAAGCAAGCCGGCGCTGCCGCCCGAATGCATCGGGCTCGACTACCTGCTGGCGACCCCCTTCCGCTACGGCGCGGTCTATCCGCACGGTTCGCGCTTTCGCCGGGCAGGGCGCACGCTCGGCGTCTTCTACGCCTCGGAGAAGGTCGAAACGGCGCTGGCCGAAATGGCATTTTATCGCCTGTTGTTCTTTGCCGATTCACCGGCGACACCGCTTCCCGCCAATGCGGCCGAATACGCCGCCTTTGCCGCGTCGATCGAATCGGGCGCAGCTCTCGACCTGACCCTCCCGCCGCTGGACCAGGACCGCGCCGTCTGGACCGACCGTCTGCGCTATGAACCCTGCCAGTCATTGGCGGACGCCGCGCGCGAGGTGGGCTGCCAGGCAATTCTCTATGAATCCGTCCGGGATCCGCAACGCGGCCGCAACATTGCGCTGCTGACCGCTGCCGCCTTTGCCGCGCGCGAACCGGTCGAACGCCAGACCTGGCGCATCAGGCTGTCGGCAGCGGGTGTGCAGGCGCTGTGCGATTTCCCGAAGATCAGGATCGGCTTCGCGCGCGCGGATTTTGCAGACGATCCACGCATCGTGTCCGGCTAGGAAACTCTAGGCAAGGGCCAGCAGATCCTGCCGCAGCCTGTGGCCGTTGCCGTCGGGCAGGGCGTCTTCGAGCGCCTTGTGGGTGCTCTCCCAGATCGGTACGGCCGCAGCCAGCACGGCCTTGCCCTCCGCCGTCAGGCTGAGAAGCCGTCCGCGCCGATCTCTCGGATTGGTCGTGATATCGACCCAACCCTTGCGCTGCAGCGGCTTCAGGGCAGCGGTAAGGGTCGTCTGGTCCATGGCGAGCAGCTTGGCGACCGGCCCCATCGGTGGCGGTTCTGGCCGGTTGAGTGACATCATCAGCGAGAACTGGCCATTGGTCAGGCCGACGGGCCGCAACGCCTCATCGAAAAGGCGCGCCAGCGCCCGCGCTGCCCGCTGGGCATGCAGGCACAGGCAGGTGTCGCGCACCAGAAGGGTGGTTGCAAAGGGAATCTCGACCGCGTTTGACATGCTAAATTTCTATTGATATCAATATATATAGTCAAGGAAAAGGAGAATGGACCATCCCGGTCGCGCCGGAGGAGGGCGCAAGCGATGCAGAACCAGGTCGTTTCCCGTGAAGAATGGCTCGAAGCCCGCCGCGCGTTGCTTCTCAAGGAGAAGGAAGCAACCCACCTCAGAGACAAGGTGAACGCCGAGCGCATGGCCTTGCCCTGGGTCAAGGTCGACAAGGATTACGTCTTCGATACCCCGACGGGCAGGAAGAGCCTGTCTGACATGTTCGATGGTCGCAGCCAGCTGCTGGTCTATCACTTCATGCTCGGGCCGGAATGGAAGGCGGGCTGCCCCGGCTGTTCCTTCCTCTCCGATCACGTCGACGGCACGCTGCCGCATCTCAACAATCACGACGTCACCTGGGTCGCCGTGTCGCGCGCAGCTCTTGAGCGGATCGAAGCCTACAAGAAGCGGATGGGCTGGAAGTTTCCCTGGGCCTCCTCCTTCGGTTCCGACTTCAATTATGACTATCACGTCTCGTTCACCCCTGAGGATCTCGCCAGAGACAAGGTCGTCTACAATTTTACGGCCATTGAACCTGCCAATGCCAACGATGAGCTGCCCGGCATGAGCGCCTTCTACAAGAACGAGAAGGGCGAGGTGTTCCACACCTATTCGAGTTATGCCCGAGGCTTGGAGGAAATGGTCGGGACGTTGATGATCCTCGACCGCGCGCCCAAAGGCCGCAACGAGGAGGGGACAATGGATTTCATCAAGCGCCACGACGAGTACGCGCCGGCGCAACAGGCGTCATCGCACTGCCACTGAGTGATGTGACGATGTTGCCGCCTTGCCATTTCAGCGCCGTGGCGCATTTGGCAGGAATGGGCGGCCAGCCACCGGCTGCCTCAGACTGATCGAGAACTGAACGCATGGGCGTGAAAGGGAGATCACGATGTCCGCAACGCATGGAAAGTTCATCTGGTGTGAATTGATGACACCGGACACAGGTGCCGCCGTGGATTTCTACGGCAAGGTCGTCGGCTGGACGACAACGCAAATGAGCGTACCGGGTATGCCGCCGTATACGATCTTCGAGGCAAACGGTGTCGGCGTGGCTGGGCTCATGGAGTTTCCCGCCGAGCCGGAAGGCAAGGGCATTCCGCCGAACTGGACCGGCTACGTGGCGGTCGATGACGTCGACCAGTCGGCAAAGGATTTCGCCGCAAACGGCGGCTCCGTGCGCCGCCCTCCGGAAGACATTCCGACCGTTGGGCGTTTCGCGGTGGTGGCCGATCCGCATGGCGCGGTCATCTGCATCATGACGCCTGCGCCGATGGACAACCCGCCGCCGGAAGCGCCAATGGGGTCCCCCGGCCAAGTCGGTTGGCACGAGCTTTATGCCGGCAACGGCGAAGAAGCCTTCGCGTTCTATTCGAAGCTGTTCGGCTGGACCAAGGACCACGACTTCGACATGGGCGCCATGGGCGTCTACCGCATCTTCGCCGAACATGGCACGCAGACCGGCGGCATTATGACCAAGCCACCGACGGTGCCGATGCCGGCCTGGTGCTATTATTTCAACGTTCCGGCCATCGATTCCGCGATCGATCGCGTCAAGGCCGGTGGCGGCACCGTACTGAACGGCCCCATGGAGGTGCCCGGCGGCAGCTGGATCATTCAGGCATCGGACCCGCAGGGCGCGTTTTTCTGTCTCGTGGCTCCAAAACGCTAGCGCCCGACCCGGCGCACTCGTTAACGGTTGAGGGACGCCGACGGAGGCGTCCCGACTCACTGCATCGGCCGGCATTGCGCATCGATGCCGATTGCCTTTTCCCCATCTATTCGTTGCAAAAATAGGGGCGAATCGCCCTCGCACAACTTCTCGTTCAAGCGAGCGAGGAAGCCGTATTGCATTCATTTTATTAGAATTTTAGCGTTGTTTTTGGTGGTTTGGTTGCCAATACGGTTAACCGTTCCTGAATATTTTTGGGTGGGTGCATAACCGGCTATATCGGCGGGGTTTCGGGCATATTGCATTTAAAACACCGGCGTAATTGATTGGCCCCAGTTTCACTTTGGGGTATTTTGTATGTCTATCGAAGATCAGCGCATTTCGGCAGTTGACGGTGAACATGTCTCGAACGAGGTCATTTCCGGTATTCATGACGATGCAGCGCTTCAGGCTTCCGCCGCTCAGGGCGTAGAGGTCGCGCAGGCAGACGACGGCCAGCAGGCAGGCAAGACGGATCGCGTTCCGGCCGCTCCCGAGGCTCAAGCCGCCGCACATGCCACCGAAGTGGTTCCAGATCAGAATAACATCGCCCACCTGCCGGCCGGCGCGTCGATCGACGATATCCGGGTCGAAGGACACAACCTCGTTCTCGTTCAGGCCGACGGCACGGAAATCGTCATCGTCAACGGTGCGCTCCACGTTCCGACCTTCCTGCTTGGCGAAGTCGAGCTGCCGCAGCAGGCCGTGATCGCGGCGCTCGAGCAGAGCAAGATCAACGTTGCGGCCGGTCCGGACGGTTCCTATTCCGCCAGCTCCTCGCCATCGAGCTCCGGCGCGCAGTTCCAGGACGGCATCAACCCGGGCGCCCGCACGCCGATCGATATGGCGCGCCTTCTCGCCGACACGCAGCAGCCTGACAACACGCCCGGTAGAGACCGCGAGTTGTTCAACGGCGTGCCCCATATTACCTCGACCACCCTGCTCACAATCACGGAAACGGAAGGCAGCGAAGGCGGCTTCGATCCGCAGACAGTCAGGGGCAGGTTCGGCTTCGATGCCGGCTCGGATCGCGGCGTCATCACCAGCATCAAGCTTGCCGATTCGCTCGATATGGCCGAGGGAACGCAGAACGGCAGCCACCTCGATCTGAAGTCTGATGGCCAAAACGTCGTCATCACTGTCAACGGCCTGACGATCACGGGTACCGCCGGCGGCATTCCGGTGTTCCTCCTCACCGTTACCAATCCAACGACCGGTGCCTTCACCTTCACGCAGCTCGGACCGCTCGATCACCCTGACAAGGGCGACACCGGCGCGGATGACGTACTGCGTCTGCAGTTCAGCTATACGGTCACGGACAAGAGCGGCGACAAGGTAACGGGAATCGGCTCGATCGATATTCTCGACGATGGCCCGAGCCTCGGCGAAGGCGTTGGCCCTTCGGCCGTAAGCGAAGCCGCGATTCATAATGAGGGCGGCGCGAGCACGACCTCCGGCCTTGGCGTCGATTGGGGCGCTGACAACGGCGAACACCGCGATCTGAAGTTCGGTGACATCCAGGAGCAGCTGAGCGGCCTGTCTCACCACGATGTACCACTCACTTACCAAGTGACCGATGGCGGCCACACGTTGACTGCTTATGCAGGTGAGACCCCGGTTTTCATCGTCACGTTGGACCCGCAGGCATCCAACGGCTCGTACACCTTCACGCTTCTTCAAAGCATCGATCACATCGGCGAATCGAATGACAAGCAGGTCGATCTGACCTTCAATTTTGCCGCCAGCGATGCTGACGGCGACACCGTCACCGGTTCGTTCACCGTCATCGTCAACGATGACACGCCGACGATCGATGCCACACCGCAGGCCGTAAACCTGCTGTCCAACGGCGACTTCTCCGGCGGCGACACCAGCTGGACGCAGCATTCCGACTGGGGCGGCCCGCAGGGCGGCTCGGCAACGGGCGGTATCGGCTGGCACATCGAAGGTACGAACGACCCGGTTCAGCTGGAGCGCGTCGAGAGCGGCTATCGCGGCATCTCCTCTACGAACGGCAACCCGATGGTCGATCTCGGCGCCTCGCCGGGCGAGACCACCATCTCGCAGGACATCAGCGGCCTGACGAAGGGTCAGCAGCTGACCCTGACGTTCGAAATCGGTTCGCCGGAGCCGAATTCGGCAGGTCTCCAAGTCTATTGGAATGGCACGCTCGTCGGCACCTACTCGCCGGATGACGGTCAGGTGATGGACAAGATCACGATCACCGGCCTGACGTCGTCGGGCGGGGTCGACACGCTGACCTTCAAGGAAATCGGCAGCGATGCCAACGGCCATGCCATTGATAACACCGGTACCTACCTCGCAAACGTCAGCCTGACGGAGACGGGCGCCAGCGACGTGCCGGTCTTTACCGCCACGGCTGGCGAAGACAGCGAACACTTCTCCTTCCATTTCACCGAAGGCAGCGACTTCTCCTTCGGCGCCGATGGTGCAGGAAGCGTTACGCTGGGTTCCGCGACCGTAGCGACGGCCGGCGGCATCGCCCTCACGCTGGATTCGAAGCTTTATCACTACGATAGTGAGGCCGGCGCGATCATCATCAATCAGGGATCGTTCGAATCGCTGAATGCCGGCGAAATCGCAACGGTTACCATTCCGGTGACGGTCACCGACAGCGATGGCGACAGCACGACGACCGTCTACCAGATCCAGATCATCGGCGCCAACGACGTCGCTTCGATCAGCGGCGACGCTGCAGGGGCCGTTGTCGAGGATGGCGTTCAGCAGGCAAGCGGCACGCTGTTGGTGAAGGACGTCGATCACGGCGAGGCGCACTTCCAGAGCCCGTCTTCGCTCGATGGCGCCTACGGCAAGTTTACCTTCGATACGACTAGCGGCCAGTGGACCTACACGCTGAACAATGCTCTTGCTCAGTCACTGGGCGGGACGGACGTCGTTCAGGAAACCCTGACGGTCAAGTCCGCGGACGGCACTGCCTCGCAGACGATCACGGTGACGGTCACCGGCACCAACGACGTGCCTGTGATTTCGGGCACCGCGACGGGCTCGGTCAAGGAAGACGTCGAGGTCAACGTTCAGCAGCACACGCTGAACACCGGTGGTGCTCTGACTATCGTCGATGTCGATGCCGGCGAGAGCCAGTTCCAGGTACAGTCGAACACGAAGGGAGCCTACGGCACCTTCAGCATCGACAGCAAGGGCAACTGGACCTACACGGCCGACAATGATCAGGATGCGATCCAGCAGCTTGGTGCGAACAAGTCGCTCACCGAGACCTTCACCGTTACCTCCGCCGACGGCACTGCCACGCAGGTGATTACCGTCACGATCAACGGCACCAACGACGTGCCCGTGATTTCGGGCACCACGACGGGTTCGGTCCAGGAAGACGTCAATGTCAGCGCCCAGCACACGCTTGTCGCGACCGGTGCTCTTGGCATCACCGACGTTGATACCGGCGAAAGCCAGTTCAAGGCGCAGACGAACACGAAGGGCAGCTACGGCAGCTTCAGCATCGACAGCAACGGAAACTGGACCTACACGGCCAACAACGACCTCGATGCGATCCAGAGGCTCGGCGCCGATAAGTCGCTGACCGAGACGTTCAAGGTCACGTCCGCAGACGGCTCCGCTACGCAGACGATCACCGTCACGATCAACGGCACCAACGACGTACCTTCCATCTCCGGTGACAAGACCGGCTGGGTCAAGGAAGACAACGTCGGCTTCTTTCAGCATACGCTTGTTGCCAAGGGTGATCTCGATATCAACGACCGCGACACTGGCGAGAGCCAGTTCAAGGCACAGTCGAACACGAAGGGTGCCTACGGCAGCTTCAGCATCGACAGCAACGGCAAGTGGACCTACACGGCCAACAACGACCAGGATGCGATCCAGCAGCTCGGCGCGAACGATACGCTGATCGAGACGTTCAAGGTTACGTCAGCTGACGGCACTGCCTCGCAGACGATCACCGTGACGATCTATGGTACCAACGACGTACCCCTTATCTCCGGCGACAAGTGGGGCTGGGTCCAGGAAGACGTCAAGGTTACGGGCCAGAACACGCTCGTTGCCAAGGGCGACCTCGATATCTTCGATCGCGATACCGGCGAAAGCCAGTTCCAGACGCAGACGAACACGAAGGGCAGCTACGGCACTTTCAGCATCGACAGCAACGGCAACTGGACCTACACGGCCAACAACGACCAGAAGGCGATCCAGCAGCTTGGCGCGTATGACACGCTGACCGAGACGTTCAAGGTCACCTCCGCTGACGGCTCTGCCACGCAGACCATCACGGTGACGATCGTCGGCACCAACGACGTGCCTGTGATCTCGGGTGCGACGACGGGTTCGGTTCAGGAGGACGTCGGCGTCATCGGCCAGAACCTCGTTGCTAAGGGCATTCTTGGCATCGTCGATGTCGACGCCGGCGAGAGCCAGTTCAAGGCGCAGACGAACACGAAGGGCGTCTACGGCAGCTTCAGCATCGACAGCAACGGCAACTGGACCTACACGGCCAACAACAGTCAGACAGCGATCCAGCAGCTTGGCGCCAAAGACACGCTGACCGAGACCTTCAAGGTCACGTCGGCTGACGGCACCGCCAGCCAGACGATCACGGTCACGATCAAGGGCACCAACGATGTGCCTGTGATCTCCGGCGACAAGACGGGTTGGGTCCAGGAAGACTTCAAGGTCAGCGGCCAGCACACGCTTGTCGCGAAGGGTGACCTCGATATCAGCGATCGCGACACCGGCGAGAGCCAGTTCAAGGCACAGACGAACACGAAGGGCAGCTACGGCAGCTTCAGCATCGACAGCAACGGCAACTGGACCTACACCGCCGACAACGACCAGAAGGCGATCCAGGAGCTCGGCGCGAGCAAGTCGCTGACGGAGACCTTTACGGTGACCTCCGCCGACGGCTCCGCCACGCAGACGATCACCGTGACGATCTACGGCACCAACGACGTGCCTGTGATCTCCGGTGCCACGTCGGGTTCGGTCCAGGAAGACGTCAACGTCAGCGCGCAGAACACGCTTGTTACGAAGGGCATTCTGAACATTGTCGATGTCGACGCCGGCGAGAGCCAGTTCAAGGCACAGACGAACACGAAGGGCAGCTACGGCAGCTTCAGCATCGATAGCAACGGCAACTGGACCTACACGGCCGACAACAGCCAGGCGGCGATCCAGAAGCTCGGCGCCGACAAGTCGCTGACGGAGACGTTCAAGGTCACCTCCGCCGACGGCTCCGCGAGCCAGACGATCACGGTCACGATCAAGGGCACCAACGACGCGCCTGTGATCTCCGGCAACACGACAGGCTCGGTCCAGGAAGACGTCAACGTCACCAACCACACGATCGGGACGAAGGGCACGCTTAGCATCGTTGATACTGATACCAACGAGAGCCAGTTCAAGGCGCAGACGAACACGAAGGGCAGCTACGGCACCTTCAGCATCGACACCAGCGGCAAGTGGACCTACACGGCCGACAACGATCAGGCCGCGATCCAGCAGCTGGGCGCGAAAGATACGCTGACGGAGAAGTTCACGGTCACAACCGCGGACGGCACGACCACGCAGGTCACCGTAACGATCAACGGCACCAACGATGCACCTGTGATCACCTCAAATGGTGGCGCCGAAACGGTCGCTCTGACGATCGCGGAGAATTCCTCCATTGTGACCGCGGTGACGGCGACCGATGTGGATGGTCCCACGAAGACCTACAGCCTTGGTGGAGCCGATGCCAAGCTGTTCGACATCGATGCGTCGGGCAACCTCACCTTCAAGAATGCGCCGAACTTCGAGGCGCCGGCCGACGCTAATCATGACAACGTCTATAGCGTTGTCGTCACGGTTTCCGACGGTTCGCTGACTGACTCGCAGACGATCAATGTGAAGGTCACAGACGTCAACGAGGCACCCACTGCCGCCAACGACCAGGCGAGCGTGATTGAGAACAAGTCTGTTGTCGGCACCAATGTCCTGGCCAACGACACCGACCCGGATGCCGGCGACAAGCTCGTCGTCAGCGGCATCAAGGGCGCGAACGGCACGACCGTTGCCGTCGATGCGGCCGGCACGACCAGCCACGGCCAGTATGGCGACCTCGTCATCAAGGCGGACGGCAGCTACAGCTACACCGCCAACGGAATTGCCGCTCAGCTGCTGACCAAGGGCCAGCAGGTCGATGACGTCTTCTCCTACACGATCAAGGATACTTCGGGCGAAGTCTCGACCGCGACCATCACCATCCATGTCACCGGCGACAACAATATCCCGCTGGTTGGTGTGATCTCCGCTATCAACAACGTCGACGAACTGGCCGACGCCAGCGCCCAGGCCGTCCATGTGACCGGTCAGCTGATGGTGGCCGATTTCGATATCGGCGATGTCGAAACGGCATCCGTCACGGGTGCGACGGCGGTCTGGTCCGGCGGCACGCTCGACCCCGCCCTGCTTTCGGCGCTGACCAACAATGCAGCGCTGACCTTCGGATCTGCGCCGGTATCGAACGGTCTCTCGTTCATCGACTGGAAGTACGAGCCGGGTGCTCAGAACCTCGATTTCCTGGCGAAGGGCCAGACGCTTACCGTGACCTACATGGTGCAGGTGAGCGACGGCACGTCCGCGACACCGACGGCCATCACCGTCGTCATCCACGGCACCAATGATGCGCCTGTCGCTCCACCAGTGACGCTTGAGGCGATTGCTGAAGACAGCGGTGCGCATCTGATCACCCAGGCTCAGCTTCTGGCTGGCGCGACGGATGTCGATGGCGACAAGCTTTCGGTCAGCGGCGTTTCGGCTTCGTCGGGCACGCTGGTCGACAACCACGACGGCACCTGGACTTTCACGCCGGCTGCCAACGACGATACGTCCGTCAGCTTCAACTATACCGTGTCCGACGGCACGACGACCGTTGCCGGGAAAGCAACGCTCGACATCACGCCGGTCAACGATGCCCCGACAACGAGTGCCGTGACGCTTGCGGCGATCGCCGAAGACAGCGGTGCACATCTAATCACCCAGGCCGATCTTCTGGCAAACGCATCGGATGTGGACGGTCCGTCCCTGACTGCGACCAACCTGCAGATCTCTTCGGGTCATGGCACGCTGGTCGACAACCACGACGGTACCTGGACCTACACGCCGGCTGCCAACGACGACACTGGTGTCAGCTTCAGCTACACGGTGACGGACGGCACGCTGTCGGCTGTCGGCAGTGCAACGCTCGACATCACGCCAGTCAACGATGCTCCGACGACGAGCGCCGTGACGCTTGCGGCAATTGCCGAAGACAGCGGTGCCCATCTGATCACCCAGGCCGATCTTCTGGTAAACGCTTCGGATGTGGACGGTCCGTCCCTGACGGCGAGCAACCTGCAGATCGCTTCGGGCAGCGGCACGCTACATGACAACGGCAACGGCACCTGGACCTATACGCCGGCTGCCAATGACGACACCGGTGTCAGCTTCAGCTACACCGTGTCCGACGGGACGCTGACGGCTCCCGGCAGCGCGACGCTCGATATCACGCCGGTCAACGATGCACCGACGACGAGTGCCGTGACTCTTGCGGCGATCGTGGAGGACAGCGGTGTTCGTGTGATCACCCAGGCCGAGCTTCTGGCGAACGCCGTGGATGTGGACGGTCCGTCCCTGACGGCGAGCAACCTGCAGATCGCTTCGGGCAGCGGCACGCTACATGATAACGGCAACGGCACCTGGACCTATACGCCGGCTGCCAATGACGACACCGGTGTCAGCTTCAGCTACACGGTATCCGACGGCACGCTGTCGACGGCCGGCAGTGCGGCGCTCGACATCACACCGGTCAACGACGCACCTGTCATCAGCTCCAATGGCGGTGGCGACACCGCTGCGGTCTCGATCAATGAGAACACGACCGCGGTCACAACCGTGACGGCTACCGACGTTGATACGCCGGCGGCAAACCTCGTCTATTCGATTGTCGGCGGAAACGATCAGAGCTTGTTCAAGATCGACAGTGCCTCCGGCGTTCTGAGCTTCAAGGATGCACCGGACTTCGAACATCCGCTCGATAACGGTAGTGACAACATATACAACGTCATCGTTCAGGTGTCTGACGGCAGCAAGACTGACACTCAGGCGATCAGTGTCACGGTCAAGGACGTTCAGGAGAATATCGCGCCGGTTCTGACGCTGTCGAACAGCGCCTATGTTCTCGATCAGTTCAACCAGCAGACCTACAACGGCAATGATGGTACCGCAAACTGGAAGACGGACTGGATCGAGGTTGGTGAAAACGAAGGTAATCCTGCTACGACCGGCGATGTAAAGGTTGTAGGCGGTGCCTTGCTTCTCTCCGATACCGACGCCGAGATCGATAACGTCGGCGATTATGTCCAGCGTACGGTCGACCTTTCGGGTGCGACCCAGGCGACACTGACCTTTGATTACAAGCGCGTCGACATGGAGTCGAGCGATGCCATCCATGTGCAGGTGCTGAACAGCAGTGGCAAGTGGGAGGAAGTGGCCACTGTTAAGGGCAATGGCAACGATGACGCAGGCTACACGACGGTTACCGTTGATCTGTCGGACTACATCTCGTCCTCGACCACCATCCGCTTCTACGCAAATGACGACATCGACGACGGTGACAAGGTCTTCATCGACAACGTGAAGGTCGAATACACGACGACGCCGACCTTTATCGAAGGCGGTTCGGCTGTTGCGGTCGTTATCAATGCCGTGATCGCCGATGCCGATGCCAACATGACCTCGGCCACCGTCAAGCTGACCAACGGCCAGGCGGGCGACGTACTTTCGATCGCGGGCCAGGCTGGCACCAGCGGCACGATCGGCGGCATCACCTACAGCATCAGCGGCAACACCGTGACCTTCACGGGCTCGGCGACGAAAGCTGCCTACGAAGCTGCGATCGAAGCCGTCCGCTTTGCGAACAGCTCGGAAAACCCGAGCGGCGCTGACCGCACTTTCCAGGTGATCGTCAACGACGGCCTCGACTCGAACACTGCGACGACGACCGTCCACGTGACGGGTGTCAACGACGCGCCGGTCAATACGGTTCCGGGTTCCGCGGTTACGGCTGCGGAGGAGACCAGCACGGCCATCACCGGACTTTCCGTCTCCGACGTGGATGCAGGCTCCTCGACGCTGACGACGACGCTCTCGGTAACGCACGGCACGCTGACGCTTGCAGCACTTGGCGGCGCGTCCGTCATCGGCAGCGGAACCGGCACCGTGACGCTGAGCGGTACGCTTGCTCAGATCAATGCAACACTCGCCGGCAACAACGTCTCCTACAAGGGCGAGCTGAACTACAGCGGCTCCGACACGCTGACGATGACGACCAGCGATGGCGGCAATACGGGTACCGGCGGCGTCAAGACAGACACCGACACGGTCTCGATCACGGTGACGCCGGTCAACGATGCTCCGGTCAATACCGTTCCTGGCGCGACAGTGGCTGCAACCGAGGATACCAGCAAGTCGATCACCGGCCTGTCCGTGGCCGACGTCGATGCCGGCTCCTCGATCGTCACGACAACGCTCTCTGTGCTGCATGGCACGTTGACGCTCGGCGCGGTTGGCGGCGGCGCGTCGATCAGCGGCAACGGCACCGGTACCGTCACCTTGAGCGGCACCATTGCCCAGATCAATGCGTCACTCGCTGGCAGCAACGTCTCCTACAAGGGCGAGCTGAACTATAACGGCGCCGACACCCTGACGATGAAGACCGACGATGGCGGCCACAACGGTTCCGGCGGCGCCATGAGCGATACCGACACGGTGTCTATCTCGGTGGCTGCGGTCAACGATGCGCCGGTCGCCACTGACGATCGCATCATTACGAACGCCGGGTCGAGTGGGACGGTGATTGTTCCGGAATGGGCGTTGCTGGCCAATGACAAGGATGTGGATAGTTCCACGCTCGATGTGACGGCAACCAGCAACAATTCTAGCCTGACAAGCAGCCTTACCTCACATCCAGGGTCAGTTACGTTGACCGATACCGGCGGTAGCAGCGGTGGCACTTTTAACTATACGGTGTCTGACGGTGCCCTCACGGGAACCGGCAGCGTGTCGCTCACGCAAGATGTCTCTGGCAGCCTCGATGGAACCAACTCGGCGGATATTCTTGTCGCCGCTCCGATCATGGTATCGCAGATTACAACCCTCGGCTTCGCCGCGGGCGGCTATGACGCTGGCGACGTGGTGTCGATCACTGTGAACGGCGTGGTCTACAGCTATACGGTCGCTGCAGGCGGTCAGACGGCTGAACAGGTCTATGACGCGCTGAAGGCTGTAAACGTCGGCGGGGTCACTCTGGCTACCAGTCTGGCAGCTGACGGTGTCACCTGGGCGAGTGATTTGACCAATAATGCGGTAACGCTTACAAGCGCGCCCGGTGCGGACAACGCCTTCACTATTTCCAGTGCAGTTAACAACGGCGCGGATGTTGGGAAGAATTGGATATATAGTGTCGACTTCAGCGACAACATCTCCTCGTTCACGAACACGAACGAGCACATCGACATCGCCATAAACGGTACGACCTATAGCCAGTATATCTCCGGTGGAAGCAACAGCGGGGCAAATTTTGATACCGCTGCCAATGCCTTGGTCGCAACCCTCAACAATGTTTCGGGTGTCACTGCTAGCTATAACACTTCAACTAATACCTTCACGATCAACACCACATCTGCCGCGACAGTCACTGCAGCATCGACGTCGAATGATACGACAGGTGATGTAACAACTGTGCAGACCGGTACCCTGCCTACCGATCAGGCCGCTCCGACCGTAACCACGACGCAGGCTGCTACCGGTGGGACGCAGATTACAACCCTCGGCTTCGCCGCGGGCGGCTATGACGCTGGCGACGTGGTGTCGATCACTGTGAACGGCGTGGTCTACAGCTATACGGTCGCTGCAGGCGGTCAGACGGCTGAACAGGTCTATGACGCGCTGAAGGCTGTAAACGTCGGCGGGGTCACTCTGGCTACCAGTCTGGCAGCTGACGGTGTCACCTGGGCGAGTGATTTGACCAATAATGCGGTAACGCTTACAAGCGCGCCCGGTGCGGACAACGCCTTCACTATTTCCAGTGCAGTTAACAACGGCGCGGATGTTGGGAAGAATTGGATATATAGTGTCGACTTCAGCGACAACATCTCCTCGTTCACGAACACGAACGAGCACATCGACATCGCCATAAACGGTACGACCTATAGCCAGTATATCTCCGGTGGAAGCAACAGCGGGGCAAATTTTGATACCGCTGCCAATGCCTTGGTCGCAACCCTCAACAATGTTTCGGGTGTCACTGCTAGCTATAACACTTCAACTAATACCTTCACGATCAACACCACATCTGCCGCGACAGTCACTGCAGCATCGACGTCGAATGATACGACAGGTGATGTAACAACTGTGCAGACCGGTACCCTGCCTACCGATCAGGCCGCTCCGACCGTAACCACGACGCATCACGCATCCGATGGCGACACTGTGATGAATGGTCTGGATGGCAACGACATACTCATCGGAGCAGCTGGCGATGACACGCTTGTCGGTGGTTCGGGGAATGACATCCTCTTTGGTGGTGCGGGTAATGATACCTATCAATGGGGTGGCGAGGCGCTGAATGCTGCCAACGCCGACACGATCAAGGACTACGCTACCAACGAACGGATCGACGTTTCGACGCTGCTCAACAATGTCCAGTCGTTGGCAGGCTATGTGAAGATCGTCGTCGTTGGTGACGATCTGAGCGTGCGGATCGATCAGGATGGTGGCGGAGACAACTATGTCGAAGCCTACAAGCTGCTGGGGGCTGCGACAGGGGGCGTCGCCTCCGTCAATGTCTACTTCGGCGGCACGGATCATGCGATCGCCCAGTCCGGCTGGACCACGAACGCCATCGATCCGATCGTCCTCGATCTCGATCACAATGGCATCGCACTGACCTCGCTCGACCAGGGCGTCCAGTTCGACATCAATGCCGACGGTCACAAGGATCAGATCGCTTGGACGGCGGGCACGGATGGCATCCTTGCCTACGACGTGGATGGCAACGGCAAGATCGACAACGGCAGCGAGATATTCTCGCCGCACTTTGCCGGTGGCACCTATGTCGACGGCCTGGCGGCGCTGGCAACGCTCGACAGCAACCACGACGGCAAGATCGATGCCAATGACGAGGCTTTTGCAAAGCTCACCATCTGGCAGGACCTGAACCACAACGGTATCACCGACGCCGGCGAGCTTTCGAGCCTTGCGGATCATTCGATCGCCAGCATCTCGCTGGATGCCAACGCGGCCGACACCTCGGTCAACGGTCAGTCGATCCTGGCGGATGGCAGCTACACCCTGACGGACGGCTCTACCGGCCACTTCGTCGAGGTTGCCTTCGACACGACGCTTGGCGGCAGCACGGACAGCAACAGCGTCCACTCGCTGATCGGCAGCGATGGCGATGACGTCCTGTCGGGCGCCGGCGGTATGTACACGCTGACCGGTGGGGCAGGGGCTGATACCTTCGTCCTCGACACCGACGCGCTTGCCGACGTCAAGCTTGCCGACGTGATCACCGACTACAAGGCCAGCGAGGGCGACACGCTCGACGTGTCGAAGCTCCTCGACAGCCTGCTCGGCCACGAGGCGACCGAAGCCGAGGCGCTGTCCAGCGTCAAGACGACGGTATCAGGTGCCGACACGGTGGTCAGCGTCAATTCCAACGGCGCTTGGCACGATGTGGCGGTTCTCCAGAACACCACGGAAGCCGTCAAGATCCTCTATGACGACAAGCACGACGCGGTCACCGCGCCGCATGTCGGCTGATCCAGGATTGCCGGGCCGCACGGCCCGGCGCATGGAAACAGGAAAAGGCGCCTTGGGCGCCTTTTCTTATTGTACGGACTGTCGCATTGCGGGGTTCGCCCGGATCAGACCAGGTTGAACAAGGCCAGGAGCAACCGGCTTATGCGGCCGGCAGCCTCGAGATCGGCAGGGCCTCGTCGGTCTCCACGCCGCCGCGCTCCAGTGCCATTTCGTCGGCCAGCTGACGGATGTGGTTGAAGTCGGCAGGTCCGTCGAAGACGGCGCCGCCAAGCCGGATGCCGATTGAAAGCGGTGCATCGCCCGCTGTGAAGGCAGCTTCTGCGACACGGCGGCGAATGCGCATGCCGACATCCTGGGCATTCTCGACGCTGGCGCCGGGGAGGAAGACACCGAGCTCGTTGGTCGCAAGGCGTGCCACGAGGTCGCCGCTTCTGACCGAGGACTGAATGATCGATGCCAGAGACTGCATCACGGTGTCCGCCCATTGCGGTCCGTAGCGCCGGCTGATCGTGTCCAGGGTGTCGATGACGACCGCAATCATGACGCCGCCGGCATCGGTCGCGATTCGCTTGCGGCGATCCATGTAGTGTTCAACGGCGGCTGCGAAGGCTGTTCCGTTCAGCGTCTTCGTCACCGTGTCGTGCCGGGCTGCATAGGTCGCGGTTTCCTGGAGCTTTTTGAGCTCCCTGACCTTGACCCGCAGTATTAGAAGAAGCGGAAATGCAACAAATGCCGAAATTGCGGTGGCTCCGGCAAACCCTACCAAAAATGGTCGATCCGGTATTAGAAGGTTTAAGATAAGTAAAAGCCCAACAGAACAGGCCGCGTAGCAGACCGTGCCAAACAAGGCTGTTCTAATAGCTGAAATGATTGTGGCGGAAGAGTAACGCTGGCCGAAATTCATAGCGGGTCAAGGTCCGTTTCGAAGTAACGCCAGATAAACAGGTTCGTGAAAAGTCTGAGTAAAAAAATCCTGTAAAATTCTAGCTTTAGGTCGCTGCGTAGGGGAATTAACTGTCTCTGCAGGAAAGCCCGGCTGCGCAATTGGAATGTGGAAAGTTTGGTGTTACTTGTTTGCCGAAGTCAAATAATCGGTATACCTGTGAGCCGAGCTATTTTGATGTTGAGGGGCATCCGTCTTGTTTAAAGGCAAAAGAATTATCGCAGCTTTGTCTGCCACTGTTGCTGTGAATTTTGCGTTTTATGTTGACGCAAACGCAATGTCATTGCAGCAGGCCATCGAAAAAACGATGAAAACCAACCCGCAGATTCTGCAGGCTGCCAAAGATCGTGAAGCAATCGAGTTCGAATTGCGCCAGGCGCGCGGTTTGTACTTGCCGTCAGTTGATCTTGAGACCGGTATAGGCCGTCGTCGTCTGGACAATTCCAGCTCGGGTACTTTGAGCTCCGACCACGACTACTTGTCGCCGAGCGATGTGGGCGTCACCGTTACTCAGACATTGTTCGACGGTGGCAGCCGCAAGGCGCAGGTCGATCAGCAGGCCTCCCGTGTCGACGGGGCGTCCTTTCGGGTTCTCGAGCGTTCCGAGGCGCTCGCCCTCGAAGTGACCCAGGATTACCTGGAGTACATGCTCCAGAACCAGATCGTCGCTGCTGCCAAGGAAAACGTTGCGTTCCACACCGCGATGGTGGGTGACATCAACGAAAGCATCAAGGGCGGCGCGCTCACCGATGCAGACCGCCTGCAGGGCAGCGAACGTCTTCAGGCCGCCAAGGCTCGCCAGCGCGAAGCTCTGGAAGAACTGGAAGCGACGAAGATCCGCTTCCTCAAGGCCGTCGGCGAGCCGATCGTCAACCCGAGCTCTCCGCCGTCGCTGGCAAAGTATCTGCCGAAGACGCTGGATGACGCCGTCTTCGTTGCCAACAAGAACAGCCCGCGTATCTACTCCGCCAATGCGGACGTCGATGCTGCAGACGCTGGTGTTCGTGGCGCGCGCGCCAACTACCTGCCGAAGGTCAACCTTGAAGGTACGGCCCGGGTCGGCAACGACATCGACGGCGACGAAGGCAACACCAACGACTACGAAGTCCGCGTCGTCGCACGCTGGAACCTCTATCGCGGCGGCATCGATGTCGCGCGCGAACAGGAGCAGATCCGTCGCGCCGGCGAGCAGCGTTATGCGCTTGCCCAGGTTCAGCGTGAGGTTCAGGAATCCGTCCGCTCCGCATGGAATGAACGCGCAAGCCGTGGCGATCTTGCTGGCATTCTCGGCAAGCAGGCAGCGATCAACGATCAGCTGGTTGGCTCCTACCGCGAGCAGTTCAAGGTCGGCCAGCGCTCGCTGCTGGACCTGCTCGATGCGCAGAACACCAAGTTCAACACGAAGGTTCTCGCTGACACGGCGCGCGTCGCCTCCCTGTTTGCCGAGTACAAGATCCTGGCTGCCTCGGGCAACCTGCTTCAGACGATGAAGTTGAAGCCGGTCGACCAGAGCAAGCCATATGCGCGGGAAAATTTTGCTGTACCTGCGAGCGTCGCGAATCCTGGATATGTCGAGCTTGATTCACATCAGAATCCCGGCATGCCTTTGGACCTCCTGGCGCCAATTCGACAGCAATAGTCGAGATATGGCCACGGAACGATGCTGAACGTAGCGCTAGAAACGACCAGCGGAACGCCGCTCCAGACCTTCAAGGCGGCTTTCAAGTCCGTGGCCGCATTCTACGGCCGACCGAGCTCGGATACGGTTCTCTTCTCCGGTCTTCCGGACGAAGTGACCGAATCGTTGGATGGCGACGACGTCGAACGGATGGCCGAGCGCATCGGCCTCCAGGTCATCAAGCATAACGAGCGTGATTGCCGGCTCGGCAATTTCGATTGTCCGGCGATTGTTGCCTTTGGCGACGGCGGCGTTCTGCCGTTGCTTGAGGTGGCCGAGGACGGCTCCTACATCATCGATATCGTGCCGATCGCCGGAAGCGCGATCCGGCTGACGCGGGACGAATTCGTCGCGCTGCGGCCGCAGACAGCCTTTGCCTTCACCCTCTACTACCAGAACGCCTCGGAAGAGGCGCTGGTCGGCAATGCGGTCGAGATCGAAAAGCGGCATTGGCTGGCAACGACGCTGGCACCTTACTGGCGCACCTACATCCGCGTTATGGTCGCGGCGCTGTTCATCAACCTGATCGCGCTGGGATCTCCGCTGTTTACGATGAACGTCTATGACCGCGTTCTTCCCAACAAGGCCATTCCGACGCTCTGGGTGCTGGCGGCCGGCATTTCGATGGCCTACATCTTCGATTTCCTGCTGAAGACGGCGCGATCTTCCTTGATCGACTATGCCGGGCGCAAGGCGGACCTGCGACTGTCGCAGATGTTGTTCGACAAGGTCCTGAATTCGACGCTGGCGTCCCGGCCATTGTCGACCGGCGAATATGCCAACCGCATCACGCAGTACGAGTTCGTTCGTGAATTCTTTACCTCGAATACGATCGGCGTCCTGATCGACAGCCTCTTCGTTTTCGTGTTCCTGGCCGTGATCTATCTGATTTCCGGTTGGCTGGTGGTCATTCCCGCCGTTGCCTTCGTACTTTCCGTGATCATCGGCCTTTACGCTCAGGCCAAGATCGGCAAGCGCATGGCCGCCGCCGCGAACGAGGCCTCGCGCCGCCAGTCGCTGCTGGTTGAAACGATTTCGACCATCGAGACGCTGAAGAGCCTGCGGGCGGAAGCCACCATGCTGCGCCGCTGGCAGGAGCTCACGAAGTATTCGAGCCGCACCAGCGAGGAAATCAAGCACATCTCGACGAACGCCATCAACATGACGATGTTCGTTCAGCAGATGGTGAGCGTCCTCATCGTGATCGCCGGCACCTACGAGTTTTCCGAAGGCCGCATTGCCATGGGCGCGATCGTTGCGACCGTGATGCTGGCAAGCCGCGCCGGCGCGCCGCTCGGCCAGATCGCCATGACACTGGCTCGCTTCCGCCAGGCCACGATGTCGCTGCGGATCCTCGACAAGATCATGGAGCAACCGGACGATCGTCCGTCGACCGTCGGTTTCGTCAATCGCGAGATCACCCGCGGTGCCTTCAGCTTCCAGGACGTGTCGTTCCAGTATCCGGGTTCCGATTATCCCGTCATCAACAAGCTGTCCTTCAACGTTGCGCCGGGTGAACGGATCGGGATTATCGGTCGCATCGGCTCCGGCAAGACCACGCTCGGACGCCTGCTCGACGGCCTGTTTGCGCCTTCAGGCGGCCGCGTCATGATCGACGGCGTCGATATCCGCCAGTATCACATGGCCGAGGTGCGGTCCGCGGTTGCGGTTGCCGGCCAGTCGTCCGATCTCTTCTCCGGCACGGTGAAGGAGAACCTTCTGATCGGCCGGGCCGACGCGACCGATGAGGAATTGCTCGAGGTTGCGCGCATGACCGGTGTCGACGAGTTCGTCGGCAATCATCCGCGCGGTTTCGATATGCCGGTTGGCGAGCGCGGTACCAATCTGTCCAGCGGCCAGAAACAGGCGCTGACGATTGCGCGCCTCCTGCTGACAAAGCCGAAGATCGTCTTTCTGGACGAGCCGTCCGGCGCGATGGACCTTGCGACCGAGCGCCATCTGATCAACCGTCTGTCCAAGGCCTTCAACCGTGACACGACGCTTCTGATCGCCACGCACCGCTACAGCATGCTCGAACTGGTGGATCGCCTGATCGTTGTCGACAAGGGACGCATCATCGCCGACGGACCGAAGCAGGCCGTCATCGAAGCGATGCAGCGCAAGCCCGCGGGGCAACCGAAATGATCAACAAGGACGATCACCCACCATTGCTGGCGCGCTGGATCCTGGCGCTGGTGGCGCTTGTTATCGCGAGCTTCATTGCCTGGGCAGCCATCGCCGACGTCAACGAGATCGCTCGCGGCGAAGGCAAGGTCATTCCGGTCTCGAAGACACAGATCATTCAGGCGTCCGAGCCCGGCGTCGTGCAGCAGATTGCCGTCGTGCTTGGCCAGGTCGTGCGCAAGGGGCAGCTCCTCGTACAGCTCGACAACACGACAACGACGTCGTCGCTCGGCGAATCCGTGGCCAAGGCGAGGGCGCTCGGCGCCAAGGTCGCGCGCCTGAAGCTGGAAGAAGCGGGTGATTACGAATCCCCCTTCGTCTGCCCGGCCGAGATCCTGTCCGTCGCCAAGGATGTGTGCGCCAACGAAACGCAGCTCCTCGCCGCGGATCGCGCCAGCTACAAGAACAAGCTCGGCGTGCTGCAGGAACGCGTGCGCCAGCGCGAGAACGAACTGAACGAAGCACACGCCAATATCGATCGGCTGGTGCAGAATATCGACGGCGCACAGCGCCAGTATGATCTCATTAGCCCGCTGGCCAAGAAGAAGCTGGTTGCCGAGACCGAAGTCCTGAAGACCGAGCGCGATCTCACGGACCAGCAGGGCCAGCTGAAGGTCTATCAGGAAAGCCTCGATCGCCTGCAGGCGGCCGTGCAGGAAGCAAAGCTGCAGCTGGGCGATCTGGCATTGGAACTGCGCCAGCAGGCGTTGACCGACAAGGCGCAGGCGCTTGCCGAGCTCTCGGTGGTCGATGAGACCATCCGCGGCGCATCCGATCGCGTCAAGCGCACCGATATCCGTTCGCCGGTCGACGGCATCGTCAACACGCTCGAGGTCAATACCATCGGCGCCTATGTCGATCCTGGCCGCGTCATCGCCGGGATCGTTCCGACCGCCGATACGCTGCTCGTCGAAGCGAAGATCTCTCCGCGTGACGTCGCCTTCGTGCGCCGCGGCCAGAAGGCCGTGGTCAAGATCACTGCTTACGACTTCTCGATCTTCGGCGGCCTTGAAGGCGTTGTCGAAAACATCTCCGCCGACAGTTTGGTCGAGAAGGAGAAGGGTGAGACCTACTACCTCGTACAGGTCAAGACCGATCGCTCCGAGCTGGAGCGCAACGGCAAATCCTATCCGATCATCCCGGGCATGGTCGCCTCGGTCGAAATTATGACCGGCAACAAGACTGTGCTCAGCTACCTCATGAAGCCGATCAACAAGGCGCGCACCGAAGCGCTCACGGAGCGGTAAATGCTGATTGCCAAGCCAGGCAGTAACGCAGCATCCGATATCGAACCGGTCGAGGAGTCGTTGCCGGCGATCGACGCGGAGGAGATCGAACCGCGTTTCCGCGCGGTGGTCGGGCGAGGGGGCGAGCGTCGCGGTATCCGTCTCGAGCGGATCTATTGGGATGGCCTTGGCCGCATGTCGACGGCTGGCAAGATGTCGACCGCGGATCTGGTGCAATACACGGCATCGCAGATGCCGGAATCCGGAAATCTCGCCTCGCTGCTGCGCGTTCTCAGCCTGAAATGGGCGCTGCGCCGGCTGGACAGTGTCGAGGATATTTCGTCGATGGCGAACGTCAACGCCATCATCCAGGCCTCGCCATCGCCGACGATCCTGCTCACGCATGACAAGAAGATCCAGCTCTTCAACGATCCCTTCCTGTCGATGCTGCGGCAGCGTCTGCCCCTCAGCGATGCCTCGCAGCTCACCAAGAGCCTGCGCTTTTCCGTCGATACCCATATCGAGGAAGCGATCGAGACCTTGAACCGGAACAAGGGCAGGACGCTCAACACCGGTTTCACTATCACCGTCGGCACGCAGACGCTGAAAGGTCAGATCAATGTCGCCCTGGCACCGACGCATGAGAAGTCGATGCTGATCGGCTATATCTCGCGCTATTGATCGGCCACGTAGCACCGCGCGGCGTAAGCGCCTGCAGGCAGATGATCGCTACTTCAAGGGCTTGAAGGTCCATTTCACGACATACTTGCCGCCGCGCTTGGTTTTGACTTTCGTCTTTACCTGAACCGGGCCGCCCAAGGCAGCCTCGGCCTCCTCGAAGGCCTGACGCGCCTGCGCCATGGCCGTGTGATACGCGGTATTGTCGCGTCGGGGGCTGTCGGCCATCACCTTGAGAAGGGCGGCCATATCGGGCTTGTCGTCGGTCATGAACCGTTCGCGCTCCTTGCCGCAGTGTCGGGGCTGAAACCGATGGGTTCAATACACCAATCGACGCGCTTCGCAATCGGTCGCCGGCAGGCAAAGAGGCGTAGCTTAGAAGGTTACGCCTTCGCCCGGAGCCACTTTCTCGATCGGCATGGCCGATGCCATCTGGCTGCTGCCGACGCGCGACCCGTGGATGAAGCCCTTGCCGCCGGCAATCGAGTAGAGCGGCATATAGTCTGGCAGCCTGGTGTCGGGCAGCACCTCGTCACGCATGTTGTCGAGGATAAACCGGTTGCCGTTCACCGTTACCGAAAGGATGGAATGGTAGAAATGTCGCTTCTGGTCGAACAGAACCACGACAGCCATGTCCTTGAGATCGACACCCTCTGCATGCAGCGCCGCCATCTTCAGGATCGCGAAGTCCTCGCAGTCGCCCTGCTGCCGCGCCAGCGTTTCGGTTGGCGTCGCCCAGTAGTCGGCAACCTTGTAGGTGTCGATATCGCGGCTGTAGCGGATCGTGTGATTGACCGTAGTGTTGACCGCATTCATCTTGTCGCGGATCGATGCCGCGGAGGTCTTCACGAAGGCCGCCTTGATGGCGACGACGGCATTGGAGCACTTGCCGGCGCTGCAGTTGATTGCGGTGCCATCGTTCATCTCGGCCAGCGAAGGTGCAAGCCGCTTGAGCGCGGCGAGGCGCTTGAACGGGATCGCGACAGATCCGAAGACGGCCGTATCGGTCGGCGCGGACGCGATCGAAGGACGCGCGGCGGGCGCCGTCATCGTAGCGGTTTCCCTCGACCATCCAGCAGGCGCGGGCTCCAGCGATTGTGTCAGAGCGGCCGTTTTCACGGCGTCGATGGTGCTGGCGATGGAGCGCCCTGCGAGGCTGATCATCGCGGCGAAGCCGCCGATACTGGCGCTCTGCGCAAGGTTGCTGATAGCGTTCGACGAAGTAGAAAGAAAGTACGATCCGCCAGAAAATTGCGTATCGTAAAGTGTAGATGCCGACGAGGTTGATGGAATGAAAGAAGAAAATGCCGAAATGAATGCAATTGCGGCAAATGTCTTTGTTTTTATTCTTTTTGCCATTGGGCGTAAGTTCTCCGTGATTGGGAGAAATGTACCGAACGGCTATAAATATGAGGTTTGGAAGCGTGGATAAGTTTGAACGAAATTAGATGTTCAAAAAAGCAGAAAATTTTAGTGTTTCAATCAACCAAGTTTGGGTGAAGGGTTTGCTTTCGCGCAACGCCTGTGCAGATATGAAATCAAGAAATGGCCGCTGCAGGTGGCGAAAATACCGTGGGGGAAACAGTGACAGTGCATTGGAACGCGCGCGCGCGACATTCGCATGGTTTACAGCAGGCACGGCAGGTGTCGCCATTTTCCATCGGCAGGGCAACGGAAAGACTGAAGCGAGCAGTGGCGCTTTTGGTCGTCGTCTCCTGTGGCGCGCTGGCTTCCTGCCAGTCCGACGTCGACGGTATCGCCAAGAACGTCAAGACCAACGATGTCAAGCCGCCGTCCACGGAGGTCGAAGAGTCTTTCGGGGAGAACGGGGCCGAGATCACGCTGCTGATGCAGAAGGGGCCGAACGGGCTTTTTGAAGGGCCGTCGCGCGATATTCGCGATGCGGCCGGCTTGAGCGTCGGTGAGCTCGGTGGCAACCAGGCTTTCGTCAAGGTCGTGGAGGTCACCGGCGGTGCCGCGGGCGTTCAGGCGGCGGTTGCCGCGGCCAAGGCGCGAAACTCCGCCTTGCTTGTCAGCTACGCCCCGCCAGCCGTTACCGCAGCGATCGCAGCCACGCCGTCCGATCAGCGCCCGCCGCTGATCAATCTCGGCGCACCGGTGCCGTCCACCGCCGGCAATGTCTATAATCTGGTGTCCGACGAGATCGACAGCGCCATCGAGGGCATGCGCGCGGCTTTCGCCAGCGGCCACAAGAAGGTGATGGTTTTCGCGCAGAAGGACTTTCCGCAAGGCGGCGAGATCCGACTGGCCGATACCGTTCGCGCTGCCGGCGGCACCTTTGTCGGTATCGCCCGCTACGACCTGACGGATGCCTCCGCCGCCGACGCGGCGCAGCGAAGCAAGCCGATGCTGGCGACGGCCGATACCGTGGTCATTCTCGGGCGCACGGCGATTGCAACGACGGTCGAAGGCGCGATCAAGGCTGGCGGCCAGCCGGGTCTCAATTTCATCGGCACGAGCGCGTGGCCGCCGCAGGCCTATGCCGAGTCGACGGCCAACGGCACACTGATCGCGATGGTCGAGCCGGAAGGGGCCTCGCTGATCGCGGACCGCTACCAGCGCCACTACAAGCGGCCACTCTCCACAGATGCCGCCTATGGCTATGATGCAGTCGCCATCGCCTCGGGCATCATCCGGACCAAGGGAGCCGAAGGTCTGAACGCCCAGAACCTGACGAACAAGGTCGGCTTCCGCGGCGTCACCGGTCTCTTCAGGTTGACGCCCAACGGGCTCGTCGAGCGTCGGCTCAGCCTGTACACGATCAGCGGCGGCAAGCTTAACCTGCTGTCGGCTGCTCCCGTATCGTTCTGAGAGCCGCGGCGCCTGCGCGCCGCAGCTCCGTTCTCATGACAGCAGTGCGGCCGAGGCGAAAAAGCTCTCCGGGCTCTCCACCTCGATCAGCTTCTTCCGTTCTATCATCCAGAAGCGATTGCCGACGTTGCGGATGAACCGGCGGTCATGCGACACCAGCAAGCAGCTCGCCTGATGCGCCGTCAGCTCAGCCTCCAGCGCCTCCTGGCCTTCGATATCGAGATGGTTCGTCGGTTCGTCGAGCAGGTAGAAGTTCGGATTGGTGAGCCGAAGCGCCAGCATGCCAAGCCGAGCCTTCTGTCCGCCCGAAAGCCGTCCGACCGGCTTGTCCTGCATCTCGATCGTCATGCTGGCTCCGGCCAGAAGCGAGCGGGCGCGTTGATCGCCGATATCAAAGCGCCGGGTGATCGTTCGCATCGGCGTTTCGCTGTCGATCAGGTCGACCAGCGCCTGATCGCCGTAGCCAAGCACCAGCGAAGGCGTCGCCTTGATGCCGGCCTGCGCTGTATCCGCCCCCGATATGACCGCACGCAACATCGCGACGAGCCGGCTCTTTCCGACCCCGTTGGCGCCGAGCAGAACGATGCGGTCGCCCTGGCAGATGAACTGCTTTCCCGTGCGAAACAGCGGCGTGCCGTCGGGTGTTGAAATGGTCGCATCATCGAGCGTCACCAGCACCTTGGCATGCGTGCCGCTGTTGGTGAGGCGGATCGCGCCGGACGAGCGCTCGAGATGCGCGGGCTTTGCCGCGCCTTCGAGCTTTTCAGCCCGCTGCTTCAGCTGCTTGGTCTTCACGACAAGCAGGTCGCTGCCGGAGTTGATGCCGATATTGTTGAGCTTGGCTGCTTGCTGGCGAAGCTGCTGCGCGGTCTTCATGTCGCGTTGGTAGCGCCGCTCGTCCGAGGCATCGGCCTCGTCGAGCGCATCGCGTGCCTCCGTGTAGCGCAGCGCGAAGACGGCGGATTGCTCCGGGCGCAGGAAGAGCGTCCTGTTGGTCGTTGCATCCAGAAAGGCGCGGTCGTGGCTGGAAATGATCACCGGCACGTCGCGCGGCAGTCCGTTCATCCATTCCTCGAGCCGCGCGATCTTGCCGAGATCGAGGTGGTTGGTCGGCTCGTCCAGCAACAGCACGTCCGGTTCGGTTACCCAGACCCGGGCAAGCATCGCAAGTCGCTGCCAGCCGCCGCTGAGTTGCCCGACAGCGCGCTCCCGCAGGTCTTCCGGGACCTCGAGCGATTCAAGCGCGACATCGACGCGCCAGCCTTCATGCATCTGCTGGTCGGCAGGCAGTGCCTGCAGCACCGCTTCGTGGAAGGACAGCGGGAGAAGGGCAGGCGGCACATCCTGCTCGACATGGCCAACAGTCAAGCCGCGTGCGCGGGTCACGTCGCCCTGGGTCGGTTCAAGCGCGCCGGCAAGGCAACGCAGCAATGTCGACTTGCCGCGCCCATTGGCGGCAACAAGGCCGATCCGATCACCGGCGGCAACTGCTAGATTGAGTTTGGAAAACAGCGTCGTGCCAAGGGTGACGCCGAGATTGCGGATATTGATGAGAGTCATGATCTTGCCCTGGTCTTCCGAACAGCATCGCAGCGAGGGCCTCGGCCATCATCGCGCGTATGCTTGTGCTCGGTGGGTGGAAGTAAATGCAGGCGAGCGACGGCTCGGTTCTGCATAGCCACGAGGGGCAGACCAGGAAGAGATTTGCGAGAAACGGTCTCTGGTCAGCCCTGCAAACGCATTTGCAGGGCGTTGATCGGGCCACGCTGGCGATTGAAACGGAAATATGTCGTCACGCGCAACCCTCCTTTCTCGATACACGAACCACTAGCATTGGCGGCTTGAATTTTCAACCGTGCGCTTCGTGCGCGGTTACAAGAAACATCGCATCCGCATCGATTTCCCTCAAAATCACGCCACCGTCGCTGCGGTAGATCTGGAGCTCGCGCAAAAGACCTTCCGATTGGAAAAGCAGGATGTCGACCAGCGGACCGTAGGGATCGGCAAGTTCCTTGTCGTCGAAATAGGCCGATGCAACGGGGTGGATGGGCATGTCGGCCGCAAAATCCGCCTTGTCGCGCGGCTTCAGTTGCAGCGAACCGAATGTGTCGATTTCTGCCGCTCGATACTGTTCGACATCCCAGGCCGGCGGAATTTCGCCTTGGGAAGCGTTCCGCACCAGCCGTTCGATGATCCGCTTTTCAGCGGCGGTCAGTTCTCTCCAAGTCGCCGGCACAGTTGCTTCCCGATGGGTGAGATTACCGTTTCAAGCTGCCGAGAATGCCGCGCACCAGCGCCCGGCCGACCTGGGTGGCGACCGTGCGGGCAACGCTCTTCATCGCCGCCTCCACGACAGTTTCGCGCTGGTAGCCGGAAGAGCGTTGTCGCCCCTGGCTGGCCGGCTTGTCATCGGCGCTGTCGTCGCCGAAGCCTGGAAGCGACCAGCGGCCAGAGGCGCTGCCTTCGGTCGGCTGGGTTGGCTGCACCTGTTTTGCCGCATCCGAATCCGAGGCTTTCTGCGCGCGGGCCGCAAGGATTTCGAACGCCGATTCCCGGTCGATATCCTCGTCGTAGACGCCGAGAACGGGGCTCTTGTCCATGACCTGCTGGCGTTCCGCATCGGTGAGTGGGCCGACCCGACCGGACGGCGGCCGAATGAGCGTCCGCTCGACAATCGAGGGGGCGCCCTTGGCCTCCAGGGTGGAGACCAGCGCCTCGCCGGTGCCGAGCGTCGTGATCACGGTCGCGCAGTCGAAAGCCGGGTTCGGACGGAAGGTGTCGGCAGCGGTCTTCACGGCCTTCTGTTCGCGCGGCGAATAGGCGCGCAAGGCGTGCTGCACGCGGTTGCCAAGCTGGGCCAGCACTGTCTCCGGCACGTCGAGCGGGTTCTGCGTCACGAAATAGACGCCCACGCCCTTCGAGCGGATCAATCGAACGACCTGTTCGACACGCTCGGTCAGTACCTTGGGTGCATCGTTGAACAGCAGGTGCGCTTCGTCGAAGAAGAAGACGAGGTTAGGCTTCTCGGGGTCGCCCACCTCAGGCAGTTCCTCGAAGAGTTCCGAGAGCAGCCACAGCAGGAAGGTTGCGTAGAGCCGCGGGTTCATCATCAGCTTGTCAGCCGCGAGCACGGAAATCTGGCCGTAGCCGCGACTATTGGTGCGCATGATGTCGGCGATCTTCAGTGCCGGCTCGCCGAAGAAATGTTCGGCGCCCTGCTGCTCGAGCACGAGAAGTGCGCGCTGGATCGAGCCGACGGAGGCTTTCGAAATCAGCCCGAACTTGTTGGAAAGCTCGGTCGCGTTTTCCGCCATGTAGTTCAGCAGCGACGAGAAGTCCTTGAGATCCAGCAGCGGCAGGCCGCCCTGGTCAGCGATCTTGAAGGCAATATTGATGACGCCTTCCTGCGGTTCGGAGGCATCCATCAGGCGGGCCAGCAGCAGCGGCCCCATTTCCGCGATGGTGGTGCGGACACGGTGGCCCTTTTCTCCGAAGAGATCCCAGAAGATGACGGGGAACTGGTCGAACTCATAATCGTCGAAGCCGATCTGCTCGGCTCGCTTGGTCAGAAAGTCCTTCGGTTCGCCCTTGGCCGCGATGCCGGAGAGGTCGCCCTTGATGTCGGCGCAGAAAACAGGAACGCCTGCTTTCGAAAAACCTTCCGCCAGCACCTGCAGCGTCACGGTCTTGCCGGTGCCGGTGGCGCCCGTCACCAACCCGTGCCGGTTGCCGTATTTGAGGTCGAGGTACTCGGGCTTGTTGATGCTGTCATCCGGGTTGCGGCTGACGCCGACGAAAATCTTGCCTTCCTCGAGCATTCAAACGTCTCCCTGCCGGCGCTTTACGCCGATTGCGTCAAAATGCGGAGAGTAGAATCCGCATGTTCATTGTACTATCGTCTGCCTGTTATAAGCAGGGAGTTTCCTGCGGACAACTGTCTGCATTAAAAGGAAAACTAGGATAAACCCCGCCATAGCGGCAGGCGCCTTGAGTTGCCGTGCAAAGTCGATTAACGTTGACGTTAACGTCAAATAACCAGGAGGCTGACGATGAACGAAATGGTGGACCAGATTGCCGGGCGCGTGGGTATCCCCGCCGAAGTGGCCGAAAAGGCTGTCGGCATGATGCTCGGTTTCCTGCAGCGTGAGGCGGCCGATGGCCCTGTCGCCAAGATGATCGATGCCATTCCAGGAGCGTCCGATCTCGTTGCCAAGTACAACGGCGAAGGCGAGAGCGGCGGTGGCGGCCTCCTCGGCAGCATCATGGGCGCACTCGGCGGTGCCGGCGGCGTCATGGCGCTGGGGCAGCAACTGATGGGCGAGGGTCTCGGCATGGGCGAGATCACGACGCTGGCCAAGGAAACGATCGCGATTGCCGAGCAGCATGCCGGCAAGGAAGTCGTCGACGAAGTCGTCGCCTCCGTACCGGGCCTTAGCCAGTTCGTCTGAGCCAAGGCATTCGAATGGGATGACGGGCGGGCCAGTTCCGCCCGTTGTCGTTTGTGGGAACGGTTACTGCGCGATGCCCAGCAATTCCAGCCAGACCTTCGATTGGTCGCGGGCGGATTGCCGGTCGGCATCGTCAAGCGCATCGGACCCGCAATAGCGGGCGACGGCGGCGGTATCATCGGCAGTGAGCTGCGGGTGTTTCGAGCCGACGATCACCTGGCGCCAGGCACAGCCTTGAACATGGTTCGGGGTGATCGCCCCGTCGCAGCCTGTGCTGAGGCAAAGCGAAACCGACCGTTGGCTGTCGTAGGCGCCGTCAACGGCAGTCTTGTAGACATGCGTCCATGTTTCGCGATTGTGCCGGCAGGCGTCGGGCGCCGCGCTCAGCGTACAGCTGGTATTGGCAATATAGTCGTCGGCTGGGGGCCAGTCGGCGACTTCAGCCAGACTGACGCATCCGCAGGCCAGAAGAGCGGCAACCACCCACTGCAAACTTTATCTCCCGTCCTCGCGCAAACCAGCCACCCGGGAATCACCCCGAAGCATTTCACTTGATCTTTTACGTGTTGTTTGCGCTTGCCGGAAGCCGCCGCAATCCGGGCAATGAGCAGGGTGGGGAGCAATCAGTGCTTGCTCTTCGTTTCCCGCGATAGTTTCAATATCACGTCGTCGGCCGCATCGGCCAATGCCATTGCAATTTCTGCTGCTTTCCATCCTCTCTTCTCACCGTTGCGGATGAGTTCGAAAAGTATGGGTTCGAATTCGGACCGGCAGGTCTCCATTCGCTGGTCTGTATTAGAGCGAGTCTTGGAAGATTGAATATCTGTCATCTCAATACCCCAGATTTAGAGGGTAGGTTTAGCAAGGCGGCTGAAGAGCGCAAGTAAATATGTTAATCGAACATTAACAATTCGATTTTTTTGGCCGAGTCAACCGTAAGCAACTGGAAACACAATAGGGCTCGCCGGGGTTTGACGAGCCCCGCCTTCGTTGTCGCACTGGAAAAAGCAACGCGGTTAGCGTGAGAATCTTGCGGTCGACCAGACTGCCAGTCAATTCATCCTTATTTTGTATTGAAGGCCAGTCTAGACATAGGGGTGCGACTATATCTCTCGCCCTCATCCGGGAATTTATTCGGAAATTCAGGCGCAGCGCCGCAATGCCGGGCATAAATACTAAGTTCAGATTGTATTTTATTTACTGGCGCCAGCGTGGTTGTGCGACAGAACGCCCAATGCGTGCCACTGCCTTCCGTCCTGTGTGATCAGGTCGTCGGCGCAGGACGGTCCCATGGTGCCCGGGGCATAGGGCTCCGGCGCCTGGTCGCTCTTTGCCCATACGTCGAGGAACGGCTGAACGGCCTCCCATCCCGCCTCGATCCCGTCGGCGCGCTGGAATAGCGTCTGGTCGCCGATGAACAGATCGTAGAGCAGGGACTCGTAGCCGGTCATCTTGCCGATGTCGAACTTGTCGGCATAGCGGAAGTCGAGTGAAACTGGCACGGTATCGACCGATAGCCCGGGCGCCTTGATCGACAGCTCCACACTCAGGCCCTCGTCCGGCTGAACCTGGATGACCATTCGGTTCGGGGGCAGGTTGCGCTTGATATCAGTCTCGCGAAACTGCGCGAACGGCACCTGGCGAAACGTGACGACGATCTCGGTGTCGCGCGCCGTCATTGCCTTGCCGGTCCTGAGGTAGAAGGGCACGCCCGCCCACCTCCATGTATCGACATAGAGTTTCACCGCCACGAAGGTTTCGGTCTTGCTGTCCGGGGAAACGTCCTTGCTCTCGTGGAAGGCGGTAATGGGATTGCCGTTCAGGGTTCCCCCGGTATAGACGCCGCGCACCGCATGGCTTTGCGCCTCTTCCGGCGTGTAGATGCGAAGCGCGCTGAGCGCCTTGCTCTTCTCGCTACGGATGGCCTCGGCCCCGAAGCCGTTCGGCGCCTCCATGGCGATCATTGCGAGCAGCTGAAACAGGTGGTTGGGGACCATGTCTCGCAAGGCGCCGGTCGCGTCGTAGAACTTGCCGCGCATGCCGACATCGACCGTCTCCGCCGCCGTGATCTGCACGTGGTCGATATAGTTGTTGTTCCACAGTGACTCGATCATCATGTTGGCAAAGCGGGCCGTCAGGATGTTCTGTACCGTTTCCTTCCCGAGAAAATGATCGAGCCGGTAGACCTGGCTTTCGGCGACCTTGCTGAGGATCTGCGCATTCAAGGCGCGGGCAGAGGCGAGATCGGTTCCGAACGGCTTTTCAATCGCGATCCGGCGGAAGCCGCGGTCGCTCTCGGTCGTCAGCCCATGTTCCGCGAGCTTTTCGACCAGCGGGCCGAAAAACTGTGGCGGGACGGCAAAGTAGAAGGCCGCGTTGCCGCTCGATGCTGCCGCCAGCCGCTTCTTGATCTCCTCGAAGATGCCGTCCTTCGTGAAATCGCCGGAGATGTAGGAAATGCGCTGGCGCAGGCGCTGCCAACCCTCGCTTTTCTGGTGCGCGCCGTCGTCGTCGAGCTGCGAGAGAAAGCTGTCCAGCTTCTCCACCAGCATTGCGTCGTCGCCGGGATCGATGCCGACACCCAGGATATGCAGGTCGTCGCCGACCAGCCCGCTCTGCGTGAGGTTGATGATCGCGGGCACCAGCAGGCGACGCGTGAGGTCGCCTGTGGCGCCGAAGATGACCAGTGTGACCGGCGGGGTGGGGGCTGCTTCCATGGCGTTCTGCTCCTTGTGGCCGCAGTCAATGTAGGCCCGGTGGTCCCGCTGGCAAGTGCTTGGGCGAGGGCGGGAGGCTCAGCGCTTCACGGCCACCATGAACAGTCGCGGGAAGCGCAGCAGCACGCGCCCGTCCGACATCTCTGGGTAAGCCTTCTTCACCCGCGCCAGGTAATCCGCCAGGAAGGCATCGCGATGTTCGGCGCCTGCGTGGTCGAGATAGGGCCGCAGGCCCGTGCCCTTGACCCATTCGACGATCGCGGCCGCGTCGGCCATCGGATGATTGTAGGCGGTGTGCCAGATATCCACCCGCGCCGCCTTCTGGATCAGCCTGCTGTAATAGATCGAGGGGGCGGGCAGCGGCTTGCGGCGAACGCTTTTCGCCTCGAACGCGGCCTTCCATGGGCCGGCATGCGCGGTTTCCTCCATCAGGAGATGCGTGGGCTCGGTCAGATTATCAGGCATCTGCACGGCAAGGACGCCGCCCGGCGTAAGACCATCCATCAGCCGGTCGAAGATGTCGATATGGTTTGGCAGCCATTGAAACACGGCATTGGCAAATAGCAGATCCGTGGGTTCGCTCGGCTGCCAGGTGGCAAGGTCGGCTTCCAGGAAGGTCGTTCCCGGAAGGCGCTTGCGTGCCGCTTCCAGCATGTTCAGATCGCTGTCCAGCCCGGAGACGCTGGCGGCGCCATAGCGATCGATGATGAGCTCGGTGGAGTTCCCGGGGCCGCAACCAAGGTCCACGGCGCGGTCCACCCGGTCCAGTGGCACCTGCGCCAGCAGGTCCCGCGCCGGACGGGTGCGTTCATCCTCGAATTTTGCATACTGGCTGGCAGACCATGCCATAGACGTTCTCCATGTTTATGCGGGTTCGTCGATACGCTTGACGCGAACCTTGTCGATGTTGCGGCCGTGAAGCTTCACCACCTCGAAGGACAGGTCGTCCACGCGGAAGCTCTCGCCCTGATGCGGGAGATGCCCCAGCCGCCACAGGATGAAGCCCGCCAGCGTCGAGAAGCGATCGGCATCGTCGACGAGATCGACGTCCAGCAGCTTCGATGCATGGCGGATATCGATCCAGCCGTCGACGGTCAGCGAACCGTCGTCGCCGCGCTCGATCATCAGCTTTTCCTCGTCTTCGTCGGGGAATTCGCCGGCGATGGCTTCAAGGAGGTCGGTCGGGGTCACCATGCCCTCCAGGTCGCCATACTCGTCGAGGACGATGGCAACCGCCTCGCTGGAATGGCGCAGCTGCTCCATGAGCTTCAGCGCGCTGATGCTCTCATGCACGACGAAAGGCTGGCGGATGGATCGCTCCGGATTGATCGCACCATCGACGATGATGTCGCGCAACAGGTCGCGGGCGCTGGCGACGCCGATGAAATTGTCGAGGCTGCCGCGGGCGACCGGAAAGCGCGAATGGCCGAGCTCCACGATCAGGCGCTGCAATTCGGCCTGTGGTGCGTCAAGGTCCAGCCAGTCGATGTCGATGCGGGGCGTCATCACCGACTTTGCCGAGCGTCCGGCAAGGGTCAGGACACCCTGGATCATGTCTTTTTCCTCTGGCGAGAAGACCTCTTCCTCGGCGGTCTGCTCCGCGATCAGCTCGGCCGTCGAGCCGAGCGTCACTTGCGGGCGCTTGCCGCCGAGCAGGTTGAGGACCGCGTCGGCGGTGCGCTCGCGGATGTTGGTCGGCGTAATCAGCCGCTCGCGATTGTGGCGTGCCAGCTGGTTCAGCGACTCGATGATCACCGAGAAGCCGATCGCGGCGTAGAGGTAGCCCTTCGGCAGGTGGACGCCGAAGCCTTCGATGATCAGCGAGAAGCCGATCATCATCAGGAAGCCCAGGCAGAGAATAACCACCGTCGGGTGCTTGTTGACAAACGAGGTGAGCGGTTTGGAAAGCAGCAGCATGACGCCGATGGCGATGACAACGGCGATCATCATGACCGGCAGGTGCTGTACCATGCCGACGGCGGTAATCACGCTGTCGAGCGAGAAGATAGCATCGAGGACGACGATCTGGACGATGACCTGCCAGAAAACCGCATGCACGACCTTCTTCTCGGAGGTCTCCACATGGCCCTCGAGGCGCTCGTGCAATTCCATCGTGCCCTTGGACAGCAGGAACAGACCGCCGACGAGCAGGATGATGTCACGTCCCGAGAAGCCGAAATCGAGAACATGAAACAGCGGCGTAGTCAGGGTCACGACCCATGCGATCGAGGCGAGCAGTCCGAGGCGGATGATCAATGCCAGTCCGAGGCCGACCAGACGGGCCTTGTCACGCTGATGCGGCGGCAGCTTGTCTGCGAGGATCGCGATGAAGACAAGGTTGTCGATGCCGAGAACAATCTCGAGCACAATGAGGGTGGCAAGGCCGACCCAGGCGGAAGGGTCGGATATCCAGTCGAAGAACATCAATGGTTCAATGCGGTCAGGTGAAACAGACCGCTCCTTTTCAGATAAAAATGTGAAGAGCGGATGACACCGGACGCAGGCGACCTGTGGGAAACTACCGCATTGGAAAAGAGAGAGGCTGCCTCGTCGGCAGCCTTGCTGAGCCTGGTGCGGGCACGATTGTAATCGGGCCGTCTACAGTGGTCGCCGCCATCATCAGCCGGAAGTTCCCGGTCGGAATGGGCGGAGGTGGTACTGGAAGGGTCGCTGTCAGGCATGCTGTAATTTTGAAGGGGAACGGGGTCGAGCGCAAGGGGGCAGGTGAGAATTCGTGCGAACCGTCGTTTCGGGACGTCCGCGGCGCGTCGAACAATGGCCGCCAGTCAACCCGGCGGCCCCAGGCGCTCTGAATGGTTCGGTCAGGCTGCCAGAATGGTAATGCCGTGCGCGTTGGCAGCGGCCGTCACGCGCTCCAAGGTGTCGGCGGAAGGTGAGGCCTCCGGCGGTTCGCGGGAGCCGGTTGCTTCGAAAAATTCGGCCATGTCGTTGTCCACGATCGCCGAAAAGACCGCGGTCTCCGGGCCCGGATTCGAATAGCCATGCGCCTGGTCCGCGTCGATCCTGACGATGTCGCCGGCCGTCGCCTCGAATTCTTCAAGGCCATTGTCGGTCATGCGGCGGATAGTCAGGCGGCCTTCGATGATGCGGAATACTTCCGGGCTGGCGTGCCTGTGCAACGGAGTCCGGCTGCCGGATGGCACGGAAACGTCGAAGACGTTGAGCCAGGTGCCCTCGAGGCGAGCCCGTCGCTCGACCCGGTCGCCCATGACGAAAAAGACCTTCTCGCCCGATTGGGCATGCGTTTTCACAACTGAGTTGGACATCATGTCTCGCTTTTCTTGTTCTTGGTGGCGAGCCCGTTAGAACTTTATAAAGCTCTTGGCAACCGCCGGAGCCGCCGGCCTTTGGCCGCGGCTTGGTGCTCCTGATGTGGGCGATGGAGCCGACATCATCAAGATCCGGGCAGGCAGCTAACTGAATTTTGCGGCCAGAATGCGTCCTGCCCCGGCGGTCGGCGCCCTCAGAATTGCGTGATCACGCTGATGCCGGTCGCCTCGGCCTTATCCAGCGTCATCAGCGCGGGAATGGCTTCCGCCAGGCTGATCCGCCGCCGGATGAGCTTCTGCGGCGCGATCTTGCCGGCGGAAAGCATCGCCAGCATCGCGTCGTAGCGCCAGGCCTGCATGCCGTGGCTGCCGTAGATCTCCAGTTCGTGACCGATCACCTGTGCCATGGGGATTTGCGGCGTTGCATATTCGCCGAGCATCAGCCCTACCTGCACATGGCGGCCGCGCCGGCGCAGGTTCTTGATCGAGTTGAAGCAGGTGACGGGATGGCCGAGCGCATCGATCGACACATGCGCGCCACCCTTGGTGATCTCGCGCACCGCCTCGGCGACGTCGGCCACCGTGGTTGCGTTGATCGTCGCCACCGCGCCGCATTCACGGGCGAAGGCCAGCTTCTCGTCGGACACGTCGATGGCTATGGCGTTGGCGCCGAGTGCGGTGGCGATCATGATCGCCGACAATCCGACGCCCCCGCAGCCATGCACGGCGATCCATTCGCCGGGGCCTGTTCGCGCCTGATCGGCAACAGCGCGAAACGACGTCGCAAAGCGGCAACCGAGGCTCGCAGCCGTCGCGTCGTCGACGCTTTCCGGCAGATGTACGAGGTTGGTGTCGGCGTAGTCGATGGCGACATATTCGGCAAACGAACCCCAATGGGTAAAGCCCGGCTGGAACTGGTTCGGGCAGACCTGCTGGTTGCCGGAATGGCATTCGCCGCAATGGCCGCAGCCGGAAACAAACGGCACGGTCACCCGGTCGCCGATCTTGAAGCGCACGACACCCTTGCCCGTCGCAACAACCTTTCCGGCAAGCTCATGGCCCGGGACATGCGGGAGCTTAATGTCAGGGTCATGGCCCATCCAGCCGTGCCAGTCGCTGCGGCAGAGGCCGGTTGCGCCGATGGCGATGACCACGCCGTCTTCGGTCGGCGTCGGGTCGGGCAGGGTGCGGATCTCCGGAGCCTTTTCGAAGGCGTCGTAAAACATGGCTTTCATCGTCTGTACTCCGGTTTGGAACTGCTTCGTCAGGGGTGCATGATGGCATGCGGGCGGGGGGCGTTCCAACCATGCCATCGATGATTTTCGCTGATGCACCCATCGCCAACGCGTGAAGTCGGGCGCACGAATCTTACCCGTCATGAGGTCGCGGGGTATTTTTCTTGCGTAGCGATTCCGGCCCATGATTTCCGCTTGACCCGGCTTGTCGCTGGGGATTTTGCTCTCCGAACTTTGAAGGAGAGTCTCATGGCCGTCGATACATCGCCCCGTTCAAGCACCTGGACCTATGTCGAGGGAGAGTGGCTTACCGGCAATCCGCCGCTGATCGGCCCGACCTCGCACGCCATGTGGCTCGCCTCCACCGTTTTCGACGGCGCTCGCTGGTTCGACGGCATTGCGCCGGATCTCGACCAGCATTGCCAGCGCATCAACCGCTCGGCCGTCAACATGGGCCTGAAGCCGGTGAAGACCGCCGAAGAGATCGAAGCGCTTGCCTGGGAAGGCATCAAGAAGTTCGACGGCAAGACACCGATCTACATCAAGCCGATGTACTGGGGCGAGCATGGCTCGGCGGGCAGCGTCGTCACGGTAGACGGGGAATCGACACGTTTTGCATTGTGCCTGTTCGAGGCGCCTCTCGGCAACAATGCGCCGAATTCGCTCACCGTTTCGCCCTATCGCCGCCCGTCGCCCGAAACAGCGATGACGGATGCAAAGGCCGGCTCGCTTTATCCGAACAGCGGTCGGGCGATCGCCGAAGCAAGAAGCCGCGGCTTTGACAACGCCCTGATGCGCGACATGAACGGCAACGTCGCCGAAACCGCGTCCTCCAACGTCTTCATGGTCAAGGACGGCGTGGTGTCCACTCCGATCGCCAACCGCACCTTCCTTGCCGGCATCACCCGTGCGCGCGTGATCGGGCTGTTGCGCAAGGCGGGCTTCGAGGTTCGTGAAGTCACGCTTTCGGTCGAGGACTTCATGAACGCCGACGAGATCTTCACCACGGGCAACTATTCCAAGGTCGTCGGCGTCAATCGCCTCGACGGCCGCGATTTTCAGGCGGGTCCTGTCACCCGCAAGGCGCTCGAGCTTTACATGAACTGGGCCTTCGGCCGCAGCGAGCACGACAGCTGATCAAGCGTCTGCCTGCCTTGCTCTTGAGAACAATGGCCGCGCCCGCCGCGGCCATTCGCACGGCTGGGGAGGAGTAGCCGACATCCTGTAACTGCAAGAAGCGAAAAGCCTTCGTCATGATCGTGCGCTCACGTCCCACCCTACTTCGCCTGTTCTTCATTCTCCGCGGCTCGATCATCAAGCGGGTTCTGCCGCAGATCCTGCTGACTGCCATCCTCTCCTCCCTGGTCGTCCTCTGTCACAACCTCTGGCCAGGTGTCCTTCCTGTGTTCAACGGCGCTCCCTTCGCGCTACTCGGCATCGCGCTCTCGATCTTCCTCGGCTTTCGCAACAACGCCTGCTACGACCGCTGGTGGGAAGCGCGCCGGCAATGGGGCGTGATCGTCTTTTCCGCCCGCCATTTCGCCCGCCAGACCCTGATCCTCGAGACGACATCGGGTGAGGCGGGTGCCGTTGCCCGCAAGCGCGTGCTGACGCTGGTGATTGCCTTCGTTCAGGCGCTGGTTCCGCATCTGCGCACCGGCGTCGGTCGCGGCAAGGTCGAGCGGCTGCTGTCTCAGGATATCAACGCCCGCTACGACGCCAGCCGCAACCCGCCCGAGGCATTGTCGTTGGAAATTGCCCGTGAGCTGGCGGATCTGCGCGCCAAGGGCATGCTGACAGACATCAGTTACCAGATGCTGGACCGCACGCTCGCCGACCTGACGCTCGCCCAGGCCTCGTGCGAGCGCATCCGCTGGACGCCGGTCCCCTTCGGCTACACGCTGCTACTCCACCGCACTGCGCATCTCTTCTGCCTGATGTTGCCCTTCGGCTTCGACGATGTGCTCGGCTGGTTCATGCCCTTTGGCACGGCCCTTGTCGCCTACACCTTCTTCGGGCTGGACGCGCTGGGTGATGAACTGGAAGAGCCCTTCGGCAGGCAGCCGAACGCACTCCCGATCGAGGCGATTGCCGATACCATCGAGATCAACTTGCGCGAAGCCATGGGCGAAAAGAACCTGCCGCCACTCCCGGTCGCCGTGGATTATCTGCTGATGTAGGATTGAGGGGCGGAGATTACTCCGCCGCCTCTTTCGGCCTGACCAGCCAGGAATAGGCGGCACCGGCGATCAGCAGAACGCAGGTGCCGAGAAACACGGCGCGCATGCCGATGTGGCCGCCGACGAAGCCGCCGAGCACCGGCCCGGCCACCTGGCCGACATATTGCGACGAGACCGACAGGCCGAGGATGCTGCCCGCCGCGCTGTCCGGCACGCTATGGCGAATGACCGCCGAGATGCAGGGCAGCAGCCCGCCGAGCGCAACGCCCATCAGGAAACGCAGGCCGATCAGCTGCCAGCCGCTGGTGACAAACGCCTGAGGGATAAGCAGCACACCGGCGACAGCCAGAGCGCCGGCGATGACCGGCCAGTGCCCGATCCGGTCGGCGAGCTTGCCGAGCCGCGAGGCCGACAGGATCGCGCCGAGTGCGGCCGCCGACATCACGATACCTGCTGTCATCGTCACCTTGCCGGGGTCGTCGACCAGCTGCGCGACGTAGACGGTGATGATCGGCTCGATCGACATGTTGGCGAGCATCAGCAGCATTCCGGTTGCGAGCATGGCGATGACGGGCCGCTTGTCGGGAATGGACGCCCAGCCGCCGCTCGCCTTCGCCGCCTGCTTGCGGGCAGGCGACTTCTCCTCCTTGATCAGGAAAGTGGTGGCGAGGAAGGCAAGGAAAATCATCGCGCCGGCGGCGAGGAAGGTATTGCGGATGCCGATCAACGGCGGCAAGGCCCCGCCGATCAGCGGGCCGATCAGGTTTCCGGCCATGATGCCGGAGGCGAGCGTGCCCAGCGCCCAGGCCGAGCGGTCCTTCGGCGTCTGGGTCGCGACCAGCACCATCGAGCCGGACGAATAGCCGCCGGCCAGACCGACGAAGAGCCTCAGCGCCACCAGTTGCCAGACATTGCCGGCCATGCCCATCAGCGATATCGCCACCGTCATGCCGAGGCTCGCGCGCACGAGCATCAGCTTGCGGCCGTAGATGTCACCGAGCCGCCCCCAGAGCGGCGCGACGATCGCCGCGGCGAAGAAGGTCGCGCCATAGGCGATGCCCGACCACTGCGCGATGGCCGCGTGGTCGCTGACCCCGAGCTCCTCGACATAGAGCGGCAGGAACGGCAGCAGGAGGGTCATCGCGACGATGGTGGTGAAGGAGCCGATCAACGAAACCACAAGATTGCGCTTCCAGTGGATAGAGCCGGGTTCGGCTGCGGCTGCATCCCATTTCGTATCGCTCATTTCGTGGCCTTCGCATTGATCGTATAGGTCAGTTCCGCCGCACCGGACGAAACGATATGGCCCTTTGCCGCGACGAGGAAATCGGCGCGGGTGAAGGCCTTGGGAAGTGTGAGCCTGTCGGTATCGAGCGCATAGACCGTGACGCGGTAACGGTGGATGCGCAAGTCGTTCCAGGGAGGGCACGCGCCCATATAGCCCCCATGCGGCCCATCCTTCAAGAAGGCGGCGAAGCCGTTCTGCCCGCGCCGGCCGTGCTTGGTCATCTCAAGCGCAAGTCCGCCCGTCGGCATGCCGTCGCCATCCGCACCTTCGGCAAGTTCGGTGACCGATGCGGGGATGTCGGCAAGGATCCAATGGGTGAACTCCATGCGCGGCACATCCTTGTCGATTTCGGTCCCTTGCCTGTTCAGCAACGAAAGATCGGCCGGAACGTCGGGGTCGGTCATCGCTAGGGCATAGGAGCGGGTTCCCGCCGGACCTTTGGTCCAGGACAGGGCAGGGCTCTTGTTGTTGCCGGCCGCAGCCTGGCCGCCAGCCGCAATGCAGGATGCGTTTTCGGCGGGAAGCGTGGCGCCCGGCCCACTGTCGCGGAACGTCACCGTGATGTCGGCGGCCAGCAGGGGCGTGGACAGAGACAGGATAGCGGCGGCTGTTGCAATGGTTCTGATGTGCATGAGTTTATCCTCTCGTTCGACGGAAGAGCTCTAGCAATCTCGATGGAAAGCAAGCGCACTGAAACGCTCAAAAAGCGTCCGCGTGCGCTCAAATGTCTGCGGCTTGCTTCTCGCGTGCGCCGGACCGCATGCGCTCGGCAAAGCGGCGCGGCGACCGGTATCCCGTCGCCAGAGCGGCTTCACGAAGGGAAACGCCATCGTCGGCAAGCATCGCGGTTGCAAGCTCAACCCGGACCTCCGCGAGCAGCGTGCGCAGCGAGGTGTCTTCGCCGGCGAGCCGCCGTCTCAATGTGGCGTTGCTGGTGCCAAGCTCGGCGGCGATCATGTCGGCGGTCCAGGCTCTGTCCGGCTGCCAGCGAACCAGACCGCGAACGGCGTCTCCCGTCGTCTCCGCCTTGAAGGGCAGGGCGCCGCGCATGCCGAGAACCATCAGCACTTCCATCACACGGTGCTCGATCAGCGTGGCAGGCAGGTTGCCGGCAACGATGCCTTCGCCGGCGTGGTGGATGGCGCTTGAAAGCGCCGCGTCGAGCGGCAGGTCGAGCTGTCCGCTCTTGCGGTGTGGCGGAAAGGCGCGGCTTGCGCGCGCAACCAGTTCGTCCGGAAAATCGATGAAGATGGCGCGGTAGACACCCGTTGCGGGGTCCGGATCGTTGACCACGTCGCCGCGCCAGCCGCCGGGCAGGACGAGCACGGTGCCCGCCGCGAAGCGCAATTGCCGGCCCATCGTCACGACCTCTTTCGAGCCTTCCACGACCACGACGATCGAGGCGCGCGGAAAGGAACAGCCGGCGATGCGCTCGCGCTCGCGCGTGACGAAGGAAAACAGCGCTGACGCACGCACGGCGCCATCCGGCAATGCGGAAGGACGATTGTCCCTGGCTGCCAGTTTCAGCAGCCGCTCCAGTATGTGTTCGACGTCAGACATTGGCGGCCCGCGGTTGGTGTGACGGCGATTCTAGCGATCGCCGGCAATTTTCCAAGCCGTCAGGCACCAAGCAGCACTATTCTGCCGGCGTAATCCACGCCCGCTTGCCTAACCCGGCAGGCCTTTAGCCCGCGCGACCACATTTAGTGAACAGGAGGAGGAGGAGCAAGATGACGCAAGAAAACGACACGGCGCGCGTCAGAACGGTCCGCGCGCTCTACGCGGCCTATATCGAAGGCCACAAGGATATCGTCGCGGCGATGCTGACGGAGGATTTCACCTTCTCCAGCCCGCGTGACGACCACATCGACCGCGACACCTATTTCGAAAGGTGCTGGCCCAAGCCATCGCCATTTGCGCGCCTGGAGATCGAATATCTCGGCCTTGCCGACGACGAGGCCGTGGTTCGCTATCGCGCGATCAAGCGCGACGGCGGAGCGTTCCGCAACATGGAAACGTTCCGCTTCAAGGGGGATAAGGTCGCGGCCGTCGATGTCTACTTCGGCCGCGATGTCTAAAATGTCAGGTGCCCAAGGCCTCAAGCGACCACGCGTTTCGCCTGGCGGCGCGAGACGATGAAGGCCTGCGCAAGGCTACCTGCCGCGAAGAGCGCGACCCATGCAAGCAGCGCCGCCTTCACGGGCGGCGAATCCGGGCCGTTGCCGATCGGATTTGAGGGCGGCAGCCGCGACAGGGTCTCGTTTATTCCGGGAACCCAGAGCAGGAAGTAGGTGAAGGACAAGCCCAGGTTCCTGAGATAGGGGATCAGGCGGCCGAGAAAGCTGAGCTTCGGCAGAAGAAGACAGATGGCGGAAACGAGAAGCACGATGATGGCAAGCGCATGCCCGGCGTTGAAGCCGCCGGTGGACGACAGGCCGAAGGCGCTGATCGCGGAAAGCGCCAGCGAAGCGAGATAGATCTTGCCGACCGTCGTCTCCGGCCGGATCGCCCTATACTTCGCGAAGCTGTAGAGCCCGGCAACGGCGGGGATAATGCTGATGGCGGTGTGGATTTCTCCGAGAAGCGAAAGTGGATTGGCCATGTCGAATGCTCCTGATTGGACCGACTAGTCGGTCGGTAATTGGGTCGAAAAATGCGATATGCTGTGATCCATAATCTAGCCGTTAAGCCGCTGCAGCGCCGCCTGGGTGATGCTGGAAAACAGCTCCGCATCGCCGCCGGCGACGCGGGCGGCGAGCATGGCGCCATGCACGCTGGCGACCAGCACCCGCGCGCTCGTCTCGGCACTGTCGGGGCTCTTCAGTGCGCCGCTTCGCAACCCCTCGTCGATGAACATGGTAAGGCGGTCGATCAGTTCGTCGAAATGCGCCTTCACCTGTTCCGCGACCTCCGGCGGAAGGCTCGGCAATTCGGCCGCCAACAATGCGGCGATACAGAAGGGCGCGTTGTTGTCTCGGATGCATTGCTCCCAGAAGCCGACATAGGCGGCGAGCCGCATGCCGGGCTCCGTGACCTGCGCCGCCATCGCCCCCATCCCGTCCGCCGTCGCCTGCCGGTAGCGGGCGACCACGGCAACGGCCAGATCGGCCTTTCCGGGAAAGTGATGATGGATCGTCGCCTTACCGACGCCAACCTCGGCGGCGATATCAGCATAGCTGAAGGCGTTGTAGCCGCGGGTTACGATCAGCGATTGGGCGCTGTCGAGGATGCGAGTGTACGTATCGCTTGTCATGAGGGGCTGTCTACCGACTAGTTGGTCGGGAGTCAACGAGGCAGCGTATTGGCTCGCGGAGATGTGATGTCGGGCGGGACCGGTCGCGCCCAACATCGTCGCGGGAATTAGGTGAGTGTCACGGCGGGACCCGCACCGTGTCGGTCATGGTCCGGCCGAAAGGCCGGACGGCATTACTCTGCCGGCGGCATCCGGGCCGGCTCGCCCGAGGTCATGTCCTGCGCCTGCCGCAGCGATCTTTCCGATATGTCGATCATCGGCGTAAAGCTTGCCGCCGGCATTCTAAGGCCGCTGGCCGTGTCGTCGCCATCGTCTGAAGTCACGGGCGAGGGGATGCCGGCCCGCTCAGTGCGTGCCACTTCCAGCTGGCCGGTCAGGATTGCCCGCTCGGCGCGCAGCTGGCGGATCTCGGACTTGGCGATCTCCAGGCTGGTGCGCAGCTGCCCGATCTCGTAGCGATCCGAGTCCATGCGCGTGTCCATGTCGCGGCGGAGCGCATCGGCATCGCGATCGCGTCTGACCCGTAGGCTGTCGGTCTCGCGCAGCTTCAACGTCAGGTCGTTGTTGTGGGCAGCCAGTTCGCGGCGTGCGGATTCGCTTTCCGCGCCGGTCGTCCGTGCCCGCTGCAGCTCTTCCGACAGGCGCTCCGACCGCGACGTCATGGTCGCCAGATCGGATTTGACGCGCTTGAGTTCAGTGCGTGCGGCCTGCAGTTCTTCGTCGGTCATTCTGTTGCGACCGTTGGCGGTCACGAGCAGCTTCTCGACGAGTTCGGCCTTGGAGCCGACCGCCTCATGCTTGGTCGTCAGATGCGCGATTTCGAGCGCCGAGGACGCCTGCAGCGTTTCGAACTCGACTTCGAGGCGCTTGTGGCGCTCTTCGAACAGAGACAGGTCCTGCTTGGCGCTTGCGACGGACATCTGCAGGTTACGCACCAGCGCTTCCTGTTCGATGAGGCTGCTCTTCAGATGGCTGCGTTCCTCGTTGAGGCGCGCCATTTCACGCGCCTGGACACCGTTTTCCTTGCGCGAGGTTTCGATCAGCAGCTGATGGGCCGTGGTTTCGCTGTCCAGCTTCTCCCGCGTGATCCCGAGTTCCCGGATCCGCTGCTCGAGCTCCTGCTGCGCACGCTTCAGAAGGGTGGAGGCTTCGTCGAACTGGATCGCGCCGTCGCTGAGTTCGCGCTCCGCATCGAGCAAGCGCGTCTCAAGAATGGTGAATTCCTCGGACGTGATCTGATGCACGCCCTGCAGCTTGGTGAGCTCGTCGCGCAGCGCATCGATTTCCGTGCGAAGCTGCGTGTTGTCGGTGCGAAAATCCTTGTTTTCATTAGTCAGGCGCGAGTTGTCCTGATCGGCCTTCTGCCGGGCGCGGCTCTCATAATCCAGGAGCGAGCTGATGCGCGCGCATTCGGCGCGCAGGGCACCGGTCTCGGTGAGGGAGCGGTTGTGCGTTCCCAGCAGCGTCGACACGCGGTCCTGAAGCGATACCAGGCTCGACAGCAGATCTTCCGAAGTCCGCTGGTTCTCTTCGAGCGCCGAGCCGAATGCGGCGAAATCCTCGACATCCGGGATCGAGTAGCGCAACGGTTCGGCCGTGTCCGAACGCTGATCTGTTATGGATGCCGGTCTGTAACCTGTTGTCGGCAGCGACTTGCCGCCCTCTTCTCCGCGACGAAAAAAGCTCATGACCATGACTTGTGCCCCAAAAGTACCCTGTCAAAACGCCGGCGAAATATGGATTTTAGCTAATTAAGCGAAGCTTCTCGAAAATTGCTGTGATTCCGTACACGCATGCTGCGGGTTGCATCTAGGAATGGCTATGTGTCGCTGTCAAAAGACGGACGATGACAATCAACAGGTTTAACTGATGAACCTGTGACGTTTGCGCAACAGGGCGCGTTATACGTCATTCCTCGGGCAGAAGTCGCATCCGACCGGTCTCGATCTCGCTGCCGAGTTCGACCGATTTCGTCTGCTTGTCGTAGACGCAGAAGTAGCTGACGAAGCCGTTTGCGCCTTTCGGCTTGCCGGTGACGATCGCCATTCCGTAGTGCTCGCTGCCGAAGGGATCGACGACGGCGCGCGGAAATTCGACCGAGGTTCGTGCTGCCGTTTCGCACCGGCTTTGCACCTCGGTCGCGAATTCCTGCCACGCGTCCCCCGATGATGCGCAGGCACCGCCGGCGGACATCGTCAGGGCCACCAGGACGCAACAACCAAATCCGTTTCTTTGCATAATGAACCCCTTCATTCGGTATTTCGCCCGGACTCGCATCATGAGCGATTTGCGCCTTTGAAGCCAAGTCCTTAGCGAAGGCAAATTTTCCTCCGGCCACCTCTTTTTTGATAATTCGCAGGTTGCCTCCACCTGCTTGCGCTCCTATGTTCCGCCTCACCTGCCGATCACGCAAACTATTGCCAAGAGGAGACTACAATGGCTTTTGAATTGCCTGAACTTCCCTACGACTACGAAGCGCTGCAGCCTTTCATGTCGAAGGAGACCCTGGAGTTCCACCACGACAAGCACCACAAGGCTTATGTCGACAACGGCAACAAGCTCGCGGCCGAAGCCGGTCTCGCGGACCTCTCCCTGGAAGAAGTCGTGAAGAAGTCCTTCGGCACCAATGCCGGCCTCTTCAACAACGCTGCCCAGCACTACAACCACGTCCACTTCTGGAAGTGGATGAAGAAGGGCGGCGGCGGCAACAAGCTGCCTGGCAAGCTGGAAGCAGCGGTCAACTCCGACCTCGGCGGCTACGACAAGTTCAAGGCTGACTTCGTTGCAGCCGGCACCACCCAGTTCGGCTCCGGCTGGGCATGGGTTTCCGTCAAGAACGGCAAGCTCGAAATCACCAAGACCCCGAACGGCGAAAACCCGCTCGTTCACGGCGCGACTCCGATCCTCGGCGTCGACGTATGGGAACACTCCTACTACATCGACTATCGCAACGCTCGTCCGAAGTACCTCGAAGCCTTCGTCGACAGCCTGATCAACTGGGACTACGTCCTGGAACGCTACGAAGCCGCCACCAAGTAAGCGGTTTTCGCGAGACGGAATGGAACGCCCGGTGCCGCAAGCGCCGGGCGTTTCCGTTTTCTCCGACCGTCACAAGCCTGTCATTGCAGGCGCCTAAAGCACCGCCATGACACAATCTTTCGCCACTCCCATCCTCCGCTTCGGCATCATCGCAGACCCGCAATATGCAGCCATCGAGCCGCATGTCGGAATGGATCGCTACTACGCCAACAGCCTCGCCAAGCTTGGCGACGCCATCGAGGTCTTCAACGGCGAGGACCTGAGCTTCGTCATGACGCTCGGCGATATCATCGATCGCGACTTCGCCAGCTTCGACGATATCCTCCCGGTTTACGAGGAACTGAAGCACGAAAACCTCTTCCTGCTTGGCAATCACGATTTCTCCGTGGCGCCCGAACATCTCGCGCATGTGTCGGCAAGGGTCGGGCTATCGGCGCCCCATTACAGCTTCGTCCGCCATGGTTGGCGCTTCATCGTGCTGAACGGCAACGAGGTGAGCACCTTCGCGCCGCCGGAAGGCCATCCCCATCGCGAGATCGCCGCAGCCAAGCTCGCCGAACTGCGGGCCGCGGGCGCGATAAACGCCAATCCGTGGAATGCCATGGCAAGCGATGAGCAGTTTGCCTGGCTGGCCGCCGAGATCGAGGCCGCACGCGCCGCCAACGAACGCGTCATCGTCATGAACCACTACCCGGTTTATCCGCCCAACGAGCATGACTGCTGGGACCGCGAGCGCATCATTGAGCTGCTCTCGACCCAGGATCACGTCGCCGCCTATTTCAATGGCCACAACCACGTCGGCAACTACGGCGCCGTCAACGGCTGCCACTTCGTCAATTTCAAGGGCATGGTCGACACCGAAGCCGAGAACGCTTTCGCCATCGTCGAGATCTGGCCGGATCGGATCACGATCCGCGGCTTCGGCCGCGAAGATGACAGAACGCTGGCGCTGCGCGCCTAAGCGTGACTGCCATTGCCATCGTCCGCGTGGGTGGGCGATGGTGACCTAGGAGACCGCAGCAGGTCGTTCCGTCCAGCCTGATGTCCACAGCTGGCGCAGCTCGTCGCCTTCGCCCTTGAAATAGGACTGCGTCGCTGCGCAGTGCTCGACCCGGTCGCTGCGGAAATTGCGGATCGCCTGGCGCAGCTCGCACCAGGCGACGATGTTGGCTGTCTGCGAATAGTAGATCAGCGCGATCGGCCGGATCATCCGCTCGGTGGCCCGGCCGAGTTCGTCACGGTAAACCAGCGTGAGTTTCTGTTCGTCGCGAATGGCGCGGCGCACGAGCCCGAGATCCAGCCCCACCGGCGAGGGGGCGGCAGATCCCCAGGCATAGAGCGCCTTGCCCTCCATCGCCTGGCGCAAGGGCGCGGGCACCGCGCCTGCGATCTTCTGGTTGACGCGCTTGGCCGCCTGCTTCAACTCGTCGTCGCCTGTGCGCTCCAGCAGCGCCAGCGACAAGACGATGGCCTCCATTTCCTCGATGGAAAACATCAGCGGCGGCAAGTCGAAGCCGGGCCGCATGATATAACCGATGCCGCGCCCGCCCTCGATCGGCACGCGCATCGCCTGGAGTGCCACGATATCCCGATAGATCGAGCGAACGGTAACTTCGAGCGTTTCTGCCATGGCAGCTGCGGTCATGGGCTTCTTCGCGAGCCGCAGGATCTGGATGATCTCGAAAAGGCGCGAGGCCTTGCGCATTCTTCGTCTCCGCAATCAAACGCTACTGACAATACGCTGTCAGTACGGCCTGCGTATAGTTCCCATTATCGAATTGAAATTCAACAACCTATTCAGAGTTCACCTTCAATTTCATCATGGGCAACTGACATGACATATAGCCAAAACCTCTGGCTCTTTTTTACCCTCCTTTTCGGGATCATCATCGTGCCGGGCATGGACATGCTATTCGTGCTCGCCAATTCGCTGACGGGCGGCAGGCGTAGCGGCATGGCGGCGACGGCCGGGATCATGGCCGGTGGCGCGGTCCATTCGCTCTATGGCGTGGTCGGCGTGGGCATCCTCGCCAGCCTGTTGCCGTCGCTCTTCAATCCCTTGCTCGTGGTCGGCGCAGCCTACATGGCCTGGATCGGCTATACCCTTGTTCGCAGTTCCATCGTCGTCGACACGGTCGGGGCCGACGGGACGCGCTCCGGCTGGCGGGCGTTCCAGCAGGGGGCGGTCACATGCCTGGTAAACCCGAAAGCCTATCTGTTCGTGCTGGCGATCTATCCGCAGTTCCTGAAGCCCGCCTATGGGCCGATCTGGGTGCAAGGCGTCGTTATGGGGCTGATGACCATGGCAACGCAGGCGGCGATCTATGGCACGGTGGCCTTTACCGCGGCGGGAAGTCGGCGGGCGCTGATCTCCAATCCGCGGGCGACGATCTTCGTCGGACGCATCGCCGGTGGGCTGTTGATTGCCGTGGCAATGCTCACCGCATGGCACGGCTGGCGTGCATCGGCCTGAGGGGATGTCGTGCAAACCGATTAGATTCCTGAAATGATTGCATTATCACCCATTTGTTACTTCTTGGCCGAGATAATTTTGACATCATGCCCGCGTTAAAACGAAGCGCCGGGCTTCGAAGATCTCGGTTATCGAAGAGGAGTGAAGATATGAGACTGAAAGCAATCGCCGCAGCAGTTCTCGTTGCCGGCATGGGGGTAGGCACCGTCCTGGCGGCCGGTGAGGGAACGCATGACGCTCGCGTCGCGATGATGAAGAAGGTCGGTGGCGCCACTGGCGCCCTGGCGGCGATCGCCAAGGGCGAAAAGCCGTACGACGCCGACGCCATCAAGACCGCGCTGGCGACGATTTCGGAGACTGCCAAGGCATTTCCCGACCAGTTCAAGGCAGGCACGGAAACCAGCGACAAGGACAGCGAGGCAAGCCCGAAGATCTGGGAAAACATGGACGACTTCAAGGCCCGCTCCGTCAAGCTCGGCAGTGACGCGGACATGTTGCTCGCCCAGCTTCCGGCTGATGCGGCCGGCGTCGGTGCCGGCCTGAAGACACTCGGCGCGAGCTGCGGCGGCTGTCATCAGCTCTATCGCGTGAAGAAGGAATAATACCTTCGATCCATCGGCCGCGATCCGCCCCGGTCTTGCAGGCCCGGCGGATCGCTTTATGTTTGAGCGCCAGGATCGTGAATGGGAGAGCGGTGCGTGGTTCGAAGATTTATCCGATTTCTTCTTTGCATCGTCGGTGTCGTGGTGCTTAGTGGCGCCGCGTTCTACATGATCACCGCGCCCAATCCGCTTCCCGAGAGCCATTGGGCCAACCTCGGCGCGCCGGATGTGAAAAACGGCGAGCTTGTCTTCTGGGCCGGCGGCTGTGTCAGCTGTCATGCAGCGCCGGGCGCGCAGGCCGATGCCAGGCTGACACTTTCCGGCGGACTGGCGCTGAAGAGCCCATTCGGCACCTTCCATGTCCCCAATATTTCGCCGGATGAAAAGGCCGGTATCGGCCAGTGGACGCTCGCTCAGTTCGGCAACGCCATGAGGCGCGGCGTCGGCCCCGATGGTCAGCACCTCTATCCGTCGTTTCCCTATGGTTCCTATGCCCGCATGAGCGACAAGGACGTCAATGACCTCTTCGGCTATCTCAAGACGTTGCCGAAGAGCAGCAACGTCGCGCCGCCGCATGAACTGCCGTTCCCGTTCAATGTTCGGCTGGCGCTCGGCGGCTGGAAGTTCCTCTACTTCAACGAACAGCCCCGCGTCGTTCTTGCCAATGCCGATGACAGGCAGAAGCGCGGACAGCATCTGGTCGAAGGCCTCGGCCATTGCGGCGAGTGCCATACGCCCCGCAATAGACTCGGCGGCTTCCAGCCCGACATGTGGCTAGCGGGCGCTCCCAATCCCGAAGGCCCGGGCCAAATACCCAACATAACGCCGGGTTCGAAAGCCGTCGGCGGTTGGAGCGAGGCCGATATCGCCAATTATCTCGCAACCGGGTTCACGCCTGATTTCGACTCGGCCGGCGGCTCGATGACCGAGGTGCAGCAGAACATTGCCCATCTTCCAAAGGAAGATCTTGAGGCGATTGCCGCCTATCTCAAGGCTGTTCCGTCACATTAGGGGTTTCTAACCTAAAAATCGCCGCATTGCAGCATACGATCGCCGGGCCAACTGAATGCCCCGCGGCAGCCTTGTGGCTTGCCGCCGAACGACGAACGATCAACGTCTTCCGAAAGGCCAGCTGCATGCACAGCCCATCAGTGACTTCAGTGAACGACCTGGAATCCGTCGCCCGCAAGGGCGGCAAGCTGCGTCGCATGGCGGTGCGAATACCGACCTACATGGCCGATATCCGCGAGAACCCGGCCTGGTTGCCGATGTTTCTGCTGGCCCGCACCATTGCCGGGCGGCGTGCTCACTGGCTGACGGCGCGGCCGAGCAACGGCGCGATCGAGGGGCTTCCCTCGATATTCGCAGGTGTGGATCTCGACGCCGCCATCGATGGACTGAAGCGCGAGGGGCTGTTCCCGGCAATCACGCTGCCGAAGACCGTCACCGAAGAAATTGCCGAGTTTGCCAACGACACACCCTGTTTCGGAAATTTCGACCGCAACATCGAGTTCCGGGCCGTCGAACATCGCGCCGCCGAGGAACAGCACGGACGGGCGATCCTGAGCGGCCACCATTTCGAGCGCGCTCTCGATTGCCCGGCGGTACGTGCGGTCCAGCGCGATCCGCTGCTGTCCGAGATCGCCCGCAGATACCTTGGCGCACAGGCGCGCCTGATCACCACGCGGACCTGGTGGAGTTTCCCGACCAGGGCGACTGAGGCCGACTGCAGCCTGGCATCGCTCGACAAGTATCATTTCGATCTCGACGATTGGCGGATGCTGAAGTTCTTCTTCTATCTGGTCGATGTCGACACAGGGACCGGGCCGCACGTCTATGTCAGGGGCAGCCACAACAAGCGACGCCTCAAGCACCAGCTCACCTTGCTTGTCGGCCACCCCGCCAAGGAAATCCTCGACTTCTATGGTAAGGACAGCCCGGTTACGCTGACCGGCGAAGCGGGCTTCGGCTTCGTCGAAGATCCCTTCGGATTTCACATGGGCACGGTCGCAACGCATAAGCCGCGTCTGATGATGGAGGTCGGCTTCGGCGTATCCAAGCCGTCGCGCCGGCGTATCCACGGAGAGCCGGTCCTGCGCTGAGCTGGGCCGAAGGATTAAATGGCCTTCGGCTGGTGCTCCGCGCCGAACATCAGCACATACTGGTCGAGTTCGTCGCCGCCATGGCCGAGAGCCCGGTAGACTTCGGCGGCGAAGGTGACGGGGGCCGAACCTGCGGCGGTGATGACCTTGCCGTCGCGGATTGCGTAGGGGCTGTCCTTGTAGCGCGCCTTGCCGGAATAGCCGGGCACGTCCGCGATGAAATCGGCGGCATTGCTCGTATGCGCCGCCCGGTTCAGCGCGCCGGCCCGCGCCAGCGCCAGGGTCGCCCCGCAGATTGCAGCAACGACCTTATCGCGGCTGATGAAGTCGTCGATCACGCCGTTCAGATCAGGTGCCTTTTCGGTTTCCCACACGGTGCCTCCGCAAAGGATCAGGGCGTCGAACGCGTTGGCATGCAGGTGCTCCGTTGCGATGTCGGCCGCCACGCGCATCCCGCCCATCGAGCGCACCTCGGCTCCGTCTGGCGTTGCCGTCACAACGTCGAAGCCGAAATGGGTGCGCGCCGAGGCCGTCAGAGGGGCCACCTCCCAATCGGCAAAGCCCTCGGTGAGGACGATTGCAAGCCGCTTCATGGTTCCTCTCCTTCGTGGGGAGCGGAGGCGCAGCCGCCTCCTATGCCAGGGCCTGCATATAGCGCATGCCGGTGACCGGGCGAGGGACGAAGTCCATGTTCTCGTAGAAGCGGTGCGCCTGGACATTGCCTGTCGCGGCGCTGACCGAAAGGTAGCCGCAGCCGGCGCTGCGGGCTGTGTCGCGGGCGCGGTTGACGAGATGCTGGCCGACGCCGTGGCCACGATGACCGTCGCGGACGAAGAGGTGGTGCAGGTCCATGCCGCGCGCACCGTCCTGGGCCCTGTAGAGCGGCACGAGTATGGCGTAGCCGATCAGGCCTTCGGGCGTCTCGGCGACAAGGGCGGTGATCCAGGGCAGGGTACCGAAGAGGTCACGCTCGAGCTGTTCAGGCGTGGAGGCCGCTGCATCGCCGTGATGCTTGGCCAGAAGCGCGATCATGTCGCTGAGTTCGGGCAGGTCGCGCGGCTTGGCGGTACGGATGTTGATCACCGGCGGGCGGATCAACGAGATTTCGCTGTCTTCGATTTCAATCATGGTCCTGCGTCCTTTAGTGGTGTTCTGCCGTCAGGACGCTGCCGATACAACAAAGCCGCCTGACGGCGGCTTGTTGACAATATGATCTTGTCCGGCCGCCCTTTACAGGTACAGCCAAAAATACGAGCTGGTGATGTGCGCGTTCTTGATCATGAGCTGATACATCGGCGGAAAAGAGTCTTTTGTCAAGCGGCTGGCGGTCACTCCATCCTTGTGTTATTCAGATAGGGTACCCCCCTATATTATGAGCGAACGATGTCCCACACCACGCACCAGAAAAAGAAGCTGATCGCACGGATCAGTCGGATGAAGGGCCAGATGGAGGCCGTCGAGCGCGCGCTGGAAGCGGAGCGTCCCTGCGGCGAGATCCTGCAGTTGCTGGCGTCCATCCGTGGCGCGTTGAACGGCCTGACGGGGGAGGTGCTGGACGATCATCTGCACGAGCACGTGCTGCACGCGGCAGACGAGCAGGCCCGCAGCGAGGCGGTACAGGAGATTTCGGAAGTGCTGCGGACGTACATCCGCTGATTATTGTTTGAAAGGGTTGCGTGATGAATGCGCAAGTAGAGAAGCTGGAACACGAGCATGTTTTCCTGGGCGCCGACCACGATCGCAATGCGCATCGGGTCTGGCTGGTCATCGCCCTGACGGTGACCATGATGGTGGTGGAGATCGCTGCGGGCACCTATTACGGCTCGATGGCGCTGGTCGCCGATGGCTGGCATATGTCGACACATGCCAGCGCGCTGCTGATCACCGCGATCGCCTATGTCTACGCCCGCAAGCAGGCGCATAATCCACGCTTCACCTTCGGCACCGGCAAGCTCGGCGATCTGGCAGGCTTCGCCAGCGCGATCATCCTCGCCCTGATTGCCCTGCTGATGGCATGGGAAAGCATGGTACGCCTGACGCATCCCGTTCCGATCAGCTTCTCCCAGGCCATCGGTGTTGCCGTTGTCGGCCTGCTCGTCAACCTGGCGAGCGCCTGGCTGCTGAGAGGCGATCACCACCATCACGGCCACGCCCACGGACATTCCCATGGGCACCATCATGGCCACGATCACGCTGGCGACCATGCCCATCATCACAGCGCGCCCGCCCACCACGGCGCGGATAACAATATGCGCGCGGCCTATGTTCATGTGATTGCCGATGCCCTGACATCGGTGTTGGCGATCGTGGCCCTGCTGCTCGGCAGCTGGTATGGCTGGCTGTGGCTCGACCCCATGATGGGTATCGTCGGCGGCCTGATCATCGCACAATGGGCGTGGGGCCTGATGAAAACGTCCGGCGCCGTGCTTCTGGACGTCGTGCCCGAACGCGAGGACCTGCCGGAGGAAATCCGCGCGGTCATCGAGACCGGCGGCGAGCGCATCACCGATCTGCACGTCTGGCAGGTAGGTCCCGGCCATCATGCCGCCATCGTGGCACTGGTGACCCGCGAGCCGCGTGCGCCCTCCTTCTACAAGGACAAGCTGGAGCGGCTCACCGGGCTTTCGCATGTCACGGTCGAGGTTACGCAGGCGGCGGCTTGATCGACGCAAGCGGGCCACAATCTCTCTCTAGCTCTGTCATCCATTGATTCTGGCATTGATTCTGGGCAGAGGGTTTTCATGCATCGCTTTTCGATCCGCCGTCGCACGCTTCTTGGTTCGGCATTGCTGATGCCGACCCTGTTCAGCCCGATCGTGGCGCGGGCGGCCGAGAGCGATGACGAGATCGATCGGCGGATCGGAGCCCTGGAAAAGGCGATCGGTGGCCGCATCGGCGTTTCGGCGATCGATACACAGACGAACATCTCCTTCGGTTATCGCGAGACGGAGAGCTTCCCGATGTGCAGCACCTTCAAGGTGCTCGCCGCGGGCTTCGTCCTTGCCCGTGTCGACAAGGGCGAGGAAAACCTCGAGCGCCGCGTGGTCTACGACAAGGACAAGCTCGTGACCCACTCGCCGGAGACCGAAAAGCATGTCGGCGGCGAGGGGATGAGCGTCGGCGAGCTTTGCCAAGCGGCGATTACCCAGAGTGACAACACGGCCGGAAATCTGCTGCTCGAAAGTTTCGGCGGTCCCAAGGAGCTGACAAACTGGCTGCGCACGGTCGGTGATGGCTCCACCCGCCTCGACCGTTGGGAGACTGATCTCAACGAGGCGAAGAAGGGTGACCAGCGTGACACCACGACGCCGGATGCGATGCTGGACACGCTGGGCAACCTGACGCTCGGCTCGGTCCTCTCGGAACCCTCGCAGAACAAGCTGGTCGAATGGATGGTGGCAAACACGACCGGCGGCACGCGCCTTCGCACCGGGCTGCCTGACACCTGGAAGATCGGGGACAAGACCGGAACCGGTAACAACGGCACCGCCGCCGATATCGCCGTCGCCTGGCCTCCGGGGCATGGCCCGATCCTGATGACCGTCTACGTCGCAGACGCGACGGCGGAGATTTCCGAGATCAACGCGATCTTCGGCGAAGTCGGCCGGATCGCCGCCGAGATGATCTGAGCGGGCGTCTCCCAAAAAAAAGAGCTTTCGGCTCAAACGGATGCGACGCAAATGTGAATCTCCGTCGCATCCTGATGAATCAGTTTGTGAAGTGTATCAGGCTGTGATGACGCCGGTGTCCTGAGTATCGCTCTTGTTGTCATCGACGCCGGTCAGCTGCTTCTTGATCTCTTCGGCGATCTGCTTTTCGACCGCCGCGCGCTCTTCCGGCGGCATCGATGCCAGCTCGTCTTCCGAAATGCCGAGACGCTCCAGCATCTGTTGGCGAATGCGCTCTGCCGGCGTCATGTTTGCAAGCTCCGTGAACTCGCTGATGACAGCATCATGCCGGGCCTTGGCTTCGTCGTCACTGGCGTTGATCGTCGCGCTGCCGCCGCTTTGCAGAGCCCACATGGTGCTGGAGATAGACGGCGGCGTCGTGCTCGGCTGCAGAGCCGAACCGCTTTGGCGCACGCTGGTCTCGATGCTGAGAGATTGCTGCTTGTTGCGCTGGCTGAGCAGGCTCGTCAGCCCGTAGGCGCTGGAAATGCTATTATCGATCTTCATGAAAAATTCCCCGGAACAACATGTCGGGAGAATTGCGCAGGGAGCCTGTCTGAAACTTGTGGGCGAAAAGATAGCGGCCGCCAGATGGCGGCCACTATCGTGCTTTGGCGTGTTGCCGCTCAGGGCAGCGTGTAGGCAATCACGTAGTCGCCCGGCTTGGTCCCGATCGAGCCATGGCCGCCTGCGACCATGACAACATACTGCTTGTTGTCGCTGGTCGTGTAGGTCATCGGTGTTGCCTGGCCGCCGGCCGGCAGGCGGGCCTGCCAGAGCTGCTTGCCGTTGGTCACGTCGTAGGCGCGCAGGTAGTTGTCGACGGCGGCACCCAGGAAGGCGACGCCGCCCTTGGTGAGCATCGGGCCACCAATGCCGGGAACGCCCACCTTGAAGGGCAGCGGCAACGGCGTCATGTCATGGACGGTGCCGTTCTTGAGCTTGTAGGCGATCTTGCCGGTCCTGAGGTCGACGCCGGTGACATAACCCCATGGCGGCGCCTGGCACGGAATGTTCAGCGGTCCGAGGAACGGTCCCATGAAGACCCCGTAAGGCGCGCCGTCGTTGCGGTTCAGGCCCTGTTCGCTGCCTTTCTCATCCTGCCCCTTCGGTGGGATGTCGGCGGCCGGGACCAGCCGCGAGGTGAAGGCAAGATAGGTCGGCATGCCAAACATGATCTGGCGCTCGGGGTCGACGGCCACGCTACCCCAGTTGAAGGTGCCGAAGTTGCCGGGATAGATGATCGAGCCGACGAGCGACGGCGGTGTATAGCGCCCTTCGTACTTGTACCGATGGAACTGGATGCGGCAGGCGAGCTGATCGAACAGCGACACGCCCCACATGTCCTTTTCCTGTAGCGGTGGCGGCGAGAAGGTGAGGTCGGAAATCGGCTGTGTAGGCGACGTATGGTCCTCCGGGATCGCGCCACCCGGGGCAGGGATTTCCTTGAACGGAATGATCGGCTCGCCGGTCCGCCTATCAAGCACGTAGATGTCGCCCTGCTTGGTCGGGGCGACAAGCGCCGGGACCACCGTGCCATCGGCCTTCTTCATGTCGAAGAGGACCGGCTGGGCGGGCACGTCCATGTCCCAGAGGTCGTGATGCACGAACTGCTGGACCCACTTCATCTGTCCGGTATTGAGGTCAAGCGCCACGACCGACGACGAGAACTTCTCGACATTGGCGCTGCGGTTCATGCCGAGCTGGTCCGGCACCTGGTTGCCGAGCGGGATGTAGACCATGCCCAGCCCGTCATCGACGCTGAGGACCGACCAGCTGTTGGGTGAGTTCGTCGTATATGTCTGTCCTTCGGGGAGCGGCGCCGTCACATCAGGATTGCCCGAGTCCCAGTTCCAGATCAGCGCGCCGGAATTGATATCGAAGGCACGGATGACGCCGGATTGCTCATGCGTGGAGTAGTTGTCGTTGACCGCTCCGCCGATGATCAGCTTGCCGGCAACCGCGACCGGCGGCGATGTCGAATAGTAGTAGCCGGCCGGATTGTACTTCATGCCTTTTTCGAGATGCAGCACGCCCTGGTCCGCGAAGCTCGTGCAGACTTTGCCGTCCATGGCATCGAGCGCGATCAGGCGGGCGTCCGACGTCGGAAGGTAGACGCGGTCGACGCAAGGCTGGCCGCCGGCCGTTGCCGTATCGTGGTAATATGTGACGCCACGGCAGGTTTGGTGCTGCCGATCCGGGTTCATGCCGGAGTTGGCATCGTACTTCCATTTCTCCTTGCCGGTCTTGGCGTCGAGCGCGATGGCCCAGTTGTGCGGCGTGCACAGGTATAGCGTGTCGCCGATCTTCAGCGGGGTGACCTGATAGGTCGTTTCGCCGACATCGTCAGGCCGCTTCACGTCGCCGGTCTGGTAGCGCCATGCTTCCTTCAGATCCTTGACGTTGCTGACATTCACCTGATCGAGCGGCGAATAGCGCTGACCGAACGGCGTGCGTCCATATTGGTGCCATTCGCCATCGGGCACGGTGCCGCCGAAGGCCTGGGTGCCTGCGACATCGGTCGGCAGCGATCCGGTCTGGTCGTGTGGATTGGTGGTCATCGAGTAGCCGGCCACCACGATGGCGGCGAGAACCGGTATGGCCAGCGGCCACGCATTCGCTCCGTAGGAGGTTCCAGTCGGGCTGACAAAGCCGAGCGACCTGCGGATGACGCGCGTCAGCAGCCACAGCCCGAACAGGATGATCAGGCCGCCACGCGGGCCGAGTTGCCACCAGTCGAAGCCGACTTCCCAGATCGCCCAGACCAGCGAGACGACGACGAGCACCGCATAGACCCAAAGGGCCGCAGGCTTGCGCATCAGGAGCAGGATGGCCGTCAGCAGGAACATGACGCCCGCGAAGAGGTAGAAGACGCTCCCGCCGAGTATCACGAGCCAGAGCCCGCCGCCGCCGAGAGCAAGTCCGATGAGAATGAGGAGTGTCGAAGTAATGACGATTGCCATTATGAATTTCTCCCGCTGAATGTTCGGGTAGGACCGCGCGGGAAAAATGTCCGCTAATCAGCGAGATAGAGCGAGCGCAGTGGCTTTCAACTGCGACCGAAGGGCCAGGGAGCTTCAGGTGTTCTAGGTGCCGCAGAAGGTTTCCAGCACGCGTTCTTCCGGCTTCGGCGGTTCCATATAGGCGGCAAATGCCGGCTGGTCCTCGTATGGTCTGGCAAGCACCGTGAGCAGCGCTTCGAACAGCGAGAAATCGGCGTCCTCGACCGCGGCTGCGATCGCCTGCTCGATGCGGTGGTTGCGCGGAATGAAGGCGGGGTTCACGCGCAACATCGCCGCACTTCGCTGCGCGGCAGGCTCCATCTCGCGCTTCAAGCGCTGTCGCCAACGCTCGAGCCATGCCCGCGCAGCATCGGGATCTCTGAACCTGGCGAGGAAGGCCGGCTCGGCGCTGTCATCGGCCGCTAGATGCGACAGACGGCGGAAGGCAAGCGTGAAATCGGCCTGCTGGGTCTGCATGAGGGCCAGGAACGACTGCACGAGATCCAGATCGCCGTCCTCGACGGACGCGAGGCCGATTTTTTCGCGCATCCCGCCAAGCCAATGGGCCTGGAAGCGCTCTCCGTAATTGCCGATCACGACATTGGCGGCCTCGACCGCCTTTTCGGCGTCGGCATCGATCAGCGGCAGAAGCGTCTCGCCAAGCCTTGCCAGGTTCCATTGCCCGATGCCAGGCTGGTTGGCATAGGCATAGCGGCCCTGCTGGTCGATCGAGGAAAAGACGGTTGCGGGATCGTAGACATCCATGAAGGCGCAGGGGCCGAAATCGATTGTCTCGCCTGACACGGTCATATTGTCGGTATTCATGACGCCATGGATGAAGCCGACATGCAGCCACTTCGCAATCAGCGCGGCCTGCCGCTCGCACACCGCCTCGAACAAGGCAACATATGGATTGGCCGCGTCGCGCAGTTCCGGATAGTGCCGTTCGATGACATAGTCGGCGAGCGCCCTGACGCCATCGACGTCCCCGCGCGCGGTGAAGAACTGGAAGGTGCCGACCCTGACATGGCTGGCGGCGACACGGGTGAAAACGGCACCGGGCAGGATGCTTTGGCGATAGACAGGCTGTCCGGTCGAAACCGCGGCAAGCGCCCGCGTCGCGGGCACGCCCAGCGCATACATGGCTTCACTGACAACATACTCGCGAAGCACGGGCCCGAGCGCCGCGCGCCCATCGCCCCGGCGCGAAAACGGCGTCTGTCCCGCGCCCTTCAACTGGATGTCGCGGCGCTGGCCGTTTCGGTCAACGACTTCGCCAAGCAGGATCGCTCGTCCGTCGCCGAGTTGCGGCACGAAGCCCCCGAACTGATGGCCGGCATAGGCCATGGCCAGCGGATCGGCGCCCTCCGGCAGAATGTTGCCCGAAAAGATCTCCGCGCCATCGCGCTTGAGGAGGGCGACATCGAGGCCAAGCTCCTCTGCGAGAGGTTCATTGAGCTTGATAAGCCACGGCTCGGCGGCCTGCGATGGCGTCTGGCGCGCGAAGAAATGCTGCGGCAACCGCGCGTAGCTGTTGTCAAAGGGAAAAGCTGCGCTGTCGCGCATGTCTTCGAGGGTCTGGCTCATGATCCATAGGTAGTGCCCGACGCCGATTGCTGCAAGCCGGATGGTCTTCGCCACGTCGCCAAACATGCGGGAACATTCGTTTCCAGGCGGTGATGCGACCCATACCATCAGCTCACACCAGCCCTGCCAGAAAAGCATAACGCCGCCACATTTGCGGGCGTATACAGAAAGGCAATCCCCCTTTGGCATTATGCCATACCATACCGCGGCCATCGCTTCCGCGCCGGCCCGCGCCATTGCGAGTGATCCCAGACGATGTCGGATCAGATCTATCAGGCGGCTGCCATCGGGCGTCGCCAGCCTAGTTTCCGCGTGATTGCAATGATCGTTGCGAGCGCCATGTTCATGGAACAGCTCGATGCGACCGTTTTGGCCACGGCGCTGCCCACCATGGCCCGCGATTTCGGTGTCAGTGCGCCGTCGATGAGTATCGCGCTGACCTCCTACCTGCTCAGTCTTGCGATCTTCATTCCGGCAAGCGGGCTGATCGCCGATCGCTTCGGGTCGCGCACGGTCTTCCGTTCGGCCATCGCCGTCTTCATTGCGGGTTCGATCTTCTGCGCGCTGTCGCCCAACCTTCTCTGTCTGGTGCTGGCTCGTCTGCTCCAGGGCCTCGGCGGCGCCATGATGCTGCCGGTCGGTCGCCTCGTGCTGCTGCGCAGCGTCGATCGCAAGGACATGGTCAACGCCATGTCATGGTTGCTGGTGCCGGCCCTGATCGGCCCGATCCTCGGGCCTCCGGTCGGTGGTCTGATCGTCACCTATCTCGACTGGCGCTGGATCTTCTACATCAACGTGCCGATCGGCATCATCGGCTTCACCCTGGTCTCGATCTTCATCGAGGATTTCAAGGGCAAGGCGTCGGGACGCTTCGACACCATCGGCTTCATTCTCTCCGGTATCGCGCTCGGCTCGCTGCTGTTTGGCTTCGAGACGTCGAGCCGGCCGGGAGAGGGAAGCTTTTCGCTGTTCCTGATTGCCGTCGGCGTGCTGTTCGGCATCGCCTATCTCAAGCATGCCCGCAACCATCCATCGCCGATCATGGATTTCTCGCTGATGAAGGTGCCGAGCTTCGGCACTTCGGTGATCGCCGGCTCGCTCACCCGCATCACGCAGGGTGCGCAGCCCTTCCTGCTGCCGCTCTATTTCCAGCTCGGTTTTGGTCTTTCGGCCGCCAAGGCTGGCCAGCTCGTCACCGCGGCTGCTCTTGGCTCCATGGCGATGAAGGCGTTTGCGCCACGCGTGCTGCGCCGCTTCGGCTTCCGCAACGCACTGGTCGCAAACGGTGTCGTCGCAACGGTCGGCTATGCGCTGTGCGCCGCCTTCCGCCCCGATTGGCCCCTCGGCCTGATCTTCGCGATCCTCGTCATGTGCGGCTTCTTCATGTCGTTCCAGTTCACGGCCTACAACACGGTTGCCTATGACGAGATCGATCGTGACCGGATGAGCTCGGCGACGAGTTTCTACACGACCTTCCAGCAGCTGATGCTGTCGCTTGGCATCTGCGTCGGCGCGCTGGCGCTGCACACGTCCATGTCGTTCAACGGCAGCGAGACCCCGCAGCTCCACGACTTCTCGGCCGCCTTCCTCTTCGTCACCGCGATCTCGATCACGGCAACCTTCTGGAACCTGCGCTTCTCCCGCACGGCCGGCGCCGATATCAGCGGCCACCGCGGCGAGAAGCCCGCGCACGCCGAGCATTGACCGTTCATGCCCGCGCCGGCGCGGGCATGCAGGCCTCGCAGATTGCCGCGACATGGCGGTGATCGGTGCCGCAACAGCCGCCGACGATGCGCACCTGCGGCATCTCCTGCATCAGCTCGCGATATCGCTGTCCGAGGTCGGCGGGGTCCCCCGCATCCAGCTCCTCGCTCTCGTCAAGTTCCGCGTGGCTCATGCGTGAGGCATTCGCGCGCAACCCGTAGATCCGCTTCACCCAGCCGCTGCGGTGGTCAAGAGCATCGGCAAAATGCGAAGGATGGGCGCAATTGATCATGTAATAGGCCGGCGATGCGTCGGTCGCCGCATCCGTGGTCTCGATCGCATCCTGCATGCTGCGCCCGGTCACCAGCCTGCCGTCCGTCTCGACCGTAAACGAGATCGCGCAGGGCATGCCCCTTGCTGCCGCAGCGCGCGCGACGCCGATCGCCTCGTCGATATTGGTCAGCGTAAACGCCGTCACCATGTCGGCTTGGCTCTCCGCGAAGCTGCCAATCTGGATGCTGTGATAGTCCTCGCTCTCCGCCGCATTCATGTTGCCAGCCTTGTAGCCGTCACCGCGCGGCCCGATCGCGCCGCTGAGGACGATCGGCCGGTCCGGCTGCTCGTGTTTTGTGCGCAACTCGGCCAGCAGATCGATGCCTGCAACGTTTGCTGCGTGCAATGCTTCACGCGTGTAATGAAGCTTTTCGCCCCAATCCGGATTGGCGCGCCATGTCGGGGTGTCGAGGATGAAACCCGCGCCGTGTCTGCGGGCAATGTCGAGATAGCGGCGATAGTACGCCCTCAACCGGTCGCGTCCCTCTTCCGAGGCGAGCATGACGAAGGATGCAAAGTGGGGAAGCTGCAGGCCGTCGTGGAAAATGAAGGTTGTCTCCATGCCGCCATCGGTCACGAAGAGGCCGCCATCGAGTTGCGGCAAGCAGTGTCGGTAGGTCGCCATCGGATCTCTCCCGTGCCAAACCAAAGGAATGCTGCACCGCGAGATTGATTGTTAAGTTTGTTCTAAAATAGGCGGCGGGCGCACTCAGCGCGCTTCCATCGCCGCGGCCATTTCGGCGAGCTTGCGCACCGTGTTCATGTTGCGGGCGGTTCCGGGTTTGAGGGCGGCGAGCTTGAGCTTGGATTTGCCGGCACCGATAGGGAAGTGGACATAGATCTCGCGCCCGGCCACGACCGCTGCCTCGCGATCAGGCGCGACCATTCCGTCCAGAGCGTTCCTGGGTGCAGCCTCCGGCAGGAAGCTGACGAGCACATAGTTTGGCTTGGCGTCGGGGAAGGGCGCATTGGCGACGACCGCATCCAGCTCCTTCCTGCTGCGGAGCATGACGCCCGGCTTCTTGCCAAGCGCCTTTCCGAGAGCCTCGTCGAGCCGACGCTCGACATCGGCAGCGCTAAGATCGGAGCGGAACAGCACGTTGCCGCTTTGGATAAACGTCGTGACGTCTGCGAAGCCGAGAGCTTCGCAGATCGCCTTCAGCTCCGCCATCGGCAGCTTGCCGGTACCGCCGACATTGATGGCCCGCAGCAGTGCCACATAGACAGTCACAGGCGGCTCCCGCTCATCGGCCTACATCTTGCCCGCAACCTTGATCGCGAAGGCATATTCGAAGGCGATTTCCTCGAGGCGCTGGAAGCGTCCCGAAGCGCCGCCGTGGCCGGCATCCATGTTGGTCTTCAACAGGATCGGCGCCGAGCCGGTGGTCTTTTCGCGCAGCCGCGCCACCCACTTTGCCGGCTCCCAATAGGTGACGCGCGGATCGGTCAGGCCGCCAAGCGCCAGGATGGGCGGATAGGCCTTCTGCCCGACATTGTCGTAGGGCGAGTAGGCGGCGATCTGTTCGTACTCTTCCTTGCTGTCGATCGGGTTGCCCCATTCCGGCCATTCCGGCGGCGTCAGCGGCAGCGTATCGTCGAGCATGGTGTTCAGCACGTCCACGAAGGGAACAGCGGCGATGACCCCGGCGAACTTCTCGGGCGCCATGTTGGAGATCGCGCCCATCAGCATGCCGCCGGCGGAGCCGCCCTCGGCGATGATGTTTGCGTAGGACGTGAACTTCTGTTGATTCAGATAGTCCGCCGCGGCAATGAAGTCCTTGAAGGTGTTGGTCTTCTTTTCCATCTTGCCGTCTTCGTACCAGGCAAAGCCCTTGTCCTTGCCGCCGCGGATATGGGCGATGGCATAGACGAAGCCGCGATCGACCAGCGACAGGCAATTGGTGTTGAAGCTGGCAGGGATCGTGACGCCATAGGCGCCGTAGCCATAGAGCAGGCACGGTGCGGAACCGTCGAGCGGGGTCTCCTTGCGATAGAGCAGCGTGACGGGAACCTCGACGCCATCCCAGCCGGGTGCGAAGACACGACGGGTGACATAGTCATCCGGATTGTGGCCCGATGGGACTTCCTGCGTCTTCAGGAGCGTGCGCTCGCGCGTCACCATGTTGTAGTCGTAGAGCTGCGAGGGCGTCGTCATTGACGAATAGGAGAAGCGGATGACGTCGCTGTCGTATTCCGCCGCACCCTGCAGGCCGAGCGAGTAGGCCTCTTCCGCAAAGCCGATCGCGTGTTCTTCGCCGGTCCGGCGGTCCCGGATCATGATCTGCGGCAGGCCGTCCTTGCGCTCCAGCCACAGCAGGTGCCGTGCATAGGCCATGTGGCTGATGATCAGCGTGCCAGGCTTGTGCGGCACGACCTCGCGCCAATTGGCCTTCTCCGGCGCATCAACCGGAGTCTCCATGATCTTGAAATCTTTCGCATCGCCATCGTTGGTGAGGATATAGAAGACATCCCCGCCTTCGGTCATCGAATATTCGACGCCGTCCTCGCGAGCGGCAACGAGCTTGGGCTCCGCGGTGAGGTCCTTGGTCGAGAGCAGCCGATATTCGCTTGTCTCGTGGTCGTGGATATCGATGTAGATGACGTCGTCGAGCAGCGAGCCGCCGACCCCCATGAAGAAGCCGGCATCCTCTTCCTCGTAGACCAGCCGGTCCTCGGACTGCGGCGTGCCGACGATGTGATGAAACACCTTCGACGGGCGGTGGTTCTCATCCAGCGCGGAATAGAAGAAGCTCTTGCCGTCGGGTGCCCAGACGCCGCCGCCGCCGGTGTTCTCGATCACATCGGCCAGATCCTCGCCGGTAGTGAGATCGCGGACCTTCAGCGTGTAGAATTCCGATCCCTTGTCGTCATAGCCCCAGATGCCGCGATTGTGATCGGTCGAATGATCGATTCCTGCCAGGCGGAAATAGGCCTTGCCGCCCGCTTCCTTGTCGCCGTCGAGAAGCACGGTGCGGATCGTCTCGTCCTTGACGTCGCCATCGCGCGGGATGCGGAAATAGCGCGGCTGCTCGCCGCCGGTGACGAAAAATGTGCCGTAGGCGTAGGCGCCATCCTTCATCGGCACGGAGCTGTCGTCTTCCTTGATACGGCCGCGCATCTCGGCAAACAGCGTCTTCTGCAGCGGCTTGGTGTCTTCCATCGCCGCATTCATGTAGGCGTTTTCCGCCTCGAGATGCTTGCGAATTTCGGGGCCGAGGATCGACGGATCCTTGAACATCGCCTGCCAGTTGTCGGCCCGCAGCCAGGCGTAATCGTCGGTGCGGGTAATGCCGTGGCGCGTATCGGAAAGCGGCTTCTTGGGCGCGACGGGCGGGGCAGGCAGGTTTTTGAAGGCGGACAAGGAAATGCTCCGGGTCGGAATGACAGGTGGGCAAGAGATAGAGGCCCACAGGCCCCGGATCAAGCTCGGAAGACTGCTTGCCGAGCCAGCCTGTGAAAAGCGAAGGACTGCTCACGTTGCCTTGATGTCACCACATTGTTTAAGAAAGTCCGCTACCGTCGCGCGGAATTCGGATATCGTTCGGCTCGGTCCCAAGCGGGCGGGCGATGGCGAAATTCCCGAACGTGCATGCAAAGGAATTCCACATAATGCCAAAACGTATCGTGCTGCTCCTGTCGGCTCTAAGCCTTGCCGCTCCTGCCTTCGCAGTAGATCCCGCCATCAAGAAGCAGCTCGAGAAACTGGACCCCGCCACGCGGCTCGAACAGAGCTGCGATACAGAGGCGATGAGCCGAATCAATAAGGATCCCTCCGGCTACAAGCCCGACAAGGTGATTGCCTACACCTTCAAGGATCCGGTCGCAGGCGACGACAAGCTGGAAGCACCGGGCGCCGTTTTCCGCAGCAAGGGCGACTGGTATCATCTGTCCTACACCTGCATCACCGGCCCGCAGCACATGAATGTACGTGATCTGCAGTACTCGATCGGCGACAAGGTCCCGCGCGAGAAGTGGACCAAGTATTACCTCTACGATTGAGGCGGCAGCGGGTGCCGCCGGGCGGTCGCAGCGGCATCAGACCACATGTCGCGCCTTCGCGCGATGCGTTAACAAGTCGTCAAACATTCAACGGCATCTCTTTGATATGAATCGCACTCTTCTCGTTCCGGCGCTGTTGTTCGCGTCCGTTTCCATTGCCTCTGCAACGAGCGTGGCAACGACGGCGCAGCCGCCTGTTACCCTGAAGGGGGCCGCGTCTCCGAGGCTGGTCGAGCCACACCTGCGCATCGCCCGCTCGAACGTGAAAGGGCATGCTCGCATCGCCCTGACCTTCGATGCCTGCATGGGCAAGGCCGACGACCGCATCCTGTCGGTGCTCGTCAGCGAGCGGATCCCGGCCACGATCTTCGTCACCGCCCGCTGGCTGAAGCACAATCCGCAGGCGCTCGAAATCTTTCTGAAGAACCCTGACCTCTTCGAACTGGAAAACCACGGACAGAACCACGTTCCCGCCGTCGACAAGCCGGTCTCGATCTATGGGATCGCCGCCGCCGGCTCCCCTGAGGCAGTCCGGCAGGAGGTCCAGGGCGGCGCGGACGCGATGCTCGCTGCCGGTATTGCCGCGCCCCGCTGGTTCCGCGGCTCGACCGCCAAGTACGATCTGTCCTCGATCGAGCAGATCCGCGCTATGGGCTATCGCATTGCCGGCTATTCCGTGAACGGCGATGGCGGCTCGCTGCTTGGTGCTGCCGTGACAGAAAAGCGGATCTCGTCAGCCAAGGATGGCGATGTGGTGATCTCCCACATCAACCAGCCGACCCACGCAGCGGGTGAGGGTGTCGCCAAGGCGATCCTCGACCTCAAGGCCAAGGGCACTGAGTTCGTTAGACTAGAGGATGTCGACGACACCGGCGACGACCAGACGACGGAATAGCCTGGTCAGTTGAAGAGCGTCTCGCGTCGATCCTGCACGGGGCGGGCGGCACCGAAGCCGGGGCCATCCCGGTCCAGCGCGAAATCGTCGAACCAATCCCTGTAACCACCACTGATCATCACGCCGATCATCTGAGCGGCGAGATAGGAGAAAGTGATGCCGTTGCCGCCATAGCCGTAGGCGGCATAGACGCGGGGGAGGGACGGAACCGGGCCGATCAGCGGCAAGCCGTCAACGGTCTCCCCAAACGTCCCGCACCAGGCGTTTGCCACGCGCGTATCCGCTCTCGGCCAGAGCCGCTTCATCTTTTCCCGGATCGCCATGATCTTTTGCGGTAGCTTCGCATCCCGCATCTCAGGATCGACGGTGTCGTCATCCTCACCACCGGCAACGATCCGGCCGTCCGCCGTCGTGCGCATGTAGAGGTAGGGATGGCTGTCTTCCCAGATCAGAGCCTGATCGCGCCAGAGCGTTGCCGGATCCTGCGGCACGGTGGCCAGCGCCCAGCTCGAGGTCTTGCGATGCAGCTTCGACATTTCGATCCCGGGCATTGTGTAGCCGGTTGCGAGCACCGCGGCTTTCGCTTCGATCACGAATGACCGGTCGGTCTCGGCCGTCACGCGGCCGCCTTCGCTGGTCAGCCGTGTGACGGAGGCGTTGACCAGGCGCGCCTGCTGCTTGATCGCCATGTCCAGCAGGCTCCAGGTCAGGAGTAGAGGGTCGGCTTCGGCCGCGCCGCGAGAAAGAATGCCGGCATCGCGATCGAGCTCGAATTGGGTGAAGAGATCGCAATGCTCCAGATAGGTGCTCGGTAGTCCGGCACGCCGGCGCAGCTCGACTTCCCGCATCAGGTCACCGGCCCCCTCGCTGTTGCTGGTGAGGAACAGCGATTGGCGTGGCCGGAAATAGCAGGGAATGCGATGCGCCGTGATGAGTTTGGCAAGACCGGCGACCGATCCGGCACTGCGCCGGTAGATGCCGATAGCGCGCTCGTGTCCGTAGAAATGTTCGAGCTCCGTCAGCGTCCGGTCGATCTCCCACTGCAACAGCGCGGTGCTTGCCGCGGTGCTGCCGAGACCCGGCTCCTCGCGATCGACAATCGCGACGGAAAGGCCGCGTTCCGACAGGTGCTGACCCGTCAACGCGCCGGTGATGCCACCGCCGACGACCAGTACGTCGACCTTGATATTGTCTGCAAGTGGTTGGTAGGCTGGCCTGACGCCGGCATGGCCCCAAAGGCATGCGCCGCTCGTCAGACGATCGTGACTGGACTCTTTCAGATCAACTTCGGCCATCGTACGCTTCTTACCTCAATCATTTCGGCAATTGCGGCTGCACTTTTTCTTCGATGAAGAGTTCATCGATGATGGTCATTACGATCAGCGATAGTGGTAGAGCCAGCATAGCACCGACTGCGCCCCACATCCAAGTCCAGAAGAGAATCGCGATAAAGACCACGAAAGGATTGATTTCCAGCCGTCGTCCCATCACCGCGGGGAAGATCAGGTTTTCCATCACAAGGTGCACGCAGAAGAAGGCCGCAGCCGGGATCAGACCGATCAGCACGCCGTCATGCGTCAGGATGCCGGCGATGGCGACTGCCAGCGTCATCATGGTGATCCCGAGATAGGGCACGAAGCTCGACAGGAACGCGAAGAACCCCCACAGAACCGGCGAGGAGAGGCCACCGACATAGGCGATGACCATCATCGTTACGCCAAGGCAGACATAAATCAGCGATGCTGTGGCGAAATAGAAGCCGAGCGCCTGCTCGACGCCATTGATGACGCGGATGGCGGCAAGCCGCTGGGGCCTGGTCTTGAAAACCATGATGATCGATTTGCGCAGGTTGACGCGGCCCGCCAGAAACAGAAGCAGCGCTGCGAAGAAGATCAGCGCCTGGACGAGGGCGGGCGTCAGGTTGGCGGTGATGAGATGCAGGATGTTGCCGGTGTTCTCGAGCAGCTTGTCGCTGGACATCGGGCCGCTCTGGAAGGTCTCCGGCGTGATGTGCAGCCACTTGATGCGCTCCAGGTAGGGAAGCAGCCGCTCCATCGTCTTCTCGGCGAAGGCGGGGCCGTCATTGGCAAGGGTCGCCAGCGGCCCGGCCAGCGAATTGGCGAGCAGGAAGAGGATCAGCGCGACGCTTGACGACAGCAGCACCGCATTGGTGATGCGTGGCACGCCGAGCTTGCTGAGCTTCTCCGCCAGGATGCCGAGTATCATGCCGACGACGATGGCAAGCGTGAGCGGAATGAGGATCAGCGCCATCATGTAGACGCCCGCCAGAGCAAGGATGCCGAAAATGCCGATGATCGCCCAGGCCGTGAGGATATCGAGGCCGTCCTTTTCCACGCGGCGCACCGGAGCCTGGGGCATCAGGTCGGTCGCCTCCTGCATGGTGCGTGCCCATGTGCTGACGTGGCGTTCGCCGAGTGCGATCTTGTTGGCCTGTTTGCGTATCCCGTTGGCAATGCCCATCGATGAAAGATCCCCGGAAGCCCGATGCTTCGAGCGCAAAACGCGGCTTACCGAATTGGGTTCCTTGGGGCGCAGAAGATAAATGCCGCGATCTTGCCGCATCCTGCGTGCAAGGTGAGCAAAAGTTCGGCGGGGGAGCAGGGCCGCTTCTCGGTACGCCCGGAGAGGACGAGAGACTGCGGCCCTGCCTGCTTCGTTCGTCGCGCGCGACCGGCTACGTCGCCGCGCTCTCACACGCGATCGCCTCTGGTTCCCGCACCCTGCGGCCGAGGAAGAGGACGACGACGATGGCCGTCACGATCGTAATTGCCGTCAAAAGCAGGAGGAGGGTGGCAAAGGCCTGCCCGTATCCCTGAACCAGCCCGTCACGGCCGATGGCCGGCATGCTTGCGACAGCGGCCTTCAGGTCCCCGGTGACCAGCTGCTGGGCCGCGCTGGTTGCGTTGCCTTCCGTGCCAAGGTTCGAGCGGATGAGCGCGGAGAGAACCGCGCTGACGACGGCCAGCGCCACGCCTTCGCCGGCAACCCGTGTCGTGCTGAAAATCCCGGTCGCCATGCCCGCCCGCTCCGTGGGAACGACGGAGACGGCGAGGCCATCCATCAACCCCCACGGCAGGCTGATCCCGACGCCGATCGTCAGGAGTGGCGCGATCAACAGCGCCGGTTGCGCGGCCGCCTGCATATTCGAGAGCCAGAAGAGCCCGCCCGCCGAGATCATGAGCCCGGCGCCACAGATGGTGGCGGGGCTGAACCAGCGCGTCAGCAATCCCGCGACGATCGGCAGGACGAGAAGCGGCGACGACAGCGCAATCATCATCTTGCCGGCCGCAACTTCGCTCATGCCGTCGATGCCGATGAAACGCACCGGCAGCAGGATGAGCAGGACGACGAAGGCGTAGGCAGGTGCGGCCGCCAGCAACTGCACGCCAACGAAGCGCGGATAGCGGAACAGCGACAGATCGAGCATCGGCCGCCTTACGGTGCGCTCGATGACGCAGAAGGCAATCATCAGCAGGGCCGACGCGGCCAGCAGGCCAAGGACGGCAGGGCTTTGCCAGCCGCGTTCAGGCGCCAGCAGCACCGCGTAGGTGAACAGCGTGAGCGCCAGCGTAAAGCTGATGGCGCCAGGCCAGTCGAGGCCGGATGCCGCCGGATCGCGAGTCTCATGCAGGAACACGGCGCCGAGGATGAAGGCGATGGTGCCGAGCGCGAAGACCAACGCAAAGATGGCTGGCCAGCCGAAAGTCTCCACCATGAAGCCGGAGGCGATGGGGCCGAATGCCAGCCCGACCCCGAAGCTCGACCCGACGATACTGAAGGCACGCATGCGGGCATTGCCGTCGAACTCCTGGGCAAGCGACGCCATGCCGCCCGAAAAGGCCGCCGCGGCGCCCAGCCCCTGCAGCGCCCGCAGGATGTCGAACCAGATGATGTCGGTGGAGAAGGCAAGGGCCGCTGAAAACAGAAGGAACGCAGCCAGCCCACACAGGAATATGCGTTTGCGTCCATAGCTGTCGGCCAGCGCGCCGGCGGCCATCAGGCTGCTTCCAAAAGTGAGCATGAAGGCGTTGGTCACCCAGTTGAGGGCGATCGGGCTGCCGCCGAGATCCCGGGTGATCGAGGGAAGGGCAACCGCAGGGCCGGTAAATGTCAGCGGCATCGCGGCCGCGGCACAGCAGACGCCGATCAGCGCCAGCGTCTTGGTCCCCGCCTTCGCGGGGCGTGTCTTGTCGGGTCTTTTCATGAGGTTTCCGCCTGGTTGAAAATGACGTGCGCGCGGACGGGCATAGTCGAAACCCTGGAACTCGCGGCCAAGACAAGATAAATTTGCAGGAGTGATTGCATAAGATGGCGACCTTTCCGCCCATTGCGGAAAGAAACGCTCGAATAAGGAGTGGCAATGGATCAGTTGAACGGCTTGGCCGCCTTTGTCAGGACGGCCGACCTCGGAAGCTTCGTTGCAGCCGGCCGGGTGCTGGGTCTGTCCGCTTCGGCCGTCGGCAAGGCGGTGACGACGCTTGAGCGGCAGCTCGGCGTGCGACTGTTCCAGCGCTCGACGAGGAGCATCAGGTTGACCGAGGAGGGGCGTCTGTTCCACGAACGCTGCCGGCGCGTTCTCGACGATCTCGAAGACGCGCAGGCCTCGCTGGCCGAAGCCGTGGCGACGCCGCGGGGACGGCTGCGCCTCAGCGTGCCGCTGGTCAGCTATCATCTGCTGCTGCCGGTCCTGCCAGCGTTCATACGGCTCTATCCCGAGGTCGAACTCGATCTCGACTTCAACGATCGCATCGTCGATCTGATCGAGGAGGGCGTCGATGTGGCGATCCGCAGCGGCAACCTGCCGGATTCCCGCCTGATGTCGCGGGCGCTGCGGCCGTTGCAGATGCTGTTGTGCGCCTCGCCCGCCTATCTCGCGGAGCATGGCGTACCGAAGACGCCGCAGGATCTCTGCGGTCATCTCGGGATCCGCTTCCGGTTCCCCAACAGCGGCAAGATCCAGAACTGGCCCTTGACCCTGCCCGCAGGCGCTCCGGAGCTTGTGGTCCGCACATCGATGGTCTGCAACAACATGGAGGCCTTGCGGGGAGCGACGCTGAGCGGTCTCGGAATCGGCTGCATGCCTGATTTTCTCGCCCGCAGCCCGCTCGCCGAGGGGACACTCAGCACCGTGCTCGGCGACCATATCGACGGCCCTGGCCAATTCCACCTGCTTTGGCCGTCGAACCGGCATCTCTCGCCGAAGGTGCGCGTTCTGGTCGACTTCCTGACGGAGGCGCTGTTTGCTGACAGCTGCGACAGCCCCGCCACAACGACAAACGCCCACCGTTCGGTGGGCGCTGCCGGATGATTGCGAGGCTGAGAGTTAGGCCGTCAGCGTCAGGCCGATGCCCCACGGATCTTTCAGGAACACGCCGCCGTCGCGCTTCTCGCTCTTGATTTCGAGCTCGTCGAGCTTGGCGACCGCCTTATCGAGCGCCGCTGTATCGTTGAAACGAAGGGCATAGTCGGACAGTCCGGTCATGCCGTCGGCGCGGGTGCCGGCGCCACGACTGTTCCAGATATTGGCGGCAACATGGTGGTGGTAATCGCCGGTGGCAAAGAAGCTGGCGCCGGGGTAGCGCGCCATCAGCTTCAGGCCGAGCACGTCGCGATAGAATGTGTCTGCTTCCGGAATATTTCCGACCTGCAAATGGATATGGCCGATCGCAGTGCCGTCCACCATGCCGTTCCACGCATCCTGTGGCGCGCTGTTATAGAGTGCCTGGAGGTCGAGACGGAGCGTCGCCATTTCAACCTGGCCGTCCTGATGGAACTTCCACTGCTCGTGCGGCCGGTCGGCATAGATCTCGATGCCGTTGCCTTCCGGGTCGGAGAGATAGATCGCTTCGCTGACGAGGTGGTCGGAAGCGCCCTCGAGCACGACATTGTTGTGCGCCGCATGGCGCAGCCAGCGAGCAAGTTCCGTACGGTTGGGCATCAGGAAGGCCGTGTGGAACAGGCCCGCGGCATTGCGCGGCGCCGTGCGGATGTCCTTGCCTGTCGTCAGCGTCAGCAGCGGCGTGCCATCGACTCCGAGAACTTCGCCACTGGCTGTCTTCTCGATGACCTTGAGGCCCAGCATCGATTGATAGAAGCTGGACACCTGCGCCAGGTCAGTAACGACAAGATGCGAGTGGTCGACATAGGCAGGGCGCGTCAGCGCATAGGAAGTTTCGGTGGTCGTCATACGGATATCTCCTGCCTGTGAAAGAGTAGGCGTACCGGCGGTGGCAGCGAGCGCGCTGCCTGTAGCGATGCCAAGGAATTTTCGCCGATCCATTGCTTCTGAGCTCCCCTTGGCCGCTGTACTTGATCCCGTATATGGCGGATTTCCATCGTTCACAAAAGATCCCGTTTTGGCGATGAAGCGTTCGACGATCGTTGACGGTCCGCGGCGTGGGGGACTTGATCTTGATCAAAGCGCCTTATCTTCTTTCTGAGAAGATCGCGCAGCAAGGTCAGGCGCGACAGGAGGGCCGGAGTGTACAAGAAGATCATCGTAGCCATTGAAATCGGGGCACTGGCGGATGGAGAAGCAACGTTCCGCAAAGCGGCGACATTGCTCGACACGGGAGGGGAAATCATCCTCCTGAACGTGGTCGAGGATATCCCGACCTATGTCGCCGTCGACCTTCCCGTGGAGCTCGTCGAAAGCGCTGCGGCCGACGCACGCACCAAGCTGGAGGCTCTTATCGTCACGACCGGGATTCCCGCCAGCCTGCAGATCAGTCACGGCCGTCCGGCCAGCGGCATCCTCGCCGCAGCCGAAGCCAACCATGCCGATCTGATCATCCTCGCATCGCACATTCCCGATATTAGCAATTACTTCATCGGCGCGACTGCCGACCGGGTGGTGCGCCACGCGAAATGTTCGGTGCTGGTCGACAGGCAGCGCCGGGCGACAGCGGCATAAGGGAGGCAAGCCTATGAGTGACATGCAGGCATACGAGAAGATTTTGCTTGATCGTCAGCGGGAGCTGCAATCGCGCCTGAGCCGGATTGATGTCGATCTCGGCCGGCTCAAGGAGCAGGACAGCGATGATCGCGCGACCGAGATGGAAAACGATGAAGTGCTGGAGGGGCTCGGCCAGGCCGGTCAGGAAGAGTTGCGCGCCATTGCCGCGGCCCTGACCCGGATTGCCAACGGCACCTACGGCACATGCGCCAATTGCGGTCTGCCCATTTCCAAAGAGCGTCTCGCCGCCGTACCCTATGCGCCGCTCTGCGAAGAGTGCATGCCGCACTCGTAGGCCTGCGCAGCCGCGCGCCTCCTCACGAAGATGTATCACGACCGCAAAGCTGTTGTATTGCGCGCAAGCCGCTGAAGTGACACCATCAGCCGACCGAAAGAGGGCGTTCCGGCATGACGGAGTTCAACGGTATACGCTGGGCTTATGACAAGTACGAACTGATCGCGGATGGCATCGTCCACGGTATCGGTCTTGCTTTTGCTCTGGTCGGCGCCACCGCCCTGATCTTCTATGCGACCGTCTGGAGTTCGCATGGAGAGCTCGCGGCGGCGTGGATATATGCCGTCGGCCTTGTCCTCACGATCGGCATTTCGTTTTCCTATAACGCTTGGCCGGTATCGCGAACAAAGTGGTTCCTGCGGCGGCTCGATCATTCGTCGATCTTCATCCTGATCGCCGCCACTTACACGCCCTTCCTCCAGCGCGGCGCCGACAATCCGCTGCTGTTCGGCATGCTGATCGGCATCTGGGTCGTCGCCGCGGTCGGCGTGTTCCTGAAATGCGCTTTCCCCGGCCGCTACGACAAGCTGGCGATCCTTCTCTACCTCGCAATGGGTTGGAGCGGTGTGATGGTGGCCGGGCCAGTCGCCGAGCGCATTCCCTTTGCGTCCATGCTGCTGATCGTTATCGGCGGAATTATCTATTCGCTCGGCGTGATCTTCCACGTATGGGAAAGGCTGCGCTTTCAGAACGCGATCTGGCACGGCTTCGTCGTTGCCGCGGCCGCGGTGCATTATTCGGCGGTCTTCACCTGTCTCAGCATGGGCGCGTCAGGGCTCTGATCAGCCACAGCGCGGCGGTGCCGCCAGTGTCTTCACCATATGCGCGACGATCGGATCGTACTGCGTCAGTGCGGCTTTCGGGTAATCGAGCGTGAAGTACCCGATGGCGTCGTGACAGAGCGCAATCGCCCGGACATAGAGAATGCGATCCTTGCGGGAGCCGGAATAGCTTGCCCAGGTCTTTGACGACTTGTTGTAGCCGATCGCCCAGCCATCCTGCTTGTCCATCGCGACGCGGCTTTTGACCTCGGCTGCGAAATCGTCTTCCATCCTGTTTGCGCCGAAGACCCGCAGTTCGGCTTTTCCGTCCTTCGACGTCAGCGTCATACCGTCGCCGTTGTCGGCTTCGGCCGTAACCTTGAAGTCTCCCGGAAGGTCGATCGCGTAGCCGAACCGGGCGTTGGCATAGGGGCGCCAATCGTCCGCCAGCGCCGGCGTTGCGGTCAAACACAGCAGTAGGATGAAGCGGTTGATCATCGGGCGGCTCCTTGGTCGCGACGAAGCCTAGCGCATCGCGGCGATTATTTCAGCCTGTCTTGCTCAAGGTCACGACATAGCGGCAGTGGGCGGTGCTGCGGTTGCGGAATTCGCAGTCGGCCGCCGGCCCGAGCAGCAGGCAGTCGCCCGCGCCGAGATTATGCACGATGCCGCCCTCCGTGAAGGTGAGTTCACCCTCAACCACCCAGATACATTGCCTCAGGAAGACAAAAGAGGATGCCGGATAGGCCACGGAAGCGCCGGCAGGAAGATCGATCTCCACGATATCGAACGGACTGCCGCTTGCCGGCGAGACGTGACGGCGCGTATAGCCCGTTTCGGGATCGGTCCAGACCTGCTGGTCCGCGCGCCGGGCAAGCCGTTCGCTGCCGGCTTCGGCGCGGGCGATCAGCGCCGAGACGGTCAGGCTGAAGGCGCCGCAGAGTTTTCCGAGCAGCGACGCCGTCGGGCTGCTCTCACCGCGCTCGATCTTGTGGATCATGGCGCGTGACACGCCCGATCGGTCTGCCAGATCGCTAAGGGACCACCCGCGTATTTCCCGCTCGGCGCGGACGCGCTCCCCTAGACAGTAGTCAAAGTCGTTTGATATAGTGGACATATTGAAACAATAGTGGACTAACGCAAATGCCGCAAGCCATTCTCGTCCGTGACGCGACCGAAGCCGATCTCCCAGCCATTCGCGATATCTACAATCACGCGGTAGAGCACACGACGGCGATATGGAACGAGACGGTGGTCGACCTGCCAAACCGTGTGGAATGGTTCAAGATGCGCCAGGCGCGCGGGTTCCCCGTTCTGGTCGCGGTCAAGGACGGCCTGGTCGCCGGCTATGCCTCCTATGGCGACTGGCGCGCGTTCGAGGGCTTTCGACACACCGTCGAGCATTCCGTTTATGTGGAAAAGGACCATCAAGGCGCGGGTGTCGGCAAGTTGCTGATGCAGGCCTTGATCGAGCGCGCGGCCGCAAACGGTATCCACGTCATGATCGCCGGCATCGAGGCCGGAAACGCGGCATCCATCGGACTGCACGAGAAACTTGGCTTCCGCAACGGCGGCACGTTCTACGAAGTGGGCACGAAGTTTGGCCGCTGGCTGGATCTGACGTTCATGGAACTTCGCGTCTCCAAATAACGACGGCGTTGTGCCTCCTTATTTCCCGGGCTCGAACACCATTGCATGGCCGTTGATGCAGTAGCGCAGGCCGGTGGGTGGCGGGCCGTCGGGGAAGACGTGGCCGAGATGCGCATCGCAGGTTCCGCACCGTATTTCCGTGCGGACCATGCCATAGCTGCTGTCGCGATGCTCGGTCACCGCGTCCGGCGAAACCGCCTCGAAATAGCTGGGCCAGCCGCAACCTGCATCGAATTTGGTGTCGGATCGGAAGAGTGGCGCATCGCAGCCGACGCACCGGTAGAGGCCTGTCTCGAACGAGTCCCAGTAGGGGCCGGTAAAGGCGCGTTCGGTGCCGTGCTGCCGGGTCACCCGGTATTGCTCCGGCGTCAACTGTTCCTTCCATTCGGCATCCGTTTTCCGGACCTTGGCGGTGGTCGTTTCTGCCATGGGTGTTGCTTCCTTTCGGATCGGGCCTGCGGCGGCTGCGTCGATCGCAAATGTGGTGCGGCTTCCGGAAACGATCAAGAGATACGTCTTTCAGAGGGAGACGGTCTCACGGGGTACGCCGAATAGGGATGATATATTTTAGCGCAGTGTTGAAGTATTGTTAAGAATAAGTGGGGTGTTTGTTTGGGGAGCCTGGGTTTTGCCTGGTGTCTTTTGGGGTATATACGGTGCCGTTGTGGTCCTGTTCGTCATGATGTCCTTCCTGGAGGGGTGGGCTCATCACGATCGGTGGACGACGGCACGGCTCACCGGGCTCCTGTGTGCTCTCATCTGGCCAGTGATGCTGGCCTTTTTCCTGCTGCACAGCCGCCTCTCGCCACTTTTTTATGTCCGTGAGGTTGCCGTTCCCTGTGAGTATCGCGCGGCGCGGCCGAAGAAAGCTTGAGGCAGGGCGGTTCTTCTCCTAAACCTAGCTGGCACTTCTGATTTTGGTTGATTTGTTCATCGGCCATGCCAGCAGAGGAGGGGACATGGCCGCTGTCACGGCTTTGACATTCGCGGCCCTGTGCATGCCGTTTCTTGCAGCCGCCGTCGCTCCCTTCATCGTCCGGGCGTTGGGTGACAAGGCTGCATGGCTTCTGGCTGTCGCCCCATTCCTTGCTTTCCTGCACTTTTTCAGTCTGCTGCCCGTGGTGGCCGGCGGCACTGTCGTCACCGGCGGCTATGCCTGGGTGCCGAGCTACAATCTCGCGTTTTCCGTCCTGCTTGACGGCTTGTCGCTGACCTTCGCGCTGCTGATCACCGGGATCGGAACGCTGGTGGTGCTTTATGCCGGCGGGTACCTGAAGGGTCATCCTGACCTTGGACGTTTCTTCTCGTTCATTTTCCTCTTCATGGGCGCCATGCTCGGGCTGGTCGTGTCCGATAGCTACCTGATGCTGTTTGCCTTCTGGGAATTGACGTCGATCACCTCGTTTCTGCTGATCGGTTTCGATCACAGCCGCGAAGCGTCGCGCCGGGCGGCGCTGCAGGCGCTCGTCATCACCGGCGGCGGCGGCCTCTTGCTACTCGCCGGGTTGCTTCTGCTGTGGAGCGTCACCGGAACGACGGACCTCTCCACGCTGCTGCGTTCCGGCGATCTGTTGCGCGCAAACGCCTATTATCTGCCCATTTTGCTGCTGGTACTGGGTGGCGCCTTCACCAAGTCGGCACAGTTTCCGTTTCATGTCTGGCTGCCGAACGCGATGGAGGCGCCGACGCCGGTGTCCGCCTACCTGCATTCCGCGACCATGGTGAAGGCCGGTGTCTATCTGCTGATGCGGCTTCAGCCGCCAATGGGCGGAACAGCCGCGTGGGAAGCCTTGCTGCCGGTGTTCGGCGGCGCGACGCTGATCGTCGGCACGCTGCTTGCCGTTCGCCAGACCGACCTGAAGCTGAAGCTTGCCTACACCACCGTATCCTCGCTCGGCCTGCTGGTGATGCTGACCGGCTTCGGCACCCCTTACGCGATCGAGGCCGCGGTGCTTTATCTGGTGGCGCACTCGCTCTTCAAGGGCGCTCTCTTCATGGTCGCCGGCATCATCGACCACGAAACCGGCACGCGCGACATCACCCGATTGTCCGGCCTCCGGAAAGCGATGCCGCTGACCTTTGCCGCCGCGCTGGCGGCTGCCGTCTCGATGGCCGGCTGGCCGCCCTTCTTCGGCTTTCTCGCCAAGGAAGAGATCTACGCCGCACTCGCCCATAGCGACCCGCGCTCGATCATGTTCACCGTCGTTGCTCTCGCCGGCAATGCACTGATGTTTGCCGTCGGCTTTGCCGTGGCGCTGAAGCCCTTCATCGGAAAGACGGTGGAAACCCCGTTGCATCCGCACGAGGCACCGCCGCTCCTGTTGACGGGGCCAATCGTGCTGGCATTGCTCGGCCTTGTCGGAGCGGTCTTCTCCGGCACGGCCCATTACTATATCTCGACGCCGATGGCGTCTGCCGTGCGTGGCGCTGCCGCTCCCATCGAGATCTCGCTGGTCCCGCATATCGGCGTGCCGCTATTTCTCTCGCTGCTGACAGGCGTGATCGGCATCGGCGCCTATTGGCAGCTGGCTCGCGGGCGCATTCTGATGGCCGCGTTGCTGCGCAAGCTCGGGCCGGGGCCGGATCGCGGCTTCGACCATGCGATCACCGGCCTTGTTCGCCTTGCTGTTGCTGTCACCCGCTTCATTCAGCCAGGGCGTCTCGAACTCTATGTCACCACGACCTTCCTTTGTGTCGCGGCGATCCTGCTTGTTCCGCTCTGGCTCTATGGCGAATGGCCGTCGCTGCCGGCGATGCCGGATGGAGTTCCGCTTTACGAATGGGGGATTTTCCTCCTTGCCGTTGTCGGCCTGGCTGCCGTCGTCTGCGCCCGTGATCGCCTGACGGCCATCGTCTCGCTTGGCATCCAGGGCTTTGCCGTGGCCATCATCTTCCTGCTGTTCGGCGCCCCGGATCTGGCCTTCACGCAGTTCATGGTCGAGACGCTGTCGGTGGTGATCCTGGCGCTGGTGATGACGCGCCTGAGGCTGTCGCCGACCGACCGGCGCTCGCTGGGCCAGACGCTCCTCGATGGCGCGATCGCGCTTGCCTGCGGCACCGGCTTTGCCCTGCTGCTGATGAAGGCGACGGACGGGCCGTTCAACACGGGACTCGCCGATTTCTTCAACACCTATTCGAAGACCATCGCCCATGGCGCGAACGTCGTGAACGTCATCATCGTCGATTTCCGCGGCACCGACACGCTTGGCGAGATCGCGGTTGTCGCCGTCACCGGGCTTGCCATCCTTGCGCTGATCCGGGTGAGGGCGCAGACGGAGCGAAAGCTGGCTGAGAACGATCCCGATGCGCCCGAGGATCTCGGGGTGGAACGCCCATGAACACGCTGATCTTCAGAACCATCGCGCCGGTGCTCACAGCCTTGATGCTGCTCTTTTCGGTTTTCGTCCTGCTGCGTGGGCACAATGAGCCGGGCGGCGGCTTCATTGGTGGGCTGATTGCTGCCTCGGCGCTGGCGATTTTCGGCATTGCGCGCGGTGTCGGGGCAGTGCGCCACGCCATCGTCTTTCATCCGCTGGCGATCGCCGGCGCCGGCCTGTTGCTCTCATGCTGTGCCGGCTTGCTGTCCATCTTTTTGGCCGTGCCGTTCATGACCGGCCTGTGGATCTATCCGTCGGTCTTCGGCGTCGAGGTGCCGCTGTCGAGCGTCATGCTGTTCGATATCGGGGTTTATCTCGTCGTTGTCGGCGCCATCACGTCGATCGCGCTGGCGCTGGAAGAGCGGGAGGTCGAATGATGGAGCCGGTCTTTGCGATCCTCGTCGGCCTTTTCTTTTCCGCCGCGATCTATCTGATGCTGTCGAAGTTTTCCATTCGGATCATGCTTGGCATCGCCGTCCTCGGAAATGGCGTCAACCTGCTGCTGTTTACGGCAGGGCGGCTGACACGCGAAGTGCCGCCGATCATCCCCGGCACGCTCGATTCATTGCCCGCCGGCGCGGCCAATCCACTGCCGCAGGCCCTGATCCTGACGGCGATCGTCATTTCCTTTTCGTTTCTCGCCTTCCTCCTGGTGCTGACCTATCGCGCCTATCAGGACGTTGGCACCGACAACACCGATGAGATGCGGGTTGCCGAGCCCGTCAATCCGCCACTGCCGCCGATGGGGTATTAGACGATGGCTGCCCCGATCGAGAAAATCCCGGATCTCTCCGCAGCCGTCGTCACCGCGCCGGTTCCGGTCGGCGATTGGCTGGCGATTGCCCCGGTTGTGCTCTGCATCGCGCTGGGCGCTGTTCTCTTGATGCTGCGCGGCTCGATGCGCGTCCAGGCGTCGGTCGCCATTCCGGGGCTCGCGCTGCTGGCCCTCGTCGATGCCGCCTTGCTGGCGAAGGTGGTTGTCCACGGTCCGTTGACGATGGTCATGGGACGCTGGCTGCCGCCCTTCGGCATTGCCTTCACCGTCGACCTGTTTGGCGCGCTGATGGCGCTGACGGCAGCGCTTGCAGCGCTTGCGGGGGGCATCTATGCGCTTGCCGACATCAACGACAGCGCCCGCCGCTATGGCTTTTTCCCACTGCTGCTGATGCTGATGGCCGGCGTCACCGGGGCCTTCCTCACCGGGGACGTCTTCAACCTCTACGTCTGGTTCGAGGTGCTGCTGATTTCGTCCTTCGGCCTGCTGATCCTTGGATCGGAGCGGGGGCAGATCGACGGCGCGATGAAATATGCGGTGCTCAACCTGATCGGCACCACGCTGTTCCTGATCGCCGTCGGCATTCTCTATGCCGTGTTCGGCACGCTCAACATGGCCGATATCGCGATGAAGGCGCAGGACGCGCGCGACGGCGCCCCGTTGATGACGTTGTCCGCGCTGTTTCTGCTCGCCTTCGCCATGAAGGCAGCCGCCTTTCCCCTGAACTTCTGGCTGCCTGCCTCCTACCATACGCCGCGTATCGCCGTCTCGGCGCTGTTTGCCGGGCTCCTGACCAAGGTCGGCGTCTATGCGCTGATCCGGGTGATGGTCATGCTGTTGCCGGTCGAGCGCGAGCAGTTGAGCCTGTTGATCGCGGCTGTTGGCGCGGCAACCGTCGTCTTCGGCGCGCTTGGCGCGCTGGCGCAGGATGATATTCGCAAGCTGTTCGGCTACGTTGTCATCTCAGGTATCGGCAACATGCTGATCGGTGTGGCGATCGGTACGCCGGATGGTCTCGCCGGCGCGATCTTCTATGCCCTTCACTCCATGGTGCTGATGACCGCCCTCTATCTGGTCGCGGGCCAGGCGGCGGTTCTCGGCGGCAGTTTTTCCCTGAACAGTCTGGGCGGACTCTATCGACGCAACGCAGGCTTCGCGGCGATTTCCTTCGTCCTGTTCTTCGCGGCCTGCGGCCTGCCGCCGTTCTCCGGTTTCTGGCCGAAGGTCATGCTGGTCAAGGCCTCGTTCGACGTCGGCGCATGGTGGCCGGCGGCGGCCATCCTCGCCGGCGGCTTCCTGACGACGATCGGGCTCGGGCGTGTTTTCCTGCTGGCTTACTGGCGGCCGGCTACGTCGCCGGAAACGCGGCGATCGATGGGCTGGCGCACGGCGCTGCCGCTCGTCTTCCTCGCCGCACTGGTCGTCGGCTTCGGCGTGCTGCCGGAACGATTGCTGGCGCTGACGCAAACCGCCGCACGAGGACTTGCCGATCCATCCGCCTACCTGCAGTCGGTCTTCCCAGGGGAGGCGCCGCAATGATCCGTCTTCTTCTCAACCTTCTGCTGGCCATCGCCTGGGCGGCTGTCACCGGCAGCGTGTCGCTGCACAACCTCTTGTTCGGCTTTGCGCTGGGCGCGCTGGCACTTTTTATCGTGCGTGAGCCCCATGGCAGCGGCCGCTACGTCGGACGCCCTTTCGCCATCGCGGCACTCGCACTGCTGTTCCTCAAGGAGCTCGTGCTGTCGGCATGGAGAGTTGCCATGACCGTCATCCGTCCGAGGATGGATCTCAAGCCGGGCATCTTCGCCTTTCCGCTGACTGTCGAAAGCGATTTCGAAATCACCCTGCTTGCCAACATGATCACGCTGACGCCGGGAACATTGTCGGTCGATGTCTCCGATGATCGGCGGACGCTGTTCGTCCATGCGCTCGATTGTTCCGATCCTGACGCGACACGGCGCGATATCGCCAACGGCTTCGAACGCAAGATCATGGAGGCGTTCCGATGATCTCGCCGCAGGCCATTGTTTTGATTGCCGCCGACATCGCGCTTGTTGTTCTGGCGGCGGCATTCCTGCTGGCCGCCTGGCGTGTCGTATTCGGGCCGACGCTGGCTGATCGCGTGCTGGCGCTGGACACGCTCTCGGGCACCGCCATCGGCTTCATTGCCGTGATCGCCGTCAAGACCGGCTTTTCGCTCTACATCGATATCGCCATCTCGCTCGGCCTTGTCGGATTTCTGGCAACCGTTGCTTTCGCCCGCTTCGTCATGTCGCGAGGGGCAATCGCCACAGGAGTGGGCAAAACTCTCCCCGTTGCCTCGAAAAAGCCAAAGGCGGCAAGGAAAAGCAGCGGCAAGCAAGCGGCAAGAAAGGGCAAGCGATGATGGAGTATGCGATTGCAATCGCCGTCGCCGTCCTGTTGCTGACAGGCGCTTTCTTCGCATTCGCCGCTGCACTTGGCATCCTCAGGCTTCCCGATCTCTACACGCGCATGCATGCCGCCTCGAAGGCCGGGACGGTCGGGTCTGGTCTGCTGCTCTTTGCCGCCGGTATCGAATCAGGCGAGCCGTCTGTCTTTGCTCGCGCGGTGGCTGGATTCGTCTTCTTTATACTGACCGCACCGGTTGCCGCACATCTTCTTGCCAGAGCGGCACATAAGACAGGTTATCGTCTGTCGGCGCCTTCCGTGCGTGACGATCTTCTTGAAAGAAAAGACTGCTGACGATTCAGTATTTTAAGCGGATTTTTGCAGATTTGTGGCGCTCGAATGATGATTAATGTTTCCGTGCGTGCTTACCAATTCTTAAGACGTAGGCACTTTTCGACAGTTATATAAGAAATAATAATTGGCGTTTTCGCAAAACGGTGATATTTCAATGGCCAAGTAGAGTTCTGATATTGAATTAGAATCACGTTGCTTTTTTCCTCGGTCGCTTTGAATTTCAATGTCTAATTGAGGAAACTGCTTGCGTGACGACGTACTAATTCAGGATCAGGCAGTATAAGAACGGGTTTCGGCCTCAGGAATCTAGGGGTGGATTTCAGTTTTTCGAAACAGGTAGCCGCAGCCTGAGCTTTTTGCTGTTCGCTCTACGATGACGGTCTTGGCCGATCAGGTCTTCGACCATTGGAGCATACAAACAGGAGAAACGAAATATGACGGATACTGCAGCCGGTAGCGGGCCGGAATTGCTGGTAGAGCTTACCGCAGATATTGTCGCCGCTTATGTCAGCAACCATGTCGTGCCCGTTGGCGATCTCGCCAACCTGATTTCCGACGTGCATTCGGCTCTCAGCAATACGTCGACGCCGCAGACTGCAACGGCGGTCGTCGAAAAGCAGAAGCCGGCTGTCTCTGTACGTAAATCCGTTCAGGACGAACAGATTACCTGCCTTGAGTGTGGTGGTAATTTCAAGTCGCTCAAGCGTCACCTGATGACGCACCATAGCCTTTCGCCCGAAGAATACCGTGAAAAGTGGGACCTTCCGGTCGACTACCCGATGGTAGCGCCGGCCTACGCAGAGGCGCGCTCGCGCCTGGCCAAGGAAATGGGTCTCGGTCAACGCCGCAAGCGCGGCCGCGGCTAAGGCGCTCGATAGCGATCGTCCATCCGGTCGAAAGATCGGCGTTGCGATTGCCATGCGTTTTGTAGGCGCGGAAAGCGCCACATGAGAAACAAGCCGGGTGAAAGCCCGGCTTTCGTGTTTTTAAGGTTTGACGATAGAGGAAAATAATCCCATTTAATTTTGGGCGTTAATGAGAATTGTCAGCGAAAACAACAGATGGTTGCGGTTATTGGCTTTTGTTTATCCTCACGTCCGTATAGGGTGTATGAAATAATTCCTATTATAGGGAGTAGTCATATGCCGATTGAAGATTTTTCATTGCGACCTCGGCTGACGGCGCCCGCCGTTGTCGAGTGCATCGATACAAACCGCCATTCCTCCGGCGCCGTTTCGCCGTCCGCTTTGCCAATCCGCACGATCTGCATGATATGCGCGCAGATAACCACCGAAATGGTCATGCTGGCCGCAAGTCGCATTCAGGTGCGGCGCGACGGACGGCGCACCCTGTGCCACGTCAGGCAGATTGCAATGTATGTCTGCCATGTCACGTTGCAGATTCCGCTTTACGAGATCGGCAAGGCGTTCGGCCGGGATCGGACGACAGTCGGGCATGCATGCCATGTCGTTGAAGATAGGCGCGACGATCCCGCCTTCGATGAATTCGTTGCCGCTGTCGAGCGCACGGTCGGTTCGGTCTTTCGGTCGAGTGGAGTTCTCGGACATGAATAAGACCAATGCGACCGGCCGCAAGGCGATGGCGAAGCTGATCGGCATTCTTGCCCGCGGCGTGGTGTCGGAGGAGCCAGCCGACGGGCCGCATGTCGGCCTGCGCGCGGTCGATGGTCGCCTCCATCTTTTCGCCGCCGATCTTCTTGGCGAAGCCCTGTCCCTTGGCCTTGCCGAGAGGGGCGAGGGCGGGTTGCGCGCGAGTGCGGCCGCGCGATCCTATCTGCGGCGCGCCGCGTCCGAGCGCGACGAAGCGTTTCACGAGCAGCACGGCGACATCGCCGAGGTCGCCACCGACGTCGAGGGAGTACGACAGCAGCTTCGCGTCAACAGGTCGGAATCGCCGCTCGCAAGCATGACCCGCCTTAAGGAAAAGAACGGATCGCCCTTCCTGCCGGCGGAAGCGATCGCTGCCGGCGAACGGCTGCTGGCGGACTTCACCCGCGGCCAGCTCCAGCCACGGGTGACGGCTTCGTGGGAGCCGCGTCTTTCCGACCGTGCAAAGGGCGCGCGCGGCGGCATGGCTGATCTGACCGAAGGGGCGATGGCCGGCCGGCTTGCCGTCAACCGTGCGCTCGAGGCGATCGGCCCCGAGCTTTCGGGCGTGGCGCTCGACATATGCTGCTTCATGAAAGGACTGGAAACGGTCGAACACGAGCGCCAGTGGCCCGCCCGATCGGCGAAGCTGATGCTGCGAACAGCGCTGATGGCCCTGTCGCGCCACTATAATCCGCAGGCGCGGTCAAGGCACGCACGCATGGAGCACTGGGGTGCCGAAGGCTACCGGCCCGCGATGGGTTACTAGGCTGCCATCCTCACATGCGCTTCTTCACGGATCCTGTTGACCATGGAGCGCAGGCCATTCGACCGTTGCGAGGAAAGGTTTTCGACAAGGCCGATTTTCGAGAAGACCTCGAAGGCATCAAGGGCTGCGATTTCGGATGCGGTCTTGCCGGAATAGGTGGCAAGCACGATGGCGACGAGGCCGCGCACGATATGCGCATCGGAATCGCCTTCGAATGTCAGCGTGGGGTTGTCGGCATTTCCGTCCGCGTGGGTCACCAGCCAGACCTGGCTTGCACAGCCCATGACCTTGTTGGCCGAGGTCTTCTTCTCGTCGGCGAGATCCGGCAGGGCTTTGCCGAGCTCGATCACATAGCGATAGCGATCTTCCCAATCATCCAGGAAAGAGAAATCGTCGATGATCTGATCGAGGGACGTCATGGGTATACTGGCCTTTCGTTGTCTAGATTCCATATAGGTGAAAGACGGCCAGATTTGAACCATTAAAAAGAAGCGCCGCGAGGGATGGGCTTCCTCGCGGCGTAGCAACAAATGCTGAAAGTAAACAGGGCAGGCACGTCAGGCACAGGGCGTTCGCAGCAAGGCGAACCCACGGTGCAAGCTGGGTTGCGGGCGGACCCGCGGAAATCTCAAGTGGCGGGGCGGGGCGTCGGCAGCGGAATGGTACCCGTCGTGACCGTATCGGATACATTGCTGCCGTCATCGACCGGCGGGCGGTAAGGCATCGGCTGGTTCAGGGCGGCGGTCCGCTCGCCAAGAGCCTGGACGGTCGGTGCGAGAGCGGCGATCGGTGCTGCCGGGGCAGGAGTAGCAGCAGTATGCGGATGCGCCGCGCTACCGTCGCCAAACTGACGATCAAGCATCTCATAGGCGACAAACGCACCTTCACGGGCACGGTGGCCGAGTGCTGCCATCGTTTCCGCGCCCTTGGCGCAGACCTCAGGCTTCTCGCCGCACATGCCGGTCAGATAGTCGTAGGCGCCGGTCGCCGCCACGAAGGCGTCGGAAAACTGTAACTTCGGTCCGTTGGCCGTCTCAGTCGAGCTTCCGCCGCCAAAAAACGACAAGAGCACGAGCACAAGCCCGAACCAGAATGACCCTTTGATCAGAAACCACATCGTCGTTGCCCATCCTGTTTTCCCGTTCGGTCTTGTTGCCGAATCGGGCCGGTTCTCCGGTGTGAATTCACCTTAGCGAGAACTTGCGAATGCCGGTTTTCGAAACTCGTCGGCATTTGCGGCAAATTTAATTCGAATTTTAATGAACGGCATTTGCACCGCATTTCAGTCAAATTGTAGACATTGGCGTTAAGCATAGGAAGGCGCGTGTCCCGCAACTGCAGGGAATCCTTGGGCAGGCCTCGCCGCAATCGTTAACACGATGACGAAATGTGAGCGAAATCCGTCGCTTACCCCCTGTTAACCGTAAAACTCAAAGCCGCTTCCCGATGGCCCAAAATGGGACTTTTCGGCTTTTTGAGCTGTGGAGGCGGGCGATCCCTTATCCTTTCTTTAAGCGCAGCGGGCCTATTGTCGGCACTCGATAAAGAGCCTTTTTTGGGCGGGTATTGCGTGCGTGTATTGAGTAAGATCGCAGATCGGGCATCAGCCCTCGTAGACCGGGCAGCGGACAGCTGGCTCTCCCGGACGGGTGGTGGTGTGGCGGTGCGCCAGCGCGAACTGATGATCCTGCGCAGGCTCGCGATGCTGTCGTCCGCGGCCCTCGTGGCGGCACCCGTCGGGCTTTCGATGGTCACCAGTCCGGCCGTGGCGCTTCCGGCCGGCGTTGCCGCCGTGTTTGCTGGCTTCCTTTTTTCCGCTGTCGGCAGCATTGCGCTGTCGCGGCAGAGCGCTGCTGCCGCAAGCGTCGCGACGCAGCCTGCCGAAGACTTCTTCATGGAAGCGAGCGCCGGTCTCGCCTTCTTCCTCGATCCGCAGGGCAGCGTTGTCACCATCGGTGGCCGCGACAAGCGCGAATATCTCGCCTGGATGCGCGACCCGAGCGGCAAGGGCTTCATCGATCAGATCCACGTTTCCGACCGTATCCTCTTTCTCCAGGCGCTGGATGAGCTACGCCAGGGCGAAGACAGGGCGACGGTAGACCTGCGGCTCGAGCGGGCTGCTGTCTCGCGTGACAATCGCCAGTTCGTCCATCTCCGCGTGGACCTGACGGCGCGGCGCGATTTGGACGACACCCTGCTGAGCATCGTCGCGCAGCTGCGCGATGTCTCCGTCGAACAACGCCTGCGTTCCGAGGCCCAGAGCCGGGCCGCCGATGCGGAATCGGCCAATGATGCAAAGTCACGCTTCCTCGCTGCGGTCAGCCACGAGTTGCGCACACCGTTGAACGCCATCCTGGGCTTCTCCGACATCCTGCTCGGCGAATATTTCGGTAAGTTCGAGAATGACCGCCAGCGCGAATATGTGGGCCTCGTCCGGGATTCCGGCGCGCACCTGCTTTCGGTCGTCAACACCATGCTCGACATGAGCAAGATCGAAGCCGGACGCTACGAGCTGTGCCCCGATGCGTTCGACATCGCTGCCGCGGTTCGCTCCTGCGAAGCGATGCTGGCCCTGCAGGCAAAGAGCAAGGGCGTGTCGCTCACCAGCCGCATCCAGCGCGGATTGGACGACGTCGTGGCCGACCAGCGGGCAATCCAGCAGATCCTGATCAACCTGGTCGGCAATGCCGTCAAGTTCACGGACGCCGGTGGCGCGATCTCGATCGACGCCTCGGTCCGCAATGGCATCCTGACGCTGTGTGTCAGCGATACCGGCATCGGCATTCCTGTCGACAAGCTGGAAACGCTCGGCCAGCCATTCGTCCAGATCCAGAACGACTATACCCGCAAATTCGAGGGCACCGGCCTTGGCCTGTCTCTCGTGAAGGGGCTGGTGGCCCTGCATGGCGGCGATTTCGCGATCGCAAGCACGCCCGGCGCCGGCACCATCATCACGATTTCGATTGCAGCGGATGGCTCCGGCATTACCGAGGCGGCTACAGCCCGCCACGAGCCGGTCGAGTTTCCGCCGCGACTGAGGATCAAGCCCGGTCACGCCGGCGTTGTGGAAGAGGGGCATTTCGATGGCCGCGAGCAAGCGAAAATCGCCTAGGGGAAAGAAGGGTCGGCAGAAGCCGAGCCTTCTGCTTACGGGCGCAACCGTCGTGGGCGGTATCGGCCTGCAGGGCGCAACAGCGCTCGGCGGGGTGGTCGGCCGTAACCCTTCCGTTGCCGGCGGCACGGCAGCCTTTCTCGTGATCTTCAGCTTCGTTGCTGCCAATGCACTGTGGTACCAGCCCGGCAGCCATCCGCATCCCTTCCTGCGCACGCGCGATCCACTGTTTCCGAGCGTACTCGGCGTGCGCCCGACGACGACCGAACACACCGGCGATGTCACGACCTTCAAGATCGAGCGCCAGGATGAAGGCGACGCAGGCCAGACCACCAACGCCACGCCACCACCCGTGACAGGTACGCAGCCGGCAAGCCAGCTGGTGATGGATATCCAGACGGAACTCGTGCGCAAGGGGCTCTACAACGGCGCGCCCGACGGCGTCATAGGCCCACGCACCAGCGCCGCCATCCTGTTCTTCGAGGAAACCGTCGGCATGCCGCAGAAGGGCGATGCGACGCCCGACGTGCTTGCCGCGCTGAAAACCGGATCCGTGGGCGCCTCCACGATCCCGATCGAGAAGCCGCGTGAGAATATCACGCCCGCCGCCTTGGCGGAGGATCCCGTCGCCGCGGCCATTCGCAGCGCCGAAAAGAGCGTCAAGACCGCCCCGACCCCTGCAAGGCCCGCGCCGTCGGCGGCGCTCGCAAACGTCGATCTCGTGCTGAGCATCCAGAAGGGGCTCAGCAACATGGCCTACACCAATGTCGGGGTCGATGGCGTTGCCGGCGACCAGACACGCGCGGCGATCCGCCATTTCCAGAAGCACTACAGCCTTCACGAAGACGGCGAGCCCAGCGAGGCCGTGCTGAAGAAGCTGAAGGAAATCGGCGCGCTCTGAGGCAGACGCGGCGCTCATTGTCGCTGGCGACAGGTCGCGCTATACCGCCATCATGAGATTGCGCACCGATATCTATGTTTCAGCTCTTTTGCGCCGCGTCTTCGCCAACGGCGATTTCGCTGCAATCGAAAAGAAGGGCGCGGAAGAGGCCGGCGCGGTCTTTATCCGCCAGCAGTTTCGCGATGGACTGCAGACCCTTTACGGACCGGCCCCGCAGAGCTTCTTCGATGAGGAGAGCAGCGGAGACAGGCTATTTGAGGTCCGCCTGATGCGGCAGGATGCCGACAGCGTCAACGAGATGCTGGGACGCGAGCGCAAGTTCGATCCTGATCTGTGGATCGTCGAGCTGGAAGCCGAGGATGTCACGAATATCGTGCCCATGGCCGATCAGCGCCAAAACCCCTTGGGGTGACGGTCAGCGTGCGCGACCGACGACGCGTATGTCGCGGGCAGGCGGGACCTGACGCACGGGACGGCTGGGCGTCTCGCTCGGCGGTGCGGCCGCCTCGGGGTGATGGGTGTAGCTATCGGCGCGGCGCCATGCCTCGACACGGGCATTGCATTCTTCCGCATCCAGCACATCCAGCACCATCCAGGCGCGCGTGACACTGTGTTGCGGCTCCGCCAGATGCGGATAGAGCTTTTCGAGCACGAGGACGGCATCGCGAAAATCCATGCCGACACTGACCAGCGTGGTCGCAAGCTGCTGGCCGGACATGTCGAGCATGATGCGCTCGGCGAGCCACCGGCTTGCCGAAAGCGAGTCGGCCAAAGCTGACGCAAACAGCAATGCCTCTCGGTTGCGCGCGAAGCGGACGAGCAGCGCGGCCTGGATCGGCGAAATCGTCCTGAGGCCGAGGCGGTCGTTGTCGTCTCTTGCGAGGTGACGCGCCAGGCCTTTGATCCTGTCGCGCATTTCCTCTTCGCTGTGCCGTTTCGCATCTTCGTCGTCGTTGGAAGCCGGCGCAAGCGAGGGGGTGGGGATGGCGACCTCTTCCACGACGACTTCCGGCGCGACGCTCCGGGGCGCCGCCTGGCGCAATCCAACCAGGGCATCGATCACGCGCGGTGACAGGGAGTCGCGGCTGACGATCGCCTTCATGTGGGCGCTACCTTGCGTCCGCGCGATCGTGATCAAGGTCTCGTCGTCAATAGCAGGGGAGGCCGTAAGAAAGGGAGCCGCAATCTCGATCGGCTGGCTGCCGACGAACAGGGCGACGGCCTGCGGAATCTGGGGGCATTGAGAAAGAGCGGCCACCGCCTGCCGTTTGGCGTCGTTCGTCGATGCCTGGAAAAGCGGCGTGAACAATTCGGCGAACTGGCGAAGCTCCGACCGCGTTGGCGGCTGCAATCCCTCGAAGCTGCTGACAGTCGCCATGAGAACCACGTCCTTCTTCCGACTCGCGGATGGGGCCTCTAGGTCTCGGAACCGGTCACGCACAAGAACACACCCTGAAATACGCACAAAGGGATGCCGCAGGACTGGACGCGTTGAAGAGACGCCCTCTACCTCATACGGTTTATGAACAAATCCTACGCTGGCAGGGTTAATGCTTGTTGAAGATTTCGGGGGAACTGTCTCGAATCCAAGCACAATCATCCGCCGGCGGCCAAGCCGCCCGCACCTGGACAAAACGAGGGAAGGTATCGGCGGCTAGACGCCTTTGCGGCCGCGCAACGCGATCAGCAGCCTGTTGCTGTCCGTGTGGCCGGATTGGTAGAGGTCGAGTGCCATCGAGGCGGCGCACTGGGCTTCCGAGCTCTTGATGTCGATCCGGTTCTCCACGCACCACGCGTCGAGTGTGTCGCGCAGGACGTCGAGGTCCTCAGGGGAAAATGTAGATCCGATCATCAAAGACATTGTCGGCCACCGCGCTCAGCATCAAGAAAAAATAGCCAAAGTCTCGTTCGGTCGCTGCCTTGAACTGCGACCGTGAAGGCGACCTTACGCGCATTGTGAGGAACTGCAATTAGTATTTTCATGTTGCAAAAATACAACTATCCCACGATCGTCCTTTGCAGATGGCGCTCGGACGGTAACTATATGATTTAATGCTAAAATTTAGAACGCTTTCCAACGGCCAATCTTTCTGCCGAAGCTTGAAACCAAAAAGCGGTCCCGCGCGTTTACAGGGGGAGCCAGATGCGTCCTGCGTCGGGATCAAAAATTAGTAATCTGTTAACTGTCATATGTCTCAATTCGGCCAGGACCACGTGATCGCTGCTTCGATCAGGTGTCCAGGTCACGGTATTCGAACAGATGCCGTGGGAAGGCGTGGATGCCCCGAGAGCCGAGGTCGGCTCGAAGGACGCGCTGGCTCGCAGGGGGCGGGCAGGGTGAAATTCGCAGTTCATCCGTCTCAGGCAATGCGTGGAGACGAGAATGGCAATAGTGGTAGCATTGGCAGACCGTCTATCCAGGACGCAAAGCCGCAAGGACAGGAAACCGGTCGAGGCGCAAATCCTGCTTTTCACAGGCGTTCGGTACGAGCGTCTGAGCGAAGGGCCGAAGCGCACGACAGGCCGTCGGCCGTCACGGCTGAAGAAGTAGGCTGCGTCTAGTTGGACGCGCCGGTGAATTCGTCGCAGCCAGCTTCCGACAGGAAGTTGTTGGCCGCGGCGTCGAAGCTGGGCTGCGGCGCCAGCGTCCTCAGGACCGCGTAGCCTTCGGTCCTTGTCGTCTCGACCAGAATGGTCTTCTGCAGTTCCGGCGGCAGCGCCTTGCGAAGCTCCGTCAGCTGGATCGGAGAGCCAATCAGAATATCCAGAGCCCCGCCAACCGATGTCCGGTCGTTCATGCTGAAAACTTCGTTCGATGCTTCATCGTAGAGCGCGATGGACCAGAACGGGACGTTGCCCTTGGCGGTGAAGCGCACCGGATCGTCCTCGATGCTGAAGGAGCAGACCGCCGTTCGCACATAGGGATCGTCGTTCGACAGACCGGCGGTATCGTCCGTCTGTCCAAGCAGATAGAACTTGTCGATATCGCCTTCCGCCAGGATCCGCGTGGCGGCATCCTTGCCGGTAAAATGCGGTAGGGACAGGATGATGACGAGATGCAGAAGTGCCGCTCCGAACAGCCCTGCGAGCAGACCGAACAGCATTCTAAGCATTGCCGCACCCGGTCTTTTCAAGCTTCGGCATGGCAAGGTCGATCACGCCTGAGCTGCCGGCTGTCGGCGTGTCGAACAGGGTGAGCACAAGCTGGAAGGTGCCGGCGGCGGGCACCGCCAGCCAGTTGCCCGGACGCGCCTGGGCGGAGATGTCGATCGAAAATCCGCTGTCGGCCTGACGAAGGACTGTCCACGAGTTCATCGCGCCGGGAAGGCCGGTCTGCAGCGAAGCCGGATTACCGCCATTGTCCGCCGTGAAGAGCGTCCAGATGCGGGCAGGTGGCGTCTGGCCCCTGAGCCTGTAGCGACATGCCGCGTCCAGCCGGTTGCCCTGGTCATCGACCTTGGCGGTGAACATCAGGCCTTCGGCGCTGCCATAGAGCAGTCGCCCGGCACGCGCCCTGTGCGATTTGGCGTAGGGGTCGGCATCTTCGGTCTGCAGTTCGGGAAAGGCTTCCCAGGCGCCAAGCTTGATGGCACCGAAGCCCGAGGTCGCATCCAGCGCGTACAGCGAAATAAGGATACCGCCACCGAAGGCAATAATCAGGGTCATCGCTATGAAAAGAGGAAAACGAAACACCGGGCGCCCTTGAGAGACAAATCAGTTGCAAGGCGTATCACTGATTCTGATGAGGCGGAATGCTTGTGGCGGAAAACGCAGGTTTTACCACGTCATTCCGCACTCGCCACCTTCTGCGCCTCGAGCGGTGGCGCCGCCTTCAGCTTCTCGCCGATGCCCTTGAGAAGGCGCGTCGACTCGACCGACAGCATGCGCGGCCGCACGAGCGGCGGAGGGCTGCCCTCCGGTGGCTTGGCAGCGGCGACAATTTTGGCCTTCTTGTCCGGCGCAGGCGTCGGCACGCCGGGGATCGCGCGCAGGGTAATTCCCTGGTGCGCATAGTCCATCGCGCGCTTGAAGGTCATGGCCGGTAGCGAGCCGCCCGTCATCTTGTTGGTCGAGGTATAGTCGTCGTTACCGAACCAGACCGCGGTGGTGTAGTTGCCGGTAAAGCCGATGAACCAGGCGTCACGATAGGCCTGTGTGGTGCCCGTCTTGCCTGCGGTGAGGATGCCGTTGTCGAGCGCCGCCTTGCGGGCTGTGCCGACATAAGGCACCCGCGACAGCATCTGGTTCATGTAGGCATCGGCCTGTTCCGACAGAACGCGCTTGGCCGGCGGCTCGTCGCGGTCGAAATCGTAGAGCACGTCGCCGCCGTAATCGAGGATCTGCGTTATGCCATGGCGGCGAGACTGGTAGCCGCCGGCCGGAAACGTGGCATAGGCCGTCGCCTGGTCGAGAACCGTCACTTCGGAGGTGCCGATCGGGATCGTCACGTCGTCGCGGATCGGCGTTTCGACGCCAAGATTCTTGGCCATCGCCCGGATCGGCGCGATGCCGAACTTCTCCTTGGCCAGGCGCACGGGAATGGTGTTGATCGACTGTGCGATCGCGGTCGCCAGCGTCACCCGCCCGGCATAGCGGTTTTCGTAGTTGTGCGGGCTCCAGTTGCCCCAGTAGATCGGAGCGTCGACGACGATGCTGTCGGGCGTCATGCCGCTCTCCATGGCCACCGAGTAGGTGTAGACCTTGAAGGACGATCCAGGCTGGCGCAGCGCCTTGGTGGCGCGATTGAACTGGCTTTCGCCATAGTCGCGGCCGCCGACCATGGCGCGCACGGCCCCGCCGTTCTCGATCATCACCATCGCGCCCTGCTTGGCGTGGTAGCTATCGCCATATTCGCGCAGCGACGTCTCCACCGAATCCTCGGCGGCGTTCTGCAGGCCCATGTCGATCGTGGTGCGCACGATGAGCGAGTGCTGGTGGAAGCGCGGCGAAAGCCGCATGACTTCGTCGAAGGCCCAATCGAGGAAGAAGTCGGGCGATTCGACCTCGTTGCGGTCGACGACCGTTGCCGGGTTCCGGCGGGCGGCGATCACCTGGCCTTCCGTCATCAGCCCACTCTGGACGAGGTTGGTCAGCACTTCGTTTGCACGGCCGCGCGCGGCGGGCAGGTTGACATGCGGCGCGTATTTCGCCGGCGCCTTGAACAGGCCGGCAAGCATGGCCGATTCCGCGAGGTTCACATCGGTGATGCTCTTGCCGAAATAGAACTGCGCTGCCGCTGCCGCACCGAACGTGCCGCCACCCATGTAGGCGCGGTCGAGATAGGTCGACAGGATTTCCTTCTTCGACAGGTTGGCCTCAAGCCACAGCGCCAGGAAGGCCTCGGTGATCTTGCGGTCGATCGAACGTTCGTTCGACAGGAACAGGTTCTTGGCGAGCTGCTGTGTCAGCGTCGAGCCGCCCTGGACGACACCGCCGGCCTGGGCATTGGTGACGATCGCGCGGAAGAGGCCGATGACGTCGATGCCGAAGTGATCGAAGAAGCGCCGGTCTTCCGTTGCCAGCACCGACTTGATCAGGCTGTCCGGCAGCTCGTCGATCGGCACCGAGTTCTGGTGAATGACGCCGCGATGGCCGACAATGTTGCCGTAGCGGTCGAGGAAGGTCACGGCATAGTCGCCGCGATTGCGCCAATCTTCCTTGGTAGCCTCAAACGCTGGCTGGGCGAGCGCGAGCATCAGAACGGCGCCGACGGAACCCCATGTGAGACCTTCGCCGGCCAGTTCGAAAACCACGCGCTTCCAACCGCGCACACGGAAGCGGCGGAAGAAGATCGTGATGTCTTCCCAGATCTCGGCGGAGCGAAAACCGGCATTCCAGATGGTCGAATCGATCCACGAATCGATCTTCAGCAGGATGTGCCGTTTCTTTGCCGGTCGTTTTTCTGGATTGTCCGGATCCGTCACGTCTTATATTCCCGCCCGATCAGTCGCTTCGACGTCGGGTGAACCTGACGCCGGACTATGGCAAATCTGCCGACAGTGTCCGGACTAGCCGGACCATGGTGAATCATTGGTTGATTTGCCTGACAAGAACAAGAGAAATGGAAAGCTCTCACGCGATTTTGCGGGGGCTGTTGCAAGAACGGAATGATGGAACAAGCACCCTTCTGGAAGCAAAAGACGCTTGCCGAGATGACCAACGCCGAATGGGAAAGCCTGTGCGACGGCTGTGGCCTCTGTTGTCTCAACAAGCTCGAGGACTGGGATAGCGGCGACATCTATTTCACCTCGATCCGCTGCAAGCTCATGGACGGCGAAAGCTGTCGCTGTTCGAGCTACGAGAACCGCTGGGATTTCGTGCCGGACTGCGTGCAGTTGACCAAACAGAATGTCGATGACATTCCCTGGCTGCCGCCAACCTGCGGCTATCGGCTGATCAATGAAGGGCGCGATCTCTATTGGTGGCATCCGCTGGTGTCGGGCGATCCCGAGACCGTGCACGCCGCCGGCATTTCGGCACGCGGACGGACGATCAGCGAAACGGAAGTTGATGTCGAAGACTTCGAGGATCACGTCGTTGACTGGCCGTTGACGGTCGGGGACGAAGCACGGGCGCAGGAGCCGGAGACGGCCAAGTGATGCCGGGCTAGGCGATCGTCTGGAGGAACTGGCCGAGTTCGCCACGCACATAATCTCCGACGGAGCCTCTAGGCTCGAAACCCCACCAGAGCAGGCAGCCCTGCCACTGCGACAGCATCAGCCGTCCGAGCGGCGCTTTGCCTTGGGTGGCGCCAAGGCATCGATCGAGCGCTGCTGCCAGTGTGTTCCCCCAGGCCGCGCCGCGCGCCCGCAGAGCTGGGTCGCGCAGGTCCTCCCTGAGCACGAGCAGACCCTCTGCGTAGGACGCGGCATCCTCGCCGTAGTCCTTGGAAAGTCCAGTCAGCAGGTCGATGGCGCCTTCGGGCGTTTCCGGAACGGATTGGATCAGCCGGGCCGTTTCCATGTCCAGCCGGTCCCAGGCGCGCAGCAGGCAGGCCCGCAGCATCGCCGCCTTGGTACCGAAGCGCTGCACCAGCGTCGAGCCGGAAAGGCCGCTGATCTTCGCCACCGCACCGAAGCTCGCCGCATCGGGTCCTTCCGCATGCACAAGCCCGAGAACCATGTCGAGAAGCTGTTCGTCCGAAAGCGTGCGGGGGCGGGGCATGAAGTTTCCTCTTGCGTTTGCACTAATTATGAACGAACGTTCGTTTATATTCAAGCGAAATGGCGAGGCCCATTGAATGGGTTCCAGCGTGGAGGACAAGCACATGACCGCATCGCTTTCAGGAAAGATCGCCCTTGTGGCCGGCGGCACGCGCGGCGCCGGCCGCGGTATCGCGGTGGAACTCGGGGCCGCCGGCGCGACGGTCTACGTGACCGGCCGTACGACGCGGGCAACGCAATCGGAATATGGCCGGCCTGAGACGATCGAAGAGACGGCGGAGCTGGTAACGGCAGCCGGCGGCGAGGGGATCGCCGTTCGCGTCGATCATACCGTGCCTGAAGAGGTCGAGGCGCTGGTCGCCCGCATTCGCCGCGAACAGGGCCGTCTCGATATCCTGGTCAACGATATCTGGGGCGGTGAACACCTCACCGAATGGAACAAGCCGATCTGGGAGCATTCGCTGGACAAGGGACTGCACATGCTGCGGCTGGCGATCGACACGCATCTGATCACCGCGCATTTCGCCCTGGCGCTGATGATCGAACACCCCGGCGGACTGCTGGTAGAACTGACCGACGGCACCGCCGAATACAACGCCACCCACTATCGCCTTTGCCCCTATTACGACCTCGTGAAAACGGGTGTGATCCGCATGGCCTGGGCGCACGGCAAGGACCTCGCGCCGCATGGCGCGACCTCGATTGCATTGACGCCGGGCTGGATGCGCTCGGAAATCATGCTCGACATCTTCGGGGTCACCGAGGAGAGCTGGCACGACGCGACCGCGGCGCAGCCGCATTTCGTCATCTCCGAGACGCCGCGCTTCACCGGTCGGGCGGTGGCAGCCCTTGCCGCCGATTCCGAACGCGCCCGCTGGAACGGACAATCGTTGTCGAGCGGCGGCCTCGCCAAGGTCTATGGCTTTGACGACATTGACGGCTCTCGACCGGACTGCTGGCGCTACATGGACGAGGTGATGGAGGCGGGCAAGCCTGTCGATGCCAGCGGCTACCGTTGAATCAGATTAGCTGGATGGGATGATAACGAACTGTCTTTGCAGCGTTTTCGGCGCCGCATTCTGCCACGACTTGCGCACCAGACCTTGCACCAGCTCGTCGCTCGCCTTGCCGTAGAAGAGACGCGTCGAACCCCGCTGCCCCCAGCCACCCGGCACGGCAGCCGTATCATCGGGCGCCACGGCCAGCGTCATGTGCTGCTGGTCGGGCGTCAGGCGGACGACACAATAGTCCTGCTCCGGCATCGTCAGGAATATCTTGCTGCGCACGCGGAAATCACGCGTGCCATGATGCGCACTCTCGACTGCCTCGGGCAGGCTGAGCGCAAAGGAAATGAGCTCTTCCTGGTTCATGGCTGTGAAATTAGCATATGCTGATGGTCGGAGACCAATCAGAAAAACTCAAGCAGCACCTTATTGAGGAAAATTGTCATTTATAGGAAAATAATCCTTGACGGCGTGACGGTGGTTTGATAGGGTTATGGCATAGTCGGAAAGTTGCGGGTGCAGCGGTGGTGCGCCGAGGTGAGCACGGGTTCGGCCCAACTTGTTTTGACGGGCAGGACCAAAGCACCACGACGCCCTCACAGGCGAACAATTCCCTATTGTTTGGCTGTCGCGCTCTGCGCTGTGGGCGGTCCGAGGAGCGAATGCGAGAAGGCGGATACGTTCTCGCCCTCCAGAAAATAATCGCGACGTTCTCTCGTCAGGACTGAAAGGATCGAGTGGGCCGTGCCATGCCAGTTGGCGATGAGATCATGTGATTCAAAGACGATGAGGGGAGTTTGATCGACCCAATCGGTATTGCTCCGAAAGAGACTGACTTCGCTTCCCTCGATATCGATCTTCACAATGAATGGCTTCCCGTCGGGAACAGAGGAGATGAGGCTAGGTATGGTTTGCGCTTCGATCTCTCCGGATGCGCTTTCGACGGTTTGCCAAGCCCAGGAGCCGTATCCCGGGTCGTGCAGTGCAATGCGCCCCTGTCGATCGGATATGGCGGCCTTGATGGGCCGAATGTTCGGCCGGTTCTCGGCATTCCGGCACAGCACGGCGTAATTGTCGGGTTCCGGTTCGACCGCAATGATGACTGCACGTGGAAACAACTGCGAATACCAGATCGAAGCCAGTCCGGAATTTGCGCCGCAGTCGACGATGACGGGCGTTCCTCCTTCGTTGATAATGCTCTGGTAGTGACAGTTTAAAGCCTCGGCGTGTGCGGTGCTTTCGATGAAATACTCCTTGTCCATAAAGACTTGAATGAGAATTTCCCAATCGGTCGATCTGAGGCGCAGGAAAATATCGCCATCAACGTCAGGTATCCGGATCTTTCTGATCTCGGAAATTTCGCGCGTGGTCTGACGGGTGAAGTAGACAGAGAGAGCAGCCTGAAAGCCAAAATGCTTTATCAAAGTGTTTAGCGTTTGAACGTGCCACAGCATCAACGAGACCTGCTTTTGCTGATTAAAGTATTGAATGTACGTATGGATGAAATAGCGAAGGCGGGATTGGGCAAAGATAGCTTATAGCGGTATTCGGCATAGCGCTCGGCCTGATCGAGGCCGAAGTGCAAACGTTATGCCCGTTTCCTACCCCATGTCGCGGTCCCCCCGTTCACGGGCGTTCGCCTCCAAGCGAATGAAAGTCTTTCCGATTGCTTCGCCACGATCGTGTTGGGTGCTTCCTCGCGGTTAGCGCGGTTTGCCCTTGATAGATCTCGCGGCCAAAGAGGTTTCAACGATGGAAGTCGAGAGTTTCGTGCCCGAGCTTTGTGGCTTGTGGCCGCAGACGCGCGCCTACTGCTCTGGCTTGGCGGCGGTATCGGGCCGGGCGGATGTTCAGGCCGTCGTCGAGGAATATTTTCTTGAGACGAAATCCGGTGCGAGTGCCTCGCCGGAAGATTTGCGGGTGCTTCTGAACGAGATGACGGCGGAGATGCGCGAGCAGTTCGCGGCCTTCCGCGAGCTACGCAGATCGGCCGAGGCTGCGGCGTCGGCAAGCGGCGATGAGGCGGCGGCCAAGCTTGCCCGCACCGACCTCAAGGCCGCGACCGATGCCATGTCGCTCATCGTGCGCACGCTGGAGAAAATCGACCAGCTTCAACGGCAGTTCGCCCGGGATCGGGAACTGGCGATCGAGGAAAACGAGATGGCGATGGGGCTGGACGATGCGAAGACGAGCTTTCTCCGACGCATCGAAGAGCGAGCAACAGCCCGCGCATGGCAACTCTTTGAAGACTGGCAGCGCAACGGCCCTCCGGCAACTGACGAAGACGAGGCCGTCAGGGCAACCCGCGAAGCCGAACCGGGCTGAACGCCTGGCCGCCCTTGCCGACGAACGGCGAGCGGCAAGGTTGCTGGCGCGGCACGAACAGAGGATGGCAGGTATCGTGGCGCAACATTCGCAGGTGCGGCAGGCGATGGCGGCGATCACCGCAACCACCGACGCGCTCCTTAAGGGGACCGCTCAGCCGCTGTCGGCACCGCCACAGCAGGAAGAGCTGGTCGTCTCGCGCGATGCGGCGGCTTCGCCCGAGTTATTGGCCGAACGACACGATCTCTGGAAAACCCTGGCGGGGCTCTGGGAGTTCAACGCCCGTCCGGAGCAGCTACCGCCGCCGGGCGACTGGCGGATATGGCTGATCCTGGGCGGGCGCGGTTGCGGCAAGACGCGGGCCGGTGCGGAATGGGTACATGCCATCGCCAGCGCCGGGCGGCGATCCGATCTGCGGATCGCCCTGATCGCTGAAACGCTTGGCGACGCGCGCGAGGTGATGATCGACGGCATTTCGGGTATCTGTCGCATCGCGAGGCGTTGCCGGCCCGAGTTCGAGATCTCGCGGCGCAGGCTCGTCTGGCCGAATGGCGCAGTCGCCCAGATCTTCTCATCCGAGGATCCGGAAAGCCTGCGCGGCCCGCAGTTTCATTTCGCCTGGTGCGATGAGTTGGCGAAGTGGAAGCATGGGCAGGAGACGTGGGACATGCTCCAGTTCGGTCTGCGCCTCGGCAGTCATCCGCGCCAGCTGGTGACGACGACGCCGCGTCCTGTGCCCTTGCTGAAGGCATTGATTGCTGACACGGGTACACGACTGACGCGGATGAGCACGCTTGCCAACGCGGCCAATCTGGCGCCGGGTTTCATCGACGCGCTGGCCCACCGCTACGGCGGCACGCGGCTTGGGCGGCAGGAGCTCGACGGCGAACTGATCGAGGATCGCGACGATGCGTTGTGGCGGCGCGAGATGATCGAAGCGGCCACGATCCGCCTCACCGGCGAGATCAGACGGATCGTCGTCGCCGTCGATCCGCCGGCGGCGGCCGGCGCGCATTCCTGCTGCGGCATTGTCGTCGCAGGGGTGGAGGCGTCAGGCCGCGCCGTGGTTTTGGCGGACTGCTCGATCGAGGGGGCGAGCCCTGCCGGTTGGGCGAGCGCCGTGGTGCGCGCCTACCGACGCTTCTCGGCGGACCGGGTGGTTGCCGAAATCAACCAGGGTGGGGACATGGTGGCATCGATGCTGAAGAGCATCGACGAAAGCCTGCCGGTCTCGACCGTGCGCGCGACGCGCGGTAAGTATCTCAGGGCCGAGCCGGTCGCGGCACTCTACGAGCAGGGGCGGGTCGCCCATGCTGGTCGTTTCGTCGCGCTGGAAGACCAGATGTGCGACTTCGGTCCCGATGGCCTCTCCTCCGGCCGCTCGCCAGACCGGCTAGACGCGCTGGTCTGGGCGCTGACGGCGCTGATGCTCGAGGGAAACGGAGAACCGCGGGTGAGGGGTGTGTGACGCGACGATCTATCGCTGCGGTTGTTGGGACACGGGGCGAGGTGCCTCGCGCTCAGGGCGCACCTGACGCCACTCGTTTTCGAGCTGGTCGATCACGTGCTGGGGAATGGTCGGCTGGTTGCTGTTGGCAGGCTGCTGCATACTCTCCTCCGGCGGCCAGTTTTAACGCTGAGTTAATCACTGGCATGCCCCAAATGATCTGTAAATCAGGGGCTTAAACACTTTAAACGATTGAATTTAATTTAATCGATTAAGACGGACAATGACGTTGCAGTTTTTCGAGGTGAACAACATGGTTATCCACATCGACCGGCCATTTTTCTTCGACACCGTGCGTGATGCCCTTTTCAAGGGAGCGCTTAATCAGCCTCAGGTGGAGGGAATGACGGCGATTCTTGATTTCTGGGAAAGCCGGATGGCCACGGCCGATCGGCGCTGGCTCGCCTATATCATGGCGACGGCCTTTCATGAGACTGCCTATACCATGCAGCCGGTGCGTGAGACGCTGGCGGCGAGCGATGCCCGCGCCATCGAAATTCTCGAAAACGCCTATGCGTCAGGCAAGCTCTCCTGGGTGAAGACCCCATACTGGCGGCCGGACGAGGACGGCAAGAGCTGGCTCGGCCGCGGCCTGGTGCAGCTCACCCACAAGCGGAACTACGAAGCGATGAGCAAGCTTACGGGCATCGATCTCGTCGCCGAGCCGGACCGCGCGATGGAGATGGACGCCGCGGTCTCGATCCTGATCGAGGGCATGGTGCAGGGCAGCTTCGCCAACCACAAGCTCGCCGACCACCTGAACGAGACGACAGACGACTGGATCAACGCCCGCCGCATTGTCAACGGCACGGATCGGGCCGAGAAGCTCGCCGGCTACGGCAAGACCTTCATGGCAGCGATCCGCGACAAGGTGCCCGACGGGTGGTTCGCGCGGTTGAAGGCCCGGCTCGCGCGTGGTATCGCCCGCATATTCGGCTAGAGAGCAGGAGTTCCGCGTGATCCGCCACATCGTCTTCTTCACGGCGCCGGCCGAAAATCTCGAAAAGGTCCGTGCCGGACTGTCGATCCTGACAGCCATCCCGCATGCCCGCCTGCTGGAGATCGGTACCAACGTGAAGACCGACCAGCTTGGCACCGAGGTCGACCTCATCGTCTACGGCGAATTCGACGACGAGGCGGCACTTGCCGCCTACAAGGCGCACCCGGACTACCAGCGTTCGATCGATCTCGTGCGTCCGATCCGCGAAATGCGTATGGCGGCGGACTATGAAACCGAGGCGGCGGTCAAGCAGCCGCTGGGGTAGGCCGCGCTCACCGGACCATGAAGCCGATGACGGCTGCGTTGACGAGATCGATGAAGAAGGCGGAGACCAGCGGCAGGATAATGAATGCGGTTGGCGCCGGACCATGAGCCTTTGTCACCGCCGTCATGTTGGCGATCGCCGTCGGCGTTGCACCAAGGCTGATGCCACTGAAGCCGGCCGATAGCACCGCCGCCTGATAGTCGCGACCCATCGCCGGAAACACGATGAAGATCATGTAGAGCACCGCTGCGATCGTCTGGATGCCGAGAACGATGACAAGTGCCGTACCGAGGCCACCGAGCGTCCACAGCTGCATGCTCATGAGTGACATCGCCAGAAACACATTCAGCGAAAGGTCGGAGATCAATGCCAGTGAACGTGACCGCGATGGCCAGAACATCTGCGGCAGCACGCGTGGGATCGTGTTGGTCAGGACGATCGCGACCAGAAGGCAGACCACGAAAAGCGGCAGCTTGACGCCGGTTTCCTCGACCACCTCTTCGAGCGCGTAGCCGATCAGGATAGCGACGTTGAGGATCAGTACCGTACGCAGCAGGTTGACATAGTTGATGCTGCTGTCTTCCTCGGAGGTCGGCGCATCCGGAAGGCCGATGATGGGTGCTTCCGCCATCTGGCCACTGAGCTGGTAGCGATTGATGAGAAGGCGCGCGACCGGACCGCCGACGATGCTGGCGATCACGAGGCCGAGTGTCGCGGATGCAATGCCGATCTCGAGCGCATTGTTCAATCCGAAGCGGCTGGCGATCAGCGGCGCCCAGGCAATGGTCGTGCCGTGGCCGCCAATGAGTGAAATGGAGCCGAGAAGCGGTCCCATCCCATCAGGCAGGTTGAGCATTCTGACGGCGCCGACGGCGATGAGATTCTGGATGAGGACGAAGCACACCGTCAGCGCGAGCAGGATCACCAGCGGCTTGCCGCCGGCGGCCAGGTCCGCGACGCGCGCGTTAAGACCGATGCCGGTGAAGAAATAGAGGAGCAGCATGTCGCGCGCATCGAGATCGAAGATCACCTGCGTGCCGAGAAAGTAGAAGGCGGACAGCGTCAGGAGCGCCGCAACGAGCCCGCCGGAGACAGCGTCCGGAATGTTCCAGCGCTTGAGCGGCTTGATGACGTTATTGATGCCGGTGCCCAGGAAGAACACCACGATGGCGATCGTGAAGGTGAGAAGTCCCGGCGTCTCGATCGTCGTCATCGATGCTGTCCCTCTGATTCGTGGTGTCGGGAGGAAGGTATTCGCTGAAGCCGGTGAAAGGAATGAACGGCGCGTATGCTGATACGTTTCACGCCTTTCATCAAGTTGCGCTTATGACGTAAACAATGGGTAAACATGCAACGTTGGGGCGAATAAACGCGTGGCTGCATCGCGGTGCGGGAGACGGATAGCGCCTCACAGCGGGGCGAGCCTCGCGGGCCAAGCCAAACCTGAGGACGGACAATCATGAAACTCCGATCATTGCTGCCGTGGGCCTCCACGGCGGAGCGCAATCCCGCGACCGAGAAAAAGGCCGCCACCGGCTTCATGTCTCTGGCCGTGGATGGCCGGGCAAGCTGGACGGGCCGCTCCTATGCGGCGCTGTCGCGCGAGGGGTTCATGCGCAATCCCGTTGCGCACCGCTGCGTCAGGCTGGTGTCGGAGGCAACGGCGTCGGTGCCGATGCTGCTCTATGAGAGCGATCGCGAACGGCCGGATCATCCGCTGCTGGCGCTTCTGAGGCAACCGAACGGCCGCATGAGCGGGCCCGATTTCTTCGAGGCGCTCTACGGTCATCTCCTGCTGTCGGGCAACGCCTATGTCGAGCCGCTCGATGTCGCCGGGCAATTGCGCGAACTGCATCTGCTGAGGCCCGACCGCATCAGCGTCGTCGAGGGGCGGGACGGTTGGCCTGATGCCTACGACTACCGCGCCGGCGGCGTGCTCCGCCGGTTTCCGGTGGAGACGGCAGGGCTTGGCCTGCTGCACCTGAAACTCTTTCATCCACTTGACGATCACCTCGGCTTTCCGCCACTGGCCGCGGCACAGGTGGCGCTCGATCTCTCCAATGCGGCGGCGACCTGGAACAAGGCGCTGCTCGACAATTCGGCGCGGCCCTCCGGCGCGCTGGTCTACCAGCCCAAGGAGGGCGGCAATCTCTCGCCGGACCAGTACGAGCGGCTGAAACAGGAGCTGGACGAGGGCTATTCCGGCCCGATGCGTGCGGGCAGGCCGCTGTTGCTCGAAGGCGGGCTCGACTGGAAGTCGATGGGGCTCTCGCCGAAGGACATGGATTTCGTCGAGGCGCGCAACGGTGCCGCCCGCGACATCGCGCTCGCCTTCGGCGTCCCGCCCATGCTGCTTGGCATTCCCGGAGACAACACCTATGCCAACTACCAGGAGGCCAACCGCGCCTTCTATCGCCTGACGGTGCTGCCGATGCTGACGCGAACGACGGCCACGCTGTCAGCCTGGCTGGCAGGCAGCTTTGGCGACGGTCTGCGGCTGGAACCCGATCTCGACAGGGTCGCGGGTCTTGCGGCCGAGCGCGACCAGCTGTGGACGCGCCTGGGCGCGGCAGCGTTTCTCACCGACGAGGAGAAGCGGCAGGCGGTGGGGTATTGAGGTCTCGATAAATCGTTTGCTCCGCGAGAAGATCCGACGGTGTTGCCGCCGGATTCAATTCGCGAAGATGCCCGCTCAAGCGATTCAAAAGGCTGGAGGAAACCGGCATCCGACGTGGTCGGGTGCTGCATCCCTTTCGATCCGGAGAGTTTGACCATGACGGACCTTTCCAATGATGCCGGGCTCTGGGCAACCAGGGCGCTGGGCGCGTCGGCGGGCGCTGTTGTATCGCTCGTCTATCTCCTGCCGAAGAGCCGGCGTGAGGCGGCGAGCCGGTTCTTCACCGGGCTTTCGTGCGGGCTCATCTTCGGTGGGCCGACCGGTATATGGATCGCCGAGCGATTGGATCTTGTCGATCGATTGTCGGTGTCCGAGGTGATGCTGTCGGGATCGGCGGCGGCCAGTCTTTGCGCCTGGTGGGGTCTCGGCATTGTCGCGCGTATTGCGGGGCGATACGGCGCGCGCAACCGCTGACGCGCCGGTGAACATTTGACGGCCGGTGAGGTTGTCAGCGCCACGCCCCTGAACCCGGTGGCGGCACAATCACACAACGAGGAGAGCATCATGACCGCAAGCAGCGCGCTGGCGCGATCACCCATGGGCGCGGATACGCGCAAGTTCGCCAATCTTGAGCTCCGTGGATTGGGGCGCGACGGCAGCTTTTCTGGCTACGCCAGCGTCTTCGGCGAAGTCGATCTCGGCAAGGATGCGATCGAACGCGGCGCCTTCAGAAAGTCGCTGACGGAGCGCGGGGCAGGCGGGGTGCGGATGCTTTTCCAGCACGACCCATCCGAGCCGATCGGCGCCTGGAAGACGATCCGCGAGGACAGCCGCGGCCTCTACGTCGAGGGTGTGCTCGCCGAGGGCGTCAGTCGCGCCCGTGAGGTGCATCAGTTGTTGAAGAACGGCGCGCTGGACGGTCTGTCGATCGGTTTCCGAACGGTGCGGGCAAAGACCGACGCCAAGTCGGGCGTGCGCCGCATCCTCGAGGCCGATCTCTGGGAAATCTCTGTCGTGACCTTCCCGATGCTGCCCTCGGCCCGCGTGCAGAACATCAAGAATGCGCGGTGGTTCCGCGACAAGGAGACCGAGCTTGTCCGCGCCATGCGCCGGGCCGCCCGGATGATGCTGACTGAAACCTTCAGATAGGACGAACAGATGACCGACAAGCAGACCGCCGCAAAGACTGCACCCGAGATCAAGGCGGCGCCGGAAATGGCTGCCGCTTTCGATGAATTCATGGAGGCCTTCGAAGCCTTCAAGGAAACCAACGATGCCAGGCTCGGCGAGATCGAGCAGAAGCTGACCTCCGACGTCGTCACCCGCGACAAGGTGGATCGCATCAATCGCGCCATCGATGAACAGAAGAAGGTGCTCGACCAACTGGCGCTGAAAAAGGCGCGGCCGCCGCTTGGCCGGTCCGCTGCTGCTGGCATCGAGGCGACCGAGCACAAGGCTGCCTTCGAACAATATATCCGCCGCGGCGACGAGGCCGGATTGCGCGAGATCGAGGCGAAGGCGATGTCAGCGGGGTCAGGCGCCGACGGCGGCTATCTCGTGCCGCCGGAAACGGACACCGAGATCGGCCGCCGGCTCTCCGTCGTTTCGCCGATCCGCTCGCTCGCAACGGTGCGTCAGGTCTCCGGTTCGGTGCTGAAGAAGCCGTTCTCCATCGCCGGCATGGCAGCAGGCTGGGTCGCGGAAACGGCGGCTCGCCCGCAGACATCAAGTGCCCAATTGGCCGAGCTCTCCTTCCCGACCATGGAGCTCTATGCCATGCCGGCGGCCACCCAGGCGCTGCTAGACGATGCCGCGGTCGATATCGAGGCGTGGATCTCGGGCGAGGTCGACACCGTCTTTGCCGAACAGGAAGGGACCGCCTTCGTGAACGGCGACGGCACCAACAAGCCGAAGGGCTTCCTCGCCTACACGGCGGTGGCCGACAGTGCCTGGAGCTGGGGCAATCTCGGCTACATCGCAACAGGTGCCGCGGGTGCCTTCAAGGCGTCTGCCGCATCCGACACGCTCATCGACACGATCTATTCACTGAAGGCCGGCCATCGCCAGAACGCCAACTTCGTGATGAACCGCAAGACCCAGGCCGAGGTGCGCAAGCTGAAGGACGGCGACGGTCGCTATCTCTGGCAGCCGCCGGCAACGGCGGGCGAGGCGGCCTCGCTGGTCGGCTTCCCTGTCGTTGAGGCCGAGGACATGCCCGATATCGCGGCCAATGCGCTGTCGATCGCCTTCGGCGACTTCCGAGCCGGCTATCTCGTCGTTGATCGCACCGGGGTACGCGTGCTGCGCGATCCCTATTCCGCCAAGCCCTATGTGCTCTTCTACACCACCAAGCGCGTCGGCGGCGGAGTGCAGAATTTCGAGGCGATCAAGCTGGTGAAGTTCGCCGCAAGCTGATTGATCGCCCCATGCGGCGCCCCGCGTCTTCCTCCCACCGGGGCGCCGTACCCTCTTTGCTTTCGATACAATCCGGGAACCGACATGACCTATGCATCTATCACTTCGCCCGCGGCGGAGGCGCTGACGCTCGCCGATGTCAAGGCGCATCTGCGGCTCGACGACAGCAACGAAGACCCGCTGCTGGCCGCCTTGATCGCTACGGCCCGCGAGCACCTTGAACGCTCCACAGGGCTCTGCCTCATCACCCAGACATGGCGCCTCTATCTTGATTCAATACCTCAAGGCGGCGTGATTCAGATTGCCAGAGGCCCGGTGCAAGCCATTGAAAGCCTGACGCTTTATGATGCTGCAGGCGAGGAGGTGACGCTACCGCTCACCGGCCACATCCTGGATGGCAGTGCGCGGCCGGCTCGCCTGGTGCTGAGCCAGGCGATCGACATCACGCGCGATATCAACGGCCTGGAGATCGACTTTATCGCGGGTTTCGGCGAAAGCGGCGCGGACGTGCCCGACACGCTGAAGCGCGCCATGCTGATGCATATCGCCCAGATGTTTTCCTTCCGTGGCGCGGTCTCGGCGGAAGACCAGCCGGCGGACATTCCGCCGGGCTATGATCGCCTGATCACGCCCTTCGTGATGCGGAGGCTGTGATGCGCTCGGTGTTCTTCGATCCCGGCCAGATGACGGCGCGGCTCGAACTGGAAGCGCCGGAGGCAACCCCGGACGGACAGGGCGGCGCCACGGTCTCCTTTGTCGCGGTCGCGTCGCTATGGGCGCGCATCGAGCCCGTCAGCGAGATCCGGCAGGAGCAGGCGAGCGCTGATGTGTTCACCCTGACCCACCGCATTTGGCTCCGATTTCGAAGCGATATCACGGCCGGTATGCGGCTGCGCAAGGGTGAGCGGGTCTTCGTGATCGGCGCGTGGCGTGACCCGGATGAGAGGGGCAACTACGTCGTCTGCCTCTGCGAGGAGGAGAGCCAATGACGGAACCGCGAGCGTCCCTGGCGATCACTCTCCGGGACCTGGCGGCGGCATTGCTGGCGCTGATGCGCGGTTGCGAGAGCAAGCCAGACACGAAGGGAGCCGAGAAGGATGAGCACTGCCAATGAACTGCTGACGGCGATTCACGCACTCCTCAGTGAAGATGCCGAATTGACTGCCATGATCGGGCCGGATGCCATTCGCGACCGGCTGGTCGCGGGCAGGAAGCTACCCTGCATTGTCGTTGGCGAGCTGACCAGCAACGACTACTCGACCTCGACAGAGGAGGGCGAAGAGCATCTGCTGGCATTGGAAATCTGGTCGGATGCCGCAGGGCGCAGGCAGGTTCAGACAATCGTCGAGAGGCTCCATGCCTTGCTGCAGGACGCCGCGCTTGGTCTCGCCACCCATCACTTGGTCGGCGTGCGGCATCTGGCAACGCGCACGCGGCGTGAACCGAAGACCAGGCTGCATGTCGCGGAGATGCGATTCAGGGCAGTGACGGAACCGGCTGCGTGACGCCGCGCACCAGCGCCATCAGCATCATCACGAACCCGAGCGACAGAACCGCCAGCACAGCGCAGGTTGCGATCGCCATGCCAGCGCCCGCACGGTCCAGGATCGCGGTGAAGACGACGGGCGCGACGGCATTGGCGAGATTTTGAGGCAGGGAGAGGCGAGCGGATTGCAGGCCATAGTCGCGGGGTGAAAACAGCGCCAGCGGCAGCAACGCGCGGGCGACGGTCATGACGCCGGAGCCGAAGCCGTAGAGCAGGATGAAAGCGACCAGCAGCGGCGTCGAAGGCGGCAGAACGATCATCATCAGGAAGCTGAGCACCATGAGGCTGACGCCCATGGCGGCGCTGAGGATCGGATTACCGCGTTTGCCGAGCAGCATGTCCATGAAACGAGCTGAAATGCCGATGACGCCCCGCGCCGAACCGAGTTGGATGGCGAGCGCTGGCGAGGCGCCGGACTGGCGAAAGATCTCGAGCAGCGATGGCGAGACGCCGAAGGTGACGAAGGTCGAGATCGTTGTCGCCGCCGCGATCAGCAGGAAGGCCTTGCGCTGCTTTGCCGGCGAGAGCGGCAGTGGCGCTGTATGCGCGGCAGCGCCCTCGGTGTGGCTGACGATCGGCGTTGGCAGCGCGAAGAGGTGCAGCGGAAGGCAGATGCAGAACTGCAGGGCCGCGCAGATCAGGAAGGTAGATCGCCAGCCGACGGCATTGTTCAGGAGGCTGAGGACAGGCCAGAAGATCGCGCTCGAAAGTCCGGTGAACAGCATCAGGATCGCGATCACGCGTTTGCTGTTCGGCCCTTCGCGTTCCACCACGGCGGTATAGGCGGGCGCCGACAGGCCGAGCGCCCCGCCACCCCCTATGAGGATCCAGGCGAGCACGTAGAGAACGATGCCATTGGCCGCTGCAAGGAGGGCGAGACCGGCGGCAAAGACCAGCGACGCCGCGGCAAGCACGCGCGCCGCCCCGTAGCGCCCCAGCCAGCGGCCCGTCGTCGGGCCCATGAGCGCGCTGATGATCATCATCACCGTCAGTCCGCCAAAGACGATCTCGTTTGCAAGCCCGAGGTCCGGCGCGATGACGCGGCCCATGACGCCGAGCATGTCGAAGCTGGTGCCCCAGCCGATCAGCTGTGTGACGGCAAGAACGGCGACGGTGCGGGCTGTACGTGGGGAGAATGATCGGGACATCGGGCGGATGCCTTGGGGAATCGAGACTTCGGACGGGAATTCAACCGGTCGTACCAGCTTGGCCGACGGGTTGAAAGTGACAAGTAAATGACAGTGGCAGGCGTCCCAGGGGCGCCTTTTGTTTTAAGGGACAAAGCGATGGTTGCGCAAAAGGGCAAGGATCTGCTGCTCAAGATATTCAACGGGACAGCCTTCGAGACGGTGGCAGGCCTCCGCTCGAAACGGCTCGCCTTCAATGCCGAAACCGTCGATGTGACCGATGCCGACAGCGTCGGTCGCTGGCGTGAACTGCTGGGCGGCGCCGGTGTGCAGCGTGCATCCGTTTCTGGCGCCGGGATCTTCAAGGATGCCGCCTCCGATGCGCTGGTACGGAACGCCTTTTTCAATGCGTCGATCCTGAACTGGCAGATCGTCATTCCCGGCTTCGGCAATATCAGCGGGCCGTTCCAGGCGAGCGCTCTTGAGTATTCCGGCCAGCACAACGGCGAGGTGCTGTTCGAAATGGCGCTGGAATCGGCCGGCGCCATCAGCTTCGAGGCGCTTTGATGCGGGCGGCGGGTGCACGTGCAAATCGGCGACGCGGCGAGATCGAGGCGATGATCGATGGTGAACGGCGGATTCTCTGCCTGACGCTTGGCGCTCTGGCCGAGCTCGAGACGGCCTTTGCAGTCGACAGTCTCACGGGTTTGGCGGAACGCTTCGCCGATGGTCGCCTGAGGGCCGCCGACATGATCCGCATCATCGGCGCCGGCCTTCGCGGTGGCGGCAATCTCTATTCCGACGACGAGGTCGCGCAGGCCGATGTCGAGGGTGGCCTGGGCGGCTATGCCACGATCGTCGGCAGCCTGCTTACTGCCACCTTTGTCGGCGTGGAGGCGGAGACCGCCTCGCGCCCCCTCTAGCCGCAGCCGGCATCGAGGCTGAACGTGGTGCCGCGCCTTTCCCCTGGGCGCGGGTGCTGCATGTCGGTCTCTGCTTGCTGCGGCTTCCCCCGGTCGCGTTCTGGGCAATGACACCTCTCGAATTCCACGCAGCCGCAGGCGGGCTGGTGCCGCCTGGCGTCGGCACATCCCGCGCCGATCTGGAGGGGTTGATGGCCCGGTTTCCGGATTGATCCGCAGCGACCCAGAAGAAGGCAGGACAATGGACAGCGAAGAAACGGATTTTACCACCGCAACAGGGCAGGCGGAGACGCTGCAACGCGCTCTCGATGGTCTGGAGACGCGCTCACGCTCGTTCGGGGCAGCGCTTTCGAGCGCGCTTCGAAGCGCCGCCGACGGTAGCAAGAGCTTGGACGACATTCTGCGCAGTCTCGGCAACCGGCTGGCGGATATCGCGCTGTCGGCAGGTCTGAAGCCGCTGGAGACGATGATCTCGGGGAGTGCTTCGAGCCTGCTCGGCAGTTTCGGCAAGCTTCTGCCCTTTGCCGATGGCGGCGTGGTCTCGCAGCCGACCTACTTCCCGATGGGCGGCGACATGGGGTTGATGGGGGAGGCGGGCAGCGAGGCGATCTTGCCGCTGAAGCGTGGCGCCGACGGTTCGCTTGGCGTTGCTGCCGCAGGCGGCGGCTCGCAGCAGATCATCTTCAATGTCACCGCCGCCGACGCCCAGAGCTTCCAGAAAAGCGAGGCGCAGATTTCCTCGATGCTGGCGCGCACCGCCATGCGCGGCCAGCGCAACTTGTGAGGTGCCATGACAAGCGGGTTTCATGATGTGCGCTTTCCGCTGCGCCTGTCGCTTTCGACCAGCGGCGGGCCGGTGCGGCGCACCGATATCGTCAATCTGTCCAATGGGAGAGAGAGCCGCAACAGCCGATGGCGCGATGCGCGGCGAAGCTATGACGCCGGCTCGGGCCTGCGCTCGGTGGCGGATCTCTACGAGGTGCTGGAGTTTTTCGAAGCGCGCAGCGGCGAGCTCTATGGCTTCCGGTTCCGCGATCCAATCGACTGGTCATCGTCCAGGCCCGGCATTCCGGTAACGCCGGGCGACCAGCGGTTGGGCACAGGCGATGGGGTCACCGTGACATTCCCGCTCGTCAAGACCTATGGCGACGCGGCGGGCGGTAGCGTCCGACGGATCGCCAAACCGGCGGACGGTTCGGTCGTCGTTGCGCTGGACGGGGTACCCGTGCCCGGCGCGGCCTTCGACTGTGATACGGCAACAGGGACCGTCACATTTGCCGCCGGTCATGTTCCTGCGCCGGGCTCTTCGATAACGGCCGGCTTCGAGTTCGACGTACCCGTTCGTTTCGCCACCGGCCGGATCGAGGTCAACCTGTCCGCGTTCAATGCCGGGCGGATTCCAACCATACCGCTGACGGAGATCGCGCCATGAGAACGATCCCCTCAGCGCTGAAAGCGCATCTGGATGGAGACGCCACGACGGTCTGCCACGCCTGGCGGGTGATCCGCCGCGATGGCGTCGTGTTGGGCTTCACGGAGCACGACAACGACATCGCCTTCGATGGCACGATCTTTCTCGCTGCGAGCGGATTTTCCGCAAGCGCGGCGGAGGAAGAGGTTGGCCTGCCGGCCGCGACCAGCGAGGTCTCCGGGGGCTTCTCCAGCGCGGCAATCACCGAGGACGATCTGGAGCGGGGACGCTATGACGGCGCCCGTGTCGAGGTGTTCCTCGTCAACTGGCCGCTGCCCGAACAGCACATGATGCTCAAGGTGCAGGAAATCGGTGAGGTGACCCGCGACGCCGGCCGCTTCCAGGCCGAGCTTCGCAGCTTCGCCAGCCGTCTGAACGAGCCGCAGGGGCGCGTCTATGGACGTCGTTGCGACGCTGCGGTCGGGGATAACAGGTGCGGCGTGGATCTGTCGCTGCCGCAGTTTCGTGCGGACGGCGTCATCGTATCGGTACCGGATGCGAGCCGGCTGCTTCTGTCGGGGGTCAGGTCTGTTGACGACGGCTTCTTCCGTCTGGGAACGGCGACGTTTGTCGACGGCGAGAACCAGGGGCAGCGTTTGGATATAGACGCGCATGTGCGGGTTGGCGACCTGATGGAGGTCACGCTCTGGCTGCCGCTCGAGCGCGCGCCTTCTTCGGGCGATCGCCTCGTATTGACGGCAGGCTGCGACAAGTCCTTCGCCATCTGCCGAAGCAAGTTCTCCAACCGCCTGAATTTTCGCGGTTTCCCGCACATGCCGGGTGCCGATTTCGCCTACACCTACGCCGACGGCGAAAGCGTTCACGATGGGAAGGCGCTGTTCAAATGATGACGACGGCAGACCGCGTGCTCGCCTGTGCCGAAGGCTGGATTGGCACGCCCTACCGGCATCAGGCGTCGCTCAAGGGGGTGGGGTGCGATTGCCTGGGGCTGATCCGCGGGATCTGGCGCGAGCTCTATGGCGAAGAGCCCGAAGTGCCGCGCCCCTACGCGCCTGACTGGGCCGAACGCAGCGGCGAAGATCGATTGATGAACGCGGCGTACCGTCATTTCGATACGTCGCTGTCGCTTGCCGAAGCGCTGCCCGGCGATCTGCTGCTTTTCCGCTGGCGGCCCGATGTGGCTGCCAAGCATGCCGGCATTCTGGCCGATGAACGGCACTTCATCCACGCCTACGAGCAGGCAGCGGTAATCTCCTCGCCTCTCGTGCCGAGCTGGCGGCGTCGTGTCGCGGCTGTGTTTCGGTTTCCGGAGAAATAGATGGCAACACTTCTCTTTCAGGCAGCCGGTGCAGCGCTCGGCAGCGTCTTCGGTCCAGTCGGCGCGATCATCGGTCGCGCGGCCGGTGCCCTGGCCGGCAGCGTCGTCGACCACGCCCTCATCAACGGCAGTACCACCGTGCGCGGCTCGCGGCTGTCGACGGCACGCATTCCCGGCGCCGACGACGGCACGGCAATCAACCGTGTCTACGGCACTGCCCGCATCGGTGGCACGCTGATCTGGGCCACGCGGTTCGAGGAGCAGGTAACGACCGAACGAACGGGCGGCAAATCCACGGGTGGCACGCGGGTCGAGACCTATCGCTACTTCGCCAATCTCGCGATCGGTCTGTGCGAAGGGCAGGTGGCGCGGGTGCGGCGGGTGTGGGCCGATGGCAAGGAACTGGATCTCACCAAGATCGAGATGCGCCTCTATCGCGGCAGCGACGATCAGCAGCCCGATCCGCTGATCGAGGCGAAGCAGGGGACAGGCAATGCCCCTGCCTATCGAGGATTGACCTATGTCGTGTTCGAACGCTTGCCGCTTGATGCCTACGGCAACCGTATCCCGCTGCTGCAGTTCGAAGTGGTTCGTGCAATCGGCGCGCTGGAAAACAAGATCAAGGCGGTCTGCATCATCCCGGGCGCGACCGAACATGGCTACCGCGCGACCGCCGTCTCTGAAAAAACCGGTGCCGGCAGTGCACGTCTTCTCAACCGGAACACACTGCAGGGGACGACGGACTGGGAGGTCTCCATCGACGAGTTGACTGCGCTGTGCCCGACTCTGGAGCGCGTCGCCCTTGTCGTCACCTGGTTCGGAACCGATCTGCGCGCCGGCGAGTGCCGCGTCGTGCCGGGCGTCGAGGTCGCTCGCCGCAACGAAAGCAGGGATTGGTCCGTCTCGGGTGTCGAACGTGGCGACGCATATGTCGTCAGCCGGAACAATGGCGGCCCGGCTTTCGGTGGCACGCCGGATGATGAAAGTGTGGTGTCGGCCATTGCTGATCTCAAGGCGCGCGGGCTCAAGGTCTATCTGTATCCGTTCCTGATGATGGATATACCCGCCGGCAACAGCTTGCCTGATCCCTATGGCGACGATGCCCAAGCGGCCTATCCCTGGCGCGGGCGGATCACCTGTCATCCTGCCATCGGCCAGGTCGGCACGGCAGACCGTACGACACTGGCCCGCAGTCAGCTGCGCGCGTTTGCCGGTGCCGCGCGTGCCGGCCACTTTTCGGTATCCGGACACCGGGTCGTCTATGACGGCGATGAGGAAAGCTATCGGCGCTTCATCCTGCACTATGCGCAGCTTGCAAAGGCGGCAGGCGGTGTCAGCGGATTCATTGTCGGTTCCGAGCTGCGCGGGTTGACCCAGGTCCGGGACGATAGTGGTGCGTTCCCCTTCGTCGAAACGCTTGTTTCGCTGGCCGCCGACGTGGAGACCCTGTTGCCGGCTGCAAAGCTGACCTATGGCGCGGATTGGAGCGAATATTTCGGCTATCATCCGGCGGACGGCAGCGGTGATGTCTATTTCAATCTCGATCCGCTCTGGGCGTCGCCGGCAATCGACGCGATCGGTATCGACAACTACATGCCGCTCGCCGACTGGCGCGGCGATGATCTTGCCAATGCCAACCCCGACGGCTTCCGCCTCGCTGACGATCGCCAGGCCCTGATGGCCGGCATCGGCTCGGGCGAGGGGTTCGATTGGTATTATGCGACAGAAGCCGACCGCCGGACGCGCTTGCGGACCGCGATTGTCGATGGCTCCGCGGGCAAGCACTGGGTCTATCGCTACAAGGACATTGCCGGCTGGTGGAGCAATTCGCATTACGAGCGGCTTGGCGGCGTGGAGCGTGCATCTCCTACACCTTGGATCCCGGCCAGCAAGCCGATCTGGTTCACGGAACTTGGCTGCGGCGCAATCGACAAGGGGGCCAATCAACCAAACGTATTCGCCGATCCGAAATCGGCGGAAAGTGCTGCTCCTTATTTCTCCAGCGGAATGCGCTCCGACAGCATGCAGCGCCGGTTTCTGGAAGCACATCATGATTGGTGGAGCGGTGGCGCCGCGCCTGGAATGGTCGATCCCGCGCACCTCTTCATCTGGTCCTGGGATGCGCGACCCTATCCGGCCTTTCCGCAAAATACGACGGTCTGGAGCGACGGTGGCAACTGGCGAACGGGTCACTGGCTCAATGGCCGGATCGGCGGAGGGACGCTTGCCGACGTCATTGCCGCGATGCTGGGCGACCACGGCTTTGCCGATTTCGACGTTTCGGAAGTGAGCGGTGATCTGACGGGCTATGTCCAAGGTGATCTCGCCTCGGCACGCAGCCTGATCGAGCCCTTGCTACAGGCATTCCAGATCGATGTTTTCGAGGATGCGGGACGCTTGCGGTTTCGTTCGCGTGCGCGAGCAAGTCTTCCGGCCTGGCCGATCGAGACGCTCGTCGATCGCGAGGATGAACAGCTCTGGCAGGAAACGCGTGGCCATGACAGCGACTTTGCCGCGGAGGCGGTGTTGACATTCTACAATCCCGAACTCGATTTCGAGCAGGCGAGTGTGCGTTCACACCGTGCTGCGCAAACGACGAGCCGGGTCATCAAGCAGGATCTGGCAGCGGTTGTTGCAGAAGAGACGGTACTGGCCGCAGCCGAGGCGCTGTTGCGCGACAACAGGATTTCCCGCCGCTCGGTTCGCTTCTCGATATCGCCTGGCGAACTGCAGATCCAGCCCGGCGATATGGTGACTCTACCGGGTGGCCCGGCCGGTCGTTTCCTCGTCACGCGGATCGAGGAGAGCGAGGCGCGCCGTATCGAAGCACGCGAGTTCGCGCCATCGCGTGGTGGGAGCCCGCCCTCATCCCTGGATGGGCGCGAGGTCGGCACTGAGCCATCGAACCTTTTCGACCCGGTCGTCTGCCTCATGGATCTGCCGTGCATCGATGGCGGTGACGCCGCATCCTTTGCGCGAGGAGCCGTCTTTTCTCGGCCCTGGCACACGGTCGGGCTGTCGTCGTCGGCGACAGCGGAGGGGTATCAGGGCAGGGTATTGCTTGATCGTCCGGCCACGATTGGAACACTGGCTGTTGAACTGGGCAGTGGGGTCAACGGCCGTTTCGACTGGTCCCGACCGCTGGTGGTCGATCTCCCCGCAGGCGAGTTTTCCTCCTTGCCGGCCGTATCCGTGCTGAACGACGGCAACCTCATGGCGGTCCTGGCAACAAACGGCGCGTGGGAGGTTCTGTCCTTCCAGCAGGCCGAAGAGATCGAGAGCGGGCGCTGGCGCTTGAGCGGCCTGCTCCGCGCACTCGCCGGGACCGATGACGCGATGATGTCAGGTGCCGCCGCGGGGTCGGTGGCCGTCTTGCTCGATCAGGCGGTCAAGCCGCTGGGCCTCGGCAGCGATGAAATGGGACTGCGCTTGAACTGGATTGCCGAGGCTGCGGGGTCCGTTGAAAAGGCCGGCCCCTTGGCCTTCGAAGGAGGATTGCGCGCACGGACGCCACTGGCGCCCGTCCATTTGCGCTGCGCGCGCAATAGCGCCGGAGAGGCCGTCGTCTCCTGGATCCGCAGGGGGCGGGAGAACGCCGACAACTGGATCGGCGCCGATATCCCGCTCGACGAACCATTTGAACGCTATCGCCTCGAGATGCTGCGGGAAGAGACCGTTTTGAGAACTGTCGAGGTCGATACGCCCGAATGGACCTATTCGCTGGCTGACGAGACTGCGGATTTTGGTGCGCCGCAGACGAGCCTGACCGTGAGAATCCGCCAGATGGGGGCACGCGTTCCCCTCGGATTGCCCGCGATGCGCGCCTTTGTGCTGTGACTTTTGTTGAAAGGAGAAAGATGATGAGCGAATTGAAATTCTGGTACACCTCCAAGACGATCTGGGGTGCGCTGATCTCCGTTGTCGCATCCTTGATGCACTTTACGGGTGTGGATATTGCCGCTGCCGATCGCAGTCAAATCGTCGACTCGATCGTCAATATTGCCGGCGCGTTCGGCGGTCTGTTGGCCGTCTACGGTCGCGTCACCGCCAAATCCGCGATCAAATCCGCGTCATGAGTGGCAATGCCGGCGAGGGGTGGATACCCACCACCTTTCGCTGGATTCTACGTGGTTTGGCCCCGCCTATTCCTAGTCTTAAACAGTTCTAAACACTCGACGTTACAGTGCATTCATTTGCCATTCAGGTCGCTTGAGTACATAGTCGGGCCAAGTTGGTATCCATTGAAAGCATAGCACATGGCCTCTCCTCTGAGCGTCGCAGCGTTAGCCGCCGGGCTGGCGGTATCGTCGCCCTCACCGGATAATTCGCGCAACTTTATAGTGCGCGTAGCAGGCGATTGCAGCGCGGCCGCCCAGCAGGTTGTGGAGAAGACCGGCGGTCAATTGCTCTCCGTCCAACCCTCCGGCGACAGTTGCATCATCACGGTTCTGGTCCAGGGCAACGGTCAGCGTCCGCGCAAGGTAACCGTCAAGGTTCCGATCTAGGCAGAATCGGCCTATGAGACATCGAAGAGATCAAGCGGGGTAAAGCCGACCGATGCGAATTCTGGTAGTCGAAGACGACGTCAATCTGAACAGACAGCTGAGCGACACTCTTAAAGAGGCCGGATATGTCGTGGATCAGGCGTTCGACGGTGAGGAAGGGCATTTCCTCGGCGATACCGAGCCTTACGACGCGATCATCCTCGATATCGGTCTTCCTGAGATGGATGGCGTGACGGTGCTCGAGAAGTGGCGTGGCGCTGGTCGCGGCGTGCCGGTGCTGATCCTGACGGCGCGCGACCGGTGGAGCGACAAGGTTGCCGGCATCGATGCTGGCGCCGACGACTACGTCACCAAGCCGTTCCATGTGGAAGAGGTCCTGGCCCGTATCCGCGCCTTGATCCGCCGCGCGGCAGGCCATTCCTCTTCCGAAATCGTCTGCGGTCCAGTGCGTCTCGATACCAAGACCTCGAAGGCCGTCGTCAACGGAGTGACGCTGAAACTGACGTCGCACGAGTACCGCCTGCTGGCCTATCTGATGCATCACATGGGCGAGGTCGTGTCTCGTACCGAACTCGTCGAGCACATGTATGATCAGGACTTCGACCGCGATTCCAATACGATCGAGGTTTTTGTCGGTCGCTTGCGCAAGAAGATGGGCGTTGATCTGATTGAAACGGTGCGCGGTCTCGGTTACCGCATTCAAGCGCCGAGCAATGCGAATTAAGTCGCTCACCGCACGCGTTCTGCTGTTGACCACGATCTGGTCGACCGTTGCGCTGGTTGTCATCGGTCTCCTGATCTCGACGCTCTATCGCAAGAGCGCCGAGCGCGGCTTTCAGGATCTGCTGCGAGCCCAGCTCTATAACGTCATCAATTCCGTGGCGATCGGCGATCAGGGAGCCCTGAGCGGCAGTCCACAGCTTGGTGACCTGCGCTTCGCGCAGCCGAAGACCGGCTGGTACTGGGTGGTCGAACCGCTCGGCACCTACACGGCGCCGCCGCTGGTGTCGCCTTCTCTCGGATCGGCCACGATCCCGGTTCCATCGGTTCTAGAAGCGCCGTTCGACAAGAATTACGAACGCTATTATCAGGTGACCGATGCCTCAGGAAATCGGATCCAGGTCGCCGAAACCGAAGTCGTTCTCGACACGGACGGGCGAGCGGCGCGCTTTCGCGTGACGGGCAATGTCGATGTCGTGGAAGACGACGTCCGCAATTTCTCCCACAGTCTCTATCTCGCGCTCGCCGGCTTCGGTGTCGGCAGTCTCATCGTCAATGCGCTGGCCATTCTTTATGGTCTCAAGCCGCTCGACAAGGCGCGCGCCGCGCTTGAGCGGATCCGCGCGGGCGAGAGCGAGCAGCTGAAGGGGGACTTCCCTCGCGAGATCTTGCCGCTCGCCAACGAAGTGAATGCGTTGATCGATAGCAACAGGCGTATCGTCGAGCGTGCCCGCATGCAGGTCGGCAATCTCGCCCATTCTCTCAAGACCCCGATTGCCGTGCTGCTCAACGAAGCGCGCGTGCTCGAGCGATCACATGGGGATCTCGTGCGCAGCCAGGCTGAAGCGATGCAGGGGCAGGTCCAGTCCTATCTCAACCGTGCCCGCATCGCTGCGCAGCGCGAATCCGTTCTTGCCCGCACGGATGCCGAGCCGGCGATGGAGCGCCTGGTCCGCGTCATGCGCCGCCTGAACGTCGACAAGGAATTTGAGCTTTCCGTCGCGCCGCCGCATCTGGCCGTCGCGATGGAACAGCAGGATCTCGAGGAAATTGTCGGCAATCTCCTGGAAAATGCGGCACGCTTTGCGGCAACCAAGGTCCGCCTGTCGGTCGCGGAGGCGCCTGATGACATCAAGGGGAGCGAGGCCAGCGCGCGTCGCCACTGGGTCGAGCTGATCGTCGAGGACGACGGAAGCGGCCTCGAGCCCGATCAGATCCGGGAAGCGCTGAAGCGCGGGCGGCGGCTCGACGAAAGCAAGCCGGGCACCGGCCTCGGCCTGTCGATCGTGACGGAGATCGCCAATGAATACCAAGGGCGGCTCGAGCTGTCGCGCGGCGACTGGGGTGGACTTAAGGCACGCCTTATTTTGCCTGGTGTCACAAAGGATGTTGCGTGACGAACTGCTTGATGCCAGAAAGACATAGGCATTTGCATAGCATGCTTTGCCTTAATGCCGACATGGCGCGATGCGCCTGTGGCAGCGTATTTGACAGCTGAGTCGGGTTCCCCTGAATGATGTTCCGTTCGAAAGGCATGATTGTTTCCTCGTTGGCGGCCGCTGTGGCCTTGTCTGGCTGCCAGACAACGAAGAGTGGTGGCTCCGGCGGCCTTTTCGGAAGCAGCAAGCCGTCTGCATCCGCGTCCTTCATTGCTGCCCTGCAGGGCGGTATCGTCGGTCGCACGGGCATAACGTTGAGCGACAGTGATCGCCAGCGCGCGCTTGAAGCGGAATATCGTGCCTTGGAAGGTGCCGCCGTCGGCCAGCCGGTCGTCTGGAGCGGACGCAATGTCAGCGGCAAGGTCATTGCCGCCGCTCCCTATCAGGTCGGCTCGCAGAATTGCCGGCAATACACCCATACGGTCACGGTCGAAGGCAAGGAAACCGTTGCCCGCGGTTCGGCCTGTCGCAATGATAACGGCAGCTGGTCGCCTCTCGGCTAGTTGAGATTGGCCTGATTGCGGCCAAACGCCTCAAATCTCGTTCATCACGGCTTTGCTTGTTGGAAAGAAGCCGCGCTTCGAGTATTTGGCGGCTATGATTTTCTGGATTCTTGTGGCCGTTATGACGGCGGTTGTTGCCGCTATCCTGCTTTATCCGCTTTTGCGTGGAGCAAAGGCGGCTGACGATAGCCGGGCTGGCGAAGCCGCGGTCTATCGCGACCAGCTCCGCGAACTCGAGCGCGACCTTGCCGGTGGCCTGATTTCTGCTGACGAAGCCGAATATGCGCGGGCGGAAGTCGGCCGGCGGTTGATCGCTGTCTCGAACACTCCTGCGACGGTTTCCGGCCGGAAGAGTGGGCGTCATCGCCTGGCCGAGGCTTTCGTCCTCCTCTTGCTACCCGCAATGGGGCTCTGTCTTTACGTGGCGATGGGGCGGCCTGATTTACCGTCGCAGCCGCTGGAGGCACGTCTTGCAAATCCCGGCAATGACATGGCCGTGCTGGTCGCCAAGGCGGAGCGCCATCTCGCGCAAAATCCCGACGACGGCAAGGGCTGGGATGTCCTAGCGCCGATCTATTTCAGCACGATGCGTGTCGATGATGCCGAGGCGGCCTACCGCAACGCCATCCGCCTGCTTGGTCCGAGCGCCGTGCGGCTCGACGGCCTTGCCGAAACGCTCATGGCGAAATCAGGCGGTGTCGTGACCGACGATGCGCGTCAGGTGCTCGAACAATCGCTACAGCTGGAGCAGGACAATCCGCGCGCGCGGTTCTACTTGGCCCTCGGCATGGAACAGGTGGGCAAGGCGAGCGAAGCTCTCAGCGGCTTTCAGGCGCTCGCCAAGCAATCGCCCGTCGATGCGCCGTGGATGCCGCTGGTCAACGAGCACATCGCCAAGAACGGCGGAACGCCGGCAACAGCGTCGGCGCCGGCAGGTCCGACACAGGCAGATGTCGCCGCCGCCGAACAGATGACTGCCGGCGATCAGCAGCAAATGATCAAGGGCATGGTCGAAAGCCTGGACGCAAAGCTCGCCGAAAATCCGGATGACCTCGAAGGATGGTTGCGGCTGGTCCGCTCCTATGCCGTATTGAACGACAAGGATCATGCCGTTGGTGCCCTTAAGCGCGGGCTCGCGGTGTTCCCCGCCAAGAGCGACAAGGGAATGCAGCTTCTCGCGCTGGCGCGTGAACTTGGTATTGCAACGGAAGGATTGACGGAATGACGCGCAAGCAGAAGCGCCTTGCGGTAATTGGCGGCGGGATGACCTTCATTCTCGCGGCCGTCCTGCTCGTCATGTTCGCCTTCAGCCAGTCCGTGGCCTATTTCTACATGCCGGCCGATCTTGCCAAGAACCCAGTGCCCCCGGGAACGCGCATTCGCCTCGGTGGCCTTGTCGGCGATGGCAGCATCGTGCGCGGCGTTGGCTCGACGGTTCAGTTTGCCGTCACCGATGTCAGCGGTGACCAGATCCGCGTTCGCTATACGGGGATATTGCCTGACCTCTTTCGTGAGGGGCAGGGGGTCGTCACCGAGGGGCGTTTCGAGACGGGAAGCGATGTCTTCACCGCCGATACCGTTCTTGCCAAGCATGACGAGAAGTACATGCCTAAGGAGGTTGCCGATCGCCTGAAGTCGCAGGGACTGTGGAAAGAAGGAGAGGCGGCGCAATGATCATCGAGATCGGGCATTACGCACTCATTCTGGCGCTGGCCACAGCGCTCGTAGTCTCACTTGTACCGCTGATCGGGGCGAGGCGGCTTGATCAGGCGATGATGGACGTCGCGCCGGTCGGTTCGATTGCGCTCTTCGGGCTGGTCGCGTTCTCGTTCGGCGTGCTTACCTATGCGCACGTGGTTTCGGATTTTTCAGTCGCGAATGTCTGGGAAAACTCGCACTCGCTGGTGCCGCTGATCTACAAATACTCCGGCGTGTGGGGCAATCATGAAGGCTCCATGATGCTGTGGCTGCTGATCCTGGCTTTGTTCAGCGCCCTTGTCGCCGCCTTTGGCCGCAACCTTCCCGATACGCTGAAGGCGAACGTGCTTGCCGTGCAGGCTTGGATTTCGGTCGCGTTCATCCTCTTCATTTTGCTGACGTCCAACCCCTTCATGCGCCTCGATCCGGCGCCCGTCGAGGGGAAGGATCTCAATCCGGTTCTGCAGGATATCGGCCTGGCGATACATCCGCCATTGCTCTATCTCGGATATGTCGGCTTCTCCGTCTGCTTCTCCTTCGCCGTCGCTGCCCTTCTTGAAGGGCGCATCGATGCTGCCTGGGCGCGCTGGGTGCGGCCGTGGACACTTGCAGCATGGACCTTCCTGACGCTTGGCATCGCCATGGGCTCCTATTGGGCCTACTACGAACTCGGCTGGGGTGGCTGGTGGTTCTGGGATCCGGTCGAAAACGCGTCCTTCATGCCATGGCTTGCTGGTACAGCACTCCTGCATTCCGCCTTGGTCATGGAAAAGCGCGAAGCGCTGAAGATCTGGACGGTGCTGCTCGCCATCCTGACCTTCTCGCTGTCGCTGCTTGGGACGTTTCTCGTTCGATCGGGCGTCCTGACATCAGTCCATGCCTTTGCCAGTGATCCTTCCCGAGGTGTCTTCATCCTGTGCATCCTGCTGATTTTCATCGGCGGTGCATTGTCGCTCTTCGCATTCCGCGCGCCTCTGCTGACCGCCGGTGGTCTGTTCGCGCCGATCTCGCGCGAGGGTGCCTTGGTCGTGAACAATCTCATCCTGACGGTGGCGTGCGGGACGGTGCTGACCGGCACGCTTTACCCGCTGCTCCTTGAGACCCTCACGGGCGACAAGATCTCGGTCGGTCCGCCCTTCTTCAACATGACGTTCGGCCTCTTGATGGCGCCCTTGCTGGTGATCGTTCCCTTCGGACCGCTCCTGGCTTGGAAGCGCGGTGATTTGCTGGGAGCATTGCAGCGGCTTTACGTGGTCGCCGCGCTGGCCTTCGCCGTGGCGATAGCCTTCTTCTATGTCGAACACGGTGGGCCGGTGCTTTCCGTTCTCGGTCTTGCCGCTGGGCTCTTCCTCATCTTCGGTGCGATCGCTGATCTCTGGTACCGTTCGGGCGTCGGCAAGGTTGCCGCTGGCGTTGCCTGGAGGCGTTTTGCCGGACTGCCGCGCTCCGCCTTCGGAACAGCGCTTGCACACGCCGGCCTCGGTGTAGCGGTTCTTGGCATCGTCGCCGTTACGACGTTCGAGACCGAGCATGTCGTTCAGATGAAGAAGGACGAGGTCGTCGAGGCAGGCGGCTACACCTTGCGCTTCGACGGCATGCAGGCCGCGACCGGCCCGAACTATACCGAGGAGCGCGGTCATTTCAGCGTCGCCCGTGGTGGCGTCGAGGTGGCGGACGTATGGTCGTCCAAGCGCCTCTACACTGCACGCCAGATGCCGACCACCGAAGCGGGCATACTCAGCTTCGGCCTCAGCCAGCTCTACGTCTCGCTTGGCGATGCGACCAACGATGGTGGCATCGTCGTGCGTATCTGGTGGAAGCCCTTCATCCTGTGCGTATGGGGCGGAGCCGTGATCATGGCGATCGGCGGCTTCGTCTCGCTTAGCGACCGCCGACTGCGAGTCGGTGCCCCCAGGCGCAAGGCGAAGCCTGCGGCTCCTGCCATGGAGCCGGCCGAATGATTCGACGGTTCATCATGGTGCTGGCGATCCTGTTTGCTGCCGCTCCGGCGTTTGCAGTCAACCCTGATGAAGTGCTTGCCGATCCAGCGCTGGAAGCCCGTGCGCGTGCCATCTCCGCGGAACTGCGCTGCATGGTCTGCCAGAACCAATCCATCGATGATTCCAATGCCGAACTGGCCAAGGACCTGCGCCTGCTGGTTCGCAAGCGCCTTACGGATGGCGACAGCGATACCCAAGTGATGGATTATATTGTCTCCCGCTACGGCGAATTCGTTCTGCTCAAGCCGCGCTTCGAAATGAAGACGATGCTGCTTTGGGGCGCGCCGCTTCTGCTGTTTGTCGTCGGCGGCATCGCGCTGGCCGTGTTTGCACGGCGACGCGCGGGAAAGCCGACCGGGTCTGCATTGACCGCCGAAGAACAGGCACGCCTGACCGAATTACTCAGGAAGTGATCTCGGCTCGGCGCAGACGCTGGCGCAGCAGGGCCGCAACGATCACGGCTGTCAGCGTCAGCACGACGCTGCCCGCAGCGATCGGGCCTGCGGCCGGGGAGTAGATGTCCATGACGGCTCCGACCGTCGAGGAACCGGCCGCGCTGCTGACCGCATAGGCAAGAGCGAACGCCGCACTTCCAGCGACAAGCGTATCGCCGTTATACCGTTCACCCAACAGCGTGAGAGCGCAGGTATAGAGCGAAAAGCTCGCCGCACCCATGATGCCGAAGGCAATCAGGATTGCTGCCTGCGACTGAAGAAACGGAATGGCGATAAAACTCAATCCGGCTAGGCAACCCGAGCAGACGGCAACGCCCGATCGCGACGTCTTGTCGAGGAACCAGCCGACGAGCGGTTGAGCAAGCGCCGTCGGCAGAGCCAAGACGGACACGCTGATTGCCGCGAAGGCTTCCGAATACCCAAGCCGCACGAAGTAGACCGGCATCGCGGAAATTGCGGCGATATCAGCAAAGGCAAAAGCGGCGACCATGACGATCAGCATCGGGGCGCTCTTGGCAAACTTGAAAAGCGCTCCCGAGGCGGCCTGCTCCGGCTGCGTCCGCGCCCTTCTGCTGAGAATGACGGTCAGGAATGCGACGCAAGCCACGTAGACGGCAAGCAGCGCGAACGCAAAACCGTTCTCTGTTCCGAACAGCGGGATCGCGAGGGGGCCGGCGGCAAAGCCACCGCACATGCCGGCGCCGTAGAGACCGGACATTCGCCCCCGCAGACGATCGGGGCAGGCGGTGTTGAGCCAGGCTTCGCTCAGCATGAAGATGATGCTGACGCAGACACCCAGCGAGAAGCGAGCGAGACACCAGACCCAGAAACTGTCGAAGGTCGCAAACAGCGAAAGGCTGAGCGCACAGCCGATCAGGCCTGCAACGATCAGGCGATCTCCCCGCACCAGCCGCGAAAGCCATCCGACTGCGAATGTCGCGGTTGCCAGACCACCCGCGAAACAGCCTGCGTTGAAGCCGATCAGGCTCTGGGAGACGCCGCGGTGCTCGAGAACAAGAGAAATCAGCGGGTAGGTCAGTCCTTGCGCGACGGCAAAGGCCGTGACGCCCACGATCACGGCGGCGATTGCTGCCACGTCGGGCGCAAAATCATCTGCCGGAACAGCATGGGTCATTGATCGCTCCTCACTTGCGTCAGGGCAAGACGCTTAGCGGGTCACGGCGACTTAGTCGAGACGCCGGGATTGCGAACGACGCTGAAACAATTTTTGCGAGCGATTTCGCACATTACGAATTTTTCATCGCTCGGACAGTTCGCAGTAAGGTGTGCCGTCCTATATCTTCGTCCATCAACTGATCCGGTGTTTGCCGATCCCGTGGATGCAAAGAGAAAAGAAGGTGCCACTCATGTTCAAGAATATCAAAGCTCCGTCGCTGAACACCGCGCTCAAGGCGTCGACAGTCGCGGGGCTTGCCGCAGCAGTCCTCGCCACCGGTATTCCCCTTGAAATTACCCGTTCCTACGCAGAAGCAGTCAAGGTACAGGCTCCGTCCGTTCCGAGTTTCGCGAACGTCGTTGACGCCGTTTCGCCTGCTGTCGTGTCGGTTCGTGTTGAAAGCCGCGTCAATCCGGTTTCCGATGAAGACGGTGGCAATGGTTTCTCCTTCGACTTCAACGGCCGTGGTTTTGACGATCTCCCCGATGCACTGAAGCCGTTCTTCCGCCAGTTCGGCGAGCAGGGCCCGCAGGGCCCGCAGGGCCACCGTGGTCCTCCCGGCAAGCATTTCGGCCAGCAGGACAAGGAAGGTCGTCTTCGTCCCGTCGCACAGGGCTCCGGCTTCTTCATCTCCGATGATGGTTATATCGTCACCAACAATCACGTCGTTTCCGACGGCGCGGCCTTCGTCGCAGTCATGAACGATGGTACCGAACTCGACGCCAAGCTCATCGGCAAGGATCCGCGCACCGATCTTGCTGTGCTGAAGGTCGACGGCAAGGGCCGCAAGTTCACCTACGTGAACTGGGCAGACGACAACAACGTTCGCGTTGGTGACTGGGTCGTCGCCGTCGGTAACCCCTTCGGTCTCGGCGGTACGGTCACGGCCGGTATCGTCTCTGCCCGTGGTCGCGACATCGGCTCCGGCCCATACGACGATTACCTGCAGGTTGACGCTGCTGTGAACCGCGGTAACTCCGGTGGTCCGACCTTCAACCTTGCTGGCGAAGTCGTTGGTATCAATACCGCGATCTTCTCGCCGTCGGGCGGCAGCGTTGGTATCGCCTTCGCTATCCCGGCATCGACCGCCAAGGACGTTGTTGCCGATCTGATGAAGGACGGCCAAGTTTCGCGCGGCTATCTCGGCGTGCAGATCCAGCCGGTCACCAAGGATATTGCGGACTCGCTCGGCCTGTCTGAAGCAAGCGGCGCATTGGTCGTCTCGGCCCAGGCCGGAACCCCAGGCGAAAAGGCCGGTCTGAAGGCCGGCGATGTGGTCACGGCCGTCAACGGCGAAACCGTCAAGGACGCCCGCGATCTGAGCCGCCGTATCGGCGCGATGACGCCGGGCAAGAAGGTCGAACTGTCGGTATGGCGTTCGGGCAAGGCTACCCCTGTGACGGTTGAACTCGGCACGTTGCCGGCCGAACAGAAGGACGCCTCGGCTGACGAAGGCGATCAGGCACCTCAAGCACAGACGCCCGCCTCCGAAAAGGCGCTTGCCGACCTCGGCCTCAGTGTCGGCCCCGCCGATGATGGCAAGGGTCTGCAGATCACCGGTATCGATCCGAATTCCGATGCCGCCGACAAGGGCATCAAGGAAGGCGAGAAGATCACCTCGGTCAACAACCAGGAGGTCTCGAATGCTGACGATGTCGTCAAGGTTCTGAACCAGGCGAAGAAGGACGGTCGCACACGCGCACTGTTCCAGATCCAGTCGAAGGAAGGCAGCCGCTTCGTCGCGCTTCCGATCAACGGCCAGGGTTGATCTGTCCCAAATCCGAAGAACTGGAGCCGCGCCGCAGGGTGCGGCTCCTTTTTCACCAATACATCATGGGTGGCTGCAATGACTTCCGTTCAACAGGACACAGCTTTGAGCCTTGCCGAAACACAGCCTGCGGGTAATGTCGGCCGCATGAAGATTCTTATAATTGAAGACGATCTCGAAGCTGCGGTTTACCTGACGAAGGCGTTTCGTGAGGCGGGCATCGTTGCCGATCACGCGAGTGACGGGGAAAGCGGCCTCTTCATGGGGACCGAAAACACCTACGACGTCATCGTGATCGATCGGATGCTGCCGCGCCGTGACGGCCTCTCCGTGATCAGCGAGCTGCGCCGCAAGGGCATCCATACACCCGTTCTCATTCTTTCGGCGCTTGGCCAGGTCGATGACCGCGTGACCGGCCTTCGGGCGGGCGGCGACGACTATCTGCCGAAGCCCTATGCCTTCAGCGAACTGCTGGCGCGTGTCGAAGTGCTCGGCCGCCGCAAGGGTACGCCGGAACAGGACGTGGTCTACCGGGTCGGCGATCTTGAGCTTGATCGCCTGTCGCATGAAGTCAGGCGCGGGGGGAAGGAAATTCCGCTCCAGCCGCGTGAATTCCGCCTGCTCGAATACCTGATGAAGAACGCCGGCCAGGTGGTCACGCGCACCATGCTCCTGGAGAACGTCTGGGACTACCACTTCGATCCGCAAACCAATGTCATCGACGTACACGTCTCGCGCCTGCGCTCGAAGATCGAGAAGGACTTCAGCCAGCCATTGCTGAAGACCATTCGCGGCGCCGGTTACATGATCAAGGATGAGGGATGAGCCGTTTCTGGTTTCTCTTCAAGTCCACCGCAGTCCGCCTCTCGGCCCTCTACATTCTGCTCTTTGCCATCTGCGCGGCGACGCTGGTCTTCTATGTGACCGCGATGTCCGAGCGGCTGCTGACCAGCCAGATACGGGAAGCTGTGCAGCAGGAAGTCGACCAGGTGCAGCGCGCCTATGACGCGGGAGGCATGAACCTTCTGCTGCGCACGATGGAGCGGCGCGCGCGCCAGCCCGGTGCCAACCTCTACATCATCGCAGGCCCGTCAGGCGATATCCTTGCCGGCAACGTCGCGTCCGTTCAGCCGGGCGTGCTCGACGAGCAGGGCTGGACGACGTTGCCTTTCAAGTATCGGCGCTATGCCGAAGGGGGTGCCACCAAGCAGCACATGGCGGTTGCCAATATCGAGGTGCTCGACAACGGCTTGCGCGTGCTGATCGGCCGGGACCTTGGCGAGCCGGAGGCCTTTCGCGTGCTCGTGCGGCAAGCGCTGATGATCGCCTTGGCGATCATGGGACTGGGCGCGGTCATCATCTGGTTCGGCATTGGTCGCAATGCCTTGAAGCGGATCGATCGGATGTCGGCGGCGAGCAAGAAGATCATGGCCGGCGACCTGTCGCAACGACTGCCGGTCGGCGGCTCGGGCGACGAGTTTGATCGCCTCTCGGCATCATTGAATGCAATGCTCGGGCGAATCGAGAAGCTGAACGAAGGCCTGCGGCAGGTCTCGGACAACATCGCGCACGATCTCAAGACACCACTAACACGCCTGCGTAACAAGGCAGCCGATGCGCTGGATACTCCAGACACGGAGACACGTCGGATCGCACTGGAGGGCATCATCTCCGAGTCCGACCAACTGATCCGTACCTTCAATGCCTTGCTCATGATCTCCAGGGTGGAGGCAGGCTCCGCGGCAGCGGAAATGTCCACAGTCGATCTCTCGGCCATCGTTGCCGACAGCGCCGAACTCTACGAGCCGGTGGCCGAGGAGGCCGGACTTGCGCTCAATTCATCGATCGAGAAGGACATCGAGGTTCAAGGCAATCGCGAGCTGATCGGCCAGGCGATCTTCAACCTCATCGACAACGCCATCAAGTATTCGGCGGATGTGGAAGGCGGAGGCGAGGTCTCTCTGAAACTCACCCGCCGACAGGACGGCATATGTCTGCAGGTTGCCGATCGCGGGCCCGGAATTCCCGCGGCGAAGCGCGAAGAGGTCCTGAAGCGCTTCGTGCGTCTCGACGAGAGCCGTTCGAAGCCGGGAACCGGCCTCGGGCTTTCACTGGTCGAGGCTGTCATGGAACTGCACGGCGGCAAGCTCGAGCTTTCCGATACGGATCCCGATGATACGGCGAAGCCCGGCCTTGCCGTCGCCATGATCTTTCCCGCCAAATAGTTCGTCCATCGATTGCGCACGGTCGCTCAATTGATGGTTGGCCATTGTCCTCCCAGACCCTAACTTATCTGGCGGTGGCACGGAGTGATTGTGATTCCGTCCATATCTGATGCGGCGAGTGGGAGGGTGCATGCTGACGGAATCGAAGCACGGTCTCAAGGAGGTGGCCGACGGCCTGTTGAAGCCGTTGAGCAAGACCGAGTTGAAACTCGCGCTCGCCGATTTGCAGAAAATCGGGAAGTCCGAGCCCGCAGTGGCCGAGATGCTGAAGGATGAAGGCGCGCTCCGCGACTTCATCACCGCTGCGTTTAGCCTGTCTCCATATCTGCGTGACATCGCCAACGTGGACGAGGCCGTTCTTGCATCCGCGGTCTCCGGCCCGCTGGAGCCGCAGATCGCCGCATTGATCGGCGAGGCACGGCTGGCATGGCAGCCGACAGCAGACGGCGCATCGCCGACTGAGGCGGAGGTGATGACTCGCTTGCGCGTCATCAAGCGCCGGGTGGCCTTCCTCGTGGCGCTCGCCGATCTTGCCCGCATTTTCGATGGTCGGGCGACGACCATGTGGCTAAGCAGGCTGGCGGAAGCATCCGTCGCTGCGGCGATCGATCACTTGCTGCTATCTGCGCACGAGAGCCGAAAGCTTCACTTGAAAGATGTCTCCAGACCCAGTGAGGGCTCGGGGCTGATCGTTCTTGGCATGGGCAAACTGGGCGCCTCGGAGCTCAACTATTCGTCCGATATCGACGTGGTCGTGTTCTTCGACGAGCAGGCCGGAATTCTGCCCGATCCGGAGGATGCGATCGAGACCTTTCCGCGCATGATGCGCCGGCTTGTCAGGATCATGCAGGAGCGTAGCGCTGACGGCTATGTCTTCCGGACCGACCTGAGACTGCGGCCCGATCCGGGATCGACGCCGTTGGCCATCTCGGTCGATGCCGCGATGATCTATTATGAGGGTAGGGGGCAGAACTGGGAGCGGGCGGCATTCATCAAGGCTCGCGCGGTCGCCGGCGACATCAAGGCCGGCGAGCAGTTCCTGCGTGACCTCGTGCCGTTCGTATTTCGCAAGTACCTCGACTACGCGGCGATTGCCGATATTCATTCCATCAAGCGGCAGATCCACGCCCATAAAGGGCATGGCGCAATTGCTGTCAAAGGGCATAACGTCAAGCTCGGGCGTGGCGGCATTCGCGAGATCGAGTTCTTCGCCCAGACCCAACAGCTGATCGCTGGCGGGCGTATGCCCGTCCTGCGTTGCCGGGGGACGGAAGAGACGCTTGCGGAGCTCACCAAGGCGAAATGGATCGACGAAGAGACCCGCGATGAGCTGACGGAAGCCTACTGGTTCCTTCGTGATGTCGAGCATCGGATCCAGATGGTTCGCGATGAACAGACGCACCTGCTTCCGGAGACAGAGACAGATTTGAAGCGCATCGCTTTCATGATGGGCTTTAACGACACTCAGAGCTTCTCGGAGCGACTGGTGGAGGTGTTCAGGGCCGTGGAACGGCGCTATGCCCGCCTGTTCGAACAGGAAACCAAACTGTCGACGGAAACCGGGAACCTTGTCTTCACCGGACAGAATGACGATCCGGACACGCTGATCACCCTGAAGAAGCTCGGCTTCGAACGACCGTCGGACATATCGCGCGTTATCCGCACTTGGCACTACGGGCGATACAAGGCGACCCAATCGGTCGAAGCGCGCGAACGGCTGACAGAGCTGACGCCCGAGCTTCTGCGTGTCTTCGGGGAAAGCAAGCGGGCGGATGAAGCGATCTTGCGCTTCGATAATTTCATGTCCGGCCTGCCTGCTGGTATTCAGCTTTTCTCACTGCTTGGTAGCAATCCGGCGCTGTTGTCGCTCATCGTCAACATCATGTCCTCGGCTCCGAAGCTCGCCGAGGTAATCGCCGCCAAGCCGCACGTCTTCGATGGCATGCTCGACCCGGGCCTCATGGCGGAATTGCCGACCCGCGACTATCTGGCCGAGCGCTTGAAGGGATCGCTGCTACAGGCTCGCTACTACGAAGAGGTGCTAGACAGGTTGCGCATTTTCGCCGCAGAACAGCGCTTCCTGATCGGCATCCGCCTGCTCACCGGCACAATCAACGGCGTCATGGCGGCACGTGCCTTTACCCACCTCGCGGACCTGATCATCGAGGCAGCGCTCAACGCTGTCATCAAGGAAATCCGTGACGTCCATGGTGACTTTCCCGGCGGCCGCATCGCCGTCGCGGGCATGGGCAAGCTGGGCAGCTTCGAGCTGACGGCGGGCTCCGACATCGATCTCATTCTGCTTTACGACTACGACGAGCGTGCATCGGAGTCGGATGGTTCCAAGCCGCTCGATGCCGTGCGCTACTTTACCCGCGTGACCCAGCGGCTGATCGCGGCACTCTCCGCGCCGACCGCCGAAGGCGTACTTTACGAGGTCGATATGCGGCTTCGTCCGTCCGGAAACAAAGGGCCGGTTGCCACGCGCGTTAATGCATTCGAAAAGTATCAGCGCGAAGAAGCCTGGACCTGGGAACACATGGCGCTTAGCCGTGCCCGCCTCATCTGCGGAGACCAAGGGCTGATCGCGGAAGCCGAGCGCGTCGCGACGGAGGTGCTATCCCAAAGCCGCGATATCGCAAGTGTGACGCGTGACGTGGCTGAGATGCGTGAGTTGATCGAGAAGGAAAAGCCGCCTTCAAGCCTCTGGGATCTGAAGCTGATCCCGGGCGGAGTCATCGACATCGAGTTCATTGCCCAATATCTGGCGCTGATCGCACCGGCGAAGGGTGCCAAGGTTAGCGTTCGCGGATTGAACACGGGCGAGGCCCTGAAGCTGCTTGGCGGCAGGCTCATGGCTCCGGCGGATGTCGATACCTGCATCGAGGCATTTTCACTCTATACCGAGCTGTCGCAACTTATTCGGCTGTGCATCGACGGCGTGTTCGACCCGAAGGAAGCGCCATCCGGCCTCATTGACCTGGTCTGCCGCGCCGGTGATTGCCCCGACATCCGCACGCTGGAAAGCGAGGTCAAGCGCCTCTCCAAGGCTGTTCGCAAGATACTGCTGGCGGTCGTGAAGCCCTAGTTCTGCGTGTCGGGTATCCGCAGCGAGATGATCGTTCCGACGGCTTCGCGCGATCGGATCTTCATGCGGCCGCCATGCAGATCTGTGAGGGAACGGGAGATCGCCAGTCCGAGGCCAGAGCCGCCCTTGCTCTTCGCGTACTGGTTCTGCACCTGCTCGAACGGCTGTCCAATCTTGCTCAGCGCCGCCCGCGGAATGCCGATGCCGGTGTCGGCGATGGTGAGAAGGACATGACCATTCGTCCGGCGCGTCCGCACCGCGATACGGCCGCCGTCATTGGTGAATTTGACGGCATTCGAAAGCAGATTGAGCAGGATCTGTTTCATCGCCCGGCGGTCGGCCTTCAATGTCATGCCGGCGCAGATACGCTGTTCGATCCGGATGTTCTTTTCTGCTGCTGGAATAGTGGTGAAGCGTAGGCTTTCCTCGATCAGCGGCACGAGATCGATCGTCTCGCAATGCAGCTTCATATGGCCTGCCTCGATCTTCGACATGTCCAGAATGTCGTTGATGACGTTCAGCAGGTGCCTGCCGCTGTGGTGGATGTCGCGCGCATACTCGTCGTACTTAGCAGAGCCGAGCGGCCCGAACATCTCGTCCTGCAGGATTTCCGAGAAGCCGAGGATCGCGTTCAGCGGCGTCCGCAGTTCGTGCGACATGTTCGCCAAAAACTCCGACTTCGCCTTGTTGGCGGCTTCCGCGCGTTCCTTCTCGGCCTGATAATTGGCATTGGCGAGGGAAAGGGCGGCCTTCTGGCTCTCCAGCGTTTGCCGGGAGGCGGAAAGGTCCCCAATCGTTGCCATCAATCGTCGTTCGGAGTCACGCAGGCGCTCCTGGTTGCGCTTCAGCAAGGTGATGTCGGTGCCGACCGAAACCATGCCGCCATCACGTGTACGGCGTTCGTTGGTCTGGAGCCAGCGCTCGTCGGCGAGTTGAACTTCGGTGGTGCGGGAGTGGCCGGATCCATCGGCATCCGCGATGCGGCGCTCGATCACGGGACGAGCTGCGGCGGCGTTGACGACGTTCCGCTCCGTGCCCGGCACCAGCACATTGTCGGGCAATCCGTAAGCTTGCTGGAAGTGAGCGTTGCACATGACCAGACGATCGTTCTTGTCCCAAAGCACGAAAGCCTCGGACGTGCACTCGATGGCGTCGGCGAGGCGCTGGTCGGCCTCGGCGTAGCGCTGTGCAAGACGGTGCTGCTCCGTCACGTCCATCGCGATGCCGATCATGTGGACGCGACCGGCATTGGTCCGAATGACCTGGGCGCGGGCGCGCATCCAGACATAGTGGCCGCCTGCATGACGCATGCGGAAGATCTGGTCGATCTGCTCGGAATCGCCGCGAGAGATCGAGCGTGCGATTTCGTAGATGCCGCCATCGTCCGGGTGCATCAGTCGCGCTGCGTCACCGAAGCACATGTTGCCTTCGGAAGCGGGCAGGCCGAGCATTTCGTACATCGACCGGGACCAGAAGAACTCGCGGCGATCGAAGTCGAAGTCCCAAAGGCCGCAGCGGCCGCGAGACAGGGCAGTTTCGACCCGCAGGTTGGATTCCTGGAAGATGTCGTCGGCGTCGCGCGCCCGGCGGACCTGCATGTAATAGGCATAGAGAACAACAAGCAGGATCGACGAGATGCCAGCGAAAAGGCTGACATTAAGGGTCATCGTCTCGCGCCACAGGCTGCTGATGCGGTCGAGCGATGTGGCCGCGACGATATATCCGCCCGAGTCGCCAACAAGGGTGATCTCGGCGTAATGCGGCCGGCCGCTGATCGTCGTTTCGATGACGCCGGCACGATCGCCGAAGCGGCGGACCGCGGAGACTTCGGAGAAGAAGTCACCAACGCTGGCACCGATATAGGCGGCGCCCGCCGTCGAAGACGCGAACACTTTGCCGGATGGCTGCACCAGCAGCACGAACGCGTCATCGTCGAGACGGTCTTGTGGAAGGAAACGCGCCAGCCGCGTCTGCGCTACTGCGGCGTCGCCGGCTTCGAAAACGGCGGCGGAATCAGCAAATGCTGCGGCAGCGGTTGCCGCTGCCAGAGCGGTGGAGTGACGCGCGGCCGCCGTCATACGGCTGTACTCGGACATCATGCCAAAGAAATGCGATGCCGCGACAACCGCAAGGAAGGCGACGATGAGGATTGGAATGACGCGCTTCAGGACGGTCTCTGCGTGGTTGAGATTGCGAACAGGCGGTCGAAGGGGCGCGGAAGCGTTATCGGCGAAGCGGTCGCGCCAGGCGCGAAAGCCCTCGAAATCGACACGCAGCCGTCCTTCGGCCACGGTTGCCCGCCGCACGTCCATCATCTCTCAGCCTTGATCCCTCGTGTGATTCGCTGCGCCGCTCGCCCGAACCTGCATCAATGAATCATTGGTGATTCGCCTTGTCCAGAGGAAAAGGTAAAAATCTGTTAACCGATTCTAAGTGCTGATTATTCCTGGGGGACCTGAAGCGGCCTGCGTTTCGCAAAGCCGCTTCCTCATGCAAATCACCCCTTGAGGGTGCGCTCGACGATGTCTCTGACGTCGCTGGAAAGGCCCGAGCTCTGCTCGATCTCAGCCAGGGCTTTTTGCGCGTGACCGGCACGTACAGGCTCCAGAGAGCGCCACGAACGCATGGACGTGAGGATGCGTGCGGCGAGCTGAGGGTTGCGCTGGTCGATATCCAGAATCTCGCGGGCGAGGAACCGGTACCCTTCACCGTCGGCACGACCGAACCCGGTCGGGTTCGTGAAGGCGAACGTACCGATGAGCGAACGCACGCGATTGGGATTCGTCCGCTTGAACAGCGGGTTCTCCATCAGCTTGCGAATCCGGTCGAGCGTTTGCGCGCCAGGAATGGTCGCCTGGACGGAGAACCACTTGTCGATCACCAGCGCATTGTCGGCGAAGCGATCGCGGAACGTCGCAAGCGCTTGGATTGCCTCGTCGCTATCGGGGAAGCGATGAGCAAGGATCGTGAGCGCCTGCATCAGGTCGGTCATGTTGTTTGCGGCGTCGAAGGCGGCTTTCGCGCGCGCCGGAGCGTTTTCCGCATAGGACAGATAGGCAAGTGCAGTGTTTCGCAGGGCACGCCGGCCAGCGCTCTTTGCATCAGGGCTGAAATCGCCCGGCGTTGTCATCTTGTCGTGAAGGACGGCAAACGCATCCTTTCCGGCGTCCGCGACCTGCTTCATGACTGCCTGGCGGCCGGCATGAATGGCGTCGGGGTCGTTGTTACCACCAAGCTCCCGCGCAATATCGGCTTCGCTTGGCAATGCCAGCGCCTGCGCACGGAAGGCCGGCTCCAGGCTCTCGTCGGACGCGGCGGCGAGCAGCGTGTCGATAAAGGTCTGGTCAGCAACAATGGCCTTGCCTTCACGCGCATCGCGCGCCGCCTTTAGCAGCGTTGGCAGTGCCAGGTCTGTCAGCGCTTGCCAACGGGCAAAGTGATCCGTTTCGTAGCGCGCGAGCAAGGCAAGATCGGCTGGCGTCTGATCGAAATGCAGATTGATGGGTGCCGAGAAGCTTCGGTTTATCGAGACGACCGGCCGCGAGTCGATGCCATGGAATACTGCTGTCTGGGTTCTCTCGGTCAGGTGCAGGACATTGCCGCCGTACTCCGCGCCTTCCACGGAGGAGGGGGCAAAAGCAGCGCCGTCTTCGGAGAATAGCGCCAGGCTAAGCGGAATATGCATCGGCTTCTTGTCGCTCTGACCGGGCGTTGCCGGTATCATCTGCTCCAGAGCAAGGCTGAAGGTCTTGGCAGCGGGATCATAGGTGCCCGATGCCGTCACAAGCGGTGTGCCAGCCTGATGGTACCAGAGCGAAAACTGCTGGAGGTCACGGCCGCTGACGTCTTCGAAGCATTTGACGAAATTCTCGATTGTCACAGCCTCGCCGTCATGTCGTTCGAAATAGAGATCCATACCCTTCTTGAACGCTTCCTTGCCCAGAAGCGTGTGGATCATCCGCGTGACTTCGCTGCCCTTCTCATAGACGGTCGTCGTATAGAAGTTATTGATTTCACGATATTTCGTTGGCCTCACCGGATGAGCCAGCGGGCCGCCGTCTTCTGGAAACTGCTCTGATTTCAGGTGGCGCACTTCCGCGATGCGCTTGACCGGGCGCGAGCGCTGATCAGCCGAGAATTCGTGGTCGCGATAGACCGTCAGGCCTTCCTTGAGGCAAAGCTGGAACCAGTCGCGGCAGGTGATACGGTTGCCGGTCCAGTTGTGAAAGTATTCGTGTGCGATGATTGCTTCGATGTTGGCATAGTCGGCATCGGTTGCCGTTTCGGGATCGGCAAGGACATACTTGTCGTTGAAGACGTTGAGTCCCTTGTTCTCCATCGCACCCATGTTGAAGTCCGACACGGCGACGATCATGAAGATGTCGAGGTCGTATTCACGGACGAACACGTCTTCGTCCCACTTCATCGAGCGCTTCAGCGCGTCCATCGCATAGCCTGCGCGTGGCTCCTTGCCATGCTCCACGTAGATTTTCAGCGCGACTTCGCGGCCGGACATGGTCGTGAAGGTGTCCTCGATCACGCCGAGATCTCCGGCCACCAATGCGAAAAGGTAGCTCGGTTTCGGGTGCGGATCGAACCAGGCGGCGAAATGCTTGCCTTCGCCGTAGCCAGCACCGCCGAGGAAGTTGCCGTTCGACAGCAGCAGCGGATTGGCCGCCTTGTCGGCGATGATGTTGACCGTGTAGGGCGCAAGTACGTCAGGGCGGTCTGGGAAGTAGGTGATGCGGCGAAAGCCTTCGGCCTCGCATTGGGTGCAATAGATCCCGCCGGTGCGGTAAAGCCCCATGAGTTGGGTGTTCGCTTCCGGATTGATGATCGTCGTGATCGTCAGTTCAAAGGGACCGAACTCCGGCAGGTCGCGGACGGTGAGGCTTTCCGGCGTCGCGGTATATTGGCCGGCCGGCATCTCCATCTGATCGAAGAGCAGCCCTGCCAGCGCCAGTTCATCGCCGTCGAGGATAAGGGGCGCACTCGCATCAGCGCCCTCCCGCCGGTGGAAGATCAATCTTGATTCTACTTTGGTTTCAGTGGGATCAAGTTCGAACGTCAGGTCCACACGCTCCAGAACGAAGTCGGTGGGGCGGTAGTCTGCCAGATTGATGACCTGGCCGGTATCTGTGCGCATGGTGTTCCCTGAAGACCTTAAGACATAGATTTGCAGCGGAGTGGGCGCTCTGCAGCAAAATTTGACGACATGATTACATCAAAGTCTGAACCAAAGCTAAAGCGAAACATCAGGAGTGCAAGTTTCGGCAGTCGGACGCTGAGAGATACTTAACCGCGTATTCCTGCGTCGACGTACGATGCAAAGGATGTCTTCGGCGATTCCGATCTACCAAGACGTGCGAGCGAGGTGTCGCTTTTTTGATTTTTGCCCTGTTCATTAAGCATCGCGACTGCCACACTTGGGTTGCGTCGAGTCTGGCGCGCTCTCCCAAGCCTTTAGATGGCCAATTCGCGAGTTTCCTGACATGCGGTCGGTTTTCGGAAGTCCGATGAGAGGCATCGCGTTCAAAGTTGCCTCCGTCTGTGTCTTCCTTGCAATGCAAACCTTCATCAAGCTCGCTGGCAGCGATATCCAGCCGGGGCAGGTGACATTCTGCCGATCCTTTTTCGCGCTTTTTCCCATCATGGTGTATCTGGCCTATCGGGGGCAGCTGCGGTCTTCGTTCTACACTGCCAATCCAATCGGCCATCTGAAACGGGGGACGCTCGGCATCATTTCCATGGGCCTGGGGTTCTATGGGCTGTTGCACCTGCCGCTGCCTGAAGCGATTGCGCTGGGTTATGCCACGCCGCTTGTGGCGGTTGTCCTCGCGGCATTCTTTCTTGGAGAAACCGTGCGTATTTACCGATGGACTGCCGTTCTGGTCGGTCTCGTTGGTGTTGCGATCATCTCCTGGCCCAAGCTCACGCTCTTTCGGGAGGGCGGCGTCCAGTCCGATCAGGCGATCGGCGCAGTAACGGTGTTGCTAGCATCCGTCCTGGGCGGGATGGCGATGATCCAGGTTCGAAAGCTGGTGGAAGAGGAGAAGACCTCGACGATCGTTCTCTACTTCTCGATCACTGCATCGGTATTCTCGCTCGCGACCCTGCCTTTCGGCTGGGACCTTCTGGACCTTTGGCCGCAACTGCACCTGATTGCCGCCGGCTTCTGTGGCGGCGTGGCGCAGATACTGCTGACTGAAAGCTACCGTCACGCCGAAGTGTCGACGATCGCGCCGTTCGAGTACACGTCGATCGTGCTTGGCGCCATCATCGCCTATGTCGTCTTTGGTGATATCCCGACGGGGAGCATGTTACTCGGGACCGCCATCGTCGTGGCGGCGGGCATCTTCATCATATACCGCGAGCACAGGATCCAGCTCGAGCGCCGCGCCTCGGGCCGCTCCGCTCCCTGACACCGTCAGATTTTCCCGGAAATCGTTTCAATCTTGAGACTAACGCCGTGCGCGAATTGACTCGCGCGTAGATTGCGGCGTATGCGCGTGTTTTTAAAGTTGATGAAAATTCATTTATTCGCGAAGATACATATTACCGGTGAACGGTACTTGATACCGAATGAGTCCGGAATCCGGGAGAGAAATGCCTTTACGTGCTGAAGACCTTGCCGCCGACCCGAAATTTATACTGGGCATTCGCTTTCACGCTGAACGAATGCGCACCATGTACGAGGCAGGCCCACGGCTTGCGCGGCTCCTGGCATCCCAACAACGTTGGCTGCTGACTCAGATGGCCTATGCGCTGAGCGTGGAGCGTGATCCCGCTGATTCGTCTTCCGGCCTGACGGCGGTTAGGCTCACCAATGAGATCACCGCCTACAAGGTGGCCAGCCGCAACACCGTTCTGAGCTTTGTGGACGAGCTCCTGACCTACCGTTTCATTGCCTACGAGCCAGGTGAGGAGCGAAAGAGGCCTCGTCACTTCGAGCCGGCCGAGATCAGCCACCAGTCTATGTATGGGTGGCTCTGCTCCAATCTCGTTGCTCTCGACCTTTTGGACGGAGGTGAGAGGACCGCCTATTTCGAGAGTCATCCCGCCATGGCCCGGCAGATGCAGCCTCGAATCGCCCGCAATTGCCTGGCGGACCAGCGCTGGCGGGAGCCGCCTGAGCAAGTCGGTCTCTTTCTGTGGAGCGATGCGGGCGGTCTGATCGTCGACAACCTGATGTCTCGAATCGACATTCAGGAAACCGACCCGGAGCGCTTTTTCGTCGGTCCGGTGGACAGCCGAGCGCTGGCGGCCGATTTCATGATGTCACGGACGCACATGCAAAGGCTGTTTGCCAAGGCTGTGCAGAAGGGATGCCTGGGGTGGGAGGCTGGAAAGAAGCCCGTGCTGTGGATATCACGCGCGTTCGTGGAAGAATATTGCCGCTGGCAGGCGGTCAAGTTTGCCTATGTGGATGAGGCGTTCAGTTGGGCAAAGGCCGAACTCGATGGCGAGGCCACGTAGAGGCCGGACCGCCAAAGCCGAGGCAGGCGGGCTGCCCGCCTCGGGTCCACGTCAGTACTGTCGAAAATCCGCGAAAATTGCAGCCGGGCGCGAGATGCGTCCGCTGGCGCCAGTTCCACGAGCAATCATCTGCTCGTTGGTTGCGAAGCCTATGCGGTTACGGCTTTGTGCCGAGCGAACCGGGTCGCTGGCGACGCGCAGGGTTTCAAACCTGCAATGGATAGGACGAAGCAATGTCGGCATGGCCTTGGTTCCTGATTGATTCCTCCCAAGACACATCCGCAATATTGCAGTGCAGCATAGATTTAACAATAACCGAAAACACGCAACAGCTATGCAAAAAGCGCGTAGGTTTATTTATAAAACGTTCATATTCGTCTATTTTTTATGCACTACTGGCTTGAGCCGAGTTTTGCTCGGAAAGCCAGCAGATCGTTCCACGCCAGCCGCTTGTTGATTGGGGCGGTGAGCAGATCCTGCGGGTGAAGCGTCGCAATCGACGGAATAACCTTTCCATCAACGGCGATTTCGCGCCACTGACCACGAAGGCCGTGGATCGTGTCGCCTTCACCGAAGAAAACGCGTGCAGCAAAATTACCAAGAAGCAGGATCGCCTTGGGCTCGGCAAGCGCGATCTGGCGCTCGATGAACGGGCGGCAGATATCCATTTCCACCGCTGAGGGCACGCGATTGCCGGGGGGGCGCCAAGGGACGACTTGGGTCAGCAGGATACCCGAACGGTCGAGGCCGATCGCGGCCAGCATCTTGTCGAGCAGCTGTCCGGGACGGCCTGCGAATGGCTGTCCTTCCCGATCATCGTCGGCGCTCGGCGCCGAGCCGATCAGCATGACGCCCGAAGCCGCATCACCGGTGGCGAATATGGTCGAGCGCGCGCTGTTCTTGAGATTGCAGCCGCCGAATGCTTCGAGCGCCGTCTTCAGTTCGACCAGCGACCGGGCGCTTTCAGCTGCAAAGCGCGCCTGCTGAACGGCCTCGCCATCGGGAATGGCAGGATGCGGCCTCTGGGCCGAGCGGTCAGGGGCAGCATCGCGAGCGGATGCTTGAGGCGTGGCTCGCGAGGGCGCTTGTCGGTTTTCGGCGGCCTGCGAGGCAGCGGGGGCGCTACGTCGCGTCGCCTTTATTGTCTCGAATTCGGCGAACCGATCGACGGCCTCTTCCTCCAGCAGCCATTCCACGCCTGCATCCGCATGAAAATGGAGCAGTGCGGCAAGTTCGGCCGGGGAGAGGTCGTTGACGGAGATCATGATCGGAACTGTAGCGAAGCGGCAGCCTCAATGAAAGGGCGCAGGCGTTCTCGTGCCTGCTATTGCACCGTCCATTGCGCGATGTCGTCTCGTTCGCCGATCAACGCCAGACCATGTGCGATGGACAGAAGTTCGCCACCCGTCTCGATGCGGTCTGTGTCAAACCGTTCCGTGAAGATTCGGCGAACGGCGGGCACGAACGACGTGCCTCCTGTGAGGAACACCTTGTCGATTGCCGTCAATGGCGTGTTCGTCTTCTCGAGCACGTCATCAAGCGCCCTTTCGATTCGCGCGAGGTCGTCGGCAATCCAGGTTTCGAAATCGGTCCGACGGATCGTGCAATGACCACCGCTGCCCAGCGGCGCGAAGTCGAAAGCAGCGTCGTCGGCGGAAGACAGAGCCATCTTGGTGGCCGAGACGGCTTGATAGAGCGGATACCCTTCATCGTGATCGACGAGATCGACGAAGGTCTCCAGCTTCTCCGGCTCCAGTGCGGTGCGCACGAGTTTCTTCAGGTCCTGGAACTCGCGCGAGGTCTTGAAGATCGACAGCTGGTTCCAGCGGCCGAAGGCCGAATAGTAATTTGTCGGCACTTCAAGGATCTTGTCGAAGCTCTTGAAATGACTCCCCTTGCCAATTTGCGGCGAGACGATGTTGTCGATCAGGCGGTAGTCGAAGTGATCGCCGGCGACTCCAACACCGGAGTGGCCGATCGGTGTCGCTGTGAGCTTTCCAGCGATCGTCTCGAAGCGGATCAGCGAATAGTCGGTCGTACCGCCACCGAAGTCGGCAACCAGCACAGTCGCGTCCGCCTTCAGGTTCTGCGCGAAATAGAACGCTGCCGCCACAGGCTCGTAGACATAGTGGATCTCAGGAAACCCAAAACGGGCGAGCGCCTCGTTGTAGCGCGTGGTCGCCAATTGGGGATCCGGGTTGGCGCCGGCAAAATGCACCGGCCGGCCCGTGACGATGCGGGTTACATCACCCGGCCAGTTCTCGCCCGCATAGTGACGCAGGCGGCGGATGAAGACCTCCATCAGATCTTCAAAGCTCTGACGCTTTCCGAAGATGATCGTTCCCTGGAAGAGTGCGCTTGCCGCGAAAGTCTTGATCGACTGCAGGAAGCGGCTGTCGCCGGGGTTCTCGATGAACTGGCGGATCGCCGCGTGCCCGGCTTCCACCTTGAGTGCAGATGCGCCGAGATTGGGGTCCTTCATGAAGGAAAGAGCCGTGCGCATGCTGTCGGCCTTGCCTGCCGCGCTCGTAAATTCCATCGAATGGGTGGTCGCCCCATCCGCCATCGCAAGAACAGTGTTCGTTGTGCCGAAGTCCAAACCCAGCGCCTGAGCCATGCTCGCACCTCTCAATGTCGATTGTGTATGAGATCGGGGCAAAACCCCGCGAAGGCGCGGGAGGGGCGCCAATTCGAAGAGGGCGCGTGATGCCATAGGGGAACGGCAGATTCAAGGCCAAATCGAAAATGAAACGGGCGCCCTTGGCGCCCGTTGGATCATTCCGCGGCAATCGCCTCCGGAGCATTTTCATGCTCCTCTGCTGGCTTCTTTCGCCCGAAGCTCAGCAACCAATCGCTGAGCCGGCCCATCTCGACGAAGATAACCGGGGTGATGAACAAGGTCAGCGCCTGAGAGACGAGCAAGCCGCCGACCACCGCAATCCCGAGCGGCTGGCGCAGTTCGGAGCTCGCGCCCGAGCCAAGCGCGATCGGCAGCGCGCCAAGCAACGCGCAGAAGGTGGTCATCATGATCGGCCGGAAACGTCGCACGCAGGCTTCGTGAATTGCTTCCGACGGCGACATTCCATTGCCCGATCGGAGGTTCTCCAGCGCCACGTCGATCATCATGATCGCGTTTTTCTTCACGATGCCGATCAGCATCAGCAACCCGATCAAGGCGATGATGGATAGGTCGAAGCCCATTACCTTGAGGGCGAGCAACGCTCCGAGGGCGGCTGCCGGCAGGCCGGAGAGGATGGTGAGCGGGTGGATAAAGCTCTCATACAGCACACCCAGGACGACATAGATCGTCAGGACGGCCGCCAGAATGAGCAACGGTGTGTTGCCCTGAGATTGCTGGAAGATCTGCGCCGTGCCGCCGTAGGACGTGAAAATGTCCGTCGGCATGTTGATGTCCTTCTTGATCTGATCGATCGCAGCCGTGGCGTCGCCGAGAGCTTCGCCGGCCGGCAGGTTGAAGGAGACGGTGGTGGAAACGAGCTGACCGGTCTGGTTGATCGTCACCGGGCCCGTGTTCCGCCGCACGGTCGCAAAGTTGGACAGCGGAACCAGTGTTCCATTGCTGGATGCGACACGGATATCTTGAAGCTTCTGGTCGTCCCAGGGTCTGCCGGTGTCGTATTCGACAATCACGTCATAGCTTTCGCCGGTCGATTGGATCTGCGTCGCTGCATATCCGCTGAAGGCTTCCTGCAGTGTCGTGCGCAACTGGTCGTCATCGATGTTGAACGCAGCCGCCTTTTCGCTGTCCACGACAATGTCGGCCTGCAATGCATTGTTCTGGGCATCGGACGTGACGTCCGTAAAGCGGGGATCAGCCCGCAGCGCCTGCTGCATCTTGTCGGCCCAGAGGTTGGTCTGGTCGGCACTCAGGGCCTGGATCACCAGCTGATACTGGCTCGCCGTCTGCCGCCCGCCGAACCGCAAGCTTTGCTGAGGCGTAATGAACGCCTGCAGGCCGGCAATCTTGTTGATGCTCGCGCGCAACTCTCGCAGCGTCTGATCAAGCGGTACACGCTGGTCCTTGTCCTTCAGTTCGACGAACATCGTGCCGTTGTTCAAAGGACTGCGAGCGCTGCCGCCAACGATCGACATCACGTGGTTTACAGCGGGGTTCTGCCGTACCAGTTCTGCGGCCTGGTTCTGAAGCGCCTGCATCGCCGGATAGGAGATGTCCTGGCGCGCGCGGGTCGAAATGTTGAGGCGGCCGATATCTTCGGTCGGGAAGAAACTCGCCGGCAGTGTCATGAACAGATAGATCGTCAATCCGACGGAGGCGAGGAAGAGAGCGAGGATGGCGGGGCGGTGACGAAGGCACCAGCCGACAGCCGCGCCATAACCGCGAAGCGTCCAGTCGAACCCGGCATCGAACCAACGGATGAAGAACGGCGGCCGATCGTGGGCATTCCCCAGGCGGGATGCCAGCATCGGCGTCACGGTCAACGAGACGATCGCGGACGCGACGATTGCGATCGCTACCACCATGCCGAACTCGTTGAAGATTCGGCCCACCACCCCGCCCATCAGCAGGATCGGGATGAAGACGGCAATCAGCGAGACCGACATCGAAATGATCGTGTAGCTCACTTCGCCGGCGCCCTTGATCGCGGCATCCATGACAGGCATGCCTTCTTCGACGTGTCGAAGAATGTTCTCGAGCATCACGATCGCATCGTCCACGACAAGCCCGACCGCAAGTGTCAGTCCGAGCAGCGAGATGTTGTCGATGCTGTAGCCGAGCACATACATCATCCCGAAGGTCGAAATCAGCGACAGCGGAACAGCCAATCCCGGGATGAGGGTCGCGGTCAGGTGGCCGGTAAACAGGTAGATGACCAGAACGACAAGGCCGATCGTCAGGAGCAAGGTGAACTTCACGTCGGCGATTGCATCACGGATCGGCTTGGCCGAATCGTTCATGACCGTCGTTGTGACCGACGCCGGAATTTCCGCGTGGAGGGAAGGAAGCTTGGCGTTGATTGCATCGACCACCTCGACCGTATTCGCGTCGGGCTGGCGCTGAATGGCGAGAATGATGCTTTGCTTGCCGTCGTACCAGCTACCGGTGTTCAGGTTCTCGACACTATCCTGCACATCGGCAATGTCGCCGAGATGGATCGGCGCGCCACCCGGATTGGCGATCACCAAGGACCGGAATTCCGCGGCATTGGTCCGCTGAGTATCGGCATTGATGGTCATGCTCTGGCTGGCGTTCTGCAGGGTTCCCACGGGCACCTGGCTGTTTGCCGCGACCAGCGCCTTGTTTACGGTGTCGATACCGATGCCGCGATTGAGAAGCTTGTTCGGATCAACCTCGATGCGCACCGCATAGGTCTGCGCACCGAAGACCGACACTTCGGCCACGCCCGGGAGCGTCGAAAGCGACGGCGAGATGATGTTTTCTGCAATGTCGTCCAGCTTGCTGCGCGGCATCGTATTGCTTTGGATGGCAAGCAACATGACCGGCGCGTCAGCGGGGTTCGTCTTGCGATAGCTTGGCGGCGTCGTCATGTTGTCGGGTAGCTGGCGCGTCGCGTGCGATATCGCCGCCTGAACGTCAGCCGCCGCTGCGTCGATGTTGCGATTGAGATCGAACTGCAGCACGATGCTCGTATTGCCGAGCGAATTGGTCGCGCTGATTTCGCTGATGCCGGGGATTGTCTGGAATTGCTTGATCAGCGGTGTCGCCACGGACGTCGCCATCGTCTTCGGCGATGCGCCGGTCAGCGCAGCAGAGACATTGATGGTGGGGAAGTCGACCTGCGGCAGGGCTGCCACCGGAACAAGCTGGTAGCCTGCGAGGCCGGCAAGAACGACGCCGATCGCTAGCAGCGTGGTGGCAACTGGTCTCCGGATACAGAAATTCGGTATCATTCTTCGGTTCCCGCCGCTGTGGTTGCCTTGTTGTCCGGTAGGGTGGCCGAGGCGACATCCAGCGTCTTGGCGTTGAACTGTTCATTGACAGGCTGCTTGTCGACCAGCTGGGCCTGCCCCTCGACAACGACATGGTCGCCTTCCGACAGGCCTGACGAGATGGCGCTGAAATCGCCGTTTGCGCGTGCCACGGTCACCGGCATCTGCCGTACCTTTCCGTCCTTCACGACAAACGAGAAGAAGCCATCGGCACCAGGGCTCACCGCCACCGTCGGCACAACGACTTGCTGCTCATTGTTGTTGAAGTGAACGACAATATTGACGGACTGACCGGGCCAGAGTGCGCCGGAAGCATTCTCGAATTTCGCTTTGGCAAGGATCGTCCCAGAGGCCGGATCCACCGTATTGTCGTAGAAGCTGATATGTCCCTGCCGTGGCTTGCCCTTGCCCGATTGAGGCACGGTGCTGACATCGACGGGGCCCGTCGCCAGCGCCTGCTTCAGCTGCCGCAGGTCGCGCTCCTGAAGATGGAACTTGACATAGATCGGATCGAACTTCGCAATCGTCACGATTGCCGAGCCTGCGTTCACGAAGGCGCCGGGGCTGACGACGATATCTCCGAGCCGGCCATCGAACGGAGCTCGGATCTCGGTGTGTTCGAGCAGAACCTGATCTGCGGCAAGGGTTGCCTTGTCGGCTTGAACGGTTGCCGCGGCACTGTCTCGCGCGGCCTTCGCCTGATCATAGGTTTGCTGCGTTCCGGCCTGTGACGTCAAGAGATCATGGGCTCGCGTCAGCGCCGTATCGGTTTCCGCAAGTGTGGCGGTATCGCGAACGATCATGGCATTGTCTTTGTCGACGGTCGCCTGGGCCGTGCGGTTGTCGAGTTTGACGATCAGGTCGCCCTGCTTCACCATCGTACCGTCTGAGGCGATGATCTCGGTAACCAGTCCCTGTTCCTGCGCCGCGATTGTCGTATTGTCATCGGCGTCGGCCCAGCCGGACGCGGTCACGTCACGGGGCAGGGTGGTCTTGACCGCGGCGACCGTCTTGACGAGCGTAGGTCCGCCATTGTGCCCTTTTCCGCCGCCCTTTCGATTTCCGGAGTCCGGCGTCGCATCTGCATTTGCAGCCTTGTCGCCTCCCGCATCCGCCTGCTTGGCCGTCGTGTCGCCGAACTGGGAAAGATAGGGAATGCGATCCCTATACTGCCAGGCGCCGACGCCGGCTGCAGCAACAATGCAAATGGGGATCCAAAGTTTCTTCATGGTAGGACTGGTCTCGGGCAGTTGCGCTAAAGTGGAGCCTGCATTGAACCACATTTATTACGGCGCAAAAACGACACAATTCCGGAATGACCATCACTAAGTGGTTATTATAGCTTAAATTTTTGTAATAAAAGAATGTGTTGATATTATAATGTTTCCACCCGCCGAACGCCAGTGGGCAAGGGCGCGGATCGTCCGCGCCCAAATATCCTTTGCAATCAAACCGATCGCGCTGCGCCACCGTCGCAGCGGATGAGGCTGCCGGTGATGTAGCTCGCCGGTTGGCTGCACAGAAAGGCCGCTGTCGCTGCGAACTCTTCCACCGTCCCGTAGCGCCCCACGGGGATCAGAGCTTCCTTGCTCGCGCGGATATCCGCCATGTTTTTGCCTGTCCGCTTGGCGGCTGCACCGTCGAGATCGTCGAGCCGACCGGTCAGAATGCTTCCGGGAAGCAGGACATTCGTGGTGATTCCATAGCGACCGACCTCGGAGGCCAGCGTCTTGCTCCAGCCGGCAAGGGCCGGACGCAGCGTGTTGGACAGCGCAAGACTGGGGATCGGCTCGATGACGCCTGATGAGGCAACCGTCAGGATGCGACCCCAACCCTGCGCCTTCATCGCCGGCAGCAACGCATTGGTCAGCGTGATGACGCGCAGCACCATCGAGAAGAAATAGGTCTCCAGTCGGTCTGCCGTCATGTCTTCGGTTGTTCCCGGCGTTGGGCCGCCCGTGTTGTTGACCAGAATGTCGACACCACCGAGCTTGCTGGCAACTGCTGCCGCTACGGTTTCGGTAAAGTTCTCATCGGAAAGATCCGCCCAGATCCAGTCGGCCTTGCCCTTACCCGCGGCGTTGATCGCCTTGCAATTTGCTTCCAGCGTCTCGCCGCTGCGCCCACAGAGCAGGACGTTGGCGCCTTCGCGAGCAAGCGCCACGGCAATGCCGTGCCCAAGCCCCCGCGATGATGCCAGGATGAGTGCGCGCTTGCCCTTGATGCCGAGGTCCATTGTGTCGTCTCCTGTTGTTCTGCCCAATCTATAGGGTGCGCAAAGCTCAAAAGGGAAGGGTGGTTAGAGCCGCATTTCTGTTCGTTTTGTTGACGTTAACGTAAAGGTAATATACTTCTCTTGCACTTGAGAATATCATTGCGTGAAATGGGGGATTGGGTGTCGTTTCCCGGCTCGACAATGGTTCCGGGTTTTGCCAAGAGATACCCGATACGGGGAATATGGCCGCAATGTCGGCCGAATGGAGCGATGCATGACCGATAAGCCTGACCTGCCCGAACGCGAAAGCATGGAATTCGACGTCGTGATCGTCGGCGGCGGTCCTGCGGGTCTGTCGGCGGCGATCCGGCTGAAGCAGGTCAATCCTGAGCTGTCGGTCGTCGTGCTGGAGAAGGGTGCCGAAGTCGGCGCCCACATCCTCTCGGGTGCGGTCGTCGATCCCATCGGCATCGATCGCTTGCTGCCGGATTGGCGCCAGGAGGCCGACCATCCGTTCAAGACCGAGGTCAAGGACGACCACTTCCTGCTGCTCGGCCCGGCCGGCTCGGTGCGCCTGCCGAACATCCTGATGCCGCCTTTGATGAACAATCACGGCAACTACATCGTCTCGCTCGGCAATGTCTGTCGCTGGCTGGCGGGCCACGCCGAAGCGCTCGGCGTCGAGATCTATCCCGGTTTTGCCGCCACCGAAGTGCTCTACAACGACGAGGGTGCGGTGATTGGTGTCGCCACCGGCGACATGGGTATCGAGAAGAACGGCGAGCCCGGCCCGAACTACACCCGTGGCATGGAGTTGCTCGGCAAGTACGTGCTGATCGGCGAAGGCGTGCGCGGCTCGCTCGCCAAGCAGCTGATCGCCAGGTTCGATCTCTCCAGGGATCGAGAACCCCAGAAATTCGGCATCGGCATCAAGGAACTCTGGCAGGTCAAGCCGGAGAACCACAAGCAGGGCTTGGTGCAACATTCCTTCGGCTGGCCGCTCGGCATGAAGACCGGTGGCGGTTCCTTCCTCTATCACCTGGAAGACAACCTCGTCGCTGTCGGCTTCGTGGTGCATCTCAATTACAAGAACCCCTACCTCTATCCCTTCGAGGAATTCCAGCGCTTCAAGACGCATCCGTCGATCCGCGGTACCTTCGAGGGCGGCAAGCGCCTGTCCTATGGTGCGCGTGCGATCACCGAAGGCGGCTACCAGTCGGTGCCGAAGCTGTCCTTCCCCGGTGGCGCCCTGATCGGCTGCTCGGCCGGCTTCGTCAACGTTCCCCGTATCAAGGGCAGCCACAATGCGGTGCTCTCAGGCATGATGGCGGCGGACCGCATCGCTGCTGCGATTGCTGCCGGTCGCGCCAATGACGAGGTGGTCGAGATCGAGAACGACTGGCGTTCGAGCGACATCGGCAAGGACCTCAAGAAGGTCCGCAACGTCAAGCCGCTGTGGTCGAAGTTCGGCACGGCTATTGGCGTGGCACTCGGCGGTCTCGACATGTGGACCAACCAGCTGTTCGGCTTCTCCTTCTTTGGCACCTTGAAGCACGGCAAGACCGATGCCGCCTCGCTGGAGCCGGCCGCCAGGCACAAGCCGATCGACTATCCGAAACCCGACGGTGTTCTCACCTTCGATCGTCTCTCCTCGGTGTTCCTGTCGAACACCAACCACGAGGAAGACCAGCCGGTGCATCTCAAGGTCAGGGACATGGCACTGCAGGTCTCGTCCGAGCACGACATCTATGCCGGCCCCTCGACCCGCTACTGTCCGGCTGGTGTCTACGAATGGGTGGAGAAGGACGGCAAGGAGACCTATGTCATCAACGCCCAGAACTGCGTCCACTGCAAGACCTGCGACATCAAGGACCCCAACCAGAACATCAACTGGGTACCGCCGCAGGGCGGTGAGGGGCCAGTCTATCCGAACATGTGAGGCTGCGGCGTGAGCGAGACGCAGGCTGATGGTTTGAGTCTTCGGCCCGCTCGCCCCGACGAACTGTCGCGACTGGCCGACATCGAGATCGACGCGTTTGCGGCCCTTGCCGACGCGCTGGGCGTTGCACGGGATGCCAATGCCCTGCCGCAGGGCGTGCTTGGTCAATCGCGTGAGGAAGGGCTTCTTTTCGTCGCTGCCAACGAGGCAGACCGACCGATTGGGTTTCTTGCAGGCACCGAGATTGGAGAGACCTTCTACGTCATCGAGTTGGATGTCGTCATGCAATGGCAACGGCGCGGCGTGGGCCGCCGGCTGATGCTTGAAGCGGTAAAGGCGGCTCGTGTTCGCAAGCTCAATGGCGTGACCCTGACGACGGATCGCTACGTGGTCTTCAATGCCCCTTTTTATCGCTCGCTGGGCTTTGAACTGTTGGGCGACGAGCGCATGCCGCCATATCTGCGTCAGAAGCTCGACGACGAGATCGAAAACGGCATGGACCCCGATCGTCGTGTCGCAATGGCTTTGTGGTTCAAGTGATACTTGTCAAAGGGTGAAGTGTAGGCCGAAGCTCATCGGCTCCGGCCTATGATACCAGTGCGTCATGACTGGCGCCTCGCCATGATCCCCGTCGAAAGCGCAACACCAATTCCGGTGATTGCCGCAGCGGCGAGTTCCGCAATGCCCACATCCTCGCCGAGCAAGGCGGCGCCGCCGAGCGTTGCCAGAACCGGCGTAATCGCCGTGAATGCGGCTGCCTGCGTGCCACCCAGCGAGCGAACGGCAACGCCGTAGGCAAGCGTGGCAACAAGGCCGGACAGCACGCCCTGGCTCAGGATCTGAAGGCCGATTTCCGGAAGCGGTGCCTGCGCGATCGATGTTCCCAAGACCATGGCGAGCGCGACGTGGATGAGGAACGACCAGATGGCGATGAGTGCACTTGCCTGCAGCGCCGTCAGTCCGGAACGGCGAAAGGCGTGAGTATAAGAGGCCCAGAGCAGCGCGCCCATCGGCAGGAGCGCGAAGCTGCTCCAGGGAAGCATCGTCGTCGAGAGGCCGTGGACGAGCAGGATGACCATGCCGGCGACAATCGCCGCCAACCCCAGCCAGCGTGTCAGGTCCGGTCGCTCACCGAAAACCACGACGCCGATGAGGGCGGTGGCTAGCGGCATGGAACCACCGAGCAGGATCCCTGCGGAGGCGGCGGGCGTCGAATGGATCGCCGCGGTCGTCAGTTGGAAGAAGACCGCGCCTGCACCCGCGACCATTATTGCCAACAATGTCAGCGGAACGCCTTTCGGCAGCAGTCCGGTCCTCAACCAGACAGGCGCCAGCGCCAATGCCGGAACGCCGTAGCGGATCAGGCCGAGATCAACGGTGCTGAGCCGGGTCCCCGCACTGTGGCGGGTTGCCAGGATCCAGGTTGCCCAGATGAGCACGGTCACCACGGCACCAGCATATCCGGTGGCGACGGGCGAGGGCTTTGTGTTCGAAAATGCAAGAGTGGTCATGGGTCTATCCTCCAATGGCGTCCGGTTCACCGGTTGCATGAAGAATACCCGCGGAGGGCTCGGCATGTCCTTGCTATCTGTGGCGCCTATCGCATAGGCTACGCAATGATATGCCAATTCAGTCATTGGAAATTACTGAATATGCCAAATATGGATAAATTCGATATCGCGATCCTGAAATGCCTTCAGGAGGACGCACGGGCCACCAACGTCGAGATTGCGGAGAAGGTCAACCTGTCTCCATCGCCATGCCTGCGCCGGATCCGCAACCTCGAAAAGGCCGGCGTCATTCGCGGATATCGCGCCGATATCGACCGCAAGGAGGTTGGCCTGGGGCTCACCGTGTTCGTGGAGTTCAAGGTTGCCCATCACAGCCGGGAGAACTCGGAAGCGCAGCAGGCGGCTTTGCTGGCCATACCCGAAATCGTGTCCTGCTTCCTGATCTCGGGGACCGCGGATTTTCTCGCGGAGGTGGTGGTCGAGGATCTGGCAGCCTATGAGCGGCTTCTGACAGAGACGCTGCTGACGCTACCCAATGTCAGCGACATCAGGTCCAACTTCGCCATCCGCAGCATGAAGACGCACGGGGCTCTGAAGCTGCCCGAGCCGAAATGAAGACGGGGCCGCAAGGCCCCGTCTGAATTGTCATAGCAGCGTGCCGCTGAGGATCATCAGGGCAACCGAGAAGTAGATCACCAACCCGGTCACATCGACGAGCGTTGCGACGAACGGTGCCGAAGCGCTGGCGGGGTCGAGGCGCAGTCTCTGCAGCACGAATGGCAACATCGAGCCGGCGATCGAACCGAAGGTCACGATGCCGATCAGTGCAGCAAAGATCGTCCATCCGACCAGGATCCAGTGCTCGCCGTAGTCGTATAGCCCGATATTCTGCCAGAGTACGATGCGGGCGAACCCGACCGCACCGAGGATCGAGCCGAGCACGATGCCTGTCGGCAGTTCGCGCAGCAGCACACGCCACCAGTCCGACAGCTTCAATTCTCCGAGCGCAAGCGCACGGATAATCAGCGATGTAGCCTGTGAGCCGGAATTGCCGCCCGAGCTCATGATCAAGGGGACGAACAGCGTCAGCACGATGGCCTTCTCGAGTTCGCCCTCGAAGTGCTGCATGGCGCTGGCGGTCAGCATTTCGCCGAGAAACAGGGCACACAGCCAGCCGGCGCGCTTGCGTATCATGCCTGCGAAGCTGATCGTCATGTAAGGCTTGCCGAGCGCTTCCATGCCGCCGAACTTCTGCGCATCTTCCGTCTGGTCGGCGATCATCGTGTCGATCACATCGTCGACGGTTACGATGCCGAGCATGTGGCCGTTTTCGCCGATAACCGGAAGTGCGAGCAGATTATGCTTGCGGATCAGCCTTGCGACGTCTTCTTGGGGCATCAGCGGATCGGCCCGCACGATGGCGCCTTGCTGGGCGACGCTGAGAACCGGCTGTTGCGGTTCGCCGGTGATGAGACGGCGCAGGGTGACGACGCTGGTCAGCGCCTGCGTCTGCCCGTCGAGCACGTAGATGGCATAGACCGTCTCACGCGACCGTTCGACCTTGCGGACATGCTCGAGCGTCTGCGCGACGGTCCATGTCGCCGGCACGCTGACGAACTCCGTCGTCATGATGCTGCCCGCCGTACGCGGGGGGTAGCCCATCAGGTGCTGGACGGCGAGACAGGTGGTCCGGTCGAGCTTGGAGAAAAGGTGTGCTCGCGCGTCCTCGCCCATTTCCTGGAAGAGGTCGGCGACACGGTCGTTGGCGGTTGCATTCAGCAGCCGCGCTGCCTGGTCCGACGGCATTTCCGTCAGCATGGCAGCAGCATGGTGCAGCTCGGGGCGCCCCAATATACGGACGGCCTTCTGCTGAGGCAGCGTGGCGAGGATAGCCGCTGCTTCTGGTATTTCGAGCGCGTTCAGGCGTTCGACGCGTTCAGCCGTGGTGATGGCACCGAGGCTGTCGCTGGTAAAGAAACGGGCGGCATGGCCTGCCCGCAGAGGGAAGCGATTGATGTTCATTAAGCTCGCCTTTCCGTCGATCCGCCGTAGCGTCCAACGGGCGAGCCCGACAGAGATCGGTCAGCGCACGAGGGCCGCGTACGGCAAAGGCAATCGACTGCTACTGTCGCTTGGCATCGTGATGATGGCTCCGTTGATAACCGCGAAGAACGGTCGTTCCGCGCGTAAGGCAGTAGGTGGTCTCAAACGGCAAAAAAGTCAAGCTCCTTAGGCGCTTGAGGCAAGAATGCCGCACCCCTGGCGCGCCATTCTTCCTTGGTGTATCGCCGACCGGCTCGTTGGGCGGCGAACCGGTCATCTTGCAGCGGCGATATCTGATACTAGAAGCCCGAAAGAACGACCTTGCCCTTCATCCTGCCGCTCTCGACCATTGCATGTGCCGTCTTGAGGTTCTCGGCGTTGATCGGACCGACGGTCTCGTTCAGCGTGCTTCGGATCGTTCCTGCGTCCACGAGCTCGGCAACCTTGTTCAGCAGCTTGTGCTGCTCGATCATGTCGGGCGTCCCGAACAGCGGACGGGTAAACATCAGCTCCCAGTGGACCGAAATCGCCTTGCGCTTGAACGGCATGATGTCGAGCATCTTTGGGTCATCGATCAGCGCAAAGCGGCCCTGTGGTGCGATGGCTTCTGCAATGTCTTGAATATGGTCGGCGGTATTGGTCGTCGAGAAGATGAAGCCGGGTGCACCGATGCCAAGCGCGGCGACCTGTGGAGCGATCGGTCGCGTATGGTCGATGACGTGATGGGCGCCGAGCTTCTTGACCCACTCGCTGGTCTCGGGGCGGGAGGCTGTGGCGATGACGGTCAGGTCGGTCAGCGCACGCGCGAGCTGGATCGAGATCGAGCCGACCCCACCAGCCCCGCCGATGATCAGAAGCGACCGGGCCGCGCCGGGGACGGCATCCTGCACTTTCAGGCGATCGAAGAGCGTTTCGTAAGCTGTGATCGAGGTGAGGGGCAGTGCAGCCGCGGCCGCAAAATCGAGGCTTTTCGGTTTGCGGCCAACGATGCGCTCGTCGACAAGATGGAATTCCGCGTTGCTGCCGGGGCGATTGATCGCTCCGGCGTAGAAGACCTCGTCGCCAACCTTGAACAGCGTCACATCGGCGCCGACTGCCTTGACCACGCCGGCTGCATCCCAGCCGAGAACCTTGGGCTCATCGGCGGCGGGTGCGACGCCGGCTCTCACCTTGACGTCGACAGGGTTGACGGAGACGGCCCGCACTTCGACGAGCAGGTCATGTCCTGTCGGGCTGGGGGTGGGCAGTTCGATGTCGATCAACGACGTTTCGGCTGAAATGGGTTGCGGGACATAGTAGGCGACGGCGCGCATCGGAAACTCCTGTGTTCATTGCACACAAGCTAGATGCGTCCTATGTTCACCTGACGCAAGAATGCACAAATTATGTACGTAGTACCCAAAAGGATACCGTAAGATGTCGCGACCCCGGGCCAAGCTCACGACGAACTTTCCCGGTTGCCCTGTCGAGGCAACGTTGAGCTTTCTGGACGGAAAATGGAAAGGCGTGGTTCTCTTCCATTTGCTTGCCGGCACGTTGCGGTTCAACGAATTGCGCCGCAAGTTGCCGACCGTGACACAACGGATGCTCACCAAGCAATTGCGCGAACTTGAAGAGTCGGGGCTGGTATCGCGCACGGTCTTTGCGGTCGTACCGCCGAGGGTGGAATACGCACTGACACCGTTAGGCGGAACGCTGAAGCCGGTGATCGAAGCCTTGGCTGTGTGGGGCGAAGAAAACGTCTTTTGTCTTCCGGGCGGCCGTCACATGCGTAATGTAACGGCCGAAGATCCGTCAGTTCCGGCCGCGGCGATCCAGGCGTAGCGACGCTGCGAAGACGAACATGCCGAGGAACGACAGAATGGCGCCGACATAGCCTGTCGCCGCGAAGCCGTAACCCCAGGCGATGACCAGTCCGCCGAGCCATGCGCCGAGCGCGTTGGCGATGTTGAAGGCTGAGTGATTGGAGGCTGCGGCAAGCGTCTGCGCGTCGGCCGCGACGTCCATCAGGCGGGTTTGCAGGGCAGGACCTGCCGCAAAGCCGCAGCCGATGAGGAAGACGGAAAGCGCCAGCATGAAGGGGTTTGCAGCGGTTAGCGAGAACATCGTCAGCACGACGATGTTGAAAATCAGTGAGCCGCCGATCGTGCCCATGATCGACTTATCGGCAAACCAGGAGCCGACAAGGTTGCCGACGTTCATGCCGACGCCGAACAGAACCATCATCACGGCCACCATGCTTGGTTGAAGCATCGCAACCTTGACGGTCGTGTCGGCGATGTAGCTGAACATGGCGAACATGCCGCCATAGCCGACAGCGGCGACGCCGAGCGTCAAGAGCACCTGCGGCCGCTTGAAGGCGCCGAGTTCGCGCATGAAGCTCGCGCCTTCCGAGACCTGATCGCGCGGCACGTAGTACCAGATGAGGGCCATCGTCACGAGCCCGATAACGCCGACAGAGGTGAACGCGACGCGCCAGTCGAGCGATTGCCCGAAGAAGGTGGCAAGCGGCGTGCCGAGCAGCGTTGCGATGGTCAGGCCGAGCATGACGCGACCGACGGCGCGGGCGCGTTTGTGCACGGGCACCATGGAAGCGGCGACGATCGCGGCCACGCCGAAATAGGCGCCATGCGGCAAGCCGGTGATGAAGCGCAGCATGGTAAAGCTGTCGAATGTCGGCGCCATGGCGCTGAGAATGTTTCCGACCGCGAAGATGCCCATGAGCAGGAGCAGCAGCGAACGCCGCGCCATCTTGGCGGCGAGCACGGCGATGACAGGTGCGCCGATGACGACGCCGAGCGCATAGGCGCTGATCACATACCCCGCCTGTGGGGTCGTGACGGAGAAGGTGTCGGCCACATTGGGAAGCAGGCCCATGATCGCGAACTCTCCGGTTCCGATCCCGAAGCCGCCGCAAGCAAGCGCCAGCTGCACGAGCGCAACCGCCATCGGAGAGGGGGCTTCGACCGCCGTGCCGGCGTCAATGGAATCGTTTACGGCGATCTGGCTCAAGCGAGAGCTCCTTGGGCATGCATGCTTGTTTCCGAACGCTGGACGCAGGCGTAGCCATGACCGGCCGGATAAGCAGAAAATGATGGGAGGTGGAGCTTTGCCCCAACATCGCATTTATCGACGATTTGCGCGCCGCCGTCCCCTGCGTTTTATGCAGTGCAGCGTCCCTCATGGCGCATACGTAGGTCATCGATCGGCTGCCTGTTGTGCAGAGCGACCTGCCATTTGGTTGAAATCGATGACGGAAGGACCATCTTCTAGCAGGACGAGGCAGGCGCCTGCGAAAGGCGGCTAATGACAGGAACCGCATGAAGCTTATAGGTTTTTTCAATCGCGACGGCGGTACTTTCCGAACCACCGACATGTCTGCATACCAGAACCGCGCCGAGACCACCTTTGCCGAGGCCGGTCACGACTTTGAGGCTGTCGTGTTTTCCGGTAGCGAGATCGTTCCCGCCATGGAGCGTGCGGCGCGGCGGGACGATATCGACGGGATCGTTGCCGGCGGCGGCGATGGCACGATTTCTGCTGCTGCCTCCATAGCCTGGAAAAACGGCGTGGCGCTCGGGGTTGTGCCTGCCGGCACCATGAATTTGTTTGCACGGTCGCTGCGTGTCCCTCTCGATATATGGGAGGCGCTTGATGTGCTGGCGTTTGGCGAAGTCGATCACGTCGATATCGCGAGCGCCAACGGCAGGCCGTTCATCCACCAGTACTCCGCCGGCCTGCATGCCCGCATGGTGCGCTATCGCAATTCCTACAGCTATCGCTCCCGCCTGGGGAAAATACAGGCAAGTACGCGCGCGGCTTTCGGCGTCGTGCTCAACCCGCCCGAGTTCGATGTGGAATTCGAAGCCGCGGGTATCCGGGAGCGCCGCAAGGTTTCGGCCGTATCGGTCTCCAACAATCCGTTTGGCGAAAACGCGCTCCTCTATGCTGACAGCCTGACCGGTGGCGAATTGGGTTTCTACACCGCGAAACCATTGAAGCCGCTCGGCGTGGCGCGCCTTGCCATCGATCTGTTGCGCGGCAAGGTGCGCGAGAATGCCGACTTGATGATCATGCACCCCGCCGAAGTGCATCTGCATTTTCCGAAGCTTCATCCCAAAGCCAATTGCGTGATGGACGGAGAATTGCTGCCGCTCGAGCGGGACGTGGCATTGACCCTGCACCCGGGTGAGCTGAAAGTTCTGGTTAAACAGGGTCTTGCCGCCAAGATCGACGAGACGGAGCGGCGCGAGCCTGTCTCGTAACAACTTCAAGTGTTGCTTTTTGGAGCGATTTCAATCAAGCTTCGCGCGTTCAATCTACAGCAAGGCGGATACGACGATGCCTGTGCAGTGGAATACTCAAAGGATATCCGAATCTTTTTCTCGCGCGGCCATTGGAGAATGGGCGTGGTCTGAAGCCCTCGATGTCATATCGGAGGAGGCGTCCGGCGCTGGCGCGACCCTTGTGCGCCTAAAGGGCGGCCTGCCTCAGCTGCCGACCACCCCCTCGTTTCAAGAGGCGATCGACACATATATTCGAGACGGTTGGGCGAACCGTGACGTTCGCTTTCGCGGCGTCGGCCATATGATGCGCCACGGGGTCGCCACCGACCTCGATTTTATCAGTGACGACGAAATCAAGCGCAATCCCTATTATCAGGACTGGCTGGCTCGGTTCGGCCTGAAGTGGTTCGCGGGCGTCAAGATCGCAGGCCTGGAAGAGCTCTGGGTGCTGTCGCTGCAGCGGCGCGAAGATACCTTGCCTTTTGACGAGGAGGAGCGTCAATGCCTTGTCGACCTGGCAAAGGGCTTCGGCAATGATGCTGTCTTGGCCAGTGCCTTCGGCTTTGTCCGCGCGGATGAGGCGCTTGCGGCGTTCGACGCAAGCCGGAAGGCAGCATTCGTCCTCGATTATGCGGGCGTTGTCGTTCAGCACAACCAGGCGGCGGACAGTCTCCTCGGCGGCGACATCACGTTGCGTGAACGCCGACTCAGTTGCCGCGACGAGCGCTCCGACGAACGTTTGAGCGTTGCTGTTGGAAAGGCCCTGCTGCCACCCACCGGATCATCCTATGTTTCGATCGAACGTCCCGACGACTTTCCGCTGGTTGCGCACGTATTGCCCGTTCAGGGCGCCATGCACGACATTTTCTCGCCGTGCCAGGCGATCGTGATCGTCAGCGATCCCACCGCGCGCGCCGCACCGTCCACCTTGGCGCTTCAGGCGATCTTCGGCCTCACCCACGCCGAGGCCAAGGTTGCGTCCAAGCTGGCGGCGGGATGGGACCTGCGCGCCGTTTCGGATGAGCTTGGGACTTCGGTAAGGGCTTCGCGCAGTCATCTACGAAGCGTGTTCCAGAAGACAGGGTTCCGATCCCAGCCCGGGCTGGTCGCCGCTCTTCTGGAGCTGATGATGACCGAACACTAGGTTCGCACCAACGCCGCGCGTCGCTCTCTACAGGCGCGATAGATAGGTGCGATGGTCGAAGTCCGAGACCGTTCTGAGGAAGGTGATCGCTTCCTTGCGCTTCGTGTCGCCGTAAAGCCTCTGGTAGCGCTCGCCGAAGATGTCGGCGATGAATGGCGACCCACGAAAATCCTCCACTGCCGTGAGGAAATCGTGCGTCAACCGCGTGGTGTTCTCAGGGATATGTGACGGCGTGGTTTCCTCGCCCGGGTCCAGTTCGTTGTCGAGACCTAGCAGCATGCCGCCGAGGATGGCCGCCAGGAGCAGGTACGGATTGGCATCGGCGCCTGCGACACGATGTTCGACGCGCGCCGCCGGACCATTCAGGTCGGGAATTCGGATCGCGGTGCCACGATGACCATACCCCCAGGTCAGGTCGACGGGAGCAAAGGAATCCGGCTGGAGGCGGCGATAGGAGTTGGCGAACGGTGCGAAGACCAGTTGCGCCTCGCGCATGGTGCGCAACATGCCTGCACAGACGGACTTGAGCTTTTTCGGCTCTTCGCCCTTGGCGTCGAGAATGTTGCGCCCATCCCGGTCCACGACACTGGCATGCACGTGCAGGCCCGAACCGGCATGATCCGAATAAGGCTTTGCCATGCAGGTCGACTTGAGGCCGTGTTTGCGTGCCGCCTGTTCCACGATCCGCTTCAGGTAGATGCAATCGTCAGCCGCGGCCAGAGCGTCGGGGCGATGCAGGAGGTTGATCTCGAACTGCCCGGGACCAAACTCGGCGGTCGTCGCATCGGCAGGCAGACCTTGCGCCTTTGCGTAGGATCGCACGGTCTGCAGATAGCCGTCGAGGGCATCGACCGCGTTCATGTCGTAGAGCTGAAAGCCGTTCGGATCACCCCGATAGGTCAGGCTTGACGGCGGCGAGGGGCGGCCGGTGTCACGCCAGTCCTGTTCAACCACATAGAACTCGAGTTCCGTCGCAACCACCGGGGTCAGACCACGCTCCTCATATCGCTTCAGCACCGAGGAGAGGATGGCGCGCGGATCCATGAAGCTCGGTGTACCGTCGAACTCGTGCATGGTCGCCAGGACCTGCATCGAGCCTTCCGGCGCCCAGGGCATGGTCACGAGGCTGCGCTTGTCCGCAATGCAGTTTCCATCCGGATCGCCGACCGACAGCGACAGGCCGGTAATGTCGTCGTTGTCATCGCCCCAGATGTCGAGCGATTGTGTCGATGAAGGAAGCCGGACCTCGCCGGCCCATACCTTTTTCTGCGCATCGAGGGGAATTTGCTTGCCGCGTAGGTCGCCATTCATGCCAACGAGCATGATTTCAATGCGCGGTTCTCCGTCCGCAGCCTTTCCGTGCATTTTGTCAGTTGCCATGATCTTGTAAATCCCCTCGGACAAGGCCAAGGTCGTAGCTCATTGGGAAGAGGCTTTCAATCACCGAAGGTGTTTAGCAAATCATGTCTGATACTTACGCGCGTTCTAATCTTGCTGCCGTCGATGCCGCTCATCATCTGCATCCGTTCTCCGACATGAAGAAGTTGAATGCCGATGGCACGCGCATCATCCAGCGCGGCGAGGGCGTCCATATCTGGGATAATCACGGCCGGAAGTATCTGGATGGTTTTGCAGGTCTGTGGTGCGTCAATGTCGGCTACGGGCGTAAGGAAATAACCGATGCCGTTGCGCGGCAGATGAACGAGCTGCCCTATTACAACACCTTCTTCGGCACGACCACGACACCGACGACCCTTCTCGCCGAGAAGGTGACGTCTCACGCCGGTCCACGCTTCAACCATGTTTTCTTCACGGGCTCCGGCTCGGAGGCAAACGACACGTGGTTCCGCATGGCCCGCGTCTACTGGAGCGCGGTCGGCAAGCCGTCGAAGAAGATCGTCATCTCACGAAAGAACGGCTACCACGGCTCGACCGTTGCCGGCGCCAGCCTCGGCGGCATGAAATACATGCATGAGCAGGGCGATTTGCCGATCCCCGGTATCGTCCATATAGGTCAACCCTACTGGTACGGGGAAGGCGGCGACCTGTCGCCCGCGGAATTCGGCCTCAAGGTTGCTCGCGAGCTCGAGGCCAAGATCGACGAACTGGGCGAGGACAACGTCGCGGCCTTCGTCGCAGAGCCCGTGCAGGGCGCGGCCGGCGTCATCATCCCGCCGGAGACCTACTGGCCGGAGATCGCCCGCATCTGCAAGGCGCGCAACATCCTGCTTGTCACGGACGAGGTAATTTGCGGCTTCGGTCGTCTCGGCCAATGGTTCGGCCACCAGCATTTCGGCGTCGAGCCTGACCTCGCTCCGATCGCCAAGGGACTTTCATCGGGCTACCTGCCGATCGGCGGCGTGCTCGTCAGCGATCGCGTGGCGAATGTACTGATCAACGATGTTGGCGATTTCAACCACGGCTTCACATATTCTGGCCATCCGGTGTGCGCGGTCGCAGCGATCGAGAATCTTCGCATCATCGAGGAGGAGCGGCTGGTCGAGCGTGTTCGCGACGATATCGGTCCTTACTTCGCCAAGGCCTGGGGTGGTCTCGGTGAACACGATCTCGTGGGCGAGGCCGTCAGCATAGGCCTGATGGGCGCATTGCAGCTTACCGCCGACAAGTCTTCACGCACCCGCTTCGAAAAGCCTGACGCGGTTGGCACGCTGGTCAGAAATCATGCCCTCGCAAACGGACTGGTCCTGCGCGCCACGGGCGACCGCATGCTGGCATCGCCGCCGCTGGTTATCAGCCACGCTGAGGTCGATGAAATGGCTCGGATCACCAAGATCGCATTGGATGCGGCGTGGAAAGAGCTGCGAAGCTGACGAAACCACGATAGGTGCGGAAGGATCGCTGCTTTATTGGTTGGCAGCGATCCAGAAATAGGCGAACCGGACATGCTTTTCCGCATTGTCGGGGCTGTAGGGAATAGCCAGGTACTGGGGCGTGATCCCGTCTAGGGCGATGTCTCGTTTCTTGAGGAATGTCGCCACCCGGTCTGGCAGCTCTTCGCCATACTCACCTTCGACGCGCCAGACGACGAGCAACGGCTGTGAAAGCTCGGATGTGGCCAGCCCTCCAGGGGCCTCGACCAGGACATTTGGAAACTGTGTACGGAGATTTCCCGCGGTATTGCCGTCGGTGGTCAATATCCGCGCCGGCTCGCCATGCTCGGCCAGAATCGCATCCGCGAATGCGTGGTAGGGGGTGTTCACCCGCGAATAGTAGCCCAGCATGGGCCCTACAATCGCTCGTCCCGAAAGAACGGCAAGGGCAATCAGCACAAGCGCAGCGACGACGGCCGCGAAACGCGGCAGTTTCAGTTCCACGGCGTTGCCTGACGCGTCCACTTTCATCGCAAGATAGAGCGGCAGCAGCACGATCAGCAGCGAAAGCCACTTTTCGCGAATGTGTGTCGCGCCAACACCGATAACGACCAGCAGGACAAGGGTGAAGCAGGCGATCAACATCCTGCCCAGAACGCGGGTCCACTCGCTCTGTGCGCGGGCAATGGTCTTGATGTCCCGATAGAAGATCAAGGCAAAAACCGCGACCGTCGGTGCGATCGCCTGGATCGTTGCACTCGTCAGGGAGAGCGTGCCGAGCAGGAAGGTCGGGATGTGCCTGCTTGGTCCACCTTCCTTCATTTCCGCCAGTGTGTTGTTGCTCGCATTTCCAAGATTGTGCAGCAGCCAGTAGGCATGGGGGGCGGCAATGATCACGGCAGCCAAGACGGCCAGCAGAATGCGCCAATCGAAGATGCGCTTCCGAAGGGCAGCCTCCGGGAGGATTGCCAGAACGGCCGCAATCGGCACCACAACGAAGTTGTACTTGGATATGACGCCGATGCCGACGGCAATGCCAGTGATGAGGTAGGAACCGAAGCTCGGAGCCTTCAGCGTGCGAAGGAAACCGAACAGAAACAGCGATACGGCAAACAGCGCCGCAACCGTGTGAGAAAGATCTTTCTGGGCGAGAAAGAAAACCGGCGGCAGCGTCAACACGCCGAGCATTGCGGTGGCCGGTGTCGCACGGTTCGACGCGACCTGACGGGCGGCAAGGCCGTAGAATAGGCAGCACAGAAACAGCAGGCTGTTCTTCAGGATCGACAGGGTCGCGACCGAAATGCCGAAGAATTCGGCAAGTCCGTGCTGCAGCCAGCCGTAGAACGGCGGCTGCGAGCCGTAGCCGACGAGGAAATATTGCGAAAGAAATGCTTGCGTCGATTCATCGATCTCAAGCGCATCAGGTCGCAAAAGGCGGACGATGACGCAAAGCAGAAAGTAGCCGCCGACGAGATAGAAGGCGGCATCGGATCGACGTGCCAGCATATTACGCATTCGTTCTTTCGTCGAAAATCTGCCGGACGATGTAGTTCGGCGAGGCGTCGTCGCGATAGTAGGTTCGCGCGATCATCTCCGCGAGGATGCCGGTAGTGATCATCTGTACCGACGATAGCAGCAGCACGATGCCGACCATCAGCATCGGACGTGTGCCGATATCATTGCCGAGGATGAACTTGTCGAAGAACAGATAGACAAGGATCAGCGCTGAAATGGCACCGAGGCCAAGTCCAAGCGAGCCGAAGAAGTGGCCGGGGCGCGCCTTGTAACGCATGAAGAACATGACCGACAGCAGGTCGAGAATAACGCGGAAGGTGCGCGAGATGCCGTACTTGGACTGGCCGTGCTGGCGGGCATGGTGGGTGACGACCATCTCGCCGATGCGGGAGCTTGGCACAACGCCGGCGACCCAGGCAGGGATGAACCGATGCATCTCACCCATCAGCTTCACCTGCTTGATGATCGATGCGCGGTAGATCTTCAGGCTGCAGCCATAATCATGCAGCTTGACGCCGGTGATGCGGCCGATCAGGTAGTTGGCGCACCAGGATGGGATCTTGCGCAGGAAAAGACCGTCCTGACGGTTTTTACGCCAGCCGACGAGCAGGTCGAGTTCGCGGCGCTCCAGTTCGGCGACCATCGAGGGAATATCTTTGGGATCATTCTGCAGATCGCCGTCCATCGTCGCGATCAGCCGTCCAACCGCCGTGTCGATGCCGGCCTGCATTGCTGCCGTCTGCCCGAAGTTTCGCTGCAGTTCGACAATCCTCAGCAGCAGACCTTCGCGGCTGACATGCTTGCGCGCGTTTGCCAGCGTCGCATCGGTACTTCCGTCGTCAACCAGGATCAGCTCCCACTGTTCGGCATATCCGGTCATGGCCGTACAGATGCGATCGATCAGCGGGCCGACGCTATCCTCCTCGTTGAAAACGGGAACGACCAGCGAAAGCTCAACAGGTTTGGGAGCGTCGATGACGTTCGAAAGTGACTCAGCCGTTGTCTGCAACGCTTATTTCTCCTAAAACGCCGCGCAGCCGTGTTGGTGGCATCGCGGACGAAGTCAGGAAGCTAGTACATGAAGTCTCCGGTTGTTGCCAGCCGACAATCTTGGTTCGCTCGCAATCGGATGCTGTTGCTGACCGTAACGATTGTCGCGGCCTATGCGATTTTCATCGAGTGGTTCTGGGGATGGGCATCGATCCTTGGGCAATGGGCGGCAGTCGGCGCGCTACCGGTCGTCACGGCGCTCGTTCTGCTAACCAGCACTTACTTCCTCCGCACATGGCGCATCTACGACTATTTCCCGCGCGAAACCGCTGGCCGGTTTCAAACGCTCTTTCGGGTGACGCAGATCCACAATCTGCTCAATATCATGATGCCGTTTCGAACCGGCGAGACCAGCTTTCCCGTGCTGATGCGCACGGAATTTGGCATTCCCCTGACTCGCGCCACATCCGCGCTCCTGGTCATGCGACTCCTGGATCTTCATGCCTTGCTCGCCGCTGCCGGAATAGGCTTTGCGATAGGCTCCTCGCATAAGGCGCTTGCATGGCTGGCCTGGGGAGTGTTCCTGCTCTTGCCGGTGGCTGGCTTCACCGTTCGCAAGACGCTGCTCCGGTTTGCCGGCAAGCTGCTGCCATCGAAGCTTCAGCATTTCGTGGCGGAGATCGAAAATGGCCTGCCGGCCAATGCGTCCGCTTTCGCAAGAGCCTGGGCAATGACTGTTATCAATTGGCTCGTCAAGGTTCTGGTGCTTGCCTGGGCCTTGAGTCTGATGGGTGTTTTGCCCCTGGCAGCCAGCTTCGGTGGCGCATTGGGTGGTGAACTGTCGTCGGTGTTGCCGGTTCATGCACCAGGCGGCGTCGGGACTTACCCGGCCGGTATCACTGCGGGTGCAGTGGCCTTTGGCGCCTCTGGCGAAAGGGCAGCCGTGGCATCGCTGGCGCAGGCGAGCATCAACGCCCATCTGCTGATCATCGTTTCCGCCCTGACGGGTACAGCGGTCTCATTGCCGTTCGGTCGACGCCGCCGCGAGCTCTGAGATCCGCTTTTGCAGGAAAGCGCGCTCGGGAGCTTGCCGGCAGTGAGCGAGAGCCGTTTCATATGCCTCCAATGCCTGTTTCGTGTGCCCCAGCTGCCGCAGGAAGTCTGCACGGGCGGAATGCGCAAGATGATAGGAGCCGAGGTCTCCCGCCTGCAGGATCGTATCGACCAGCTGCAGTCCCTGTTCAGGCCCATCGAGCATCGCAATCGCTACCGCACGATTGAGCTCTGCAATCGGTGACGGCTGAACGGAGAGCAGAAGGTCGAAGTAGGCCGCGACCTGTCGCCAATCCGTGTCTGCTGGCGTTTGCGCGCGGGCGTGCTCAGCTGCGATGGCGGCCTGGAGGGTATAGATCCCGATTTCGCCGTGACGCATGACATCGTGAAGCAGTCGCAGACCCTCATTGATTTCGGCGCGATCCCAGAGGCTGCGATCCTGCTCTGCGAGAAGGATCAGATCGCCGTTGGCGTCGCGCCTCGCGAGCCGGCGTGAATCCTGCAACAGCATCAGCGATAATAGACCTGAGACGTCAGGGTGCGGCAGCAGCCCGCGCAACAGGCGGGCAAGGCGGATTGCCTCGACGGCAAGATCGGTCCGGATCATCTCGCTGCCGGATGAGGCTGAATATCCCTCGTTGAAGACGAGATAGATCACATACAACACGCGATCGAGGCGCTGTGGGAGCTCCTCATGTGATGGAACCTCGTAGGGGATGGCTTCCGCGCGGATCTTGCTCTTTGCACGGACGATGCGTTGCGCCACGGTCGGCGCTGGAACGAGGAAGGCATGCGCGATCTCTTCGGTGGTGAGGCCGCAGACCTCGCGAAGCGCCATCGCCATCTGCGCGTCCGCCGGAATCACCGGATGGCAGCAGGTAAAGATCAGCCGCAACATGTCGTCCTCGATAAGTTCCATGTCGCCGACCTCCTTTTCATCGGCAGACGGGTATAGAGTATCTTCTATGTCCCTCAGCGAAGCATCGAAGCGTGTTCGCCGACGGATGTGGTCGATGGCACGGAAGCGGCCGGTCGATACCAGCCACCCAAAAGGGTTGTCCGGCACGCCGTCTCGCGGCCAGGTGCGTGCCGCTGCCGCGAAAGCGTCGTGCAATGCCTCTTCAGCGCGGTCGAAGTCGCCCAGCAAGCGGATCAGGGTCGCAAGGACCCTGCGAGAATGCTTTCGGTAAACGTCCTCGATGAGGTCTTTCACGGTTCACTCCGGAAGGGTCAGCGTTCTCACCGGGCGCAACTCCACGGCTCCGACGCTTGCGCAGGGAATGCGTGCCACGATCGCCTTGGCCGCTTCCATGTCCTCTGCCTCGATGACGTATAGTCCAGCGAGATGCTCCTTGGTCTCAACATAGGGTCCATCGGTCGCGCTGAGCTCATTGTTTCGAAGTCGCAGGACAACCGCCTGCTCGGGTGGCTCCAGCGCGTCAGCGTGGATCAGCGTACCGGCGCGGATCAGTTCTTCGTCGACGCGAAAATGAGCTCGAACGATCTCCTCCGTTTCCGTTGTGGTGAGTGTGCCGTCAGTATCGGCGGAGTTGTAGATAAGGCAGACGTAACGCATGGCATCATCTCCCGTCATTGATCGAATAGGCCGGTCGGATTTCGATCGAGGCATATCTCAGGATGGGAAAGGTCGACGCGACCGCCTTTGCCTCGGCCATATCCGTGGCCTCGATCAGCACGAAGCCGCCGAGATGTTCCTTTATTTCGGCAAAAGGGCCATCGGTGGCGGTGACGGCGCCTGTTCCAGCACGCAGGGTGAGCGCCGTGTTCGGCGCGTGCAGCGCCAACGCGGTCTGGAGCACACCCCGGTCGCGCCAGTGATCGTCGCTCACGATGCATTCCTGCGTCAGGGCGTCCCACTCTTCCTGCGGCACGAGGTTGCTTTTCTCGGTGTCAAACCAGATCTGGCAGAGAAACTTCATGTCATCACCCCTGTTGTTCGACTGGAATCGTATAGATCGGCCTGACTTCGATTGATCCCGTCTTTGCAAGCGGAATACCGGCGGCCACACGGATGGCGTCGTTCAGATCTTTCGCCTCGATCAGGATGAAGCCGCCCAGCTGTTCCTTCGTTTCGGCATAGGGGCCGTCGGTGACCGACATCTCTCCGTTGCGAACCCTTACAGTCACGGCACTCCGAGGTGACTGCAGTGCCTGGGCGACGATCAGGTGTCCGCTCTCGAGGAGGTGATCGTCGTAGGCGAGCGAATCCCTGTCGAGCTTGCGCTTCTCGTCGCTCGTCATGGCATCGAGCCTGGCGGGCTCGAACCACACCTGGCAGAGATACTTCATGGCATTTTTCCTCCCGAGTTGCGCCGTGACATCTCCTTGACGAGCAGCCTAGGCGCATTTCGACAAGGTGGAAGAAAATCTTTCTGCACGCCCCGTGTCGAATTGAGGAGATCAAACGCGACTAGCAACCGTCAACAGCAAGGAGTGACGGTTATGAGCATCTTCGAGATTGTGCTGGCGAACCAGCTGTGGGCGCGTCGGCGCCAGGGAGAAAAGCCTGATCCGCTGGCGCAGGACGTGCCCACCGCCGGCGCCATCGCTGCGCGTCTTGCCGCGGTGCTGGCGGTTTTCGCGTTGTCCATAGCAACGCTGGATATGGCTGGCCACCGTGATGGCCAGCAAGCTTTCGCTGTCGGTCAGGTTGCCGCGTCGCGGCAGTAAGGAAACGGCCTACTGGAAGGCCGTCTCGAAGAAGCTTCTGAGCTTGCGGGAATGCAAGGCTTCCGGTGGCATGGCGGCAAGCTTCTGGACGGCACGGATGCCGATCTGCAGATGCTGGTTGACCTGCGTGCGATAAAAGGCGGTGGCCATGCCCGGAAGCTTGAGCTCGCCATGCAGTGGCTTGTCGGAAACGCAAAGCAGCGTTCCGTAGGGCACGCGGAAGCGGAAGCCGTTGGCGGCGATCGTGGCCGATTCCATGTCGAGCGCAATGGCACGGGCCTGCGACAGCCGCTTGACCGGTCCGCGCTGATCACGCAGTTCCCAGTTGCGGTTGTCGATGGTTCCGACCGTGCCCGTGCGCATGATCCGCTTCAGCTCGAAGCCCTCGTACCCGGTGATCTCGGCAACCGCGGCTTCCAGCGCAACCTGGACTTCTGCAAGGGCCGGAATCGGCACCCAGACCGGCAGGTCATCATCCAGCACGTGGTCCTCGCGCATGTAGGCGTGGGCCAGCACATAGTCGCCGAGGCGCTGGCTATTGCGCAGGCCTGCGCAGTGGCCGAGCATCAGCCAGGCATGCGGCCGAAGAACCGCCACATGGTCGGTAATGGTCTTCGCATTCGACGGACCGACGCCGATGTTGATCATCGTGATCCCGGCATGGCCCTTCTTCTTCAGGTGGTAGGCCGGCATCTGCGGCAGTCGGGCCAGCGTGACGTCTGTCTCCGGCTGGCCGCTGCCCGCATGGGTAACGATGTTGCCGGGCTCCACGAACGACGTGTAGCCATCGCCGCCATCCGCCATCAGCTTGCGGGCCCAGGCGCAGAACTCATCGATGTAGAACTGGTAGTTCGTGAACAACACGAAGTTCTGGAAATGCTGAGCGCTGGTCGCCGTATAGTGCGACAGGCGCGCCAGCGAGTAGTCGATGCGCTGGGCGGTAAACGGGGCGAGGGGAGATGGCTCGCCCGGCGGCGGAATGTACTCCCCGTTGGCGATCTCGTCGTCCGTCGTGTTCAGGTCCGGCGTATCGAACAGATCGCGCATCGGTATATCGAGGAACGCCGCCGCCGACGCCTCGACATGCGCACCTTCGCCAAAGGCAAAGTGCAGCGGGATCGGCGTCGTCGATTCCGACACGATGACGGGCACGTTGTGGTTCCGCATCAGAAGCCCGAGCTGCTGCTTCAGATAATGCCGGAAGAGCTGCGGACGGGTGATCGTCGTCGTGTAGATGCCTGGCGCTGTTACATGCCCGTAGGACAGGCGCGTGTCGATATGGCCGAAGCTGGTCGTCTCGATGCTGACCTGCGGATAGAAGGCCCGGTAACGCGAGGTGATCGGCGCGCCCTTGGCGAGAGACGTGAAATTCTCGATGAGGAAGGACGTGTTGCGCTCATAAAGCGCCGTCAGCGCATCGACTGCCTGAACTGGATCGTCGAAGCTCTTCGGCGAAAAAGGCGATGGTGATACAATGTCGAGAGGTGCAGATGGAGAGATTCGTTTGCTCATGACGCATTATAGGGTGTTGCATTTAACAAGCAAACGACGCGTTGAGCAGCAACGCATGGATTTTTACAAGCATTCCGACGGTGTTGGTCGGAATGCGTTACGTCATGGCCGGACGGCGCGGATGGGCTCGATCGAAGCCGTGTAGTTGGCGCCAAAGTGCGACTGGGCACCGCCGCCTGCATTTCGGCTGACTGCAGCCGAGAATGTGATGGCGAAGATTGCTGCGAACAGCGTGATGATGGTGAAACGCCTTGCCAAGACTAGCACTTCCATATCCTTGCCCCGGTACGAGGTTCTGGGTGAAAACCGCTCGGTAGCGTCGTTGTGACGATCTGCTCCTGAACGTGACACGGTTTTGCCATGGTCCTGCTGAACCGACGCTGAGATGCCGGTTCATCCAGCGTTCATGAAGACCAGCATGCTTGAAGCGGGCCGGGCGTTACTTATCTCTCAGTATCCGCCCAAGGAGATTTTCATGACGGCGCCAATTGAACTCTATTACTGGCCCACGCCGAATGGCTGGAAGATCAGTATTATGCTGGAGGAACTCGGCGTTCCCTACGAGGTCAGGTACGTCAACATCGGCAAGGGTGAACAGTTCGCGCCCGAATTCCTGAAGATCGCGCCCAACAACCGCATGCCGGCCATCATCGACCGCGAAGGCCCTGGCGGCGAGGCGATCTCCGTCTTCGAATCCGGAGCGATCCTGCAGTATCTCGGACGCAAGTACGGCAAATTCTATTCGATGGACGAGCGAACCCGCGTGCAGATCGAGGAATGGCTGTTCTGGCAGGTCGGCGGTCTTGGTCCGATGGCCGGACAGGCCCATCATTTCCGTGGATACGCCCCTGAGAAGATCGAATACGGGATCAATCGCTATACCAACGAAGTGAACCGTCTTTACGGCGTGATGAACAAGCGTCTCGCGGAACACGAATACCTCGCCGGCGACTACTCGATCGCGGATATGGCCTCCATCGGCTGGGTCGTACCCCACGAGCGCCAGGGGCAGGATCTGGCCGAATTCCCACATCTCAAACGTTGGTTCGACACGCTGATGGCTCGCCCCGCGGTCATCAAGGGCATTGCGATCGGCAAGGAAGAGCGTGAGCGCAGCAATCTGGCTGACGACATGGAAGCGCAGAAGATCCTTTTCAACCAGCGGGCACGCTGAACGGCGCGGTTGGGAAGTCCAATGCGCTCGGGGAACCGGCGCATTGCTCATGTCGTGCCTACAGTCGCGTCCAGGTCTGCGATTTGCAGAAGACCTTCAGTACGCAGCCTTTCATCTTCAGAGAGCCGCCGGAAACGGTGCCCGATCCGCTATAGGTCTTGTCGTTGCTTGGATCGGTAATCTCGCCGCTGTAGTCCGCGCCTGAACCTGCAAGGGTGCCGATTTTCCTGCCTGTATATTTGCCGGTTTTCAGGGTTATGCAGAAGTCGCCGCCGCAAGCGGCGATCAGCGCGGTTTCACCGGAAGCGGTCTTCCAGTTGCCGACGATGGGTTCGTCGGCATGGGCGAATGTCGCCGAGAACGCGATCACGCCTGCCAGAACGTACTTACGGATCATCTTTTACCTCCCTGATGTCGTGGCGGGCAAACTAACTGACGCGAACGTAAAGGTAAATAATTGTGTTTTCGGCGCCCAGAAATCACCGGTTCGGCGCGCAATAATTGACGGGCTTTCAGGTTCGCGGCTGATTTCGTGGTGAACGGAAGGTTGATTTCCAAATCTGAATTTTCGGTAAATCGAGCGCCAAAATCCTTAATCCGCAAGGATTCCGATGTTTAACAAAAATCCAATTTTACCAAGCGTTTGGACTTTATTTGTCTCAAATTAATCATGCATTTTAGGCATTTTTTGAAAGCCGTCCGGCATAGTGAAGGCATCAAACGAGCGGGGCAAACCCGCCGAACCGAAGGGACCAAAAAGCTGCGATAGACGGCAAGGCCCAGAGGTAAAACAGGGTAAGTCAACACAGGCTAAACAGGGATAAAACCGATGGCACGCTTTGAAATGCACAATGCAGAAATGGCCACCATGGGTGGCGAGAACAGCGCCGATGTCTTCTGCGAAATGGGTCTGATGTATGCAACCGGACGCGGCTGCCCCATCGATCTGGTGGCCGCTCACAAGTGGCTGAACATCGCCGCAATCAAGGGCAACGATCGTGCGGCTGAACTCCGCGCCGATCTCGCGGCAAGCATGGACAAGATGCAGCTTGCCCAGGCGCTCCGCGCGGCTCGCGAATGGATGACCGTTCACTGAGAACGGCCCGCAGCATCACTGCATGATAAAAACAAAAGCCTCAGAAGAGGAACCGGCGGGCTAGGCTCGCTCGGGAGATAGCAAAACCGCGACCGGCAGGAACAAGGCCGGCGCGGTTTATCTCATTTGCGCTCAGCCGAGCGACTTTAGGACCACCGGCAAGGCTTGCTCGAACAATGCCATATCAGCCTCCGGCCCGACGCTGACCCGGATGCAGCGGTTGAGAGGCGCGACACCCGGCATGCGGATGAAGACGCCGTGCTGCATCAGACCATCGACGATCGAACGGGCATAAGCACCGTCCCGCCCGGCGTCGATGGCAACGAAATTCGTCGCGGACGGCAGGGGAGCAAGCCCGTTTGCCTTGGCGATGCTGGCAATCCGCTCGCGGGCAGCATGGATCTTGGCAACCACCTCGGAAAGATAGGCCTGATCCTTGAGAGCGGCGAGCGCGGCGGCTGTCGCGAGGCGATTCATGCCGAAGTGATTGCGTATCTTGTCGAAGGCAAGCGCCGTTCCGGGAGTGGAAATAGCGTAACCCACGCGGGCGCCGGCCAGGCCGTAGGCCTTGGAGAAGGTACGCGTCCGGATGACGTTTGGCAGGTCGATCAGCGACGCGATCGACGGCAGCGAATTGGCGGGCCCGGTTTCGCTGTAGGCTTCGTCGAGGACGAGAAGAGTGGTCTCCGGTAGCGCCCGGGCGAAGGCGATGACGCTATCGGCGTCCCACCAGCTTCCCATCGGATTGTCGGGGTTGGCAAAATAGACAAGCGGCGGCGCCTCGCGTTTCACCGCATCGAGCAGACCGCCGAGGTCCTCACGATCCTGCACATAGGGAACCGTTACGAGTCGCCCCCCAAAGCCGGAGACATGGAAGTTGAACGTCGGATATCCGCCCAGCGATGTGACGACGGGAGCGCCCGAGTCGATCACCAATCGCACGATCTGGCCGAGCAGCTCATCGATGCCGCCGCCGATGGCGATATTCGCTGCGCCAGTGCCGAGATGGGCGGCGAGCGCTTCCTTCAGTTCGTAATTTTCGGGGTCGTTGTACTTCCAGATTTCGGGGGCATGGTCGCGGATAGCCGCAAGCACCGATGGCGCCGGTCCGAAACCGTTTTCGTTGGCGCCGATGCGCGCCTTGACGTGCAGTCCGCGCTGGCGCTCGATCGCCTCGGGGCCGACAAATGGGACAGTTGAGGGCAGGGCGCTGACGAGGGGGGTGAAGCGCGAGAAGGCAGACATTCTGAGGCGTATCCCAAGGCTATGAAAATCGCGCCAACAATAGGCGCTGGTAGAGCCAAGGCAAGGCAGATTATTCCCCGAAACGGCGATCTACATGCTGATCGTGCGGCGCGCGTCGATCGCTTCCATGTTGCCGATCATGAAGTCCGCGCGGACCACGCGGCGCAACACATCGGGCTCGATCGTGTTGATGAAGCGAACGCTGATCCTCTCGTTCCTGCGGTGCACCTCGGCGCAGCCGATACGGTAGGCGAGCCCTAGGATATTGAGATAGTAATGCTTCGGCAGGCCGGTCGTGGACGAGACGACGAAGGTGGCGCCGCCACGCGAGATGTCGATGATTTCGGCACTGCGCATCGAAATGCCCGTGAGGCATGGCCGGACGGCGATAATGCGCGCGGGACGCTTCACATTGAATTGCTCCCAACGCGTCTCGTAGACTTCCGATTTCACCGTCGCGAGGTGTGTGGCACGAAGCATCGACATAGACATCACAGGGCTCCTGAAAACAGGATCGTCCTGATCCTGCACTCAAAGCCTCACACGAATGGTTTTCGCATTTGTCAAAGAAGAAAATACAAGTTTAACGAAAGCGGATTTTGTTTCGGCCGCTTCAAGCGAATGCCCTGACCGCGAGATACCCGCCTGCCGCTGCCATTGCGGTGACGAAACCACCCCACAGCACGTCGACGATGCTCATCGCCAGAGGCCAATTCTTCAGCGTTGCGAGATTGGTCACATCATAGGTGCCGTAGGCCGCAAGTCCGAGAACCGCCCCATGGATGATCGCGATGGTAATCGAGGCCGAAGACAATCCCGGCCGCGTGGCGAGAAACACGATGGCAAAGGCAAAAAACACATAAAAGACGACCGCAATGCCGAAATTGGGAGAGGGGAGCATCAACTCGCCGAGCTGATCGCGATAGAAGGTACGGGCAACCAAGCCGAGCCAGATCGCGTCCAGGACAAGCAGTGTCATGAGCGCGCCGGCGTAGGCAATAACCTGTGTCTTCATCTCGATACTCCCATCGGTGTGCCCTTGTACGCGGATCAGGGAGATTGGATTGCCTGACCAGCGATTTATCCACCCTGACGCAGAACTCTTTCGTACCCTGCACGTTTTAATAGAGTTAGCGGGCGCAAGGGCGCTCTATCAAAATAGCAAGGAGACGAGGATGTCTGACATCATGTTGCAGCCGAAGTCATGGGTGGTCGTTTGCGATGGAGGGAAAGCCTTGATCATGCAAAATGCCGGCGACGCGAGCGGCATCAACCTGAAGGTCCAGGAGACCTTGACGCAGCCGAATGAGCCAGACCGCGAAATCGGCGCGGATAAGCCCGGGCGCACGCACGCCGCCGACGGATTGAGCGGAAGTGCCGTCGAAGAGACGGATTGGCACAAGCAGGCGGAAGTCGAGTTCCTGAAGCAGGTCGCATCCAAACTCGATCTGCTTGTGCGCGAAAGGGACGTCCAGCGCATCGTGATTGTTGCGCCACCGCGGGCGCTAGGCACGCTCAGAGCAAGCCTCAGTGCCGATGTGCAGGCAGCAGTCTCTGCGGAACTGGCAAAGGATTACATCAACTTGCCGGTCGAGCAGATCGAGCGACGACTGGCCGCCTAGACGGCATAAAGCAGGAGGGCGCAGCGGCAAGCTCGCCCACCCGCACGCTACGGCTTAGCTCTCGAAATTCAATCGCAGGACGTGGTGGAGGAACTCCGGATTGATCAGCATGTTGAAGCTGATCGTCACGAGATCGCCCTCGCGCTTGACGACCGTCGAACCGATCTCGTCGTGAATGCCGAGAATCTCGAGGAAGAAGTGGTTCGGCACTTCCAGGTTCGGATTGACCTCCAGCACGGCGCCGGCGAGCGTGATCGTGCGGATCAGGCAGCGGACTTGCGTTCCCGTGCTGAGGTGGTGTCCGACGAAGATGATCTTGCCGGGGCGATCGAGCGAAAACTCCCGATAAGCCTGTTCCGGCTGGGGGTGCTCTGTGTCGAGGTGCATCTGAAAGGCCATGTTAGCCTCCGCTTGTTGTACGCTTCTAGATTAGCGCAAGATTGCTGACAACTTCTGAACAATCTCCCTACAATCTGAAGCTTATGCCTGTCTGGAGAGCAGAATGGCTCATTGTTGGGCAAAGCAGGCAAGCCGCTCCTGCTTGACAGGCCGCCGCCCTTCAATCATATCGGACATGGCTCGAGGCGCCAGCCGCTCGCGGACGACAAGTCCATGGTGAAGTCCTCGGCAAGATTCAGTCACAGCCATTTGGTGCATGCTGACTGCAGGCAATGCGAGCTCCCTTGTGACGGTCGAAATGGCATGCCTTCCGAAAGGCTGAATCCGTGACCACTGCATATCCCTCAATCGATGAATTGAAGTCGCAGGCGAAGCGTCTCCGTCAGGCGATGGAAACACGCGGCGCCGCGATCTCACACAGCGCCGCCCTCGAGCTTGTCGCCCAGCAGCACGGCGTGCGTGACTGGAACACGCTTTCCGCGCTCGCGACACGGCCAAACGACGAGCCGATCGCTGCCCTTTCCGTCGGCGCGAAGGTCCGTGGCCGGTATCTGAACCAGACGTTCAGCGGCAAGATCCTGGCGCTCTCGGCACATGGCGGCGGCCTCCACAAGATCACGATCCACTTCGACGAGCCCGTCGATGTCGTGACCTTCGAGAGCTTCTCGGCGTTCCGGCAGCGCATCAATGCGCAGGTCGATGGCAATGGCGTGTCGCCGCGCAAGACGTCGAACGGCGTTCCCCACCTCGTTCTCGACATCTGAGCCGCTCCCGCTTTCTTCATCCCAGACGGCCGCAGCCGCGCGCCGTCGCTCTTCGGTATCCCTATGAAAAACAATGCTGAAAAGAACATGTTTCTGACCGCCCCGCTTGCCGCCGTCTTCGCGCGGACGGCGGCGCCGATCATCATGATCACGACGATCAATGGTCTCTTCGCGGTGGTCGACGCCTACTTTCTCGGTGCCTATGTCGGGCCGGCAGCGCTCTCGGCCGTCACGCTGATCTTTCCCGGTCTTATGATGATCATCGCCCTGCAATCCCTCGTATCGAACGGCATGGCAAGCATCCTTGCTCGCCAGCTCGGTGCGGGAGACAAGGCGGCCGCGCGCCGGACATTTGCCACGGCGCATCTCCTTGCGATCGCAGTCGTGGTCGCACTCAATCTCGTCTATTGGAGCATCGGCTGGCGGATCGTCGAGGCGGCCGCCGAAGGCAATGCGATGGTGGCTGCAAACGCTACGCTCTTCATGGCGATCATGATCGGCTCTGCTGTTATCGCCTTCTTCCTGTCGCTGAACATTGATGCCCTTCGCTGCGAAGGCCGGATCGGTTTCATGACGGCCGTGACGCTTGCAGCATCGCTCCTCAACATCGCAGCCAACTGGTTTTTCATGGCGGTGATGCAGTGGGGCGTAGCCGGTTCGGCGATCGGCACCGTCTCGGCGCAAGCGATCTGCCTTGCCGCAATCCTCGCCTATCGCTGGCGGAAGGCCGACGCCTTGCGACCGGCGGGCCGTGGTGCGGCTGGCGAATGGAAGGCCGTCCTCGCCTTGGGCATGCCGATGAGCCTCGGTTTCATCGGGATTTCGCTGAGCTCAGCAGCGGTGATCTTCAATCTTTCGCTTTGGGGCAAGTCGGACTATGTGGCGACGATCGGCGCCTATGGCATCATCACGCGGATCATGACCTTCGCCTACCTGCCGCTGCTTGGCCTCAACATCGCCTTCCAGACCATCTCAGGCAACAATTTTGGGGCGGGGCTTTCCGAACGTGTTGGGCGCAGCCTGCGGATCGCGATGGTCTCGGCGCTCGTCTATTGCGCAACGGTCGAGCTGGTCGTCGAATTGCTGGCCGGAAGGTTCGGGGCGATCTTTGTCAGTGATCCCATCGTGGTGGCCGAGGTGGCGCGCATCTTGCCATGGACGGTCGGCTGCTATTTCCTCTTCGGCCAGATGATCGTGCTTTCGGGCTATTTCCAGTCGATCGGCGATGCCCGGCGTGCGGCGATCTTCGGCCTGTCGCGGCCGTATCTCTTCACGCTGCCTCTGACGTTCCTGCTACCGCATGTCTTCGGTGAGATGGGGATCTGGATGGTGCCGGTCTTTGCGGAGTTATGCATGCTGCTGCTCGCCGCCTGGGTGCTTGTCCGCCTGGCGAAAAGCAAGGGCTGGCGCTACGGTCTGCTGCCCGCCTGAAGCATGGGCGCGGCTCTCCCGTTCACTCATTGTTGCTCGCTCTGGCCGTGGTCGCTGCAGCGTCGGCTTCCTTGAGCGCCTCGGCGCATTCCTGGCAGCAGACCTCGACGGTCTTCCCGCCGAGCTTGACACTGATGACATCCGGCCCGAGTTCACAGTCGCAGGCGGCACAGGTTGTTTTCTTCATGGCAATGATCCTCTGTTTGGTATCCCTTCGGGACAGGATCATAAGACCACTTACGCCGCCGGCGCCGCTGTCGAATTCTTTAGCAACTTCTCAGCGCCGAAGCCGCGCCGCGCGCTGGAATTCCGCGGGTGTCTGGCCGTAGGTCTGTCGGAAGGAGGAGGTGAAATGGCTGTGGCTGGAAAAGCCCAGCTCCAGGCCCAGCGCCGTCAGGTCGTCGTACTGTCCGAGCAGGTCCAGCGCCCTCGCAAGGCGCAGCCGCAGCTGGTAGCGGTAAAGCGGGGTCGCTTCGACCTGCTGAAAGACCTGTGTGAGATAAACAGGCGAAACGCCCACTTCCGCGGCGATTTCGGCCAGCGTCCACCGGCGGGCGATATCCGAGGAAAGGGCGAGCTTTGCCCGGTCGACAAGCTTCTGTCGCCCGACGCTGGCACCTGCGGCATGTGATGTTCGTTCACCGAGCGACCGGCGGACAAGAGTGAGCGCCAGCGTTTCTGCTTCGAGTGTCTCGGCAGCCTTGCGATGCAGGCCGTGGCGCAGCAGCGCCACGAGCGCCTGCGCTCGCGGATCGATCCGGCGTCGCTGCCGGCGGAAACCGAAGAGCTCTCCCGGCTGGATCTGATCTTTCGGCGCAAGCTCGGCAAGCAATGCCTTGCGCGGCATTGAAGAACAGCATCTGGTTCGCCTCAGCCACGGTGTCGTTGCGCCCGACATGGCGCATGAAAACACCGCGGTAAGGATAGACGAGGCTGGTCTTGTGGGCGCATTCCTCGTCGCTCTTATGCCGACACTCGCCATTGCAGACGACGTCACGGATCGTGACGGTGTTCGTCTTCAACAGCAGTTCGGTCGAAAATTGCGCCATGACATTTTCCGGAAGTTGCATGCGAGAAAGCCTGCTATCGGCATTGTAGCACAGTTCAGTCCCGGCAATAGACATGCACATCGCTCTCGGTCTGGTAGCGCGACAGGCCGATATCTTTCAGCTGCTCGTCGGAAAGCTCCATGACGGCGTTCAGGTTGCGTCGCTCCCTGAGTTTGCGCGCTGTCCAGCGATAAAAAGAGAGAAGGGCGGTCAGGAACCGCGATGGCTTGGCCGAACGGCGGCTCTCGGCCGCAAGAATGGTGGTTGAGCCGTGCATGGTAATCCTCCATCGGTTTTATTTCGATGGAGTCAGTGAACCATCTGCACGGCTCGCCCGCTGTCAGATTATTTAGCGATTCTGCGTCGGCTTATTTCAGGAGCCATTCGTGCTCCGGCGCATTGTGGAATTTCCACACCCGCTTCGGCCCGGCCATGACGTTGAGATAGTAGAGATCATAGCCGTGAATGGTGGCGCAGGGGTGATAGCCCTTCGGCACCAGCGTCACATCGCCATTTTCCACCGCCATTGCCTCATCGAGCGAGCGGTCGTCGGTGTAGACGCGCTGGAACGCAAAGCCCTGCGGTGGGTTCGTGCGGTGGTAATAGGTCTCTTCCAGCAGGCTCTCATTCGGAAGATTGTCCTGATCGTGCTTGTGCGATGGGTAGGACGAGGTGTTTCCGCTCGGCGTGATGACCTCGACAACCAGCAGCGAATGGGCGGAATTGTCGTCTTCGGGCATGATGTTGGTCACCAGACGCACATTCGAGCCCTTGCCGCGCTGGAACTGCGGATGCACGCCGGGCGGGATGAGCTTGGCCTTGTAGTCGCCACCGCCGGGCGCCGAGCAGACGGCGAGTTCGAGATCCGTCTCGGCCGTGACCGACCAGCCGGAGCCGGCCGGCACGTAGAGCGAATGCGGCGCACCCTCGAACGGGCTCATCCGCCCGCCGACGGTGCCGAAATCCTCGCCTGCCGCCGTTGCCTTGCCCTTGCCTGATACCCAAACAAGGCAGACTTCGCGACCGCTTGCATCGCCGGAGACGGTCTCACCCGGCTTCAGCCGATGCATGTCGAAGCCGACATAAGTCCAGCCGGCGCTTTCGGGCGTCACATGGGTGACGCGGCCGTGCGTGCTGGATGGTTTTACCTTCAGGTTTGGCATCGGTACTCTCCATTGCCTGCAAATTTCCCCATGGGGGAGAAGTTGGGCGTCCCGCCGTCAGACGAAACGCCTCGAGTTACCCCTTGGGAAAACCCTCGGTTTCGACGGTATAGCCAGCGGCCGTCATGACGCGCATCAGCTCGGCGTGGCCGATTTCCGCCATCTTCTGAGGCGGCGCCTTGCGTGGATCCTGTTCGGCCTCGACGACGAACCATCCTTCGTACCCGTAACCGGCGAACCGCTTCACAATCGCACCGAAATCGAGCGAGCCATCACCCGGCACGGTGAAGGCGCCGAGCGCCACCGCATCGAGGAAGGACTGCTTGCTACGGTCGAGCCCGTCGACGACAGCCTTGCGGATGTCCTTGACGTGAACGTGGTTGATGCGGGCGTGGTGGTTGTCGATGGCGCGGAGAACGTCGCCGCCGGCAAACGCCAAGTGCCCAGCGTCGAGCAGCAGCGGAATGCCTTCGCCCGAATTGCGCATGAAGGCGTCGAGCTCCGGCTCGGTCTCGACGACGGCCGCCATGTGGTGGTGATAGGAAAGCGGCATGCCCTGTTCGGCACACCATTCGCCGAACTGCGTGACCTTGCGCGCATAGGCCTTCATCTCGTCATCCGAGAGACGCGGCTTGGTCGCGAGAGGCTTGGAGCGGTCGCCCTGGATGGAGCGGCCAACTTCGCCATAGACGATGCAAGGCGCGTTGACGGCCTTGAACAGCTTGATCATCGGCGCGATGCGATCCTTGTTGGCGGAAAGATCCTCATCGACGAGCGTGCCGGAGAACCAGCCGCCGCAAAGCGTCACGTCGGCGGCACGCAGGATCGGCAGCATCTCGGCCGGATTGTTCGGAAAGCGGCGGCCCTGTTCCATGCCAGTGAAGCCGGCGCTACGCGACTGACGCAGGCATTCTTCCAGGGATACGTCGTCGCTGAGCTCGGGAAGATCGTCGTTCCACCAGGCGATCGGCGACATGCCAAGTTTGGCCTTCATCAATAGTCTCCTCAAAAGCATTGTTGGAAGAGCGGGCCCGCTCTTCCAGAAGATGAAATCAGTCGATCAGCCGATGCGCTGAGCGGCGCGCGCCTTGACATAAGCCGCGTGCGCCTTGTTGACCTGTTCGCGTGGGCTGACTTCGGGAACGGCGACGTCCCACCAGTAGCCGCCGGCATCCGTGGTGATCAGCGGATCGGTGTCGATCACGAAGACCGAGGTGCGATCGTTCTTCTTCGAGTCCGCAATCGCCTTTTCAAGCTCGGCGATCGAGGCAACCTTGACCGCAATCGCGCCCATGCTCTCGGCATGTGCCCGGAAGTCGATCTCCGGCATGACTTCGTAGTGCGCGTCCTTCAGCAGATTGTTGAAGTTCGCACCACCGGTCGCCATCTGCAGCCGGTTGATGCAGCCATAGCCTCGGTTGTCGAGCAGGACGATGTTGAGCTTCAGGCCGAGCATGACCGATGTCGCAAGCTCGGAATTCAGCATCATGTAGGAGCCGTCGCCGACAAGGACGAAGACTTCTTTCTCAGGATGCGCCATCTTGGCACCAAGGCCGCCGGCAATCTCGTAGCCCATGCAGGAGAAGCCATATTCCATGTGGTAGCTGCCTGGCGCGGTCGCCGGCCAGAGCTTGTGCATCTCGCCCGGCAGGCCGCCGGCAGCACATAGGCCGATTGCCTTTTCGAGATCGATCGAGCGGGTAACAGCGCCGATCACCTGGGCGTCGGAGGGCAGGGCGACATTGGTGCTCGCCATCGCCTTGGCGGCGGCGTCCATCCAGGCCTTTTTTTCTGCCTCTGCCTTGGCCGCCAGCGCAGCCGGCGCCTTCCAGCCTGCAAGCCCGCTCGAAACGGCCTTCAACCCCTCGCGGGCATCGGCCACCAGCGTCTGACCGTCATGCTTGGCTGCGTCGTAGGCAGCAATGTTGAGGCCGAGGATCTTCAGCTTGTCGTTCTGGAAGAGCGCCCACGAGCCCGTCGTGAAGTCCTGACAACGTGTGCCGACCGCGATGATCAGGTCCGTTTCGGTTGCAATCGCATTGGCCGCAGATGTCCCGGTGACGCCGACGGAGCCGAGCGCCAGCGGGTGCCGTTCGTCGATCGCCGACTTGCCGGCCTGCGTGACGACGACGGGGATCCGGTGTTCCTCGGCAAACGCCGTGAGCTCCTTGGTGGCCTGCGAATAGAGCACGCCGCCGCCGGCAATGATCACCGGCTTTTCTGATTTCTTGATGAGCGCGATGGCGTTCGCCAGCTCATCGGCATCCGGGCGAGGGCGGCGCGTGGTCCAGACACGCTCTTCGAAGAAGCTTTCCGGATAATCGAAGGCTTCGGCCTGCACGTCCTGGCACAATGACAGTGTGACAGGGCCGCAATCATAGGGATCGGTCAGTACCTGCATGGCGCGCTTCAGCGCCGAGATGATCTGCTCTGGCCGCGTGATGCGGTCGAAATAGCGGGAAACCGAACGGAAGGCGTCGTTGGCTGAAACCGTGCCGTCGCCAAAATCCTCGATTTGCTGCAGGACCGGATCCGGCGCGCGATTGGCGAAAACGTCGCCCGGCAGGAAGAGAACCGGGATACGGTTGACATGAGCGACGCCGGCAGCGGTCACCATATTGAGTGCACCGGGGCCGATCGAGGTGGTGCAGGCCATGAATCGCTGGCGGAAATTCGCCTTGGCATAGGCAATCGCCGCATGCGCCATGCCTTGCTCGTTATGGGCGCGGTAGGTCGGCAGTTCGCCACGGACCTGATACAGCGCCTCGCCGATGCCGGCGACGTTGCCATGCCCGAAGATCGCCCAGACGCCGCCGAAGATCGGGACCTTCTTGCCATCGACCACGGTCATCTGCTTCTTGAGGAAATGCGTGACGGCCTGAGCCATCGTCAATCGTACAGTCTTGCCCATGGGGCACCTCCCAAATGCTCTAATTAATGCAGGCCGCGGGTTTTCAACCAGGCCTCGGTCAGTTCACGGAAGCGTCCGGCCATGTCGGCGACCGCTTCCTCGTCGTTGATCTTGCCGGAAAGCCAGGCACGAGCGGCGTCGGCGAAAATCGTGCGCCCCACGGCGAAACCCTTTACCGATGGCGCGGCCAGCGTTGCCTCGAAGCCCTTCACCAGCTCGTCTGCCGGCGCCTCCAGCCCGAGCAGCACGATACCACGGCACCAGGGGTCGTTCCTGGCGATGACGGCGTCGATCTTCTTCCACGCTGCGCTCGATGCCTGCGGCTCCAGCTTCCACCAGTCCGGCTTAATCCCGAGTGTGTAAAGCTCTTCCATTGCCGTCGCGATCGTATCGTCGGTCAACGGGCCGTTCTTGCTGGAAATGATCTCTACCAGAAGCTCGCGCCCGACTTTGCGCGCCGCTTCGAACAGGGTGCGCAGCTTCTCCTGCTGTTCCTTTTTCAGTTCCGCCGGATCATCAGGATGGTAGAAGCAGAGGCATTTGATGCAATGATCGAGCGGCCACTCGACAAGCTGAGAGCCGATATCCTGGCTGAATTCGAAACGCAGCGGCTTTGAGCCCGGCAGCTCCACCGGCCGGCCGATCCAGGCGAAATTCTTGGTCGCTGCGTCAAAGAAGGCATCGCGGCCAAAGCGCTCGTCGATCAACATCCCATAGCCGTTGCGGCCATCGGCGACGCGCGCGGCGGCTTCCACGGCAAGTCGCTTGAAGGCGACAATCTTCTTGTAGTCGACGCCGAGCTCGTCGCAGACGCTTGTCAGCTGCGAGCGATGATCGATGGCGAGCGCCATCAGCAGCGGAATATCGCCCTTGCGGTTCGATGCCCAGTGAATGTGGTTGATCGCCTCATCCTTGCGCAGCGCTCGATGCTTGCTGCCGTTCTTCAGGAAGAAATCGAGTTCCGCCCAGGTCGGGTATTCAGGCGAGCAGAGCAGGCGGGATACCGCGAACGCTCCGCAGGCATTCGCCCAGGTCGCGCAGGTTTTCAGCGGCTCGTCCTTCAGCCAGCCGCGCAGGAAGCCGGACATGAAGGCATCGCCGGCGCCGAGCACGTTGAATACCTCGATCGGGAAACCTTCGCCGACGATACCGGCTTCGAGATCGTCCGAGATCGGACCGTCATAAACGATGCAGCCCATCGCGCCGCGCTTCAGCACGATGGTCGCGGGCGACAGCCGGCGGATCTCCTTCAGAGCGCCAAGTACGTCGTCAGCGCCCGATGCGATCAGGATCTCCTCTTCCGTTCCGACGATCAGGTCGCAATCCGGCAGGGTCTCCTTCATCTTGGAAGACACCCGGTCCGACTTCACGTAGCGCTCGAACCCTTCCGCATGGCCGGCAAGGCCCCAGAGGTTCGGCCGATAGTCGATGTCGAAGATCACCTTGCGGCCGTTGGCCTTGGCGATACGGATCGCCTTGCGCTGCGCCGCTTCCGTGTTCGGCCGGGAAAAATGCGTTCCCGAGACCAGCACCGCGCGCGAGGACTTTATATAGGCCTCGTCGACATCGCTCGCTTCGAGCGCCATGTCGGCGCAGTCGGAACGATAGAAGATCATCGGCGAAACGCCCTCGGCCTCGACGGCAAGAAGAACGAGTGCGGTCAAACGCTCCTTGTCGGTGATGATGCCATCTGTCGCCACGCCTTCGCGTGCCGATTGCTCGCGGATGAAGCGGCCCATCTGCTCGTCGCCGACGCGGGTGATCAAGCCGGACTTGAGACCAAGGCGGGCGGTGCCGATCGCGATATTGGCAGGGCAGCCACCGACCGATTTGGCGAAGGACGCGATGTTCTCGAGCTTGGAACCGATCTGCTGGCCATAGAGATCGACGGAGGATCGGCCAATCGTGATCACATCAAGCAACAGCCCCGGCTGAAGGCCCGGATTCGATTCTACCATCATGTCCTCCCGATCATTTTCAATCCGGCGCAAATGGCAGCCGGTGATTTCGATCAATGAAACATCGGTTCCGTTTGAATGTCAATTCAGAATATTTATTCCATTTTGGCTTTTTTAGGTTTCGCCTGTGCCAGCTTACGCCGCCGCTCGGCGATGGCCACCGGCAGCGCCATCGTCAGTGCCATGGAGGCCGAAAGGGAGCGAAAGCCCGCGAAATCCGCTTCCGCTACTTCAAACCAGCATGCAGCGCTGGCCGCCAGAGGTGAGAAGGCCGAATCGGTGATGACGACGACAGGGACACCACGCTCCGCCAGCATCTCTGCCTGGCCGAGACTCTCGGCGGCATAGGGCGAAAAACTCGCCGCGATCGCGGCATCCTTGGGCGTCGCGAACTGCACGGTTTCTGCATCGACACCATTCGGTGAGGCAACGATCTGGTGGCGGATGTTCAGCTTGGAAAAGGCATAACTCATATGCGCCGTCAGCGGGTAAGAGCGCCGCTTGGCAATGAGGTAGATGGTATCGGCACCTGCGAGAATATCGACCGCCTTGCTGAAGGCTTCCGGCTGAATGGTCGCTGCCAGCCGATTGATGGATTGGCCGGCGGCCGAAATGAAGCCGGAAAGAAGATTGGCATCCTCGTCCTCGCCGGTCGATTGCTCCAGCGTGACCAACCGCTCTTCGTAGCTCAGCGTTCGGTCGCGAAGCCGCTCGCGAAAGATGCTCTGCAGGTCGGAAAAGCCTTCATAGCCAAGGTGATGCGCCAATCGCACCAGCGTTGACGGCTGTACATCCGATGCCATGGCAATGCTGGCCGTCGTGCCGAATGCGATCTCATCGGGATTGGCGAGTGCGAACGCCGCCACCTGGGCCAGCCGCTTCGGCATCGTGGTCTTGCGTTCGATGATAGCGCTGCGCAGGCTTTCGAAGTCGCGCGGAACGCGCGCCGTCGCCTTGGAGTCGTTGTTCATGTGCTCATCCGAAAAATGAAACGTATATTCCAGTTTCAGACCATAGATGATTTCGAGCATGCGGCCTATTTGTTTTTTATGATTGGAAAACAAAGCGAATACATACTGTTAAGCTCTTCCATAGGTGCGTGGATTGAGCGGATTGCCTTAGCAAAATGATTCAGTCATTCCAAAATCCAATCCGGAGAGGGAGGAGATCATGAAGTCACTGGGCGTCGGCCTGATCGGCACGGGTTACATGGGCAAATGCCATGCGCTTGCATGGAATGCAGTCAAGACGGTGTTCGGCGATGTCGAGCGCCCGCGGATGGTGCATCTTGCCGAAGCGAACGCGGATCTGGCGGCGGCCCGCGCCGCTGAATTCGGCTTCGCGAAGGCGACAGCGGATTGGCGGGCACTGATTGCCGATCCCGACGTCGATGTCGTCTCCGTCACCACGCCCAATCAGTTTCATCCCGAAATGGCGATAGCAGCGCTCGAAGCGGGCAAGCATGTCTGGTGCGAAAAGCCGATGGCGCCGTCCTATGTCGATGCCGCGCGCATGGAAAAGGCGGCTAGGAGCGCAGGCAAGGTTGCCGTTCTCGGCTACAACTACATCCAGAACCCTCTCATGCGGCATATAAAGACGCTGATCGGCGAGGGCGCGATCGGCAGCGTCAATCACATCCGAGTCGAGATGGATGAGGACTTCATGGCCGATCCGGACGCCTTCTTCTATTGGAAGAGCGAATTGGCGGCCGGCTATGGCGCGCTCGATGACTTCGCCGTGCATCCGCTGTCGCTGCTCTGGTATCTCTTCGGTCATGTCGAGGCCGTCGTAACGGATATGGTGAAGCCTTATGCCGATCGGCCGTCGAAGGATGGTGGCCGCCGTCCCGTCGAAAATCACGACGCAGCCAGTGTGATGATGCGTCTTGGCGGCGGCATTTCCGGTGTGCTGATGGCGAACCGTGCCGCCTGGGGCCGCAAGGGCAGGATCGCCCTGCAGATCTTCGGATCGAAGGGCGCGATCGCGTTCGACCAGGAGCGCATGAATGAGTTCGAACTTTATCAGGCCGATGGCCGCGGCACCGAGCAGGGCTTCCGCAAGATCCTGGCGGCGCCCGCTCATCATCCTTATGATCGCTTCATTCCGGCACCGGGGCATAGCCTCGGCTTCAACGATTTGAAGATCATCGAGTGCCATGAACTCATTCGTGCGATTTCCGGTGAGCCGTCGTCCCTTGTCACATTCGAAGACGGTCTCAGGATAGAAAGGTCGGTTCATGCCATGGCACAGTCGTTCCACGAGCGCCGTTGGGTCGAGATAGGCTAAAGGCAGATCCGCCGCGGTTGACGACGCAAAGACCACCGGATAGGCCTTTGCGGAACGCGCAAAATGCAGAGCGGGAGTACGACAGTGACGGACAGACTGGTGATCATCGGCGCGGGTCAGGCAGGTTTTGCGCTCGCGGCCAAATTGCGCGCTCTCAAGGATACGCGCCCCATCACCATCATCGGTGCTGAAGACGCGTTGCCCTACCAGCGGCCGCCGCTGACCAAGAAGTATCTGCTCGGCGAGATGAGTTTTGACCGCCTGCTGTTCCGTCCGGAGCACTGGTATGCCGACAATGATGTCGAGATTCGAGTGTCCACCTGGGTCGAGCAGATCAAGCGCGATTCGAAGCAGGTGATCCTGCAGGACGGCTCGGTGCTGGATTACGGAACGCTCGCGCTGACGACCGGCTCGACGCCACGCGGTCTGCCGGCGGCGATCGGCGGCGATCTCGACGGCGTTTATGTTGCCCGAGACAAGCGCGATGCCGATCTGCTCGCCGAGGAAATGCGCCCGGGTCGTCGTGTCCTTATTATAGGCGGCGGTTATATCGGCCTCGAAGCGGCGGCCGTTGCCCGTCATCGCGGCCTTGAGGTCACCGTCATTGAGATGGCGGATCGGATACTTCAGCGTGTCGCTGCCAAGGAAACGGCCGATATCATGCGCGTGATTCACGAGGCGCACGATGTCGTTATCCGCGAAAAGACCGGCCTGAAGCATTTGGTCGGCCGCGACGGCAAGCTCGTCGGCGCCGAACTTTCCGATGGTTCGACCATCGATATCGATTTCGCGATCGTTGGCATCGGCGTTGTCCCGAACGATCAATTGGCCAAGGAAGCCGGTCTCGAAGTGACGAACGGCATTGTCGTCGATGAGTTCGCGCGAACCTCCGATCCATCGATTTTCGCGGCCGGCGATTGCGCGGTGCTTCCGTGGCAGGGTGGCCGCATCCGACTCGAATCGGTACAGAATGCCGTGGACCAGGCCGAAGCCGCAGCCGCAATCATCGCTGGTGGCAATGCGCCGTATGAACCGAAGCCCTGGTTCTGGTCGGATCAATATAACGTCAAGCTGCAGATCGCCGGCTTCAATCTCGGCTATGACGAGACGCTACTTCGCCCGGGCGCACGAGAAGGCGCGCATTCGATCTGGTACTTCAAGAGTGGCACTTTCATTGCCGTCGATGCGATCAATGACGCCAAGGCTTATGTAACCGGCAAGAAGCTGCTCGAATCGGGCATCAACCCCGACAAGGCCATCCTTGCCGACGGATCGGCGGATCTGAAGCAATTGCTGGCTTAGAGGTAAGCCGGCTTTTCTTCCGGGACAAAGGCGAAAAAGCGCTTGCGTCCCCCAGCGAATGACTCTATCAGGCTGTCGACCGGAGAGGTGGCCGAGTGGTCGAAGGCGCTCCCCTGCTAAGGGAGTATACCCGGAAGGGTATCGTGGGTTCGAATCCCATCTTCTCCGCCATTATCCTTAGATCTTACTTACATTCTTATTTGCCCGCGCAGCGCTCGCGTTTCATCGTACGCTGTACGTCAGCCGTGACATCTCAACGCCGGCCTTATCTCCCCGGAAATAGAATCGCCTCTGGAATCACTTCGCTCATGCATGATGATTCTCCGGCAGTGACCTCTATCGAGCTGCTCGATTTATGTGACAGGGTGCTGTCGACGCGGCAGTTGAAATGCCCGAATCCGACGGGAAGCGGGTGCCAATGTGGCACATCCCGCGTGTTTTCCACCGCGCCGGCATGTTCTAAACTCCCGCAAAATCAGCGCTTTCTTAATGAAGTATAAAGAAACGGCCGGGGCGGGTGCCGCATTTGTGACCTTTCAGCAACAGCGCATGGGGAAGGCTGTCGTAAATCCTCCAAACGGACAAGTTGGTGATTGCGTGACAGGCGCGGTCGAGTATTTTCAATCTCGGAAGCAAGGGCGGTTGATCGTCCGACTTCTTGAAACATGGGGATGGGGCAGGGAACGCTGCTCTAACGGCGAAAAACCCAGACCCGATCGAAACTTTGAATTGGAGGTCAATATGAACATCAAGAGCCTTCTTCTCGGCTCCGCTGCTGCTCTTGCAGTAGTTTCCGGTGCTCAGGCTGCTGACGCTGTTGTTGCTGCCGAGCCGGAACCCGTAGAATACGTTCGCGTTTGCGACGCATACGGCACTGGCTACTTCTACATCCCGGGCACGGAAACCTGCCTGAAGATCGAAGGTTACATCCGTACGGAAGCTCGCTTCGGCCGTGACAAGTCTGGCACGTCTGACTGGGACTTCTGGACCCGCGGTAACGTTCAGTTCACGGCTAAGAGCGACACCGAGTACGGCCCGCTCACCGGCGTTATCGTTCTGCAGGCTGATGCTGAAAACGCTTCGGACCAGAACACCTACCTCGACTCCGCTTACCTGGACGTCGCCGGCTTCCGCGCTGGTCTGTTCTACAGCTGGTGGGACGACGGTCTGAGCGGCGAAACGGACTCGCTGGCTTCTGACTCGACGCTGCACAACTCCTTCCGTTATCAGTACACGAACGGCGACTTCTACGCTGGTCTGTCTGTTGACGAACTGGAAGACGCGATCCACACCGCTATGGGCGAAAACGCCAACGACGTTGGTATCGCTGCTGCCATCGGTGGCAAGGCTGGCGCATTCAGCTACCAGCTGGTCGGCGGTTACGACACCGACACCGAAGAAGGTGCAATCCGCGGTATGGGTACGGTCGCTATCGGCCCCGGCACCCTCGGCCTCGCAGCTGCTTGGGCATCTGGCCCGAACGCTTACTTCGAAGAGTCTGAGTGGACTGTTGCTGCTGAATACGCAATTCAGGCAACCGACAAGCTTAAGCTGACGCCTGCTGTTCAGTACTTCGCGAACTACAAGAACGGCGACAGCGCAGCTACCGTTACGGACTTCTCGGATGTTGACATCTGGAAGGCTGGTCTGACGGTTGACTACCAGATCGTAGAAAACTTCTACGCTAAGGCTTCGCTGCAGTGGCAGGACCACACCAGCGCATCTGAAGACGACGATAACTTCTCTGGTTACTTCCGTCTGCAGCGCGCATTCTAATCTGATCTGACTTCGGTCAATCAGGGAAGCCCGGCTCTCGAGCCGGGCTTTTGCGTTATGGCGCATGCGTTGGGCTCTCAAATCTCGTTCAAGAGCTGGCGAATGCAGCTAAGCGCCGGTTCACTGTGGAGTAGGGGCGGATGTCCTTGGCCGGGTGCGACCACGACCCTTAAACCGGGATGCCGCATTGCCATCTCGGCGACGGCCGCTTCGGTAAGCAGTTCTGAATTCTCGCCGCGAATGACCATGAGCGGTCGTACGCCAAAAGCTTCGAAGTGCCGCCAAAGAGTCGGCAATGGCTTGCTGAAATCGATCGATGTCAATTGTTTAGCGATAGCTGGGTCAGCATCGGCAGCAAGCCTGCCGTCAATCTCACGATAGATCGCGACCGCCATGTCTTCCCAATCTTGGTCTCCAAGGATGGGGAAGTGCACGCCGTGCCGGCGCTTGAGCATTGCCACGGCTTCCGCCCAATGTTGCGGAGAGGTGCCATCGTTCAGATCGTCGCGAATCCTCATGAGGCCCTTGGTCTCGATCTCCGGGCCGATATCGTTGAGTATGGCAGCCGCAAGCAGCTCCGGCCGCATCTCGGCAAGAAAATGAAGGATCAGGCCGCCGCGTGAGGTGCCGATGAAAACGGCCTTTTCGATGCCGAAGTAATCGCAGGCCGCTAGGACATCCTGCGCCTCTGTGCGGACGTTATAGTTTTCCGTTTTCGGATCCCAGTCGGACAATCCACGCCCGCGGTAGTCGAGGGCGATAACCCGTCTGGGCTCGACCTCGTCTTGGGATAGAATAACAGCGAACTGATGGAAGTCGCGGGAATTGCGTGTCAATCCGGGAAGGCAGATGACGGGAAGCCGCGCCGCAGCCCGTGAGCCGGGATCGTAGTCGCGCAAATGGAGGCTTAGACCATCCTCGGAACGGTAGGTTCGGTCAACAAAGGCATTTCCATCTGTGTCGTTCATGCGCGCGCTCCTCGTCGTTACGAGGAGAGACTAGCGCCTTGCGCAATATTGGCAAACGCGCCTTATGACGAGCGCCCGCTGATAAGGTCGCGTTCGATATCGGCAGGCTGGCCGAGCCGCGCCTTGTAGACCTCGTAGTTCTCCATAACGCGCTGAACGTAGTTCCGCGTTTCGGGGAAGGGGATGCGCTCAATCCAGTCGACGACCGCATCGATCGATTTGCCGCGTGGATCGCCGTAGCGCTCGATCCATTCGGGCACCCGCTTCGGTCCGGCGTTATAGGCGATGAAGGTCATGATGTAGGAGCCGCCGAAGGCGTCGATCTGTTCGCCGAGATAGTGCGCACCGAGTGTCGCATTGTAGCTCGGATCCGCCGTCAGCTTGTCCTTGGAGTAAGCGATGTTGTGCCGCTGAGCGACGGCTTTCGCTGTTCCCGGCAGAATTTGCAGCAGCCCGCGGGCATCGGCTGCGGAAACGGCTGCCGGATTGAAGGCGCTTTCCTGTCGCGCGATCGCATAGGCGAGCGCCTTGCCGGAGCCGGAGATATTGGCATTCCCGGGGATGACGCCAAGCGGAAAGGCCAGCGCGGCAACGTCGACGCCGCGCGAATAGGCGATCTTTCCGATCTGCAGCGATAGGTGATGGTCGCCCGAGCGCTCAGCCTGGGCGCTGAGAATCGCAAGTTCGCCGGGGCTCTGCAGCTGGTCAGCCAGTGCCAGGTAGAGACCGTTCGCCCGCCAGCCATGGCCGGCGGCGTCAAGGCGGGCGATCGCCTGAACGGCTTCGCGGGATAGATAGCGTTGCCGATCAGCCGGGGTCGGCGAGGGGTAGCTGACGTTCAGCATTTTGCGTCCGAGCTTCTCGCCGGCCAGCTGGCCATAGAACGTCGTCGGGTAGCTGGCGGCCTTGGCGTAGTATTCGCCGGATTTTCCAGGCGCACCGGCTTCGGCCGCACGTCCCATCCAGTACCATGCTCGCGACACGGATATTGGGCCGTTCGAGAAACCGAGAATCTTGCGGAAGTGGCTTTGTGCGGCCGTCGCGTCTTGCAGTCCGCGCAACGCATACCAGCCGGCGTGGAATTCGGCTTCCACGATATCGGTCGGCGTGGTGGCGGCATAGTTGGAGACGATGCCGTAGGCCGTCTTGAACTGCCCTTGGTCGACAAGTCCGCGGCTGATGATCCGCTGCTCGTTCCACCATTCGCCGGCGTTGACCAATGCTTCGCGGTCGCGCGGCATCTGCTGCAGGAGCTTGGCAGCTTCAGGGTATTTCTCCTGCCGGCGCAGATATTCGATCCGCGCGAAGAGATAGCCCGGATCGCCATTCCACTTGCTGTCCACGCCAGCGAGCAGTGCCCCGGCATTGGGCGCCTTGTTGATGACCGCGGCCCACGCGTTGTAAAGCGACTGAGCCTGTCCCATGTCGCCGAAGCGCTTTGCCTGCGCTGCGCGGTTGCGGTACATCAGATATTCCATCCGGGCCCGGTGGTCGGCTACCGCCAGCAGGCCGGAGAATTCCGCGAGAATCTTGTCTTCGGTCGCCTTGTCCAGGCCTTCGCCTCGCCAGACCTTGCGCATATATTGCCCAGCCTGGGCCTGCTTTCCGGTCGCGACCAGCGCGCGCGACAGGATCATTGCGCCAGCTGTGGTCTCGGGCGCGGTCTCGCCAAAGGCGGCAAGCACGGCGCTCGGGGCGGGGTTCTCATCATAAAGCGCGCGCTCGGAATAGGCGCGCAGCTTGGCGAGGCCCGGCCAGCCTTGCAGTTCCTGCGCCGCCGCAGCGATTTCGACGGAAGGCACGCCCTTCTGCCCTGACATCGCGATCGCCCAGGTCAGGATATGGCGATCCAGCGTTCCGCGCGTCATGCCGTCGCGAATGGCAAGAGCCTGCGCGGGGTTCTTTGCGGTGAGGGCGTCGAGACCTGTCTTGAGGTCGCTGTTGACAGGTGCAACTGTCTGGCTGCGGGGGATCGCGCCAGTCATGATCGATTCAGGCATAGCCGTCTGGGGCACGAAGCCGATCGGCTTCACGTCGGGAACCGGGATGTCCTCGCTCGGAAGTGGCGACGCGACGCTGCTCCACGCGGCAGCCGTCAGGCCGAGGGCGGAGAGGATCAGGACAGCTCTCTTCATACGGGGTACTCGCAATGAAAACACGTCGCTCCATTTGGTGGGACGCATATTAACGAAACCTTACCGAAGCGGTTAAATTTCATTCACATTTGCTATCGGAATTTGCTCCAAACCGACCTCTGCGCGCTTGTCGCAGCGTTTTCGCCGCACTATGGTGCGCTCCTCATAGTCATGGAATGCGGCCGAAGCATGGATTGCGGTCGTAAGGAGTTCTGCATGTTCCAGGGATCCATTCCCGCACTCGTCACACCCTTCACTGATGCCGGACAAGTGGACGAAGCTTCGTTCGTCGCGCATGTCGAATGGCAGATCAAGGAAGGCAGCAGCGGTCTCGTTCCCGTCGGGACGACTGGTGAATCGCCGACGCTGTCGCATGCGGAGCACAAACGGGTGGTGGAACTTTGCATCGAGGCCGCCGCAAATCGCGTTCCCGTGATGGCCGGCGCCGGATCGAACAACACCCGCGAAGCGATCGAACTCGCCCAGCATGCTGAAAAGGCGGGCGCGGCAGCCGTTCTGGTCGTTACGCCCTACTACAACAAGCCGACGCAGAAAGGCTTGTTTGCGCACTTTTCGGCTATCGCAGATAGCATCAAGCTGCCGATCTATATCTACAACATCCCCGGCCGTTCGGTTGTCGACATGACGCCTGAGACGATGGGGGCGCTTGCCAAGGCACACTCGAACATCGTCGGCGTCAAGGATGCGACGGGCAAGATCGAGCGCGTCTCCGAGCAGCGCCTCACCTGTGGTAACGCCTTCCGGCAGCTGTCGGGTGAAGATGCGACCGCTCTCGGCTTCAACGCCCATGGTGGCGTCGGCTGTATTTCGGTCACGGCCAATGTCGCACCGCGCCTCTGTGCGGAGTTCCAGGCGGCAACGCTCGCCGGCGATTATGCCAAGGCGCTCGAGTATCAGGACCGCCTGATGCCGCTGCACAAGGCGATTTTCATGGAGCCAGGTCTCTGTGGCGCCAAATATGGCCTGTCCAAGCTTGGGCGGATGAGCCGCAACGTGCGATCGCCGCTGATGTCGACGCTCGAGCCCGGCACGGAATCGGCAATCGACGCGGCGATGCGCCACGCCGGTCTGCTGAACTGATCAAGCCGATCGCGGTCTTCACAACACGGAGCCGCACCCTTAGATATTAAAGCGAGAAGCGTGGGCGCGGTTGTCGCGCCCCCTGAGCAATTGGATTTTGTCATGGCCCCCAAAGGCAGCCAGCGCGTCGTCAATAAGATCGTGGCCGAAAACCGCAAGGCGCGCTTCAACTACGAGATCATCGACACCTACGAGGCCGGGCTCGTGCTCATGGGCACTGAGGTCAAGTCGCTGCGCGAGGGCAAGGCCAATATCGCGGAATCCTACGCCTCCGACGAAGGCGGCGAAATCTGGCTGATCAACTCCTACCTGCCGGAATACCTGCAGGCCAACCGCTTCAACCATGAGCCGCGTCGCCGCCGCAAGTTGTTGCTGTCAAGCCGGGAGATCAATCGTCTCCGCGCCGGTATCAATCGCGAAGGCATGACGCTCGTTCCGCTGAAGATCTACTTCAACGATCGCGGTCGTGCGAAAATGGAGCTCGCCCTCGCCAAGGGCAAGAAGCTTCACGACAAGCGCGAGTCGGAAAAAGAGCGCGATTGGAATCGCCAGAAGAGCAGATTGCTCAAGGACAACGGTTAAGAAGGCGACCCGAAGGCGATCGTCGCCACTCGGGTCTCACCAATCCATCCCACCTTTATTTTCAGGCTTCGAAATCGCTGGATGCGGTGGTTTCGGCGACGCGCGGCGGCCGTTCGGACGGGTCGCGGCCGATTTCGCTTTTCAGCGACAGCAGATCGATGAAGTGGTCGGCCTGGCGCCGCAGATCGTCGGCGATCATTGGCGGCTGTGTTGCCATCGTCGAGATGATGGAGACCTTGCGGCCCCGGCGCTGCAGCGCTTCGACAAGCGTCGTAAAATCGCCGTCGCCGGAAAAGATCACCAGATGGTCGACGGTCTCGGATTGCTCCATGGCGTCGATCGCAAGCTCGATATCCATGTTGCCCTTGATCTTGCGGCGGCCCATGGAGTCCGTGAATTCCTTGGCAGGCTTCGTCACGACCTTGTAGCCGTTGTAGTCGAGCCAGTCGATCAGCGGGCGAATGGATGAGTATTCCTGATCTTCGATAAGGGCTGTGTAATAGTAGGCACGGAGCAGATAACCGCGCTTCTGAAATGCTTTCAACAGTTTCCGATAGTCGATATCGAAGCCCAAACTCTTTGAAGCGGCGTATAGATTGGCGCCATCGATGAAAAGAGCAATTTTTTCGCGTGGGTCAAACATCGCGTACCAATCCACTTTGAGCAATCGAAAATGTCTTCTTAAAAATCCCATAAAAGCAATGGGTTATGTGGAAGACCAGAACAATTCTTAATTTACGAACTATTCATATAAGAAAGATTTAGGGCACGAATCGGGATATTCCAAGCAACTATTGGTGGAAATTCAGCATTCTCTTTCAAAATGGAAGCTTTATGAGGCGGCAAAGGGATTTTCACGAAAAACTTGAATTCGCCCGCTTTTAATTGTATCGCGATCCTCAATCCCGAGATCACGACCGCAAAGGACAGGCAATGGCCCGTGTCACCGTTGAAGACTGCATCGACAAAGTTGAGAACCGCTTCGAGCTGGTTCTGCTCGCCAGCCACCGCGCACGGCTGATTTCCCAGGGCGCGTCGATCACCATCGATCGCGACAATGACAAGAACCCCGTCGTGGCTCTTCGCGAGATCGCCGACGAAATGCTGTCGCCCGACGATCTGAAGGAAGATCTGATCCACTCGCTGCAGAAGCACGTAGAAGTCGATGAGCCCGAGCCCGATCCGGCAAGCCTCATCGCTGCAAACGCCGCGGCTGCTGTCGAAGGCGAAGAGCAGGACGATCTGCCTGAGACGGTTACTTTTGACCAGATGTCGGAAGAAGAGCTTCTGGCTGGTATCGAAGGTCTTGTGCCGCCAGAAAAGAGCGACGATTACTAAGAGAGCGACGATTACCAATCGTCAATCTTGCTTCAATAATGCTTCGGCATATGATTGATTGTCATGTGCGCCAATCCATGATTGGCGCGCTTTTCTTTTGTGATGGAGTGGCTTCGGGATGATGCGGCAGTACGAGCTCGTGGAGCGGGTTCAGAAATATAAGCCCGATGCCAACGAAGCTCTGCTGAACAAAGCCTATGTCTACGCCATGCAGAAGCATGGCCAGCAGAAGCGCGCCAGCGGCGATCCCTATATTTCCCACCCGCTCGAAGTCGCCGCCATTCTCACCGACATGCATCTCGACGAGTCGACGATCGCTGTTGCGCTGCTGCACGACACGATCGAGGACACGACCGCGACGCGCGCCGAGATCGACGAATTGTTCGGCGAGGACATCGGTCGTCTCGTCGAAGGTCTGACGAAGATCAAGAAGCTCGATCTCGTCACCAAGAAGGCCAAGCAGGCCGAAAACCTGCGCAAGCTGCTGCTTGCCATTTCCGACGACGTTCGCGTGCTCCTGGTGAAGCTGGCGGATCGCCTGCACAACATGCGCACGCTTGACCATATGTCGCCGGAAAAACGTGCCCGCATTTCCGAAGAGACGATGGATATCTACGCGCCGCTGGCCGGTCGCATGGGTATGCAGGATATGCGCGAGGAGCTGGAAGATCTCTCTTTCCGCCATATCAATCCCGAGGCCTACGAAACGGTCACGAAACGGCTCGAGGAGCTGTCTCGGCGTAACGAAGGACTGGTGAAGAAGATTGAGACCGAGTTGCGGGATCTCCTCGTCGCCAGCGGCTTGACGAATGCCTATGTGAAGGGGCGCCAGAAAAAGGCCTACTCGGTGTTCCGCAAGATGCAGTCGAAGTCGCTGTCCTTCGAACAGCTCTCGGACGTCTACGGCTTCCGGATCATCGTCGATGATATTCCTGCCTGCTATCGGGCGCTCGGAATCGTTCACACCCGCTGGCGCGTGGTGCCCGGGCGGTTCAAGGACTACATCTCCACGCCGAAGCAGAACGACTACCGATCGCTGCATACCACTATCGTCGGCCCGTCCAGCCAGCGTATCGAGCTGCAGATCCGCACCAAGCGCATGCATGAGATCGCCGAATTCGGCATTGCCGCGCATACGCTTTACAAGGATGGCGCATCGAACGCCGACGGCGATATCCTCTCGCGTGAATCCAATGCCTATTCCTGGCTGCGGCACACCATCGAAGCACTGGCGGAAGGCGATAGCCCGGAAGAGTTTCTGGAGCACACCAAGCTCGAGCTTTTCCAGGATCAGGTTTTCTGCTTCACGCCGAAAGGTAAGCTGATTGCTCTGCCGCGCGGCGCCACGCCGATCGATTTCGCCTACGCCGTTCACACGAACATCGGCGATACGACCGTCGGCGCCAAGATCAACGGTCGCATCATGCCGCTGGTCACCCGCCTTGCGAATGGCGACGAGGTCGAGATCATCCGTTCCGGCGTGCAGGTGCCGCCCGCCGCCTGGGAGGAGATCGTTGTAACAGGCAAGGCGCGCGCTGCCATCCGGCGCGCCACGCGCATGGCGATCCGCAAGCAGTATGCGGGACTTGGCCACCGCATTCTCGAGCGTACGTTTGACCGCGCCGGCAAGATATTCTCGCGTGAGGCGATGAAGCCTGCGCTCCACCGTCTCGGCCAGAAGGATGTCGAGGATGCCATCGCAGCCGTCGGGCGTGGCGAAATGTCCTCCCTTGATGTCCTGCGCGCGGTTTATCCCGATCATCAGGAAGAGCGCGTGACGGCAAAGCCGACCGGCGATGATGGCTGGTTCAACGTCCGCAGCGCGTCCGGCATGATTTTCAAGATCCCCGGCAAGGCGAAGGCAGGCGAGGGGGTGACGGCGCTGGAAGCAGCAATCGACGCCGACTCGGTTCCGATCCGCGGTATCTCCAGCAATGTCGACGTGCAGTTCGCGCCGACCGGCGCCGTGCCTGGCGACCGTATCGTCGGGATCATGAACACCACGGAAGACGCGAAGGCCATCACGATCTACCCGATCCAGTCGCCGATTCTGCAGCGTTTCGATGAACAGCCGGATCGCTGGATCGATGTGCGTTGGGATCTGGACGAGGCGAATAAGTCGCGCTTCATGGCGCGCGTCATGATCAATGCGCTGAACGAGCCCGGCACGCTTGCCAAACTCGCGCAGACGGTTGCCGGCGTTGATGTGAACATTCGCGTCCTGAACACGATCCGTGTTGCGGCCGACTTCACGGAAATGACGCTGGATGTCGAAGTTTGGGATCTTCGCCAGCTGAATCAATTGCTTGCGCAGCTTGCCGACCTCGAGTGCGTTGCGACCGTCCGACGTCTCTACGAGTAGGGAATAGGGTGGTTTCGGTGCCCTTGCACATTTTGTGATCGTTTTAAGACCGAAAACGTACAGATAAGAGGCTAGCCATGCGCATGACGCATGGCTGACTTTGACTTACAGCGTTGGTAATCGCGGTCGACAGCGCCTATCTTCTGGTCATCGGAAAATGAAACGAAGATGAGGCAAGCAAATGTTTACACCGATCAAGAAGTTCGCCCGTGCCCTGCGCGCTCCGAGCGCTGAAGACCGCGAATTGGCATATCTGAACGGCTCGTTTGACCGTATTGATCTGGAATATCGCCAGCGTCAGGTTGACCGTGGTCTGTTCCGTACCCGCTAATATCGGGTCTATACTTGAAGAATGTAAGGGGCGCATCTCATGCCGCGCCCTGGTGAATACTCAGTCGGCGCTAATCAAATAATGACTGAGGTGGTTTGACGCTCTTGTCATGCCCGTGCGCCTTGCACTACATACGCGCCATGTTGTTCCGACGTCGAAGACCTGCTGGATTTCGTGAAAAGTTGCGTGAGCTGCTGTGGCCGCGCAAGGGTTTTATGCGGCCAGCGCGATATCTTGTAATGCGTGTATTGAGGCTGAGAGCCTCGCCGCATGCTGTTGCCATGGGCGTGGCGGCCGGAATATTCGTCTCCTGGACACCGTTCATTGGCGTCCACTTTGTGATGGCGTTCATCCTTAGCTATCTGTTCGCAGGAAACATGGTGGCCGCGGCACTTGGTTGCGCGGCCTTTGGAAACCCGCTGACCTATCCCTTCATCTGGGGGACGACCTGGGAAATCGGCCATCTGCTGTTGAGCCGCAAGGACACTATGAACGGCCAATCGGTCGACCTTGCTGCCCTGTTCCACGAGCTCCATTTCACCGAGCTCTGGCGGCCTGTTCTCGAGCCAATGCTCGTTGGCTCTATTCCCCCCGCACTTCTGTCGTCTGTCGTCATCTATTTCGCGACCTTCTACACCGTCAAAGGGTTTCAGAGCCGCCGCCGCACGCGCCTGCTTGAGCGCGCTCGCCTGCGAATGGCAGAACCCGTTCAGGAAACCGTATGATCATCGGTATCGGCAGCGACCTCATTGACATCCGCCGTGTCGAGAAATCCATCGAGCGATTTGGCGAGCGCTTCACCAACCGGTGCTTCACCGAGATTGAGCGCGCGAAATCCGATCGGCGTGCCAATCGCGCCGCTTCCTATGCCAAGCGCTTCGCCGCCAAGGAGGCCTGCTCCAAGGCGCTGGGCACGGGCATCGCACAAGGTGTCTTCTGGAAGGATATGGGCGTTGTCAATTTGCCGAGCGGCAAGCCGACGATGGTCCTGACCGGCGGGGCAGGGGAGATCCTGCAGGCCATGTTGCCGCAGGGGCATCGCGCCGCCATTCATTTGACAATTACGGATGATTATCCCCTTGCTCAGGCTTTCGTCATCATAGAGGCCCTGCCGGTGAGCGCGTGATCAGCGACCAGTCGTCGCTTTTAATGTTCGCGCCATTGCCGCAATCGGTCGAAGCCGCTACAGAGAACCAAATAAAAGTTGCGCCTGTGAAGGTGCCCTGAAGGAACAAAACTGCGTGTCCGAAAAAGTTGAAACCAAGCCGAATGCCCTCTGGGAAAACATCAAGGTCATCGTTCAGGCGTTGATTTTGGCCATGGTGATCCGCACGGTGTTCTTTCAGCCGTTCACTATCCCTTCCGGCTCGATGATGCCGACATTGCTTGTCGGCGACTACATCTTCGTCAACAAGTTCGCTTACGGCTATTCGAAGTACTCGCTGCCGTTCTCTCCGAACCTGTTCAGCGGACGCATCTTCGCCAGCGAACCCAAGCGCGGTGACATCGTCGTGTTCCGCTTCCCGCCGAATCCTGAGATTGACTATATCAAGCGTCTGGTCGGCCTGCCGGGCGATCACATTCAGGTGACGGAAGGCGTGCTCTATGTGAACGGCAAGCCTGTTCCGAAGGTGCCGGACGGTACGTTCAATTCGGACTACGCGCAGGATCCTGGCCAGGACGTGCCGGTGTTCCGCGAAACGCTCGACAATGGCGTCAGCTACGACACGCTCGACCAGTCGCCGGTTTCTCGTGGTGACAACACCCGCGAGTTCATCGTCCCCGAAGGTCATTACTTCATGATGGGCGACAACCGTGACAACTCGCTCGACAGCCGCTTCGACGTCGGTTTCGTTCCGGCGGAAAATCTTGTCGGCCGCGCCAGCGTCATCTTCTTCTCGCTCGGCAACGACACGTCCTTCCGTGAAATCTGGAAGTGGCCAGCCAACATGCGTTGGGACCGCCTGTTTAAGGGCGTTGAATGAGCAAGGCGCAGACGCTCTCGACGGCGGACCGAACGAGGCTGGAAGCGCTTATCGGTCACGAGTTCGCCCAGAAGGAGCGCCTTGATCGGGCACTGACGCATGCCAGTGCCCGTACTCAAAAAGGTGCCAACTACGAACGCTTGGAATTTCTCGGCGACAGGGTGCTTGGGCTCTGTGTCGCCGAATTGCTTTTCCGCACCTTCGGAGCGGCGGCGGAAGGCGAACTGTCTGTCCGCCTGAACCAGCTTGTCAGCGCCGAGATGTGTGCTGAGGTTGCCGACGAGCTCGGGCTTCATCTGTTCATCCGCACCGGCGCCGATGTGAAGAAGCTCACCGGCAAGCGGATGATGAATGTGCGCGCCGACGTGGTCGAAAGTCTGATTGCAGCCGTCTATCTCGACGGTGGCCTTGAGGTGGCGCGGCGTTTCATCCTGAAATACTGGGAAAAGCGCGCCGTTCGGGCCGATGGCGCCCGCCGCGACGCCAAGACGGAATTGCAGGAATGGTCGCACGCCAAATTCGGCGTGACGCCAAACTACCGGGTTGAAGAACGCACCGGACCGGATCATGATCCGCGCTTTACGGTGACCGTCGAAGTTGCCGGCGTGAAGCCGGAAACAGGTGTCGAGCGCTCCAAGCGTGCCGCCGAACAGGTGGCCGCCACGAAGATGCTTGAACGCGAAGGAATTTGGCAGAAATCAGCTGCCGGAAATTGACAGGGACAATGACCGAAGAACACGATATCGCGGATAGCGCCGCAGAACCAGCTGGCCCGACGCATTCCGGCTTCGTCGCCCTGATCGGGCCGACGAACGCCGGTAAATCGACGCTGCTTAATCGCCTGGTCGGCGCCAAGGTGTCGATCGTCAGCCACAAGGTGCAGACCACGCGCGCCGTCGTTCGCGGCATTGCCATCCATGACAATGCCCAGATCGTCTTCATGGATACACCCGGTATCTTCAAGCCGCGCCGCCGCCTTGACCGCGCAATGGTGACATCCGCCTGGGGCGGTGCCAAGGATGCCGACGTTATCATGCTGCTCATCGACAGCGAACGCGGGCTTCGCGGCGATGCCGAAGCGATCCTCGAAGGTCTCAAGGACGTTCCGCAGCGCAAGATCCTGGTTCTCAACAAGATCGATCGCGTCCGGCGCGAGGATCTTCTTGCGCTTGCCTCCGCCGCTAACGAGAAGATCGCATTCGATCAGACGTTCATGATCTCGGCCGAGAATGGCTCCGGTTGCGATGACGTGATGGACTATCTGGCAAGGACCCTGCCAGAAGGTCCCTGGTACTACCCCGAAGATCAGATCTCCGATCTGCCCATGCGCCAGCTGGCAGCGGAAATCACCCGCGAAAAGCTGTTCCTTCGCCTGCATCAGGAGCTGCCCTATTCCTCGCATGTCGAGACGGAAAAGTGGGAAGAGCGCAAGGATGGCTCGGTTCGCATCGAGCAGGTGATCTACGTCGAGCGCGATAGCCAGAAGAAGATCGCGCTCGGCAAGGGCGGCGAGACGATCAAGGCTATTTCTTCCGCCTCACGCCGGGAGCTTTCCGAAATTCTCGAGCAGCCGGTCCATCTGTTCCTGTTCGTCAAGGTCCGCGAGAACTGGGGCGACGACCCCGAGCGGTTCCGCGAAATGGGTCTGGATTTCCCGCACTGACAGACTGGCGGGTGCCTGCCCGCCGCTGCAATCCCTTGGTTGTTGAGGGACCTGTGGAACGAAGTGCTGCGCCGCGTGTTTAAGAGAGCGGCGCTGCCTTGTTGGGGCGCCGTCTCGGGGCACCTGATAGGCATGGCGACAATAAAACCTACTCATTCGTTTAAGACACCCTGTGAGCGCTGTCCGTTGCGCGCTCTGTCGCATTTCAGGGAATTCACCCGTGAAGAGATCGAGTTCGTCGCGAAGTTCAAGACGGGTGAACTGGCCGCGGATGCCGGTGCCACGATCCTGGTGGAGGGTGCCCATAGCGCGCATCTCTATACCGTCCTCTCAGGCTGGGGGTTTCGCTACAAGGCGCTTGAAGATGGACGTCGCCAGATCCTGAACTACGTGATGCCCGGCGATCTGATCGGCCTTCAGGGGACGATCATGGGCGAGATGCAACATTCCGTAGAGGCTCTGTCGCCGATCTCGCTCTGCGTGTTCGAGCGCGACAAGCTGATGACGCTTTACGGCAACCATCCGTCGTTGGCGTTCGACATTACCTGGATGGCCGCGCAAGAGGAGCGAATGCTCGACGAGCATCTCCTCAGCATAGGCCGCCGCACCGCAATCGAGCGATCCGCCTATCTGATTGCTTTTTTGTTTCAGCGGGCGAGGCAATTGAAATTGTTCAATGGCCACAATGCGATACCCATTACGCAGCAACACGTTGCCGATACACTCGGTCTTTCCATAGTTCATACCAACAAGACATTGAAAAAGCTCGCGAAACAGGGATTGATCCGCTGGCAGGAGCGCACCTGCGAAGTGCTGGACGGCGATGCGCTGGCTGAGGTCGCGGGCTGGGAAGGATTGGACGAAAGACACCGGCCCTTCCTGTAAAGCACCCGCCGGTATGTCATATTTAAATGCAATTTTTCGGCTCTAGACCTATCCTCATCGTTCTGCCGATTTCCTCCTTATCGACCGGGACGGAAAAAACAGCTATGCAAGCAGGGATGGCATGTGCTGTCCGGCCAATGAGATGGGGCGTCAGGATTGAATAAGTGGGCCAAAGACAGGATGCGCAACACATGTGGCGCTCACCCAAGGACCTATGCACCATGAAGGCGGGTCGTGTTCTGCTTCTGGAAGACAGCCTGATCATTGCAATGGAAGCCGAGGATATTCTTCGGACCGTTGGCGTGGAGACTGTCAGCATTTTCAGCAGCCTTGACCCGGCGATGGAAGCTGTCAGGGCCGAGCGCTATGATTTTGCGCTGCTGGACGTCAATCTCGGCGAAGTCATGAGCTTTGATTTCGCCCGCTATCTCGCCGGCGCCAATATTCCCTTCGGCTTTGTCAGCGGCTATTCCGACACGGAAGATTTTCCTGAAGACCTCAGGGACATGCCGTTGCTGGTGAAGCCCTTCGACGAGACCGGGATGCGCACATTTCTCCAGCGGTTTTTCCTGCCCGAGATCTGAGCCCATTTCATGACAGACCGGCCCCGTTCCGCTAGAATGGAATCGCGGGCTTGAGGTTCAGTTTTCGATGCAGTGGCAGGATCGAGCGATCATTCTTGGTGTCAAACGCCACGGCGAGACAAGCGTCATCGTCGAGGTGATGACGCGCGAGCGCGGGCGCCATCTCGGCATGGTGCGTTCCGGCCGCTCGCGAGCGATGCAGCCCGTCCTGCAGCCCGGCAATGAAGTGGATGCGACGTGGCGTGCGCGCCTTGACGAGCACCTCGGCGAGTTCCGCATCGAACCTTTGACATTGCGTGCAGCGCGGCTGATGGAAACCGCGACCGCCGTTTACGGTGTCCAGGCAATGGGTGCGCTTCTGCGCCTTCTGCCCGAACGGGATCCGCACCCGCATCTGTTCGAGGCGTTGGAGGTCATTCTCGAGAATCTCCATAACCCGGTCGATGCTGGCGAACTGTTTGTGCGTTTCGAACTGGCCGTCCTGAACGATCTCGGCTTCGGTCTGGACCTTGCCGAATGTGCGGCAACGGGCGCCCGATCCGATCTTGCCTATGTCTCGCCGAAGTCGGGGAGAGCAGTCAGCCGCAGTGCCGGCGCCCCATGGGCCGACAAGATGTTTGCCTTGCCGCCGTTTCTCAGCGTCGAGCAAAGCCGCGCAGCCGATTTGGAAAGCCTGGCCGAAGCGTTCAGGCTGACTGGCTTCTTTCTCCACCGCCATGTCTATGAACCTCGCGGGATGGAGGTGGGCGCCGCGCGCGAAGGCTTCGTTCAGGCGGCGTTGAAGGCTCTGAAGGAGCCTGCACGAGCGGCTGGCGATCTGTCTGCCTGACCGCTGTTTTTCACGGCTGCAAAACATCCTGCAATTTCCAGGCCTTTACCGGTGTGGCCGGCCCACTTATCTGCGACAGGAATTTCGCGGAGGAGATAGGCGATGCTGACGAAGCCGGATTTGGACACTACGATCAAGCTCTGGAACGGGCGCGACATACCGAGGCTGGGCATGGGCTGCTGGGCGATCGGCGGTCCTTTTTACGCTGGCGATACGCCGCTCGGATGGGGTGACGTCGACGACAATGAGTCGATTGCGGCGATCGACCGCGCCGTGGCGCTCGGCATCAGTTTTTTCGACACGGCGTCGAACTACGGGGCAGGGCATTCCGAAGAGATTGTCGGTCGTGCGATCGGCAATCGGGATGACATCATCATCGCCACCAAGTTCGGCTTTGCCACCGATGAGGCGACCAAGCAGGCGACCGGCGCATTTGCGGATCCCGCATTCATCCGCCAATCCGTGGAAACATCGCTGCGACGGCTGAGACGCGAGCGCATCGATCTCCTGCAGTTTCACCTGAACGATTTTCCGTTGGCGCAATCCGACGAGGTTTTCGAAACGTTGGGCCTCCTGCGGGAAACAGGCAAGATCGACGCTTTCGGCTGGAGCACCGACTACGCTGATCGTGCCGCCCGACATGCCCAGCGCCCCGGTTTCGTCTCTGTGCAGCACACGATGAACGTCTTCGAGCCGGCGGACGAGATTGTCTCGGTCATCGAGCGACATGGGCTGCTGTCGATCAATCGTGGTCCCCTGGCCATGGGGCTGCTGAGCGGCAAATTTGCCGCAGATACGGCTGTGGGCCCGAAGGATGTGCGCGGCGCGAGCCTGGAGTGGATGGTCTATTTCAAGGATGGCCGCATTGCGCCCGAGTTTGCCGCGCGCCTGGATGCTGTGCGCGATCTGCTGATGTCGGGCGGCAGGACGTTGACGCAAGGCGCGTTGGCGTGGCTGTGGGCGCGGTCGTCCCGGACGTTTCCGATCCCGGGTTTTCGCACGGTCGCACAGGTCGAGGAAAACGCCGGCGCATTGGACAAGGGCGCCTTGCCCAATGAGGTGATGCGCGAGATCAACGAGGTGCTTGGGCGGGCCTGACGCCGCAGGGCTATGCCCGGCGGGTCTTGAAGGCCCAACCCTCTGGTCTCTCCTCGATCACCGTCACCTGATCGCCGCAGCTGACATGCCCTGATGCTCGCGGCGTGACGTTCCAACCAAACAGCGGGCCGGGGACGCGCCGGTCCGCCGACATCCGGATCCGACCCATGGCGGGCATCGGGTTCGGAACCTCGCGCGACCCTGTTATCTGGTCTTGGGTGGTCATGATACAACGCGCGCACGGCTTCACGAGGTCGAAGCGGATACCGGCGATTTCGATGGCGGCCCAGCGATCCTCAGGCCATGCTTCATCAGTGTCGATCACGATGTTCGGGCGAAAGCGATCCATGCCGACGCTTCCTTCGCCATGCGCTTCCAGATCGGCGTTCAACGCCTTCAGTGACCCGGTCGTTGTCACCAGGATCTGATAGCCGTCGGCGAAGGTCACCGGTGTGCCGTCACCGGCCCATTCGGCGCTCGCCGTACGCTTGGCATCCCGATCGAAGAAAACGAGCCTCACTTCGCGACCGAGCCAGCCCGAAAGCGTCTCGTTCGTCGTATCATCAGCCACCGCCGCGTTGACGATCGTTTTCCAGATCGAGACGTCCATCCGCTTTCCGGCCTCGGGAGGCGGCACGGCAATTTCCTGCCCGTCCATCAGCAACCGGAAAACAGACGCCTCCGGTCTCGTCTCGATTTGAGCGAGCGCCGGCAATTCACGCTGCGTGATGAAATGCCCGTCTGGGGCTGTGATCATCGCGCGCCGATCTCCCGGCAGGCCGAAGGCATCGATCGCCGTTGAGGGTAGGGCAATGCCTCGGCCGCTCTTGAGCGGGTAGATAAAGAGGTTGCTGACGCGCATTCGCTGCTCCTAGATTTCGTCCATGAAGGCTACGAGAAAATCGCGGAGCCTCTTGTCCCGTTCACCGGCCAATGCCCGACCGGCGTTCGTCTTGAAACCATCCGCCAGCTTGAAAAGCTTGGTCTGGAAATGGTCGATGGCGTAGCGACGATCGTCAAGCGGTCGATCGCTGCCGGAAGGATCGAATGGATCATATAGCGAGGAGGACATGCGGCCGGCAATGTAGAAGCATCGCGCGGCGCCCACCATGCCGATCGCATCGAGCCTGTCCGCATCCTGCAGGATCCTGGCCTCGAGGGTTTCCGGCTGAATGTTTGCCGAAAAGCTGTGCGTCACGATGGCATGGGAAACAGCTTCGATGTCGCCGGGGCTCCAGCCGAGGTCGGCCAGCACACCCGCGGCCTTTTCCGCGGCGAGGGCCGAAGCCTGGGCCCGAAGCGGTGAGCTTTTCTCCACGGCAACGCAATCATGCAGCAGGACGGCGGCGACAAGAATCTTTGCATCTCCGCCTTCGCTGGCTTGTATCCGCATTGCATTTTTGAAGACGCGCAGAATGTGCGCGAGGTCGTGGGAACCGTCATCGCCCTCGTGCGAATAAGGCACCAGCTGAGAGGCGAGCGTCTCGAACGGAGAGAAGGCTTTGGCGTCGAACATCATGGGCTCCGGAGTCGTGTCCTTCTCCTTAGAGCCCGGGACCGCGAGTCGCAATCAGGAGCGGGGCGCGGCGGTCTTTCCGAACGTCTGTTCGAGCAGATGGGGAACGTCTGCGGCGGGGCGTGGCGCGCTGATGTGGTATCCCTGAATCTCGTTGCAGGCTTCGCGCTCCAGAAGCGCCAGCTGTTCGGCGGTCTCGACGCCCTCGACCGTGACGCGCATTCCGAGCGCGCTGCCAAGCAGGATGATGGCGCGCATGATGGCAAACGCCTCTCGATTTTCGACGATGCCGGTGACGAACGACTTGTCGATCTTGATCTTGTCGAACGGAAAGCTGCTGAGATAGCTCAGCGACGAATAGCCGGTGCCGAAGTCGTCCATCGCGATCCGGATGCCGTACTGCTTGATGGCGTGCAGGATCGGCAGGGCCACAGCCCGGTTTTCCATGAGCACGCTCTCGGTAATCTCGACTTCCAGTCGCGCAGCCGGGAGTCCGGAGGTATCCAGCGCATCTCTGATATCACCGGGCAGATCGCTGTTGGTGAACTGGATCGGCGAGACGTTGACCGCCACCTTGATGTCTTCCGGCCACCGTGTCGCGTCGAGGCACGCGCGCTTCAGAACCCAGCGTCCGATATCGACGACGAGGCCGACTTCCTCTGCCAGTGGAATGAACTCCATGGGAGGCACGCGGCCCCGCGTCGGGTGATTCCAGCGGATCAGTGCCTCAAACCCGCAGATGCGTTGCGCAGTGAGATCGTAGAGCGGCTGGTAGTGAAGCTCGAACTCCTCGTTCTGGACTGCCTTTCGCAGGTCGCCTTCAAGCGCATGCCGTGCATTGAGCTTGGCCTCCATTTCCGCCGTGAAGAAGCGCTCTCCCTGCGGGCCATCAGCCTTGGCATGAGCGAGCGCAACGCCCGCGTGCTTCAGGAGAACGTCGGTATCCGTCCCGTCCTCGGGGCTGATCGCGACACCCATCGAGACGCTGAGCTCGACAGCCTTGTCCCCGCGGAAGAATGGTTCTGAGAGCTCGCGCCGGATCTGTTCGGCGAGCGCCGTGACGTTCCACGGCTGCTGGCGACCGCATTGGAGGATCGCAAACTCATCGGACCCCAGGCGAGCGAGCGTATTGGCGGCGCCGGCCGAAAGCCGGAGCCGCTCGGCGACCTGCCGGAGGATTTTGTCGCCGGCTGAAACGCCCATCGTGTTGTTGACGGATTTGAACCGGTCGAGATTGAGATGGACGAGAGCAATCTGTTCGTCCGGCTGCCGCGATGCGAGCGCGGCATCGATCTTCTCACGAAAACTGATGCGGTTGGGCAATCCGGTGAGCGGGTCATGATGGGCGAGATAAGCGATCCGCTCGGCTGCTTTCCGTTCGTCTGTGATATCGGCGTGGATCGAAATATTGCTGCCGTCGGACAGGATCGTCACGACGCTTTGGATGATACGCCCGTCATTCATCGTCCATTCGCGGCGACGAATACGCCCGCCGTCGGAGATGATGTCCCGGTGTTTGGCGCTCGCTTGCGCACCGGGTGTCTCTGCGCCTCGAATTCGTGCGATCAGAGAGCTGATCGGCGTTCCGGGGGCAGCTTCGTCTTCGCCGAAGCCGAACAGTTGCCTGAAACGTGGGTTGGCAACGATCAGCTTCTGTTCGGCGTCGAAGACGCTGAGACCAAGCGGAAGATTGGTCAGGACGACGTCAAAGAGCCGTCGTTGCTGGTCGAGGTCATTGTGGATGGAAAGAAGCGCGGCTTTCAGCGTGTCGTTGTTCAGAAGCGAGGAGTAACGCCAATCGTCCAGCTCGATGGGAGCGGCTGCGCCGAACTCCGCGAATGCCTCTGACGGCCTTGGATCGAAGTTCACCGCGGATTTCGCGGATGCGCTCTCAGGCATCTCGGCGAGCCTTCCGATGCAGTATGCGATCTCGACGCGGCGTGGCAGGCATGCAAGGAAAATCCTGAAACTTCCAAAACGACTGACTTAACATTCCATAGTAAAAGGCTGCGGAAGCAATAGACGGTGACACTCCCATGACGGAATTAACATTCGGTTGCATCGCCGCAAATATATCGCGTGGCTATATTTCGGGGTCGGTCGCGCTGTCGTGAAAAATCAATGAAAACAAAAGCATTCGACCTTGCCGGCGAGGGGTGCGGTGCAAAATGCAACAGTTTGTCAATGATGATTAATGAGCCGTTAACAACTTATTGACGTGCTGCGCAAATCAGTTTATCCGCCGTTCTGTAGTGATTTTTCTTTTTTCGTATTGCGTACAAACATCACCGGTTAGCCGGTGGACGGAGGTTTGTATGAGCCGTGTTTCATCAGTTGCCGATACGTCCTATGCGTATCTCGCAACTCTCTCGAGACTGGACACAAATGGCGACGGCATGTTGAGCCGTAGCGAGCGCGCGGCAGATGAGAAGCCCGGAATTCTAAAGCAGTTGAGCGAAAGCGATGTCTCGCAGGAAGTGTCGCCCAAGCTCTCCAATGGCGTCCTGTCTTTCATGATGGGGAGCCGGTCGGTTGGTAGCGTGGATTTCTTTTCGCAGGATACCGACGACACGACGAACAGTGTCTATCAGAATACCTACGGCCAGTACGATCTGGATATTGCATCCTGATTGGACGCGACCTGTTCGTTACCAAAGCCGGCCGATTGGCCGGCTTTTTCTTTGCAGCCTTCCCGGGAACGCGTTCGGCTCTCAAGCGTTTGAAGAGCAAAGGGGAAGGAGGGCGCTCACATGAAAATGCTATCCTGCATTGCTATCGCTGCCATCGCAGTGGCCGGTGTCGCGGCTGCCCAGGACCGACAGACCGCCATCGCAAATTTCGTCGGCAAGGACGGTAAGGAAGATGGGCGGGCATCGCTGACCGCAGCGGCAGGCGGTGGCGTCCTGATCGAGGTCGAAGTCTCGGGTCTTCCCGCGAACAAGTGGGTTGCCTTTCATGTGCACGAAACCGGCAAGTGCGATGCGGCGACACATCACGAATCCGCGGGCAAGCACTTCAATCCTGCTTCAGCCGAACATGGCCTGCTGGCCGCGAGCGGCCCTCATGCCGGTGACATGCCCAATCAGTATGTAGGACAGGATGGCGTGCTGAGGGCTCAGGTCTTCAATAGCATGGTCTCTCTCGACGGAAAGAAAGACGGGATCCGCGGGCGTGCCCTGATGATCCATGCCAATTCGGACGACTACCGCAGCCAGCCGGCCGGCGGCGCGGGGGAGAGGCTGTCATGCGGGGTGATAAAGTGACGACGGCTTAGGCGCGATCCGTCAACGGCAGGGTGAAGGGCGCGTTGCCGTTGGCATCCGCACCGCGTCCAATGGAGCGCACGGCTGCAACAAGCCTGCCGTTGCGCCCGAGGATGTCGTCAGCGAATTCAATCAATCGTGCGTTGGGGGTCGCATAGGGAGACACAGCCCGAAGCCGGCGGGCAAGCACCTCGTCGTCCTGATCCGGCTCCACCGCAAGTGCACTGATCAGCGCGGCTGCAGGCGATCGGGAAACGCCCATCCAGCAATGGATCAGCAGTGGCGCACCCTGATCCCAGCTCCGGGCGAAGTCGACGATCTTGCCAACATGAGTTTCATCGGGTGCCACGAGGTTACCCGTTCCCTTGAAGGCGATGTCGTTCATGTGGAGCAGCAGGTGACGTTCAGCCCGGATGACTGCGGGGCGGTGGAATGCCTGCTCCTTCGCCATCAGGCTGATCATCTCGCGAGAACGATGCCTTACGGCCATCTCGGCGATGCGAGCCAGCGGTGCCACGACGATCGTGGTCATGGCTTGCTGGTCCGCATGGCGTCGATTGCGTCGAACCGCTCGCAGAACAGACGCTGGGCCTCGGTCGCGGGCAGGGGGGTGATCAGCAGCATCTCCTTGGTAATGCCGCGCGGTTGACCGAAGAACTTCTGCCCTTCCGCCGCACTGAACCCGGCGAGCTCGGTCGCCTCGAAATAGGCAGCGATCGTGTCCGCTTTCTTTATCTTGTCTTTCAGCTCCCGCGACGCGTGCGGCGGAAGTCCGAAGCGCAGATGCACAGCCGCTTCCAGGCGCTTCTCGACCACCTTGTAGCCGCCGCCGACCACGGATTTGAAGGGCGAGATCATGTCTCCGATGACATATTCCGGAGCGTCGTGCAGCAAGGCCATCAGGCATTGGTCGGGCGTGGCTTCGCCCAGCTGCCGGAAAATATACTCAACGACGAGGCTGTGTTGCGCGACGGAGAATGCATGGTCTCCCGATGTCTGGCCGTTCCATCGGGCCACGCGCGCCAGACCGTGGGCGATATCGCCGACTTCGACGTCGAGCGGCGACGGGTCGAGCAGATCGAGCCGTCTCCCCGAAAGCATGCGCTGCCAGGCGCGCGGAACCTTTGCCGTCAAGCGCTGGCCTCATCCGTCGTCGAGGGGAAGACAAGACCGGACCAGGCGGGCAAGGCCAGCGTCACCGTCGTTTCGCTAGCAAGAAGCGGGGTGCCGAGCGCCATGGCTTCTCCAGCGCGATCGATACGAACGATGGCGAGACCAGTGTCACCGGCCACCGAGCCGAGCAAACCGACAGGCTTGCCCGCGGCCGTTATCTCAGTTCCGGCGGCTGGCAGATCGTGGCCGGTGACCGTGACGACCCGCCGCCGCGCCGTACCCCGATGCTGCATGCGCGACACGACTTCCTGGCCGACATAGCACCCCTTCTTGAAGGAAAGACCACCATTCAGATCCATCAGGACGTCATGCGGAAAGGCGTCCTGCAACGCGTAGTCCGCGCCAGAAACGGCAACGCCATTCGCTGCGCGCAGGGCGTCATAGGCGATCTGCTCGTCTTTTCCGTGCTCGCCAGGTTCCCTGAGGACGGTGATGCCGGCCTTGGCAAAGCGGCTGTCTTTCCAGCCTGCCTCGCGTTCCCCGTCCCAGGAAACCGTTACGCCGCTGCTTTCTGCGGAAAGGCTCACGGCTGCCCGCAGCTTGTACATGGTCAACCGCTTGATCAGAGCATCGCGCTGTGCGTCGTCGGTTTCGATGACAAAGTCGTCGCCATCCCGCCAGATCATGAAGTCGAACAGGATCTTCCCCTGCGGCGTCAGCAGCGCACCCGGGCGTGCTTCGTCAGCGCCTAGCGAAACGATATCTGTGGTAATCAAATTCTGCAGGAAAGACTGAGCTTCGACGCCGCTCACGCGAATGAGCGCGCGGTCTCTCAGGAATACGGCTGGCATGGTGTCACCTGTCGCGTTGTCATGGCTCAGAAGTATGTCTTTGACGACAGGATCGCAAGCATCAGTCGCCTGCGGTAAAATACTTCCATCTCCCGTCGGCGGTGATGCCGAGCCGGTAGAAATTGTAGCCGCCGAACTCCTGCATGTCGGAAAGGTCGCCTGCGGTAACGATCCGAAGCAGTTCCACCCTCTCAGGCGGGGTCAGCGTCTTGAGATCCTTTTGGGCGAAGTACGGCCATACATACATGTCTTCAGACGTGCCCTGGCCGACATGAACGAACCCGGTCGAGATGATGTCGAGCATGATCGCCAGAATCTCGTCGCCATCCGGGTCGCCGGACAGGTCCTTGAGCGCGCTGATCGGATCATCGGTCGGCTCGCCGACCGTCACCTGGGTCTGGCTTGCGCCTGTCCCGAGGAGAGGGCGCAGCCGCTCGAGATCACCCGACGCTGCCGCCTCGACAATCTGCTGGCGCATGCGGCGAACCGGTTCCGGAACCTTGCTGATGTCGTAGATAACTTCGACCGGCTTGGAATTGTCCTGTGAGCCGGGAGTGGTATCCGAACTCTGCCCGTTTGTCTTGTCGACGAGCGGGCTCGGCGCCGGGATGCCCGATGGGGACGCCGGCGAAGCAGCCGGCTTGTCGGTTCCGCCCTGAGCAGGCGTCGAATTGTCTGAAAGACCGGGAGTCTTGTGCAGTTCGGAGAGTGCGAACGCAGACGTTGCGGTCACGAAACTGCCGGTACCGACACTGATTGCAAGCAAAAGCGGCGCGATCGCGAGCCGCGAAGCATTGTCTCTATCGGTACGCATGAAACTCTCTGTAAAAATATTATTGCAGGGTGCGGTTGGGAGAAAATTCACCGGCCAGCATGCGCTCGCGCAACGAATCCAGCAGAGCTTCGGCACTATTCTCGCCATGAAGGCGAATGGTTTCGCGGATGGCATGGATGATTGCCGTATCAGCGATGATTTCAGGTTCAATGCCGTCGGCCATTCCGTCGGCCCAGGCTTCATTATGGTACTCCAAGGCCGCCTGAGTCTTCTCATGGACGATCATGTCGTCGATGTCATTGAGGCTTGGTTCCATTGTCTTTTCCTCAAACTGCATGCCTTACTGCCTAGTTAACAACTCTATCAGCCTTTTCCCAAAACGACACGTCCGAGACTGAAAAGAGGTTAATTAAATGTCAATTTCCGAAGCGCGAAGTAATTTCTGTGGTGAGTGTTGCACCTTCGTTACGGTAGCGCTCTTCTGCCACGATGGCCGCCCGTGTGCAATCCGTATAAACAGAGGCAAAGGCGCGATAGCCTCGATTGAATGCGGCCGTGAGCTTCTCTTTCCGCTGAGGCTCGTCTTTCGCTTCCGAATCAAGAAGTTGCTGCATGTCCCTACGCCATTCATCGCTGTTTTCGGCTTTGCACAACGTTCGCAGATAATGCACTGAACCCAGCACCTCGGCGAGGCGCGCGAGCTTGTCGTCATAAGGAGCAGGCACCGATTTCGGCGCAGCTTCCTCCGGAGTTGCCGGCGTTGTTTGACCCTGGGACATCGCGCAAACGGGCATGGCCGCACCGGCGCAGACAACAACACACATCAACACGCGACGCAGGGGAATCATGAGCTTTAGTTGATACGCAGGAGATGGCCGGAACAAGGCACGCAACCGGATTTCCACCGCTTATTCACCTTCCTCGGACAATCGCTCGGCGCACTCCAGCACGCTCTGCGGCGTCGGCAGTCCGCGAATTTCATCGAGGGTAAACCAGCCGATTTCCGCCGCATCGTCCGCGGCCACCGCGACCGCGTGGTGGTCCGCTTCAACGCGGAAGACCGAGAGGAAAAAGTGGCTGCTGAGCCTTCCATCGGGCGCATGTGTCTTCAGGTCATAGGTCGCAAAGAGCCGGGGATTGTGGGCCCGGATACCGGTTTCCTCCTCGAATTCGCGCAGGGCCGTGTCCGCCGGCGTTTCGCCTGCCTCGGCGCGTCCGCCCGGAAAAGCGTACATGTCCGCCGATGGCGGGTTGCGTCGGAGCACCAGCAGAAATCTTCCGTCGCGTTGCAGAATGCCCGAAGAGGCTGCCTTTGGAAGAGAAGTCATGATGGATGCCGATTTATGATTGCCGGTTGTTGGCCGTGCTCGCTTACGCTCTTGTTCATCCCGTAACGGCCAAGCGATTCGAGGGAGCCTTCGTGACTTATATCATCTATGCTGCGGCGGCTCTGTTCGAGATTGCGGGTTGTTTCGCCTTCTGGGCTTGGCTGCGAATGGGCAAGTCAGTGTGGTGGCTCGCTCCCGGCATGGTGTCGCTTGCGCTTTTTGCGTGGCTGCTGACGCTCGTCCCCAGCGAGGCGGCGGGACGCACTTTTGCGGCCTACGGCGGCATCTACATCGTCGCCTCGCTGATCTGGCTCTGGTCGGTTGAAAACCGCGTGCCGGACAGATGGGATATTGGCGGCGCGTTGATCTGCCTTTGCGGTACCGCGGTCATCCTCTTTGCGCCAAGGGCCTGACGAAGCCTTGACCGGATGGAAAGCCGGTGCAAAGAAACCTTATGTGTGGACGCTTTGCGCTGAACGTATCGCCGGAAGAGCTCGCGGAAGTTCTGGGACTTTTGGACCTGGAGGATTTCCCCGCGCGCTTCAACATCGCGCCGACGCAGCCGATTCTGGTCGTCGTCTCGGGCGAACCGTCGGAGCCGGGGAGCAATCGCCCGGACCGCCGCGCCGTGCTGGTGCGCTGGGGCTTTACCCCCGGTTGGGTGAAGGATCCCGCGCAGTTTCCACTGCTGATCAACGCGCGCGCGGAGACCGCGATCGGCAAGGCGTCGTTCCGCGCGGCGATGCGGCATCGGCGGGTGCTCGTTCCAGCTTCCGGTTTTTACGAATGGCACCGGCCCTCCAAGCAGACCGGCGAGAAATCCCAGCCCTATTGGATCAAGCCGCGCCACGGCGGGATCGTTGCCTTTGCCGGCCTGATGGAAACATGGTCTTCGGCCGACGGGTCGGAGGTCGATACCGGCGCGATCCTGACGACGGCTGCCAATGCGACCATCGCGCCGATTCACGACCGCGTGCCTGTTGTCATCAAGCCGGAGGATTTTTCCCGCTGGCTTGACTGCAAGACACAGGAACCGCGCGATGTCGCGGATCTGATGCGCCCTGTTGAAGACGATTTCTTCGAGGCGGTGCCGGTATCAGACAAGGTCAACAAGGTGGCCAACATGGGCGCGGATCTTCAGACGCCGGTGACACTCGATAAGTCACCGTCGCCGGCAGGGAAGAAAACGCCGGACGACGGCCAGCTCAGCTTCTTCTGATTCTCTATCTTCGCCTCTTCACATCCCGGAAAATTTCATGCCTCCCATCTCGGCCGCGCTGTCCGGCTTCTTCCTCGGTGCTTCACTCATCATCGCAATCGGCGCACAGAATGCCTTCATTCTGCGCCAGGGCCTGTTGCGCTCGCATGTCTTCGTGCTCTGCCTGATCTGCGCGCTGTCGGATGCTGTCCTGATCGCCGCTGGCGTCGCTGGCCTCGGGACGCTGGTTTCGCGATCGCCGATCCTGCTGTCGGTCGCGAGCCTTGGCGGCATGCTGTTTCTCGGAGCCTATGCCGTTCTGGCGTTTCGCCGGGCGCTTCATCCCGGCGCGTTGCAGACCGGAACGCCCAAGGCGGTCGGACTGAAGGCTGCGGTGGCGACATGCCTGGCGTTCACATTCCTGAACCCGCACGTCTATCTCGACACGGTCGTTCTCGTCGGCAGCCTGTCTGCCGGCTACGAGGGTGTCGGTCGCCTGGCGTTCGGCGCGGGCGCCGCCTTGGCGTCATTCATCTGGTTTTTTGGATTGGGCTACGGTGCGCGGCTGCTGCAACCGGTTTTTGCGAAACCCGCCGCGTGGCGGGTTCTCGATGTCTTCATCGGCATCGTCATGGCGTTGCTCGCAACCAGCCTGGGCGCGCGCCTCGTGACAGGCTGATCAGGCGATCTTCTTCACCAGCGTCGGCTTGCTCTTCAACATGAGTGCTGCGGCAAGAACGGCCTTGAGGCCGAGCGGGCGGTAGTTTGCGCTGAGGTCGGTCTTTGCCGGCTGTTCGACGCTTGTCTTCTTCGGGGTCACAATACTCTCCTCGCGTGCTGTCCCTAGACTCTTATAATTATTGCTCTTTTGTCTGTAATAACGACAAAATGGAGGCAAGGCTCATCAGGAATTATGTCTGTAAACCATAATTCGCGATCCTTGAGCCAAGCCTTCGCTCGCTAGGAATGGGAGATTTAGATGTGGCGTCCGATGTCGTCTTCGCCGACGCCGGGCTCTTCGATCGTCAGCGTCCCGTACTTGCGTTTCCACTTGCGGGCACCGAAGGGCAGGGTCAACAGGTAGACGACCGCAGTCACGACCATCACCTCCCAGGTGAAGCTCGAAAGCAACGCAACGTAGAGGACGACGCCGAGCATCATCGGCAGCACGAGATCGCGCCGCAGTCGCGTGCCCTCTGATTTTCCCGACCAGACGGGAAGGCGGCTGATGAGAAGGAAGGCGATCAGTACCGTGTAGGCCGCCGAAAGGTAGCCGAAGGTCTTGTCGGTAGTGAAGCCGAGGAAGCCGAGATAGACCGGCAGCAGCACAAGCATGGCACCGGCAGGGGCGGGCACGCCGACAAAATATTCCGATTGCCACGAGGCCTTGTTCTCGCGCTCGGACATGACATTGAAGCGAGCGAGCCGGAGCCCGGCCGCGATCGCGTAAATCAGCGCTGCGATCCAGCCGATCGAGCGAGCCTGATCCAGGGCGAAGACATAGACGACAAGTGCCGGTGCCACGCCGAAGTTCACGATATCGGCAAGCGAATCCATTTGCGCGCCGAATTTCGACGTTGCCTTCATCAGCCGTGCGACACGACCATCAATTCCGTCGAGAAACGCAGCCAGGAGCACCATGCCGACTGCGAGCTCATAGCGGTTCTCGAATGCGAGACGGATACCAGTCAGCCCGGCGCAGATCGCCAGGATGGTGATGAGATTGGGAACGACCAGCCGAAGCGGGATCTCGCGGAGGCGGGGACCACGCGCCGAATCATCAGGCGGACCATTCGGCTCGAAGGGCGGGAAGGGCGTTTCCATGTCGCGCTCCAATCGTTACTAGCTGCGACGGCTGACAACTGGTCCTTTGGCAGATCCGAATTCAGCCAGGACTGTCTCGCCGGCAATCGCCGTCTGGCCGAGGGAGACCCGCGGTGCAGCACCTGCCGGAAGGAACACGTCGAGGCGCGAACCGAAACGGATCAGACCGAAGCGTTCGCCGGCGTCCAGCGGCTCGTTCGCATTCGACCAGCAGAGGATGCGGCGCGCGACGAGACCTGCGATCTGCACGACGCCGATCTGGCCGTGCGCGGTCTCGATCACGAGACCATTGCGCTCGTTGTCTTCGCTCGCCTTGTCCAGTTCCGCGTTGACGAAACTGCCGGAACGATAGTTGACGCTGACGATGCGGCCGCGCATCGGCGCGCGGTTCACATGGCAGTTGAAGACATTCATGAAGACCGAGATGCGCAGCATCGGCTCGGAGCCGAGATTGAGCTCCGCCGGCGGCACGACCATCTGAACGGAAGAAACCTTTCCGTCTGCCGGCGATATCACCAGGTCGTCGTCCTGCGGCGTCATGCGCTCCGGATCACGGAAGAAATAGGCGCACCACAAGGTCAGGATCAGGCCGATCCAGAACAGAGGCTTGAACAGCCAGCCAAGGATCAGGGAGGCGACGAAGAAGGCGGCGATGAAGGGATAGCCTTCCTTGTGCACCGGAACGATCGTGTTGCGAACCGTATTGAACAAGCTCATGTATGCCGCTCTCCTAGCGTTTTCGTATCCGCTGGTTACAGCGAAACCTTGGCGGGGGCAATGCTGACGCCCCCTCATGCACATCTATGGCAGGGTTCTGAACAGCAAAACGCCCGGGACCACTGGCGGTTCGCCTCAGGTAGCCGGCGCCAATCTGTTCACGACGCCCATATCGTCGCTCTCGCGCACCTGCTTCAGATGTTCCTCTGCCTGCGTTGCTTCGCGCTGGCGGCTCCACATCGAAGCGTAGAGGCCATTTTTCAGCAGCAGTTCCGAGTGTGTCCCGCGTTCGGCGATTTCGCCGCTCTTCAGAACGATGATCTCGTCGGCACCGATGACGGTGGACAGGCGGTGGGCGATGACGAGCGTGGTGCGATTCTTCGAAACGACATCCAGCGCGGTCTGGATCTCGCGCTCCGTCGTCGTGTCGAGTGCCGAGGTCGCTTCGTCGAGGATCAAGATCGGCGGTGCTTTCAATATGGTGCGGGCAATTGCGACGCGCTGCTTCTCACCACCGGAGAGCTTCAGCCCGCGCTCGCCGACCTTGGTGTTGAAACCTTCCGGCAGAAGCTCGATGAAGTGTGCGATCTGCGCGATTTCGGCTGCTGTCTTGACCTCCGCATCGCCGGCGGCCGGCCTGCCGTAGCGGATGTTGTAGGCGACGGTGTCGTTGAATAGCACGGTGTCCTGCGGAACCATCCCGATGGCGGTTCTCAGGCTCTTCTGCGTGACGTTGCGGATGTCTTGTCCGTCGACCGTAATCGAGCCGCTTTGGATGTCGTAGAAACGATAAAGCAGGCGCGACAGCGTCGATTTGCCGGCGCCGGACGGGCCAACGACGGCCACGGTCTTGCCGGCCGGAACGTCGAACGAAATGCCCTTGAGAATGGGCCGCGCGGCGTCATAGGCGAAATGCACGTCCCGAAACGAGATGGCGCCATGGCCGATGTCGAGAGGAACAGCGTCCGGCGCGTCCTTGACCTCGGCCTGTACCTCGAGCAGGTCAAACATCTGTTCGATGTCGGTCAGGCCCTGGCGGATTTCGCGGTAGACGAAGCCGATGAAGTTCAACGGGACGGAGAGCTGCAGCAGCATGGCGTTGACGAAGACGAAATCGCCCACGGTCTGCTCGCCGCGCTGAACGGCGAGCGCCGACAGGATCAGCATCACGGTCGTTCCGAGGCCGAAGATGACGCCCTGGCCGAAGTTCAGCCAGCCCAGCGAGGTCCAGACACTGGTCGCTGCCTTCTCGTAGTGAGCCATCGACGCATCGAAGCGCTTGGCCTCCATCTCCTCGTTGCCGAAGTACTTCACGGTTTCGAAATTGAGGAGCGAGTCGATCGCCTTGGTATTGGCGTCGGTGTCGCTGTCATTCATCGCCTTGCGAATGGAGATGCGCCAATCGCTGGCGCGGATAGTGAACCAGATATAGGCCCAGACCGTGAAGGCGGTGACGGCAAGATAGGAGAAGCCGTAGCCCCACCAGAAGATCACGGCTGTCAGCAGGAACTCGATCAGCGTCGGAACCGAGTTCAGGATCGTGAATCGCACGATCGTCTCGATACCCTTCGTGCCACGTTCGATGATGCGGGAGAGGCCGCCGGTCTTGCGCTCCAGATGGAAGCGCAGCGACAGTTCGTGCATGTGCACGAAGGTCTTGTAGGCGAGCTGGCGCACGGCATGCTGGCCAACGCTGGCAAACAATGCGTCGCGCAGCTGGTTGAGACCAAGCTGGATGAGGCGGGTAAGATTGTAAGCGATCACCAGCGCGACCGCTCCAACCAGCAGATCGGGCAACTTGCCGGCCAGATCCATCTTGCCGTTCAACGCATCGGTCGACCACTTGAAGAAATAGGGGACCAGCAGCAGGACGAACTTCGAAACGAGCAGGAATACCGAAGCCCAAACCACGCGCATCTTCAGATCGGAGCGACCCGATGGCCACATGTAGGGCCAGAGATTGAAGAGCGTCTGCAGCAGATTGGATTCTGAAACTGTCTTGCCGTTAGCCATGTGTGTCTCCGGCCCGCAAGGGGCTCTGGCCGTGTCGCGATGTCGGCAAATGGGCAGAGCGGCGCTTGGAGCTGAAGCTTGGCCGTACATGATCGCCGTCACCGCCAAATGGGGTGTTGGCCGGACCATTACAACATGTTGGCCTGACAGGAAAAGAGCGGCCGGGTGTCATAATCACCCGGCCGCCTGTTTATCGTCGCTTAGAGATGTTCGCCCGAGAGCCGCTTGCGATGCAGCTCTTCGGCATTCGGCAGGGCGTCCTTCGGCAAGCCGAAGATCTGGCCAGGCAGAATGCGGTCCGGATTGCTGATCTTGTCTTCGTTGGCGACATAGATCGTCGTGTAGCGAACGCCAAGACCATAGACGCGGCGCGAGATCTGCCAAAGCGTATCGCCCCGGCGGATGATCACTGTTTCCTTGCTTTCCTGCAGCGGGGCCTGCTCGATCGTTGCCGGCTGGCCGTCGTTGCTGACGATTTCGTTCGTCGTCGGAGCAGCCGGAGCTGCGGCCGGAGGCGCCAGGTTGGCAATCAATGTACCAAGCTGCCCCAGCGCATCGCCAACGGATTTCGCATCCTTCGGCAGTGCCTGCAGCGTCTTCAACGCTTCGTTCGCTGCGGCCGCAGCCGAGTTGGCCTGCTGCTTGACGTCGGCAGTCGCATCGGCGGCTGGGCGGAACTCGATGATGGCGCGTAAAGCGAACTCGTTGGCCGAGCGAGCTGCTGCCAGCTGTTCTGTCTCCGGCAGCTTGCCATCCGCAAACAGTCCGCTGAGCAACGCGAATGCCTTGGTGGCATCGTTCTTCAGCTTGCCGAGCGCACCTTCGTCGAGCGTGACCATCGATGCGGTGCCGTTGCTGTTTGCACCGCCCTGTGCTGCGACAGTGACCTGGTTTCCTTCCGGACGATTGAAGTTGACCGAGGCGCGAACCGCGACCTTACCAGCGTCGTCGAGCGCATCGGCCCGGATCTTGTGGTCGCCGACAGCGAGAGGCATGACGCCATCGATGACGAAATGACCATCCGGTCCCGTCTTCGCCCTGCCGATCAGCTTGTCGTCCGCATAGGCAGCCACGTTGGTGTTGGGCTTTGCCGTGCCGGCAACAAAGATCTTGTCGCCTTCGATCTCGACGGCGTTGACCATGATATCGGCCGTTGCCGGTGCGGCGGCAGCCGGCGCGCTGGCAACGTCGGACGTAGCTGCAGCGGGAGCGGTTGGTGCAGTCGCAGTCTGGTTTGCCGTCGCATCAGCGGCGGGGGCGGTGGCGGAAGCCGGGGCTCCAGCCGTCGGCGCCGTGATGATGCGGCTTGCCGTACCCGGCTTGGAAACCATCGCCAGCAATTCCGAAGTCTTGCCGTCCGTCGGTACGGAAACGGTCGCGACTTCCTCGGAGGTCGTGCTCTTTCCGTCCTTGCCGGTCGTGCGGAGCACGATCTGGTGGTCGCCAGCCGCCAGCGGATTGTCGAGGACCGCAGCGAAGTCGCCGCTCGGGCCGACATCGGTTGTCGTGACGACCTTGTCGCCGTCCAGGATCTCAAGCTTGCTGTTCGGTTCGCCGGATCCTGCAATGACCGTCGAGCCGTCGGGCTCGACACGCAGCACGTCAAACGTCGGAAGCTTCGGGCCGGCGTTCTCCGTAGCCGGTGCCGGCGTAGCCTGCGGCTGTCCTTCGGCGGTCGCTGCCGCTTCCGGAGCGCCCGTCAGAGCAGCCTCGGCCTTGGCGATCGCCGCAGCCGCATCCGCGATGTTTTCAGGCAGCGCCTGCACGATGGCAAGCGCCTTTGTCGCTCCGTCCTTGGCCTTCTGGACTGCCGCGCCGGTTACCGGGTTCGTCCCTTCGGGAGCCGCAAAATCCACAAGAGCCTGCAGCGATGTCGTTGCCTTGGATTTCGCCGCGCCAAAAACCTCTTCGGTCGGCCCCTTGCCATCTGCAAAGAGCGCCTTAAGTTCGGTGAGTGCCTGTCCGGCTGCAGCGGTCAGCGTCCCAAGCTTTTGCGTCGTGGCGGCATCGTCTGGCGTCGCGGGGCGAGACGTCTTGGCCGCTTCGGTAACAGTATTCTTGACCTCGGAGCTAGCCTGGTTGATTGCGTCGCCAACTTTCGCCGCATCCCCGCCAATGCGGGGCATGACGAAAAAGACCATCAACAGAATTGCGATTACAAGCACTGCAAGGGCCAGCAAGCCGGCACGGTTTTTCATCATTCAGGTCTCCCAGGCGGCGAGTATGCCGGACTTCCTAAAATTGCTAGCGATTCCCGCTGCTTTGCACAAGCAGTCAAAGTAGCCCGACAAATGTAAGACACGGCTTTTCTGTCATTTTTCTTGACGAGAGGCAGAGAGAATAGTTGTTTGCCCCTATGACAGATCAATCTCATTCCATTCGCTCCATCTGTGTTTACTGCGGTTCACGTCCCGGCGGTGACCCGCGCCACATGGCTGCCGGCCGTGCGCTGGGCAAGGAGATCGCAGATTACGGCCTGCGACTCATCTACGGTGGAGGCACCAAAGGCATCATGGGGGCGGTCGCGAGCGGTGTGCTTTCGAACGGTGGTCAGGTCACCGGCATCATCCCGGAATTCCTGATCGACATGGAAGCGACGCGCCACTCCCTGGGCCAACTCAACGAGCTTATTGTAACCCCTGACATGCACACCCGCAAACATGCGATGTTCGAGCGTTCGGATGCGTTCGTGGCACTCCCGGGCGGGATCGGCACGCTTGAGGAGATCATCGAGATCATGACCTGGGCCCAGCTCGGGCGCCATGAGAAGCCGATGGTGTTCGCAAATGTCGGTGGGTTCTGGGATCCGATGATGGAGCTACTGCGCCATATGACTGACGAAGGTTTCGTGCACACGGCGCACCGCGTTCAGCCGCTGGTGATCGACGACGTGTCTGAGATCGTGCCGGCGATCATGGGGCGGGCGGCAGACCTTGCGTCGGCCGACCGTGACGGCGAAGAAGCCGTCATTTCGAAGATGTAAGACCGCGCGCTATTGCGCGCGGCTTCCTCGTAGCATCGACCATGTGTAGAGAAAAAGCCCCGCCCAGATGAGCGGGAAGGCGATCATGCGCGCGGTCCCAAGCTCTTCCTTGAAGACGAAGACAGCGATCAGGAAGATCATCGTCGGCGCGATGTACTGCATGATGCCGATCGTCGATAGCTTGAGCAGCTTCGCACCGTTGGCATAGATCATCAGCGGCACCGCGGTAATGAGACCACAGCCGAGCAGGAGCGCGGTATCGGCCCAGCCCGTGCGATAGAGGTGCCCGCTGCCGCCAATCTCGAGATAGAGAACGTAGAACAGGGCGGGGACGCTGAGGATCAGCACCTCAAGGAAGAAACCCTGGTTCGGACCAAGCGGCAGCGTCTTGCGGAAGAGGGCATAGAGACCCCAGGAGACGGTCAGCGTAATGGAAATCCATGGAACGCCGCCGCTGTCGAGCGCCAGTACGACGACTGCGAGCGCGGCGAGCGCAATTGCGGCGATTTGCAGGGGGCGAAGCCGTTCCTTCAGCACGACCGCGCCAAGAAAAATGCTGAAGAGCGGGTTGATGAAATAGCCGAGCGCCGCATCGAGCGAATGACCGGCGCCAATCGCCCAGACGTAAGTGCCCCAGTTGATCGTGATCAGCGCGGCCGTCAGCGATGCCATCGCGAGCATCCGCGGCGAGCGCAGCGCCAACCGGATATCCTGTGTCCGACCGAGAACGATCAACACCAGCCCGGCAATGGGAAGCGACCAGAGGATGCGGTGTGCGATCACCTCGGCCGGCGAAATATGGGCAACCGCCTTCATGTAGATGGGGAGAAAGCCCCATAACAGGTATGCCACGAGCGCGAATGCAAAGCCGCGTGGACTATCTTCATTCTTGATAACAGGAGCGCTTGCATCGACCGACATCGAGTGTTTCCATTATTTTTTGTGGTTAAGCATCCGATTAGCGCAACGGCCGTGAATAGGCCAATTCATTTCGGTGAATGGACGCGGCCGCCTTTCCGAGGTGGGGTACGGCAATGGATGAGAAGGCCCTTGCGATCTGCCGCCGGGCATTTGCGACCCAGATGCTCGAAAAGGAGGGAATCACCAACGATCCTCCGCTGTGGAATGCGTTTTCCACGGTGCCTCGCGAACGCTTCCTGGGAGCGCCGCCCTGGAAGATGGCGCGATGGGACGGCTATCTCGACATTTCGGCGGACGATCCGTCCGTCCTTTACCAGGACGCACTCTTTGCCCTGCAGCACGAGCGCCAGGTGAATAACGGCAGCCCAAGCCTGCACGCGCGCGGCCTGCACCGGCTCCAACTCCGCACCGGGGAGACGGTGTGCCATATCGGTGCCGGCAGCGGATACTATACGGCCATGATGGCGCTGCTCGTCGGTCCAGCCGGCCGGGTGATCGCGGTGGAGTTCGACGAAGCCTTGGCGGCCCGCGCCGCCGGTAACCTGAAGGACTACGGCAACGTGGAGGTCGTCAATGCGAATGGCCTCGAATGGCCGAAAGAGCCGGTCGATGCTGTCTATGTCAGCTTTGCCGTTCATCGTCCGGCAGACCCATGGATTGACCGATTGAAGATCGGTGGACGGCTGATCTTTCCACTCGGCGTGCCGGATGTCGATGGCACCGGCCAACCGACCGGTCTCAGCTCTTACGCCGGGTTCTTCCTGATCGTGCGAAAGGACCAGGGCTACGACGCCACGTTTTTGGGCCCCGTCGTCTTCGTGTGGGGCGAGGCTGTCGTCGGGACGCTCGACAGCTATCGGGCGCTGGAAGGCGCCTTCCGCAACGGCGGCATGCGCGGGATCCACGCGTTGCGTTGGAAGACAAGGCCGAGAGAGGGCGAGTGGTACACGCAGGAGGACTGGGGCCTCGAATGACCCCAGACCCGGCCGCCATCACTCGGCGGCGATCTTGCCGGCCAGCTGGCGGTTCTTCATCAGCTTGTAGATGACTGAGTCCATCAGTGCCTGGAACGACGCGTCGATGATGTTCTCGGACACGCCGACCGTCCACCAGCGAACCCCATCGCTATCCGTGGATTCGATCAGGACGCGCGTGATCGCTTCCGTGCCGCCGTTGAGGATACGCACCTTGAAGTCCGCAAGCACGAGATCGTCGATCTCATGCTGATACTTGCCGAAGTCCTTGCGCAGCGCGAGGTCGAGCGCGTTGACCGGACCGTCGCCCTCGGCCACCGACATGACCGTGCTGCCATCGATGACCAGTTTGACCACCGCCTCCGAGACGATCTTCACCCGACCGTGGGAATCGAAGCGGCGTTCGACCATCACGCGGAAGCCCTCGACAGAGAAGAATTCCGGGATGGTGCCGAGCGTGCGGCGTGCAAGCAGCTCGAAACTCGCATCGGCACCCTCATAGGCGTAACCGGACGCCTCGCGTTCCTTTACCAGTGCAATCAGCCTGTCGAGCTTCGGATCGTCCTTGCCGACCTCAATGCCGCGCCGCTTCAGTGCGTTGATGAAGTTCGCCTTGCCCCCTTGGTCGGAGACCATGACCTTGCGGAAATTGCCCACGCTCTCCGGTGTGACGTGTTCGTAGGTACGCGGATCCTTCAGCAGCGCCGAGGCATGGATGCCGGCCTTTGTCGCGAAGGCGGATGCGCCGACGTAAGGCATCTGGTGATCCGGCGAGCGGTTCAGCAATTCATCGAAGGCGTGAGAAAGCCGCGTCAGGTTCACCAGCCTGTCGGCGTCGATCGTGGTCTCGAACCGCGACGAATAGGTTTCCTTCAGCGCGAGCGTCGGGATCAAGGTCACGAGATTGGCGTTGCCGCAGCGCTCGCCGATGCCGTTGAGCGTGCCCTGGATTTGGCGAACGCCTGCTTCCACGGCCGCCAGCGAATTGGCGACGGCCTGGCCGGTGTCATTATGGGCGTGGATGCCAAGACAGTGGCCGGGAACGCCGGCCGCGATCACGGCCTCGACGATGGAGCGGATTTCCGGCGGCTGGGTTCCGCCGTTCGTGTCGCAAAGGACAACCCAACGGGCGCCGGAATCGTAGGCGGTCTTCGCGCAGGCCAGTGCATAGGCCGGGTTCGCCTTGTAGCCATCGAAGAAATGCTCGCAGTCGACCATTGCTTCCTTGCCGGCTTCGACGGTCGCCTTGACGCTTTCGGCGATGCTTTCGAGGTTCTCCTCGTTAGTGCAGCCGAGCGCGACCTTCACATGGTAGTCCCAGCTCTTGGCGACGAAACAGATCGCGTCGCTCTTGGCCTGCAGCAGGCTCGCCAGCCCCGGATCGTTGGAGGCGGAGATGCCGGCACGTTTCGTCATGCCGAAGGCAACGAAAGAGGCTTGGGCCGTACGCTTCTGGCTGAAGAAGGCGGTATCGGTCGGGTTCGCACCCGGATAACCGCCCTCGACGTAATCAAGGCCGAAGTCATCAAGCATGGTGGCGATCGCGATCTTGTCCTCGACCGAAAAATCGATGCCGGGCGTCTGCTGCCCGTCGCGGAGTGTCGTGTCGAAGAGGTAGATCTTTTCGCGTGTCATGGTGTTCGTCCCGTCGCGGCCCTGCGGCTCGTTATTGTTTTCCGGCAAACTGGTCGGTTGCGCGGATCAGCTTGTCGAGGATGCCGGGCTCTGAATAGGCGTGGCCCGCTCCCTCGATCAGATGAAAGTCTGCCTTCGGCCAGGCCTTGTGCAGTGCCCAGGCATAACGCGCCGGGCAGGGCATGTCGTAACGGCCATGCACGATCACCCCGGGAATGTCCTTCAGCCTGTAGGCGTCGCGCAACAACTGCCCTTCGTCCATCCAGCCGGCGTTGACGAAGAAGTGGTTCTCGATCCGCGCAAAGGCATAGGCGAAGTCGGCGTCTTCGAACTTGCCGCTGGTCGATTTCTCCGGCAGCAGCGTGATGGTTTCGCCTTCCCAGATGCTCCAGGCCTTGGCGGCTTCGAGCCGTACGGCCTTGTCTGCATGTGTCAGCCGCCTGTGATAGGCGTGCATCATCTCGTGGCGCTCCTCCGGCGGGATCGGCGCGATGAAACGCTCCCACTTGTCAGGAAACATCTCGGAGACACCGAACTGATAGTACCAGTCGAGCTCGGCCTTTGTCAGCGTATAGATGCCGCGGACGATCAATTCGGAAACCCGCTCAGGGTATTTCTCCGCATAGGCGAGCGCAAGCGTCGAGCCCCACGAGCCGCCGAACACCTGCCACTTCTCAACGCCGGCCATTTCGCGAAGCCGCTCGATGTCGGCAACGAGATCCCAGGTCGTATTGGCGTTGAGGTCGGCATGAGGCGTGGATCGCCCGCAACCACGCTGGTCGAACAAGGTGACGTCGTAGAGAGCGGGATCGAACAACTGCCGGTGCGTCGGAGAGAAGCCGCCACCAGGTCCGCCATGCAGGAAGACAGCAGGCTTGGCCCCAGGCGTGCCGGAGCGTTCCCAATAGATCACATGGCCGTCGCCGACGTCGAGGTGACCGGACGCATAGGGTTCGATTGCGGGATAGAGCGTACGCAGGACTTCAGTCATATCTTCACGCCTTCGGCTGGCCAAAAAGTGGTGTCGTGGTCCGGGTGCTGGAAGGAGATGATCGCCTCCTGCCGCGAATAGAAATCGGGGTCGGTGTGGACCGGTTGGTCGAAGATCGTCTCGACCCACGGAAGACGCGCCTCGTAGTTCACCTGTATCTGCGGTGCGAGATCGCTGCGATCGTCGAAGGTTCCGATTGCAAGCTCCAGTCCGCCCGGGTGCCGGTAGGTCATCGGCGTGCCGCAGTTCTTGCAGAAGCCGCGCTCGATATTCACCGACGATTGGAAATAGGTGGGCTCGCCGCGCGTCCATTCCATGCCTTCTTCAGGTGCCGTCACCAGAGCCGAGAAGAAGCCACCGAACTGTTTCTGGCACATGCGGCAATGGCAGATCGAGGGGCGTCCAAGCTTGCCGTTGATGCGAAAGCGCACTGCGCCGCACTGGCATCCGCCGGTTCGGATAGGTTCACTCATGGGATGCTCCGCTGGGCCAATTGGCCGTGTCGTGATCGGGATGCTGTTGGTTGCTGGCTGCGATCGCGTTTTCGCGATCGGGCGTTTCGGCCTCGGGCTCGATCGGCAGGCCGTCCAGTTCATGGAACCAGATCATCTTGCGTCCGGTGTTGGATTGCATCACCGGCTTGACGCTGTTCGGCTCGTCGAGGGATCCAAGCACGATGTTCAAGGAATCGGATTCGGCGCTGTCATAGAAGAGAGGTGTTCCGCACGTTCCGCAGAAGCCGCGGCGCACGAGATCGGAGGAGTGAAACCAGGTCGGCTCCCCTCGCGTCAGCATGAACTCGGATCGCTGTGCGGCAGCCAGCGGCATGAAATAGTTTCCGGCGGCCTTCTGGCACATGCGGCAGTGGCAAAGATGCGGGTAGGCGAGCGGGCCCGCGGCACGGTAGCGAACCGCGCCGCATTGGCATCCGCCGCTGTGTGCCGCTAGTGTCGCCACGGACGTTCCCCTTCAGGCCACGTCGCCGTGTCATGGGCGGGATGCTGATAGGATACGATCTCAAGCACGAAGGGAGCTGCTTCCGCATCCTCTTCGGTCTGCCGCGCGGGAAGTTCGTGGAGATGATCGACGAACGCGATCCTGCCCTCCGTCCCGAACTGGATAACCGGCGGGAGCTCCGAGGGATCGTCAAACGCGCCGGCGGCAATTGCTATGCCGTCGGGCGCCTCATAGGTCAAAGGCGTGCCGCAGTCGCCGCAGAAGCCGCGTTCGACATAGTTTGACGAGCGGAACTTCTTGTGTTCGCCGCGCGTCCATTCAAGCTCGGCGCCGCGCACCGAGACGAGCGGTGCGTAGTAGGCGCCGAATGCCTTCTGGCACATGCGACAATGGCAGATCGACGAATCTTTCAGCGTCCCGCGAACGCGAAAGCGGACCGCTCCGCATTGGCATCCGCCGCTATAGGTGGTCACCGCTTCACCTCCCATGTCGTGATGCGTTCCCCGGTCGCCGCGTCCTTACCGTCCTTCAGCTGGATGCCTTCCGCGAGCAATGTGTCGCGAATGCTGTCCGCCTCGGCGAAGTTCTTCGCCTTCAACAGCTCCAGCCGCGTCTTGACTCGCCTGTCGATCTCGATGGCTACAGCCTCGTCGATCTCGGCCGCTTGCGGCAGGACACCAAGCAACTGCGCACTTGCGGCGAACGTCGCACGGTCTCCGGATTGGGCAAGAGCGTGCAGCGCCTGGATGGCCGCGACGGTATTGAGATCGTCGGCCAGCGCGTTGACGACCGACGCATCGGGTTTTGCATCGCCCGGTTCCGCCGCCGGCCATTTGGACAGCAGCCGCTCAGCCTCTTCCAGTCGCTTGATCGAGAAATCGATCGGCTCGCGATAATGCGTCATCAGCATCGCAACGCGCAGCACATCGCCCGGCCATTGGCGGCCGCCGAATTTCTCGGTGTGCAGCAATTCGTAGATGGTGACGAAGTTGCCTTCGGACTTCGACATCTTGCGGCCTTCGACCTGCAGGAAGCCGTTGTGCATCCAGACATTCGCCATGACCTTGGTGCCGTGGGCGCAACGCGACTGCGCGATCTCGTTTTCATGGTGAGGGAAGATCAGGTCCAGCCCGCCGCCATGGATGTCGAACACGTCGCCGAGATAGCGTCCACTCATGGCCGAGCACTCGATATGCCAGCCGGGACGACCGCGACCCCAGGGGCTCTCCCAGCCGGGCTCGCTCTCGCTCGACAGCTTCCAGAGCACGAAATCGCCAGGGCTCTTCTTGTGGGCGTCGACGGCAATGCGGATACCCGCCTGCTGTTCGTCCAGATTGCGCTTCGACAGCTGGCCGTAATCGGCCATCGACTTGGTGTCGAACAGCACTTCGCCGGCAGCCGTGTAGGCATGGCCGTTGGCAAGCAGCTTTTCGATGATGTCGATCATCTGGGCGATGTTGTCAGTGGCGCGCGGTTGCACCGTCGGCTCAAGGCAGCCGAGCGACTTGGCGTCGTCGAGAAACTGCTTCTCGGTCTTCTCTGTCACCGCCCGGATCGCTGCGTTGAGCGACAGGCCCGGATAGTCCCGTAGTGCCCGGGCGTTGATCTTGTCGTCGACGTCGGTGATGTTGCGCGCATAGGTGACGCGATCGCCGCCATAGACATGGTTCAGCAACCGGAAGAGGACATCGAAGACGATGACCGGGCGCGCATTGCCGATATGGGCGAAGTCGTAGACCGTCGGACCGCAGACATACATGCGGACATTCTGCGGATCGATCGGCGCAAAGACCGTCTTTTCGCGTGTCAGCGTATTGTACAGTTTGAGTTCCGGCGTTGGCGATCCCGACTGGCCGTCCATGTCTACTCTCCCAAAATGCAATGATCCGAAAAATACTTCCACCGGCGGGCCGGGGCGTTTCTCATCTTGGGTATTTGGGAGACGAAAACGGCCAGGCCAGCGAGCGCGCTAGCGAATAATCTTCCGGCAGATAATGCAGATAACCGTTTTCATGGCGGGTTTTATGGCGCGGGAATGGGGTTTGGTCAAGAGGGTGAGAAGCGGTCCGGCGCTAGCCGGAGCAATCGATCCAGCGAATCGATTGCAGCGCCGAACGCCTGAAGCGGAAAGGCACGACCGGGCCATGCCAATCGCACAGACCTCACAAAATTCTGCTACAAAGCGCTGGGAAGTAGGAAAGACTCCTGACGTGAAAACCCTCGATCGAATGGTCCTCGCAACGGTGATTCTCGCTGTCGCGATTGCATCGTATCTGGCATACGATCACGCCATGGCACCATTCACCTCTCCGACGCTTGCAGACTATCCCATCCAGGGCATCGACATCAGCCATCATCAGGGTGCCATCGATTGGCAAGCGCTCGCGCGCCAAGGGAACGTCCGCTTCGTAATCATGAAGGCGACGGAGGGCGGCGACCACCGCGACAAGCGCTTTGCCGAGAACTGGAAGGCCTCAAAGGACGCGGGCCTTGTGCGTGGCGCCTATCACTTCTTCACCTTCTGTCGACCGGGTCGCGAGCAGGCACGCAATCTGATCGAAACGGTGCCGGTTGAAACCGACGCGCTGCCGATTGCCATCGATCTCGAATTTACCGGCAACTGCGGCAAGGTGCCGACTGTCGATGAGCTGAGTGCCGAGATCGGCGCTTTCTTTGCGGAACTGAACGGCGCCTATCCCGGCAAGCCGATCTTCTATCTGAACCAGCAGTTCTTCGAGCAGTATTTCAGGGGAAACGAAGCGCGTTTCCCTGATCACTATCTCTGGCTGCGCAGTATCGCGCAGGAGCCAGGTCAAAAGGATTGCCGGAATTGGTCAATCTGGCAGTTCGCCGACAATGGCACTCTGGACGGTATTCAAGGCCCGGTCGATCTGAACGCGCTGTGTCCATCGGAAACAGGCTTCGCACACCTGTTCCCGGCAATGGCGGTAGACTGACGCGTGCTTATTCCGGCAGGCGGTAGTCGACCAGCTTGTTCTCGCGCACGACGAACAGCTTGCCCGTTTCCGTCACGTCGGGGCCGACCAAGGGCAGGATCGCCTTGGCGATCTCGGATGGGTGAGGCAGGGTTTCGGGGTTCTCACCCGGTACCGCCTGCGCACGCATCGCAGTGCGCGTCGCGCCTGGATCGACGCTGGTGATGCGCAGCGGAGTGCTCTGGCTTTCTCCGGCCCAGGTGCGTGCCAGAGCCTCTACGGCGGCCTTGGACGCGGAGTAGGGACCCCAGAACGGGCGACACTTGTGAGCCGCGCCTGAGGAAAGGATAACCGCGCGTCCGGCGTCCGAGCGCATCAGCAGCGGATCGACGGAGCGGATCAGGCGCCACGTCGCGGTGACGTTGATGTTCATCACCTTTTCGAAGGTCTTCGCCTCGACGTGGCCGATTGGCGAGATCACGCCAAGCACGCCGGCATTGGCAACCAGGATGTCGAGCTTGCCCCAGCGTTCGAAGATCGAGGCGCCCAGCGCGTCGATGGCGTTCATGTCGGCAAGGTCGAAGGGGACGAGCGTCGCGGAACCACCGATGGCCTTGATGGCGTCGTCGAGGTCCTCGAGGCCGCCCACGGTGCGGGCGCAGGCAATCACGTGCGCCCCGGCCTTCGCCAGTTCCAGCGCCGTGAAATAGCCGATGCCACGGGAGGCGCCGGTGACGACCGCGATCTTGCCTTCAAGGTTGATAGTCATGGTCCCCCGGTTCCCCCGTAGCTGAAAAAGCAAGGGGCGCAATAAGCGCCCCTTGCTCAAATGTCAAAGCCAATGGCTATCAGCCGTTGGTCGCCAGCAGCGAAACCTTGCGGCCCATCGTCTCGCCTTCCTTGTCGAGGAGGCGGGTCGGGTAGTCACCGGTGAAGTAGTGATCGGTGAACTGCGGACGGGCATCGTTGCGATCCTCGCCGCCGACGGCGCGATAAAGGCCGTTGATCGACAGGAATTCCAGGGAGTCCGCGCCGATATATTTGCACATGGCTTCGAGGCTGTCGTACTGGTTGGCCAGCAGCTTCTCGCGATCCGGCGTGTCGATGCCGTAGAAATCGGGATAGTAGATCATCGGGCTTGCGACGCGCAGGTGTACTTCCTTGGCACCGGCATCGCGGATCATCTGCACGATCTTCAGCGAGGTGGTGCCGCGTACGACCGAATCGTCAACGAGCACGACGCGCTTTCCTTCGATCATCGCCCGGTTGGCGGAGTGCTTCAGCTTCACGCCGAACGCACGGATCTGCTGCGTCGGTTCGATAAAGGTACGACCGACATAGTGGTTGCGGATGATGCCGTATTCGAAGGGGATACCGCTTTCCTGGGCGTAGCCGAGGGCTGCCGGCGTGCCGCCATCCGGAACGGGAACGACGACGTCGGCGTCGACGGGCGCTTCCTTGGCAAGGTTGATGCCCATGTTCTTGCGCGCGACGTAGACGCTACGTCCACCGACGACCGAGTCCGGACGGGCGAAGTAGACATATTCGAAGAGGCAGAGGCGCTCCGGCAGGCCGTTGCCGGCTTTGCGGGCGTCGATCGAGATCGAACCGTCAGGCTGGATCTCGCAGATGATGACTTCGCCGTTCTCGACGTCGCGGATGAATTTGGCGCCGATGATGTCGAGTGCGCAGGTTTCCGACGCGAAGATCGGCTTGCCATCGAGCTCGCCCATGACCAGCGGACGAATGCCCGTGGGGTCGCGCGCTGCAATCAGCTTCGTGCGCGTCATGGCGAGCATCGAGTAACCGCCTTCCATCTGGCGGATCGCGTCGATGAAGCGGTCGGCCGTGGAGGTGTAGCGCGAGCGGGCGATGAGGTGGAGAACGACTTCCGTATCCGAGGTCGACTGACAGATGGCGCCGCCGGCGATCAACTGACGACGAAGCGTCAGGCCGTTGGTGAAGTTGCCGTTGTGGGCAATGGCGATGCCGCCGACTTCAAGCTCGGCGAAGAGCGGCTGCACGTTGCGGAGCGCGACTTCACCTGTTGTGGAATAGCGATTGTGGCCGATGGAAATATTGCCGGGCAGGCGGGCGAGGGTGGTTGGATCCGTATAGTGATCGCCGACCAGACCCATGTGCCGCTCGGAGTGGAAGCGCAGGCCGTCGAAGGAAACGATGCCGGCTGCTTCCTGCCCGCGATGCTGCAGGGCATGCAGGCCAAGCGCCGTCAGGGTCGACGCATCGTCATGGCCAAGAATGCCGAAGACGCCGCATTCTTCGTGGAGCGTGTCTCCATCGAGTTCGTCATTGAGCGTCACGGGATAAGACTGGTTCATCGATGCGGGCCTTTGCTCTCACAAGAATGGATCGGCTTCCATAGCATGACGCCGTGATCATGCGTTTTAAACGGCTGAGGCCCGGCGGAGCGGATGCCCGGCCGGACCTTTATTCACGTTCCGCTCAAATGGCAATTGCCAGGTGGCGGGTCAAGCTGTTGAACACTGCGTCAATTAGACGGCTGCTGTGCACCATTTGCAGGGGCGGGCGCTGCGTCTTCGGCTGGCGCTTGGTCGGATGCCGGCGCATTGCCGTTCTCCGCGTTGCCGCCCTGCGGCTGAATTTTCTCCATCACGCTCGCCCGAACGACCTGCGCAAGTTCCGCTGGCAGCACGGACTGCAACTTGACGACCATCGAGTCCAGGAACGGCTTCGACTTGGCGTTGTTCACCCAGTTCGGGCGATGATCCACGTCCACGAGCCAGTTCCAGAAGGCGACGGCTACGACAAGAAGAAGTATGCCCCTAGCCGCGCCGAAGAGAAAGCCCAAAGTGCGGTCGAGCGCGCCGATACGGCTGTCGATGATGAAGTCGGCGATCTTCATGGTGATAAAGGAGATCACGATCAGCGCGATCAGGAACACCACGGCAGCCGAGCCGACGATCGCGATACGGTCGTCGTCGGTGTACTTCTTCGCGTAGGGGACGATGTAGGGGTAAAAATAGTATGCGGCGGCTGCGGAGCCGCCCCAGCTGGCGATTGAAAGAACTTCGCGGGAGAAGCCGCGCACCATTGCAAGTACGGCGGAGAAAAGAACGACGCCGATAACAATACCGTCGAAAATCGTAATGGGCATATAAATTCTACTCCAGGACGGCCGCTTATCCGCGGCTCAGTCGCGCCTCATTGCGTGCTTCCTATATCATCACCGATAGCAGCGATGAAAGGATCAAACCTCATCTTCCACACGTCGCAGAGCGCCTTTCGAGCCCGCGATCCGTGCAACCAGATCCGGCAGGCTTTCGATCTCGCTCCAGCGACCACCCGTGCCCTTCGGCAGTTCGGCGGAACCCGACGGAAGCAGCGCTGCAGAAAAACCCAGCTTCTCGGCTTCTTTGAGGCGCTGGGTCGTGTGCGCAACCGGTCGAACGGCGCCCGACAGGCTGACTTCGCCGAAATAGACACAATCAGCGGGAAGGGCAATACCAGCCAGCGATGAAACGAGGGCCGAAGCGACCGCAAGGTCCGCCGCCGGTTCGGAAATGCGGTACCCGCCGGCAATGTTGAGATAGACGTCGTGCTGGCCGAGGCGGACGCCGCAATGCGCTTCGAGCACTGCCAGGATCATCGACAGCCGCGCCGAGTCCCAGCCGACGATCGCACGCCGTGGCGTGCCCAGCGATGTCGGGGCGACAAGCGCCTGCACTTCCACCAGGATCGGGCGCGTCCCTTCCATTCCGGCAAAGACTGCAGCGCCCGGTGATTTCTCGTTGCGCTCGCCGAGGAATAGCTCGGAGGGGTTGGCAACCTCGCGCAATCCCTTGTCCGACATTTCGAACACGCCGATCTCGTCGGTCGGTCCGAAGCGGTTCTTGACCGTCCGCAGGATGCGGTAGTGGTGGCCGCGATCGCCTTCGAAATAGAGGACGGCATCAACCATGTGTTCGACGACACGGGGGCCGGCGATCTGCCCGTCCTTGGTGACATGGCCGACGAGCACCATGGCGGCACCCGTCTGCTTGGCAAAACGGATCATCGCTTGGACGCCGGTGCGAACCTGCGTCACCGTTCCCGGCGCGGACTCGGCAAGATCGCTCCACAACGTCTGGATGGAATCGATGATGACCAGGTCAGGACGCTTGCCTTCCGCCAATGTCGCCAGAATGTCCTCGACGTTGGTTTCCGCAGCAAGCAGGACGTCGGTATCGGCCGCTTGCAGGCGCTGTGCACGAAGCCGCACCTGCGCCACAGCCTCTTCGCCTGATACGTAGATGATCCGGTGCCCGCGCCGGGACAGCGCCGCCGCCCCCTGCATCAGCAGCGTCGACTTGCCGATTCCCGGATCGCCGCCGATCAGGACTGCGGAGCCGCGCACGAAGCCGCCGCCCAGAGCCCGGTCAAGCTCCGATATGCCGGTATGAATGCGCGGTGCTTCCTCGATCTCGCCCGACAAGGCGGTGAGCGCGACGGCGCGGCCCTTCTTCGGCGTCTTTGCCGGGCCGCCGCCGATCCCGCCCATGGGATCTTCCTCGACGATGGTATTCCACTCGCCGCAGTTCTCGCACTTGCCGGCCCAGCGGCTGTGGATGGTGCCGCAGCTTTGGCAGATGAATTGTGTCCTGGCCTTCGCCATTGTTGCCGCTTCCTTCGCAGGCGCCGGTTTGCCGGCTCGAATCAGTCGTGTCGCTCAAATAATCATTCGCGGTACGGATCAAAACTAATGATTTCCCTATCAGCGGCTGCGGTGGCATCTCTTCTCCACTGTCTTGGAGTTGGAAGATGCTGGACTATTCTCTCGCGCACTGGATCACGTTTCTGACGGCGGCGGTGTTGCTCAATCTCTCACCGGGGCCGGATATGGCGTTTATTCTCGGCCACACGGTCAAGAGCGGCATCCGTACCGGCTTTGCAGCGCTGTTCGGGATCTGGACGGGGGCGTGCCTGCATGTGGCGCTGGCGGCCTTCGGTCTTTCTGCCATCCTCGCCGCGTCGGCATTGGCCTTCTCGGCGGTGAAGTGGATCGGCGCGATCTATCTCGTCTGGCTCGGCATCCAGGCCTTGCGCTCGAATAGCGATGGCGGGCTGGTCAACGCCGCACGCGATGTCCTGCCGTGGCATCGTGTCTATCGGCAGGGAATCCTCGTGTCGCTGTTGAACCCGAAGGTCGCGATCTTCTTCCTGGCCTTCCTGCCTCAGTTCGTAGTGGAGGGCGCAGGGCCGACATGGCTGCAGCTCGCGGTCCACGGCGTCCTGATCATTGTCGTCGCCGCGTTCATCGAGCCGCCGCTCATTCTCGCCGGTGGTCGTCTTGCCAATCTCATCAAGCGCAAGAAGAGCATTGGCCTGTGGCTCGATCGCGGCCTTGGCGCCTTGCTGGTTGCACTCGGCGTCCGACTGGCGTTGACGGCCCGCTAGACCGCAGCGCCGTCGTCTTCGACATAGCGGCGCTCATGCCGCAGCCCGATGCTGGTGAGGATTTCGTAGCCGATCGTCCCGGCGGCGCGGGCAACGTCGTCGACCGGCATGTTCCTACCGAACAGTTCGATGTAATCACCTGATCTTACAGAGTTTTCCGGAAGGTCAGTCACATCGAAGATCGTCAGGTCCATGGTGATCCGTCCGGCGACGGGCACCCTGCGCCCGGCAATGAAGCCCTGACCGCCCTGGGGAACGACCTGCCGCAAAGGCACGCCGCCGCTCGATTGGCTGCGCATATAACCGTCAGCATAGCCCGCCGAAACGATCGCAAGGCGGCTGTCGCGTGTCAGTTGCATTGCCCGTCCATAGCTTACGGCTTCGCCCGCCTTGACGGTGCGAACCTGGATTACCCTGGCCTCCGCCGTCACCACCGGTCGCATCGGGTTGGCCATCCCTGTGACAGCCTCGCCTCCGTAGATGGTGATGCCGGGACGGGTGACGTCGAAATGATAGTCGCTGCCGAGGAAAATGCCGCCGGAGGCCGCGAGGCTTGAATCGATACCTTCATAGGCGGCGCTAACCCTGCGGAATGATTCAAGCTGTTGCTTGTTGATCGGGGAAGTGTGGTCGTCCCCGCAGGTGAGGTGGCTCATGACAAGGACCGGCGAAAAGCTCGCCGGACGGGAGACGTCGTCGGCAAGGGCGATCGCCTCGTCCATGGCAATGCCCAGCCGGTTGAAGCCGGTGTCGATGTGCAATGCGCAGGGATAGTCCCCGTAGTCGGCAAGAACGGCCATCCAGAGAGCCAGCTGCTCCTCGGACGAGATCACCGGCACGAGATCGTTTTCGAAGAAACGCCGCTCGGTGCCGGGCCAGATACCGGAGAGGACGAAGATGCGGGCCTCTGGCGCATAAAGCCTGAGCGTCACGCCCTCATCGACGGTCGCGACGAAGAAATCGCGTGCACCTGCCAGATAGAGTGCTTCGCCTGCGTCCTCGATCCCCGTGCCGTAGGCGTCGGCCTTGACGACGGCTGCCGCACGCGCCCGTCCGGAGCGGCGTGCCATGTCCTTCCAGTTGTCGGTTAGAGCCGTCAGATTGACGGTAAGGCGCAAGCCGGCGGAATCGAAGGTGTTCTCGTCTTCAAAGGTATCGGAAAATTCTGTCATGGATGCGCCGCTGAAAAGGGGAATTGCAATGGAGACGCCAGTCTAAAGATCAATATGGCAAAGAGAAAGCGCCGGGGCAGGATATCCGCTCATTGATCACTTTTGTTCAAGACGCAAACAGCGCCGTGCGCTAAATAAGCGCTATGCAGAACATCTCGCAGAAACAGGCCGCGGAAGCGATGCCGCTCGCCAACGTCGAGAAAACACGCTTCTGGCGGGACCGAAGCTTCCGCGACATGGAATGTCTGACCGCCAGCTTCCTCACGCACGAATACGCGCCCCATGCGCACGATACCTTCAGCATCGGAGCGATCGAGAGCGGCAGCCAGATCGCAACGATGAAGGGACGGCGGGAGGAGACCGGTCCCGGTGACCTCTACCTCATCGACCCCGGCGTCGTTCACGATGGCCATCCCGGTGGCGAGGGCTATCGCTATCGAATGATCTACCCGGATACGAAACTCTTCGTCGATATCCTCGAGGATGTGAGCGGCAAGGCGTTCAACGCGACGCCTTCGTTTCCGAGGGAGCTTCCTCACGATCCACAGATGGCGAGCGATTTTCACGCCGCGCATCGGGCACTGGAGAGCGGTGCAGGGGCACTGGAATCCGAAGAGGGCATGTTCCGGGTTCTGGCCGCGCTGTTTTCGAGATACGGCAGTGCCATCGTCGTGCCCGTCGATACCCGCGAGCGCACGGCCGTCGGTCGCGCCCACGATTACCTGATCGACAATTTCGACACCGATATCGGGCTGGAGGAGCTTGCGGAGGTCACGGGCCTCAGTCGCGCTCACCTCATCCGCGCATTCCGCAAAGAGTACCACATCACGCCGCACGCTTTTCTCACGGACAAGCGGGTGCGCGAGGCCAGAAAGCTGCTGCGCGCCGGATGGACGCCCGCGGATGTGGCAGTTCGCTGCGGCTTTGCCGATCAGGCCCACTTCACCCGGCATTTCAAGGCGCGCACCGGCACGACGCCGGCACAATACCGCGCAGGCTGATCACTTTCGTTCAATACGACGGCTTCTCGTTCGCATAACACCTCCATTCCTTGAGACTACTGGAGGTCATGATGCTGAACCGGAAACAGGCGGCCGGCGAATTCTTCGCCGGAACGCGCGCCATCCTGCCATTGATTGTCGCCGTCATTCCGATCGGCTTGGTCTTTGGCGCCATATCGGCCACGAAGGGCCTGTCGACGCTGGAGGCGGCGCTGATGAGCGCGCTGGTTTTCGCCGGCGGTTCGCAGTTCGTCGCGATGGATATCTGGACCCATCCGGCAAGCTGGGCAGGCGTTGGCTTTGCCGCACTCCTCGTCAATATCCGGCACGTGCTGATGAGCGCCTCGATCGGCACCAAGATGAAGTCTTTTTCCGGCCTCCAGAAATACGCATCCATGTTGTTCCTTGCCGACGAGCTTTGGGCGATGGCCGAGTTCCGGGCCGCCGAGACACGCCTTACGCCATGGTGGTTTGCGGGTATCGCCGCGCCGTTCTATGCGGCCTGGGTCGGTTCGTCGGTTGCCGGCTCCCTGCTGGGGGCATTCCTCGGAGACCCGACAGTCATCGGACTGGATTTCGCCTTTCCTGCGGTCTTCGTCGTGCTCGTCATGGGCTTCTGGAAGGGGCGTGACACCGGTGCGGTGCTTGCCGCAAGCGGTCTCGCCGCGGTGTTGACGCATCAGTTCGTGCCCGGCGTCTGGTATATCGCCGCGGGCGCGCTTGCCGGGCTTGGTGCGGCTATGTGGACTGGCAAGGCAAGGGAAGTCGCAGCGTGACCGTCGATCTTCATACCGTCATCGCCATCATCGCAATGGCTGCGGCAACCATCTTCACACGCGTCAGCGGTCTCGTTCTCATTCGTCACGCGACGATGAATGAGCAATGGCGGACGGCGATCGAAGCGATCCCGCCCGCTGTGCTGATGGCCGTCATCGCGCCAACCGCGTTTTCCACCGGCTGGGCCGAGACGATCGCCTGTGCGCTCACCGCTGTGGCTGCTCGACGCCTGCCGATGCTGGCAAGCGTCGTCGTTGGGGTCGTCACCGTTGCCGCGCTGCGGGCAACAGGCATTTGATCAGGAAAGGCACTGAGGCGAGCCTTCGCCTCAGTGCTCCTCGTACTGGGTGAATGACGGATCGGCGAGGTCGGCGAAGCGCGTGTATTCCGACTGGAAGGCGAGCTTCACCGTACCGGTCGGTCCGTGACGCTGCTTGGCGATGATCACGTCGGCCGTGCCCTTCACCTTGTCCATATGCGCTTCCCATTCCGGATACTTCGGATCGTGGATGTCGCGCGGTTCGGAGTTCTTGACGTAGTATTCCTCACGGAACACGAAGAGCACCACGTCCGCGTCCTGCTCGATCGATCCCGATTCACGAAGGTCGGAGAGCTGCGGGCGCTTGTCGTCGCGGCTTTCCACGCCACGCGACAGCTGTGAAAGCGCGATGATCGGAACGTTGAGTTCCTTGCCCAGCGCCTTGAGGCCGGTGGTGATCTGGGTGATTTCCTGTACGCGGTTCTCGCCCGATTTGCCGGAGCCTGTCATGAGCTGGATGTAGTCCACCACGAGGCAATCGAGGCCACGCTGGCGCTTCAGGCGGCGGGCGCGGGCAGAGAGCTGCGCGATCGAGATACCACCGGTCTGGTCGATGTAGAGCGGCACCTTCTGCATCATCATCGAGCAGGCGACGAGCTTTTCGAAGTCGGCGTCGTTGATGTCACCGCGGCGGATCTTCGAGGAGGAGACTTCCGTCTGCTCGGAGATGATACGCGTGGCGAGCTGTTCCGACGACATTTCGAGCGAGTAGAAGCCGACGACGCCGCCCTGCTTGGCCTTGAAGGAGCCATCAGATTGCACTTCGCCTTCATACGCGGCGGCGATGTTGTAGGCGATGTTGGTGGCAAGCGAGGTCTTGCCCATGCCGGGACGTCCGGCCAGCACGATCAAGTCGGACCGCTGCAGGCCGCCCATCTTTGAATCCAGCGAGTGGATGCCGGTGGAGATGCCGGAGAGGCCGCCGTCGCGTTCCTTGGCGACAGCTGCCATGTCGATCGCCAGCGCGACCGCATCGTTGAACGCCTGGAAGCCGCCATCGTAGCGGCCGTTTTCGGCAAGCTCGAACAGGCGACGTTCAGTGTCTTCGATCTGCGACTGCGGCGGCATGTCGAGCGGCGCGTCGTACGCGATGTTGACGACGTCTTCGCCGATGGTGATCAGCGCGCGGCGCAACGCCAGATCGTAGATCGCGCGGCCATAGTCTTCGGCGTTGATGATGGTCACGGCTTCGCGGGCGAGGCGGGCGAGATATTCGGAGACCGTCATCTCGCCGACCTTGTCGTCGGCCTTCAGGAACGTCTTGATCGTCACCGGATTGGCGATCTTGCCCATGCGGATGATATCGCCTGCGACCTCATAGATCTTGCGATGCAGCGGCTCGTAGAGATGGATGGGCTTGAGGAAGTCCGAGACACGGTAATAGGCGTCGTTGTTCATCAGAATGGCGCCGAGAAGCGCCTGTTCGGCCTCGATGTTGTTGGGTGCCTCGCGGTAGTGCTGCTCCGCTGGGGTAACCGCGGCAATCTTTCGAGCAACGTCGTTCATCTTGATCCGTTCTGTGTTTTCAAGCTTCGGGTGTGCAATCCACGCACGAGAAAATCAAGTGCAGCGCGGCAACAGGTCTGCTCGAGATTCGAATCCGCCGGGGCTTTGCCCGTTGTTCGACTTCTCCACAGCGGCACTTGCGGTGCCGCTGAAAATAGCGAAAGTGTAACCGTCAGGACACGCGGGCAAAACGACTCACTGCGGTTCAGCGTTCGTGATATTTTAGCTGTTTGACAGCTACCTTGCATCGAAAGTCTGCAATTTCAGACTTGAAAAGCCTCCAAAATCATTGTAGATAGCAAAGATATAATTAGTGCACTAATTAAATTGGAGCTGAACTTTATGGTGAATGCCACTCTCGGACGCGAAATCATTGAGGATCTTGCGGCTTTCAATCGAAAGCTCCGGGCGGCCTTCGATTCCCTTGTGCGCGAGCGGAACATGACGCTTCCCCGCGCTCGGGTGTTCTTCACCCTGAACAAGAAGGATGGCATTAACCAGCGCGAACTCGCCGACCGGCTCGAGCTCGAGACGCCGACACTGGTTCGCATTCTCGATGCCATGGAAGGGCAGGGCTTCGTTCAGCGACGTGTCGCGGGCAACGACCGACGCGCCAAGGAGATCTACATGACCGAGACCGGACGGGTGGTCGCGGGCGAGATCAACGATATTGCCGTAAATCTGCGTGCACAGGTGATCGATGGTATTTCCGAAGGCGACTTGCGAACTACCTTGAATGTTATACGGGCCATGCAAGCCAACCTGCAGGGCATTCGCGAAGCGTGAGGGCCTTTGAATGAGCCTTGCCGAGAGCGCCAACGACAATGTCGCGCCCAAGCCCGTTGAACAGGCGGCTCAGCCTCAGCCATCGCCCGCGCCTCAGTTGTTAGCTCCCGCATGGCTGCCTGTATATATCGCGGCGTCGGCTCTGTTGTTCCTTACACAGGGTCTCGGCATGAACCTTGTGAACGCGAATATCTATCAGCTGCAAGGTTCGTTCTCTGCCACCACCAACGAGGTCTCCTGGCTGTCGGCTGCCTATATGGCTCCCTACGCCAGTCTCTCGATCGCGCTGTTCAAGATCCGGACCCAGTATGGACTGCGACGTTTCGCTGAACTTGGGATCATCTGCTTCGTCGTTGCCGCTGCGCTCAATCTGCTGGTCACCGATCTGCATTCGGCGATCGTCGTGCGCGCCATCAGCGGCATGGCCGCGGCCCCGCTTTCGACCCTCGGCTTCCTTTATATGCTGGAGCCTTTTCCGCCGGAGCGGAAACTGACCGTCGGGATCAGCTTTGCGCTCACCTGCACGCTGTTTGCATCACCGGTTGCCCGCATCATTTCGCCGTCGCTGCTGCAGTTCGGAGGTTACAACGCTCTTTACATGTTCGAGATGGGATTGGCATTGATTGCGTTTGCGATCATCTACACGCTGCCGCTCACCGCGCCGCCGCGGGCTGTCGTCATCCAGCGTCTCGATATCCTGAGCTATCTGCTGCTGGCGATCGGCTTCGGCTGTCTCGCCGTCGTGCTGACGCTTGGACGTCTGTACTGGTGGTTCGAAGCCCCTTGGCTCGGTGTCCTGCTCGCCGTTTGCGTGGGGTCCCTTGCGCTGATGCTGGCAATCGAACTGCCGCGTTCCAATCCGCTGATCGATTTCCGCTGGGTGTTGTCAGGACCAAACCTGCGGATGGCGGGTGTGCTGCTACTCTTCCGCTTCGTTTCATCGGAGCAATCGTCGTCCGCAGCCAGCTTTTACCAACAGCTCGGGCTCCTCAACGATCAGACCGTCACGCTGTACGCGATCATCCTGGTCGCGTCGCTTCTCGGCGGATTGTTATGCGCGGCGCTGATGACCACACGCTATGTGGAAACCGCGCATGTGCTTGCCCTGGCCCTGATAGCGGGCGGCGCCTATATGGATAGCCAGTCGACGAGCCTGACGCGCCCCGAGCAGATGTATCTCAGTCAGGCGATGGTGGCAGCCGGCGCGGCCATGTTTCTGCCCCCTGTTATGGCAAGGGGGTTCAAGTCGGCGATGGCGCGCGGCACGCCGTTCATTGTGAACTTTCTAGCGATCTTCACCTTCACGCAGAGTATCGGATCGCTGTTTGCGTCCGCGGTACTGGGAACGTTCGTCACCATCCGCGAGAAGTTCCATTCGAACGTGCTTGTCGAACAGATACTGCTGCAGGATCCGATCGTTGCCCAGCGCGTGTCGCAGCTGGCATCCTCCTATAGCAAGGTCATCACCGACAAGACGTTGCTCAATGCGGAAGGTTTGGCGCTCCTCGGTCAGCAGGTGACGCGCGAGGCCTTTGTCCTTGCCTACAACGATTCCTTCCTTGTCATCTGCTATGTCGCGCTCCTCGGGCTCGCGCTCATCCTGCTTCACCAGCTGTGGCTGCGTGTTGCCGATTGGGGGGCAACGCGGCAGGTCGGCATCACCGCGGCTCAATCGTAATCTTAGAGTTCATTCATGTTCAGGTTTCTTCGCTCTCCGTCCACGCTCATTGCGCTTCTCGCCGGCATCGTCGGTGTTCTCCTCGTGCTCTATGCCTGGCGGTTGCCACCCTTCGTGACGTCGGTGGAGACCACCGACAACGCCTATGTGCGCGGCTACGTGACGATCATGAGCCCGCAGGTCAGCGGCTATGTCGTTGACGTGCCCGTGAAGGACTATCAGCAGGTGAAGCAGGGCGATACGCTGGCAAAGATCGACGATCGCATCTATGCACAGAAGCTGAGCCAGGCGCGCGCCGCCCTCGACGGCCAGAAGGCGTCGCTCGACAATTCGCGCCAATCCGAGTTGTCCGCCAAGGCAACGATTGCCTCCAGCGAAGCGCAGATCGACAGCGCGAATGCGGCGCTCAAGAGGGCGCAGCTCGCCTGGGACCGTGTGAGCAATCTAAACGACCGCGGCATTGCGTCTGCAAGCGAAACTGAGCAGGCCCAGGCGACACTGGAGCAGGCCAAGGCTGCCCTGAACCAGGCGCAGGCCGCACTTGAGGTCTCCAAACAGAACCTCGCGACCATCATCGTCAATCGCTCGCTCCTGGAGGCAAACGTCGCGAGTGCGGAAGCGGCCGTGCAGCTTGCCGAGATCGACCTTCAGAACACCACCATCAGCGCGCCTCGGGATGGCCATCTTGGAGAGGTCGGCGTTCGCCTTGGGCAATATGTGACGGCGGGAACGCAGCTGATGGCGGTCGTGCCGGAGGATGTCTGGATCGTCGCGAATTTCAAGGAAACGCAGCTTGAGGGGATGCAGGCGGGGCAGCCGGTCTCCTTCTCCGTTGACGCGCTGGGTCGGCAGAAGCTGACGGGCCGCGTCGAACGCTTTTCGCCCGCCGCGGGCTCGGAGTTTGCGGTGATCAAGGCCGACAACGCCACGGGCAATTTCGTCAAGATCGCGCAGCGCATCGGCGTGCGGATCAGCATCGATCCGGGGCAGGAGCTGGCGAAGCAACTGACGCCAGGCATGTCGGTAGTCGTCAGCATCGACAAGAGCGCCGAGCCTGAGCAGGCGCCGGCACCACAATAGCAAAAAGGCCCGGCGTTGAACCGGGCCTTTCTGTTTCAGAGACTACTCTCCAAAAATCATGCTTCGTCTTCGAAGTTGCCGTCAGCTTCCGGATCGAAGAAGTCTTCCGGACGCAGAGCGTCTTCGTCAACGCCGTAGATCGCGTCAACGGAGGTGAGGGTTTCGCCCTTTGCCTGACGCTCAGCTTCTTCAGCCGAACGAGCGACGTTGAGCTCGATATGGATCTCGACTTCAGCGTGAAGCTGCAGTTCAACCTTGTGGATGCCGATCGCCTTGATCGGGGTGTTCAGGTGAACCTGGTTGCGGCCGATGTTGAAGCCTTCGGCAGCGAGGATTTCAACGACATCGCGAGCCGCGACCGAGCCGTACATCTGGCCGGTTTCGCCAGCCGAGCGAACGACGACGAAGGACTTGCCTTCGAGGGCGTCGGCAACCTTCTGGGCTTCAGACTTGCGCTCGAGGTTACGAGCTTCAAGCGTTGCGCGCTCGGATTCGAAACGCTTCTTGTTGGCTTCGTTGGAACGAAGAGCCTTGCCGAGCGGCAGGAGGTAGTTACGAGCAAAGCCGTCGCGAACCTTTACGGTTTCGCCCATCTGGCCGAGCTTGGAGATGCGTTCAAGAAGAATGACTTCCATTTGAGAGTTCCTTTCGTGTCTTTAGATTTTTGTGTCGGTCTGTTTGGGGGCATCGGCATCCTTGTTGGGGGTCAGTGCGATCGCCTTTCGGGTGTCGCCCAGGCCCAGGACCAGGATGAAGAAGGCTGGCAGCAGCAGAAGCAGCGAAGCCAGGTAGCAAAGGATGAGCGCGGGCAAGCGCCAGTCCTTGCCGCGCGTGCGAAAATGCAGTGCGGCGAAGCCGGAGAGCAGAAAGCCGGCACCGAATGTGCCGACGATTGTTGCTCCGACCATCGCCGGAATGCCGCCGAAGAAGGTGGCGGCGAGACCGACGAGGAAGACGAAGATCGAGTTGCGGTTCATGCGCAGCGCCGAGGGAATGTCCTCACGCGGACGCAGGCCGCGGCCGGAGACGCTGACGATGCGCGACGCGACATAGTAGGCGGCAAACAGCATCAGAACCCACATGCCGCCCTGGATCGCCGGCAGCATCAGCAGGACCAACGATTTGGTCTGGGCAATGGTGGCCGCATCAGGGGCAAATTCGGACTGCTGCTGCGAGATCGAGCTGAACAGCGCGTCGACCATGCGGTCGATCAGCTCCGGTCCGTAGCCGATCATGACGCCGACGACGATGACGGCGATGGTCACCAGCCCACACAGGTGCAGCAGAATGTCGGACAGCGGGTACCACGCCATCAGGTGATCCGGACCACCGAGCTCGGAGGCCGGACGGGCAAGGTTTGCAAGATGGCTCAGCCATCCGGCCGGCAGCAGCGTGACCAGCGTCATCAACAGCGCAAAGGAAGGCGAGATGGCGATCGCACCGAGCACGGCGGCGGTAATGACGGAAGAGATTGCCGCCAGATTGCCCCAACCGAGGCCGACAAGAAGAATGGGAAGGGCGGAAGCAGCGTAAAGAACAGCACTGAACGACGGCTGCATGCTTGCGCCGAGCACCAGAAGTGCGGCGGTCAATCCGGCGAGCGCGCCGATGCCTAGCGTTTTTGTGTTCAGTTGGTTCACGGTCGCTGTCCTGCTTCATCAAGCAGTTAGAGGGTTCTTCTGAATCGATTTCAGAATGCCTCAACATGGGTTTTAAGAATTCCGATCCGCGCCCATCGCGAAAGGGAGAAGGGAAGGCATTGCTGCCTTCCCTCGATTTGGTCTCGTCAGCTGATTAAGCGACGACGTACGGCAGCAGGCCGAGGAAACGAGCGCGCTTGATCGCCTGAGCGAGTTCGCGCTGCTTCTTCTGCGAAACAGCCGTGATACGGGAAGGAACGATCTTGCCGCGCTCGGAAATGTAGCGCTGCAGGAGACGAACGTCCTTGTAGTCGATGCGCGGAGCGTTTGCGCCGGAGAACGGGCAAGTCTTGCGACGACGGTGGAACGGACGACGTACCGGTGCGGAGGAAGATTCAGACATTCTCAGTTCTCCTTATGCACGGTCTTCGCGCGGAGCGCGATCAGGGCGCGGGCCACGCTGGAAGTCGCCGTCACGGCGCGGCGGACGATCGCCGAATTCGCGGCGCGGGCCACGGTCGCCGCCTTCACGCGGGCCGCGGTCGTCGCGGTCGCGCTTCTGCATCATGGCAGACGGGCCTTCTTCGTGGGCTTCAACAGCGATCGTCATGTAGCGCAGGACGTCTTCGCTGATGCGCATCTGACGTTCCATTTCCTGCACGGCAGCAGCCGGGGCGTCGATGTCGACGAGAACGTAGTGAGCCTTGCGGTTCTTCTTGATGCGGTAGGTCAGGGACTTGAGGCCCCAGTTTTCTACGCGCCCGACCTTACCGCCGTTAGCTTCGAGGACACCCTTGTACTGTTCTACGAGGGCATCAACCTGCTGAGCGGAAATATCCTGTCGGGCAAGGAATACATGTTCATAAAGAGCCATGACAGCTTTGCCTTTCTTGCGTTTATTCACCCGATATTCGGCGGCTAAGCCTCAACGACTGCTCCTGAATGGGCGGACCCAGGCAAGAAAAGCGTTTCCGAGACGGTCGAGAGCGGAGACACGGGAGGCTGGAACGCTTCCGTTCCGACGATTTTCTTTCGAAAATCGGCCCTCCGTTCAGCCACCAGCCAGAAGACCGGGTTTGCGAACAGGGCGGCTTATACGGATTTTTGACGGAAACGCAAGGGGTAGGGCGGAATGTCCTGCGATCAGCCCATGACAGGAAAGCCGGCCTTGCTCAGCCCGTCGCGAAAATGCGCATAGTGTGCGGCATCGACATAGGGCGTGAGGATCTTCCAGTAGTGCTCGATGTCGGCAGGAACATTCGCGAGCGTTTCCGGCAGCAGCCTGCGCGCATCGTCCTGACGGTTCAGTTGACCCAGACTTGCCAGAAACACCACGCGATTGAAATAGGCGCGGCGCAGGGAAAGTCCCCGCTCGGAATAGTGTGCCGCCTCTTCGTAGTTTCCGAGATGGTAGTGGGACAGCGCAATCCGATCGAGGATGAGATAGGTCAACGGGTCATGGGGGCTGAGGCGCAGCGCCATGTGGAGCGGATCCTGGGCCTGAGCAAAGTGCCCGGTGAATATCCTCGTCCAGCCGAGGACCATATGCGCGATCGCAAGATTCGGCGTGAGGTCGATCGCCTGCTGCGCCTCGGCAAGCGCCGCCGTTGCCCGCTGCACGACGAAATTGCCAAGGCACATCGCGTATCGGGCATAAGGATCGCGATCGTCGAGCGCCACGGCACGCTCGGCAGCGGCGCGGAGATCGGTGCTGTCCCTGTCGACATCGGTGCTGAAGCCATGGAAGCATCGTGCATAGAGTGAGCGGGCCAGCATCATGTGTGCGCGGCTGAAGTCTGCGTCCAGCGCGATGGCGCGGCGGTGCCAGGCGATGGCCTCGGTGAAATGCTCCGACGTGTCCTGCAGATTGTGCAGCCACATCCCGCGCATGTGGCATTCATAGGCATCGAGATTGTCGGTGGTTTTGAGCAGGGCGCGACTGCTCTCGCCGATGACGATCTCCGGCTCGATGGCGCCGACAACATGCTGGGTGAGTTCGTCCTGGATCGCGAATATGTCGCTGATCTCTCGGTCGTAGCGCTGCGCCCATAGATGAACGCCGGTCTCGGCCTCGATCAACTGCCCCGTGACGCGAATGCGGGTGCCGGATCTGCGAACGCTGCCCTCGACAATATAGCGCACACCCAGCTCTCGGCCGATCTGCTTCGCGTCGACCGCGCGACCCTTGTAGGCAAAGGACGAGTTTCTGGCGATGACGAAGAACCACCGATAGAGCGACAGTGCCGTGATGATGTCTTCGGTGAGCCCGTCGGCAAAGAACTCCTGCTCGGGGTCGTCGGACATGTTGACGAAGGGCAGCACGGCGATCGACGGCTTGTCCGGCAGTGTCAAAGGACCGCCGAGAGCACCGGTCTCCAGCGGGTCTTCGCGATTCCAGTTTACGCGGTGCACGAGCACGGGGCGGGGAATGTTCTTCAGCGTTCGCTCGCCAAGGCGGGTGATGGGAAAATCGAGCTTGCCCTCGATCTGGTCCCTGACCGTCCCAGAAATGCAGATGCCGGCGGGCTGGGCGACTTCCTGAAGTCGCGCGGCGACATTCACGCCGTCCCCGAGCAGGTCGTCACCCGACACGACGACATCGCCAAGATTCAGGCCGAGTCGAAACTCCATCCTCCGGTCGGCGGGCAAATCGGCGTTGCGTCGATGCAGAGCGCGCTGGATGGCGACGGCTGCACGCACCGCAAGGACGGCGCTGTGGAATTCGGCGACCACACTGTCGCCGGCCGTGCCGAAAATCCGGCCCCCGTGCTCGGCAACCAGGTCGCCAATCGTTGCGGTGTAGACGGCCAAGGTCGCAAGCGTTTCTTCCTCGTTGGCTGCAACAAGGCGGCTGAAGCCGGCTACGTCTCCGGCAAGGATGACTGCGAGCTTGCGTTCCACGGCATGGGCGCTCCTGCAGTGTCGCGAGGGCGAAATCAGGCTAGCTCAAATGCGGAAATTCGAGAAGCGGCAAATTGCAGTGGAAGATGTGGCAGCAAAACCTGCCGTTGTGTCCGAGAGGCCCGGCCCCCCTCGTTGGGGGAGGCCGGGAATCAATTGCTTAGATCGGCATCGGATACTGCCGATGAACCTTCTCGATCTCGTCCAGCACGTCGTGCGAAAGCTTGAGATTGATGGAACCGATATCGGTCTCGAGCTGCTTCATGGTTGTTGCACCGATGATGACCGATGCCATGAAGCGGCGCGTGAGGCAGTAGGCAAGCGCCATCGCAGACGGGTCGAGGCCGTGTCTGGCCGCGATATCGAGATACGCCTTTGTCGGCGCCTCCTGTAGTGGCTGAAGACGGCCGCCGATATCGCTGTTGATCGCGCCGCGCGAACCCTCGGGCTTGGCGCCGTCAACATACTTGCCGCTCAGGATGCCGCCGGCGAGCGGCGAGTAGGCGAGCAGCCCGACATCCTCGTGATGCGAAAGCTCGGCCATGTCGAGATCGTAGTGGCGGTAAAGCAGATTGTATTCGTTCTGGACGCTGGCAACGCGCGGCAGGCCGAGTTTTTCGGCCAGTGTCAGATACTTCTGCGTGCCCCAGGTCGTCTCGTTGGAAAGACCGATCGCGCGGACCTTTCCTTCCTTCACCAGCTCGCCCATCGTTTCCAGGATGTCGGTGATGTTGGCGAGTGCCTTGGCGGTGTCCTGCTTGAAGGGGTCGTAGTGCCAGGCTTGGCGGAAATGGAAGTGACCACGGCTCGGCCAGTGGATCTGGTAAAGGTCGATATAATCGGTCTTGAGCCGCTTCAGGCTTGCCTCGATCGCCAGGCGGATGTTCTTGGCATCAGCACCATCACCGCCGCGAATGTAGGAGCGGCCCGGTCCCGCAACCTTTGTCGCAAGCACGATATCCTTGCGCTTGCCGGTCTTCTCGAACCAGGTGCCGATGTAGTCCTCCGTCAGTCCCTGCGTTTCGGGAGAAACCGGCGTCGTGGGGTAGAGTTCGGCGGTGTCGAAGAAGTTCACGCCCTTTTCGACTGAATAGTCCATTTGCGCGTGCGCTTCGGCCTCGGTGTTCTGCGTGCCCCATGTCATGGTGCCGAGGCAGATTTCGGAGACCGAAATATCGGTACGGCCAAGTTTCTTGTATTTCATCTGGGAACCCTAGAGGTGATCTGAAAATGAATGGGTCTGGAAGGACGGCGCGAATTTAGGCCGGAATTGAGCGAGCGCAAGAGGGAGCCTCCAGCTTTCTCGCAGCCGCGAAAGCCTTGGAACGCAGGCTTCGAGTACTTGACTCTCCGGGAAAGAATGTCAATTGGAGGCGAAATAACCAGAGGTCCATATAAAAAGGACATAGGATGACCATCGCTTTCACATTCCCGGGCCAGGGCAGCCAGGCCGTCGGTATGGGCAAGGACCTTGCCGAGAATTTCGCTGAGGCACGCGCCGTTTTCCAGGAAGTCGACGAGGCCCTGGGCGAGAAGCTTTCGGAGACCATGTTCAACGGTCCGGAAGAAACCCTGACGCTGACGGCCAATGCGCAGCCGGCGCTAATGGCTGTTTCCATGGCGGTCATTCGCATCCTGGAAGCCAAGGGGCTCGATCTCAAGGCCAAGGTCTCTTACGTCGCCGGTCATTCGCTTGGCGAATATTCCGCACTCTGTGCCGCCGGCACCTTCTCGCTCGCTGACACGGCGCGTCTTCTGCGCATCCGTGGAAACGCCATGCAGGCCGCCGTGCCGGTTGGCGTCGGCGCCATGGCTGCTATCATCGGGCTCGAGCATGCAGATGTAGTTGCGGTTTGCGCCGAAGCATCTGCTGCCGGCTCCTGCCAGATTGCCAACGACAACGGCGGCGGGCAGATCGTCATCTCCGGCGAAAAGGTTGCCGTCGAAAAGGCCGCCGCGCTCGCGACTGAAAAGGGTGCCAAGCGCGCCATCTTGCTGCCGGTGTCGGCACCATTCCATTCGACGTTGATGGCGCCTGCCGCAGACGCCATGCGCGAAGCGCTCGCCGGCGTGGCAAAGTCGAACCCGGTCGTTCCTGTCATCGCCAACGTGCGTGCAGCACCGGTCACGGACGCCAACGAAATCGCCGCGCTTCTCGTCGAGCAGGTCACCGGCCAGGTTCGCTGGCGCGAGACGGTCGAGTGGTTTGCTGCCAATGGCGTTACGACGCTCTACGAAATCGGCTCCGGCAAGGTTCTGACCGGTCTCGCACGTCGCATCGACAAGACCGTCAACGGTATCTCGGTCAATACCCCGGCTGATATCGACGCGGCCGTCGCCGCCCTCATGGCCTGATTGATTTAACGATTACAAGGAACACTTCCATGCTCGATCTTTCCGGCCGCAAGGCTCTCGTTACCGGTGCATCCGGCGGCATTGGTGAAGAAATTGCACGCATACTGCACAAGCAGGGTGCCATTGTCGGCCTTCATGGCACTCGCGTTGAAAAGCTCGAGGCGCTGGCCAACGAGCTCGGCGATCGCGTCAAGATCTTCCCGGCAAACCTTGCAGACCGCGAGGAAGTGAAGGCGCTCGGCGTCAAGGCCGAAGCCGATCTCGAAGGCGTCGACATTCTCGTCAACAACGCCGGCATCACCAAGGATGGCCTCTTCGTACGCATGAGCGACGAGGACTGGGATAACGTCATCGAAGTGAACCTGACGTCGATGTTCCGCCTGACCCGCGAGCTGACGCATCCGATGATGCGCCGCCGCTACGGTCGTATCATCAACATCACCTCGATCGTCGGCGTCACGGGCAATCCGGGCCAGGCCAACTACTGCGCCTCCAAGGCCGGCATGATCGGCTTCACCAAGTCGCTGGCGCAGGAGATCGCGACCCGCAACGTCACGGTGAACTGCGTTGCCCCCGGCTTCATCGAATCCGCGATGACTGGAAAGCTCAACGACAAGCAAAAAGAAACGATCATGGGCGCGATCCCGATGAAGCGCATGGGCACCGGTGCCGAAGTGGCATCTGCGGTCGCTTATCTCGCCTCGTCGGAAGCGGCGTACATGACGGGCCAGACTTTGCATGTAAACGGTGGCATGGCCATGATCTGAAACGGGAAACTGCCCTTGGGGCATGTTTTCCCCGCAATAGCGTGTTGACCAACCCGGCGGGGTTGATTTTCTGGCTTTGCGGCAGACTTAAACCGTGTTAAGCGGGCCATGACTGTGAACAGTCTCCCGAGAAAGCAGACGGACCGGCGGGCTTTTGTGCAAGCCTGGGACATCTCTGGTAGCCGGGTTACAACGAGTTTGCCGATGGTCGCCTCCGGGCACCGCAGGCTGAAACAGGGTAGGGTGCCATAAAGGCTCTCTGATCAGGATTATAAGGTCGAGGAAACCGACATGAGCGATATCGCAGAACGCGTAAAGAAAATTGTTATTGATCATCTTGGCGTCGATGCCGACAAGGTTGTCGAAGGCGCAAGCTTCATCGACGATCTGGGCGCTGACTCGCTCGACACCGTCGAACTGGTCATGGCGTTCGAAGAAGAATTCGGCGTTGAAATTCCGGATGACGCTGCGGACTCGATCCTGACGGTCGGCGACGCCGTCAAGTTTATCGAAAAGGCACAGGCTTAATCCTGAGCAATTGAGAAAGGGCGGACCCGGAGTCCGCCCTTTTTGTTTTACGCATGGTTCTCCATAGAACACAAAAGGCGGGGGAATGCAGTCGATGAGACGGGTCGTTATCACTGGTACCGGCATGGTATCACCCTTGGGATGCGGAACAGAAGTGACGTGGGCCCGCTTGCTTGCGGGTCAGAACGGCGCCCGGCTGGTCACTGAGTTCGAAGTCGAAGATCTCGCAGCCAAGATTGCTTGCCGCATTCCTGTTGGTGATGGCACCGACGGCACGTTCAATGTCGACGACTGGATGGAGCCCAAGGAACAGCGCAAGGTTGATCCTTTCATCATTTACGGCATGGCCGCTGCCGATATGGCATTGAACGATGCCAACTGGCATCCTGAGACGGACGAGGACCAGATCTCGACCGGCGTCCTGATCGGTTCCGGTATCGGCGGTATCGAAGGCATTGTCGAAGCGGGCTACACGCTGCGCGACAAGGGGCCTCGCCGTATTTCGCCATTCTTCATTCCCGGACGCCTGATCAATCTCGTTTCCGGCCAGGTGTCGATCCGCCACAAGCTGCGCGGCCCGAACCATTCCGTCGTCACCGCCTGCTCGACCGGCGCGCACGCCATCGGCGATGCTGCCCGCCTGATCGCTTTCGGCGACGCGGACGTCATGGTCGCCGGCGGCACGGAATCGCCTGTCAGCCGCATCTCGCTTGCGGGCTTTGCCGCCTGCAAGGCTCTGTCGACCCAGCACAACGACAATCCGACGAAGGCTTCGCGTCCTTACGACAAGGACCGTGATGGTTTTGTCATGGGCGAGGGCGCCGGCATCGTCGTTCTCGAAGAGCTGGAACATGCCAAGGCGCGTGGTGCCAGGATCTATGCCGAAGTCGTCGGTTACGGTCTCTCGGGCGATGCCTATCACATCACGGCGCCGTCTGAAGACGGCGAGGGCGCCGGCCGCTGCATGGCCGCCGCGCTGAAGCGTGCGGGCCTGACCCCGGCTGATGTCGACTACATCAATGCGCATGGTACCTCCACCATGGCCGACACGATCGAACTTGGCGCCGTCGAGCGTCTGGTCGGCAATGCGGCCTCGAAGATCTCCATGTCCTCGACCAAGTCCGCCACGGGCCACCTTCTCGGTGCCGCTGGCGCGATCGAGGCGATCTTCGCAACGCTTGCCATCCGTGACAACATTGCGCCGCCGACGCTCAATCTCGACAATCCCGAGCGCGAGACGGCGATCGACCTCGTGCCGCACAAGGCGCGCCAGCGCGAAATCAACGTGGCCCTGTCGAATTCCTTCGGATTCGGCGGTACCAATGCATCGCTGGTGCTTCGCCGCTACGCAGCTTGAGCTCAAGCTCGACGCTCCTGACGGGCAAGGCAGCGCGACATCGGGCTGCCTACCTGCATTTTGCCGTATTGCTTCGCGAGAAGCGGGACTTGGGGCCTAGTTAAGAGGATTGCCGGTGAGCGATACCAACCAGACCAACGACACGATTGGCCAACAAAGCCAGCAGTCGCAGGGCGGGCCGATCATTCCCAAATCGCCCACGGAAGCCCTGCGTCCCGAGCGCGTTCCCGAGCCGCCACGGCGCTCGAAGAAGGCACGCAGCCAGGTCGTCATTTTCCTGAACTTCCTGATGACGCTCGTCGTGCTCGGCTGCGCCGCAGCCGTCGTCGTCTTCTACTACGCGATCTCGGCCTACCAGGAGCCGGGTCCGCTGGAAGCGAACACGAACTTCATCGTCCGAAATGGCGCAGGCATAACCGAGATCGCCTCGAATCTCGAGCGCAACAACATCGTCTCCGATGCCCGTGTCTTCCGCTATCTGACGGCAACACACCTCGATGAGGGCGAAAGCCTCAAGGCAGGCGAATACGAGATCAAGGCGCATGCGTCCATGAACGACATCATGGAACTGCTGAAGTCTGGAAAGTCCATTCTCTATTCCGTCTCGTTCCCCGAAGGCCTGAGCGTTCGGCAGATGTTCAACCGGATGAACGAGGATGCCGTTCTCGAAGGCGACCTGCCTGCCGCCCTTCCGGCCGAAGGCAGCCTGCGTCCCGACACCTACAAGTTCTCGCGCGGTACGAAGCGTGCCGAGATCATCGAGCAGATGGCTGCCGCCCAGCAGAAGCTGGTCGAGCAGGTCTGGGACAAGCGCGATCCTGCGTTGCAGCTGAAGTCCAAGGAAGAACTGGTAACGCTCGCCTCGATCGTCGAGAAGGAAACCGGTGTTCCGGACGAACGAGCACACGTTGCATCCGTATTTCTCAACCGCTTGGCAAAGGGTATGCGGCTGCAGTCCGATCCGACGATCATCTACGGATTGTTCGGTGGTGACGGCAAGCCGACCGACAGGCCGATCTACCAGTCCGATCTGAAGAAGGACACGCCTTACAACACCTACGTGATCAAGGGCCTGCCGCCGACGCCGATCGCCAATCCGGGCCGGGACGCGCTTGAGGCCGTTGCCAATCCGTGGAAGACACAGGATCTCTACTTCGTCGCCGATGGGTCCGGCGGGCATGTCTTCGCCGCGACGCTTGAGGAGCACAACGCCAACGTCAAGCGCTGGCGCAAGCTCGAGGCAGATAAGGGCGCTGATCCGAACATCGCGGTCGACGGCCAGCCCGACGGCGCGTCGGCTGCCGATACGCCTGCGGCACCCACCCAGAAGAAAAAGAAAACGAACTGATTTCGGAGGCGCGCATGGCTTTGCAGTCCATGACCGGTTTTGCGCGGCGTGAGGGGACCAGCGGCCGCTGGCGCTGGGCATGGGAGCTGCGTTCCGTCAACGGCAAGGGGCTGGATGTTCGGCTGCGTTTGCCGCCCGGTCTGGAGCGCATGGAAAACGACGTCCGCCGGATTGCAGGCGAACACTTCAGCCGCGGCAACATGCAGGTGTCGTTGTCGGTCTCTGCCGGCGAAAACCGCTTCGAAATGGTGCTGAACCAGGAGGCGCTGGCTGCCGTTCTTGCTCTGCGTGATCAGCTCGGCGGCATCATCGACCCAGTGCCTCTGCAGCTCGATACGCTGTTGTCCATCAAGGGCATTATCGAATTTCGTGAGACGGAAGATAGCGAAGAGGCAATCGCTGCCCGTGACGCCGAGATTACCGCAGGGCTCTCAGCCGCGTTGTCCGATCTGCGCTCCATGCGCGAAGTCGAGGGTAAGGCGTTGTCGCGCATTCTGCTGGACCACGTCTCTACGATCGAAGGCCTGACGCTGGCGATCGAGCGCGATCCTTCGAGATCGCCCCGCGAGATCGCAGCCCGGCTTTCCGCACAGGTCGCCATGCTGATGGACGGTGCTGGAAAGTTCGACGAGGATAGGCTGTACGCCGAGGCGGCCCTGCTTGCGACAAAGGCCGACTTGCGCGAAGAGGTTGATCGCCTGAACGCACATGTGGCGGCAGCCCGCGAGCTGCTCGCCAAGGGTGGTCCGGTCGGGCGAAAGCTCGATTTCCTTGCACAGGAATTTAACCGCGAATCGAATACGATCTGCTCCAAATCGAATGCGTCGGCGGTCACCGCTGCCGGTATCGAGCTGAAGGTGGTCATCGACCAGTTTCGCGAGCAGGTTCAGAATTTGGAGTGAGCCATGAGCCCGGCACAGTTGAGTAAGCCTGCCACGATCGCCCGCCGCGGGTTGATGCTTGTCCTTTCCTCTCCGTCAGGTGCCGGAAAGTCGACGATTGCCGGCAATCTGCTGCGAGACGATCACAGCCTTGAGATCTCCGTCAGTGTTACGACGAGAGCAAAGCGTCCGAGCGAAATCGCCGGAAAGCACTATCACTTTATTACGGTGCCGCAGTTCGAGAGAATGCGCGACGCGGGCGACCTGCTGGAATGGGCCGAAGTACACGGCAACTTCTACGGCACGCCGCGCGAACCTGTTGAAGCCGCGATGGCCGAAGGCCGTGACATGCTGTTCGACATCGACTGGCAGGGCGCCCTGCAGCTTCAGGAGAAGATGAAGGCGGATATCGTCTCGATTTTCGTGCTGCCGCCGACCATGACGGAACTCCAGTCGCGTCTGCATCGCCGCGCCGAGGATTCGGAGGAAGTCATCCGCACACGCCTGCTGAACTCCCGAGCCGAGATCGAGCGCTGGCGCGAATACGATTACGTCATCGTCAACGACGATCTCGACGAGGCGTTCCGCAATGTGAGCTGCATCGTCAATGCCGAGCGCGTCCGTCGCGATCGACGTCACGGCCTGTTCGACTTCGTCAATGGTCTGCTGACGGAAGAACCGAAGCTCTGATCGGTCCACTGATTGCCTGAACGCCGCGGGCGAGTGTCCGCGGCGGCGAGGTCGTCAGTCAGGCTTTCCTAGAGGCAGTTTGCCAGCCGTACGAACTCTTCGACGGACAGGGTCTCCGCGCGCCGGGAGGAATCGATCTCGGCCTTGCTGAGAAGAGTTTCTCCACCGAGCGACTTGAGGCTCTGCCTCAACATCTTGCGGCGCTGACCGAAGGCTGCGTGTGTCACCTTCTCCAGATTGGCGACGGAGCAGGGGATAGGATGCTCCTTCGGCGTTAAATGCACCACGGTGGACGTTACCTTGGGCGGAGGGGTGAATGCCTGCGGTGATATGTCGAATGCCATGCTTGCGTTCGTACGCCAGCCGCAAAGCACACCTAGCCGACCATAGTGATCGTCATCATTCTCCGCGACGATGCGTTGTCCGACTTCCTTCTGGAACATCAGCGTCAGCGATTGCCAGAACGGCGGCCATTGCTTTGGCAGCAGCCAGTTGACGAGCAGCTGCGTTCCGACGTTGTAGGGCAGGTTCGCTATGATTTTGACCGGTCGTCTGTCGGCAAGCGCCTCGAAGTCCGTTTTCAGGGCATCGCCCTCGATAACCTCGAGACGTCCCGGATAGTGGGCTCCGATCTCCGCAAGGGCGGGCAGGCAGCGAGCGTCGCGTTCGACGGCAATGACCTTCTTGGCGCCGAGCGCAAGGATGGCGCGCGTCAATCCACCCGGGCCTGGGCCGACCTCGAAAACAGTCACGTCCTCAAGCGAGCCAGCCGTGCGCGCAACTTTCTGCGTCAGGTTCAGATCAAGCAGGAAGTTCTGGCCAAGCGCCTTACGGGCATCAAGGCCGTGGCGCTGAATGACGTCGCGGAGCGGCGGCAGTCCATCGAGAGCTGCCATCAGCGAGCGCCGGCGGCTGTACGGCCGAGATGCGCGGCAAGCTTCATGGCGGCAACGAGGCTGGTTTCCCTGGCGACACCCTTGCCGGCTATGCCGAAGGCGGTGCCATGGTCGGGCGAGGTCCGCACGAAGGGTAGTCCCAGCGTGACATTCACCGAATCGTCGAAACCGAGTGCTTTCGCCGGGATAAGCGCCTGGTCATGATACATGCAGATCGCGACATCATATCGTGCGCGCGCCTCGTCATGGAACATCGTATCCGCCGGCAAGGGGCCGATCGCATCGATGCCTTCCGACCTCAGGAACTGAATGGCGGGGAGAATGATCGCATCATCCTCCTTGCCGATGGCACCGTTCTCCCCGGCATGCGGGTTCAGGCCCGCGACCGCAAGGCGTGGCCTCTCGATACCGAACCGTTGCTGCAAGTCGTTGTTGGCGATGCGGCAGGTTTCGATGATCAGTTCAGTAGTAAGTGCCTGGGGCACGTCCTTGATTGGAATGTGTATTGTAACAGGTATGGCGCGGAGCTTCGGCCCCGCAAGCATCATGACTGGGGTGACTGGAAGCCCCTTAGCCCGCGCTGCCAGATCGGCAAGAAATTCCGTGTGTCCCGGAAAACGGAACCCGGCTTCATAAAGAACGGCCTTGGAGATCGGGTTGGTAACGACACCGAGCGCCTCGCCGGCGATCGTCAGCGAAACCGCTGTCTCGATCGCAGCAATGGTGCCCTTGGCGGTGGCAACATGCGGTTCGCCCGGTGCAACCTCGACACCTGCCGTGATGGGCAGGACGGGCAGGGCTTCGGCAAATAGCGCGGCCGCCCCGGCGCAATCGGTTTCGCGAATGGATACGCTCAGATCCAGCAGCCGTGCGCGGGTGGCCAGCACGTTGGGGTCGCCGATGAAGACAAAAGGCGGAAGACCGAGCTCCCGCCGCTGACGCCAGGCCATGAGGGTGATGTCAGGGCCGATCCCGGCGGGATCGCCCTGGCTAAGCGCAAGCGGGCGGGAAAAAGGATTGGTCATGATGGCTCAGGGACGCAGGATCTGCGCCTTCTTGCGCAGTTCTTCGAGATACTTCGTCGCGTTGGCATTTTCCGGAGGGGCTTCCTTGCCTGACTTTGCCTTGTCGAGGTCTTCTTCGCGGAAGACCATCTCGGCGGCCTGGTCGTCGGAAACCTGACGCTGGCTGCAGATGGCAAGGTATTCTACGCCCTTGTCCGTAACCCGGGTTGCCGTCGTATTACCCTTGGCCTGCTCGATAAGCGGCTTCCACTCCGGCGGAAGCTCAGGAGCGAGGATACGTCCGAGGTCACGCACGGAGACGTCACGCATGGTGGCTGCAAAAACCTTGGCTTGGTCGCATCCGGGATACTTCGAGCGTGACGCTTCGGCTTCGCCCTTACGCTTGCCAACAATGCCCTTCTTGTTCGCCGGCACGACGAAGATCATCTGCTGAAGAATATACTCGGTGGTTTCCGGCTTCTGCTTGTTGTTCTGCATCATCCGGGCAACGAGGTCGGCATTCGACATCTTGCTGCTGTTGCCATAGCGAGCGTTGACCAGACGAGGCCAGCTCATCTGCACGGCAATGAAAGCCTTGAAATGGGCGACGCCGACACCTGCCTGCTCGAGGATCTGCGTCATCTGAGCTGTTGTGAGCTTGTTGCCGGTGGCGAAGCGCGCAAACGAGGCATCGACATCGTCTTTGGAGACCGACATGCGCACGCGCGAGATTTCCTGCTGTTTCAGGGTCTGTTCGACCAGCTGATCTTCAGCGGATTTTGCATCGGCCTTCTGATGCTGCAGGCGAAGGAAGGCTTGGCGCTTGGCAACGTCACCGCTGGTAATTGCCGTACCATTGACGACCACGCGGACCTCACTAGCGGCAAAGGCCGTTCCGGTCTGTGGCACGACCAAGCTCGTCAGCAGCGCGAAAGCCATGCCGGCGAGCATCGTTGTTACGGTTTTCCTGGCGCCAATCATCTATCGACCCTTCCCATTGACGCCGCACGTTCGTATTGCGGCGCTCCTAATTTATCAAGACAAACGGGCATTGCTGCTCTCGGAGCGTTCAGCGTATGCCTCAGATGTCGACCGGCGACAATGTCCTGCACAGCCATACGGCGAAAGAAAGGCTCCCTTTCTTCCGCCGCTGTTGAGGATCTTAGTTGTTGTAGATGTTCTTGTTAGGATCCGTGACGTCGCCGATGTTGAGATCGCCGAGCGTACGGAAGGTCAACCTCGCGCCAATCGTCCAGTCGCTGGCCGACTCGTCGCTGACGTCTCGCTTGTCCGAGTAGGCGATCGTGAAGATCGTGCATTCGTCTTCGTAAGACAGTCCGACCATCTTTCTGCTCACGACGTTGTTGTTCAAGTCATAAGCGATGCCACCGAAGATCGACCAGTAGTCCTTGAACTTGACCGTTGCCTTCGTCTGGATTTCGTCGTTGTCCGAATTGAAGCCATACTCAGGCTGCGCAGACACGTGCGTATAGAGCAGCTGGCTCTGGAACGCGTCGGTCTGGAAGCCGGCCGTCAGGTCGCCACGACGCAATTCCAGATCGTCGCGGTCCAGGCGATAGGACGCAGCAAAGGCAAAGCCCTGCGGCGTCTCGATGCCACCGAGACCTACATAGTCGGAGACGCTGTCCTGGAGGCCAGAATTCGCGCCGACATTGACGAGGTCTGGGCTAGCAAACGAGTTGTCGCCGGCGAGCTGATAGGACTGGCCGAAGATGCCGTGCAGCTTGTAGCCGTTATCGAACGTACCGGTGTACTGGAAGCCGACATTGGCCCGCGTACCGCCTTCGATGCGGTCATAGCCGGAAAACTTGTCGCGTTCGAAAAGGTTGGTCGCATCGAACACGAAGCTCTGCGAATCCTCGTTCGGCAACCCACCTGCCAGCTGTTCGTTCGGTCGTGCATAGATCTGCATGATCGGTTCGAACACGTGCGTACTGTTGTCTGTCGTTGCAAGGATCGGATAGCGCATCTCCAATCCAGCGGTGAACATCGAGCGCGTAGCGCTGTTGTTGTTGTCGTAATCGCCGTCGTAGGTGAAGCCCTGCGTGTTTGAATTTGGATTATCCATATTCAAGGCAAAGGCATCGCCGCGCGCCGCCAGAAGCGGCGTGATCAGAACGCCGGCCGGCGTCACGAACGTACGCTTCCACTGCAGCTCACCGGTCAGTCGAGACGTCTGTCCCTGGAGACCACGGAACCGATCGAAGCCGTCCACTTCATAGAAGTCGTCGTGCGTTCGCGAAATATTCGTGAAGTTGACGTCGGCGGAAAGCTCGCCTCCGGCAAGCGGCTGCGGCGCCACGAAGTGATAGTCCATCACCGGATAGACGATCGCCTGCTGCTTTTCAGCCGTGTTGGACGGATCGGCGTCCTGAACGTCGTAGTAGAACGAGCGCAGATCGAAGTAGTTTCGCTTTCCAAGACCGGTCAAATAGACTTGGTTGGTGTGCGTGCTCTGGTTCAGACCCTTGAGTTCGTAGGTGCGCGCGAAGTTGTTGTCGCTCTGCAGCATGACATCCCAACCGAACGTCCACCGCGGATTGATCTTGAACTGAGCCTGCGAGGCCACGAGGCCACGGAAATCCTTCTCCGCATCGCTTGTGCCCGGCGTGAACTGCTCGGGGCTCATCTGGTCGATCCCGGCCATGCGCAATGTATGCGTGCCGTTTTCGAAACGCTGGCGGAATTCGGCGTCGAGCAGGAAGCCCTGGGTCGTATAGCCGGTTCCGGTCACCGTTGCGTCCATGCTGGGCGAAATGACGTAGTAATAGGGAACCGACAGGCCGAAGCCGAGATTCTGTGACGTGCTGAAGCTCGGGAAGAGGAAGCCGGACTTCCGCTTCACTGTATTGTCGGGAACTTCCAGCCACGGAACATAAGCGATCGGATGCCCCAGAAGCTCGAAGCGAGCCTTCTCGAGGCGAATCGTGTGCTTTTCGCCGTTCTGAATGACGCGCTCCGCCTTCACCTGCCAGAATGGCGGCTTTTGCGGGTTTTCGGCGCAAGGCAAACAGGCCGTGTAGACGCCCTTGTGCAGGATCATCTGCGTGCCGGCGACGCGTTCGCCGCTCTCGGCAACCAGACGCGTGTTATCGGCCGTCTCGATTCGCAACGAATTGATGAATCCGTTCGCGAAGTCGTCGGTCACATCCAGCTTGTCGGCATACATGCGATTGCCGTCGGGGCTGATGAGCTCGACATTGCCGAGCGCCATCAACCGGCCGGTCTTCTGATTGTACTCGACGCGCTGCGAGACCATCTTGTAGCCGGCGTAGTTGATCTGCACGCCGCCTACCGCAGAAACAATCTCTGCGTCTTTGTTATAAATGAGCTCGTTGGCCGAAAGCAGCATTTTCGCTTCTTTCGGAATGTTGGGCTTTACGCTTTGTATAGCGTCCTGTGCGAATGCAATTGGGATGCCGCCTGGAAAGCTGCACAGGGCTACGCCTGCCAACAGGGCAACCAGCTGCTTACTGAAACTCTTGCGGTCGCCTGCCGCCACTAGCCGTCCTCCTGATGAAGCAGAATTGTTGCACCCAAAGCCAAGGCAACGGTGACCGGAATCCACGTTGCCACGAAAGGCGGGACAACCCCACTGCTTCCGAATGCTTTTACAAGCACGGTGACCACATAAAGCACGAAGCCCGAAAGGATTCCACCTAGAATCACAGACCTCGATTGGTTGAACCGGCTAAATTTTAGGGACACTGTTGCAGCAATGAGAGTCATCGCCACGAGCAACAGCGGTTGAGACAACAATGAGTGAAACTGGGTTTCGAGCGCCTTGGTCGGAATCCCGAAGGATTTCGCTGCTCGAATACGGTTTGGTAGATCAAAAAATGCAATAGTTTCAGGGGCTGTAAGCCTCTGTTGCACGAAGTCCTGTTTCAAATTGGTGCGGACTCGCACCTCGTCCTTACGGGCAGCGATCTCGCCGGGGCGACGCTCCACAACCGTCTTAAGAAGCCAGTAACCATCCTTCAACTTTGCCGATGCCGCATCCTGTCTCAGAATGATGTGGCCGGTCGAATCAAAGTGTATCAGGACGGCATCGACGAGCAGGGTGCCGTCTTCCAGAACCTTGTGCGCGCCGATGACAACGTCGTCCCGTCCACTGATCTGACGAATCCATGGAACCTGCGGGACGGTGTTGCTCGAGCCGGTATCTCCCCGCCAATTGCTTTCCACAAGCGCGGCCTGACGCTGTCCCCATGCCGCGAGTGGATTGAGAGCGGCCATCACAAGCAAGCCGAGCAGGAAGGCGCCGCCAACGAATGGCGACATGAACTGCCAAACCGAAATGCCGGCTGCTCGCGTGACGACAAGCTCGTATTTGCGGTTAAGGCCGATGAGGACGGTCATGCCGACGAAAAGGGCGACGAAGGGAACCGTCTGCTGCAGGATGAGTGGCAGGCGCACAGCCGTCATCAGTAGGCCGCCGGTCACGGTGTAGCCCGGCAGATTCGACATGCGACCGGCTGTCTCGCTGAAATCGACCATGAAGACGATCCCGGTCACGCCGAGAAAGAACCAGATGGTCGTTGTCAGATAGCGACGGAAGAAGTAGCGCCCGAGCGTTCCGAAAATCATGCGCCGCCTCCCGTCGATGGTCCGGCGGAGTTGGGGAAGCGTTGACGTAGCTTGCCCCATAGCGCGGCCGTCCGGTCGCTGATCGCAGCCAGAAGCGAAAGCCGCTTGTGGCTCGCCAGCGAAATGATAGCGAGCAAGCTGACCACGGCAGGGATCGCATAGAGAATGCCGATATAGACCGGCTTGGTGTCGATCTGGTTGGCTGCGTAGAAGGTCGCCCAGCGCAAGGCAAAGGCGAGAATCAGCGCGGAAACCATCGGATGCAGCCGCGCCTCGCGGTGCGATCGGGCATCACCCGCGATGGCCAGCGATACCAGTGTGAAAACCATCGGCAGGAGCCAGTCGGTCAGGCGCCGGTGCAATTCGGCGACATAGCTTCCCGGTCGCGCGATATAGTCCTTGTCGGTGGTATCTGGATTGAACAGGAACGGCAGTTCGCGGTCGGACGCGCGCAGGGTCGCCTGACCACGGTTCTGCGTCAGGTCGGATAGGTCGAAGGAATATGAATCGAATCGAATGACCGAGACTTCGCCATTCGGCGTTTTCCGGTGCACTTCGCCATCATGCATGATCAGCGAGGTGCCTTTTTCATCCACGGCGCCCTCGCGTGCATAGTAGATCAGCTCAAAGGAAGGGTCGCGTTCGTCCACCACGAACAGCCCCTTCAGGACGCGCCCGGCGAGGCGCTCCGAAATCTGGACGTAAAGGCCGGAATCGATGCGTCGGAAATTCTTCTCTTCGATGACGCTGGACAGCAGATCCGCGTAAGCGGCCGCGATCATCTGACGCGCGCCTGTTTTCGCCTTCGGCTCAACGACATTGTCGACCAGGAAGGAGAAAACACTGATGACGGCGGCCAGGATAAGAATCGGTCGGAGAATCACACTCCGCTTGGCGCCGGCCGCGTCGATCACAGCAAGCTCGGAGTCGTTGTTCATCGTCGTCAGCGTTTGAGTGACGCCGATGACGAGCGCAAACGGCAGGACGACGGGGATGATAGACGGCAGGATCAGCGTTGCGAGCTTCGCGAACGAACCCATCGACTGGCCGCTATCCGTCACCAGGTTGACGCGCTGCAGCACCTGAGTCGTCCATATGATCGCGAGCACAGGCAACAAGGCCACCAGAAACATCTGGCCGACGCGCCGCAATATATATGTTTCAAGCAGTTTCATGCACGCCCTTGAACGCTGTTTGCGAAGTGATGCCGCTCCGCAGCGAAAACCATCTACGCTCTTTGGTTCGCATTTGCGACAAGGGGACGTCGAAAATTCATTCAAATTTCAGATTTTTTTTCGACCTGTGGCGAATCGGCTAGCGCGAACAGACCCGCGAAAATGACGAGCGATGAAAGCCAGCCGAGAACGACATCCGAAAGATAGTGCGCGCCGAAGGCAAGGCGCATCGCCGGCGCCAGAAGCGAGATAGCCGCAAGTGGCAGGAAGACGGCCACCCGGAAGGGTGGGCGCACAAGGATGATCAGACAGAGCAACCAGCCGGCAGCGGCAGCCTCACCCGACACGAAGGAACAGTTGGAAGCGCATTTGCCGGCCATCGATCCGGCGCGGACGAAGTCGAGAGCGCCACCGAAATCCAATGTCGCTAGCGGCCGTGGCCGACCCCAATGCTCCTTGAGCAGCCCATTCACGAGCAATATCGGCCCCACGATAAGGGAGCCGAGCGCGATCTTCAATTCACGAGCGCGCCTGGCATCGAAGGTCGTTCCGTACTGGCCATAGCATTCCAGCAGTTTCCATAGCAGTATTGGGGCCACCACATAGGGAAGCCAAAGACAGAACGCCCGAAGCAGCTGTAGGTAGTAGTCTTCCCGATAGGGGAAATGGCCGCAGTTTTGGTTCGGATGAGCGCCAAGGCCACAAACCTCACGAACAAAAAAATGTGCGGAAATCTCGTAGTCGATCTGTGGAAAAAGGCTGAAGATGACAAGGAGGACCCACCACAGCGCCAGAAGCCCAACGAAGATGTCTGTCGCGCGATTGCGTCTGAATGCCTGCGACTTTAATGCTCTCAATGCGTAGTTCAATGCCCGATCCTTGGCGGATGAATTCGGTCGATGAATAACGGCTCGCAATGACACCTGTTTGACGAGAATTTACGTCTCCCAGGTCGTGAGCCTGATGCAAAGGCTTGTGTCGGGATATAAAACCCGGAATGAGTGTAGCAGAGGATTTTCAACAATCCCACTGGAGAAGACATGTCAGTAAAGTTCGAGATATCATTCGACAAATCAGCGGATCTCGCTGGTGGCTACGCTATCGTGCTGAAGGCGAGCGACGCGGACCTAGCAGCGGGCGCGCAGGCGGTGGATCCGTCCGGCCAGATTGCAAAAGCCGCCAAGGTTGCCGGGTTCGCCGCCAAATCCATGAGCGTTCTCGACATCGTTGCTCCAGCGGATTCCGCCGCCGAGCGCATCTTCGCTATTGGCCTCGGCAAAGCCCAGCAACTGACTGCGCATGATTGGCTGAAGGCCGGCGGGACGGCCGCATCTAAGCTCAAGAATGCAACCAAGGTTGCGATATTTGTTGATGCACCGGGCGTCGATGTCGGCGCCTCCGCGGTCGCGGATTTCGCGCTCGGCATGCTCCTGCGTGGCTATAGCTTCGACACCTACAAGACCAAGAAGAACGACGAGGAAAATAACGGCAAGAGCGGCAACAGCGTCGTCAAGGTCACCATCGTCACTGCGAATGCAAGCGAGGCGGCCAAGGCGTTCAAGGTCGCGCAGAGTGTTGCCGATGGCGTCAATCTCGCCCGTGACCTCGTCAACGAGCCACCGAACGTTCTCGGCCCGGTCGAATTTGCAGCAAAGGCCAAGGAGCTCGAAAAGCTCGGTGTCGAGGTCGAAATCCTCACCGAGAAGGAAATGCAGAAGCTTGGCATGGGCGCTCTGCTCGGCGTGGCTCAAGGCTCCGTGCGTCCGCCGCGCCTTGCCATCATGCAATGGAAGGGCGGCAAGAGCGGCGAGAGCCCTGTGGCCTTCATCGGCAAGGGCGTCGTGTTCGACACTGGCGGCATTTCCATCAAGCCGGCAGCCGGCATGGAGGAGATGAAAGGTGACATGGGCGGCGCGGCTGCGGTTACGGGTCTGATGTATGTGCTGGCCGCCCGCAAAGCCGCGGCGAATGTCGTCGGCATCATCGGCCTCGTGGAAAACATGCCTGACGGCAACGCCCAGCGTCCTGGCGACATCGTGACGTCGATGTCCGGCCAGACGATCGAGGTGATCAACACGGATGCCGAAGGCCGCCTCGTGCTCTGCGATGCCCTCTGGTACTGCAACGATCGTTTCAAGCCGAAGTTCATGATCAATCTGGCGACGCTGACCGGCGCGATCATGGTTGCGCTTGGAAGCGTGCACGCCGGCCTGTTTTCGAATGACGACCAGTTGTCGGAACAGCTGACAGCGGCCGGCCTTGCCACCCGCGAGAAGCTGTGGCGCATGCCGCTGGGCAAGGAATACGACAAGATGATCGACAGCAAGTTCGCCGATATGAAGAACACCGGCGGTCGCTATGCAGGATCGATCACCGCCGCGCACTTCCTGAAGCGCTTTGTGCAGGAGACACCCTGGGCGCACCTCGATATCGCCGGCACGGCCATGGGCTCGCCGCAGGATGAGATCAATCAGTCATGGGGATCCGGTTTCGGCGTGCGCCTGCTCGATGAGCTCGTGCGCGCTCACTACGAATCATGACGGAAGTCCTGTTTTACCATCTGACGGAATCCAAGCTGGAGGACGCGCTGCCGCCATTGCTCGACAAGAGTGTCGAGCGTGGCTGGCGCGTTTGCGTCCAGCTCAAGGATGCCGCCCGCCGTGACTTGCTTGATCAGCATCTCTGGACGTTTCGTGAAGACAGCTTCCTGCCGCACGGGACCGACGAAGCCGATCTCGCAGATCAGCAACCGGTTCTTCTCACGGTGACCACGGAAAACAGCAATGCGGCGACGGTGCGCTTCGTGGTCGACGGCGCGGAACCGCCGTCCGTCGATGCCTATCAGCGGATCGTTTTCATGTTCGACGGCTATGATCTGGAGCAGCTTGAAGGCGCCAGGGCGCAGTGGAAGAAGCTGAAAGGCGAGGGGCACACTCTCACCTATTGGCAGCAGACGCCCGAAGGCCGTTGGGAGAAGAAGGCCTAAGCTAGCTCACGCCGGCCTTGACCAGGACGGCGTCGATGAACTCGCCTTTCGCCTTCGTGTAGGCCGCGCGGCTTTCGGCGTGCTCGCCGGCGAGGCCGACTTTGAGCTGTTCGTAGGCCCGGGCAAGTCCGGCATCGTTGCGCAGGGCATCGCGAAAGACGAGCATTCGGTTCCAGTTGTTGCCGAGGTGCTCGACGACGTGGACGAGGTGGGTGCGACTATCACTGGCGTTTCCGCGGCCAAAAATATGATCGTCCGGTACGATGTCGCTACCGGCGTACTCGTAGCCGATCTTTTCCATCGGGCCGATGCAAAGCGGCCCGTCGTCGAAATGCTTGATGCCCACGAGAATATCGATGATCGGCTTGGCCTTGATCCCGGGAATGGCAGTGCTGCCGACATGCTGGATATCGATCGCCATGTCTCCGAGGGCGTCGCGTATCGCGGCCGCTTCGTGGGCGTAGGCACGCTCCCACAGGGCGTTGGGTTCTACCAGTGAAACCTTTGTCTGCTGCAGACCAAGGCCGAAAGATGCATCATCCCGCATGCCGAACCTCCGCGATACCTGTGACCATGTCACCGTATCACGAGGTTCGGCATTTTGGCATCAATCGTGGAAGGCTTCGACGAACTTGCGCTTGCCGAGCATGAAGGCATCGGCGACATGGCGCAGCGGCGCCAGATCGACGTCGGATTCGCCTGCCTTGATGATTTCAGCGAAACGGCGGTAGAGGCTGGGATACTCTTCTTCCGGCGCCGAGAACTTCAGTTCGCCGTTGACGGAAAGCTTGGAACCGCCCTCGGCGAGAACCATCTGGCCTGCTGCCGTTTCAGCGATAATGTCCCAGCTCTGCTTGCCCGTCTGCCGCCAGTCGAACTCAGCGCGTGCCGGTACGTTGTCGGCGTTCTTGAAGTAGAGGTCAGCCGCGATCGGCGCGTCCCGGTTCTCGGGGAACTCCAGCGTGGCGCTGGTCAGGAAGAGAGCCTTGGGCAAGATATGCGTGACGATCGACAGCGCATTGATACCGGGATCGAAAACGCCGAGGCCGCCAGCCTGCCAGATCCAGTCCTGATTCGGATGCCAGTGGCGAACGTCTTCCTTCCAGATGACGTGCACGCTGTTGATGGTAGTCGATGCCAGGAAGGACTTTGCAGCCTCGACGGCAGCGGCGTAGCGCGAATGCCAGCTGGCAAACAGCGAGACGCCCTTGGCAGCCGCGAGGCTTTCGAGGTCGGCAACTTCGCTGAGGGTCGCACCCGGAGGCTTTTCGAGGAAAACGTGCTTGCCTGCCGACAGCGCCTTGTGGGCTGCGTCGTAGCGATACTGCGGCGGCATGCAGAGAGACACGGCGTTGATCTCAGGCACGGCTTCCAGCATCGCTTCGATCGTGGTGAAGCTCTGGACACCGTCCACAGTGCCGTGACGGCTTGCCGTCGCGATCAGGTTGAAATCCGGATTCTCGGCGATGGAGGGGAGGTGCTGGTCGCGGACGATCTTGCCGACGCCGACGATGGCGAGGTTGATAGGTGACATGCTTGTGGCTCGCGTTCGGTGTTTCGGTCAAAAGTATGATTTATTTTGAGCCTGTTTTATCAGAAAGAAGCCGGCGGGCAAGCGCCGGCATCCGCATTAGAGCGAAGCGAGTTCCGCAGGTGCTGCAGGCTTCCTGAACTTCAGCGTTACCACCTTGTAGCCTTCCGCTTCGAGCTTCGACAGCAGCGTCGGCAGCATCGTTGCCGTGCGGTTGTGGATGTCGTGCATCAGAATGATACCACGTCCACGCTTGTGCAGAAGGTCCATCGTTCGCTTCGTCACCGCAGCTGGCGAAGTGTTGAAGTAATCCTTGCTGTCGACATCCACGTCCATCACGACCATTTCACGCATCGCAACGGCAGAGCGCAACTTCCTGGTGTCGGCGAGGTAGGGGAAGCGGAAGAAGTTGACGTCGACGCCGGTCGCCTTCGTCACCGCAGCTTCGCCGCGGGTTACCTCGGCCATTGCCGCGTCGAAGCTCAGCGTGGCCAGATCCTGGTGCTTGTAGGTGTGGCTGCCGATCGCATTGCCATCCAGGGCCACCTTGCGCGCAAGCGCCGGGTGCAGTTCGGCCATCTCGCCGACCATCATGAAGGCGCCCTTGACGCCGAATTGGTCGAGCGTCGCAAGCACGCGGTCCGTCCGGCCGGGAATCGGGCCGTCGTCGAAGCTCAGCACCACTTCCTTGTCCTGCAACCGCAGTTCGTGGATCGACGAAATGGTCAGCGTCCGGCCGGCCAGATTGTGCTTGCTGGCACCGCGCGCCGCAGGCGTTGCTGCGTCGCCGTCGGCGGCAGTCTGTTTGCCTTCCGGCGCGACAATCGATGAGGTCTTGATCGTCGTGTCCGGGGCAGGCTGTTTTGCCGTTTGGCAGCCGGCGAGGGCGGCACAGAGAAGGAGGCCGGAATAGATGGTGAAGCGATGCATGAAAGTTGGCTCAACAAATCAGTAATGAATGTTGAAACAACCTTTCGGATTATGGTTAACGATCGGTTTCAATCGCCGGGGAAAGCGTTGACGAATGCCAAATTCGCGATGCTCCATCAGGCGGTGTGACTATCCTGCCATAGCCTCTTCGTACTCGGACGACAGCTCCAGCCACTGTTCTTCTGCCGCGGCGAGCTTCGCGGCGGCTTCGCCACGCTGCTTTGCCTTTTCTGCGGCCTTTGCCGGCGCCTTTTCGTAAAGCACGGGGTCTGCAAGTTCCGCATCAAGTCCCTGAATCAGTTTCTCCAGCTTGCCCGTCAAGGATTCGATTTCGTTGATCTTTTTCTTGAGCGGCGCAAGCGAGGCGCGCCTGTCGGCATTCAGCTTGCGCTGATCGGCCTTCGAGGCGGCTTCTTCAACGATCTGTGGCTTCTCGTCCTTCTTCTTGCCGGAGGAGACCACGAGATCGCGATACTCATCCATGTCACCTTCGAAGGTCGTGACCGTGCCGTTGTTGACCAGCCAGAGTCGGTCGACCGTCGCCTCGATCAGATGTCGATCATGCGAGATCAGGATAACGGCGCCTTCATAGTCGTTCAGCGCCTCGATGAGCGCACGGCGGCTGTCGATATCGAGGTGGTTGGTCGGTTCGTCTAGAATGAGCAGGTTCGGCGCGTGAAACGCCGCGAGACCCATGAGGAGGCGTGCCTTCTCGCCGCCCGACAGATCCTTGGCGGCCGTCGACATCTTTTCCGTTGCAAGCCCCATCTGGGCAACGCGGGCGCGAACCTTGGCCTCCGGCGCCTCCGGCATCAGGCGGCGAACATGTTCCACCGGCGACTCGGCGGGGATGAGGTCGTCGAGCTGATGCTGGGCGAAAAAGCCGATCTTCAGGCTGGGCGCGAGCTTCACCTCTCCAGCCTCTGCCTCGAGACGACCGGAGATGAACTTGGCGAAGGTAGACTTGCCGTTACCGTTAGAGCCGAGCAAGGCGATGCGATCGTCGTTGTCGATGCGCAGATTGAGGTTCTTCAGGATCGGCTTGCCCGGCTCATAGCCTACCGCACCGCCGCTGATGGCGACGATCGGGGAGGCGGGCTGCTTCTCCGGCTCTGGAAAGGTAATGGGCTGCACGTGATCCTCGATCACCGAGGCTACGGTCCCCATGCGCTCCAGCGCCTTGACGCGGCTTTGTGCCTGTCGTGCCTTGGAAGCCTTGGCCTTGAAGCGGTCGATGAAGCTCTGGAGATGCTTGCGTGCCGCTTCGTTCTTGGCTTTCGCCTTGGTCTGCAATTCGTCCGCTTCGGCCTTCTGCCGTTCGAACTGATCGTAGCCGCCGCGGTAGAAGGTCAGCTTCTTCTGGTCGAGATGGACGATTGAATTGACGGCGTTGTTCAGCAGGTCGCGATCGTGGCTGATGATGATGACGGTATGCGGGTAGCGCCGCACGTAGTCTTCGAGCCAGAGCGTACCTTCAAGGTCGAGATAGTTGGTCGGTTCGTCGAGCAGCAGCAGATCAGGCTCGGTGAAGAGCACGGATGCGAGTGCAACACGCATCCTCCAGCCGCCGGAAAAAGACGAAGCCGGCCGCGCCTGCGCTTCCTGATTGAAGCCAAGGCCGGACAGAATGCTTGCCGCGCGCGCTTCCGCCGAATGCGCGTCGATATCGACGAGACGCATCTGGATTTCAGCAATCCGGTGCGGATCGGTAGCCGTCTCCGCTTCCTTGACGAGTGCGCTCCGCTCCTTGTCGGCGGCAAGAACGATTTCGATCAGGGAATCTTCCGTTCCCGGCGCTTCCTGGGCGACCTGGCCGATCCTGGCGTTCTTCGGGATGGAGATCGAACCCGTCTCCGCCCCAAGGTCGCCGGTTATGATGCGAAACAGGGTCGACTTGCCGGCGCCATTGCGGCCCACGAGCCCGGCCTTCGTGCCGGCGGGCAGTGAGACGCTGGCGTGGTCCAGAAGCAGACGGCCGGCAATACGGGCGGAAACATCGGTAATCGTGATCATGCTCGGCGTTTTGGCCGAAAGCATCGATCAGTGCAAGAGCCGGTCTGTCACCGCCCGAATGCCTGCACAGGTTGGCGTCGATTGGATTGCGCCGCGTGCAGGGCAATGCGCGCATTCGCCTGCAGTTGCGATGCGGTCGTTGCGTCCGCGCTCAGGGCGATGCCGAGAGAGATTGTCAGCTTGGTGGCAGCGACAGTATCGGTTGCCGCGAAGACGATGTTGTCCTCGACCGAGGAGCGCAGTCGCTCGGCGATCGCCATCGCTTCCTGCATGCCCACATTGGTGAACAGGAACGTGAATTCGTCGCCGTCGGTGCGCGCGACGAAGTCGTGTTTCTTGATCGACTTGCGGAAGAGATCCGCAAGCTTCTTCAGCAGCCGGCTTCCCGCCTGGGTACCATAGCGGGCGTTCAACGCCTTGAAGTCGTCGATATCGACCATGATGAGCGCATTGCCTGCTGCGCCGTCGTCGCTTTCGTAGAGGTCGAGCATTGTCTTGTTCAGCGCGATGCGGTTTGGAAGGCCGGTGAGCTTGTCCGTTGCCGATGCGGATTGCGCTGCCGCGACCCCACGCTCAAGGGCTTCCAGCCGCTCGATGTCGCTTCGCAGCTTGGCTTCCAGGTTCGTCTCGCCGTTGAGCAGTTCTCCGAGCGACGTCGACAGGAACTCCATCTCGCCCATGAAGGACGACAGGCTTTGGCTGGGGTTGTCGGAGATCGACCGCAGGACGGCTTCGGCCGCGCGCACGAAGGCGTGCTTCTGGCCAAGGCTCTCGGACAGGCGCTCGGCTGCATCCTGCAGGATCTTCCCGGTTTCCGCCTGTGAGGCGTTGCCGACGAGACCGCAATGGCCGACGAGGCGATACTTCAGGCCAAGCTCATCGAGTGACTGCTGTCGTGGGCTTCCCCCAAGCGCCGCGATGTCCTGCGCCAGCGCGGCGTTCTGCCCGATGATGGCTTCGTAAAGGAGCTCGTAGTTGCGCGGAATGCCGGCGATTCCGAGCCTGGCGATGTGCTGGCCGATCCGCTGGATATCACTGGCCGCAGCCGGGCGTGCGGCCTCGCGCTGAACCTGTGCATTCGAAGCTGCGTTTCGCATAACTGCCCCTCGCTCTGTGGCTCGTCCGGCCTGGCGTTGGTTCTGCTATGCCTCCCAGCATTTAAGATAGGCTGAATTTGCCTCGTTTCGGGCCACATCGGCCGTGTCGATCCCCAAACGCGGTTAATGCCCCCTTGACGATCAGCCCTCGAGCCACTTCTTGCCGTCTGCACGCAGGTAGTAGACCAGATCCAGGACAAGGCTGGGTTTGCCAAGCGCGGTGAGCGTCATGTGGCACTGTCCGCGATGATGGGTCTGGTGATTGAAGAAGTGGGAAACAGCCGCCCACAGCGGTTGAGTGATCTCGATCGGCTGCGTTATCGGCGTGTAGGTAAAGGTCCCGGCGAGCGTGCTTTCGTCCAGGCCGTTCACCCAGTCGATGATCCGCTGGTCTTCAACCCGTCTTGCCTGGCGCAGTGACGCGAAATCGTCATGCAATAAGGAATTGAGCTTCACCGGCGCGTCTCCTTGTCCGGTGAAACGCTTCATCCAGATGCGGTCGGCCGCGACAAGGTGGTTCAGCGTGCCAGCCAGCGACCCGAAGAAAGCGCCGCGGTTGTCGTGAAACTCCGCCTGCGTCAATTCCGATGCAGCATCGTAGACGAGAGCATTGGCCCACCGGTTGTAATCGGCAAACATCCTGTATTGCTTTAGCATTTTGGCCTCCATTCATTCTTCTTCGCAGTATAGCAGGCGTATGTCGCCTCTTTGGCGGTGATGATCTCATGAAATTGCGTGATGGTCGGTCGACGCGACCACATGCTCTATGACGGCATCGTGAAATTACCGGTCCCCCCTTGTTTTCAGGCAATCGGACGGGTAAACACCGCCCACTTTTCCCCGATAACTGAGGATTATTACAATGGCGATTGAACGCACCTTCTCGATGATCAAGCCGGACGCAACGAAGCGCAACCTGACGGGCGCTATCACCAAGATGCTCGAAGATGCCGGCCTGCGCGTCGTCGCCTCCAAGCGCGTCTGGATGAGCAAGCGCGAAGCAGAAGGCTTCTACGCTGTTCACAAGGAACGCCCCTTCTTCGGCGAACTGGTTGAAGGCATGACCTCTGGCCCGACCATCGTTCAGGTTCTGGAAGGCGAAGGCGCCATCCTGAAGAACCGCGAAATCATGGGCGCGACCAACCCGGCAAACGCTGACGAAGGCACGATCCGCAAGGTTCACGCTCTGTCGATCGGCGAAAACTCGGTTCACGGCTCGGACGCTCCTGAGACGGCTGCCCAGGAAATCAAGTACTGGTTCTCCGACACCGAAATCGTCGGCTGATTCAAGAGTTCAGCAAATCCGCTGAACGCATTGAAGTGACTCATGAAGCCGGGGCATAGCCCCGGCTTTTTCTATGTCGAAGGGCAGGTGTCGGCGCTATCGTAGTCCACCGTGCCGTCCGGTTTGAAGACCTCGGGGTTCTTCGTGTAGAACGGCCCGATTACAAGCGGCTTGCCCGGCATGACCGATTGATCGAGGCTGGAAATAACCTCCGTCTTCAAGCTTTGAAGCGTCTTTCCGCTTGTGTCGACCAACCGCACATTGACTGCGTAGGGCTTGTCTTTCTTGACGCAGTGCACTGCCGGGCTCTGCAGCGTGATCTTGTCCCAGAAGGGATAGATCTTCTCGTTGGTAACGAGGGGCGCGCCACCCGCGGGGTTCTCGAATTCGGCGATCGCCACTGTGCCCTCGGGGATTGCCATCTTCTTGTTGAGCGTCACGACATAGGTCGCGACGGCCACGCGATAGTTGAAGACGAAGACGCGGCCCGTCAGTTCAACCAAATTGTCGCCTTCGCGTTGGCATCCGGCAAGCAGGGTCGCAGCCGCGAGCATGGCTATCGATAGCGCTTTCATGGCGCTTCCTCCTCTTTTCTGCGGCGATAATGTCGGTTCGCCTTGGCGCGGTTGCCGCAGACGGCCATGTCGCACCAGGCGCGGCTCTTGTTCTTGCTGCGGTCAAGGAACAGCCAGCCGCAGTTCCGGCATATCTTCATCCGCTCGGGTTCGGGCATCGTGACCAACCGCAGCGCGGATTGTGCCGTTGCCTTGTCGAGACCCTCGGATCCCGGTCCGCCGCGAAGGATCAGCGCGATCGCCTCGAGAAGCTGGGCAAGAAGCGTATCGTCGCTGCCGGTCGATACGCGCTTGCGGAAGTACCGATCCGTTGCCTCGCGTAGCGCCAGGAAATTGCTCTGGTTTTCCGAAGCCACAGGGGCGATGTCCCCGAACAGCGTGCGCTCGACGCAGAATTCGGTGGCCGCTTCGGGAAATGCCTCTAGTTGCTCCGGCGCTGCAAAGCGATCGACGCGCCGTTCGTCATCGTGCCTGAGAATGACGCTGTTGGCGACGTCCAGGGCTAAGGCTCCGCCCGAGAAGCGATGTGCGGTCCACGAAAAGCTCATCTCAAAAATATAACTGGTAAAATGAGTTTTGCCAGTTATTATTTCGAACTGGGAGTGATCGATGGCCTACCTGCTGCAGCAATTGGCGAATGCGATACCATTGGCCGCGCTCTACGCCGCGCTTGCCTTCGGCTATGCGGTCGCCTTCGGCGTCACGAAGCGGGCCGACATCACCTATGGCGCGATTTTCGCATTCTCCGGCCAGATTTTGCTGCTGTTCACCGACTTCGGCTACAACCGGCTGTGGCTTATCCTGCCGGCAGCCTTGGCGCTCGGTGTGGCTGCCTCGCTGCTCTACTCGATGGGGGCGGGGGTATGGATCGGTCGGTCGATTATGATGCCGCTGGTTCGCCAATCATCGAATACCGTGATCGTCGCGGCCTTGGGGATTACGATCGTCCTGATGGAGACAGCCCGGCTGGCATCGGATACCCGCAGCCTCTGGCTTTCGCCTTTTCTGAATGACCGTGTCGTCTTCTGGCGCAGCGGCGGCTTCGAGGTGGTGCTGACCGAGATCCAGCTCGCCAACACGATCCTCATGTGCGCCTTCGTGGCGATCGGCGCTCTCATTTTGAAGCGAACATCCTGGGGGCGCGTGTGGCGGGCGGTGACCGACGATCCGCTGGCGGCGGAGCTATGCGGCACCAGCGCCGACAAGGTCTTTCTGCTCGCCTATGCCGCTGCCGTACTGGTCGCAAGCCTTTGCGGCATTCTCTCTACCGCCTATTACGGCACCATGGATTTCGGCGCCGGATTGATGTTCGGCTTGAAGGTCCTGATGGTCGCCGCCGTGGGAGGCTATTCCGATCCGCTGAAATCAGCGGGAGGCGCCGCCGGTCTCGGTTTGATCGAAACCTTGTGGACGGCCTATGGACCGTTCATTTGGCGCGATCTGGTGGTCTTCACGCTGCTCGTGCTGTTGCTGGTGCTCAGCAGGCGCGAACGCGCCATCCCGTGACTATTTCCACTTGTCGTGCGCCTTGTCGTCCGCGCTTTTCGCGGTAACCCAGTCGCCGGTAGCGCCGTCCTTACCATGTTCCTTTTTCCAGAAGGGCGCGGATGTCTTCAGGAAATCCATGACGAAATTGGCGCCGTCGAAGGCAGCCTGACGATGGGGAGCTGCGGCAACCACAAGGACGATATTGGCGCCGGCCACGATCTTTCCATAGCGGTGGATGACCGTCAGTCCCAGAAGGTGGAAGCGCTCGATCGCAAGCCTGGCGATCCGAGTCATTTCCGCTTCCGCCATGCCGGGGTAGTGCTCAAGCTCAAGGGCCGCCAAGGTGCCGCCTTCATCCCGGCACAGGCCGGAGAACGTCACGATGGCGCCGACGCCGCGCGTCTCATGCGTAAGCCGGTGGACCTCGCCTTGGAGATCGAAGTCCCCGGGCTGTACCCGGATATGAGGCTCGACCACGCCGGTCATGTCAGCCCCCGGTCATTGGCGGGAAAATGCCGATCTCCCGTGCGTCGCCGATCGGCTCGTCATGTTCGACATGTTCCTGGTCGAGCGCCACACGGATCACGTCAGGAAACTGAAGTGCCGTCTCATACTCTTCGCCCAGCGTCTTCAAATGACTCAGAAGATCGGAAACGGTCACCACTGATTGGGGCAGGGCGATGTCTTCCTCGCCCTTGCCGATCCGTTCACGCACCCAGGCGAAATAGACGAGTTTTGTCATTCTTCGTCATCCACGATGTGCTTCAGGCCGGCCCGGAAATAATCGTAGCCGGTGTAGATGGTCAGGATTGCCGCAATCCAGAGGAGGCCGATGCCGGTCTTCGTCGTGAAGGGGAAGATCTCGTCGCCGGCGGGGCCCGCCAGCAAGAAGGCGATGGCGACCAGCTGTACCGTGGTCTTCCACTTGGCGATGCGGGTCACCGGTACGCTGACCTTCAGCGCTGCGAGATATTCGCGCAGGCCCGATACCAGGATTTCGCGGCAGAGAATGGTGATCGCCGCCCAGATCGACCAGCCGGCAATGGTCTGGTCCGCAGCCACGAGCAGAAGAATCGAGGCAACAAGCAGCTTGTCGGCGATCGGGTCGAGCATCCGGCCGATATTCGAGGTCTGGTTCCATATGCGGGCAAGATAGCCGTCGAGGAAGTCGGTGATCGACGCAATGACGAAGATCCACAGCGCAACCCATCGCGCGGTGTTGCTGATCGCGAGCTTTCCTTCGAGGAAGAAGCACAGGACGATCAACGGTACCGCGAGGATACGGCCGTAGGTCAACAAATTGGGGATGCTATATGCGCGCGATGCCATGAACTGTTCTCTGAATTGATGCGCCGGTAGATGACGGCTTTGACTGCAAAGCGTCAACATTCTTTCTGTTTTTTTGCTTCCATTGCGTGGAATTTGCGACCGACGCCACCTATTTCGCGGCGTCGTCGTGAAAATGATTGTAAACCTGCTTGGCGACGGTTTCCGAAATCCCCTCGACAGCCATCAGATCCGACAGCGCCGCCCGCGAAACAGCCTTCGCCGTTCCGAAATGCTGGAGCAGCGCACGTTTGCGCGAAGGCCCAATGCCGCCGATCTCGTCGAGCGGATTCTTCACCATCTCCTTCTTGCGCCGTGCGCGATGCGAGCCGATGGCGAAACGGTGTGCCTCGTCACGCATGCGCTGGGTGAAATAGAGAACCGGGTCGCGCGGCGGCAAGGTGAAGCTCTCGCCGGCCGGCAGGAAGAACCGCTCGCGTCCCGCGTCGCGATCGACACCCTTGGCAACGCCGATGGCGATGACGCTGTCGGTAATCCCGAGCTCTTCGAGGATAGCCCGAACGGCCGTCATCTGTCCCTGGCCGCCGTCGATCAGGATTACGTCGGGCCAAGCCGGGAAGGGCATATCCGCTGCATCGGCGGTCGAGACTGGCTGGCTGCGATCGGGAATGCCTTCTTCCTTGATCAGTCGGGTGAACCGCCGCGTCATCACTTCCCGCATCATCCCGAAGTCGTCGCCGGGCGTGATGTCGGTCGATTTGATATTGAACTTGCGGTAATGGTTCTTCACGAAGCCTTCCGGCCCCGCGACCACCATGCCGCCGACGGCATTGGTACCCATGATATGGGAGTTATCGTAGATCTCGACGCGCTGCGGCAAGTATGGAAGCTTGAAGGTGTCCTTGAACCCTTCCAGCAGCCGGGACTGCGAGGCAGTTTCCGCTAGCTTGCGCCCATGCGCCTCGCGCGCATTGCCGACGACATGATCGACCAGATCGCGCTTCTCGCCGCGCTGCGGTACCAGGATCGAAACCTTGTGTCCGGCCTTCTCGGCAAGTGCGGCCGACAGCAGCTCCATCTCATCGACCGTCTCGGAGAGCAGGATCTGCTTCGGCACCGGCTTGTCGTCATAGAACTGTGCGAGGAAGGCGCTCAGCACCTCGGCGCCGGTGAGCTGCGGATCGGCTTTCGGAAAATAAGCCCGGTTGCCCCAGTTCTGTCCGGTCCGGAAGAAGAACACCTGAATGCAGGAAATTCCCCCTTCGTGGTGGATCGCGAAGACGTCGGCCTCCTCGACCCCGGCAGGGTTGATGCCCTGATGGCTGGAGACATGCGACAGCGAGGCGAGGCGGTCGCGATAAACGGCCGCCTGCTCGAAATCCAGATCCTCGGCCGCCTGGTTCATCGCCTCGGCCATATGCTCCTTCACCTTCTGGCTCTTGCCGGAAAGGAAGTCCTTGGCCTCCTGCACCAGTTCGCCATACCCCGCATCGCTGATTTCATGCGTGCAGGGCGCCGAACAGCGCTTGATCTGGTAGAGCAGGCAGGGCCGGGTACGCGTCTCGAAGACACTGTCGGTACAGGTGCGGATCAAAAAGGCGCGCTGCAGCGAATTGATGGTGCGACCGACCGCACCGGCGGATGCAAACGGGCCGAAATAATCGCCCTTGCGGGCGCGGGCGCCACGATGCTTCAGGATGGCGGGCGCGCGGTGGTCGCCGCTGATTAGGATATAGGGAAACGACTTGTCGTCGCGCAGCAGCACGTTAAAGCGCGGCCGCAAGCGCTTGATCAGATTCGCCTCCAGGAGGAGCGCCTCGATCTCGGTCCTTGTCGTCACGAACTCCATATGCGCGGTCTGCCGCACCATCTGCGCGATGCGGTTGGAGTGGACACGACCCATCGCATAGTTGCTGACGCGCTTCTTCAGGCTCCGCGCCTTGCCGACATAAAGGACGTCGCCGGCCTCGTTGAACATGCGGTAGACGCCCGGGCTGTTCGGCAGTCGCTTGACGAATTCGGCGATCAGATCCGCGCCGACGAGGCCGGTCTCATTGGTCCCGCCTTCGTTCCAGTCGATCGCAGCGGCAAGCGGCGCAGCGGAGGCTTCGCTCTCCACTTCGATATCGTCGTCGGCCTCGTCATTTTCGTCGTAAAGAACGCCGCCGTCCGGCAGCTTCCTTGAGTTCATTCCGTAATCTCCGCCACATCGGGCGTCTGCCATGCAAGGTGCTGGCCGCCATCGAGGGCAATCATTTGGCCGGTGATCGAGGGCGTATCGTAGAGGAAGCGGATCGTCCGTCCGAACTCGCCGAATCCCGGCCCCGCCTTCATGATAAGGCCGGCGACCTGCGCCTGGAAGTCCTCTTCGCTCTGTCGCGCGCTGCGAACCGTCGGGCCGGGGCCGAGCGCGTTGACGCGAATTCGCGGCGCAAAGCTCTGCGCCATGGTCTGTGTCGCTGTCCACAGCGCGGCCTTGGACAAGGTATAGGAATAGAAGCCGGGATTGAGTGCCCAGACCCGCTGGTCAATCACATTGACGATCAGCCCGGCATCGCTGGCCGGCAATCGCTCGGCAAAGGCTGCAGCAAGGATGGACGGCGCCCGAACATGCAGCGCGAAATGCTCCTCCCATGCCGTCGCATCGAAATGATGCGCCGAATCATTGTGGAACGCCGACGCATTATTGACCAGCAAATCGATCGGCCCGAGTGCCTCGGAAGCCTGTTTCAGGAGGTCGTTCGTCGCTTGCGTATCCATTAAATTTGCCTGCAGCGAAATTGCCCGAAATCCCTTTTGCCGCAATTCCGCCGCGAAATTTTCGGCCGCCTCGATCGAGCGGTTCGCATGGATGGCGACGGCAAAGCCGTTTGCTGCAAGATCTTCGACTATCGCCCGGCCTATTCTTTTGGCCGCGCCGGTCACCAATGCGGTTCGAAGTCTTTTGTCGTTCAAAATCATGCCTCTTCGTCGCGCGAGTCTGTGCGCTGCTTATATAGGCGTGTGTGTAGACCTTATAAATAGGGGTTTCGATTGCCCACAAGGCTTGGATGTTGTATGTATTATTTAAGAAAATAATTCGATAAAATAAGTATTCATGACTTAACCATTCATTATGGTTAACAAGTAGTCTGTTGCGGTAAAGCAACATCGAATTTCAGCCACCCAGGCGCCACAATCAAATCACATTTTGGCTCTTTCAAATCCTCATTTGGGCATCAATTTCCCTCTCGATCCGAAAGGGACATGCGTAATTGCTCGCGAATGCTTCGCTGTAAGACAGTTGACGAAGGACGCGGGTTTGAAAGGAGACGAGTATGCGTACTTTTATTGCTAGCCTGTTGGTTTCGACCGTTGCCCTCGGTGGCTTCTCCGCTGCTTATGCAGCAGACGCCGTCGACCAGATCCCGGAAGCTCCGGTTGCACAGAATGAGCCGGCTCCGGCTGCAACCTGGCAGGGCTTCTATCTCGGCGGCGCCGGCACCTACAACATGGGCAGCTTCACCGACAAGTACAACGCTCGTGCGATTGGTGGCCAGATCTACAGCGGCTACAACTGGCAGCAGGGTCAGATCGTATACGGCGTTGAAGGCGACATCGGCTATTCCGGTGCTGACGGCGCTGCACATGGCGGTACGGCCAAGAACGAAGTCAACGGCTCGATCCGTGGCCGTATCGGTTACGACCTGAACCCGTTCCTGCTGTACGGCACTGCCGGGCTTGCTGCGACCAAGAACAAGTTCAGCAACGGCAACGGTTCGGACACCGATACCGCGCTCGGCTACACGGTCGGCGCCGGTGCTGAAACCTTCGTGACCAACAACATCACGGCTCGTGTTGAATACCGTTACACCGACTACCAGCACAATGACTTCGACATCGGCGGCTCGAACATCTCGCGCGGCTATGACGAACACAGCGTCAAGGTCGGTATCGGCATGAAGTTCTAAGCCGAACATCGAATGCGAAAAAGCCGGGCCAAGTGCCCGGCTTTCTTGTTGCCCACGCGCGATCAGGCGGCGTTGCTTTCGCGGGGGAAGTCGGTCGATAGAGCAAGATCGCGCCATGCCTTGAGTTCCTCGGCAACATCGGCATTCTTCTTTTCGATCGCGGCAACCGTATCGCTGCCGAACGGCATGCGCAGCGGCGGATTGTTGGAGTGCGCCAAGGTGATCATTGCCTTGGCAAAGCGGGCAGGGTCACCGGGTTGCTGGTGATTGTGGCCTGCAGCGAATTCGCGCATCGCGCCCACCGGTGTCTCCTGGTAGTCGGCAATCGAACTGGGGCTTACCGAAAGCGAGCTCTCGTCAAGGAAATCGGTGCGGAAAAAGCCGGGCTCGACAACCGTTGCCTTGATGCCCAGCGGCGCGACTTCTGCGGCCAGCGCTTCCGTCAGGCCTTCCACGGCGAACTTGGTCGAGCAATAGATGCCCCAGCCGGCATGTGAGACATAGCCGCCAATCGAAGAGATGTTGATGACGTGACCCGAACGCTGGCGGCGCATATGCGGCAGCACGGCGCGGGTCACGTTCAGCAGCCCGAAGACATTGGTTTGGTAGAGCTTTTCGATCTCGCTCATTGTTGCCTCCTCGACAGCACCCAGCAGACCGAAGCCGGCGTTGTTGAGGAGGATATCGATACGGCCGAACCGCTTGACGGCCTGTTCGGCAGCCTCGTGCGCCGACGTTTCGTCGGTGACATCCAGGGATACGGTGAGGAGATTTGGGTGATTGCCAAACTTCTCCTGCAGACCCTGAGGATTGCGCGCCGTCGCCACGACGGCATCTCCGGCGTTGAGAGCTTCCTGAGTGATGAGGGCACCGAAACCTCTCGATGCACCAGTGATGAACCAGACACGCATGACCTTTTCCTTTCGGTTGTGATTTACTGACACGACCAAGGTAGCGTATGGATATTGGTGAGGGAATTTACCTTATTCTCCATGAGCTGTTGAGAAATATTCATCAATGCGACGTGTACGCTCGACCGATCTCGCCATCTTCCTGGCAATAGCCACTCACCGCAGTTTCCGAAAAGCGGCGGTCGAACTCGGTGTGACGGCATCGGCCTTGAGTCACGCTTTAAGGGCGATCGAAGGGAGGCTTGAGGTTCGTCTGGTCAACCGCACCACCCGCGGTGTTGCGCTGACGGAGGCAGGCGAGAGACTGTTCGACCGGATACGACCAGCCTTCCTCGATATCGATGCGGCGCTCGATGATCTCGACACGTTTCGTGGCCAGCCCTATGGAAAGTTGCGGATCAACGCGGCTCGCGCAGCCACAAGGCTCGTGCTGTTGCCGATCGTCTCGCGCTTCCTGAGAGCCTATCCCTCGGTCGAGGTCGAAATCGTTATCGACGACGCCCTTGTCGACATGGTCTCGTCCGGGTTCGATGCCGGGATACGCTTTGGCGAGAGCATTGCTGCCGATATGATCGCGGTACCGATCGGTCCGCGCCACCGTTTTGCGGTGGTTGGCGCTCCCGGCTATTTCGACGGCAGGAATAAGCCGATCACGCCGCACGATCTCAAGGACCATGCCTGCATCCGCTATCGGTTCGCCGGCGGCGCCTTCTATCGGTGGGAGTTCGAACGCGGCGGTGTCGAGTTGGAGATTGACGTTCAGGGGGCGCTGACACTGGGCGATCAGGATATTATCTCCGACGCCGTCTTCCAGGGGAGTGGGTTGGGCTATCTCTTCGAAGATCAGGTGCGCACCGCGATCGATGACGGCAGGCTGGTCAGGGTGCTGGAGGACTGGTGCCCGTTCTACCCCGGCTTCTTCCTGTATTATCCAAGCCGTCGGCAATTACCGACGGCGCTGCGCGCCTTCATCGACTTCGTCAAGGCAGACAGGGAGCAAACTCAACCCTGAGGCTTCAGCTCCGGGTAGGCCGGAAACTTCTTCTCGAAATCGCGTGCCCAGCCGATGAGCTCGGAATGTTCGGCTTCCCACTGGCCCTTGAAGCGCAGCTCGAGGTAGCCGAGCGTCGCGGCCAGCGCGAAGTGACCGCCATGCAGCTTCTTGCCAATCTTCGGGAGATGAACGCTGAGGTGGCTGAGGCCGCTGATGGCCTTCTTCCACTGGCGGTCGATCCACGGCTGATGCACCTTTTCCTCGTCACGGAAACGGCGCTCGTAGACGATGGCGAGCAGGCAGTCGCAGATGCCGTCGCACAGTGCTTCGAGGATCTCGGCTTCCAGGCGCTTTCCGTTCTTCGCGGGATAGAGCTTCTTGCCCTTGAGACGGCCGAAGTAATGCATGATGGCGACGCTGTCGTAGATCGAAATGCCGTCATCGGTGAGCAAGGTCGGAATTTTGCCAAGCGGGTTGTTGTCGACGAGGATCGCCGGCCCGGCATTGGTGTCGACGCGGATTTCGGTCGCGTCGAGTTCGAGATAACGCGCGGCCATGCGCACCTTGCTGGAATAGGGCGAGGTTGGTGCACACAGGATCTTCATGGTCGGTCTCTCTCAAAAATGCTTGCAATGTGCCGGGACTATTTCGCGCGCGAAAGAGTCGGTCAATCCTCTTTCACGGCCTTGTTTTCGCCGCGCAGCCAGAACGCCCGGTGCGAGGCATAACGGTCCTGCGCCATGTGATCCTTCAGCGCCGGCAGCAGCTGGTGCAGCTCGTCCTTCAGCGTGTAGGGCGGGTTGACGATGATGAGCCCCGAGCCGGTCAGTCCGGTATTCATTCCACGGTCGCTGCGCACGGTGAGCTCGGCGCAAAGTGTTTTCGGAATATCGAGCGCCTGCAGCGCCTCGTGGAACTCCTTGATCGGCGCGCCTTTCTTGATCGGATACCACAGGCAGTAGGTGCCACCGGGAAAGCGACGATGCGCCTTGGCGAGGCCATCGACCAGCCGCTCATACTCGCCATCTTCCTCGAAGGGCGGATCAACAAGCACGATGCCGCGCTTCTCCTTCGGCGGCAGATGCGCGCCGAGCGACAGCCAGCCGTCGAGCTCGGTGATGCGGGCATGATGATCGCCCTCGAAAAGGCGGTGCAGCCGCTGGTAATCCTCGGGATGCAGCTCCATTGCCGACAGCCGGTCCTGCGGACGGAAGAGCATGCGCGACAGCTTCGGCGAGCCGGGATAGTAGCGCATGCCGCCGTCAGGATTGAGCTCGCGGATCGCCGTCAGATAGGGCTCGAGCAATTCCGCCACCTGCGGCGCCAGCTCCGCCTCCATGATCTTGCCGATCCCGTCGCGCCATTCGCCGGTTTTCTGCGCCTCTTCCGAGGAGAGGTCGTAGAGCCCGATGCCGGCATGTGTATCGAGCACGCGGAAGCCCGCATCCTTCTTCTGCATGTAGCGGACGAGACGCGCGAGAACCGCGTGCTTCAGGACATCGGCAAAGTTGCCCGCATGATAGATGTGGCGGTAGTTCATTTTCGCTGATGCCTACATGAATTTGCGTGAGGGGCGTCGTTTCCGGCTTTTGGCCGGTTTCGGGTTGGAATATAGAAACTCCATGAACATTGCGACCCCCATCGAAGCCAAATCCCCGAAGTCCTCAGTCCGGATCGGCCACACTGCCTGTCCGCATGACTGTCCCTCCACCTGCGCGCTGGAAGTTGAGGTCAATGATGATGGCAGGATCGGCCGCGTGCGCGGGGCAAACGACCACAGCTACACCTCGGGCGTCATCTGCGCCAAGGTCGCGCGATACGCCGAGCGGCTCTATCATCCCGACCGCCTGATGCACCCGCTGCGCCGCAAGGGCGCCAAGGGGGCGGGGGAGTGGCAGCAGATCTCTTGGGACGCCGCGCTGGATGAAATCGCCGAAGCTTTTGTGAAGGCCGAGGCCAGGGATGGCAGCGAGGCGATCTGGCCCTATTTCTACGCCGGCACCATGGGCTGGGTGCAGCGCGATAGCATCGATCGCCTGCGCCATGCCAAGCGCTATTCCGGCTTCTTCTCGTCGATCTGCACCAATCCGGCATGGACCGGCTTCACCATGGCGACAGGCGTGCTGAGAGGCCCGGATCCGCGCGAAATGGCGCGCACCGATTGCGTCGTCATCTGGGGTACCAACGCGGTCGCCACGCAGGTCAACGTCATGACCCATGCGATCAAGGCGCGCAAGGAACGCGGCGCCAAGATCGTCGTCATCGATATCTACGATAGCCCGACGATGAAGCAGGCTGACATGGCGCTTATCCTCAAGCCGGGCACCGATGCCGCACTCGCCTGCGCCGCCATGCACATCGCCTTCCGCGACGGCTATGCCGACCGCGCCTACATGGCGAAGTATGCCGACGATCCCGCCGGCCTCGAAGCGCACCTGAAGACGAAGACGCCTGAGTGGGCCGCCGCCGTCACCGGGCTCTCGGTCGATGAGATCGAAGCCTTCGGCAAGCTCGTCGGCACGACGAAGAAGACCTTCTTCCGCCTCGGCTATGGCTTCACCCGCCAGCGCAACGGCGCGGTCGCCATGCACGCGGCGGCCTCGGTCGCAACCGTTCTCGGCTCCTGGCAATATGAGGGCGGCGGCGCCTTCCATTCGAACAGCGACATCTTCCGCATGAACAATGCGGAACTCACGGGCAAGTCGATGAAGGATGCCGATATCCGCATGATCGACCAGTCGCAGATCGGCCGCGCCTTGACGGGCGACCCTGTGGCGCTGCGCCATCGCGGCCCGGTCACTGCCATGCTGATCCAGAACACCAACCCGGTAAACATCGCGCCGGAGCAGCGGCTGGTGAAGCGCGGCTTTGCCCGCGACGACCTCTTCGTCGCCGTCCACGAGCAGTTCATGACCGATACCGCCGAGATGGCCGATATCGTCATTCCCGCCACCATGTTCGTCGAGCATGACGACATCTATCGCGCCGGCGGCCAGAACCACATCCTGCTCGGCCCCAAGCTGGTCGAGCCGCCGGAAACGGTGCGCACCAATCTCTTCGTCATCGAGGAACTCGCCAGGCGCCTCGGCGTCGCCGATCGTCCCGGCTTCGGCTTCACGGCGCGCGAGATGATCGACCGCGTTCTGCAATCGAGCGAGCTGCCCGGCTACGATCATTTCCTCGAACACAAATGGTTCGACCGCCAGCCGGACTTCGACGACGCGCATTTCATCAACGGCTTCGCCCACGCCGACGGCCGGTTCCACTTCCGCCCCGACTGGCGCAACCAGCCGGCACCCAACCGCCCGCCGGATGCCGTCGGACTGCTCGGCCCCTATCCGGAGCTGCCGCAGTTCCCGGATCAGGTCGACGTCATCGAAGTGGCTGATGCTGAGCATCCGTTCCGCCTCGCCACGTCACCCGCCCGCAACTTCCTGAACTCCAGCTTCGCCGAGACCAAGACCTCGCGGCAGAAGGAGGGGCGGCCGGAGCTGATGATCAATCCCGCCGATGCGGAAGTGCAGGGGATTGCCCACGGTGATCTCGTCCAGGTCGGCAACGCCAGAGGCGAGGTGCGCCTGCACGCCAAGCTGACGACCGAGGTCAAGCCGGGCGTGCTGATCGCCGAGGGCCTGTGGCCGAACAAGGCGCATGTGGATGGGGAGGGCATCAACGTTTTGACCGGCGCCGACCCCGTCGCGCCCTATGGCGGCGCTGCCGTCCACGACAACAAGGTTTGGCTTCGCAAGGATGCCGCATGACGAAGTTCGAAAAGGCAAAGGCTGAGATCGTCCACGACAAGACGCTCTCGGATGGCTGGACGCGGCTTAGCAATTACGAGATCGACTACACCGACTCGGAAGGCGACACCCATCGCCTGCATCGCGAGGTCTACCATCGTACCCCGGCGGCAACGATCCTGCTTCACGATCCCAGGCGCGACACGGTAGTACTCGTCCGGCAGTTCCGTCTTCCGGTTCACCTCCACGGCGAGCCTGCCTGGATCGTCGAAGCGCCGGCAGGCCTGCTCGATGGCGAGGAGCCCGAAGCTGCCATCCGACGCGAAGCGATGGAGGAAACCGGCTTCCGTGTCCGCGACGTCAGTTTTCTCTTCAAGGCTTACAGTTCGCCAGGCTCCAGCACCGAAGTCGTCCACTTCTTCGCGGCCTCGATCGACACGGACGGTCGCATCTCGAATGGTGGTGGACTGGCGGAAGAACATGAGGACATCGAAGTCGTCGAAGTCCCCCTCGATGAAGCGCTGGCGATGATCGGGACCGGTGAGATCGTGGATTTCAAGACGATCATTCTGCTGCAATGGGCGGCGTTGAACAAAGGTGCCCTGAATAAGCCTTGAGGGGTTCATTCGGCTGTCATGAATCGGGACTATCCGCTCCGGCTTGTCATAATTCCCACCCGCAAGGAGAAAGCCGATGTGGCTCAGCAATTTCACGATCGTTCTGCCAGATGAGGTCGTGAACAACGGCTCCGTGCGCATCGAGGATGGCGTCATTGCCGAGATCCGGCCGGAGGTCGTCGCCAATGCCGCGATCGATGGCGAAGGCCGTCTGTTGATGCCGGGCTTCGTCGATCTGCACGGTGACATGATCGAGCGCGAGATTGCACCGCGCCCCAACGCGATGATGCCGATCGATTTCGGCATTTACGAGCTGGACAAGAAGCTCGCAGCGCATGGCGTGACGACGGCCTATGCCGCTGTATCCTTCGCGACGGAAAGTGTCTATGGCCACGTCCGTTCGCTGGAGACGACCTGCGCCGTCATCGAGGGTGTCAGCCGCCTGAAGGACAGCCTGCTGATTGATCACCGCGTTCACGCGCGCTACGAGATCACCAATATCGGCGCCGCACCGGCGCTGGAAAAGCTGCTGGATGCCGGCCATGTCGATATGGTGTCGCTGACCGACCATACGCCGGGCCAGGGCCAGTACAACAACATCCAGAGCTATATTCTGAGCATTGCCGAGCGCCGTGCCATCTCCGAGGAAATGGCGGCAGAGATGGTCGCCAAGCGCATCGCCATGCGCAACAATCCCGAGATCGAGACCACGCTCCGCCATATCGTCGACCTGTCGCTGCGCCATAAGCTGTCGCTTGCCTCGCATGACGATGACAGCGCCGAGAAGGTCGCCGAAATGCATGATATGGGCGTCACCATCAGCGAATTCCCGGTGACGCTGCCGGCCGCAGAGGAAGCGCGCCGCCGTGGCCTGTGGACGCTGATGGGGGCGCCGAATGCGCTTCGCGGCCAGTCCATGTCCGGCAACCTGAGTGCGCTCGATGCAGTCCGCGCCGGTCTGCTGTCGGTCATTGCTGCCGACTATCATCCGGCCGCCTTCGTACCCGGCATCTTCAAGATCGCCGCCGAAACCGACCTTCCGACTGCGGTAGCCATGGCGACGAAGAATGCGGCACGCTCGGCCGGTCTGCTCGATCGCGGCGAGATCGCTGTCGGCCAGCGCGCCGATCTGGTCGTGGTCGAGCCCGGCGAGGTTCATCGCATCCGCGCGACCTTCCGTGGCGGTCGCTTCGTCTACAGCGACGGCACGTTGCACCAGCCAAGGTCGCTGGCGGCGTAAGCAAGCGTCAAAAGGATGTGGGCCCGATCCCCGGGCCCAAATCGCAAACTCTGAACTACTCTCTTGAATTTCAGGCTCTGTCGCCGATCAGCGATACGACCTTGCCGCCCACGGCCGATGCCGGATTGTCGCCGCTACTGACAGCCTTGCCATCCTTCATCGCGACCTTGCCCTCTGCAAACAACTTCAGTGCTTGCGGATAGATCTGGTGCTCGACGGTCAGAACGCGCGCTGCCAGCGTGTCAGCGGTATCGTCGGAGAGAACCGGCACGGCTGCCTGGCCGATAACAGGACCTTCATCCATGCCTTCGGTGACGAAATGCACGGTGCAGCCGGCGATCCGCATACCGGCGTCGATTGCGCGCTGATGCGTATGCAGGCCGGGAAACAGCGGCAGCAGGGAAGGGTGGATGTTGATCATCCGACCCTCGTAGCGTTGGATGAACGTGCCGCTCAGCAGTCGCATATAGCCTGCAAGGCAGAGAATATCCGGTGACAATTCGTCGAGTGCCGCGAAGATCGCCTCTTCGTGCGCTTCCTTGCTGGCGTAGTCCTTGCGCGCGAACGCGAAGGTCGCGATGCCCTCGGCAGCCGCCTTGGCCAGCCCGCCGGCATCGGCCTTGTCGGAGATGACGCCCACGATCTCGGCCGGATAATCTCCGGCCTTGGCGGCCGCGACCAGCGCCATCATGTTGGAGCCGCCGCCTGAGATGAAGACGACGGCGCGTTTGCGCGGTGACGTCATATGGCGAGCGTACCCTTGTAGAGCGTGCCGCCAGCGCCTTCAGCGCGAGCGATCATCCGACCGAGCCGTACGACGCTTTCGCCCTGTGCCTCCAGTGCCGAAATGACGGTGTCTGCATTCTCGGCGGAGACGACGGCGATCATGCCGATGCCGCAGTTGAAGGTGCGCAGCATCTCGTTTGCCTCGACGCCGCCGGTCTTCGACAGCCAGGAGAATACGGCCGGAACCTTGACGGCGGTAAGATCGATCTCGGCGGCGAGGTGCTTCGGCAGCACACGCGGAATGTTCTCGGGGAAGCCACCGCCGGTGATGTGCGCCAGCGCCTTGACTGCACCGGTTTCACGGATCACGCTCAGGAGCTGCTTCACGTAGATACGGGTCGGCGTGAGCAGGGCTTCGCCCAGTGTCTTGCCGTCTGCAAACGGGGCCGGTTCGCTCCAGTCGAGGCCGGAAATGCCGACGATCTTGCGCACTAGCGAGAAGCCGTTGGAGTGAACGCCCGAGGAAGCGAGGCCCAGAATGACGTCGCCTTCACCGATGTCACCGGAAGGCAGCAGCTTGCCGCGCTCGGCAGCGCCGACGGCAAAGCCGGCCAGATCGTAATCGCCGGAGGAATACATGCCCGGCATCTCGGCGGTCTCGCCGCCGATCAGCGCACAGCCCGCATCACGGCAGCCGGCCGCGATGCCTTCGACGATCGCCGCACCCTGATCCGGGTCGAGCTTGCCGGTCGCGAAATAGTCGAGGAAGAACAGTGGTTCCGCACCCTGCACGACGAGGTCGTTGACGCACATGGCAACGAGGTCGATGCCGACCGTGTCATGGTAGTCAGCGTCGATCGCGATCTTCAACTTGGTGCCGACGCCGTCGTTGGCAGCAACCAGAACCGGATCGGTGAAACCGGCTGCCTTGAGGTCGAAGAGTCCGCCGAAGCCGCCGATCTCGCCGTCGGCGCCGGGGCGACGGGTCGAGCGTACAGCGGGCTTGATCTTTTCGACGAGAAGGTTGCCAGCGTCGATATCCACGCCTGCGTCGCTATAGGTCAGGCCGTTCTTTCCAGACTGGCTCATGCTGCTCTCCGATGGCTGTCTTCGAGGCGGGAAATATCCCCGCGTCACATGCGGTCGCAATTGCATGGCGGGGGCGTTTATGCAAGGGATTGCATGGAGAAAGCCCCAATTTCCCGCTATTTTGACCGAGGCATTCGGGATTTTAAGCGCCGGGGTTGACCATTCTCGCGGCTGCATCCTATGTGGCTCGAAGGCCGCACCGAGGTGTCGCGGCCAAGCGGCGGCCGATCAGAGGTAAGTGATGCCACAGCAGGTTAGCGGGGCAGGTCTCAAGCGCCAGGTCATCTTCTGGCTGATCGTGCTCGCCTTCTTCATCGCGTTTCTTTTTGTTTTCAGCTCGATCCTGCTGCCATTCCTGGCGGGCATGGCGCTCGCCTATTTCCTGGATCCGGTCGCCGATCGGCTTGAGCGCCTGGGTCTCAGCCGGTTGATGGCGACGATCGTCATCTTGATCTCCTTCGTGATCCTGATCGTCCTTGCGCTGATGATCCTCATTCCGATCCTTGCAAGCCAGTTCAGCGATTTTGCAGGCCGATTGCCCGGCTACATCGATCAGCTGCAGACGTTCATTACCAAGTCGCAGGACTCCGTACTGCCGGACTGGATCAAGAGCCAGCTGGGGACGATCAAGAACAATTTCTCGGAAATCCTGTCGCAGGGCTTCGGCCTGCTCACCGGGCTTTTCAGCCAGGTCTGGAGTTCCGGCCTTGCCGTCGTCAACGTGATCTCGCTGATGATCGTCACGCCTGTGGTTGCCTTCTATATGCTGCTCGATTGGGATCGCATGGTCGCGAATATCGACAAGTATATCCCCCGCGATTATGTCGACAACGTCCACCAGATCATGCGCGAGATCGATCAGGCAATTGCCGGTTTCATCCGCGGGCAGGGGTCGCTGTGCCTCATCCTCGGCATCTGGTACGCCGTCGGCCTGTCTCTGGTGGGTCTCAATTTCGGCCTGTTGATCGGCCTCTTCGCGGGCATGATCAGCTTCATTCCCTATGTGGGGTCAATGGTCGGCCTGGTTCTGGCGGTCGGCGTGGCCATCGTCCAATTCTGGCCTGACTATATCTGGGTCGGCGCCGTGCTTGCCGTCTTCTTCAGCGGCCAGTTCATGGAAGGCAACATTCTGCAGCCGAAGCTCGTCGGTCATAGCGTTGGCCTGCACCCCGTGTGGCTGATGTTTGCGCTGTTTGCCTTCGGTGCTCTGTTCGGCTTCGTCGGCCTTCTGGTCGCGGTCCCCGCCGCCGCTGCCGTCGGCGTGCTTGTTCGTTTCGCGCTTTCGCGCTACCTTCAAAGCGATCTTTATGCTGGCGCGGCGAAGCCCGGCCAGGTCAGGAAGACAAAAGCTGATCCCAAATGACTGACGTGAAAACCGCTGATTCAAGGCGCAAGGCTGTTGAGCAGCTTCCCCTGGCATTTTCGCATGATGCCGCGACCGGTCGCGACGATCTGCTGATCTCGGAGCGGCTGGCCGCCGCCGTGTCGATCGTTGATGCCTGGCCACAATGGCCGTCGCCAGTGGTCATTCTTGCGGGCCCCGTCGGTTCGGGGAAAACGCATCTGGCGAATATCTGGAAGGAGCACAGCGGCGCCGTTTCCATCCACCCGAAAGTAGGCGCGAATGCTGCAGTGGAGGCCGCCAGCAACCCGGTGCTGTTCGAAGATGTCGACCGTGTGGGCTTCGACGACACAGAACTCTTCCATGTCATCAACAGCGTGCGGGAAAATGGCAACAGCCTGCTGATGACGAGCCGCCTTTGGCCGATGTCCTGGCCGGTGGAGCTGGCCGATCTGCGTTCTCGCCTTAAGGCAGCAACCGTCGTCGAGATCGGTGAGCCGGACGAAGATCTGTTGTCCCAGGTGATCGTCAAGCTCTTCTCCGACCGGCAGCTTTATATAGATGACAAGCTTGTTCTCTATATTGTCGCCAGGATGGAACGTTCGCTGAACGCTGCCCAGACGATTGTCGAAAGGTTGGATCGCCTTGCGCTGTCGAGGGGTACCAAGATCACGCGGTCGCTGGCTGCCGAAGTGTTGAATGAATTGGGCAATTCCGACCCGGCTGATTGACTGTCACAGTTCCGTCGTGAAACTGATATAATTCGCTTGGCCGAACGAAACGGGGCAAAATACCATGGACAGTGCAGTCGCGGAGCACCATGAACCTACACCGGAAGCCAAGGACAATGTGCCCCCGCTGGAACAGCTACTGTCGAGCCCGGAACGTTTCATCAACCGCGAATTCTCCTGGCTGCAGTTCAACCGCCGTGTTCTCGAAGAGACGCTGAACACCGAGCATCCCTTGCTCGAGCGCGTTCGCTTTCTGTCGATCTCGGCTGCCAACCTCGACGAATTCTTCATGGTGCGCGTGGCGGGCCTCGAAGGTCAGGTGCGCCAGAACATCGTGGTTCGCACGCCGGATGGCAAAACGCCGGCCGAGCAGCTGGATGCGATCTTGCAGGAGATCGACAACCTGCAGATGGAGCAACAGGCATCGCTCGCCGTTCTCCAGCAGTACCTTGCCAAGGAAGACATTCTGATCGTCCGTCCGGGCGCGCTCAGCGAAGCTGATCGCAACTGGCTTGCGACCGAATTCGAGCAGGCGATCTTCCCTGTGCTGACGCCGTTGTCGATCGATCCGGCGCACCCTTTTCCCTTCATTCCGAATCTCGGCTTTTCGATCGGCTTGCAGCTCGTCAGCAAGAACGGCCGCGATCCGATGACGGCGCTGCTGCGCCTGCCGCCGGCGCTCGATCGTTTCGTGCGTCTGCCGGACGATGGCAGCACGATCCGCTACATCACGCTCGAAGATGTCGCTAACGTCTTCATCCATCGCCTTTACCCCGGCTACGAGGTGCAGGGCTCCGGTACGTTCCGCATCATTCGCGACAGCGATATTGAAGTCGAAGAAGAAGCGGAAGATCTGGTGCGCTTCTTCGAAACGGCGCTTAAGCGCCGCCGTCGTGGATCGGTGATCCGCATCGAGACCGATTCCGAAATGCCGGCATCGCTGCGCCAGTTCGTCGTCCAGGCGCTGAACGTTCCCGACAACCGCGTTGCGGTCTTGCCGGGGTTGCTGGCACTCAACACGCTTTCGGAAATCACCAAGGCTCCGCGCGACGACCTTCGATTTCCGCCCTACAACGCGCGATTTCCAGAGCGCGTCCGCGAACACGCCGGCGACTGCTTCGCCGCCATCCGCGAAAAGGACATGGTGGTTCATCACCCCTACGAGTCCTTCGACGTGGTGGTCCAGTTCCTTCTCCAGGCTGCGCGCGATCCTGACGTTCTGGCGATAAAGCAGACGCTTTACCGCACATCGAACGACAGCCCGATCGTTCGCGCGTTGATCGACGCCGCCGAATCCGGCAAGTCCGTCACCGCGCTGGTCGAATTGAAGGCCCGCTTCGACGAAGAAGCCAATATTCGCTGGGCGCGCGACCTTGAACGCGCCGGCGTGCAGGTTGTCTTCGGCTTCATCGAATTGAAGACCCACTCGAAGATGTCGCTCGTCGTTCGCCGCGAGGAAGGCAAGCTGCGCAGCTATTGCCACCTCGGCACCGGCAACTATCACCCGATCACGGCGAAGATCTATACCGACCTGTCGTTCTTCACCTGCAACCCCGTCATTGCCCATGACATGGCCAACATCTTCAATTTCATCACCGGCTACGGCGAGCCGGAAGAAAGCATGAAGCTGGCCGTCTCTCCGTACACGCTGCGCACGCGCATCCTTCGTCACATCGACGAAGAGATCAAGCACGCCAAGAATGGCGCGCCGGCGGCGATCTGGATGAAGATGAACTCGCTGGTCGATCCGGAGATCATCGACGCGCTCTATACGGCGAGCCGCGCCGGCGTCGAGATCGATCTGGTCATCCGCGGCATCTGCTGCCTGCGTCCGCAGGTGGCGGGTCTCTCGGAGAATATTCGCGTCAAATCGATCGTCGGCCGCTTCCTCGAGCACAGCCGCATCTTCTGCTTCGGCAACGGCCACGGCCTGCCGTCCGACAAGGCGCTCGTCTACATCGGCTCGGCCGATATGATGCCAAGAAACCTCGATCGGCGCGTCGAAACGCTCGTTCCGCTGACAAATCCGACCGTTCACGAGCAGGTTTTGTCTCAGATCATGCTCGGCAACCTCATTGACAATCAGCAAAGCTACGAGATATTGGCCGACGGGACGTCCAGGCGCATGGAAGTGCGCAAGGGCGAGGAGCCGTTCAACGCGCAACAGTATTTCATGACGAACCCGAGCCTTTCCGGTCGTGGTGAAGCCTTGAAATCCAGTGCGCCGAAGCTGATCGCCGGCCTGCTTTCCGGCCGGGCAAAAAGATAAAACTGGACCTGTATGGTTGAATCAGAAGCCCAGGGGCGCCTTCCAGGGATTGCCCCGGTCTCCGTTGTCGATATCGGGTCGAACTCGATCCGTGTGGTCATCTACGAGGGCATGTCCCGGTCGCCGACGATCCTTTTCAATGAAAAGGTTCTCTGTGGTCTCGGCAAAGGCATCGCGCTGACCGGCAAGATGGACGAGGCCAGCGTCGAACGGGCGCTCGCAGCTCTGCACCGTTTCAAGGCACTCTCCGATCAGGCGCGTGCGGCAACGATGTATGTCCTCGCGACCGCTGCGGCGCGCGAAGCTTCCAACGGCCCGGATTTCATTCATCGCGCCGAAACCATCCTGCAGCGGAAGATTCGTGTTCTTTCCGGCGAGGAAGAGGCCAAGTTCTCGGCGCTCGGTATCGTCAGCGGGTTCTTCCAGCCCGATGGGATCGCCGGCGACCTTGGCGGCGGTTCGCTGGAACTTATTGATATCAAGGGCAAGGAAATCGGCCAGGGCGTGACCTTGCCGCTCGGCGGCCTGCGCCTCTCCGAATACGCCAACGGATCGATGGAGAAGGCCCGTGCCTTCGCCCGCAAGCATGTGAAGACCAGCGCCAAGCTTCTCGCAAAGGGCGAGGGGCGGACCTTTTATGCCGTCGGGGGCACATGGCGAAACATCGCCAAGCTCCACATGGAGCTGACCCACTATCCGCTGCACATGATGCAGGGATACGAAATCACCCTCGACGCAATGATGCAGTTTCTCGATCAGGTGGAGACGGTCAGGGATTCGAAGGATCCGGCCTGGGCCGCGGTCTCGAAGTTCCGTCGCGTGCTGCTGCCCTTCGGCGCGGTGGCGATGAAGGAAGTGCTGAGCGTCATGAAGCCAGCGGTCATCTCCTTCTCGGGGCAGGGCGTGCGCGAAGGCTATCTGTTCTCGCTGCTGTCCGAGAGCGAATGTCGTGCCGACCCGCTGATCGAAGCGGCCCGGGAGCTGGCGATCCTGCGTGCGCGATCTCCGGAACATGCGCGGGAATTGGCTGAATGGACGGGACGCATGATGCCGTTCTTCGGCATCACAGAGACGGAAGAGGATGCCCGCTATCGTCAGGCAGCCTGCCTTCTTGCCGACATCAGCTGGCGCGCCCATCCCGACTACCGTGGCCTTCAGGCGCTGAACATCATCGCCCACACGTCTTTCGTCGGGATCACGCACCCAGGCCGCGCATTCATCGCGCTTGCCAATTACTATCGCTTCGAAGGGCTTCACGACGACGGCGCGACCGGTCCGCTGGCGACGATCGCGACCCCGCATTACGTCGAGCGTGCGAAGCTCCTGGGCGGCATGCTGCGTGTCGTCTATCTGTTCTCCGCCTCGATGCCCGGTGTCGTCCGCAACCTGACCTTCCAGAAGTCGTCGAACCCCGATCTGGACCTCGAATTCGTGGTCCCGTCCGAATATCGCGACTTCGCCGGCGAGCGCCTGGATGGGCGCCTGCAGCAGCTTGCGAGGCTGACAAACAAGCGGCTGGCCTTCCGGTTCGAATAGCACGCCGCATCTCGCTTCGGCCGCAAGTTGACGCAATGGTTTGGTATGGTTGAACTGGCCATCCAATCACGTGCGAATCTGGGCGAGAGAAATGATTACGGACATCGAGGACTTCTTTACGAAAGGATGCGGACGCTGCGAGCGGTTTGCAACACCTGACTGTTCGACGCGGCAATGGATTGACGGCTTGAACGAGCTGCGCCGGATCTGTCGCAAGGCAGGTCTCGTCGAGACGGTAAAGTGGGCGCATCCCTGCTACATACATGAAGGCCGCAATATCGCGATAATCGGCGCCTTCCGCGGCGATTTTCGCCTGACGTTCTTCAATGCCGCACTTTTGAAAGACCCCGAACGCATGCTTGAGAAGCAGGGGCCGAACACGCAACATCCTGATATGCTTCGCTTTATGGAGAACGCGCAGGTCGCAAACATGGAGCCCGTTATGCTGTCCTACCTGAAGGAAGCGATGGGCTATGCCGAAGCTGGCATCAAGCCGCCCAGGGGGCAAAGCCAGGTCGAACTGCCCGAGGAGTTGATTGAGGCATTGGATTCCGACCCTGAACTTGCCGAGGCTTTTCACGACCTGACAACTGGACGGCAGAAAAGCTACGTGATCAATCTCAGCGGTGTGAAGAAATCGGAAACCCGCGCGGCGCGGATCACCAAATTCCGCGGTCACATTCTCGCCGGCAAGGGCGCGACTGAACGGTAGCTCAAGCTTTCGAACTGTGGCCTGCGCCGCCTATTCCTGGAAAGCCCCGCTTTCCCGCGGGGCCTTCCTTGCGAGGCCCAGGCTTACTTCGCGTTCAGCAGATCGCCGACTTCGAGCAGGCTGAACTCGTTGTCGTCTGCCTTGTCGACAGCGCGGCCGGCGGAGAAGGGCAGGTTGTTGTCGTTGCCGACGATGATATGCGTGGCATCGACGCGATCGACGTTTTCGATCGTCACGAACGGCATGTCGTAGATGCCGTCCTTGCTGCCGGCCTTCTTCTTGTTGTCGGGGTCCTTGATACCAAGAAGATCGATGTAGCCGATCTTGCGGACGGCCTTGCCGACATTGGCGTCGTTGAACTCGATCTTGTAGATGCGCTTGAGTTCGGCCGGGGCTTCGAAGCAATCCGGCTTCGGCTGCTTGGGATCGGCGCAAGCCTTGTCCTTGCTGCCGGCGCCGTTGTCGCGCTCGATGACGAGGGCGGTGGAGTCGTCCAGCATGTTGAAGTCGCCGATCGACACGCCCTTGTCTTCGAATGGGTAGAACCAGGTGCGGCCGGTCCAGTTCTTGGAAGCGGTGTCGAACTCGATGACACGGATGGCGGTGTGACCGTCAACCGATTCCATCTTGCCGTCTTCGAGATAGAGCGGGCCTTCGAGTAGGCCATAAAGCTTGCTGCCGTCCTTCGACATGGCGAGACCTTCGAAACCGCCCGAACGCTTCAGGTTGAAGACCGGCATCTTGGCGGTCGGGTTTGCCGGAACCGACAGGAGAGGATTGTCGGGCGACATGACGGGCTTGCCGTCAACGACGGTCGAAACGACGTCCCTCAGGCGGCCTTCGGTATCGAATTTCAGAATATAGGGTCCAAATTCCTCACCGATCCAGAAGCCATCGGCAACCGGCTGCACGGATTCGATGTCGAAGTCAGCGCCGGTGAGGTAACGCTTTTCGGCGCCTTCGAGCACGATCGGGAAGGGCGCCTTCTTGTCAGGATCGGACAGGAACAGGTTCTTCACAACCTCGACCTTGCCGGTCGCCCAGTCGAACTTCATCTGGTGCAGGAACAGCATGGCGTCGCTGGAGTTGGCCTTGGAGCCGAAGCCGTTGTCGGAGAGCGTCCAGAAAGTACCGTCCGGCATGGCCTTGATACCGGAGAAGCCCTGGATCGGCTGGCCGTCGAAAGGCAGCTTCAGGTCGGTCACGCGAGCGCCGTCCTTGCCCGGAACTGTGCCGAGCGCTTCGGTGCGCTTGCGGTCGGCCGTGGTGAACTTGCCGGAGTGCTTCAGGAATTCAGGTGCGTCGGCCGGAGCCGGGACCAGCGTGTTGGCAGGCAGGATGGCCTGGCCGGCCAGCTTTGCAGGAAATTGCTGCTGGTCGGCTGCTGCCGTGCCAGCGATCAAAAGTACAAATGAAACGGAAGCAAGAAGAGTATTTTTCATCGAAACCCCCAAAGATTGGAATGCGGGTCTCGATTAGCAGGGGATTCATGTCGGCGCGTTGACGCCTGCGTGAAGCTTTGGTGACGCCTTCCGGCTTTCGGCCTTGACGAGAGCGATGACGCCAAGGCTCTGGCCACGCCCTTTCACGGCATGGGTTCCGAGATCCTCGGCCACAACGGTCTCCGGCATGAAGATGCGCTGGGCGAGGTCGGAGGAGATGAGCACCGAGCGGTTCAGCGTCTTGCAGAGCGTCTCGAGACGGGAGGTGGTGTTCACGGTGTCGCCGAAATAGGTGATCTTGTGGTGATCAACGCCGATTTCCGCAGTGATGACGGTGCCGCCGTGCAGCGCAGCCCGCAGCCGTGGCACCTGGCCGTAGGTCTTCAGCCAGCTTTCCGCATCGTTTTCAATTTCGCCGATGATGTCGAAGATGCAGTTCACGCATCTCGCGAACTTGACGCCGCGCTCCAGCGGCCAGCTGATGATCGCTGCATCGCCCACGTAGTCATCGATCGTGCCCTTGTACTTCCGCACCGGCTCCGCAAAGGCCGCAAACAGCGAGCTCAGCATCTGTTGGGCCCGGAGGTCGCCATGCTTTTCCGCGAAGGCGGTGGAATCCACTAGGTCGATGAACAGGAAGACACGTTCTTCGCTGAGCGGCTTGCGGTAGCGGCTGAAGAGCATGCTGGTGAAGATGTCGCGTCCCAGCAATTCGCGAACGCGCAGCACGAAGATGATCAGTGCGCAGACGGCGAGCGCATAGAGAAATGCATCGAAAGGCAGGATGACAGCATCGATCCACGATCCCGGACGAAAGATGCCGAGCGTCCACATCGAAAGGCCGGCAACGGCAAACCCGGCGCTCATCAGGATTTCGTAGATGAAGATTTCGGCCAGGAAGAACGTCACCGTCGGCAGAGCCTGCATACGACGATTGAGGCGGCGCAGGATGACTTTACGCTCGAAGGCAATGATCGGCAGGCCGATCGCCAGCGCAAAGGTTGCTCCAACGAACGGATGGCCGCCGTAAAATCTCATGTCGTAGAGGACACCGCTGGCCGCGATCACGAGCGCGATCAGTAACCAGTTCTGGACCGGAGATATTTCCCGCATATAGTCTTTTTAACCCTGACGTGTAACGCGTGTACCCAGGAATGTAGGTAGCATCCAGCGTTTCTGTAAGGGCGCGTCCGGTCGGTTTCTCGATTCCAACGGCCCTCAGAAAATGCTTATACGCGCAAAAACGTCCGACTTGTGACCGCTACAGCGTTACCGTCTCGACTTTTTTGCCGACGAAACGCAGTGCGACCTGGCCCTGGATCAACTGCAGGGCAGGTTCGCCGAACAGCTCCCTGCGCCATCCGTGCAGAGCCGCGACCTCGGCCTTCTCACCCTCGGCAGCGATCTTGTCCAGATCTTCACTGTTGGCGATGACCTTCGGCGCAACGCCGTGTTTTTCCGAAATGAGCTTCAACAGCACCTTCAGGAGTTCGGCTGCCGCTGCAGCGCCTTCCGGCGTCTGCGTGTGGCGCGGCGCATGCGGCATCTCGCTCTTCGGCAGAGCGAGTGCAGCGTTGACGGCCTCGACAACAGCGGTGCCGGCGGCCGAACGCTCCCATCCCTTCGGGATCGTTCTCAGCCGGCCGAGCGCTTCCGCATCTTTCGGCTGTTGCTGCGCAATCTCGTAGATCGCATCATCCTTGATGACGCGCGAGCGCGGTACGTTGCGGCTGCGGGCCTCGCGTTCGCGCCAGGCGGCAACGAACTTCAGGATCGCCAGTTCCTGCGGCTTGCGTAGACGCATCTTCAGGCGCTGCCAGGCATCGTCTGGATGAAGATCGTAGGTTTCCTGGGCTTCGAGGACATCCATCTCCTCCGACAGCCAGGACGAGCGCCCTTCGCGCTCCAGTTCGGCCTTCAGGTAGAGGTAGACGTCCCGCAGGTGCGTCACGTCGGCAAGTGCGTAGTCCAGCTGCTTTTCCGACAGCGGCCTGCGGCTCCAGTCGGTGAAGCGCGAGGACTTGTCGATCTGCACGCCCTTGGTGCGGCTGACGAGCTGGTCATAGGAGACGGAGTCGCCGAAGCCGCAGACCATCGCGGCAACCTGCGTATCAAAGATCGGATGCGGGATGAGACCGCCACGATTGAAGATGATTTCGATGTCCTGGCGCGCCGCATGGAAGACCTTGAGCACGGCCGGGTTGGCCATCAGCTCGAAGAACGGCTTGAGATCGAGACCCTTTGCCAGCGGATCGACCAGCACTTCCGTCGTCGGGCTCGCCATCTGGATCAGGCAGAGTTCCGGCCAGAAGGTCGTTTCGCGGAGAAACTCGGTGTCGATAGTAATGAATTCTGACTTGGCCAGCTCTTTGCAGGCCGCCTCCAAATCGGCGGTTGTTTCGATCATATCAATTCATTCGCAGGTAAAAGGTTGATAAATCTTCCTTCTCCTTTCGGCCGGATATGTCAACAAGAAGCCCGCGATTAGTTGTCAAACAACCCGGACATAACTGGTCATACCGGTCTTCTGGTGCTCGATGATGTGGCAATGCAACAGCCAGTCGCCGGGATTATCTGCGACGAAGGCCAGCTGTACTTTCTCGTCGGGCTGGATCAGGTAGGTGTCGGTCACGACAGGCATCACTTCCCGCGTCGAGGAGGAGAGCACGGTGAAGCTCATGCCGTGAAGGTGAATCGGGTGCGTGTGCGGTGTTACATTCTCGAGCTGGAAGATGTAGCTCTTGCCCAGTTTCAGTTCCGCAAGCGGCGCTGTCGGGTCCTTCGTGTCGCCGGGCCACGGCACCTTGTTGATCGCCCAGAAACTGTAGCCGAGCGTGCCGCAGATGCTGTCGGCAGGTGCGCTTTCCGCCGTGGCGCTCAGAACCAGCGGAATTTTCTGCGCGGCATCGAGATCCGCCCGGGCCACGGGATTGGCACCAAGTGTTGCCAGATCCCCGACATTGCGCTTCAACGACTGGCCGACGGACCGAAGCTTGGCGATCGTCTTCGGCGTCGTGCCGCGAATATCCTCGAGCGTGGCGATCGCGCCTTCGCCGTCAGGCATACGCACCGCAAGGTCGAGGCGCTGGCCGGGGCCGATCAGCAGCAGATCGAGCGGGAAGCGTTTGGGCACCGGGTTGCCGTCGATCGCGATCACGGTAGCGTCGGCTCCTTCCATCCTCAGCGAGAAGATGCGCGTCACGTCGGTAACCGCGATCCGCAGCCGGACCAGGCCGCCGGCAGGAGCGTCATATTGCGGCTCCTGGTGCCAGTTGGCAGTGCGGACGGTGCCGTAGGTTCCGGTCTTGGCGGCATCGCGCGGGCGGAATGCCGCGATGAACTGTCCATCGCTGCCGAGGCGCCAGTCGCGAAGGTTGAGCACGACCTCGGAATCGAAGATCGGGTCTTCAGCATCTTCGACCACGATGACTCCGGTCATGCCGTGGCCCATCTGGGTCAGCGTATTGCAGTGGGGGTGATACCAGAACGTGCCGGCATCAGGCGGCGTGAAGGCATAGTCGAAACTGTCGCCGGTATAGACGTAGGGCTGCGTCATGAAGGGAACGCCGTCCATCTTGTTGGCGATTCTCAGACCATGCCAGTGGATGGTCGTCGGCTCGTCGAGCGTGTTGGTCAGCCGTGCGGCATAGGGCTTTCCCTTGGTCATCCTGAGCACCGGCGGCAAGCCACCATCGCCCCAGGTCATGATGTCCTTCGTTATCCCAGCATCGGTAATACTGGCCGTCGTCTTGACCGCTTTCAGGACTTGCGGCTCCGGCGCCGCTGCCGCCATCCCGAATTTGCCGGCAACACCGATGCCGACCCCGTAAGCGCCTGCGACGGCGGAAGCCTTCAACAGATTGCGGCGGGTGAGAAAGGGCATGGCGCGGCTCCGGAAAAGTGATATCGGCCCTTCTTAAAGTTGACCGCAGGCTTCAGCAATATGGGGCCGGCTGCCAAACTGCCGCATGGGCCTGGCAAAGGGATAGGGTTCCCGTGGTGTGAAAGGCGCTTTCAAAGCGACGACCAATCGCGCCAAGTCTTGACAAATCAGGCAGTCCATGCGCTTTTCCGCCCGATTTTCTTGTCGGCGAGGGAGAGCCATTGGAGCCCCCGACCGCCGTCTTTAAGCCAAATACTGGGAATTGAGATGATGCATCGTTACCGCAGCCACACATGTGCAGCCCTCCGCAAGGCGGATGTCGGCGCCAATGTCCGGATTTCCGGCTGGGTCCACCGCGTTCGTGACCATGGCGGCGTTCTCTTCATCGACCTTCGCGACCATTACGGCATGACCCAGGTCGTCGCCGATCCGGATAGCCCGGCCTTCAAGATCGCCGAGACCGTGCGCGGCGAGTGGGTCATCCGCATCGACGGCGTCGTCAAGGCGCGCTCGGAAGACACCGTCAACAAGAACATGGCGACCGGCGAGATCGAACTCTACGCCCAGGAAATCGAAGTCCTCTCCGAAGCAAAGGAACTGCCGCTGCCGGTGTTCGGCGAGCCGGATTATCCTGAGGACATCCGCCTCAAGTACCGCTTCCTCGACCTGCGCCGCGAGACGCTGCACAAGAATATCGTCAAGCGCAGCCAGATCATTTCCGATATCCGCAACCGCATGACGTCGGCCGGCTTCGGCGAATACACGACCCCGATCCTGACGGCGTCTTCGCCGGAAGGCGCGCGCGACTTCCTCGTGCCCAGCCGTATCCACCCCGGCACGTTCTTCGCCCTGCCGCAGGCGCCGCAGCAGTACAAGCAGCTCCTGATGGTCGCCGGTTTCGACCGCTACTTCCAGATCGCTCCGTGCTTCCGCGATGAAGACCCGCGCGCCGACCGCCTGCCGGGCGAATTCTACCAGCTCGACCTGGAAATGAGCTTCGTCACCCAGGAAGACGTCTGGGACACGATGGCCCCGATCATGACCTCGGTCTTCGAGCAGTTCGCCGAAGGCAAGCCGGTCACCAAGGAATGGCCGCGCATCCCTTACGATGTCGCGATCCGCAAGTACGGCTCCGACAAGCCCGACCTGCGCAACCCGATCGAGATGCAGGCCGTCACCGAGCATTTCGCAGGCTCCGGCTTCAAGGTCTTCGCCGGCATGATCGCCTCCAACCCGAAGGTCGAAGTCTGGGCGATCCCGGCCAAGACCGGCGGCAGCCGCGCCTTCTGCGACCGCATGAACGCCTGGGCCCAGTCGCTCGGCCAGCCGGGCCTCGGCTACATCTTCTGGAAGGAAGAAGACGGCAAGGTCGGCGGTTCCGGTCCGCTTGCCAAGAACATCGGCGAAGAGCGCACCGAAGCGCTCCGCGTCCAGCTCGGACTTGAAGCAGGCGATGCCGCCTTCTTCGTCGCCGGCGAGCCGGCGAAGTTCTACAAGTTCGCGGGCGAAGCGCGCACCAAGGCGGGTGAAGACCTGAACCTCGTCGATCGCGACCGTTTCGAGCTGTGCTGGATCATCGACTTCCCGTTCTACGAATGGAGCGAGGAAGACAAGAAAATCGACTTCGCCCACAATCCATTCTCGATGCCGCAGGGCGGCCTCGAGGCGCTGCAGACGCAGGATCCGCTGTCGCTCAAGGCCTACCAGTACGATGCCGTCTGCAACGGCTTCGAAATTGCCTCGGGCTCCATCCGTAACCAGTCGCCGGAAGCCATGGTCAAGGCCTTCGAACTGGTCGGCCTCAGCCAGACGGATGTCGAAGAGCGCTTCGGCGGCATGTACCGCGCCTTCCAGTACGGCGCGCCTCCGCATGGCGGCTGCGCCTTCGGTATCGACCGTGTGGTGATGCTGCTGCTCGGCGCCAAGAACCTGCGCGAAATCACGCTGTTCCCAATGAACCAGCAGGCGCAGGACCTCCTGATGAACGCTCCGTCGCCGGCAACCCCGAAGCAGCTGATGGAACTGTCGCTGCGCGTCATCCCGCCGGTCAAGAAGGACTGAGCAAACTGATTGAACAAAAAAGCCGGCGACCTGTTCGCCGGCTTTTTGCATTTTTGGAGCGCGGTCAGATCGCCGCGTAGACCGCCTTGCGTAGATCCACGGTGAACCGGCCCCACATGCCCTCGAGTGTCGTGTTGGTAAGGGCGACCACCGTCAACCCGTTGGATGGGTCCACGAACCAGCTATGGCCATAGACGCCGCCCCACTGCAGCGATCCTTTCGTAAGCGGCACCTGCGCCGCGTCCGGGTCGGTGACGACGGCCCAACCGAAACCGAATCCGGAGCCGGGCTCCACGGCCTGCCGACGCCCACCGGTCTGGTCGACCATCATCGTTGCGACCGTTTCGCTTGAGAGCAGGGGAGCGCCACCCCTTCGGATCGTCTCGAGGATCGTTAGGATATCGTCTGCCGTGCCCGCCATCCCGGCGCCACCGGAGTGATAGGAGGTCGGATCGAAGATGCGATCCGGCGCGAAGCGCACGGAGCCGGTCAACGCCGACACCAGCGCTTCCTTGCCCATCAGCTTCGGCTCCGGCGAGGCGTCCGTGTAGGCTGCGGCAAGACGCTGGCGATCGCGAACGGAAAACGCGGTGTCCCGAAGCCCGAGGGGGCCGGTGACGAGCTCCGCCACGGCCTCGTCAAGCGAAACACCCATCTCGGCCTCGATGATACCGCCGAGCACATCGATCGCGAGCGAATAACGCCAGCCTTCTCCGGGGGTAAACAGCAATGGCGTGCTCGCGATCCGCCGAAGGTTCTCCGCCAGCGACATGCCGGGCTCGCCGATACCGTCAGAGACGCCAGCGCGCACATAGGGACCATCCTCCTCGGCAAAACAATAGCTGAGGCCCGACGTGTGGTTCAGCAGATGCCGTATCCGGATGGTTGCCTCGCCGCCATCGGGCAGCGTCGGGCGGAAATCAGGGAGCCATTTGGTGATCGCATCGTCCAGTCCCATACGTCCTTGCTCGATCAGCCGCATTGCGGCGATCGTGACGATCGGCTTGGTGACGGAGGCCAGCCGAAAGATGGTGTCTTCCCGCATTGCAATGCCGTTCTCTCTGTCGGCGAGGCCGGCGGCACGGCGATAGACCGTCTCGTCATTGGCGGCGATCAGGACAACCGCTCCGACCAGCCGTTTGTCGTTCAACGCAGCATCGATTGCCGCATCTACCCCCTCAGCGAGGGAAAGGGGCGTTGTTGCTCTCTGCAAATCAAGGGGAAGACTCATCGGACCAGATCTCCTATAATCACAATGACCATTCCTGAATAAATCAGGTTGCAGAATATTTCTAGAGTGATCATTGTGAAAAATGACGACAGCGCGAAAAAAGTGACCTCGGGCAGGCGAGGGCGGCCACCGGCCTTCGACCGGGAGACGGTGCTCGCCGCCGCGCGCGATACTTTCTGGGAACACGGCTACGACGGTTCGTCCATCGCGGACTTGACCGCATCGATGGGGATAACCCCGCAGAGCCTCTACGCCGCCTTCCGCTCCAAGGCCGAACTCTACCGCGAAGCGTTGAACCAGTATCGCCGCATGCCCCGGCCGAACCCGGGCAATCCGTTCAGCGAAGCGATCGATACCGTCACGACGTTCGCCCGGTTCCTCAAGAACTCGGCCATCATCTTCACGGCGCCCGAGCACCCCAAGGGCTGCATGATCTCGACGGCGGTGCTGAACTGCGCATCCGAAAACGAAGACATCGCCCACTATGTCTCCTCGCTCCGGCTCGACACGCTGCGGCTGTTCACCGCGCGCATCGAGCGCGGCATCGAGGAAGGGGACATCAAACCGGATGCGAACGCAGCCTCGCTCGCCCGCTTCCTCGGCGCCATCGTCCAGGGCATGTCCGTCCAGGCGCGCGACGGTGCCACCACGGCAGAGCTTCTGGACGTGGTCGACCACGCCCTGACCGAACTGCGCCGTTACACCGTCTAACCCCAAGAAAAGAAAACCCGGCGGACCAGAGGCACGCCGGGTTCCAGGTACTCGCTAGGCGCAACGATCAATCGTTGGCCGAGACCTTCACGCCGAGGACCTGGGGCAGGGTGTTTGGCGCACCCATGGCCGCGCCCATGATCATCGGGAACGGAACCGGCTTGGCGGGGGCAGCGCTGACCGTCAGGCTCTTCGGGTCGTCCAGGAAGGTGTTGACGGCAGCCGAGATGGCGTTCTGCAGCTCCGGAATGTTGAGCTGAGCGAGCATGATCGGGGTCATCGCCTTCAGCGAATCCGCCATCTGCTTGCCGGACATGTTCTGCTGGCTGCCGGCGTAATCGAGCGCGCGCTTGGTGATCGAAGCATCATCGAAGCGGATCTGGGCGCCTTCGAACGACAGCTGTTGCAACAGGCCGAGCATGGAGAGACCAAGCGCCTGCTGAGCTTCTTCCTTGTTCGCATTGGCTTCAGCCTGCTTGGCGGCTTCCTGCAGCGACTTCACGAACGGCATCGTGTAGCCGGAGATCTTGAAGGCGAGGTTGAGCCTGCCGACGTTCGTAAAGTCGAACGCAAATTCGGAAACGTCGATCGTGCCAGGCGCCAGATCCCAGGCGCCCTTCATCGTGATGTCGCCGTTGATGTGCTGCAGCGCCAGCTTTTCGATCGCTTCCTTGCTCTGCGGGTCGCTGGCCTTGGTGAGATCGGCCTTGAGGCTCTTGAAGGCGCCGTCGAAATCGAAGCCGGACTCGTCTTCGCGCAGCGTCAGGTTGACATCGCTGCCGCCGAGCGAAAACACCTCGGCGCCGTCCTTGACGACCTTGATCGGGCCGGTATGCGCGCTTTCATAAAGCAGCATGGAATCCAGACCTTCGCCCTTGGGGTCGGCAGGAATGGAAATGCCGCCGAGCGACAGCTCGGTTGCCGTCAGCGTCGCGCCGTCATTGGTGGTGTTGATATCGGGGAAGGCTGCTTCCTCGATGTAGTAGCCGCCGTCTTCGTCTTCCTCGACACCGGTCAGCGTGATTTCGCCGATCGGCATGGCTTCGCCGCTGTTGGGCTTGAAGCTCGCGTTCTTCAGCGTGACAGTCGTGCCGTCGACATCGACGCCTTCTGCCGCCAGCGTGCCGCCCTGGAGCGTATAGGCCGCATTGATCTTCTTCAGCAGGTCCTGGCCATCAAGAGCGAAGGCGGAGCCGGCGAGGGAAAGAAAGGCAACGCCCGACAGCATCAGCCGTGTCGTCCGGTAAAATGTCATTGGTGGTCCTCTGTGACGGTGTGAGTTTGGTCGTCAATCTACTACGGATCGATGGCGGTTTATATTTGCGGACTTCTAAATTTGTGTTGAAGGGAAAAGCAAACAAAGTCCAAATTCGGGCAGAGTACCGCCAGCCCCATTTTTCTTGCTCTTCCAAGACTTCATCCACAGCCGGAATGCCTGCATTTCTTGCCCAAAGGGGTCATCTCGGCTAGTCAGGACATATGGGACAAGAGATTTTGCCGCCCTCTGGCGGAGACGATGACAGCATTCTTCCGGTTGACCTGAAGGCGGCGCTCGAAGAGCGCTATCTCGCCTATGCGCTGTCGACCATCATGCATCGCGCGCTTCCTGACGTGCGAGACGGCCTGAAGCCAGTGCACCGCCGCATCATTCACGCGATGAGCGAAATGGGCATTCGGCCGAATTCGGCCTTCAAGAAGTGCGCCCGTATCGTCGGCGATGTCATCGGTAAGTTCCACCCACACGGCGACCAGTCGGTCTATGACGCGCTGGTCCGTCTCGCCCAGGATTTCTCGCAGCGTTATCCCGTCGTCGACGGGCAGGGCAACTTCGGCAATATCGACGGCGACAGCGCGGCTGCCTACCGATACACCGAAGCCCGCATGACCGAGGTCGCGGGTCTCCTGCTCGATGGCATCGAACAGGATGCGGTCGATTTCCGCCCCACCTACAACGAGGAAGACGAAGAACCGGTCGTGCTGCCGGGCGCCTTCCCCAACCTGCTCGCAAACGGTTCCTCCGGGATCGCGGTGGGCATGGCGACGTCCATTCCGTCGCACAACGTCCATGAGCTTTGTGATGCCGCGCTGCATCTGATCAAGCATCCGGATGCGACAGTCGAGACGCTGGTGGAATCCTTCATTCCCGGTCCGGACTTCCCGACGGGCGGTATCATCATCGATGACCGCCAGAGCATCATCGAGGCTTACAAGACGGGGCGCGGCGGCTTCCGCACGCGTGCCAAGTGGCAGGTCGAGGATCTCGGTCGCGGTGGTTACCAGATCATCGTCACCGAAATCCCCTTCCAGGTTCAGAAGTCGCGCCTGATCGAAAAGATCGCCGAGTTGCTGATTGCCCGCAAGCTGCCGCTGTTGGAAGATGTTCGCGACGAGTCGGCAGAAGACGTCCGCGTCGTGCTGGTACCGAAGAACCGGACCGTCGACCCGACCATCCTCATGGAATCCATGTTCAAGCTGACGGAGCTGGAGAGCCGCTTCCCGCTGAACATGAACGTTCTGTCGATGGGGCGGATCCCGCGCGTCATGGCTTTGAACGACGTGCTGAAGGAGTGGCTGGATCACCGCCGCGAGGTGCTCCAGCGCCGTTCGCGCTTCCGTCTGGCCGCAATCGACCGTCGCCTGGAAATCCTCGGCGGCTTGCTGATCGCTTACCTCAACATCGACGAGGTGATCCGCATCATCCGCGAAGAGGACGAGCCGAAGCCTGTCATGGTCGCCCGCTGGGCGCTGACCGAAATCCAGGTCGAAGCGATCCTCAACATGCGGCTGCGCTCTCTGCGCAAGCTCGAAGAATTCGAGATCCGCACCGAGTTCGATGCCCTCACCAAGGAGAAGGGCGAGATCGAGGCGCTGCTGGCATCGGAAGAAAAGCAGTGGCAGACCGTCGCCTGGGAAATTGGCGAGGTGAAGAAGAAGTTCGCGAAGGCGACCGAACTCGGCCGTCGTCGCACGCAGTTCGCCGAAGCCCCGGAGGCTGACGAGCAGGCGATCCAGCAGGCGATGATCGAGAAGGAGCCGATCACCGTTGTCGTCTCCGAAAAGGGCTGGATCCGCGCGCTGAAGGGTCACATCGCCGATACCGCGACCCTGACCTTCAAGGAAGGCGACGCGCTGAAGGTTGCCTTCCCCGCGCAGACGACCGACAAGATCCTCATCATCACGACAGGTGGCAAGGCCTTCACGCTTGGTGGCGACAAATTGCCCGGTGGTCGAGGTCACGGTGAGCCGCTGCGCATCATGATCGATATGGACAACGATCAGGACGTGCTGACCGCTTTCGTCCATGATCCCCAGCGCAAGCAGATGATCATTTCGACGGCTGGCAACGGCTTTGTCGTCGCGGAAGGCGATATGGTTGCCAATACCCGCAAGGGCAAGCAGATCATGAACGTTTCCATGCCCGACGAAACCAAGCTGATCATTCCTGTCAGCGGTGATCACGTTGCCGTGGTCGGCGAAAACAGAAAGCTTCTGGTATTCCCGCTGGCGCAGGTGCCGGAAATGTCCCGCGGCAAGGGCGTGCGCCTGCAGCGCTACAAGGATGGCGGTATCTCCGACGTCCGCTGCTTTGCAATCGAGACGGGTCTTGTATGGGAAGACAGCGCCGGGCGCACCTTCACCAAGAACAAGGACGAGCTTGCCGAATGGCTGGCCGACCGCGCCACCGCGGGCCGTACCGTTCCGAAGGGCTTCCCGCGTAGCGGCAAATTCGCCGGTTGAAATTTTTAATGCCCCCGCTCTTGGCGAGCGAGGTCTTTCCTCTATCTTTGTCCTTTAATCACAACATGGACAAACATCATTCCGCAGGCGGACGGAATGATCGTATGTGGCGTCTGCGCGCAGGCGGCATGTCCGATCACGGAGGAATGTTGATGACTGCTTGCAATACGATTACCTTGAATGTTGCCCATACCTACGCAGCCTCGCCGTGCGCGGTTTATGATGCGTGGCTCAACCCCCAGATAGCAAAGCGCTTCCTGTTTGCGAGCGATGAGGGTCGCGTTATCCGGGTTGATATCAATCCGCGGGTAGGCGGTCATTTTCTGGTCGTCGATCGGCGACCGACGGGTGACGCGGTCCACTACGGCGTCTTTCTCGAGTTGCGCCGCCCGAGGCGCATGGTCTTCTCGTTCTCGGCGGCTGAACACGATCACAACGCCGACAAGATCCAGATCGATATCGAACAGCTGGCCGAAGGTTCGCGGCTGACGCTCTCACACGAAATGTGCGCCGATTGGGGCCAATTCGAAGAGCAGACGCGGCAGGGCTGGGCTCACGTGATGCAGGGACTGGAACGCGAGCTTGAAGCTCTGCAGACGGTCAATGTGTCAGAGCTTGTTGCGCAGGCTTCGTCCGAACCATCCAAAGCGAGTGCGCCATAATCGCACCAACCAGGATTGCGCCGCCGGTCAGCGTCATGCTCGACGGGGTTTCGGCGAATATCAGCCAGATCCAGATCGGCGCCAGGATCGTTTCCAGCAGGTAGAACATGCCGACTTCCGGCGCCGATAGGTAGCGAGGCCCGGTCGCAAGGCACCAGAACGCGATCGGCATCAGAAGCGCGCCGTTGAATATGATCCAGGCCGGATGCTCTATCGTCAATCCGGCAGGTAGAGCGTTGGCAAAGCCGAGCGCCGCCGGGAAGGCGGCTGCCAGCAGCGGAACGAACCCCATGTCCCGGCGCGACGCGCGACCGACCGTGATGGCTGACGCGAGGATCAGCGCCGACAGCAGCGCCATGGCGTCGCCAAACACATGCCCGCCCGACAAGCCGTCGTGCACGATAAGCCCCACGCCGAAAACCATCACCAGCATTGTTACAAGCGTCGAGACCGATGGCCGCTCTTTCAGGAACAGCCAAGACAACAGCGCGCCGAACATCGGGTTGAACGCGACGATGAAGACCACGTTGGCCGTTGCCGTGTTGAAAACGGCAAGAAGGAAGGTGAGGGTGGACGTTCCGTAGAGCAATCCGGCCAGAATGCCATGACGCCCCGGTACGACAACTGGCCAGGCTCCCCTGATATAGCGGATCAAGCAGACGATCAGCAGGGTTACGGCAACCGTCGTGATGCTGCGCATGCCGAGGATCGACCACATGTCGCCGTGCGCCAACCGCACCAGGGGAATATCCATGGAAAGAGCGAGGCCGCCGATTGCCGTCAGCAGCAAGCCTTTCCGATGATCGGAAAGAATGGGAAGTGGCATTTAGTCGTGGGTGCTTTCGGGCAGGGTGGAGATATCGAAACGCTCCCATCCGCGCGGAGTCAGATGCTCCTGCGGCTGGAAGCGAGTCTTGTATTCCATTTTCTTCGACCCTTGAACCCAGTATCCAAGATAGACATGGGGCAATCCAAGCGCTTTCGTGCGCCTGATATGATCGAGGATCATGAAGGTGCCGAGTGATCGGCGATCGAGATCCGGATTGAAGTAGGAGTAGACCATAGAAAGCCCGTCGCTCATCGTGTCGGTGAGTGCTGCGGCAATCAGCTCGCCGGTCGGACGGGTCTCCAGCCCGGAGCCTTCGACGCGGCGCCGGTATTCGATGATCTTGGTATTGACGTGGGTGTCCTCGACCATGATCGCATAGTCGAGAACAGTCATGTCGGACATGCCGCCCTGCTGGTGGCGGTAATCGAGGTAGCGGCGAAAAAGGGAATATTGTTCGCTGGAAGGCTGCGCGGGAAATTCCGTCGCGATGATATCGGAGTTGGTCGCCAGCACGCGTTTCATCGATTTCGTCGGCTGAAACTCCTGCGCGAGAATACGCACCGATATGCAGGCGCGGCAGGCTTCGCAGGCGGGGCGGTAGGCAATGTTCTGTGAACGGCGAAATCCGCCCTGTGTCAGGATGTCATTCATCTCGGCCGCGCGCGGACCGACGAGATGCGTGAAAACCTTGCGTTCCATCTCGTTGGCCAGATAGGGGCAGGCAGCCGGAGCCGTCAGATAAAACTGCGGTGATGGCGTTGTCTGCGTATTCATCTGCTGCAGAGATTTCCTTCGATTAGCTGTTGACGGAACAGCATGACTTAAGAATACAAAACGTCAACAGCGCGGCCATTTCGTGTCCGCTCTTGCCTCATATACTTTCGGATATGGTGCGGCGGCGATCGCCGCAAAGATCGGCGGATCGCATTTGTTTCAACCTTTTGGCGGACGTCAGGCGGTGCGGACCGTGACGGTTCCGATGAGCAGGTCGTGGATCAGCCTGCTGCGGTCGGTGAAGAGGCCAACCAACAGAATCAGCGGTGTAAGCACCGAGTTCAGGATCCAGAAAAGGGCTAGATGAACGATCGCCGTGAGGAAATCCATTCGTCGGCCATCGACGCGAATGATGGCGATGCCCATCGCCCGCATGCCGAGCGAGGCCTGGCTTGGTCCGCCAACCGTAAAGCCGAAATAGAGACCGGCGACGATCACGAACAGTGCCGGGTATAGAAAAAACCCCAGCCCCAGTGTGACGATTGACAGGAAGAACAGCACCACTGCCGCGGGAATGCAGAGCAGGAGAATGATCACGTAGTCGAGGATGAACGCAAAGACACGGCGGCTCAGCGTTCCACTGTAGGCGCGCCAGTCGTCCGGTGCGGCATAGAGCGGGTTCGGGTTGAGCGTCATCTTTGCGGTCTCCTTTCGAGAAGCGATGCCAAAAATATGGTATCGCGGGCCTCAAATACAATATTGAGGCCCTTGAGCGATCAGCGTTTCGCCAGGATTTTGGCGACCTCCATAGCAAAGTAGGTCAGAACGCCATCGCAACCCGCGCGCTTGAACGCCAGCAAAGTCTCCATCATGGCTCGCTCGCCGTCGATCCAGCCGTTCATCGCGGCAGCCTTGATCTGCGAATATTCTCCCGAGACCTGGTAGGCGAAGGTCGGCAGGCCGAAGGCTTCTTTCATGCGCCAGCAGATGTCGATGTACGGCAGGCCGGGCTTGACCATCAGCATGTCTGCGCCTTCCTCGACATCGAGGGCGGCGTCACGGATCGCCTCAGTGCCGTTGGCCGGATCGATGTAATAGGTCTTCTTGTCGCCCTTCAGCAGTCCGCCGGTGGAGATCGCTTCGCGGTAAGGTCCGTAGAAGGCGGAGGCGAACTTGGTCGCGTAGCTCATGATGCCGACATTCTGGTGCCCGGCCGCATCCAGCGCCTGGCGGATCGCTCCAATTCGGCCGTCCATCATTTCCGATGGGGAGATGATGTCAGAGCCTGCATCCGCCTGCATGACGGCGGCGCGTGCGACCTGCTCGACCGTCTCGTCGTTGACGATCTCGCCGTTTCGCAGGATGCCGTCGTGGCCGTGGCTGGTGAAGGGATCGAGTGCGACGTCTGTGATGATGCCGATGTTCGGCACCGCCTTCTTGATCGCGATCGTCGCCTGGTTGATCAGATTGTTCGCTTCGAGGCTGTTGGAGCCCGTTTCGTCACGCAATTCCATTTCGATGTTCGGGAAGGTGGCGATAGCAGGAATGCCGAGATCGGCCGCTTCTTTCGTTGCCTCGACCAGCTTGTCCACGCTCATACGGTTGACGCCCGGCATTGCCGGGATGGGCTCGACGACGCCGGATCCCGGAACGACAAAGACCGGCCAGATGAGATCGTCCACGGTGACGCGATTCTCCTGCACGAGACGGCGCGTCCAGTCAGCCTTGCGATTGCGGCGCATCCGGCGGTGGCCGGTGATTTCATCGACGAGGTGTGTCTTGTCCTGCATTATTCCAACTCTCAGCAATTCCATTCTATGTTGGGCTCAATATCATGCCGCATCTCGAAACCAAACCGGACGATTGGCCGCAACGGACGAACTGGTGGCGGAGACGCAAATGCAGCCCTATTGTTTGACCTATGGATATTGATTCTCCGACGATACCCAAGCGCACGCTGGCGAGCGTTTTCTTTGTCCTCTTCCTGAGGCTGGTGGCGATTTCGTGCTTCTGGTTCGGCCTGCAATATTGGGCGATGCTGGTCGGCTATTCGCTGGTTGGTGCCGGTCGCTTTGATCTTCTGAGCCTGCCATGGAAAGTCGCCAGCACGGGGCTCGCCGTTGTCTTCCCGGTTGCCTCTCTGGGGCTCTGGCTTGCCGTCTCCTGGGGGCCAGTCATATGGGTGCTTGCAGCCGGTGGCCAGATCCTCATGTATGGCTTCTTGCCGGAGATCTTTGGCGCCAATCGCCTCATCATCCTGCTGCACATTCTGGTCGCGCTGATCTACTGCGCCTTCCGCTTCGTGCTCTGGCAGGAGAGCCGTCGGCGGCGGCAGCAGGTAAGCGTTGATTTACCCTGATACAACCTCCGCTTCCGGTAAGGTGCTGTTAAGGCTGCAGTTTAAGTAGAATTTTATTTGTATTCGATAGGGTCTGTCTCAAGGCGGGAAGAAAACCAACACCGCCAAACAAAACAGTGAGGCAGTCATCATGAACACGAAAATCAAGCCGCAGGCGGTATCGAACTTCCGTGACCAGCAGGAACAGGGCATCCGTGATCTTTACATGGAATCCCTTCATCTTGTTGAACGTCTGCACCGCCGTCTTCTCGACGTCATCAAGGACGAGTTCGACCGTCAGGGTCGCAGCGACGTCAACGCCATCCAGGCTCTGCTCCTTTTCAACATCGGCAACTCGGAACTGACCGCCGGCGAACTTCGCTCTCGCGGTTACTACCTCGGCTCCAACGTTTCCTACAACGTCAAGAAGCTGGTCGACCTTGGCTTCATCAACCACCAGCGCTCGCGCATCGACCGTCGGTCGGTCCGCATCAGCCTGACGGAAACCGGCCAGGACATCGCCGAAACCGTTGCAAAGCTTTACGAACGCCATATCGCCTCGATCGACAAGGTCGGCGGCATCGGCACGGACGAATTCACGCAGATGAACAAGCTTTTGACCCGTCTCGATCGTTTCTGGAACGACCAGATCCTCTATCGCCTCTAATCTCGTAAGCCAACTTCCCTGCTGGCTTACCCGACCTCCAAGGCACAGAAGGGTGCAACGGTTTATATCGTTGCGCCCTTTCTGCTCGTGGTTCGTCATGCGCTTGACGGCTGGCGGGACTTGCACAGACTTGATAAAGGGGAGCGCGCCGACCTGGATGTCGGCCTAGGCTAGGGGATAGTGAGACATGATGTCAGAGGTGCTGACGGCAAGCGGCGGCGTGAAGCAGGTAATCTGTATCAGTTGGGGTACGAAATACGGCGCACCGTTCATAAACCGGCTCTATGGCATGGTGAAACGCAACATAACGCCGCCTTTCACCTTCACCTGCTTTACCGACAACCGCGCCGACCTGAATCCGGAAATCCTCTGCGAGGACTTGCCGCCGCTCGATGTCGAGAAAATGCCAGTCAACACGCTGGGAATCTGGCCAAAGGGTCGGCTTTGGGGTCCAAAGCTTGGCAATCTGAAGGGACCAGTTCTTTTCCTGGACTTGGATCTCGTGATCGTAAGCTCGCTTGATGCCTTCTTCGACGTTGGTGGGCCGGATGACGTGGTGTTGTCGCGAAACCAGACGACGCCCTTCGAACGGCTTGGACAGACGTCGCTTTTCCGCTTTCCCGTGGGCAAGCTTGTGCCTTTGCAGGAGAAGTTTCGCGCAGATCCGCAAGGCGTCGCCGACAAATATCGATTCGAGCAGCGGTTCGTGACACGCAACGCCCCGGGCGGCGCAAAGTTTTTCTCGCGTCGCTGGGTCCTGCATTTCAAGCAGGATTGCCGTTGGCCGTGGCCGCTGAACTACCTCTTCGCACCCCGGCTGCCTGCCAGCGCGAAGGTCGTGATCTTCCCCCGCGGTTTTCATCCGCAATTTGCCATCGAAGGCCGCTACGGTGGCAAGGGCCCGGCTGTGTCGCCGATGTATCATATTTCGCACATGTTCGACCGTTCTCGGCGGGGAAAGCGGTCCCTCGCGCGCTATCTGCGCCAGTACATCCGTCCCGCGCCTTGGGTCGCGGAACACTGGCGCGAATGACCGCTCGCCCGGGTGCTGTGTCATCAGCGTGTCATCTTTGCAACGCATGGCAGGCAACCGCAAACGCCTGTATTCAAGCCGTTTTTTAGGCGTTATTAACCGCCACGTTTCATGCTGGCATATGGCTTGAAATTTGCGTCGCCCGCATAAGTTGAGTTTTGCCTGGGTGACACGAATTGGCCATATTAGCATGTCAGCGGAAAAGTACGGCAAATTGGCGCTTTCCAAATCAGAGGTCCGATAACCTCGCGCTTCCTGCTCGCAATCATGTGATGGCCGGAAACGTAGATGTGTGATGCGCCGTGGCGATGGGCTGATAATGACTGTGTGCCCGCAGTTATAGGCGCAAAGGCCGCTGGTCTCTCAAGCAGCGGTATTTTAGTGGTTGGGATGGATGTCGAAGAAAATCGGAACTGAAGCTTTCTCTCGTCGGGCGTTTCTGACGTCTGCGGCTATGGTGGGTGCGGGCGCTCTTGCCGCACCGGCGTTGGCACAATCGGCGCTCGATTCGATCATCAATGCGCCGCAGCGTGGCGACTGGGATGACCAGTTCGATGCGAAGGCGGCTTCCCGTACGGCCACGGCTGTTGTTTCCAACACCCCGATCCTCGGCCCGCAATCCATGCCCAGCATGCAGCAGGCAATTGCAGAATACCAGCAGATCGCCTCTGCCGGCGGCTGGCCCGAAGTCGGCAGCAGCCAGCAGCGTCTGCAGATCGGCGTGACGGATCAGGTGGTTCAGGGCCTGCGCCAACGGCTGATCATCACCGGCGACCTGCCGCGCGAAGCCGGCATCTCGAACTCTTTCGATTCGTATGTCGATGGCGCAGTGAAGCGTTTCCAGGCGCGCCACGGCCTGCCGGCCGATGGTGTTATCGGCGAATTCACGCTGAAGGCCATGAACATCCCGGCTGACGTGCGTTTGCAGCAGCTGAATACCAACCTCATCCGCCTCCAGACCTTCCCCGAAGATCTCGGTCGTCGTCACGTCATGGTCAACATCCCGGCCGCTTACGTCGAAGGTGTCGAAGACGGCAGCGTCGTCACGCGGCACAATGCCATTGTCGGGCGCCTCAGCCGTCCGACGCACCTCGTCAACTCGAAGATATACGAGGTCATCCTCAATCCATACTGGACCGCGCCGCGTTCGATCGTCGAGAAGGACATCGTGCCGCTCATGCGCAAGGATCCGACCTATCTCGAGAAGAACTCCATTCGCCTGATCGACGGCAAGGGCGGCGAAGTTGCGCCCGAGACGATCGACTGGAATGCCGAGAAGGCGCCGAACCTGATGTTCCGCCAGGATCCGGGCAAGATCAACGCCATGGCGTCCACGAAGATCAACTTCTACAACAAGAACGGCGAGTACATGCACGACACGCCGCAGCAGGGCCTGTTCAACAAGCTGATGCGCTTCGAGTCGTCCGGCTGCGTCCGCGTTCAGAACGTCCGTGACCTGACGACGTGGCTGCTCCGCGACACGCCGCCGTGGTCGCGCCAGCAGATGGAGCAGGTCATCACCACGCGCGTCAACACGCCGATCAAGCTTGCCGAAGAAGTGCCGGTCTACTTCGTCTACATCTCCGCATGGGGCATGCCGGATGGAGTCGTGCAGTTCCGCGACGACATCTACCAGATGGACGGCAATGCCGAACTGGCGCTCGATACGACCGCTGGCACGGAACAGCCGGTCCAGTAAGGCCGCTTACCCTTATAGTTGTTTTCGAAACCGCGTCTTTTCAGGCGCGGTTTTTTGTTGCGCGTAGATTGCCTAGCAAATGTCGTTCTCCGTATTGCCCTTGGCAGGGCAGGGCGCTAATACCTTCGCGCATTCCAGTTGAGGAGCCCGCCCATGACCAATGCTTCCACCCAGACCTTCTTCAATCGCTCGCTTGCCGATACCGATCCGGAAATCTTCGGTTCGATCCAAAAGGAACTCGGTCGCCAGCGTCATGAGATCGAGCTGATCGCTTCGGAAAACATCGTTTCACGCGCGGTCCTGGAAGCCCAGGGCTCCATCATGACCAACAAGTACGCTGAGGGATACCCGGGCAAGCGTTACTATGGCGGCTGCCAGTTCGTCGATATCGCCGAAGAACTCGCGATCGAACGCGCCAAGAAGCTGTTCGGCGTCAACTTCGCCAACGTTCAGCCGAACTCCGGTTCGCAGATGAACCAGGCCGTCTTTCTCGCGCTGCTGCAGCCGGGCGACACCTTCATGGGCCTCGACCTTAACTCGGGCGGTCACCTGACCCACGGTTCGCCGGTCAACATGTCCGGCAAGTGGTTCAACGTCGTCTCCTACGGCGTTCGCGAAGGCGATAACCTGCTCGACATGGACGAAGTCGCTCGCAAGGCCGAAGAAACCAAGCCGAAGCTCATCATCGCCGGTGGCACCGCTTACTCCCGCATCTGGGACTGGAAGCGCTTCCGCGAAATCGCTGACTCGGTGGGCGCTTATCTGATGGTCGACATGGCCCACATCGCCGGTCTCGTTGCCGGTGGCCAGCATCCGTCGCCGTTCCCGCACTGCCATGTCGCCACCACGACGACCCACAAGTCGCTGCGCGGCCCGCGCGGTGGTGTGATCCTGACGAATGACGAAGATCTGGCGAAGAAGTTCAACTCGGCCGTCTTCCCAGGTCTCCAGGGCGGTCCGCTCATGCACATCATCGCCGCCAAGGCCGTTGCCTTCGGTGAAGCGCTGCAGCCCGAGTTCAAGGACTACGCGGCCCAGATCGTCAAGAACGCCAAGGCGCTTGCCGAAACGCTGATCGCCGGCGGCCTCGACGTCGTCTCCGGCGGCACCGACAACCACCTGATGCTGGTTGACCTTCGCAAGAAGAACGCCACGGGAAAGCGCGCCGAAGCCGCACTCGGCCGCGCCTATATCACCTGCAACAAGAACGGCATCCCGTTCGACCCTGAAAAGCCCTTCGTCACCTCCGGCGTCCGCCTCGGCGCGCCTGCCGGCACGACGCGCGGTTTCAAGGAAGCGGAATTCAAGGAAATCGGCAATCTCATCGTCGAGGTTCTCGATGGCCTGAAGGCCGCCAACTCCGACGAAGGCAATGCCAGTGTCGAAGCTGCCGTACGCGACAAGGTGGTCAACCTCACCGGCCGCTTCCCAATGTACGATTACATCGGCTAAGGATAGCGCATGCGCTGCCCATTCTGCGGATCGGAAGACACACAGGTCAAGGATTCACGCCCGGCGGAGGACAATACGTCCATCCGCCGCAGGCGTATTTGTCCTGATTGCGGCGGTCGCTTTACGACCTTCGAACGCGTGCAGCTACGCGAGTTGATGGTCCTCAAGAAGACCGGCCGCAAGGTGCCTTTCGACCGGGACAAACTGGTACGCTCCTTCGAAATCGCCTTGCGCAAGCGTCCTGTCGATCGCGACCGGATCGAGCGGGCGGTTTCCGGCATCGTGCGGCGCCTCGAAAGCTCCGGCGAAGTCGAGATCAGCTCCGAACAGATCGGCCTGCAGGTGCTTGAGGCCCTGAAGAGCCTCGATGACGTCGGCTTCGTTCGCTACGCCTCGGTCTATCGGGATTTCTCGCACGCCGAGGACTTCGAGAAGGTCATCTCCGAAATCAACGCCAAGATCGCCCGCGATCCGCTGGACGGCTAGCCCATGAGCGCTTCGTCGGACGACGCGCGTTTCATGCAAGAGGCAATCCGCCTCGGTTTGCTGCACCTTGGTCAGACATCGACCAATCCATCCGTCGGCTGCGTCGTCGTTCGCGACGGCGCGATCGTCGGTCGCGGCACTACAGCCGTCGGCGGCCGACCGCATGCCGAGCCGCAAGCCCTGGCCCAAGCTGGCGAGCTGGCCCGCGGCGCCACCGCTTACGTCACGCTCGAACCCTGCTCGCATCACGGAAAGACTCCGCCCTGCGCCGAGGCTCTGATCGCCTATGGCGTTGCGCGCGTCGTCATCAGTGTCACGGATCCGGACGCTCGCGTTTCGGGGCGAGGCATCGCCATGCTGCGTGACGCCGGCATCGAGGTCGATACCGGCATCCTGGAAAAAGAGGGCAGGCGCTCGCTTGCAGCCTACCTCATGCGGCAGACGAAGCACCGACCCTATGTGACTCTCAAGCTTGCAATTTCTGCCGATGGCATGATCGGGAAAACCGGTGAGGGGCAGGTGGCGATCACGGGGCCAGCCGCCCGCGCCGAAGTGCAGAAGCTGCGCGCTGAAACCGATGCGATCCTCGTTGGCATCGGTACGGCGATCGCCGACGACCCATTGCTCACGGTTCGGACCGCGGGGCAGGAGGCGCGATCGCCGATCCGCGTCGTGCTGGATCACGACCTGTCTTTGCCGCTCGACAGCAAGTTGGTCAAAACGGCAAAAGACGTCCCTGTCATCGTCGTTGCGGGAGAACCGCCGCTCTTCGACGATAGCGAGGACGACGATTTCGCCGCGCGTCGGCTAGCGCTCGACGAGGCCGGCGTCGAGGTCGTGCAATGCAACCCATATCGGCCCGACGAACTGTTGCCGGCACTCGCATCGCGGGGGATCTCGTCGCTGGTTGTCGAGGGCGGAGCGAAAACCGCAAGGCTTTTCCTTGAGGCCGGTCTGGTGGACCGTATTCTCCTTTTTCAGGGGCCCGGTACGATTGGCGCGGGCGGTATTGAAACGCCGGTCACGAAAGCCGATATGCCATTTGGCTTTGCCCATATGGGCACATTTACCTTCGGCGACGACCGCCTCGATGAATACGAAAGAGAGTTTTGATGTTTACCGGAATTGTCACCGACGTCGGCACGATCGAATCCGTTTCACCATTGAAGGAAGGCATCAAGCTTCGCGTTGCGACGAGCTATGATCCTGCCACGATCGATATGGGTGCGTCGATTTCTCATTCCGGCATCTGCCTGACCGTGACCGGTCTGCCGAGCGAGGGCAGCAACGGACGGTGGTTCGAGGTCGAAGCCTGGGAAGAGGCGCTTCGCCTGACGACGATCGCCACCTGGAAGGAAGGCAGTCGGGTCAACCTTGAGCGCTCCCTGAAGATCGGTGACGAGCTCGGCGGGCATATCGTTTCCGGCCACGTCGACGGCAAGGCCGAGATTCTGTCCGTAACAGGAGAAGGCGATGCCACCCGGTATCGCCTGCGTGCGCCGGAGCATCTTGCGAAGTTTGTCGCTCCGAAGGGCTCGATCGCGCTGGACGGCACGTCACTGACGGTCAATGCCGTCGAGGGAACTGACTTCGATGTCCTTCTGATCCGCCATACGCTCGAAGTCACGACCTGGGGCCAGCGCAAGGCTGGTGATTTCGTGAACTTCGAGGTGGACACTATGGCGCGCTATGCAGCGCGACTTGCTGAGTTCCCGACCGCGAAAGCAGAATAACCTCTCCATTGTAGTTCACGCGTGCGACTTCGCGGAAGCCGAGCTTTTCCGCGACGCGCAGGGAAGGGCTGTTTTCCGGGTCTATGATGCAGGTCATCGGCTTCGACGGAAAGCGTTCCTCCGCCCAGGCAATGAGAGCCTGTAGCGCTTCGGTCGCATAGCCGCGGCGTTGCGCGCTCGGAAGCAGCGCCCATCCTGTTTCCAGCGTGCCTTCGGTCGTCTCGGGCTGCATCTCCCTTTTCATGTCAAGGAAGCCTGCCTCGCCAATGAGGCGGCCGCTTTGCTTTTCCTCGATCGCGAGGAAGCCGAACCCCATGTGGTGCCACATGCCGGCAGCGCGGAGCATGCGCCCCCATGTCTGTTCGCGCGTCGAAGGAGTACCGGTGATATGGCGAACGACGTCCTCGTTCGCCCAGAGCGCGACGTAATCGTCGAAATCGTCGAGGTTATGGGGGCGGAGTCTCAACCGCTCGGTTTCGATCGTCGGGATCAGGGTCATGCTCCGGGCTCGCCATCCCAGTAATCGAGATCGCCGCCAGGGCGCCCCATGAACCGGAAGTTCTTGCCGTCGTCTCCAGGGCGATTGGTCTTGGCCAGCAGCTTGCCGGAATCGGGATATTCGACGATCTCGGTTTTCGCCTTGGTCGAGATGCCAAGATAGATCAGCACCGTCGATCCCGTGTTGATGATCTGATGCGCGGTTTCCGGTCCGCCTGCCGGAGCGCCAAGCGTATCGCCCTTGCCGATCTGATAGCTTTTCGGACCAAACCGATATTCGCCGCTTCCCTCGAGAACGAAGAACAGCTCATCTTCGACGTGATGATTGTGAAACGGACAGCTCGATTTGCCGGGGGGCACTTCATTGTAGCTGATGCCGAGGCCGGTCAAACCGAGAAGCGCGCCAAAGGATGTATCCCGGCTTTCATAAAGGGTGCCCTGCGTCCAGTGTTCGAGCGTGAGGTCGCCGATATTGATGACGGGCTTTGGAATTTCGGACATGGTTGCTCCTCCTGATCGCGGGGAGGAGGCATCATTCCGCCGGAAAACACAACCCTTGCTGGGCCATGCTAGGGCGGCAGCTATCCGCCGCCCATCGATCCTAGTGGTAATAAAAGACGATGCCGCCATCGGGAGACAGGGCGGCGTTGACAATGTCCTGAACGCGAACACCGTGCTCGCTCAGCCGGAGAGCGAGGCGTGCATTCGAAGCGATCGCGGCTCGGATCACATGAATGTCGGCGCTATGACCTTCCGGGGTATTGCTTCCGCCCATGCTGCCGGTCTCGCCTGGGATATGTCTGACCTCGAAGTTGGTACCGTTGAATATCCTGAGCGTGCTTTCTATGCCTGCCGGGTTGCTCACGGCGAAGTTTTCCGCATGGCCCGCGTCGGCAAGGGCTAGGGAGGCGATAGCGGTAACCCGATTCATGGTGGTGTCCTTTCATCTGCGTTGACGGTCGGCTGTCGTGCAGGGGATCGTCTGGGTTGCCTGATAAAGCTGGCGCCAAGGCTTCCGCATTTCAATGGGTAAGCCCATGAAATCGAATTACAAATTGGTTAGCTTTTCCGCCTTCAGGTTGCCATTTTCGAGGCGGCTGACGTTGACGGTCGGGAGGCCGTCGCGGCCCTGCCGGCTATGCTATTGCCCGCGTTTCCGAATTTGCATCCAAGCTATGATCGGAATTTGCTTGCCATTCGGCCAAAGGCATGTTTTGACCGCGACCTGCCGTGTGGCAAGTCCTCTAGGAAATGAAGGTGAAGCATGGCGCGAGATACCGCTCCCCATATTTTGATCGTCGAAGCTCGCTTCTATGACGACATGGCTGACGCCCTTCTCGAAGGCGCGACCTTTGCCTTGACCGAAGCCGGCGCGACCTACGACGTCGTGACAGTTCCGGGCGCGCTCGAAATTCCGGCGGCGATTGCCATGGCGCTCGATGGGGCGGATAATGACGGCACGAACTACGACGGTTATGTCGCTCTGGGCATGGTCATTCGCGGCGAGACCTACCACTTCGATATCGTGTCGAACGAATCCTCGCGTGCATTGATGGATCTCGCCGTCAGTGAATCCATTGCCATCGGCAACGGTATTCTGACCGTCGAAAATGATGAACAGGCGTGGGCGCGCGTACGCCGCTCCGACAAGGACAAGGGCGGATTTGCCGCCCGCGCAGCTCTCACGATGATCGAGCTGAAGAAGAAACTGGGTGCATAACGAATGAACAACGAGAACTCCGAGCGTCCGGTCAAGGCAGCGAACCAGCGGGGCGCAGCACGCCTCGCTGCCGTTCAGGCGCTCTACCAGATGGATATCGGCGGCACCGGCGTGCTGGAAATCGTCGCCGAATACGAAGCGCATCGCCTCGGCCAGGAGATTGATGGCGAGACCTACCTGAAGGCGGATGCCTCCTGGTTCCGGTCGATCGTCTCCGGTGTCGTGCGCGAACAGAAGCGTCTCGATCCGCTGGTCGCCTCCGCACTGCAGGACGATTGGGCATTGTCACGCCTCGACAGCACGGTCCGTGCCATCCTGCGCGCTGGCGTCTTCGAGTTGCTCGAGCGCAAGGATGTTCCCGTCGCGGTCATCGTCACGGAATATGTCGAGATTGCCCAGGCCTTCTTCAGCGATGATGAGCCGAAGCTGGTCAATGCTGTTCTCGACCGCATTGCGAAGCAGGTTCGCGGCGAAGCGAAAAAGTAGCGCTACCTCAGGTCGCAAGGCCGCTCCTCCATCAGAGGCCATTCCTCCTTTCCCGTTGCTCCGTAAGGGTTTTCAGCCCCGGCGGGCTTGACGTCCTGTTTTCCTCCACGCAATCTCCACCCGGCGTTGCAGCATTTCTGTGGGAGGAAATCGAGTCGGCGTGTTCGCAGCCGGAGAGGGAGTGAGCTCCGGCTCTTTTGGAGGAAAGAGCGAAATGACCATTCTTTTAGGCGTAATAGCATGCGGTCTGCTCTCGGTGGTTTATGCCATCTGGGCAACCCGGTCGGTGCTGGCCGCCGATCAGGGCAATAGCCGCATGCAGGAAATCGCGGGCTATATCCGCGAAGGCGCGCAGGCTTATCTGACGCGTCAGTACAAGACCATTGCCATTGTCGGTATCGTTGTTTTCATCGCAGCCTGGCTGCTACTCTCCAGCACAGCTGCAATCGGCTTTCTGATCGGCGCCGTTCTGTCGGGCGCTGCTGGTTTCATCGGCATGCACGTTTCCGTCCGCGCCAATGTCCGTACCGCCCAGGCCTCGTCTCATAGTCTTTCTGCGGGGCTGGAAATCGCCTTCAAATCGGGCGCGATTACCGGCATGCTTGTCGCTGGTCTCGCGCTTCTCGGTGTCTCCATCTACTATTATGTGCTGACCGTCGTTCTCGGCCACGAGGCTGGCTCGCGCGAGGTTGTCGATTCCCTGGTCGCGCTCGGCTTCGGCGCATCCCTGATTTCGATCTTCGCCCGTCTCGGCGGCGGTATCTTCACCAAGGGCGCAGACGTCGGCGGTGACCTCGTCGGCAAGGTCGAAGCCGGCATTCCAGAGGACGACCCGCGCAATCCTGCTACCATCGCCGACAACGTCGGTGATAACGTCGGCGACTGCGCAGGCATGGCAGCCGACCTGTTCGAAACCTATGCCGTGTCTGTGGTCGCGACGATGGTTCTGGCATCCATCTTCTTTGCCGGCGCACCGATCCTGCAGTCGGCCATGATTTACCCGCTTGCGATCTGCGGCGCCTGCATCATCACCTCGATCATCGGAACCTTCTTCGTCAAACTCGGCAGCAACAGTTCGATCATGGGTGCCCTTTACAAGGGACTGATCGTGACCGGCCTGCTGTCGATCGTCGGTCTCGGCGCTGCGACGTCGTTGACCATCGGCTGGGGAAGCGTCGGAAACGTTGGCGGCAGTGAGATCACCGGCACTCATCTGTTCCTGTGCGGTATCGTCGGTCTGATCGTCACGGCGCTGATCGTCGTCATTACCGAATATTACACCGGCACCAACAAGCGCCCGGTCAACTCGATCGCCCAGGCGTCGGTGACCGGTCACGGCACCAATGTGATCCAGGGTCTGGCGGTTTCACTGGAGTCGACGGCATTGCCTGCCATCGTTATCGTCGGCGGCATTCTTGCCACCTACCAGCTCGGCGGTCTTTTCGGGACCGGCATTGCGGTAACCGCGATGCTCGGCATTGCCGGCATGATCGTCGCCCTCGACGCCTTCGGTCCGGTGACGGACAATGCGGGCGGCATCGCGGAAATGTCCCACCTGCCACCCGAGGTCCGCAAGTCGACCGACGCGCTCGACGCCGTCGGCAACACAACCAAGGCCGTCACCAAGGGCTATGCGATCGGCTCGGCCGGCCTCGGTGCCCTCGTGCTCTTTGCCGCTTACTCCTACGATCTGAAGTATTTCGCGGCAAACGGTGACAAGTACCCTTATTTCGCGGGCATCGGCGATATCTCCTTCGATCTCTCGAACCCTTATGTGGTCGCGGGGCTGATCTTCGGCGGTCTGATTCCATATCTCTTCGGCGGCATCGCAATGACTGCCGTTGGTCGTGCCGCCGGCGCGATCGTCGAGGAGGTTCGCCGCCAGTTCAAGGAAAAGCCGGGCATCATGCAGGGAACGGAGCGGCCGGACTACGGCAAGGCTGTCGATCTGCTGACGAAGGCCGCCATCCGCGAAATGATCATACCGTCCCTGTTGCCGGTGCTGGCACCTATTGTCGTGTACTTTGGTGTTCTCGCGATCTCCGGATCCAAGGCCTCGGCGTTTGCGGCGCTCGGTGCATCGTTGCTCGGCGTGATCATCAACGGGCTCTTCGTCGCCATCTCGATGACATCGGGCGGCGGCGCATGGGATAATGCCAAGAAATCCTTCGAAGACGGCTTCGTCGACAAGGACGGCACCCGTCACCTGAAGGGCTCGGAGGCACACAAGGCGTCGGTAACGGGTGATACCGTTGGCGATCCCTACAAGGACACCGCCGGACCGGCCGTCAACCCTGCGATCAAGATCACCAACATCGTCGCGTTGTTGCTGCTCGCCATCCTGGCCTGACGGCTCCGCAAACATAGCCAATAAAAAACCCGCCGGAGCGATCCGGCGGGTCTTTCTTTGAGCTGCTCGCTCTTAGCGCAGGCTGCCTGGGTTCTGCGGCGACGCCGGAGCGCCGCTGGTGCCGAACAGGCCCTTTGCCATGTTCGCCGCGCTGCCGCCCGAAAGCAGCTGCTGCAGGAAGGTGAGATCCTTGCCGCCGGTCGGGGTGACGCGGTTGATCGTGTCGAACACCTTGCCATCCTTGAGCGTGTAGTTGGCACGGCGGGTCACGACGCCGTCCTTGTCGAAATAGATGGCGAGAACGCTCTGGTCGACGACCTTCAGCTTCTGGAAGGCGAGCGAGCGTTCGCGGCGCTGCGAGATGTAGTAGAACACCTCGCCGTCGAAGGTCGCCGTCGTCGAGGGCGTGCCCAGAGAAAGCAGAACCTGCTCGCGGCTCGAGCCCTCTGGAACGAGATTAAGGGATTGCTCATCGGCGACATAGCCACCGTTGAGAACGGTACCCGTTTGGCATCCAGTCAATCCGGCTGAGGCAATCAAGATGGCAATGGCTGCATTGCTGAGGAATTTCTTGTCAGACTTGAAATACCGTTTCTTCAACGACATCTACTCCCTTAACGTATCGATAGCAGCCATTGGCCCTGCAAAGTATCGCTGATGCAAAACCATTGTGGCCTTTCCGGGGTCGGATAACCGACAGCCCGGCGAGCGGCTCCCAAAAAGGTGCTGTCCCGAAAGCGGCCACCTTCGGCATTGCAATTCGCGCCTGCTTCGGTAAACCAGCTTTCGAAATCATGCAACAAGGCCGGACGCTGCTTGGCGCGAAGAAGAGGCCTTTCCGGAAAAAACAATGATCTTCGGGCTCTTTGGCAAGAAAAACAACAATCAGGCGATCGTCGATCGGCAGTATCAGACGCTGACCGCCGCGGCGCGCACGCCGGATTTCTATGAAAGCATGAATGTGCCCGATACCGTCATGGGACGGTTCGAGATGCTGTCGGCGGTCATGATCCTGTTCTTTCGGCGCACGCGTGCGTCTGCCACCAGCGGCCAGGAAATCGCACAGGAGATCGTCGATGCGTTCTTTGAGGATATCGACTACTCGATCCGCGAACTTGGCATAGGCGACAATAGTGTTCCCAAGCGGATGAAAAAGCTGGCCGGCATGTTCTACGGCCGGCTCGAGGCTTACTCGAAGGCAATGGACGCAACCGATGCCGAAGCGTTGAACGACGCACTCAGCCGAAATATACACCCGAAGGCAACCGACGCGGTCGACATGCGTGCTCTTGCAGGCTGGATGTTCGAAGCTGAAGCACATCTTTCAGCCCAGTCGGAAGATACGATCGCGACAGGTTCTGCGACGCTTCCGAAGGCTGCATGAGGAGATTACTATGAAGCACTCCACCGACGACATCCCTTTCTCCTATCTCGTCAAGGTCGGCCACATTTCCGCGAATCCGGTCGAAGTGCGCCTTGAAGCCGACAAGAGGGAATTGCTGGCAATCGCCGAGACCTGGGACGTCCTATCGGTCGACGATTTTCGTGCGGACCTGCAGATCGCTCGCTGGAAGCGTGATGGCATTCGCGTGAAGGGCAGGGTGCAAGCCAAGATCGTCCAGGCCTGTGTCGTCTCGCTCGAGCCGGTGCCGTCGAATATCGACGAGACTTTCGAGCAGATTTTCGTGCCCGAGAATTCCAAGCTGGCCCGTCGCCCCGCCAATGACGCCGGCGAAATGGTGCTCGATCCCGATGGCCCTGATCTGCCGGAGAGCTTTTCCGGCGACACGATCGATGTCGGCGAAGTCGTCACCGAATTTGCTGCCATGGCCATCGATCCCTATCCCCGGAAGGAAGGCGTTGAGTTCGGAAATCACATCGAGGACACTGGGGAAAACGACAAGAAACCGTCCGCCTTTGCCGTGCTGAAGGATTGGAAAAAGGACTGAAAGCCGTTGGTTATTTGACACAATTCAGTTGTAAGCGACGGGAAAACCGGTATTTTGGCCGAAATTTCGCCCTCCAGAGGCGAAAAACAAGGATCAGGGACGCGTGATCAGAATTTCTCTCGACCTCATGGGTGGCGACTTTGGTCCCCAGGTTGTCATCCCCGGCGCCGCGAAAGCGTTGGAAAGACATCCAGATATGTCTTTCGTGATGTACGGTTTGAAGGAACAGTGCGAGCCGATCCTCGATAAGTTTCCGAAGCTCAAGGAAAAGTCGGTTTTCCATGACTGCGAACTCGCCGTTCGCATGGATGAGAAGCCGAGCCAGGCGCTTCGTCGTGGTCGTTATGTCTCTACCATGTGGCGTTCGATCGAGGCGGTGAAGACGAAAGACGCCGACGTGGCGGTTTCTGCGGGCAATACCGGCGCGCTGATGGCCATGGCGAAATTCTGTCTGCGCACCATGGCCAATATTGAGCGCCCCGCGATCGCGGCGATCTGGCCGACGCTCAAGGGCGAGAGCATCGTTCTGGATGTCGGCGCAACGATTGGCGCTGATTCCCAGCAGTTGATGGATTTCGCGCTGATGGGTGGCGCCATGGCTCGCGCGCTGTTCGAGGTCGATCGTCCGACGATCGGTCTTTTGAACGTCGGGGTTGAAGAGATCAAGGGACAGGAAGAGGTTCGTGAGGCAGGTCGACTGCTTCGGGAAGCCAACCTCGATTCCATGGAATATTTCGGCTTCGTCGAAGGAAACGACCTCGGCAAGGGTACCGTCGACGTCGTCGTGACCGAAGGCTTTTCCGGCAATATCGCGCTGAAGGCCGCCGAAGGAACAGCGCGACAGATCGGCGAGTACCTTCGCGCCGCCATGTCGCGAACGCTTCTTGCCAAGATCGGCTATCTGTTCGCCAAGGGCGCCTTCGACATGCTGCGCGAGAAGATGGACCCAAGCCGCGTCAATGGCGGTGTCTTCCTCGGCCTGAACGGCGTTGTCATCAAGAGCCATGGTGGCGCCAATGCCGAAGGCATTTCGGCCGCTATCGAGGTCGGCTATGACATGGCCAAGAATGGCCTCAATGAGAAAATAGAAAACGACTTGCAAAAGTATCATGCCAAAAGGCTGCCGCCGATCGGGCCGGAAGCTGCATGAGCGACGAGGTTTAGTGAATATGATCCGTTCAGTGGTTCGCGGGTTCGGAGCCGCACTTCCGAAACGCGTTATGACCAATCGCGACATCGAGGATGTCGTTGACACGTCCGATGAATGGATTGTCCAGCGGACCGGCATTCGTCAGCGTTATGTTGCCGGCGACGACGAGACGACGTCCTCGCTCGGCGCTGCCGCAGCGCGCGCTGCGCTCGAAAATGCCGGCCTGACGCCTGCCGATATCGATCTCATCATCTGCGCCACCTCGACGCCTGACAATACCTTCCCGGCGACGGCTGTGAGCATCCAGAACCGCCTTGGCATGACCCATGGTTTCGCATTCGACGTCCAGGCGGTCTGCACCGGCTTCGTCTATGCCGTCACCACCGCCGATGCCTACATCCGTGGCGGTCTCGCCAAGCGCGTTCTGGTGATCGGCGCCGAGACCTTCTCGCGCATCCTGGATTGGAACGATCGCACGACCTGCGTGCTTTTCGGCGACGGCGCGGGCGCGCTCGTGCTCGAGGCATCCGAGGGCGAGGGGACGACGGCTGACCGTGGCGTCTTGACCGCGCACCTGCGCTCCGACGGTTCGCACAAGGACAAGCTCTATGTCGACGGCGGACCGTCTACAACCGGCACTGTTGGCAAGCTGCGTATGGAAGGCCGTGAAGTCTTCAAATACGCCGTCGGCATGATCACCGACGTTGTCGTGGCGGCGTTCGAGGCGACCGGCACCACCGCTGACGATCTCGATTGGCTGGTTCCGCATCAGGCCAACCGCCGCATCATCGAGGGTTCTGCAAAGAAGCTCAATATTCCGGTGGAGAAGGTCGTCATCACGGTTGACCTGCATGGCAACACCTCGGCGGCCTCCATCCCTCTGGCGCTCGCGACAGCCGCCGGTGACGGTCGCATCAAGAAGGGCGATCTCGTCATGCTGGAAGCCATGGGCGGCGGGTTCACCTGGGGTGCCGTGCTGCTGCGCTGGTAGCCGTCTCAATCGAAAAAACTGACAACGAACAAGAGCTTGACCGTAAGGCGCAAGACAAATACTCTCCGTTCGTTTCATAAAAACCTTAAACGGATGGGCGGGGAAACCATGACCGGAAAAACAGTGACGCGAGCGGATCTGGCGGAATCAGTTTTTCGCAAGGTCGGTCTGTCCAGGACTGAGTCGGCAGAGCTTGTGGAAACTGTCATAGACGAGATCTGTAACGCGATTGTTCGCGGCGAGACCGTCAAGCTTTCCTCCTTTGCAACATTCCAGGTGCGCGACAAGAACGAGCGCATCGGGAGAAATCCGAAGACCGGCGAGGAAGTGCCGATTTCGCCTCGCCGCGTCATGACCTTCAAGGCTTCGAATGTCCTGAAGACGAGGATTCTGAAGGCCCATACCCTTCGCAAGGTCAAGCAGAAGCCTGCCAACCCTGCCGTGTAATCCTCAGTGTCGACCGAGCCAAAGCTCGGTTCACAAGCCTCTTCCGTCAGCGATCTGTGCTTTACCTAAAGACGTGACTTGAATTCACGGCGGCAAACCGTTGAAATATGATGAGTCGCGGCCGAGTTCACATGTCGGTGGTTCGGTCGATGCCTTGCCGTCGTGCGGCAGGCGCGCGCCTGAAATCGCGTAGGGAGTAAGATGTTGGACAAGAGCCCAGATGCTTTCCGCACCATCAGCGAGGTAGCGGACGACCTTGATCTTCCGCAGCACGTGCTTCGCTTCTGGGAGACCCGTTTCCCGCAGATCAAGCCCATGAAGCGTGGCGGCGGGCGTCGCTATTATCGCCCGGAAGATATCGACTTGCTCAAGGGCATTCGGCATCTGCTCTACGATCATGGCTACACCATCAAGGGCGTCCAGAAGCTGCTGAAGACGAACGGCAACAAGTTCGTCATCGCGATCGGCCATGGTGATCTCGCGAGCGTTCAGGCGCTGGCTGGCGGGCAACAGGATGGCGAGGCATCGGAGCCGCGGGTCGGTCTCTCGGACGAGGACCAGGTCGTCGGTCGCGCCAAGCCGCCGATCACGCGTCGCTTCTTCAATTTCGTCGGTGGCGAAGAAGATTCACCCGAAGTGTCGATCGGTAAATCCAGCGTAGGCAAGGAAGATCGTGCGCTTCTGCAGGAAGCGCTGTACGATCTTCTCGAATGCAAACGCCTGCTCGATCAGGTTCGCTGATAGAGCTTCTGTGCAGTGTGCCGATCGATTGGCGCTGCCATCTCATCCATTCGACATGTTCAGGAGACATTCGTGTCCGCGCTCAGTTCCGTTCCCGGAAAATCCTATGATGCCTTTCTGTTCGACATGGACGGCACGCTTCTGAATTCAATCGCCGTCGTCGAGCGCGTTTGGGCAGGCTGGGCCGTTCGGCATGGCCTGGAGCCAGAGGTCTTCCTGAGGACTATCCACGGCATTCGGGCCGTCGATGTCATCAAGCAGCTGGCCCTGCCTGGCGTTGATCCGGTCCATGAGGCAAAGCAGTTGCTCGATGAGGAAATGGCCGATGTCGAGGGTATCGTGCAGATCCCCGGGGCGGTTTCCTTCCTGAACAGCATTGCGCCCGACCGGTGGGCCATCGTCACCTCCGCGCCGATCGAGCTCGCAAAGCGCCGCATGGCCGCGGCCGGTATTCCGACGCCAAGGGTTCTTGTGAGCGGTGAGGAGGTTGCCGCCGGCAAGCCAAGCCCGGAATGTTACCGTCTCGGCGCGCAACGGCTTGGCGTGGATCCCTCGAAATGTCTTGTCTTCGAGGATGCGGTCGCCGGAATTCTGGCGGGCGAGGCCGCCGGCGCTGACGTTACTGTTATCACCGCAACGCATACGACGCCGTTCGAGACGCCGCATTTTTCCATTCCGGACTATTTGGAGTGGCGCGTCAACGCTGCCGCCGATGGGCGCGTCGGCCTCGCGCCGGCATCCTAGTTTTTCTTCTGCAGCGCCTGCTTGCGCATCCGCTCGAACGCGGCCTGCATCTTGGCTTTGACCGAGCCGAGCGTGCCGAGTTCGTGTCCGCAGGTGAAGCAGGTGAGGATATCGCTATCCAACGGCTCCGGCCGCTCGAACTTCATTCTTGTGTTCCTGCACTTCGGGCAGGGGATTTCGATCTGCATGTCTCTCAAACTCCCTATGTCGCGCCGTCCCCTTAGTCGCAAGCAAACGATTGGGCAAGCGCTTTGAACCTGCTGGTGTTGCAGCTCTTAAAGGCAACCTAGTCGTCAGTCAGTCTCGGCGCGCGTCCTCCGGCATGGGCGCCACCTAATTTCTTTTTTCTTGCCCTAGTGCTAGACGTCTCTCTGTGGCGAGGGGTGTTCTGTGGATCTCAAAGATATTTTGGTTGAAGTTGAGGACTTAATTAGGACTGCCCCTGACCCTTACTACGCTTGGGGAGTAGATCAGCTTGACTGGTTAGGGCGCGCCAAAGCAGTGCTTGCCCTGCAGGATACGGGTCTTGCCGTAGAATCGATGGTTGCAGTTGAATCAGCAATGTCGAGCCCTTCGTTCGGCAACGGCAAAGAGAAAGTAATACTGCTCCTTCATCAGGCACGCCATTCACTACGAATGCGAACGGTTGGTCCGCTAAGTCTGGCGGTATCAAAGGGAATGGTCTTCGATTATTTCGATGCTGTGCGGCGTATTGTTGAAGGTGCTAGAAGAGAGGTCTTCTTCATAGATCCATATCTCAGTGCTGACTTCGTTCAACGATATCTGCCTTTCGTAGCCGCAGGCGTTCGGGTTCGCCTGCTTGGCAGAGAGAAATTCAGCGCACTCCAGCAAGCCGCTGCAATGTTCGCACAGCAGAGCGGCCTTGCAGTAGAAGCCCGTAGCGGATCGAAGTTTCATGACCGCTATTTGTTGATTGATGGTGAGACAGGTTATGGTTCTGGCGCATCATTCAAGGATGGTGGGGTCAATACACCTACCGTTTTGCTGGAACTACATGATGTGCTTCCCCAAGTCTTGGAAACTTATCACTCTCTTTGGAACGATAGCGCCCAATAGGTCTGGACCCGATGTGGCATACGTCAGCTGGCTCTGCAGAGCGAAGGGTCGGAGGAAGTAACGGCAAGCAGGAGTGAATAGCGTTCGCTGGTTCGAAAAATATGGCTTCTCACGAAGCATCCTCCATTCGGCGCGGACTACGCATCCGCCCCGTAATTATCTCTCAGAAGCGTGGAAAGCTTCGCGATTCCCGAGGGACTTTCTGTGCCGCCGCGTGCTTTTCCACCCCCTTGTTCCATTTTCATTCCAACTCCTCTATTTTTCGCTTGCGCCGAAAATCCCGAAAGACTAACAGGATCAAGCCTGTTTAGGCGTGACGGAATGTAGCGCAGCCCGGTAGCGCACTTGACTGGGGGTCAAGGGGTCGTCGGTTCGAATCCGGCCATTCCGATATTTTCAAGGTTTAGCGGACGCGTGACGCTTTCTCCTTACAAAGCCAGTTAGCGACACCGCTAGCTGGCTTTTGTTTTTGGCGATGCGCCCGGCAGTGATGGGTCTTCTCGCCTGAATCCGGCAGTCCGAGGTGGCAAGAGACTTTCTTTTGCCATCGGATGCAGGGTATATCAGCGGCCATTATCTTCATGTGGATGGTGGTTTGATCTAGCGACTTTACTGGCAATAGTCGCTATGAGCAGCAAAATGGAATGAAGACGGAACAGGGAATGCGGCAGGTGTCGGACAGGTCAGTAACGCGAAGCGCGGACCTTCTACTCAATGACGATAGCGAGCCCGCGCGCCGGCAGGTTTCGCAGCAGGGCGCGGGCTACCGCCCTTCAGACCTCCAGGAGGTCCTGAATGTCGTCGGCGACGTTTTGCTGTCCCCGCAGGCTCCCGATATGGCCGGATATGTGGCCGGCAACGTCTACCGACGGCTTGAGAAGCGTGGCTCTGTGCGGGAAGCTTCCGCAACCGATCTGAAGCCGCCGGAGCATCTGCAGCGCGCGCTTGCAAACGTAGCGGCTTCCCTGTCGCGTTTCGCAGCCATAAAGGAATCGCTTTTCAACGTTGCGGAACGGCTGACATGGCGCCGTGGCCGCGGCGGCCCTTTCGCGAGCCTGAATTTCGAGACGGCACACGCACATGCGGTGATCGTCGGCCCAGGCGGTATGGAAGAGCGCAGCGACGTGCGCCTGGGACTGACCCTGATGGCGCCCTATAGCCGCTTTCCCGACCACGTCCAGTTTCATTCGCGGGTGTTCATGTTGTTGTCGGATGGAGAGGTCTGCCTCGACGACAGCAACTGGTTCCGGGCTACGGCGGGAACGATCTTCTTCAATGAAGCCGGCCGCAAGTTTGCGATGCGCTGCACCGCAGAGCCACTCCTTGCGATCTGGTGCCACGTCGAGGACGCGTCTCTCTAGGGACGCCAGCCTTCCAGTCTAGTCAACTTTGTTTTGATGCGCCGCGCTTGCGCCCAGCGTGCAGCCGCCGCTGGAATGCACGCATCTGCAAATTCCAGATGCCTCATATGCAAATTTCGATCTGCTCACTCCATGTGCAATGCGCTATATAATTGTGCAACGCAAAAGGAGAAATGCAATGAATATCGCCAACAGGATTGTTGAGTTCTTTCAGCTTGGTAAGGCATACCGCGAACTGGCTCGTATGGATGATGCCGCACTGAAGGACATCGGTGTAAGCCGTTCGGATCTCAAGCGCCGAGTTTACGGTCGCTGATCGTTTTCAGCCAATACCGGTATTGAAGGGCCTGCCTACGCGGGCCTTTGTTGTTTCTGCCCCCGGGTGGCAGTTGACAGTCGTCGCAAGACTGAAGCGATCAGGAGTTGCGCGGCAACGGCGCCAAGTGGCGGAATTAACAGATAAATGACGAAGTTGCGCGCCCGGGCTTGGTAAATTATTGGGCAGCCCTATGTTGATTGCGAAAACATAAGGAGAAGGCCATGACAAAGAAGATCGCAGTAGTACTCGCAACGGCGGTTCTGGCGCAGTCATTTGCCACGAGTCTTGCCGCTGCCGACCTCAATCGTACTTATGTGGCGCCCGATAGCAGTGACGGCGTCAGGATCGGTGTTCTGGCATGTAACATTGGTGGGGGCATCGGCTATCTCATTGGCTCGGCCAAGACGCTCGAATGCGTCTTTACGCCTGCCGGCGGTGGAACCCCTGATTATTACAGCGGCGCGGTGCGCAAGCTGGGCGTCGACGTCGGCTTCACGACGCGCGGCGGGCTGGTTTGGGCTGTGTTCGCGCCGACCGCCGGCTATCACCGCGGTTCACTGGGCGGCCTTTACCAGGGCATAACCGCTGAGGCGACACTTGCCGGCGGCGTTGGCGCCAATATCCTGATTGGTGGGACCTCAGGATCGATCCACCTGCAGACGATCAGCGTGACCGGCCAGCTCGGCCTCAACGTGGCTGCGACGGGAACCTCGGTGACCCTCACGCCTGCTGGCTAGGCATGCCCTTTCGGAGGCAGGACGCTATTTGCGTCCGGATGACAAGATGAAAGAGCCGCCAAGTGCGGCTCTTTCGCATTTGTGCGTGTAGGGTTGCTTTGATTCCCGCGACGCACGCTGACCGTGTTTATGTGGGTGGCACAATTTCTCGCGGTATAGACCGGCGACGATTTTCGGCTGTTATTGCGAGAGTCACGAGATCATCATAAGGCACAGAGTGTTGTTGAGCGTTGAGATTCATTTAATAAGTAATTCGCTAATATAAGTACATGATGGATCTCGAAATTAACGAAATTGCGTGCTAGATGTATTTGGGGATACGTCTGGTGGGCCATGTTGGATCGTAATCGTGACGAGATGTGCAGAAAAGATATTGCCAAGGCTTTTGACGAGTTGACCAGTCAGGCAACTCAGTCCGGTTGGCCGGCACACGAAGCGGCGCTCGTTCTCTATGAGCTCGCCGAGGCTTACCTGATGCAGGCGGGTGCCACGATCATCATCGAAGGATCGATGCAGTCGCAGTTCATCAGTGACCGTTTGAAGGGGTGAGCGGCAGCCGCCTTCCTGCGCAGAGGCAGTGTCGGACCGTTCACATTAATGTTTCCTAACACAACATGAGTTGATAAATGCCGATCCTGCGCGCATAGTAATCGCATTGTCGGCTATGGAAGGGCGGCCGGCTTTTAGGCTGTCTGTGTTGGTAGCCCTGGATGGGACGTGCAGCTCCGATGCTCAAATCCCCTATATTTCCGCGCGATTTGCCGCTGTTCTCGGAAGATCTGAATCTTCTATCGGGGGTCCTCGACGACGTTTGCGAGAACCGGGGCATCAGCCGAAACACGGCGGAAGCCGAGCACATCGGTGCGTTGATCATCCAGCTCTATCGGCAGGGCGTCAAAGACCCCGCCAAGCTCGCGGCTCTCGGCAAAGCCTATCTCTAGCGATCACCCGCCGGAGCAATCAGTCATCATTGGCAGCGTTGAGGTTTTCCGGCCTGATGCCTTCATCGGCCGCCGACCGGGCTTTCAGCCGCACGCCGGGCCCGCCTTCGTCATGATTGCCGCTTGCGATGAAGATGATGCCGGCTGCCTCCAGGGCATGCTTTATGGCGAGCACGGCGTGTGGTTCGCCATTCGCTTCATCTTCTTCGAGTGTTTCGATGGTTGCAATCGGCAGGCCCGAGGCGGCTGCCAGTTGCTCGATGCTCAATCCGGTCATGGCGCGGGCACCGCGCATTTGTGTCGCTGTGATCATAAGGAAAGTCTAGCGCGGCGGCGAGCGTTCGCAAGGGGCTAGCGGTGCGCGCGACGGTTCTCGTTGCGAATATGCCGTGCCTCGAGAGCGACGCAGCCCCAAACCACGCCGAACAGGAGGTAAACGTGGCGCCAGTGGTCGATGTCGATGACATTGCCGATCGCCGCGTGTCCGAGAACGGCGATCCACCCGATCATCAGGTATGGTTGCCAGGGCCGGTCCTTCAGCAAGTGCTTGAAACCCAGGCACAGGGTGCAGCACAGCATGCCGACATAGCTGATGAAGCCGAGCCATCCATAGGTCGTCAGTGACTTCAGCCAGATATTATGCTCGTCCTCGGGAAAGATGGTGCCGAAGACCATTGGCCCTATGCCCAGAGGTCGTTCCATCATCATCGTGAAACCAATGCGGTGTCGCTCGAAGCGCCCGAGATGCTCGCCGTCGTAGTCCTGGACCAGCTGCGCACGCGTCGAGAAGAGGTCGCTCACCTTGGGAAACTGGAGGGCGATGAGCAGCGATGCCGTCATCATCATGATCGCGGCCAGCGACAGGATGAGAATGCGCAGGCGAAAGGCTCCGCTGCGCTCCTTCAATAGCATGAGGAAGACGAGCAGCAGCACGCCAAGCAGGAAGAGACCCCATGCTGCGCGGGAGAACGAGAGAAAGACGCCGAAGGCGAGGATCAGCAGGGCTCCGGCCCGGATCGGAGCAGACCGCAAATTTCCGGTCAGTATTCCATGGACCAGATAGAGCGAAGGGGGGACCAGAAATGGGCCGAAAACGTTCGGATCCTGGAAGGCCCCCTTGGCACGGTCATAGAGCGTGAAGACCTCGGCGCCGGGGAAGGCGTGAAAATAGCCAAGGATGCCGAGCGTCGCGGTGATCACGGCGGCAAAGACCCAGGCGTTGAAGATCAGCGGCAGGCGTCGGTGGCTGTCTTCTATGATCGCCGCGTAGAACACGGCCGTCAGTGCGAGGAAGCTCGAAACGGCAACATACATCGGTCCGTCGGCGAGGTCCCGCATCTGCGTCAACGATAGCATGCCGCCGACGTTGAATGTCATGAGAAGCGCCAGGAGAGGGGCGGTGTAGCGGGAGATCCTGAGTCCGAGGATGAACCAGATACCGACTAGGCCGGCCATCCAGAGCTCGTAAGGGGCGGGTTCATTGATGACGAAACCGGACAGGAAGACGCCGAATGCGACCGCTGCCGATCCGATCAGACGCAGCGTCGCCCGCTGCGGATTGGCGACGCGGGAATATGCCGCCTCCACCGTGCTCAATAGGCGTTTTCCGTATTGAACAGCCGGAATGGCGTCAGGAACAGGATCTTCAGATCGAACCAGAGCGACCAGTTCTCGATGTAGTAGAGGTCGTATGCGGTGCGGAACTTGATCTTGTCGTCGTTGTCGACCTCGCCGCGCCATCCATTGATCTGTGCCCAGCCGGTCACGCCCGGCTTGACGCGATGGCGGGCGAAGTAGCCTTCGACCACGTCGCCGAAGGCGCGATCGCGGGCCTGGGCAAGCACTGCGTGGGGACGTGGCCCGACGAGGGAGAGCTCGCCGCGGAGAACGTTGAAAAGCTGCGGCAGTTCGTCAATCGACGATTTGCGGATGAAGCGCCCAACGGGCGTGACGCGCGGGTCCCCCTTCGTCACGGCAGCGCGACCGGTCGGGTCGCCCATGTCGGTATACATGGACCGGAACTTGAAGATGTTGATCACTTCATTGTTGAAGCCATGCCGTTTCTGCATGAAGAAGACGGGGCCCTTCGAGGTTGCCTTGATGGCAATCGCCGTCGCCAGCATGATCGGCCAGACGATAGCGAGCGCGATGACGGCGAAGAAGACGTCGAAGCAGCGCTTGGCAACCGAATCCCAATCGCGGATCGGCTTGTTGAATATGTCGAGCATCGGCACCGCGCCGACATGCGAGTAGGCGCGCGGACGAAAGCGCAGGCGGTTTGCGTGCGCGGCTAGGCGGATGTCGACCGGCAGGACCCAGAGCTTTTTCAGCAGCTGCAGGATACGGGCCTCAGCGCTGAGCGGTAGCGCGATGATCAGCATGTCAATGCGCGTCATACGACCGAACTCGACGAGCTCGGCAACCGTCCCGAGCTTGGGATAGCCGGCCACCATGATCGGCGACCGTTGCTCTCCGCGGTCATCGAAGATGCCGCAGATGCGGATGTCGTTGTCGGGCTGCTGCTCCAGCAGGCGGATCAGGTTCTTTGCCGGTTCGCCGCCGCCGACGATGACAGCGCGCCGCTCCATGATGCCGTTGCGCGCCCAGTTGCGGATGCCGTAGGCGATGAGGAAACGCGAACCCAACAGAAATACGGCGCCGAGGGCAAACCAGAAGAGGTAGGATTGGGCATGCGCCCAGCCGATCCCACCAAGCAGGCTCGTGGCTGCCGCCGTCAACAGGAAGGCGACCGTCCACGCGGCGAATACACGAGGCAGCAGCCGGATCCGCGCGCGCAACGGCGGAATGGAATAGTTGTCGGTGACCTGTAGTGCGACAACGAGCACGGCTGCAGCGACGGCCGCCGTCGCGGCGCGACCCAGGAAGGTGTCGGTAACGTCACCGGGCCAGATGAGGAAGGCAAGGAGACCGATCGCAAACTGCGATACGAACTCGAACAGCCGCAGTTGCCCGATCATGATCGATGGCGAGCGTGTCTCTTCGCTGAATTGCGCGGCGATCTGTCTTGCAAACTCGTTGATCGGCTCGGAAGGCGCTTCAGCTTCCGTGTCGCTGCCACGCAGATTGATGCCGGAAACCTGCTTGCGCAGTGCTTCCAGATCGAATTGATCGTTTTTCTCTGCCTTGTTCATGAGGCTACCGCATCTGGTTGTCCAAATGGCAATAGCAGAAAGGCACTAAGAAACTTTTACGAAGCAGCAGCAGTAGTTTGGCTATGCTGGGTGTCCAGCAGTTCGCGGTACAATTTCAGCACATCACTGGCCATGACCGAGGCTGAAAAGACGGACCGCACGCTTTCTATTGCCGGCATGACTGCATCGTGCCAGCCGGGAATGCGGATCGCGTCAGCCATCACGCGAGCCAGATCGTCGGCATCTTCGGGTTTCACGAGAGCGGCGCTATCCACGCCGAGAGCTTCTGGAATGCCGCCGACGCGGGTGGCGATGATGGTCTTGCCGGCGGCCAGGCCTTCCAGGACGATGTAGGGAAGGGCTTCCGCCCGCGATGGCACGACAAGGTTCTGCGCCATCGCGAAGGCCTGCTGCACCCGCATCGCGGGCAGCATTCCGATGCGCTTGCCGAGCCCGCGTTCCACCATCATGTCGCGATATTTATCCCGGTCCGGCCCATCGCCGATCATCAAGGCAGAGAGAGGCCGTCCGAGGATCCGCTCCGCTTTTGCGAAGGCGTCTATAAAAAGGTCGGGACCCTTAAGGTCCCGCAGCATCCCGATATAGATGTAATGCACGGCGTCCGATCGCGTTGGCACGGGCGCGAAATCCCGTTCGCCTATGCCATTATAGATCAGCCGCGTTTCCGTTCGTGGGCGTCCGACCTTCCTGGCGTAGGTGTCGCGCTCGTACTCGCAGATGAAGACGAGCGCATCGGTGAAGTATTCCTGCAGCCGCTCCATGCGCAGGACGAACTGTCCGATGAGTGAGGAGCGGGAATAATGCAGGCTTCCACCGTGCGCGGTATAGAGGCGGGCTACGCGATACCTGTTCACCCGCAAGGCTGAGCCGGCAAGTCGCGCGAGCACGCCGCCTTTGGCGCCGTGTCCGTGCAGCACATCCGGCCGCAAGCTTTTGATATGTTTGTATGTGTCCCAGATAACGCCGATATCGGAGAAGCTGACCGAGCGGCGGATCGGCACGCGGATCAGACCGAGAGCGAGATAGGGACGGATTTCGTCAAAAAGACTGTCCTCGTGCTCGCCGCCGGTCGAACTGTCGCAAATGATGCCGACTTCATGCCCTGCCTTGCTATGCTCGATCACCAGGTCGCGGACATGGCGGAAGATTCCGCCGACCGGGGACCTGAAGCAATGGAGGATGCGAAGAGGGCGCTGTTTGCTCATCAAGGGTCAGAAGAGCCGTTCGCGCACGTAGATCGTGTCGCCTGCGATGATCGCCGAGGAGATGTTGACCCGGCCCGTCAGAACCTGGCCGTTAATCTTGCGTGTGACGTCGACGGCGCCCTGGTTTGCCCTGGCACTGAAGCCACCGGCCACAGCCACGGCATTTTGTACGGTCATGCCCGGGACGTAGGCATATTGGCCGGGCTGGCCGACTTCGCCCATGATGAAGATCGAGCGGTAACGATCGACGTCGATCGTGACGTCGGGATCGCGCAGGTAGCCCTGCTTGAGCTTCTGGGCGATTTGGCCCGAGAGTTGCTGCAGGGTACGACCGCGCGCCGGCACTTGGCCGATAAGCGGGAAGGCGATGTATCCGGCCTGGTCGATCGTGTAGACGTTCGTCATGCTCGGCTGGTCGAATACGGTGATGCGCAATCGATCGCCGCTATCCAGCGAATAGGGCTGGATCGTCGCCTGGTTGAAGGCCTGCGGGGCCGGCTTGTAGCTATTGCAGCCCGCCAACACCGCAGTCATGGCGGCGAGGCTCAGGGCCAGCAGAAGTTTTGGCTGTGCAACAGGCATGCGCAGGTGCTCGCAAGAAATGAATGTGTTCTTCGCTGTTATCATTCCGTTAGGGTTAATAGCCGGTAAAGGGAGGGCATTTTTCCCCTTCCCGGTGCTGAAGGACCCAACGGCACGCACTCAAGCATTAACCCTTGAGTTACTGTAATCATTTACCTTCGCCGCACGTTTGTTCTTGGAGTACGAGCATGTCCGGCGTAATGGGTCATCAGGATGTGGACATTGATCTTGGCCAGTTGGTCCGCGCGGTATGGGCGCGGCGCCTGAAGGTCGCTGCGATCACCGTGCTCGGGGCAGGGGTCGCTTTTACCGGCGCCAAGATGATGGCGCCGAAATATCGTAGCGAGACACGCATCCTGATCGAGCCGCGTGCTCCGGCTTTCGCGACAGCCCAGGCCAATGACCCCGGCGCCAGCCCGCTTCTCGACGAGCTCAACATCGCAAGCCAGGTCCAGCTTCTTCAATCCGCGGATCTGATCAAGCAGGTCATCAACAGCCAGAAGCTTTACGCGCTTCCGGAATTCGACGCCGCGGCCAACGGGTCGGCGCTCAACGATATCCTGATCGCGCTTCATCTGAAGAAGAGTCCTCTGGAGAGCCCGCCCGAGGAGCGGGTGATCGATGCCTTCACCGAGCGATTGCAGGTCTACCAGGTCCCCGGTTCGCGGGTGATCGGCATCACCTTCACGTCAAAGGATCCGAAGCTCGCGGCGACCATTCCGAACGCGATGGCTGCGGCGTATCTCGTCAAGCAAAGCGGCGCGAAGCTCGATTCCAATTCGGAGGCGACGCGCTGGCTGGAGCCCGAAATCGAGACCCTTCGCAGGAAGGTCAGCGAGGCGGAGCAGAAGGTTGCCGAATATCGCGCCGAACACGGTCTGTTGCCGACCAACACAGGCACCAATTTTCCGACGCAGCAGCTGAACGATATCTCCGCTGAGTTGACGCGCGTGCGCGGCGAGCGGGCCAATGCGGAGGCCCGCGCCCGGTCCGTTCGCGACAGCCTGTCATCAGGCGAGCCGTCGGATACGCTTCAGGACATCATGTCTTCGCAGTCGATCCAGCGTCTGAAGGGTACGGAATCTGCTCTGCAATCGCAGATCTCTGATCTTCAGACCTCGTTGCTCAACAATCACCCGCGGCTTAAAAGCCTTCGGGCGCAGCTTGCCGACATCAAGGCGCAGATCCGCCAGGAGACGCAAAGAATTCTGTCGAGCATCGAGAACGAGGCCAAGGTTGCGGCCCTCCGTCAGGCTGAGCTCGAGCAGCAATCCGACAAGGTCAAGGCAAGCAGCGCGCAGGCGGGCGAAGACGAAGTCGGCCTCAACGCGCTGGAACGCGAGGCGGTCGCCCAGCGGCAGCTTCTTGAAACCTATCTGTCGCGCTACCGCGAGGCGGCCTCCCGCGCAGACAAGAATTCCAGTCCTGCGGACGCGCGCGTCGTGTCGAATGCCATCCAGCCAGTCGATCCCTATTTCCCGAAGGTCGTCCCGATCGTCACGGTCGTTGCGCTCGCGACCTTCATCCTGACTTCGATCGCAATCATGCTGGCCGAGTTGTTTAGCGGTCGGGCGCTGCGCCCTGTCGGAGTTTCCACCGCCGCCGAGGAAGAACCGGTCGAGAAGGATGAAATCGTTCATTCCGAACCGCGCAGGAGCGCGGCCACTCCGAGCATGCTGGCTCTGACGGCCGAGGACGAAGAGCCTGTCGAGGACGTCGCCGATGTGCTCCCCGAGGAGCCGGCGGTCGACGACAACGAGTTTTCCGTCGCGTCTGTCGCCGATTACCTGATCGGCAGCCGAGCCCCGCTTGCGATCGCGATTTCGCCGACCGGCGATCGCGGTTCGGCAGCCACCGTGTCTCTCGCGCGTAAGCTGGCCGATGCGGGGTCGCGTGTCGTTCTGGTCGATATGACGGGGTCCGGCTGCCCGACCGACCTCATGGCGCAGGATCGCGACGCGCTCGGCATCACCGATCTTCTCTGCGGGGAAGCAGCATTCGGCGACACGATCCACGGCGATCGCCTGTCCGATGCGCATCTCATTCCCCAGGGCGTGAGCGATACGCGACGGGCCATGCGCGGCGCCAGCCGCCTTTCGCTGCTGCTGGACGCGCTTGCTTCGGCCTATGATATCGTGCTTGTCGAATGTGGTGCGGCCGACGTCGCAGGCGTCTCACGTCTGACGCAGAGCAAGGATGTCGAAATCATCCTCTCGATGCCTGATATTGTCGAAGACGAGTTTGTCGCCGCGATGACCGCTTTCGAAGCGGCCGGATACAGCCGTGTCGTACTCATGTCAGGCGACGATCCGGCGGACGACATGATATCGCGCCAGGCGGCGTGATCAGACGCCGGCAACCCTGCGCGTGCGCTGGGCGAATTTGTAGAGACGCTCGCGGCTTTTGACGTAAGCCTTGCCGCGGGTGATGGCGCGATACGCAAGACCGGCCAGAGACCCTCGTGCGGTGATGGGCAAGACTACGTCATGATGATCTGTTTCGACGGGTGCCCAGGAGCGCTTGTAGCCCTGATCGCCGAGGCCAAAGTCGAAGAGGCTGACGCCCTTGCCGTGAAGCCCCGAGATCATCTGCCAAAACAGGAATTCACCCGGGCTCGCCTCCGCGGCAATCCCCTCATCGATCGCGCTGAATTGGCAGATGACGTGGTCGGCCTTTCTGGAGATGCCGGCGACCGCCGCGATCTTTCCATCATGTTGGCCCTTCAGGCGGATTGCGTGCATTTCCAGCGGGAATGCCTCGCCGGTTCTTGCATCGATCGCGCCACGCAGGAAGACTTTGGTTTCAGGATCAGCGAAGACGTCGGGCAGGCCCATGGCCGCGAAGCGTTCACGCTTCATCTGAAAGAAGCGGTCGAGAAGCCAATGCTGTTCCTCCGGGCGACCGCCGGCGACATAGTCGAAGCCACCGAGCGCTTCGAGCCGCTTGGACTGCACCCGGAACTTCTTGCGTCGACCCTTTGCGTTCAGCTGGGCAAGGGTCGCTTCGAAGGTCTCCAGCAACGGAAGCTGGTAGGCATGATTTTGGTTTCGCACCATCGGCAATGCGGCGAGCGGATTTTGACGCTCGCGCCAGATCAACGGAATGTTCTGGAGCAGCAGAAGATCGGCTCGCCCGCGCAACGCCACCCGCAACTGTTCTGCGAAGCCGCGGTCGGCTACGAAATCGGCCGAAAACAGTCCGGTATTGATGTTGCTGTGGTCGGCGCCGATGAATTTGGCGACCCGTCCGCCGTATGACGGAACGATCTCGACAGGCAGGATGAACACCGTCTGCCGGCCCGACCTTCCGCGAATGATGGTGACAGCGCGGCCATGTGCCCGGACCCAGGCAGCGCACCAGTCGTAGCCCTGATGCAGAGAGGTCAGGGCATCCGTTTCAAGGGCGCGCCATTCCTTCTCGAGGGGTTCGATCGCATCCACGATGTCGATCTCGTAGGCGCCGGCTATCGGCGCTGAAATGCCATGCCTGCTGCCGCCCAGGGGCTCTTCATCGATATGAAGCATCTGCGTTTGCACAGGGACTCTCCGGTCAAGCTCGTTGCGCGAAGAGAATAGAGAGCAGAAGCGTGAATTTTGTTTATGCCGGCGCGTGAGCCGGGATTTCCGCCGATCACGGTTATCCGGCGATTAACGCTTACTGCTGCTTCGGGCCGGCCATCCACTTGATGATGACCATTGCCGGCAGCACCCAGAGCAGGCCGCTCAGTGCGAAATAGAGCAGATGCCCCCACCAGGGCGCATCTCCGAGTGTCGCAACCGCGATGGTGTTCGCGAGCAGCGCATAGAAGAGCACGAGAACGACGATGAGGATCGTGCCGATGAACTTGCGAAGGCGAACAGGCATCGATTGTCTTTCAAAAGAGATTGGCAACCGCCGCGACGGCATGCCGCAAAGGTTCGGGGCTTGTTTTGCATGAGCCGCTAAGGCAAATCAACAGCGCAGATAAGGAGCCGTCATGAGCATCGCGAACACGACCATCGAGAAGCAGCTGTTGCAGGAAGTACGCACGCAGGACAGCAACCGTCGCGTCGTCCGTATCTGGCTCGGGTTCGTTCTTCTGGCGCTTTTCTGTCTTGTGATTGTCGGTGGCGCCACCCGGCTGACCAATGCTGGCCTGTCCATCACCGAGTGGAAGCCCATCCACGGCGTGATCCCGCCGCTGAATGCAGCCGAATGGGAAGAGGAGTTCAAACTCTACCAGCGCATTCCCGAATATCAGGTGCTCAACAGCGACATGACGGTTGAGCAGTTCAAGGGGATCTTCTGGTGGGAATGGGCGCATCGGCTGATTGCTCGCGGCATCGGGGTGATCTTCGCGTTGCCGCTGTTTTATTTCTGGGCGACTGGCCGGATCGAGAAGCGCCTCCGCTGGCCACTGGTCGGCATTCTTGCCCTCGGCGGCCTCCAGGGCGCGATCGGCTGGTGGATGGTGTCGTCGGGTCTCTCCGTTCGCACCGATGTTAGCCAGTACCGGCTCGCCACGCATCTGGTCATGGCGTGTCTGATCTTTGCGTCCTGCATGTGGATCATGCGGGGACTGTCGCCGCACTCCGACGATGCGCCGCCGACGTCAAGTTCGCGCGCCTGGGCAGGCGCCATCGCCATTTTCGCGTTGTTCCAGATCTATCTCGGCGCGCTCGTGGCGGGGCTCGATGCCGGCTTCACTTATAACACCTGGCCCTTGATGGACGGTGCCGTGGTCCCGTCAGATCTCCTGATACAGCAGCCTGCCTGGATCAACTTCTTCGAAAATCCCAAGACGGTGCAGTTCATTCACCGCGTCGGAGCCTACACGCTGTTTGCGCTAACGCTGGTCAACATGATCATCGCGCTCAGCGCGGCGCCTTCGACCACGCATGCCCGCCGCGCCGTCGTCCTTTTTGCGCTCGTCGTCATCCAGGCGTCGATCGGTGTCGCCACCTTGCTGCTTCACGTCCCACTCCATTGGGGACTGCTGCACCAGGCGGGCGCACTTGTCGTCTTCGGCTTCGCGGTCGCCAACTGGCGCGGCTTCTATGGCGAATACCCGCGCAAGACGGTGATCTCCGAGCGCGACTAGCGCTCCGCCTGCTTGCAGGCGAATGCCGAGACACAGAGATTTTTAGTTTCGTTTGTCGAATCGGGCCTCCCATCGCCGTCCTTGTCAGAACGTAGAAAGGGCGGGAGGCCAGCATGCGACAGCTCAAGGTATTTCTCAGCATTTCCGTGGACGGCTATTTCGCCGATGAACGCGGCGACATGAGCTGGGCTCATGCCGATGATCCGGATTTCAAGGCATTCGTGGCAGCCAATGCCGGTTCAGGAAATACGCTCGTCATGGGCCGCGTGACCTACGACCTCATGGCTTCCTATTGGCCGACTGATATGGCGAAACGGAACGATCCCGTTGTCGCCGCTGCAATGAACGAACTGCCGAAGATCGTCTTTTCAAGAACGATGCGCGAGGCAAACTGGAACAACACCAAGGTGCTCCATGGTGACGCTGTGCTAGCGATGCAGGCCCTCAAGAACGAGGAGGGCAGGGATATGGTGATCCTCGGCAGCGGCAGCACCGCAAGACTGTTTGCGGAAGCCGGCCTTGTCGACAGCTTTCAGTTCGTCGTCGTGCCGCTTGTGCTCGGTGGAGGGCGTGCGGCGCTTGCCGGTCTCTCGCGTCGCTTGCGGCTGACGCTGGAGGACAGCAGGACATTCAAGAACGGCATGGTGGTTCTCACATATCGCCCTGGCTGATCCACCCAGGCTTGCGGCTTCATCGGGTGCCATAACGAAAAATCCGGCCGCGTTGCCGCAGCCGGATCTCTATCATTCCCTTGTGGGGATCAGTCTCAGAAGAAACCGCGACGCTGCCACCAGCCAGCCTTCTTGGGCTTGCCGTCGTTTTCGGTCGTTTCAGTGCGGGTCGACGTCACCGTCGGCTCGGAAGAAGAGATGTTCGATTCGCGGTTGGCGCGCACCGGCTTTGCGTCTTCGTCGGCCGGCGTTGCGAGATCTGCGACCGCATCGATGGTTTCTGCTTCAGCGACCGGAGCAGCCTCTTCGGCAGGAACAGCCTCGACCACGGGCTCTTCGACCGGCGACGCCTTGCGGCTACGGCGAGCGCGCTTAGGCTTCACGTCTTCGGTGACCGATGCGGCCGTTTCCACGGCAGCCATTGCCGATTGCGCCTCGACCGCTTCCTCGGCAACGGTCTCGATGACCTCGCCCTCGGTTACGACTGCCTCGTCGGCTGCAGCGACATCGCCAGCTTCCGCCTCGGCATCATCGCTCTCGCCATCAGCGTTCTGCTCGGCACCTTCTTCGCGGCTCCGGCGACCACCACGCTTACCGCGACGGCGGCGCTTGCGGCGCTGGGCGTCATCGCCCTCGGCGCGCTCTTCAGTCGCCGCAGCTGCGGTAGCACCTTCGGCATCATCACCCTCGTCGTCGCCTTCGTCCTCGTCGCCAGCGGCAAGTTCGGAAGCAGAATCACCGGATGACTGCTGTTCGGCATTGCCGTTGCGACCGCGACGGCGGCGGCGGCGCTTGCGCTTGCGGCCGTCACCTTCACCTTCGGCGCGAGCCGCCGGGCGCTCGGCAACTGCCGGCTTTTCTTCCAGTTCTTCGTCTTCTTCTTCATCCGCCTCGATGACGATATCGTCGTCATCGTCATCAGGGATGGCTGCGAAGTTGAAGAGCGTTTCGATCTTGACCGGGTTTTCGACGGCTTCGCCGCGATCGATCGCGAAATGCTGTGCCCCGACCGAGCCGTCGGCATCGATGATGATCGCGACGCCGAAGCGCGCTTCGTAATCGATGATCGTCTGGCGCTTGTGGTTCAGCAGGTAGAGCGCGATATCAGGCGTCGTGCGAACCGTGATGTCGTGCGTCGTGTTCTTGAGCAGGTATTCCTCGATGCCGCGCAGGACATGCAGGGCAACGGAAGACTGCGACCGGACGTGACCGGTGCCGCCGCAATGCGAGCAGACCTGGGTCGTCGATTCGAGAACGGAAGCGCGGATGCGCTGGCGCGACATTTCGAGCAGGCCGAAGTGCGAGATGCGGCCGACCTGGATACGAGCACGGTCGTTCTTCAGGCATTCCTTCAGCTTCTTCTCGACAGCGCGGTTGTTGCGCTTTTCTTCCATGTCGATGAAGTCGATGACGATCAGGCCGGCAAGGTCGCGCAGGCGCAGCTGACGCGCAACTTCGTCGGCAGCCTCAAGGTTTGTCTGCAGCGCGGTATCTTCGATCGAATGTTCACGCGTCGAACGGCCAGAGTTGACGTCGATCGATACCAGCGCTTCGGTCTGGTTCATGATCAGGTAGCCGCCGGACTTCAGCGTCACCTGCGGCTGCAGCATGCGATCGAGTTGCGCTTCGATGCCGGAGCGCGAGAAGATCGGATGAATGTCGCGGTAAGGCTGAACCACCTTGGCGTGGCTCGGCATTAGCATCTTCATGAAGTCTTTCGCTTCACGATAGCCTTCCTCGCCGGCAACGATGATCTCGCCAATATCCTTGTTATAGAGGTCGCGGATCGAACGCTTGATGAGCGAACCTTCCTCGTAGACGAGGCAGGGAGCTGTCGAAGCGAGCGTGAGCGTGCGGACGTTTTCCCACAGACGCATGAGGTATTCGAAGTCGCGCTTGACCTCGACCTTGGTGCGGTTGGCGCCGGCGGTGCGCAGGATCACGCCCATGCCCTGCGGCACTTCGAGCATCCGTGCGATTTCCTTGAGGCGCTTGCGATCCTGGGGATTGGTGATCTTGCGGGAGATGCCGCCGCCACGCGCGGTGTTCGGCATCAGAACAGAGTAGCGGCCGGCAAGCGACAGATACGTCGTAAGCGCTGCACCCTTGTTGCCGCGTTCTTCCTTGGCAACCTGCACGAGGAGAATCTGGCGACGCTTGATGACTTCCTGGATACGGTACTGCTTGCGCGGCTTGCGCTGCACGCGATCCGGAACTTCTTCCATCGCATCTTCGGCGCCGACGCTCTCGATCACTTCTTCTTCGTGATCATGATCGTCGTCGTCATCGTCATCACCGCCACGGCGGCGTGCATCGACGTCTTCGGAGATCGAGTCGGTTTCGACCATTGCAGCCATCTCGCCGCCGGTCGAGCCATCGTCTTCGCTGTCGACGGCAGCCGTAGCTTCCGGTTCGCTTGCTGTCTCTGCATCGGCTGCAGGCGCTGCCTTCTTGCGGCTGCGACGCGGCTTGGCTGCCTTCTTAGCGGGCGCGGCCTCTTCCGTGACTTCGGCCACGACATCAACTGCTTCGACCGCTGCCTCGATGGCTACGGGTTCGTCGTCGCTGGCAACGATGCCGATGTCGGGCTGTGCCTGCGTCGAGAGATCGACGGTTGCGGTTTCGACATGCTCGACATCGTCGTCGCGGCGATGCTCTTCAGCTTCCGCGCGCAACAGGGCCTGCCGGTCCGCAAGCGGGATCTGGTAGTAATCGGGATGGATTTCGGCAAAGGCCAGGAAGCCGTGCCGGTTGCCGCCGTAGTCCACGAACGCAGCCTGTAGCGAGGGTTCGACCCTCGTTACCTTTGCGAGATAGATGTTGCCGCGAATTTGCTTCTTATGCTGTGACTCGAAGTCAAATTCTTCTATGCGGTTCCCGCGAACGACAACGACGCGCGTCTCTTCCTCGTGAGACGCGTCGATAAGCATTTTGTCTGCCATGTAAGCTGTGCTCCTCGGCGCAGTCGAGCGCCAGCAACTCCTCCTGTCGATAGTACAGAAAGAGTGCTGCCCGCCATTGCAGCGCCGGATAGTGAAAGTCGCGATTGGTGCGGTGTGGAAGGCAGCAGCCAGACAACAGCGGGGAAGCTTTTCTCCCGGGGCCTGTAGACTTCAGATAAAACCTGCTGCGACACCATCAAAGACCAAGCGAGATCGACAAAACTAAGACCTTATTCAGGTCCGATGAGTTTGCTCTCTCTTTAAAGAGCGGTTGGTGGCTATCCACCGATGAAGTTTCCGAACTATCCGGAAAATCCAGGATCCATTGTCGAGTAAAAACATGTGAGACGGCGGACGATTGCCGGTTGTGGCGCCAGGTCCTTTGCGGTTGGCTGCCGTGTCGGCGACTCTATCCCGTCAGTGCTTCTACCCTGAAAAACCTTGTATGTTTTCTCCGTCACAATAGCAAGGGAAAAGCCAAATGTGCCATAATATTGATGGATTTGGCGAAGCATACACAGACAGGATGAGGGGTGCCGATTCTGACGGTGCGCATGGGGGCTGTACTTCAGCCGCTTTCGCGTCTGCCGCGCAGGATCCATCACAGATGTTATTTAAGGTGTGGCGGTCGATTGTTTAAGAGGATGCGACGCGCGACGGTGGTCTCCGGTTTGCGAAAGAACAATTTCCTTGGATGTGTGATCGCGGCGGCCATCACGACGATGGCGCCTGCGGTCGTCCATGCGACCGATACGGCGTCTGCTGAGCCGCTGCTGGCCTATGGCGCCCGCATTGTGGGAGACGATGCCCGTACGCGGATCGTGATCGATTTCGATCGCGCGCCGACGTTTTCGATTCATTACATTGCCAATCCCGAGCGCGTCGTCGTCGACCTGCCTGCGACCGCCTTCGGCTTTCCGGCCAAGGACCTCGAGGCGAGGGGGCTGTTCAAGGATATCCGTTACGGCAAGATGGATGAGGACAGCGCGCGCATCGTGCTCACGGCAACCAAGCCGCTGAAGATCGGGCTGGCAAAGGTCCAGGCCGACGAAGGCGGCAAGGGGCAGCGACTGGTGCTCGAGGCCGAAATTTCAGACAAAGAGAAGTTTGATGAGTTGGTCAAAGCCCAGTCCTGGGCTGAGCCGGCTGCTCCTGACGTGACGAGCGCGATCCCTTTACCGGCACAGCCCGGCAGCGGCGATTTCATCGTTGCCGTCGACGCTGGACACGGCGGTATCGATACCGGTGCCATCGGCATCGATACCAAAACGCAGGAGAAGGATGTGACCTTGGCCTTCGCCCGGGCGCTTGCCGATCGCCTCAACCGCGAGCCCGGCATCAAGGCATTTCTCACGCGCAAGGATGACAGTTTCCTGTCGTTGTCGGAGCGGGTGGAGATCGCCAGGCAAAATCATGCCGGTCTCTTCGTTTCGATGCACGCCGATACGCTGAAGCAGAAGGATATCCGCGGCGCCACCGTCTATACGATCTCCGACAAGGCCTCGGATAAACTCGCAGCAGATCTTGCCGAACGAGAAAATCTTTCCGATCAGATCGCCGGAAAGGCTGCGGCTACGGAGCCGCCGGAGGTCGCCGACATTCTTCTCGATCTCACGCGTCGTGAAACGCAGGCCTTTTCGATCTCTCTTGCTGAGAGCGTTCTGGCGTCTTTCAAGGATCAGGTCGGGACGATCAACAATCCGCATCGTCACGCGGGATTCCGCGTCCTGCAGGCGCCTGACGTTCCCTCGATCCTGCTCGAGCTGGGCTTCCTGTCCAACAAGGACGACGAGAAGCTCCTGTTGGACGACGTGTGGCGCGGGAAAATGGCCGATCTTCTGACCGAGGCGGTTAAGCACTATCATTCTTCCATGGTGGCGAATGGTGGTTGAACGCCTGCGTGGCGCAGATGTTACAGTCAGCTGCGTAACGCTGTCGGAGTATGGGAATAGGGCGCTCGGGCCCTATTTTGCTCACATTCGCGCCGTTACTCCCCGCTATGTTTTTGATGGCCGAACGGAAACGGCTTGTGGCGATAACGCTCATGGAGTAAGTCGCCAAACGTGCAAAACGCCCCGATCCATGCGATTGTTATGCTCGCGCCGATCGATGATTGAGATACCGGTAGCTTAGATATGATCAGACTTCTTGGATATTTCTTCGGAGTGGCTTGCGTCCTGTTTTTGGGCGTGGCGGCGATAATCGCCGTTTATTTGTCCAACGTCGCGAAGGATCTTCCTGACTACGCCGTTCTGAGCACCTATGCGCCGCCGGTCACCACCCGCGTCCATGCCGGCAACGGTGCGCTGATGGCGGAATATGCCAAGGAACGGCGTCTCTTCCTGCCGATCCAGGCGATTCCCGATCGCGTGAAGGCGGCTTTCCTTTCGGCGGAAGACAAGAATTTCTACAATCATCCGGGTGTTGATCTGACCGGCCTCGGCCGCGCGATCCTCGTCAATCTGCAGAATTTCGGTTCCGGTCGCCGCCCGGTCGGCGCATCGACGATCACACAGCAGGTCGCGAAGAACTTCCTCTTGACGTCCGACCAGACTATCGACCGCAAGATCAAGGAAGCGATCCTGTCGTTCCGCATCGAGCAGGCCTACAACAAGGACAAGATCCTTGAGCTTTACCTCAACGAGATTTTCTTCGGTCTGAATTCCTACGGTATTGCAAGCGCGGCGCTGACATATTTCGACAAGTCGGTAACGGAGTTGACCGTTGCGGAAGCAGCCTATCTCGCCTCGCTGCCGAAAGGTCCCGCGAACTACCACCCCTTCCGCCACCCCGAGGCAGCACTCGAGCGCCGCAACTGGGTCATCGATCGCATGGTCGAGAATGGCTATGTCAGCCAGTCTGACGGCGCCGAAGCCAAGCAGCAGCCGCTTGGCGTGACCGGCCGCACGAGTGGCCCATCGCTCTTCGCCTCAGGTTATTTCGCTGAAGCCGTTCGCCGGCAGGTGATCGAACAGTACGGTGAGAAGGCGCTTTACGAAGGGGGTCTCTCGGTTCGTACCTCGTTCGATCCGCAGCTTCAGGTCTTTGCGCGCAAGGCGCTGCAGGATGGCCTGACGACCTATGACGAGCGTCGCGGCTTCCACGGCCCGCTCAAGCAGATCGATACGACCGCCGATTGGGGCAAAGCCCTTGCGGATATCCCGGCATTGGGCGACGTACCCGAATGGCGCCTTGCCGTCGTGCTCGCCGTGTCCGACGACAGCGTCGACATTGGCCTTCAGCCTACCAAGGACGGCGGCGGCAAAATCCCCGCCGAGCGCGAACGCGGCGTGATCCAGGCAAAGAATATGCAGTGGGCCTATCGCTCCGCCGCCGGCGGCAAGACGGCCAAGTCTCCGCAGGGCGTGCTGTCCGCGGGTGACGTCGTCTATGTCGAGCCTATCGGCGATGACAGCTCGAAGTCCTACCGCCTGCGCCAGCCGCCAAAGGTTGAAGGCGGTCTGGTCGCCATGGACCCGAAGACCGGCCGCGTCTTGGCGATGGTCGGCGGCTTCTCCTATTCACAGTCCGAATTCAACCGTGCCACGCAGGCAATGCGCCAGCCGGGCTCCTCCTTCAAGCCGTTTGTGTATGCCGCGGCGATGGACAACGGCTACACGCCGGCGTCGGTCGTCAGCGACGATCCGCTGGAGATCCAGACCGGCAACGGCCAGGTCTGGGCACCTGATAACTATGAAGGCGAGGGCGGCGGCGCCAACACCTTGCGCTTCGCGATCGAGCATTCGCGCAACCGCATGACCGTCCGCCTTGCCAACGATCTCGGCATGAATGTCGTGGCCGAATATGCGGAGCGCTTCGGCATCTACGACAAGATGATGCCGGTTCTGGCCATGTCGCTGGGCTCCGGCGAGACGACTGTACTGCGCATGGTTTCGGCTTATTCGGTCATCGCCAACGGCGGCAAGCAGATCAAGCCGACCCTCATCGACCGTATCCAGGACCGCTACGGCAAGACGATCTTCAAGCACGAAGAGCGCGTCTGCGAAGGCTGCAACGCCAGCGACTGGCAGAGCCAGGACGAGCCGAACGTCGTGGACAACCGCGAAACCGTCCTCGATCCGATGACCTCTTACCAGATCACGTCGATGATGCAGGGCGTTATCCAGCGTGGTACCGCAGCAGGCAAGGTTCAGCTCGGCACCCGTGACGTTGCCGGCAAGACCGGTACCACGAACGACGAAAAGGACGCCTGGTTCGTCGGCTTCACGCCGGATCTCGTTGCCGGCCTCTACATCGGCTTCGATTCTCCCTCGACGCTTGGACGTGGCGGCACCGGCGGTTCGCTGTCTGCGCCTGTTTTCAACGAGTTCATGCAAGCTGCCGTCAAGGAAATGCCGGAATCCAAGTTCGTTATTCCGGCCGGCATGAACCTCATCCCGATCGACCGCAAGACCGGCATGGCCGCGATGCAGGGTGATCCCAACACGATCATCGAAGCCTTCAAGCCGGGCACCGGTCCCGCGGATAGCTTCTCTGTTATCGGTATGGACAACACCATGGCGCCGGAAGAGATCCTCAAGACGTCGCCGCAGGCAAACCAGGCGGTCCAGTCGGGCGCCGGCGGTCTCTACTAAGCATTCGCAAGACAGATGTGGCGGTTGCGGCTTTACATCCGCAGCCGCCACAATTATTTGACGGACGACTTTTCAAGCAACGCAAAGAAGCAGGAAAATGCGAGCGGAAATCCAGAACGTAGTCGATGAAACCAAGCAGGCTATCACCCTGCTGAGGAGGCATCTTTGACTGGGACCAGGCGATAAGACGACTGGACTGGTTGAACAACAAGGCAGAGGATCCGACCCTCTGGAACGATGCTTCCGAAGCGCAGAAGCTGATGCGCGAACGCCAGCAGCTCGATGACGGCATCAATGGCGTCCGACAGCTCGAGCAGCAGCTGAACGACAACGTCGAACTCGTCGAGATGGGCGAGGAAGAGGGTGACGCCAGTATCGTCAAGGAAGCGGAAGACGCCCTCAAGGCGCTGAAGGCCGAAGCCGCCCGCCGCCAAGTCGAAGCGATGCTGTCTGGCGAAGCCGATAGCAACGACACCTATCTCGAAGTTCATTCCGGCGCCGGCGGTACCGAAAGCCAGGACTGGGCAAACATGCTGTTGCGCATGTACACCCGCTGGGCCGAACGCCAGCGCTTCAAGGTAGAGCTGCTCGAAGTTCACGACGGCGAAGAAGCTGGCATCAAATCGGCAACGCTGCTGGTCAAGGGCCACAATGCCTATGGCTGGCTGAAGACGGAATCGGGCGTTCACCGTCTCGTCCGTATTTCGCCCTATGACAGCAACGCGCGTCGCCACACCTCCTTCTCGTCGATCTGGGTTTATCCCGTCGTCGATGACTCGATCCAGATCGAGATCAACGAAAGCGATTGCCGCATCGATACCTACCGCTCGTCTGGTGCCGGTGGTCAGCACGTCAACACGACCGACTCCGCCGTTCGTATCACGCATATTCCGACCGGCATCGTCGTGCAGTGCCAGCAGGAACGCTCGCAGCACAAGAACCGGGCGAAGGCCTGGGACATGCTGCGTGCCCGCATGTATGAAGCCGAACTTGAGAAGCGTGAAGCCGCTGCCAACGCCGAAGCCGCCTCCAAGAGCGATATCGGCTGGGGCCACCAGATCCGCTCCTACGTCCTGCAGCCATATCAGCTGGTCAAGGATCTCAGGACCGGCGTAGCGAGCACGGCGCCCGACGATGTTCTGGATGGTGAACTTAACGAGTTCATGGAAGCTGCACTTGCCCATCGCATCAGCGGCAAGCCTGATGCAGTCGTCGACGACGTCGATTGATAGCAGCAGCTAATTTGCGTCAGGAGGCCCCCCGCGTGGGGCCTCTTTGATTCTATTCGGGCATTTTTAGATGCGCCCGCAACAGCGCTTCCTGCATGATGATGACATCCTCGACGACGAGCCGATAAGGCGAGTGTCCCTTCGTTAGCGCGACGGCAAAGCAGATGTGTCCGGTTTCCAGCAGAAGGATGCCCAGTCGGCGAGCCGTGGCGGCGCCGAGCTCGGGATCGGCCTTGAGCAGCCAGGCGGTGTGGGTTTCGATGATCGCATGGTCATGCTCCTCCGCAATGCGGCGCAGTTCTGGGTGCGATTGAAGCGCCTCGATTGTCGGAAGAAGTGCTCGATTTTCCTCGTACATGGCCGCGATCGCCTGCGTGAAATCGCGAAATTCCCGGCTGAACGCCGCCCAGGTCCGCGGTATGTCCTTGGTCGCATAGGCTAGGGGAATGGGCCGAAACGCTGCCAGCCAGCGGCGTGCCAGTTCGAGAACGATCGCCTCCTTGTTCGGGAAGTATTGATAGAGCGAGCCGACGGACAGTCCGGCCCGCTCGGCGATCGCGCTCGTCGTCAGGCCCTTGGTGCTGTCGTCGGCCAGCAGTTCCCGCGCGGCTCCGAGAATGCGTTCCACCATGCTGTGGGAGCGATCCTGCTTGGGTTTTTTTCGCGGCTCTATCGTCACGGATGTCCTGCCTTCGATCTTGCAACGCGCTGAAGTTAGACCGTTTTCGGCCCGGACTTCCAGATCACAAGCCGAATTTTCTCGTCCATCGCTACCGCGTTGACAAATGCGAATAAATATTCGTATTTTGACTTGAGCCTGATGGCTCGAAATTTTGTGGAGGAAGATATGATCAGGGAAATGCGCGCGCTCGAATGGCGCGGTATCGCGATGGGGGTATTGGCCGCGGCAGCTGTCATCGGGCAGCCAGGGCTAACGAGGGCAGACGATCCGCCCCCCTTTCCCAAGACCGTGGAAGAGGCTGTGCTGGCGGAGAAGGACGATGCCCTGCCTCTGACGGCTTTCTATGACCAGTCATTTCGCTTGGCGGACAGCAAGCCCGGCGCCTTGCTCGCAAGCGAGACGGTGAGCGACTACGCACTTGCCGTCGGCGTTACCGCGACACGCATTCTCTATCACTCCGTTCAGGATGGTGCGGATGCGATGACGTCGGCCGTCGTATTGACGCCCGCAGGGACGCCACCGGAAGGCGGTTGGCCAGTGATTGCATGGGCGCACGGCACCAGCGGCGTCGCCCGCCAATGCGCGCCATCGGCGATGAAGGACGTCTATTACGGGGGCGAGGGGCTGGCCGACATGCTGGCCGGCGGGTTCGCCGTTGTCGCGACGGACTACCACGGCCTAGGCACGAAGGGGCATCACCCCTACATGAACAAAGCGGATCAGGCCAACGACGTCATCTACTCAGTGCCGGCGGCGCGCGAAGCCGTCGCGACACTCGGGAAAAAATGGGTCGTCGACGGTCACTCGCAGGGTGGATTGGCCGCCTGGGGCGTAGCGGAAGCACAGGCCAAGAGCCCCGATCCCGATTATCTCGGTGCCGTCGCTGTCGCCGGCGCGACCCACTTGGGCTGGTTCCTCGATCACCCGGAGGCGACGAAAGGAGCGGGCTTCTATCTCGCCTGGCACGCCTATGCCGTGCAGCAGAGCTATCCCGAGTTCAAGGTGGAGGACATGCTGTCGAGCGCAGCCATGGACCGCTATGAAAAGGTCACCAACGAGGGGTGCTGGCTTTACGGCTTCCTGAACTACGACGGCGTCGAGGCGCCGCAGATGGTGAAGCCGGGCTGGCGCGATAATAAATGGGTGCGGAAATTCTATCTCGAGAATTCGGCTGGCGACAAACCGGTCGGCGGCCCGATGCTCGTCATAGCAGGCGAAGGCGACAACTCGGTGCCGGTCGAAGCGATCCGCGATACCGTGAAGAAAGCTTGCGGCAACAAACCGGTTCTGGAGTTCAAGAGCTATACGGGCCTCGATCATGATCCTGTCATGAGCGAATCGACGGCGGCTCAGCTTGATTGGATCAGAGACCGTTTTGCCGGCAAGGCTGCCTCAGGCAACTGCAGCGGTTAAGCATTGGTCGGGGAGGCTAGTTGCTCGCCTTCCCGACGGTGACGTCGCCGAATTCGTCGATGATGACTGTCCAGCTTTCGGCGTCGGCATCTGGATCCGTCTTGAGAAACACGGTCGCGAAGAGGCCGGGCTCCTTCAGGATGCCGGTCGAGTTCTCCGGACGGATATCGGTCACATAGGGCTTCAGGTCATTCAGCTCCTGCAGCTCCACCGTCGAAACGATGTTCGGCCCCTCATCGGTCTGCGCGATCTGCTGCAGGTAGACCTTCGCCGTTCTGTCGGCTTGGCGGACAGCGAACAGCTTGTAGTAGCCGTGCCGCGGCTGCTTTGCGGTCTCCGCTTCCTTCGAACCGGCAGGTTGAGCAGCCGCAGGCGCATGCTGAACGGCAGGGGCACTGCCGTCATCCTCCCAGTAACCGGTGCTGGTGGCAAAGGTGATGGAGGCAGGAAGTATGGCATCCTGAGGCTCAGCTGCGCGTGCAGCGAAAGACCAGCCGGCCAATGAGAGAGCGATGAATGCGATCGACCGCAGAGACATCGTCAATCCTCGAATTGCTCGGCGAGAATGCGATCCGACCAGGAACGATCGGGATCAGAGAGGATACGAGCCGTCGTGTGCTCCGACTGGGCAATGCGAACATGCAGCACCGACTTGACTTCGCTGTTGTCGGCAACCGCGTTCACAGGGCGCTTCTCGGCCTCGAGAATATGGATATCGACCGTGACCTTGTTCGGCAGCAAGGCGCCGCGCCAGCGGCGCGGGCGAAATGCGCTGACCGGTGTCATCGCGAGCAGTGGAGCGTCCAGCGGCAGGATCGGTCCATGGGCCGAAAGGTTATAGGCCGTCGAGCCAGCTGGTGTCGCAACCATCAGACCATCGCAAATCAGCTCTTCGAGACGCACCACGCCGTCCACTTCGACCCGCAGCTTGGCAGCCTGATAAGACTGACGAAACAGGGAGACCTCGTTGATCGCCAGCGCCGTCGAGTTCGTGCCATCCGCGTTCGCGGTGGTCATCTGCAACGGCCGGAACGCGTTTTCAACCGCGGCGTTGATGCGCTCGGGCAGATCGTCGACCCGATAGTCGTTCATCAGGAAGCCGATCGATCCGCGGTTCATGCCGTAGACGAGTTTGCCGGAGTTCATCGTGCCGTGCAGGGTCTGCAGCATGAAACCGTCGCCGCCGAGCGCCACGATCACGTCGGCCTCGTCGGCCGGGACATTGCCATACACGCGAATCAACTCGTCTCGCGCCGCAAGCGCCTCGGTCGTCGGGGAAGCCAGAAAACTAAGCGTCTGAAAGGAGAGGCTCATGCAATGCCCTTTGTGATGTCGGCCTAGCTAAATGATTATAGGTTCGCACGACAAGGCATTTTAAGGCTGCAGGCGTTCGCCCGCATTAGCTATCAAAGCCCATAGTCTGGAAATTGTATGCCCGACATTCTGGAGCTGCGCTCGGCATCTGCCCTCACAAGAGCTTCCGAGATCTATGGTGCGCCTCGTTTCAGGAGAGAAAGCCAAATCTGATTCTACTGTGCTATGTGTAGAGATCTCACAAAGCTACCCGTTTGAGTTTGCCGTCAGCTGCAATATCGCTCCAATCTTCACTACCCTAATGAGACGACGCTGGGTGTAGGCGGTGGCGCTTCGGCCACGCTGGGGTATTTGGTCATGACAGGTGTCTTGGCGATCGATCCAGTCGGCTCCGCGGCGCGCAGAACACGCTTGATAGCAGCTTGGCGGAACGATGCGCATGGCATGATCAGGACTTCCCTTCATTGCTGCGTGCATGTCGAGGCGGATGCCTTATCCGAGCTCGGAAGTACGGTATGAAACCATTGACGCTTCTCGTCAGCTCGAACCGCGCCGATTTGTCGCATCGATACATGATCCGTCGAGGCCCCGCCTGGGACCTAAGTCCGTATCGCGCGGTCCGATCCCGTGATTGAGTAGGGAATATTGATTACGGAGAGGGCAGATGTCTCTAGCAATAATCGTTCAGGTTCAAGAGGCCATCATCTCATTGCCATTGCTTGATCGCGAGCAGCGGATGGCGCTGTTTTTGCGACTACTCAGTGAGATCGAGTTTTTGGGGAAGACGGTGCTGGCAAGCCTTGAGCCCGGCGCCTGCGTTTGGATAGACAATCTTGTCGCTACGGTGTCCGCTGGCCTGCCAGAGATCGCCGAAATGGGCGACTCTGAATTCCAGTTCCTACTCACCGAGTTCGAAAAGGTCGTATCAACGCTCGTCTCTCTGGGTCCGATCGCTGGATGAGGGAGCCCCCGGCATATCGTCCACTCGGGTCGGATGGCCCCGATGGGGGCAGAGCGTGTCGCATTTACACGGATTCGCCGATAGGGCAGGTGAATGCCTGCAATCCAGGGGATTGGATGCAACAGGCCGCGACACGAAAACACCCGCCAAATGAGGGCGCTTCGATCATCAAATCATTGATAGGATTTCAGAATTATGGTGCCCCCGGCAGGGTTCGAACCCGCGACCCCCTGATTACAAATCAGGTGCTCTACCAACTGAGCTACAAGGGCAATGCGTGCCAAGTACCAGATTCTGCCGTCCTGTAAAGAAGAAATCCGCTCGGCATTGATTTTGCTGGGGGAAACCATAAGCCGTGTGTCCGAGCGGAGCGGTGAACGCCTAGTTTTGCGAGGTCTGACGTATGCTGGCTTGCAGGTGAGCGCCGTTCGCCTCACCGGCGTCCCCGGATGGTGACATGATGACGATGCTCAGCACTGAAATAACCATGGCGGCAATGACGGCAATCATTATGCGCAAGCGTCTTCTCCTTGTTGACGGAGAATGAAACGCAATCGAGGCTTTCCGGTTCCGGCGCGTGAAGGTGACCTTTACTGGCTAGGTGCGGGGATTGGCTCAGTGGGCAACGTGGAGGGCGCGAGCGGATCGCGTTGATGGATGGGTTGCGTCTTGTCGATCCAGGTCATGCTGAGAATGATGGCAACAAGGATGCCAACGAAGAGTATGCCGATAAAAAGAGGGCGAACTGCCATATCGAGTGGTCTCCCGTTGCTCGGGTGATTTGAAACGTTGGTCGGCGGGTCGAGGCGAAGCCTTTATTGCCCCTTGACCATAAGCAAGGGCTTGCCGCCTTCATCGGGGCTCTTTTCGAACGAGCCATCGGAGCGCATGTCGAATGAAATCGAAGCGCCATCCTTGCTCATGAGCACGAGGCCGAAACCCTCTAGGTGAAAGATGGCGATGTTGAGTTTGGCGATTGCCGGTGCGCAGTCACCAGATGGAGACAACGGCGCATTGCCATCCTCATCCATTCTATCCTGCAGGCTGAGTGTGCAGAGCTTTTCCCCATTGGGGCGTTCGAGCATCCATTTTCCCGCGAGGCTTGCGGCCGTTGGCAGATGGTCCACACCTTGCGGCGCTTCGGTGAGGAGGAGCGGGTCGTCGCCTTCCGTCTTTAGTGGGGAACCCTCGCTTTCAACGAAGCGCGCGAGAACCTTGCGCGTCGCGTCGATGAGGATCAGGTCGCCATTGTCGTCGAAATTCCAGGAATAGGCTTGCGCAAGAAAGGGGAGCGGTTTGCTGCAGCTGTCCTGACCGGAAAGGGAGTAGCCGCCGATGGCGGTGCCTGTATCCAGCGTGACGCTGCAACCGGGCTTTCCGCTGACGGGCGCGATGAGATAGGTGCCGGCTTGTGCCCTGACTGTGTCGGCGTCGACGTCGTCCGCAAGTGCGGCATGGCAGCAGAGGAGACCGGCAGCAATTGCCACTGCCGGTCGAAACGCTAAACGGATCATGACACCCCCTTGTCGCGGCCCGTTTCTGGGCCGTTTTATCCCTTCAAGTGCAGCCTCGCGGCATAGAGCGCGATCGCCGCGGCATTCGATACGTTCAATGATTTGATCTCGCCCGGCATGTCGAGTCGTGCCAGCGCGCTCACGGTTTCGCGGGTCTTCTGCCGCAGGCCCTTGCCCTCGGCGCCGAGAACAAGCGCAATCTTCTCGCCGGAGAATGTGCCCTCCAGCGGGGCCGGTCCCTCCGAATCGAGGCCGATCGTATAGAAGCCGAGCTTATGCAGTTCGCCGAGTGCGTCAGCGAGGTTGGTGATCTGGATATAGGGAATCATTTCCAGCGCGCCGGACGCCGATTTGGCGAGCACGCCGGATTCCGTCGGGCTGTGGCGTTGCGTGGTGATGACCGCGCCGGCATTGAAGGCAACGGCCGAGCGCATGATGGCGCCGACATTGTGCGGATCCGTCACCTGGTCCAGCACGAGCAGTAGCGGGCTGCTCTTCAGGGCCTCCAGGCGGCGAACGGGCAACGGCCGCGTCTCAAGCATCACGCCCTGGTGGATCGCTTCGGGGCCGAGCACCTTGTCGATATCCTGCGGCGAAACCATCTCGACGGGGATGCCGAGGCTGTCGGCATCGATCTCGAGGCGGGCAAGCGCGTTCTGCGTCACCGACAGCTTTATCTTCTTGCGCTCCTTGTTCTCGAGCGCGGCGCGTACAGTGTGCAGCCCATAGAGATAGACCTGGTCGGGCGCCAGTGCCGGCGGCTTCCAGTCGTCGCCGCCGCGCTTGCGCTTCTGAAAGCCGGGAGTTGGAATTTCGCCTCGTTCGCGCTTGTTGTCGCGATGCGCACGACGCAGATTCGCGTAGTGCGTATCCTTGGCGGATTTTTCGTCGGCGGACGGGCCGCCTGTTTTGTTGTCTTTGCTCATGCCGCTTTATAGCGGTGGCGTTTCTTTCCGCATAGGATTTCTTTGTGCGCAGGGCCTTTCCACCGCCGATGACATTTTTCACATATTTTCCATCGTCATCGTGTTGACATAGGCAACTCGGCCCGTCATATACGCGGCGCAGACCGAGGGGCGGCAACGCTTCGAAAGTCTAGCAGACTTGGTCTAACGATCCGGACGAAAAACTGGAGAGATGCCCGAGTGGTTAAAGGGGACGGACTGTAAATCCGTTGGCTCAGCCTACGTTGGTTCAAATCCAACTCTCTCCACCATTCGTCATTGGATCGGACCACCCCGCGGGTATAGCTCAATGGTAGAGCAGCAGCCTTCCAAGCTGAATACGCGGGTTCGATTCCCGCTACCCGCTCCAAAACTTCTCCAAGCAATTTACGATCCGGCAGTCATGCCGCGCGCTAGCGGTGTGCTTAGAGTGCCCCGGTTTTCAGCCCCATAAAAGAACGAACGGCGAGATGAGGGCGATGATTCCAGCAACCGTCCATCGATTGTGGCCGTAAGTCTTCAACTCTTCCTTCGAGAGCCATTTCCGGACGGCAAAGAAGCCGATGGCAATAATCGCGCTATAGATGACGGCGCGCAGCAGGATCGACCAGCCGCCCCCAAATAGACCGATCGCGATCCCGAACCCGGTCAGCGCCCCCAGAATCCCGTATCCGACATCGAACATTAACGTGGTCGTGGTCGATAGTGGCGTCAGGATTTTCGGGAAGGCGATCGCCACGGCTGCGGTCAGGAGCCAGATGGCGACGATTGCCTGGAGAGTCGATGAACTGACGATGGAGGCCGCAAGGGCCGGAAGTCGCTCTGGTGAGGAGAGGCGCACGAGTTGAGCGACCCAATCGATCGCAGCGGCGAATATCCATAGTATAAAGGCACAGGCGGCGAAGATCAGAAAGTTGCTGGCCGACCGTTTTATGATTGCCGTCTGTTCCATTGCATTCTCCCCAACAGGCGCTCCCACGAGCGAGATAGGGGAAGTCGTATCATAAGATCAGTCGGTTGTGCCTCCCCACCAATAAACTCTTTGCGTCACCTTTCCGGGTGAAGGTTGCCGTTTGAATGGTTCCTTCCCATATGCGACCGCAGCAAGGAATAACGTCCGCAATTAAGTCTTGCGCAATGCCGCCGAAAGCCTTAAACGGCGGCACTAAACCGGTTCGCCGGGGTCATCCATTTCGTTCACAGGAAGCATTCAAATGGCAAAGAGTAAGTTTGAGCGCAACAAGCCGCACGTTAACATCGGCACGATCGGCCACGTTGACCACGGCAAGACGTCTCTGACGGCAGCGATCACGAAGTTCTTCGGCGAGTTCAAGGCGTATGACCAGATCGACGCTGCTCCGGAAGAAAAGGCACGCGGCATCACCATCTCGACGGCACACGTTGAGTATGAGACGCCGAACCGCCACTACGCGCACGTTGACTGCCCCGGCCACGCCGACTACGTCAAGAACATGATCACCGGTGCCGCACAGATGGACGGCGCGATCCTGGTTTGCTCGGCCGCTGACGGCCCGATGCCGCAGACCCGCGAGCACATCCTGCTGGCTCGTCAGGTTGGCGTTCCTGCGATCGTCGTGTTCCTCAACAAGGTCGACCAGGTTGACGACGCCGAGCTTCTCGAGCTCGTCGAGCTGGAAGTTCGCGAACTTCTGTCGTCCTACGACTTCCCGGGCGACGACATCCCGGTCATCAAGGGCTCGGCTCTGGCCGCTCTCGAAGCTTCCGACAAGAAGATAGGCGAAGACGCGATCCGCGAGCTGATGGCTGCTGTTGACGCCTACATACCGACGCCTGAGGGCCCGATCGACCAGCCCTTCCTGATGCCGATCGAAGACGTGTTCTCGATCTCGGGCCGTGGTACGGTTGTGACCGGCCGCGTCGAGCGTGGTATCGTCAAGGTTGGCGAAGAAGTCGAAATCGTCGGCATCCGCGCCACCTCGAAGACGACGGTTACCGGCGTTGAAATGTTCCGCAAGCTGCTCGATCAGGGCCAGGCTGGCGACAACATCGGCGCCCTGGTTCGCGGTGTTAACCGTGATGGCGTTGAGCGTGGTCAGATCCTGTGCAAGCCGGGCTCTGTCAAGCCGCACAAGAAGTTCATGGCCGAAGCCTACATCCTGACGAAGGAAGAAGGCGGCCGCCATACGCCGTTCTTCACCAACTACCGTCCGCAGTTCTACTTCCGTACGACTGACGTGACCGGTATCGTCTCGCTGCCGGAAGGCACGGAAATGGTTATGCCTGGCGACAACGTCACCGTTGCTGTCGAGCTGATCGTTCCGATCGCGATGGAAGAAAAGCTGCGCTTCGCTATCCGCGAAGGCGGCCGTACCGTCGGCGCCGGCATCGTCGCTTCGATCGTCGAGTAATCGGCGAGCCGACGATGGCGCAAGCTTGCCGACGGCAGGCATAAGATGTGCAAATGGCGCGCAAGCGCGATTTGCACGCGGCGCCGGCATGTCGCTTCGATCGTCGAGTAATCCTAGGATTATCTTGAATTAGGAAAGGCCCTGCCGGCGACGGCGGGGCCTTTTCTTTGTGATACGGCAGTGTCGTCCTCACTTGCGCTCCACGGCAAAGCCTTTATCTATCCCCGCGGTCTCATGAGGCGGAGGATATTTCATGAAGAAGCGTATTCTGTTTACCGGCGGCTCGGGCAAGGCGGGGCGGCATGCTGTGCCGTGGCTGGTCAATGCCGGCTACGAGGTGCACAACCTCGATCTGGTGCCGCTGGACAGCCCCGGCGTTACCAACCTGATCGTCGACATCACCGATAGTGGGCAGGTCTTCAACGCGCTCTCGATGCATCGCGACTTCCCCGATCTGGAAGCGGGCAGGGGTGTGCAGCCTTTCGATGCCATCGTGCATTTCGCGGCGATTCCCCGCATTCTGATCAAGCCTGACAACGAGACCTTCCGCATCAACGCGATGGGCACGTACAACGTCATCGAAGCGGCCGTGAAGCTGGGCATCAGGAAGATCATCGTCGCCTCCAGCGAGACGACCTACGGGATCTGCTTTGCAGAAGGGCATCGCGACTTCCATCAGTTCCCTCTGGAGGAAGACTACGACGTCAACCCGATGGACTCCTATGGCCTGTCAAAGGTCGTGAACGAAAAGACCGCTCGCGCCTTTGCCGAGCGCTCTGGCTTCGACATTTATGCGCTGCGAATCGGTAACGTCATCGAACCGCATGAATATGAGAAGTTCCCGACTTTCTTTGCCAATCCCGAAATGCGCAAGCGCATTGCCTGGAGCTACATCGACGCACGCGACCTCGGTCAGATCTGCCATCTCTGCATCGAGAAGGACGGCCTAGGCTATCAGGTCTTCAATGCCGCGAACGACACCGTCTCGGCCAATACGCCGTCTCGGGAGCTGGCCGAACGCTACTTCCCGAATGTACCGTTCACGCGCGAAATCGGCGAATACGAAGGGCTTCTCTCGAACCGGAAGATCCGCGAAGTGCTTGGTTTCAAGGAGGAACATGACTGGCGCAAGTACGTGAAGGTCTGATTGCACTGCATGAGTTGGATGTAGTGCTGGAAAAATCGCAAAACGCTCTTGCCAATTCCGCGGAGCGGCCTTAAAGGGTGCGCCATGCTTTCACAAGCGCTTTGAGGTCCTTGGGCCAAGAGGCTGAATGAAAGGCATGAAGGGGTATAGCTCAGCTGGTAGAGCGGCGGTCTCCAAAACCGCAGGTCGGGGGTTCGAGCCCCTCTGCCCCTGCCATCTTTTCTAAGCGGACAGCGCGGTTATCTGCAGCGTTCCGTTTGGGGAGGCTACACATGGCAAATTCGTTAAACATCGGTTTCCCCTCTTGTCTAAAGTGGAATCGGTGTTTATGTAGGGTTCAACAGACACGCGGTGCGTGGGGCTGATATGTTCAGCTTTACGCGCCGTAATTGCGTGGGCAGTCGATGGCATCCAAATCTAATCCGTTTACGTTTCTGCGTCAGGTCCGCTCGGAGACGGCGAAAGTTACCTGGCCGTCGCGCCGCGAGACGATGATCTCCACGGTCATGGTGCTTGTGATGGTGGTATTCGCTGCGTTGTTCTTCTTTGCGGCTGACCAGCTTATTGGCTGGTTGCTGAGCTTCGTGCTCAACGTCGGCAACTGATCGGGTGGAGATGTAAGATGGCGGCACGTTGGTATATCGTCCACGCGTATTCGAATTTTGAAAAGAAGGTCGCAGAAGACATCGAGAACAAGGCTCGTCAGAAGGGGCTTGAGCATTTGTTCGAGAAGATTCTCGTTCCGACTGAAAAGGTGGTTGAAGTGCGCCGCGGCCGTAAGGTTGATTCCGAGCGCAAGTTCTTCCCGGGCTACGTTCTCGTTCGCGCTAACCTGACGGACGAAGCCTACCACCTGATCAAGAACACGCCGAAGGTTACGGGCTTTCTCGGTTCCGACAATAAGCCTGTTCCGATTCCTGATTATGAAGCCGAGCGCATCCTCGGTCAGGTTCAGGAAGGTGTCGAACGTCCGAAGTCTTCGGTTACGTTCGAGATTGGCGAGCAGGTTCGCGTTTCCGATGGTCCGTTCGCGTCGTTCAACGGCACGGTTCAGGATGTCGATGAAGAGCGTTCGCGCCTGAAGGTGGAAGTGTCGATCTTTGGTCGCGCGACGCCGGTCGAACTGGAATACGCCCAGGTCGAGAAGGTCTGAGTTTTTTTCGAATGGGGATCGGTTTGGCCGGTCCTCGAGCGGGCGTTGCCGCTACCCGCGTGGAAGGTGAGGGGTCTTAGCCGGGCCTTTGATCCGCACCACGCAACCGCAGCCGCCGGAGAGATCCGGCATGAATGACCGGGAAATCGGTCGCCAATGAAAGGCAGAGAGATATGGCTAAGAAAGTTGCAGGCCAGCTCAAGCTTCAGGTCAAGGCAGGATCGGCAAACCCGTCCCCGCCAATCGGCCCGGCGCTTGGTCAGCGTGGCATTAACATCATGGAATTCTGCAAGGCGTTCAACGCCGCTACGCAGGAAATGGAAAAGGGTATGCCGATCCCGGTCGTCATCACCTATTACCAGGACAAGTCCTTCACCTTCGCGATGAAGCAGCCTCCGGTCAGCTACTGGCTGAAGAAGGAAGCGAAGATCACGTCCGGTTCGAAGACGCCTGGCAAGGGCGCTACCGCCGGCAAGCTCACCAAGGCTCAGATCAAGTCGATCGCCGAAGCCAAGATGAAGGATCTGAATGCAGCGGATATCGAAGGTGCAATGGCGATGATCGAGGGCTCTGCCCGCGCCATGGGCCTGGAAGTGGTAGGATAAGACCATGGCTGGCAAGCGCACTAAGAAGATCAACGAAGGTGTTGATCCCACGAAGCTCTACGCTCTGAACCTCGCCATCGGCATGGTCAAGGAACGGGCTATCGCCAAGTTCGACGAAACCGTCGAAGTATCGATGAACCTGGGTGTTGACCCGCGCCACGCTGACCAGATGGTTCGCGGCGTTGTCAACCTGCCGAACGGCACCGGCCGCGACGTTCGCGTTGCTGTCTTCGCACGTGGCGCCAAGGCTGACGAAGCCAAGGCTGCTGGTGCAGACGTTGTCGGCGCTGAAGATCTCGTCGAGATCGTTCAGGGCGGCAAGATCGACTTCGATCGTTGCATCGCAACGCCTGACATGATGCCGCTCGTCGGTCGCCTCGGTAAGGTTCTCGGCCCGCGTGGCATGATGCCGAACCCGAAGGTTGGTACGGTTACGATGGACGTCTCTGGTGCCGTTAAGGCTTCCAAGGGCGGCGCTGTCGAGTTCCGCGTCGAGAAGGCTGGTATCGTCCACGCCGGCATCGGCAAGGCTTCGTTCGACGCGAAGGCTCTTGAAGAAAACATCAAGGCTTTCGCTGACGCCGTCATCAAGGCAAAGCCGGCTGGCGCCAAGGGTAACTACGTCAAGCGCGTAGCGATCTCTTCGACCATGGGCCCGGGCGTCAAGATCGACCCGTCGTCGGTCACGGCTGCTTAATTAAGTTTCGCCGGGCTTCGGTCCGGTTCACGAATTCCGGCCTCGCAAGGGGCCGGAATATTCCGGAGAAATCCGGAATCCTGTCCGAGATTGCAGGTGGTTTTCCCTTAATCACTTGGCCTGCATGAGACGGGTAAGACCCGAATTGCATGAAGCTTTGCTTCGATCGATTTGGTTCGAGCCTTGGATGCCTTGTGCCTCTTAGCCTTTCTGGCGCGGAGCGCGAGGGGACAGGATCCTCAAGCGTCGCTTGGGATCATTCGTGATCTCAGGAGGCAAAGGCAACCCGATGGGGCCGGTCACGGTCTCATCTACTGGAGATAGGCAGTGGAAAGAGCGGAAAAACGCGAATTCGTCACGGAACTGAACGAAGTCTTCAAGGCTTCGGGCTCGGTTGTCGTGGCCCACTATGCTGGTGCTACAGTCGCGCAGATGAACGACTTCCGTTCCAAGATGCGCGCAGCTGGCGGTACCGTCAAAGTCGCGAAGAACCGCCTGGCCAAAATCGCCCTTCAGGGTACGGAAGCGGAAGGGATCTCTGGTCTCTTCACCGGTCAGACGCTCATTGCATACAGCAATGACCCGATCACCGCTCCGAAAGTCGTCGTGGATTTCGCCAAGACCAACGATAAGATCGTTGTTTTGGGCGGCGCCATGGGAACAACGACGCTCAACGCTGATGCAGTCAAGTCGCTCGCGACCCTGCCTTCGTTGGACGAACTGCGCGCGAAGCTGCTGGGCATGATCCAGACTCCGGCTACCCGCATCGCAGGCGTTGTTGCAGCACCGGCAAGCCAGCTTGCTCGCGTGTTTTCGGCTTACGCCAAGAAGGACGAAGCCGCATAAGGCGGTTTTTTGCTGTTTATAAACAACCGGTTCGAACCGAACAAAAGGAACTAGTAACATGGCTGATCTCGTAAAGATCGTTGAAGACCTCTCCGCGCTGACCGTTCTGGAAGCCGCAGAACTGTCCAAGCTTCTCGAAGAAAAGTGGGGCGTATCCGCTGCTGCTCCGGTAGCTGTTGCTGCTGCTGGCGGCGCTGCTGCTGCTGCTGTCGTTGAAGAAGAAAAGACCGAGTTCGACGTCATCCTCACGGATGCTGGCGCGAACAAGATCAACGTCATCAAGGAAGTTCGTGGCATCACCGGCCTCGGCCTCAAGGAAGCCAAGGACCTCGTCGAAGGCGCTCCGAAGGCTGTCAAGGAAGCCGTTTCCAAGGCTGAAGCCGCTGACATCAAGAAGAAGCTTGAAGACGCCGGCGCTAAGGTCGACGTTAAGTAATCTTGAACTGCATCTGGGAGGCTGGATTTCCGGCCTCCCATTTGCCGTTTTCCGGAACGAATTACCCAAAAGCCGCGTGAAAACGGCTTTTGGGTAATGGGTTCTTCAAGAGGATGGTCTCGAACCGAGACGCGAAGGCAATCCGGCCTCGTATTTCGGGAAGTGAGACGAGATTGAAGTACACATTGGTTGACGGGGTCGACTGGCCATCGGTTCCCGTCCGTTGCAGGCCCGGATGCAATTTTGAAGGAGCGACGATGGCTCAGACCCTTTCGTTCAATGGTCGTAGGCGCGTACGCAAGTTTTTCGGTAAGATCCCAGAAGTCGCAGAAATGCCGAACCTCATCGAGGTTCAAAAGGCATCGTATGATCAATTCCTGATGGTTGAAGAGCCCAAGGGCGGTCGCCCTGATGAGGGCCTTCAGTCCGTTTTCAAGTCGGTTTTCCCGATCACCGATTTCTCCGGCGCTTCCATGCTGGAATTCGTATCCTACGAATTCGAGCCGCCGAAGTTCGACGTCGATGAATGCCGCCAGCGCGACCTGACCTACGCCGCACCGCTGAAGGTTACGCTTCGCCTGATCGTGTTCGATATCGATGAGGATACGGGCGCGAAGTCCATCAAGGACATCAAGGAACAGTCGGTTTACATGGGCGACATGCCGCTCATGACCAACAACGGTACGTTCATCGTGAACGGCACCGAGCGCGTTATCGTGTCTCAGATGCACCGTTCGCCGGGCGTCTTCTTCGACCACGATAAGGGCAAGAGCCACTCGTCCGGCAAGCTGCTCTTCGCTGCTCGCGTCATCCCGTATCGCGGTTCCTGGCTCGATATCGAATTCGACGCCAAGGACATCGTCTACGCCCGTATCGACCGCCGCCGCAAGCTGCCGGTGACGTCGCTGCTGATGGCGCTCGGCATGGATGGCGAAGAAATCCTGTCGACCTTCTACACGAAGTCGAACTACTCGCGTGACGGCAAGGGCTGGCGTATTCCGTTCACCCCTGAGACCCTCAAGGGTGCGAAGACCATCACCGACATGATCGACGCCGACACCGGCGAAGTCGTGGTCGAGGGCGGTAAGAAGCTGACCCCGCGTCTGCTGCGCACGCTGTCCGAAAAGGGCCTCAAGGCTCTGAAGGCGACCGACGAAGACCTGTACGGCAACTTCCTCGCCGAAGACATCGTCAACTACTCGACGGGTGAAATCTACCTCGAGGCCGGCGACGAAATCGACGAAAAGACGCTGCCGATCATTCTTTCTCACGGCTTCGATGAGATCCCGGTTCTCGGTATCGACCACATCAACGTCGGTGCCTATATCCGCAACACGCTGAACGCCGACAAGAACGAGAACCGTCAGGACGCTCTGTTCGACATCTACCGCGTCATGCGTCCGGGTGAGCCGCCGACCATGGACTCGGCCGAAGCCATGTTCAACTCGCTGTTCTTCGATGCGGAGCGCTACGATCTCTCCGCCGTGGGCCGCGTGAAGATGAACATGCGTCTCGATCTCGACGTCGAAGACACTGTCCGTATCCTGCGCAAGGACGACATCCTGGCCGTGGTCAAGATGCTCGTCGAACTGCGTGACGGTAAGGGTGAAATCGACGACATCGACAACCTCGGCAACCGTCGTGTTCGCTCCGTCGGCGAACTGATGGAAAACCAGTACCGTCTCGGCCTGCTCCGCATGGAGCGTGCGATCAAGGAACGTATGTCCTCGATCGAAATCGACACGGTCATGCCGCAGGACCTGATCAACGCGAAGCCGGCAGCTGCCGCGGTTCGCGAATTCTTCGGCTCCTCGCAGCTGTCGCAGTTCATGGACCAGGTGAACCCGCTTTCGGAAATCACCCACAAGCGCCGTCTTTCGGCACTTGGCCCGGGTGGTCTGACCCGCGAGCGCGCAGGCTTCGAAGTCCGCGACGTTCATCCGACCCACTACGGCCGTATTTGCCCGATCGAAACGCCGGAAGGCCCGAACATCGGTCTGATCAACAGCCTTGCGACCTTCGCACGCGTCAACAAGTACGGCTTCATTGAATCGCCGTACCGCCGCATCGTCGACGGCAAGGTGACGAACGACGTTCTTTATCTCTCCGCTATGGAAGAGGCGAAGTACTACGTCGCGCAGGCCAACGCCGAACTTGGCGCTGACGGTTCGTTCACCGACGAATTCGTCGTTTGCCGTCACGCCGGCGAAGTTATGCTCGCTCCGCGCGACAGCATGAACCTGATGGACGTTTCGCCGAAGCAGGTCGTTTCGGTTGCTGCGGCTCTCATCCCGTTCCTGGAAAACGACGACGCCAACCGCGCTCTCATGGGCTCGAACATGCAGCGTCAGGCCGTTCCGCTGCTGCGCGCTGAAGCTCCGTTCGTCGGCACCGGCATGGAGCCGATCGTTGCCCGCGACTCCGGTGCTGCCATCGGCGCCCGTCGTAGCGGCGTGGTCGACCAGGTCGACGCGACGCGTATCGTTATCCGTGCGACGGAAGACCTTGATGCCGGCAAGTCCGGCGTTGACATCTACCGCCTGCAGAAGTTCCAGCGTTCGAACCAGAACACCTGCGTCAACCAGCGTCCGCTGGTCACCGTTGGTGACGTCATCAACCGCGGCGACATCCTCGCTGACGGCCCGTCGACGGACCTGGGCGACCTGGCACTCGGCCGCAACGCGCTCGTCGCGTTCATGCCGTGGAACGGTTACAACTACGAAGACTCGATCCTGATGTCGGAACGCATCGTCGCTGACGACGTGTTCACCTCCATCCACATCGAAGAATTCGAAGTGATGGCCCGTGACACCAAGCTTGGTCCGGAAGAAATCACGCGCGACATTCCGAACGTTTCGGAAGAAGCGCTGAAGAACCTCGACGAAGCCGGTATCGTCTACATCGGTGCCGAAGTTCAGCCGGGCGACATCCTCGTCGGCAAGATCACGCCGAAGGGCGAAAGCCCGATGACGCCGGAAGAAAAGCTTCTGCGCGCCATCTTCGGCGAAAAGGCGTCCGACGTTCGCGACACCTCCATGCGCATGCCTCCGGGCACCTACGGCACCATCGTCGAAGTTCGCGTTTTCAACCGCCACGGCGTTGAAAAGGACGAGCGCGCGATGGCTATCGAGCGCGAAGAGATCGAGCGTCTTGCAAAGGACCGCGACGACGAGCAGGCGATCCTCGACCGTAACGTCTACGGCCGTCTGATCGACATGCTGCGCGGCCAGGTTGCCATCGCGGGCCCGAAGGGCTTCAAGAAGGGCACCGAGCTGGCAAACGCCGTCGTCTCCGAATATCCCCGCTCGCAGTGGTGGATGTTCGCCGTCGAGGACGAGAAGGTTCAGTCCGAGCTCGAAGCTCTGCGTGGCCAGTACGACGAATCCAAGTCGCGCCTTGAACAGCGTTTCATGGACAAGGTCGAGAAGGTCCAGCGCGGCGACGAAATGCCTCCTGGCGTCATGAAGATGGTCAAGGTCTTCGTCGCTGTGAAGCGCAAGATCCAGCCCGGCGACAAGATGGCCGGCCGTCACGGTAACAAGGGCGTTGTCTCGCGTATCGTGCCTGTCGAAGACATGCCGTTCCTCGAAGACGGTACTCATGTCGACATCTGCTTGAACCCGCTGGGCGTGCCTTCGCGCATGAACGTCGGCCAGATCCTCGAAACCCACCTTGCCTGGGCTTGCGCCGGTATGGGTAAGAAGATCGGCGAACTGCTCGACGAATACCGCAAGACGATGGACATCACCGACCTGAAGACGGAGCTGACGGAAGTCTATGCGTCGCAGGCCAAGGACGAAGTCGCCAACTTCGACGACGATTCGCTCGTCAAGCTGGCCGAACAGTCCCGCCGTGGTGTCTCGATCGCAACGCCGGTCTTCGACGGTGCGCATGAGCCTGACGTTGCCTCGATGCTGAAGAAGGCAGGTCTGCACGAGTCCGGTCAGTCGGTTCTGTACGACGGCCGTACTGGCGAGCCCTTCGACCGCAAGGTCACCGTCGGCTACATGTACATGATCAAGCTGAACCACCTTGTCGACGACAAGATCCACGCTCGTTCGATCGGTCCTTACTCGCTCGTTACCCAGCAGCCGCTGGGCGGCAAGGCGCAGTTCGGCGGTCAGCGCTTCGGGGAAATGGAAGTCTGGGCTCTGGAAGCATACGGTGCGGCTTACACGCTGCAGGAAATGCTCACCGTCAAGTCCGACGACGTCGCCGGCCGTACCAAGGTCTACGAAGCCATCGTCCGCGGCGACGACACGTTCGAAGCGGGTATTCCCGAAAGCTTCAACGTTCTCGTCAAGGAAATGCGCTCGCTGGGTCTTTCCGTCGAGCTCGAGAACTCGAAGGTTGACGAGCAGCAGACCGGCCAGCTGCCGGACGCCGCCGAGTAACCACCTGATAGGGTGCGCGCTGTCCTGCAGCGCGCACCGTCCCAGCTCTGGCCCCGTAACGTGTTGGCCGGGAAGGGACGATTTCGCCGCATTCTGCGGTTATTGTCGTTTTTTCGCGATGGCGCGGCGCCCGGGATTTGCCGCTGACCATCGCAGTTTGAGGGCTTTCAGCCCATGAAGGAGACAGGCATGAACCAAGAGGTCATGAATCTTTTCAATCCGCAGGTGCCTGCGCAGAATTTCGATTCCATCCGGATCTCGATTGCGTCTCCGGAGAAGATTCTCTCCTGGTCTTATGGTGAGATCAAGAAGCCGGAAACGATCAACTATCGTACGTTCAAGCCTGAACGCGATGGTCTGTTCTGCGCCCGCATCTTCGGACCGATCAAGGACTACGAATGCTTGTGCGGCAAGTACAAGCGCATGAAGTACAAGGGCATCATCTGCGAAAAGTGCGGCGTCGAAGTTACGCTGTCGCGCGTTCGCCGTGAGCGCATGGGCCACATCGAGCTCGCCGCTCCCGTTGCCCACATCTGGTTCCTGAAGTCGCTTCCTTCGCGCATTTCGACGCTGCTCGATATGACGCTGAAGGATGTAGAGCGCGTGCTCTATTTCGAACACTACATCGTCACCGAGCCGGGCCTCACCGCGCTCAAGGAGCACCAGCTCCTGACGGAAGAAGAATACATGCTGGCCGTCGATGAATACGGCGAAGATCAGTTCACCGCTATGATCGGCGCTGAAGCCATCTTCGAAATGCTGGCATCGATGAACCTTGAGAAGATCGCGGGCGACCTGCGCTCGGATCTGGCCGACACCACGTCGGATCTCAAGCAGAAGAAGCTGATGAAGCGCCTGAAGATCGTCGAGAACTTCATGGAGTCAGGCAACCGTCCGGAATGGATGATCATGAAGGTCGTCCCGGTCATCCCGCCGGACCTGCGCCCGCTGGTTCCGCTCGATGGCGGCCGTTTCGCGACGTCCGACCTGAACGACCTGTACCGCCGCGTCATCAACCGTAACAACCGTCTGAAGCGCCTGATCGAACTGCGCGCTCCTGGCATCATCATCCGCAACGAAAAGCGCATGCTGCAGGAATCTGTAGACGCGCTGTTCGACAACGGCCGCCGTGGCCGCGTCATCACCGGCGCCAACAAGCGTCCGCTGAAGTCGCTGTCCGACATGCTCAAGGGCAAGCAGGGCCGCTTCCGTCAGAACCTGCTCGGCAAGCGCGTCGACTACTCCGGCCGTTCGGTCATCGTGACCGGTCCGGAACTGAAGCTGCACCAGTGCGGCCTGCCGAAGAAGATGGCGCTCGAACTGTTCAAGCCGTTCATCTACGCCCGCCTCGACGCCAAGGGTTACTCCTCGACCGTCAAGCAGGCCAAGAAGTTGGTTGAAAAGGAAAAGCCGGAAGTCTGGGATATCCTCGACGAGGTCATCCGCGAGCATCCGGTTCTCCTGAACCGCGCACCGACGCTGCACCGCCTGGGCATCCAGGCCTTCGAACCGATCCTGGTCGAAGGCAAGGCTATCCAGCTGCACCCGCTCGTTTGCACGGCCTTCAACGCCGACTTCGACGGTGACCAGATGGCTGTTCACGTGCCGCTGTCGCTCGAAGCCCAGCTCGAAGCCCGCGTCCTGATGATGTCGACGAACAACATCCTGCACCCTGCAAACGGTGCACCGATCATCGTTCCGTCGCAGGACATGGTTCTCGGCCTGTACTACCTCGCGATCATGAACCAGAACGAGCCGGGCGAAGGCATGGCCTTCTCCGATCTGGGCGAACTGCATCACGCGCTTGAAAACAAGGTCGTGACGCTGCACTCCAAGATCCGCGGCCGCTTCAAGTCGATCGACGAGGATGGCAAGCCCTACTCGAAGATCTATGAAACGACCCCTGGCCGTCTGCTCATCGGCGAACTCCTGCCAAAGAACGGCAAGGTGACCTTCGACATCTGCAACCAGGAAATGACCAAGAAGAACATCTCCAAGATGATCGACACGGTCTACCGTCATTGCGGCCAGAAGGACACGGTCATCTTCTGCGACCGCATCATGCAGCTCGGCTTCACGCATGCCTGCCGCGCCGGCATTTCGTTCGGCAAGGACGACATGATCATTCCGGAAACCAAGGCGAAGATCGTTGGCGACACCGAAAACCTCGTCAAGGAATACGAGCAGCAGTACAACGACGGCCTGATCACTCAGGGCGAGAAGTACAACAAGGTCGTTGACGCCTGGGGCAAGGCAACCGAAAAGGTCGCCGAAGACATGATGGCCCGCATTAAGGCCGTCGAGTTCGATCCGAACACGGGTCGCCAGAAGCCGATGAACGCCATCTACATGATGTCGCACTCGGGTGCGCGTGGTTCTCCGAACCAGATGCGCCAGCTGGGCGGCATGCGCGGCCTGATGGCCAAGCCGTCGGGTGAAATCATCGAGACCCCGATCACGTCGAACTTCAAGGAAGGTCTGACCGTTAACGAGTACTTCAACTCGACCCACGGTGCCCGTAAGGGTCTCGCAGACACCGCTCTGAAGACGGCGAACTCGGGTTACCTGACCCGTCGTCTCGTCGACGTCGCGCAGGATTGCATCGTCAACATGGTCGATTGCGGCACCGACACCGGTCTTACGATGACTGCCATCGTCGATGCTGGTCAGGTCGTCGCGTCGCTCGGCGCGCGTATCCTTGGCCGTACGGCTCTGGACGATATCGATCATCCGATCACCGGCGAGCGTCTGGTCGACGCCGGCAAGATGATCCTCGAGCCCGATGTCATCGAGATCGAAAAGGCTGGCATCCAGTCGATCCGTATCCGCTCCGCACTGACCTGCGAAGTGCAGACGGGCGTATGCTCGGTCTGCTACGGTCGCGACCTCGCACGCGGTACGCCTGTCAACATGGGCGAAGCCGTCGGCGTTATCGCGGCTCAGTCGATCGGCGAGCCGGGCACGCAGCTCACCATGCGTACGTTCCACCTTGGTGGCACGGCTAACGTGGTTGACTCGTCGTTCCTGGAAGCATCGTACGAAGGTACGATCCAGCTGAAGAACCGCAACGTTTTGCGCAACTCGGAGAACGTGCTCGTCGCGATGGGCCGCAACATGACCGTCCAGATCCTGGACGAGCGTGGTGTAGAGCGCTCCTCCCAGCGTGTTGCCTACGGTTCGAAGCTGCATGTCGACGAAGGCGACAAGGTCAAGCGCGGTCAGCGTCTGGCAGAGTGGGACCCCTACACCCGTCCGATGATGACGGAAGTGGCCGGTACCGTTCAGTTCGAAGACGTCGTCGACGGTCTCTCGGTTCTCGAAGCGACCGACGAGTCCACGGGTATCACCAAGCGTCAGGTTATCGACTGGCGTTCGACCCCGCGTGGTTCGGACCTCAAGCCGGCAGTCGTCATCCTCGATGCCAGCGGCAATGTTGTTAAGCTGCCGCGCGGTGCAGATGCACGCTTCCAGCTGTCGGTCGATGCGATCCTGTCGGTCGAGCCTGGTCAGAAGGTCTCCCAGGGTGACGTGCTTGCACGTTCGCCGCTGGAAAGCGCCAAGACCAAGGACATCACCGGTGGTCTGCCGCGTGTTGCCGAACTGTTCGAAGCTCGTCGTCCGAAGGACCACGCCATCATCGCTGAGATCGATGGTACGATCCGCCTCGGCCGCGACTACAAGAACAAGCGTCGCGTCATCATCGAGCCGGCTGAAGACGGTGTCGAGCCTGTCGAATACCTGATCCCGAAGGGCAAGCCCTTCCACCTTCAGGAAGGCGACTACATCGAAAAGGGTGATTACATCCTCGACGGTAACCCGGCTCCACACGACATCCTGGCGATCAAGGGCGTCGAGGCTCTGGCTTCGTACCTGGTCAACGAAATTCAGGAAGTCTACCGTCTCCAGGGCGTTGTCATCAACGACAAGCACATCGAAGTGATTGTCCGTCAGATGCTGCAGAAGGTGGAAATCACTGATGCGGGCGACTCGACCTATATCGTCGGCGACAACGTCGACCGTATCGAGCTCGAAGACGTCAACGACGGTCTGATCGAACAGGGCAAGAAGCCTGCCTACGGCGATCCGGTTCTGCTCGGCATCACCAAGGCATCGCTGCAGACGCCGTCCTTCATCTCCGCCGCGTCCTTCCAGGAAACGACGAAGGTGCTCACGGAAGCCGCGATCGCCGGCAAGACCGATGGCCTGCAGGGCCTGAAGGAAAACGTCATCGTTGGCCGCCTCATCCCGGCCGGTACCGGTGGCACCATGACCCAGATCCGCCGTATCGCGACCTCGCGCGACGAGCTGATCCTGGAAGAGCGTCGCAAGGGCACGGGTGCAGATGTTGCAACCCCGATGCTTCAGGACCTCGCAAGCGAAAGCGCCCCGGCTGCCGAGTAATTGGTAGCTTGGTCTTCGAAATTAAAAAGCCGCCCGGAGCGATCCGGGCGGCTTTTTGTTTGAGAAAGACTCCACTTAGGCGCTTACCTGTTGGCGGCAGTGTGAACGACCTGATACTCGCATCTAGCGAGCTCAATTAAGTTGAAACGCCTCAAATAGTCGGCAATGTTACGTTGTGCTACGATGTTTATCGAGACGACGAAGACAATGTCAAATAACGAGAGCTCAGCGAGCGACTACCGCGGCCGCGCCATATTTAGACGTTCCGATCTGGAGCGCCACCTCAAGGCTCGCTGGAATGAAAAAGGCGAAAAACTTGGGGACAATGAACGGCTTGGCGTTTCGATTGCGGAGCTTGTAAGCCATTCGCTTTCGCGAAATTCGGCCATAGACCTTCCTTACGTCGATCTTTGGGTTGCGATTTTAGACGAGTGCATAAGCTGGTTGATTAGTTTGGATGCTGTCGTGCATTCTGGCCGACTACAGCACCGTAAGATGGAAAACTTTGAAAGGTCCATTGTTGTTCTTCTTAGCAAGATAGTCTCCGACCTGACGGCAATTAGACATCTCGTTCTTGCGGGGTTTGACGGCGCGGCGCGAACGATTGTCCGTTCGGTGGCAGAATATATGGAGGTCCTAGTTGCCGTCGTGCATCAGCCAACCTTCGCGGATGAGTTTGTAAAAAGTGACACGCCCGAAGCATCGCACCTATTCTGGCAAACACATTTACGTGGTGGAAAACTTCGTCGGAGAATAACTGCAGCGTGGGCGGACTTCTTCACGACAAATGCTGCTCATGAACGGTCGACGGCGACAGAGACCTTTGCTAATTGGGGAAGAGGATCGAACGCACTACTATCAGGCTCAACTCACCCGAGCTTCGGCGGCGGGCTCTTAGCTGCTATTCCGCTGAAGGGAAAGTATGAGGATGAAAACTGGCTTGGTACCTGGGGCGACAAGGCCGACTTTTCGGTAAATACAATCTACATCATCACACAGTTCATATTCCCAGTTCTGATTTTGGGATCAAATTTTCCCTTCGGCTTTGTAAGAGAGGGCGATACTGAGCCCTTCCGCGCGTATGACCGAAATCAAGAACTCCATCGGCACGTGCGCACCGGTCGCGATATCTTGGCAAGCCTTATAATCTCGCTGTGCCAAGAAATTAATCGGCCGTTCGTCTTTCCGGAGTTTGACATGAGCATATGGCCCGAACAACCTGAGCCAGCTTAACCGTCTCTCAGCTGATGTGGATGATCGCGGCTTCGCCGTGGACCGCGTCTTGGTAGTTGAAGGGTCTCGGCTATCGGGAGCAGAAGCTCCTCAACCGATCAGCGGCAGGCACTCGGCCATTCCGTAGCCGAGCTTCGCTCGCGCCTCGGAGAAGCTGATCCAGAAGAAGCGAAACAGGATGGGCGCGCCGCCGCCGAAGGGAGTGAGCTCCCGGTGCAGCCAGGTCGATGACTGGTTGCTGTCGAGACCGACATGAAAATAGTGGCGGCGGTGAAGCACCGTGCCGCCGTTCTTCAATGAAAAGCGATAGTCATGAGTGCCGAGTTGGGTGAGGGGACCCGGCGTCAGGCCCGTTTCTTCGTGGAACTCGCGGCTGGCTGCCTCGGCGACATCCTCGCCGTGTTCGACAGTGCCGCCGGGGACTTGCCACTGGACGTCGGGAAAGTCGGGCTCGTCGAACACAAGAAGCCGGTCGCGGCAGGTCGCATAGATCAGCACCTTCAACGCATCCGGCTTCATCGATAGTCTCAGCTGAAGCGGATGATCGCGACTTCGCCGTCGACGGCGCCCTGATAGGCCGAAGCGTGGGGCTCTTCCTCGGGCACCTCGGTCAGCATGCCGATCTGGTCGAGATCGGCCTCGATGAAGCCTTCCTCGGCAAGCGCGTTGAGCGCCTCGCGCACGGCGCTGTCGTCGTCGGCCGCCCTCAGCATGATGTGGAGGTCGACACCCTCGCTGGCATCGGACTCATAGCCCTTGCCGATGATGATGAAGACCATCGGGCCTTCGGTGTTGTTGTCGTTATCGGGGGCGTTAATCATTCTCAGTCCTTCGATTCGAGATTTGAATCTGTTTTCAGGCACTTGGCCTCTGCAATCTGTGATTCCTTAGCTGCTTTCGCTGCAATGCCCAAGTTTATCTTGCCGCCTTCCGCCGAATTTGTCTAAAAGCCTCAAGAGAGGGCTGAAAGGCCGCGTTTCAAGGCGTTGCAGCGAAGATTATTTCTTAACAGCCTTGACGAGAGAGCGGGAAACCAGTAGTACCCGCGCCATCGGAACCCATGTGAGGCATGGCCATCTGGTGCGACACGCCCCTGATATCACCTCAAACAAGGTTCGAAACGCACGTTGAAGATATGTTGCCTGCACGCATGACGCATCTCTTTGCGTCCTCTGCTTCCTGTGGTCCATCTGTGAAAGCAGATCGGGCCACGTTTTGCGCATTGAGACAGGCGTGTGATCTTGCCGGAGACGGCGTGAGTTACGCCCGCAAGGGTTTGAGATTTAAACGTAAGGGATGGTTGAATGCCTACCGTAAACCAGCTGATCCGCAAGCCGCGCCAGCCAAACGTAAAGCGTAACAAGGTTCCTGCTCTGCAGGAAAACCCGCAGAAGCGTGGTGTTTGCACCCGCGTCTACACCACGACCCCGAAGAAGCCGAACTCGGCTCTCCGTAAGGTTGCCAAGATCCGTCTGACCAATGGCTTCGAAGTCATCGGTTACATTCCTGGTGAAGGTCACAACCTGCAGGAACACTCTGTCGTCATGATCCGTGGCGGCCGCGTGAAGGACTTGCCGGGTGTTCGTTACCACATCATCCGCGGCGTTCTCGATACCCAGGGTGTCAAGAACCGCAAGCAGCGCCGTTCGAAGTACGGTGCGAAGCGTCCGAAGTAATTCGGACTTTTGTAAATTCGGCGCTGCGTGAGGTCCTCCGCGTGATAAAGCGCCTTAACGGTTAAGAGACGAGAAGTATGTCCAGACGTCACAGAGCAGAAAAGCGCGAGATCAACCCGGACCCGAAGTTCGGCGATCTCATCGTCACCAAGTTCATGAATGCAATCATGCTTGACGGCAAGAAGTCCGTCGCTGAAAGCATTGTTTACGGCGCATTTGATTCCGTGCAGGCAAAGTCGAAGCAGGAGCCGCTGGTTGTTTTCCACGCCGCCCTCGACAACATTGCTCCGCACGTCGAAGTCCGTTCGCGCCGCGTTGGTGGTGCTACGTACCAGGTTCCGGTTGATGTTCGCCCTGAGCGTCGCCAGGCCCTCGCAATCCGCTGGCTGATCACTGCCGCTCGCAAGCGCAATGAAACGACAATGGTCGATCGCCTTTCCGGCGAGCTTCTCGATGCTTCCAACAACCGTGGTAGCGCCGTCAAGAAGCGCGAAGACACGCACAAGATGGCTGACGCCAACCGTGCGTTCTCGCATTATCGCTGGTAATTCCGAACGGATCCGAAAGGCAGTCCATTATGGCTCGCGAATATAAAATCGAAGACTACCGTAATTTCGGTATCATGGCGCACATCGACGCCGGCAAGACGACGACGACCGAGCGTATCCTTTACTACACCGGCAAGTCGCACAAGATCGGCGAAGTGCACGATGGCGCGGCCACGATGGACTGGATGGAGCAGGAGCAGGAGCGTGGCATCACGATCACTTCCGCTGCGACCACGACCTTCTGGAAAGGCCGTGACGGCAAGATGCGCCGCTTCAACATCATCGACACCCCCGGCCACGTCGACTTCACCATCGAAGTCGAACGTTCGCTGCGCGTTCTCGACGGTGCTGTCGCTCTTCTCGATGCCAACGCCGGCGTAGAGCCGCAGACGGAAACCGTCTGGCGTCAGGCTGAGAAGTACAACGTTCCGCGTATGATCTTCTGCAACAAGATGGACAAGACCGGTGCTGACTTCTACCGCTCGGTAGAAATGATCAAGACCCGTCTCGGCGCCACCGCAGTCGTCATGCAGCTCCCGATCGGCGCTGAAAGCGACTTCAAGGGCGTCGTCGATCTGATCGAGATGAACGCTCTCATCTGGCGCGACGAGTCGCTCGGCGCTCAGTGGGACGTCGTCGAAATCCCTGACGACCTGAAGGAAAAGGCTGCCGAATATCGCGAAAAGCTGATCGAGACCGTTGTCGAGATCGACGAAGCCGCGATGGAAGCCTACCTCGAAGGCACCATGCCCGACAACGACCAGATCCGCGCGCTCGTTCGTCGCGGCACGATCGACGTCAAGTTCCACCCGATGTTCTGCGGCACCGCCTTCAAGAACAAGGGCGTTCAGCCTCTGCTCGACGCAGTTGTCGACTACCTGCCGTCGCCGCTCGATATTCCGGCGATCAAGGGCATCGACTTCAAGACGGAAGCCGAAATCGAGCGTCACGCTGACGACGCCGAGCCGCTTTCCATGCTCGCGTTCAAGATCATGAACGACCCCTTCGTCGGTTCGCTGACCTTCGCCCGCATCTACTCCGGCAAGCTCGAAAAGGGCGCGTCGGTCATGAACACGGTCAAGGACAAGCGCGAGCGCGTCGGCCGCATGCTGCAGATGCACTCGAACTCGCGTGAAGACATCGAAGAAGCCTTCGCAGGCGACATCGTTGCTCTCGCTGGTCTCAAGGAAACCACCACTGGCGATACGCTCTGCGATCCGCTGAAGCCGGTTATCCTCGAGCGCATGGAATTCCCCGAGCCCGTCATCCAGATCGCGATCGAGCCGAAGACCAAGGGCGACCAGGAAAAGATGGGCCTCGCGCTCAACCGTCTGGCTGCTGAAGATCCGTCCTTCCGCGTGAAGACTGACCAGGAATCTGGCCAGACGATCATCGCCGGCATGGGCGAACTTCACCTCGACATTCTCGTCGACCGTATGCGTCGCGAATTCAAGGTTGAAGCAACCGTCGGTGCTCCGCAGGTTGCCTACCGCGAAACCATCACGCGTCAGCACGAAGAAGACTACACGCACAAGAAGCAGTCCGGTGGTACCGGTCAGTTCGCGCGCGTCAAGATCATCTTCGAACCGAACCCAGAAGGCGACGACTTCAAGTTCGAATCCAAGATCGTCGGCGGTGCTGTTCCGAAGGAATACATCCCGGGCGTTCAGAAGGGTATCGAAAGCGTTCTGTCTTCCGGTCCGCTGGCTGGCTTCCCGATGCTCGGCGTCAAGGCGACGCTCGTTGACGGTGCCTTCCACGACGTTGACTCGTCCGTCCTGGCGTTCGAAATCGCTTCGCGTGCTTGCTTCCGTGAAGCAGCCAAGAAGGCCGGCGCTCAGCTCCTCGAGCCGATGATGAAGGTCGAAGTCGTGACGCCGGAAGATTACGTCGGTGACGTTATCGGTGACCTGAACTCCCGCCGTGGTCAGATCCAGGGTCAGGAACAGCGCGGCATCGCGATCGTCATCAACGCCAACGTTCCGCTGGCGAACATGTTCAAGTACGTCGACAACCTGCGCTCCATGTCGCAGGGTCGCGCCCAGTACACGATGACCTTCGATCACTACTCGCCGGTCCCGTCGAACGTCGCAAACGAGATCCAGGCAAAGTATTCCGGTCAGAAGTGACCGGAATACCAATTGACCGATAACAAGAATTAGATCCCCTCGGGGACTAGCAGAATTGGAGAGCCGCAATGGCAAAGAGTAAGTTTGAGCGCAACAAGCCGCACGTTAACATCGGCACGATCGGCCACGTTGACCACGGCAAGACGTCTCTGACGGCAGCGATCACGAAGTTCTTCGGCGAGTTCAAGGCGTACGACCAGATCGACGCTGCTCCGGAAGAGAAGGCACGCGGCATCACCATCTCGACGGCACACGTTGAGTATGAGACGCCGAACCGCCACTACGCGCACGTTGACTGCCCCGGCCACGCCGACTACGTCAAGAACATGATCACCGGTGCCGCACAGATGGACGGCGCGATCCTGGTTTGCTCGGCCGCTGACGGCCCGATGCCGCAGACCCGCGAGCACATCCTGCTGGCTCGTCAGGTTGGCGTTCCGGCGATCGTCGTGTTCCTCAACAAGGTCGACCAGGTTGACGACGCCGAGCTTCTCGAGCTCGTCGAGCTGGAAGTTCGCGAACTTCTGTCGGCCTACGACTTCCCGGGCGACGACATCCCGGTCATCAAGGGCTCGGCTCTGGCCGCTCTGGAAGACTCGGACAAGAAGATCGGCGAAGACGCGATCCGCGAGCTGATGGCTGCTGTTGACGCCTACATCCCGACGCCTGAGCGTCCGATCGACCAGCCGTTCCTGATGCCGATCGAAGACGTGTTCTCGATCTCGGGCCGTGGTACGGTTGTGACCGGCCGCGTCGAGCGTGGTATCGTCAAGGTTGGCGAAGAAGTCGAAATCGTCGGCATCCGCGCGACCTCGAAGACGACGGTTACCGGCGTTGAAATGTTCCGCAAGCTGCTCGATCAGGGCCAGGCTGGCGACAACATCGGCGCCCTGGTTCGCGGTGTTAACCGTGACGGCGTTGAGCGTGGTCAGATCCTGTGCAAGCCGGGCTCTGTCAAGCCGCACAAGAAGTTCATGGCCGAAGCCTACATCCTGACGAAGGAAGAAGGCGGTCGTCATACGCCGTTCTTCACCAACTACCGTCCGCAGTTCTACTTCCGTACGACTGACGTGACCGGTATCGTCTCGCTGCCGGAAGGCACGGAAATGGTTATGCCTGGCGACAACGTCACCGTTGCTGTCGAGCTGATCGTTCCGATCGCGATGGAAGAAAAGCTGCGCTTCGCTATCCGCGAAGGCGGCCGTACCGTCGGCGCCGGCATCGTCGCTTCGATCGTCGAGTAATCTTCGCAACGGCCACTCTCAACGGAGTGGCCGCTTCGATGACAATATTATGAAGCAAGTGGCTTTAGCCGCTTGCTTATTACATGAAAATGTTGCACATGGCGCGCGAGCGCTATTTGCGCCCTGCTTCGTTCGTCGAAGCGGGTGACTAAGCTAACAATAAGGTGGGCCGAAAGGCCTGAAGACTGGATAGGGGCTCGGTAACCCGCAGCCTCCATCGATCTTTGAAACCGGTGGTCCGCCTTAGGAATAAGAACAGCCCGTGCCTACCCAAAAGGCGCACGGGATAACAAACACAAGGATAACGTCGAATGAACGGCCAAAATATCCGCATTCGCCTGAAGGCGTTCGATCACCGCATTCTCGACGCTTCGACGCGCGAGATCGTGTCGACGGCGAAGCGCACCGGCGCAAGCGTCCGGGGCCCCGTTCCGCTTCCGACTCGCATCGAGAAGTTTACGGTCAACCGGTCCCCACACATCGACAAGAAGAGCCGCGAGCAGTTCGAGATGCGCACGCATAAGCGCCTCCTCGACATCGTTGACCCGACACCGCAGACGGTAGACGCGCTGATGAAGCTCGATCTCGCCGCTGGTGTCGATGTTGAGATCAAGCTCTGAGCCTAGCTCGAGCTGAGTTGGAAGGATTGAACCGATGCGTTCAGGTGTGATTGCACAGAAGATCGGCATGACCCGCGTCTATAACGACGCCGGCGAACATGTTCCGGTAACAGTACTGCGTATGGAAGGCTGCCAGGTCGTAGCCCAGCGCACAGTAGAAAAGAACGGCTACGCCGCAGTTCAGCTTGGTGCTGGCACGGCGAAGGTCAAGAACACGTCCAAGGCGATGCGCGGCAATTTTGCTATTGCCAACGTCGAGCCGAAGGCCAAGCTCGCTGAATTCCGTGTTTCGGAAGACAACCTGCTTGACGTCGGCACCGAGCTCAAGGCTGGCCACTTCGCCACCGGTCAGCTCGTCGATGTCACCGGCACGACGATTGGTAAGGGCTTTGCCGGCGCTATGAAGCGTCACGGCTTCGGCGGTCTGCGCGCCACGCACGGTGTGTCGGTTTCGCACCGCTCGCACGGTTCGACCGGCTCGCGTCAGGATCCGGGCAAGGTTTTCAAGAACAAGAAGATGGCTGGTCACATGGGCCAGACGCGCGTAACGACTCAGAACCTTGAAGTGGTTTCGACCGATGAAGATCGCGGTCTGATCCTGATCAAGGGTGCAGTACCCGGTTCCAAGGGTGCCTGGATCATCGTGCGCGACGCCGTCAAGTCGGCCGCGAAGTAAGGGAGCCAGACCAATGGAATTCAACGTCAAGACCCTCGAGGGAAAAGACGCAGGGAAGGTTTCTCTTTCTGACGCGATTTTCGGTCTCGAGCCCCGCGAAGACATCCTCGCCCGCGTTATCCGCTGGCAGCTTGCCAAGAAGCAGCAGGGCACTCACCAGGCAAAGGGCCGCGCCGACGTATGGCGTACCGGCGCCAAGATGTACAAGCAGAAGGGTACGGGCCGCGCTCGTCACCATTCGGCTCGTGCTCCGCAGTTCCGCGGCGGTGGTAAGGCTCACGGCCCGGTCGCTCGCAGCCACGAACACGACCTTCCGAAGAAGGTTCGCGCTCTCGGCCTGCGTCACGCTCTCTCGGCCAAGCTGAAGTCCGATGATGTCATCATCATCGACAACCTGGTTGCTGCAGAAGCAAAGACCAAGGCACTGGCATCGGTTTTCGAAACGCTCGGCCTGACCAACGCCCTCTTCATCGGTGGCGCTGAACTTGATGGCAACTTCAAGCTCGCAGCACAGAACATCCCGAACATCGATGTTCTGCCGATCCAGGGCATCAACGTTTATGACATCGTGCGCCGTGGCAAGCTCGTGCTTTCCAAGGCTGCCGTTGAAGCTCTAGAGGAGCGTTTCAAGTGACCGATCTTCGCCACTATGATGTGATCGTCTCGCCGGCGATCACCGAAAAGTCCACTCTGGTATCCGAGAACAACCAGGTTGTTTTCAACGTCGCCAAGACGGCGTCGAAGCCGGAAATAAAGGCTGCAGTCGAGGCGCTCTTCGGCGTCAAGGTCACGGCCGTCAACACTCTGCTCCGCAAGGGCAAGACCAAGCGTTTTAAAGGTTTTGTCGGCAAGCAGAAGGACGTGAAGAAGGCTGTCGTGACGCTGGCTGAAGGCCAGACGATCGACGTCTCCACCGGTCTCTGAGGTATAAAAAGATGGCATTGAAAACATTCAATCCGACGACCCCGAGCCAGCGTCAGCTGGTCATCGTCGACCGTTCCTCGCTCTACAAGGGCAAGCCGGTCAAGGCGCTGACGGAAGGTCTGACCAAGAGCGGCGGTCGTAACAACCTCGGTCGCATCACGGCTCGCTTCATCGGCGGCGGTCACAAGCGTACGTATCGTCTGATCGACTTCAAGCGTCGCAAGTTCGACGTTGAAGGCACCGTTCAGCGTATCGAATACGACCCGAACCGTACGGCGTTCATCGCGCTCGTCGCTTACGCAGACGGCGAACAGGCCTACATCATCGCTCCGCAGCGTCTTGCTGCCGGCGACAAGGTCATCGCTTCTGAGAAGGCTGTCGACGTAAAGCCCGGCAACACCATGCCGCTGCAGTTCATCCCGGTCGGCTCCATCATCCACAACGTGGAAATGAAGCCGGGCAAGGGCGGCCAGATCGCTCGCTCTGCTGGTTCCTACGCACAGCTCGTTGGCCGCGACCAGGGTATGGCGATCCTTCGCCTGAACTCCGGCGAACAGCGTCTCGTGCACGGCTCCTGCCTTGCTTCGATCGGTGCGGTTTCGAACCCTGATCACGCCAACATCAACGACGGCAAGGCCGGTCGTACGGTTTGGCGCGGCAAGCGTCCGCATAACCGCGGTGTCGTCATGAACCCTGTCGACCACCCGCACGGTGGTGGTGAAGGCCGCACTTCTGGTGGTCGTCACCCGGTTACCCCGTGGGGCAAGCCGACCAAGGGCAAGCGCACTCGGTCGAACAAGTCGACCGACAAGATGATCATGCGCTCGCGTCACCAGCGTAAGAAGTAAGAGAGGAAGTCTCCAATGGCTCGTTCAGTATGGAAAGGTCCGTTCGTTGACGGCTATCTTCTCAAGAAGGCTGAGAAGGTTCGTGAAGGCGGACGTGCAGAAGTAATCAAGATCTGGAGCCGTCGCTCCACGATCCTGCCGCAGTTCGTCGGTCTCACCTTCGGCGTCTACAACGGCAGCAAGCATGTTCCGGTCAGCGTCAATGAAGACATGGTCGGTCATAAATTCGGTGAATTCTCTCCGACCCGGACCTACTATGGTCACGGTGCGGACAAGAAGGCAAAGAGGAAGTAATCATGGGCAAGGCAAAAGCCGAACGCCGGCTGAAGGACAACGAGGCGCAAGCAGTCGCCCGTACGCTCCGCGTCAGCCCACAGAAGCTCAACCTCGTTGCTGCGGCTATCCGCGGCAAGAAGGTCGAACGTGCACTCGCTGAGCTGGAGTTCTCCCGCAAGCGTATCGCAGGCGCCGTCAAGAAGACGCTCGAATCTGCGATCGCAAACGCCGAGAACAACCATGATCTCGACGTTGACGCGCTGGTCGTAGCAGAAGCCTACGTCGGCAAGTCGATCGTCATGAAGCGTTTCCACGCTCGTGGCCGTGGCCGCGCATCTCGCATCGAGAAGCCGTTCGCGCACCTCACGATCGTTGTCCGCGAAGTGCAGGCACAAGAGGAGGCCGCATAATGGGTCAGAAAATCAATCCAATCGGTTTTCGTCTTGGCATCAACCGTACCTGGGATAGCCGCTGGTTCGCGGACAATGCCGAGTATGGCCAGCTGCTGCATGAAGACCTGAAGATGCGCAAGTTCGTCATGAGCGAACTGAAGCAGGCCGGCATCGCCAAGGTGGTTATCGAGCGTCCGCACAAGAAGTGCCGCGTCACGATCCACTCGGCTCGTCCTGGCCTGATCATCGGCAAGAAGGGCGCAGACATCGACAAGCTTCGCAAGAAGCTGTCGGACATGACGAACTCCGAAACGCACCTCAACATCGTTGAAGTTCGTAAGCCGGAAGTCGACGCTACGCTCGTCGCACAGTCGATCGCTCAGCAGCTCGAGCGTCGTGTTGCTTTCCGTCGCGCCATGAAGCGCGCCGTTCAGTCTGCAATGCGTCTTGGCGCCGAAGGCATCAAGATCACCTGCGCAGGCCGTCTCGGTGGTGCTGAAATCGCTCGTACGGAATGGTACCGCGAAGGTCGCGTTCCGCTGCACACGCTGCGCGCTGACATTGACTATGGCACAGCCGAAGCGGAAACCGCTTTTGGTATTTGCGGCATCAAGGTTTGGATCTTCAAGGGCGAAATCCTTGAGCACGATCCGATGGCCTCCGAGCGCCGCGCACTCGAGGGTGATGCTCAGGGTCCGGCTAGCCGTGACCGCGATCGTCGCCGCGACAACGCTTGATAGCGTTGGTGGCAGATAAGTTCGGAGAATAAGAAAATGTTGCAGCCAAAGCGTACCAAGTACCGCAAGCAATTTAAGGGCCGCATCAAGGGCGTCGCCAAGGGAGGTTCCGACCTCGCATTCGGCGAATTCGGCCTTAAGGCTCAGGAGCCAAACCGCGTAAATGCACGCGAGATCGAAGCGGCCCGCCGCGCGATCACGCGCTACATGAAGCGTGCTGGCCGTGTATGGATCCGCGTGTTCCCGGATGTTCCGGTAACCGCAAAGCCGACCGAAGTCCGTATGGGTAAGGGTAAGGGCTCTGTTGAATATTGGGCATGCAAGGTCAAGCCAGGCCGTATGATGTTCGAAATCGACGGTGTCAGCGAAGAAATCGCTCGCGAAGCGCTTCGCCTCGGCTCTGCCAAGCTCTCGGTCAAGACGCGCTTCGTACAGCGCATTGCAGAGTAAGGAGCAAGGCACATGAAAGCCGAAGAAGTTCGCGGCCTGACGGCCGATCAGCTCAAGGACAAGCTTGCCGACCTGAAGAAGGAGCAGTTCAACCTGCGCTTCCAGAAGGCCACCGGTCAGCTCGAAAAGTCCTCTCGCGTCAACGAAGTTCGCAAGGACATCGCCCGCGTGAAAACCATTGCCCGCCAGAAGGCGGCAGAAGCAAAGGCCTAAGAATATGCCGAAGCGCATCCTGCAGGGCGTCGTCGTTGGCGACAAGAACGAAAAGACTGTAGTTGTCCGCGTTGAGCGTCGTTTCGCTCATCCGCTGATGCAGAAGACCGTTCGTCGTTCCAAGAAGTACAAGGCCCACGACGAAAACAATCAGTACAAGATCGGCGATACCGTATCCATCGAGGAATGCGCGCCAATCTCCAAGGACAAGCGCTGGACGGTCGTAGCCGCCCAGGCAAAGTAAGAATTTCTCGCGGGGCCTTGCGTCTCGCGGAAATTTCTGTATGAAGCAGCGTCAGAACGCTCGTTCGTCGAGCGTTCTTTTGCTTTGAGCGCACGGAAGGTCCCGTTGGGAAACCACCCTGGCACGATCGATCCCGCGCTATTCAAGCTAATGCCGTATTTCGCCTGCTCTTGTGGCAAGCGGTCGGCTGAAGATTTTCATATGCCGGGGTAGGGGGCGTAAGCCCAACCATTCCGGTAAACCAAAAAGGCGACCTGATATGATTCAGATGCAAACAAACCTCGACGTGGCGGATAATTCCGGCGCACGTCGTGTCATGTGCATCAAGGTGCTGGGCGGCTCTAAGCGCAAGTATGCTTCGATCGGCGACGTTATTGTCGTTTCGATCAAGGAAGCTATTCCGCGCGGCCGCGTGAAGAAGGGTGACGTGATGAAGGCGGTTGTTGTTCGCACCGCCAAGGAAATCCGTCGTGTTGATGGTTCCATCATCCGCTTCGACACCAATGCAGCAGTCCTCATCGACAACAAGAAAGAGCCGATCGGCACCCGTATCTTCGGACCGGTTCCGCGCGAACTTCGCGCCAAGAACCACATGAAGATCATCTCGCTCGCTCCAGAAGTACTGTAAGGAGCGCGAACGATGCAAAAGATTCGTAAGGGCGACACGGTCGTCATGCTCGCAGGCAAGGACAAGGGCCGCACTGGCGAAGTCCTCCAGGTTCTGCCCAAGGAAGATCGCGCCGTCGTTCGTGGCGTCAACGTCGTGAAGCGCCACCAGCGCCAGACGCAGACCCAGGAAGCCGGCATCATCAGCAAGGAAGCCTCGGTTCACTTGTCCAACGTTGCAATCATCGACAAGGACGGCAAGCCGACCCGCGTTGGTTTCAAGGTTGTTGACGGCAAGAAGGTCCGTGTGGCCAAGCGTTCCGGTGAGGTGATCTGATGGCTGACGCAAAGTACGAGCCGCGGCTCAAGAAGGAATATGTCGAGCGCATTCGTGCGGCGATGCAGGAGAAGTTCTCCTACGCCAACGAGATGATGATCCCGAAACTCGACAAGATCGTAATCAACATGGGTGTTGGCGAAGCAACGGCTGATTCGAAGAAGCCGACTGTTGCTGCAGCTGACCTGGCCGCTATCGCTGGTCAGAAGCCGGTCATCACCCGTGCACGCAACTCCATCGCTGGCTTCAAGGTCCGCGAGCAGATGCCGATCGGCGCAAAGGTTACCCTGCGCGGCGCTCGCATGTACGAGTTCCTGGACCGTCTCGTGAACATCGCTCTTCCGCGTGTTCGCGACTTCCGCGGCCTGAACCCGAAGAGCTTTGACGGCCGTGGCAACTTCGCCATGGGCATCAAGGAGCACATTGTGTTCCCTGAGATCAACTACGACAAGGTTGATCAGATGTGGGGCATGGACATCATCGTTTGCACGACGGCAACGAAGGACGACGAAGCACGGGCTCTGCTGACAGAGTTCAACTTCCCGTTCCGTCAGTAACCGTAACGACGAGCGTAGAAAAGGAACCGCACATGGCGAAGACAAGCGCAGTTGAAAAGAACAAGCGCCGCCGTACCACGGTCGCAAACCAGGCTGCCAAGCGCGCAGCTTTGAAGGCGATCATCATGAACCAGGCTCTTCCGATCGAAGACCGGTTCAAGGCCTCGATCAAGCTGGCATCCCTGCCGCGCGATGGATCGAAGACCCGTATTCGCAACCGTTGTGAAGTATCGGGCCGTCCGCGCGCATACTACCGCAAACTGCGCATGTCGCGTATCGCGCTGCGTGAACTCGGCAATCTCGGCAAGGTGCCGGGCATCGTCAAGTCGAGCTGGTAAGGAGCAGGTTAGATGACAATGACTGATCCGTTGGGCGATATGCTCACTCGCATCCGTAACGGCGCTTCCCGCCGCAAGTCGTCGGTCTCGACGCCTGCTTCGAAGCTCCGTGCACGTGTTCTCGATGTTCTTCAGGCTGAAGGCTACATCCGTGGCTACTCCCTTGTCGATTTCGGCAATGGCAAGTCTGAAATCAGCATCGAGCTGAAGTACTACGAAGGCGCATCGGTGATCCGTGAGATCGGCCGTGTGTCCAAGCCGGGCCGCCGGGTTTATGTCTCGGTCAAGTCCATTCCGCAGGTCGCGAACGGCCTCGGCATCACCATCCTTTCGACTCCGAAGGGTGTGATGGCCGATCACCAGGCTCGCGAACAGAACGTTGGTGGCGAGGTTCTTTGCTCGGTATTCTAATACCGAGCATCGATCTCCATAGCGAACAGACAGGATATAAAAATGTCTCGTATCGGTAAGAAGCCCGTTCAGATTCCTGCTGGGATTACGGCTACGGTCGAAGGCCAGAAGGTTACTGCAAAGGGCCCGAAGGGCGAGCTGTTCTTCGTCGCAAACGACGAAGTCGGCGTTAAGCTCGAAAACAATGCGGTTGTCGTGACGCCGCTCACGCAGTCGAAGGATGCTCGTTCGAAGTGGGGCATGTCCCGCACGATGATCGAAAACATCTTCACGGGTGTTAAGGACGGCTACGAGCGCAAGCTCGAAATCAACGGCGTCGGTTACCGCGCGTCGCTTCAGGGCAAGAACCTGCAGCTCGCTCTCGGTTTCAGCCACGACGTGGTTTATGAGCCGCCGGTCGGCATCACGATCGCTGTGCCGAAGCCGACTGAAATTGTTGTCACTGGCATCAATAAGCAGCAGGTCGGCCAGGTTGCCGCTGAAATCCGCGAATACCGCGGTCCTGAGCCTTACAAGGGCAAGGGCGTCAAGTATGCCGGCGAACGTATCGTTCGCAAAGAAGGCAAGAAGAAGTAAGGAACACGCGAAATGGCTAGCAGGAAAGAAGCACTTGCACGTCGTGCCAACCGCGTGCGCCGTCATCTCAAGTCGGTGGCCAATGGCCGTCCGCGCCTGTCGGTTCATCGCTCCTCGAAGAACATCTACGTTCAGGTTATCGACGATGTTGCCGGCAAGACGCTCGCGTCTGCCTCGACCCTCGATAAGGACCTGCGCGGTTCTCTGAAGACCGGTGCTGACACAGCTGCAGCTGCCCTCGTAGGCAAGCTCGTTGCTGAACGCGCATCGAAGGCTGGCGTCAAGGAAGTCGTATTCGACCGTGGCGCCTTCATCTACCACGGCCGCATCAAGGCCCTGGCTGATGCAGCTCGCGAAGGCGGTCTGTCCTTCTAATTAGATTTCCGGCCGGAGCCCAAAGCTTCCGGCCGGATCTTCACCGGGCCGCAAACGCTCCTCGATAGGGGAGGCTGATGCGGTCCTCGTTTTGTCTGCCGTTCCACCCGCAAAAGAAAAAGGAAAAGGACAATGGCACAGGAAAGAAGAGGTTCTCGCGACGATCGCCAGAACCGCGAAGAACGCGATAGCGAATTCGTTGACAAGCTGGTCGCGATTAACCGCGTTGCTAAGGTTGTTAAGGGTGGCCGTCGCTTCGGCTTCGCCGCTCTCGTCGTCGTCGGCGACCAGAAGGGCCGCGTTGGCTTTGGTCACGGCAAGGCACGCGAAGTGCCGGAAGCAATCCGCAAGGCGACTGAAGCTGCCAAGCGCGAACTGATCTTCGTACCGCTGCGTGACGGCCGTACGCTGCATCACGACGTTCACGGCCGCCATGGCGCCGGCAAGGTTCTGCTTCGCTCGGCCAAGGTCGGTACCGGTATCATCGCCGGTGGTCCGATGCGCGCCGTTTTCGAAACGCTCGGCGTTCACGACGTCGTTGCAAAGTCGACCGGTTCGTCGAACCCATACAACATGGTTCGCGCTACCTTCGACGCTCTGAAGCACCAGGTTCACCCGAAGGACATCGCAGCTCAGCGCGGCATCAAGTATGCAACGCTTCAGGCTCGCCGTGCCGCTTCTGGTAACGCTTCTGAAGAATAAGAGGAGCTGATCCATGGCCAAGGCTACAAAGAAGACCGAAGCAAAGACGGTTACCGTCGAGCAGATCGGCAGCCCGATTCGCCGTCCAGACGTACAGCAGCGCACGCTGATCGGTCTCGGATTGAACAAGATGCACCGTCGTCGCACGCTGGAAGATACCCCTTCCGTTCGTGGCATGATCCGTGCTGTCCAGCATCTCGTTCGCATCGTCGACGAGAAGTAAGCCGGGAGTATTCGCTATGAAACTCAATGAAATTAAAGACAACGAAGGTTCGACCCACAGCCGCAAGCGCCTCGGCCGCGGTATTGGTTCGGGCTCCGGCAAAACCGGTGGTCGCGGTGTCAAGGGTCAGAAGTCCCGTTCGGGCGTAGCCATCAACGGCTTCGAAGGCGGTCAGATGCCAATCTACCGTCGCCTGCCGAAGCGCGGCTTCAACAACATCTTCAAGGCCGACTTCGTTGTCGTGTCCCTGGAGCGTGTTCAGGCTGCTATCGACGCTGGCAAGCTCGACGCCAAGTCCACGGTTGATGCTGCAGCTCTCAAGGCTGCCGGCGTTATCCGTCGCGTCAAGGACGGCGTTCGCGTTCTCGCCGACGGCGAGCTGAAGGCAAAGGTCAAGTTCGAAGTAGCTGGCGCTTCCAAGCCTGCTGTCGAAAAGATCGAAAAGGCTGGCGGTTCCGTCACGCTTCTTTCTGCCGCAGCTGCAGAATAATTAATCTATGATAAGTCGCCCGGGGTGCTTCACACCGGGCGATTTTGCTCCCATATGTGAGCCTCACAAAAACCGGCTGGACGCACGTGCGTCATCGACGGTACGACTAAAAACAGGGTGAGGCATAGGTTGCGCCCGCAATCCGTCCGAAGCCCGCTTTTGAATAATTCAGAAATGCCGATTCCGGGATAGGCCCCAAGCGGGAACCCGAAATTGGTAGCGCGGAGAATCGCATGGCGTCTGCAGCGGAACAGTTGGCTTCCAACCTCAATTTCTCGACCTTCGCCAAAGCCGAGGATCTCAAGAAGCGCCTGTGGTTCACACTGGCAGCTCTCCTCGTGTATCGGCTTGGGACGCATATTCCGCTTCCGGGTCTTAACCCCGAAGCTTACGCCCAGGCCTTCCGCGGTCAGTCCGGCGGCATTCTCGGTCTCTTCAACATGTTTTCCGGCGGCGCTGTCCAGCGCATGGCGATCTTCGCACTCGGAATCATGCCGTACATTTCCGCTTCGATCATCGTGCAGCTGATGACCTCGGTCGTCCCGGCGCTCGAGAACCTGAAGAAGGAAGGCGAGCAGGGCCGCAAGATCATCAACCAGTACACCCGCTACGGCACGGTGCTGCTCGGTGCGCTTCAGGCCTACGGCATCTCTGTCGGCCTTGAGAGCGGCAATGGTCTGGTCGTCGATCCCGGCATCTTCTTCCGCGTCTCGACCGTCATCACGCTGCTGGGCGGCACGATGTTCCTGATGTGGCTTGGTGAACAGATCACCTCGCGCGGCATCGGCAACGGCATCTCGCTCATCATCTTTGCAGGTATCGCGGCAGGCCTTCCGCAGGCGCTGGCTGGTACCCTCGAACTCGGCCGCACCGGCGCTCTGTCGACGACGCTGATTCTCGCGGTTATTGTGATCGCCATCGCCGTCATTGCCATCATCGTCTTCGTCGAGCGTGCCCAGCGCCGGCTTCTGATCCAGTATCCGAAGCGTCAGGTCGGCAATCGCATGTTCCAGGGCGACACGTCGCACCTGCCGCTGAAGCTCAACACCTCGGGCGTTATCCCGGCAATCTTCTCGTCTTCGCTGCTTTTGCTGCCCGCAACGGTCGCAGGCTTCGCGAACACCACGGCTCTGCCGGCCTGGGCGACGTCTATTGTCGCCGCCCTCGGCCACGGCCAGCCGCTCTACATGCTCCTCTACGGTCTGCTGATCGCCTTCTTCGCCTTCTTCTACACGGCCATCGTCTTCAATCCGAAGGACACGGCCGACAATCTGAAGAAGCATGGCGGCTTCATTCCCGGCATTCGCCCGGGCGAGCGGACCGCCGAGTACATCGATTACGTGCTGACCCGCATTACGGTCATCGGCGCGATCTACCTCGTCTTCGTCTGCATTCTGCCGGAAATTCTGGTGTCGCAAACGGGCATTCCGTTGTCCCTCGGTGGCACTTCGCTTTTGATCGTGGTTAGCGTAACTCTCGATACGGTGGCACAGATCCAGGGTCACCTGATCGCCCAGCAGTATGAAGGCCTGATCAAGAAATCGAAGTTGCGCGGAGGAAAGAGGGGGCGATGAGACTCATACTGTTAGGGCCGCCGGGCGCGGGTAAGGGGACCCAGGCTCAGCGGATCGTGGAGAAATACGGTATTCCGCAGCTCTCCACGGGCGATATGCTTCGTGCTGCCGTTGCGGCGGGCACGGAGGTCGGCAAGCGGGCAAAGGCTGTCATGGACGCCGGCAAGCTTGTTTCCGATGAGATCGTCAATGCCATCGTCTCCGAGCGCCTCGACGCTCCGGATTGTGCCAAGGGCTTCATCCTTGACGGCTTTCCGAGGACACTGGTTCAGGCCGACGCGACCGAGGCCATGCTGAAAGGCAAGGGCATCGAGCTTTCGACAGTCATCGAGATCCAGGTCGACGACAAGATTCTGGCGGACCGCGTTTCCGGCCGCTACACCTGCGCCAACTGCGGAGCAGGGTACCACGACACCAACGTGAAGCCGAAGGTGGAAGGGGTCTGCGACCGTTGCGGTTCGACCCACTTCAAGCGTCGTCCCGATGACAACCGCGAAACGGTCGTCACCCGTCTCGGCGCCTACTACAAGGAAACATCGCCGCTGATCGGCTACTACTATGCCAAGGGCAAGTTGAAGTCGGTTGACGGCATGGCAGACATCGATCACGTGACGAACGAGATCGAAGCCATTCTTTCGAAGCTTTAGGGCTTTGGAAATAAACTTGGCGGAAGCGGTTGCTTTTAAGCGCTGATTCCGCTAAACACCGCGCCAACTCGCGATATCTCATGCGATCGGCGCGGACTTCCCAATGGAATTCCGGGTTCGATCGTTTTGACTTGTTGAGAACCTGAATTGTAATTGCGACCTCTCTGGGTCGTGTAACGAGACACCACTTGCCGGATGGCAACTGGAACGCAAGGAGAATAGGCGTGGCACGTATCGCTGGCGTCAACATCCCGACTGCAAAGCGCGTTGTAATCGCGCTGACGTACATTCACGGGATCGGTCCGAAATTCGCACAGGAAATCATCGAGAAGGTCGGTATTCCTGCTGATCGTCGCGTGAATCAGCTCACTGACGCTGAAGTCCTGCAGATTCGCGAAACCATCGACCGCGATTACCAGGTCGAAGGTGACCTGCGTCGCGAGACCTCGATGAACATCAAGCGTCTGATGGACCTCGGCTGCTACCGCGGCCTGCGTCATCGCCGTGGCCTTCCGGTCCGCGGTCAGCGCACGCACACCAATGCTCGTACCCGCAAGGGCCCGGCAAAGGCGATCGCTGGTAAGAAGAAGTAATTTCCGGGAAACCGGGAGTGTGGGGGCTGGCGGTCTGCGCCGGCCTCTTTTGAGTTTGGGGCAGGGCCGCAAGGTCTCGTTCCGGTGTAGCCGCTGGCATTACGGCGGTGCAGAGATCCAAGAAAGGGATTTAAATGGCCAAGGAAGCCGTACGCGTTCGCCGTCGCGAACGTAAAAACATTTCGTCGGGCGTTGCTCACGTCAACTCGACCTTCAACAACACGATGATCACGATCACCGACGCACAGGGCAACGCCATTGCCTGGTCGTCTGCTGGCGCCAAGGGCTTCAAGGGCTCGCGCAAGTCGACCCCGTTCGCTGCTCAGATCGCTGCTGAAGACTGCGCCAAGAAGGCTCAGGAACATGGCATGAAGTCGCTGGAAGTTGAGGTTTGCGGTCCGGGTTCGGGTCGTGAATCCGCTCTGCGCGCGCTCCAGGCTGCTGGCTTCATGATCACGTCCATCCGCGACGTGACGCCGATCCCGCACAATGGTTGCCGCCCGCGCAAGAAGCGCCGCGTCTGATCATCGCCATTCACAACACCGGTGAGCGGATCTTCGCTCCCGGTGCTTCTCAAGCTCGGTTGTCACGATTGGATGGTGGCAACGAACGGAAGGCAAAAATATGATTCAGAAAAACTGGCAGGAATTGATCAAGCCGAACAAGGTCGAGTTCTCTTCGAGCTCGCGCACCAAGGCGACGCTCGTAGCAGAGCCGCTGGAGCGCGGTTTCGGCCTCACCCTCGGCAACGCGCTTCGCCGCGTTCTGCTGTCCTCGCTGCGCGGTGCCGCAGTGACGGCCGTGCAGATCGATGGCGTGCTGCATGAATTCTCGTCGATCCCGGGCGTCCGCGAAGACGTCACGGACATCGTCCTCAACATCAAGGAAATCGCCATCAAGATGGATGGCGATGACGCAAAGCGCATGGTCGTGCGTAAGCAGGGCCCGGGCGTTGTAACGGCTGGCGACATCCAGACGGTCGGCGATATCGAAATCCTCAACCCCGAGCACGTGATCTGCACGCTCGACGAGGGCGCCGAAATCCGTATGGAATTTACCGTCAACAACGGCAAGGGCTACGTTCCGGCCGACCGTAATCGTGCGGAAGATGCTCCGATCGGTCTCATCCCGGTCGACAGCCTTTATTCGCCGGTCAAGAAGGTGTCCTACAAGGTTGAAAATACCCGTGAAGGACAGGTTCTCGACTACGACAAGCTGAACATGACGATCGAAACCGATGGTTCGATCTCCGGCGAAGATGCTGTCGCTTTCGCGGCTCGCATCCTCCAGGATCAGCTTGGCGTGTTCGTCAACTTCGACGAGCCGCAGAAGGAAACCGAGGAAGAAGCAGTCACCGAACTCGCTTTCAACCCGGCGCTCCTCAAGAAGGTGGACGAACTCGAACTGTCTGTTCGCTCGGCAAACTGCCTGAAGAACGACAACATCGTCTACATCGGCGACCTCATTCAGAAGACCGAAGCAGAAATGCTCCGCACACCGAATTTTGGTCGCAAGTCGCTGAACGAAATCAAGGAAGTTCTCGCTTCCATGGGCCTGCACCTCGGCATGGAAGTGCCGGCATGGCCGCCTGAGAACATCGAAGATCTCGCCAAGCGTTACGAAGACCAGTACTAACAGTTCAAACGGCAGGCGAATGCCTGCAAGTGAAGGAGAATAGCCATGCGCCACGGTAAAGCCGGCCGCAAGCTGAATAGAACCGCTAGCCACCGCAAGGCAATGTTTGCCAACATGGCGGCTTCGCTCATCACCCATGAGCAGATCGTGACCACCCTGCCGAAGGCAAAGGAAATCCGTCCGATCGTTGAAAAGCTCGTCACCCTCGGCAAGCGCGGCGACCTGCACGCTCGTCGTCAGGCGATCTCGCAGATCCGCGACGCTGCTGTTGTTTCGAAGCTCTTCGACGCAATCGCTTCGCGCTACGCAACCCGCAACGGCGGCTACCTGCGTATCATGAAGGCTGGCTACCGCCAGGGCGACAACGCTGCCCTCGCTGTTGTCGAATTCGTCGATCGCGACGTAAACGCCAAGGGCGCAGCCGACAAGGCTCGCGTTGAAGCCGAAGCAGCTGCTGCTGAAGCCGCTTAATCCTTTCCGGTTCGCCGGAAGCAAAACAGCCGGGCTGAAAAGCCCGGCTGTTTTCGTTTGTGGGGATCTGATCATGACGACCGCGCTCGTCCACTTGCTCTCTCGGCTTGCCTGTTGAGTGCGTTTCAGATCCAGCGTAGCGTCGTGGCTCCGTTGCGTCTTTGGGAGCGTGCACTTGATAGACCACATAACTATCGCGGTAGGTGACCTCGCGAAGAGCAAGATCTTCTACGAGACGGCATTTTCGCCGCTGGGATACGCGCTTTCCTTCGGAAAAGAGGACGTTTTCTGGGCATTCGATATAGGCAATGGTTGCCTGTTCGAAATCCAACAAGCCGATAGCCAGCCGCCTTTGACGCCGGTGCATATCGCCTTTCGTGCTAGCAAGAGGTCCGAGGTTGAGGCTTTCTATCACGCCGCACTCGAGGCCGGCGCCAGGGACCATGGGGCTCCCGGCCCACGCCCGCACTATGGGCCCGACTACTTTGCTTGTTTCGTTCTTGATCCCGATGGCCACAATATCGAAGCCATGATCAATCAGCCGGATACCGATGCGTCAACTTGAGGCGCGGGTCTGCTTCATGAGGCCCTATGCGGGTTAAGCGGCGTTCGCCGTAGCCGGTCGACGGTCTCGCCCGGATGAACGCTTCCTGCTCCGCGCGATCGGTCTCCATGAGCGATAGAGGATCAGGAGGATGATCAGGCTGAGATAAATGTACTGCTGCAGATCGAGGACCTTTGTCGACAGCGCGAAGTGCACGGCGCCTGCGGCGGCAATGATATACACGAGGCGATGCAGCCGCACCCAATTCTGGCCGAGGCGGCGGATCGAGAGATTGTTCGATGTCAAGGCAAGCGGCACCAGCAGCGCCAGCGCCCCCATGCCGAACATGATGAAGGGCCGTTTCAAGACGTCATCAAGCACCGCCGAAACGTCGAGAGCCTGGTCAAGGACCATGTAGACCGTGAAGTGCATCAGGGCGTAGTAGAAGGTCAAGAGACCGAGCGCGCGGCGATAGCGGAGATAGTTCCAGCCCAAGAGATCGCGGGCAGGGGATACCGTCAGCGTCAGGATGAGAAAGCGGATCGTCCAGAGGCCGAGGAAAAGCTCGAAGGTCTTTACCGGGTCCGCGCCCAGCTGATCCGTTGCGCCGAGGTAGAAGGTCCAGGCGGCAGGCAGGAGGCCAACGGCATAAAGCGCCCATACGGAAGCCGATTGCCAGCGCTTCGGCAGACTGAACGATAGGGCCGCCATCAAAAGTTCTTCCTGAGATCCATGCCGCTGTAGAGGCTGGCCACCTCGTCGGCATAGCCGTTGAACGGCAGGGTCGGATGACGGCTGGCGCCGAAGAAGCCGCTTTCGCCGATACGCCGCTCCGTTGCCTGGCTCCAGCGTGGATGATCGACCTCGGGATTGACGTTGGCGTAGAAGCCGTATTCCTGCGAGTTGGTGACCTGCCAGGTGTTCTTCGGTTCCTGGTCGGTGAGCGTGATCCGCACGATCGACTTGATGCCCTTGAAGCCATACTTCCAGGGAACGACCAGCCGGATCGGCGCGCCGTTCTGGTTCGGCAGTGTCTGGCCGTAAAGCCCGACGGCGAGCAGCGTCAGGGGATGGCGCGCCTCATCGAGCCGCAAGCCTTCGACATAAGGCCAGTCAAGCGACTGGAAGATGCCCTTTTGCCCCGGCATCTCGTCCGGGCGCACGACCGTCTCGAAGGCGACATATTTTGCGCTTCCGAGCGGCTCGACCTTGTTAAGCAGGGAGGCGAGCGGAAAGCCGTCCCAAGGGATGACCATCGACCAAGCCTCGACGCAGCGCATGCGATAAGTGCGGCTCTCGATCGGGAATTCCTTCATCAAGGCGTCGATGTCGAACGTGCCGGGCTTGCCGACCATCCCGTCGACCTTGATCGTCCAGGGCAGGGGCTTGAAGTCACCGGAAAGTGCCGCAGGATCACCCTTGTCGAGGCCGAACTCGTAGAAATTGTTATAGGTGGTCACATCCTTGAGCGGCGTTGCCTTCTCATCGACGGTATACTTGCTGTCAACGACCGAAAGTGCGGCAGCGCTCGCCTTGCTGGCTCCATAGAGCGCCATGGTGCCGAGTGCCGCAGCACCGAGGAACTCGCGACGCTTCAGATAGATCTGTTGTGGCGTGATCTCCGAGGCGGCGATCTTGGGCGGACGGTACATTGGCATGTCAAAACCTCCTGAGCCCGATGACAGGGTCTCAAACCTTCAACGCATCAGCGCTCTGTTCGGATCATTTATGCCGCCAGGCGCTTGCGCGGGAAGCCAATTTTTTGTGTACTCATGTGAGGCGATAGACTGTAACAAAATGCTCGCTGACCACGTAGACGCTCGATCAGCTCAGCGTACCGGTTTCGGCCTTCCCGGTAGTGACAGTACAGGCCGTTTGGATTAGGACAATTCCAAAAAGCAGCGATTGCCCGGCCGCAAGCCTTGCCGCCACGCAACGTCGATAACTTCCGGCACCTTGAGGAATACACCAATGCCAGCTTATCGTTCCAGAACCACGACCCACGGCCGCAACATGGCAGGCGCGCGCGGCCTTTGGCGCGCAACGGGCATGAAGGATTCGGACTTCGGCAAGCCGATTATTGCGGTGGTGAACTCCTTTACCCAGTTCGTTCCCGGCCACGTCCATCTCAAGGATCTCGGCCAGCTCGTTGCTCGCGAGATTGAAGCGGCGGGTGGCGTCGCCAAGGAGTTCAACACGATCGCCGTCGACGACGGGATCGCCATGGGCCATGACGGCATGCTCTACTCCCTGCCGTCGCGCGAGCTCATCGCCGACAGCGTCGAATACATGGTCAACGCCCACTGCGCCGACGCCATGGTCTGCATCTCGAACTGCGACAAGATCACCCCCGGCATGCTGATGGCGTCGCTGCGCCTCAACATCCCGACGGTCTTCGTCTCCGGCGGTCCGATGGAAGCCGGCAAGGTTGTCCTGCATGGCAAGAAGGTCGCGCTCGATCTGGTCGATGCGATGGTTGCAGCGGCTGACGACAAGATCAGCGATGAAGACGTCGCCGTCATCGAACGTTCCGCTTGCCCGACTTGCGGTTCCTGCTCCGGCATGTTCACGGCAAACTCGATGAACTGTCTGACCGAAGCCCTTGGCCTATCACTGCCGGGTAACGGCTCGACGCTGGCGACCCATTCCGACCGAAAGGAACTTTTCCTGGAAGCCGGTCGCCGCGTCGTCGCGCTCGCGAAGCGCTATTACGAGCAGGACGATGAGACTGCATTGCCGCGCACGATCGCCAGCAAGGGTGCGTTCGAGAACGCCATGGCACTCGACATCGCCATGGGTGGTTCGACCAATACCGTTCTGCACATTCTCGCTGCCGCCCACGAAGGCGAGATCGATTTCACGATGGATGATATCGATCGCCTGTCGCGCCGCGTTCCCTGCCTGTCGAAGGTCGCGCCTGCCAAGGCCGACGTTCACATGGAAGACGTTCACCGCGCCGGCGGTATCATGGCGATCCTTGGCGAACTCGATCGTGCCGGCCTGCTGAATGTCGACCTGCCGACCGTCCATGCTCCGACCATGCGTGAAGCGCTGGCCCAGTGGGATGTCGCAGTCACCGACAACAAGGCTGCCTTCGACCTCTTCAGCGCCGCACCAGGTGGTGTTCCGACGCAGGTTGCCTTCAGCCAGAGCTCTCGTTGGGAGGAACTCGACCTCGACCGCGAGAAGGGCGTTATCCGCGATGCACAGCATCCCTTCTCGAAGGATGGTGGCCTCGCCGTTCTGAAGGGCAACCTCGCGCTCGATGGCTGCATCGTGAAGACCGCCGGCGTCGATGAATCGATCCTGAAGTTCTCGGGTCCGGCCAAGGTCTATGAGAGCCAGGATGCGGCCGTAAAGGCGATCCTGTCGAACCTTGTTGTGGCCGGTGACGTCGTCGTCATTCGCTACGAAGGTCCGAAGGGCGGTCCGGGCATGCAGGAAATGCTCTACCCGACCAGCTATCTGAAGTCGAAGGGTCTCGGCAAGGCTTGCGCGCTGATCACCGACGGTCGCTTCTCTGGTGGTACATCGGGTCTATCCATCGGCCACGCTTCCCCGGAAGCGGCGAACGGTGGCACGATCGGTCTCGTTCGCGATGGCGACATGATCGACATCGACATCCCGAACCGGACCATCAGCCTGCGGGTCGATGACAAGGAGCTGGCCACGCGCCGTGCCGCGCAGGAAGAGAAGGGCTGGCATCCCGCCGAAGTCCGCAAGCGCAACGTCACGACCGCGCTGAAGGCCTATGCGGCCTTCGCAACCAGCGCCGACCGTGGCGCCGTGCGCGATCTCGGGAGCCGCTGAACAGTAATCTGGCTACGCTGATCAAGAGTCAGCTGCTCGATGGACCGGTCGCCTCAAAGCGGCCGGTTTATCTTTTTGTAGGTCGAGTCCAGCTGCAGCAGCCGTTCGTCGTATGCGGCCTTGATGCAGGATGTGTCGGCGCCACAAGCCTGTCGCTTCTTCAGCCATGCCGTCTGTTCGTCCTGAAGCGTGCCGCGTGCTCCCATCGCCATCAGGCCGGAGAGAAGGTCGAATGTCGTCACCATCTTCACGTCGGCGTCGTTGAGCGTCCTGATATCGCAAATCGCCTTCTCGTCAGGCTGCAGCGTCTTCGCCTCGCAATCGAAACTGGCGGCGTAGCTGGCTGTCGACAAAGACAGCAGCATGGAGACGCCGGTCAGCGCCAAGGCAATGTCGCGAAGTGAGATCATGCATCGTTTCCTGTTCAACTACGAAGGGCCCTCAGAAAGAGCAGGCCCATGTAGATGATGCAGCAGGCCCAGACGACAAGGATAAAGATCATGCCCGCTCGCCCCGACGGCCGCTTAAGCCGCGCCGCCGCTTGAGCACGAAGGTCTGCCATTACACCGGGAGGGATGAGACGGGTTGCCAGCAGGATGCCAAACGGCACGATGATCAGGTCGTCGAGATAACCGAGCACAGGAATGAAGTCTGGTATCAGATCGACCGGCGAGAGAGCATAGACGGCGACCGCACCGGCCACCGCCTTGGCATGCCACGGCACCCGATCGTCGCGAGCGGCGAGCCACAGTGCGACAATGTCTCTTTTCAGTGACTTCGCCCAGCTTTTGGCTTTTGTTATCAGTTGCATGTCGTCTGTTCCTGAATCATTTTGGCAAGCGCGTTCAGCATCTCGTGAGCTGCCTTATTCTTCCATGGTTCCGCCCTCTTTCCTTTCTAGCGTCCAGCGCTACAAGTCATTCTCGAGAGTATTTCAGAAGGGATTCCCATGCACGATCTGTTGAAACGCGCCGCATTGCCGCTGATGGCTCTGGTGCTCGTGCTGCCGTTCGATGCCAATGCGCAGACCGCTAAGACCGTACCGCAGAGCCAGATGGAGATGCAGCTTTCCTTTGCGCCATTGGTCAAGCAGACCTCGGGCGCCGTGGTCAACGTCTATGCGGAAAAGACGGTTCGACGCCAGTCGCCCTTCGCCGGCGATCCCTTCTTCGAGCAGTTCTTCGGGCAGCAGATGCCGAACAGAACCGAGAAGCAATCGTCGCTCGGTTCGGGTGTCATTGTCGAAGCCAATGGCACGGTCGTCACCAACAACCACGTGATCGAAGGTGCTGACGATATCAAGGTCGCCCTGTCGGACGGACGGGAGTTTCCCTGCAAGGTCGTGTTGAAGGATGACCGGTTCGATCTCGCCGTCTTGAAGATCGACACCAAGGAAACCTTCCCGACACTGCCGATAGCCAACTCCGACAGTGTCGAGGTCGGCGATCTTGTCCTCGCGATCGGTAATCCCTTCGGTGTCGGCCAGACTGTCACATCTGGTATCGTTTCAGCGCTGGCCCGTAACCAGGTGGTCAAGAACGAGTTCGGCTTCTTCATCCAGACGGACGCCTCGATCAACCCCGGTAATTCCGGCGGTGCTTTGATGAACATGAAGGGTGAGCTGATCGGCATCAACACGGCGATCTTTTCGCGTGGTGGCGGCTCGAACGGAATCGGCTTTGCGATTCCGGCCAATCTCGTCAAGGTTTTCCTGGCGTCGGCCGATGCGGGTGTAAAGACCTTCGAGCGCCCCTATGTCGGCGCGACCTTCGATGCGGTAACCTCCGAGGTTGCTGATGCGCTTGGGCTCAGCAAGGCGCGAGGTGCAATCGTGGTGAAAGTCACCGAGGGTGGACCAGCTGCAAAGGCGGGCTTGAAGGCAGGCGAGGTGATTACGGCTGTCGATGGCGTTCCTGTCGAGCACCCCGACGCGCTTCTCTATCGTCTGACGACCGCCGGTCTCGGAAAGTCCGCCAAGCTGACGGTGGTCGATAACGGCCATGAGGAACAGCTGGGCATCGAGCTTGGCCGCGCACCTGAAACGGCACCGCGCGATCAACGCACCATCGGCGGTCGTTCGCCCTTTACCGGCACCGTCGTCGAGAACCTGTCGCCGCGTGTTGCCGACGAACTGAGGATGCCCACCGAGTCGACCGGCGTCGTCGTCGCCGAAGTGAAGGACGGTTCGGTCGCCGCCCAGCTTGGCTTTGAGCCGAAGGACATCATCGTGTCCATCAATGGCACGGAGGTAAAGACCACCAAGGATCTGGCCGGACTCGCCACCCAGGAGCCGAGCTTCTGGCGCGTCGAGATCGAGCGCGACGGTCAGCGCATCCGGCAGTTCTTCCGATGAGCAACGATCTCTTCGCGCCGCGCATTCCGCAGGAGGTCGCCAACCGGCGACCGCTTGCCGACAGGCTTCGCCCGCAGACGCTTTCCGAAGTCACCGGTCAGGAACACCTGACCGGTGATGACGGCGTTCTGAAGCGAATGATCGAAAGCGGCTCGTTGGGATCGATGATTTTCTGGGGCCCGCCGGGCACCGGCAAGACCACCGTTGCGCGGTTGCTGTCGGGCGAGGCGGGTCTCGCCTTCGAGCAGATTTCCGCGATCTTTTCCGGGGTGGCTGATCTCAAGAAGGTGTTCGAGTCGGCGCGGCTGCGCCGCATGGACGGGCGTCAGACGCTGCTCTTTGTCGATGAGATCCATCGCTTCAATCGAGCGCAGCAGGATAGCTTCCTGCCAGTCATGGAGGACGGCACCGTCATCCTCGTCGGCGCGACGACCGAGAACCCGTCGTTCGAGCTCAATGCCGCTCTTTTGTCGCGCGCCCGTGTCCTCACCTTCAAGTCGCATGATGATACAAGCCTCGAAGAGCTGTTGAAGCGGGCCGAGGCAACCGAACAGAAACCCCTGCCGCTGACGCCGGAGGCAAGGATCAGCCTGCTCCGCATGGCCGATGGCGATGGCCGCGCGGTGCTGACGCTGGCCGAAGAAGTCTGGCGCGCTGCCCGCCAGGGCGAGACCTTCGACACGGAAGGCCTGACGCGCATCGTCCAGCGCCGTGCCCCTGTTTATGACAAGGCACAGGACGGGCACTACAATCTGATTTCCGCGCTGCATAAGTCGGTCCGCGGATCCGACCCGGATGCCGCGCTCTACTATCTCGCGCGCATGTTCGATGCCGGCGAGGATCCGCTATACCTAGGACGCCGGCTGGTGCGCATGGCCGTGGAGGATATCGGTCTTGCCGATCCCCAGGCGCTAGTGATCTGCAACGCCGCCAAGGATGCTTACGACTATCTGGGCTCTCCTGAAGGAGAGCTAGCGCTGGCCCAGGCTTGCGTCTATCTCGCCACAGCCCCGAAATCGAACGCCGTCTACACCGCGTTCAAGGCCGCGACGCAGGCGGCCAAGCAGAACGGCTCGCTCCTGCCGCCCAAGCACATTCTGAATGCGCCGACGAAGCTGATGAAGGATGAAGGCTACAACGAAGGCTATCGCTACGATCACGACGAGCCGGATGCCTTCTCAGGTCAGGACTACTTTCCGGAAAAGATGGGACGCCAGACCTTCTATGACCCGCCGGAACGCGGCTTCGAGCGGGATATCAGGAAGCGTCTGGATTGGTGGGCGAAGCTTCGCAAGGAGCGTAACCAGCGCTGATCAGGAGGCGCGCACCTGTCCGGCAGGCGCGGCAATCAGTTTCACGGCAGACTCCGCCAGGCCATGATGCCCTTCCATGTCGACCACCAGATGCCAGTGGCCGCTTTCCGGGATCGACAATTTCACAGGTGATTTGCGGGCGATACCGCCCACATATTTGAAGTCGAGCACTTCGGTGAAACGCTGGTAGTTCGGCGCCGTCATCAATCGAACATTCGCAACGGCTGACAGTGTCACCTCGATGATCGTCCCAGCTCGCTGTTCCTTGAGGTCATAGTGGGTGAAGCGAAAGTTGGGTTTCGGCATTATGGGGGCGTCCGTCGTCTATTGCGACGGACATTAGCGATTCCCGGTTAAGGAAGAGTTGGCCTTTGAGGCTCCAGCCGGGATTTCTGCAAAGCCACTAATGGACGATGGGATCCGAGCCGCCTTCGATGAGACGGAGAGCCGTTTCCCCTGGAGCGAACGAGATCTGGCTGAGATCGTGGTCGCATTCTTCGGCCGCGAAATGCAGCGCCGCATCCCGGCTGACGAATATGCCACCTACGCGCCCCTCACGATCATTGACGACCCAGCGCCCGGCGCGGTTGCTGCCGATCGTGAAACGCGGAAGCGCTTGCGGGCTGGCTGCTGCGAAACGGCGAGCGTGATGGAGGAGGGGCATTTCAGTTCCTTTCGTGAAATGTCGGGGATTCGACGACACGGTCGCACAGGCGGTCAGGACGCCAGCGGGTGCGTTTCGGCGGTGGAGGTGAGTGCTTCGAAAACGGCTGCCTTCTCCTCGGTATCAAGCTCCACCATCGGCAGGCGAACCGTTGGATCGATATCCAGGAGAAGCCGCAGCGCATATTTGATCTGCGCCGGTGCCTGGTCGCCCAGTATTTGCATCACCGTGTGCAGCCGCCGTTCAAGCGCCAGAGCTCCAGGAATATTGCCGGCGAGGGCGGCATTGTGGAGCGAATTGAACAATCGCGGGTGGATATTGGCGCCGGACGAGATGATGCCGGTGCCGTAGCCGCTCAGAAAAGCGAGCGAGGTATCGTCGCTGTCGGAGAGGAACAGCAAGCGCGCGCGCAACGCAGGCGGCTGAGGCTGCATCCCGTGCCCGATGATGCCGATGATCGAAGGAATGGACGCAAGCGCCTCCAGTGTCCGTGGCGAAAGGCAGCTTGCTGAGCGCGCCGGGTTGTCGTCCACGATGAGCGGGATACTGGTTTCCGTGGCGAGCGTCTCAAAATGGTGAAGAATGCCGCGCTGTCCGGGCTTCGAATAATAGGGGACGGTCACGATCGCGGCGGCCGCGCCGAGAGCTTCGGCCTGCTGGGTGAGCCTTATCGTTTCGAGCGTGCAGTTGGTGCCGGTCGCGGCAACTATTGGAACGCGACTGTCTGCCGCTCTCACGCAGCACTGAAGGACCGCCGAACGCTCGAGCATTGAAAGGGTCGGGCCTTCCCCCGTAACCGTGCAAACGGCGATGCCGCCGATGCCGGACTGGATCTGCCTGATGGCGAGACTTTCCAGCGCTGTAAGGTCGACTGCCTCGCCACGGAAGGGCGTTATCAAGGCCGTCGTGACGGCCCCGAGACGCAAGGTGGTGCTCGGTCTCATTGGTGCCAGAACCCGCCCAGGATCACGTAAAGCTCGACCGCCGCCAGCACGACGCCGAACAGGATCATGGCCTGCGCCGTTCGCCTTTCACGCATCCGCCGTTTCGGCACGTGCCGCTCCGGCCGGGAGATGTGCAGGCTCGAAGAACTGAAGTCTCTCATGACGTTCACCTTGTGCATCATGAGGAAAGGCTACCGCCGGCCGCCGTAGGAAATCCATTCCGCTACCCGCTGCGAGAAATAGAAATTGCATAAAGATCGATGCCGGCCTGATCGTCTCAAACGATTCTGAGATCAGTGGCTTCTCAGGGTTTCCGGAATCTGGATGTGAACGACTTGAATCAAAATAGGAGCGCCCACATCGTGCGGGCAATCTCTCCGATCTCGCGGGGCGATCAAAAAAAGATTGTGCGGGCCTGTCGGAACGACGGCCCGCAATCCGTCCTTGCAGCGAGAGGTCAACAGGCATCAACTGCCGGAGATCGAAACGGAAGGCCACCGGCCGGGGAGGACAACATCATGGGTAGGACAATCGCAATTCTCGTCGCACGCCTCATCTTTGCGGGGGTGTTCCTGATGGCGACGAGCTTCAAGTTTATCGACATGCAATCGACTGCGAGCTACATCGCCTCGGCGGGCTTCCCGGCTCCGCTGTTCCTCGCTTGGGTGGCCGCTTTCTTTGAGCTTGCGCTAGCGCTTGCGCTCCTGACGGGCGCCTTCTTTTCCCAGGCGGCATTGCTGGCCGGCATTTACGTCATCTTCTTGGCCTTCGCTTTTCATGGGCCTGGCCACTGGAGCGGCAATCAGGCTGAGTTCGGCTTCTTCATCGACCACTTCACCTTCCTTGCCGGCCTGCTCTTTGCAGCCGTGCACGGGCCCGGCGAGACGCTTGTCGTAAGAGACAACAGGCTCCGCACAGCGCTGCGCTAGCCGCCAGTCAGTTATCGGCCACTGGCGCCGCCATCTCCTGCAACAGCCGCTCGAAGGCCGCTGGTTCCAACGTCGCGGGCGGGTTGTAGGGGTTGGAGAAGGCGTAGATGAAGAACAGAATGATGCCGGTGAACGCGCCAAGCACGCACAGCAGCAACAGGTTTCGCGGGTCGGGCGGGTAAGGGTAATAGCCGAGCGCCATGAAAACGACGCCGGAGATCGCCGCAAACCAGAAGATGCTGCTGATGGAGTCCGTGCCGCTGTTGGCGCGTTTGTCGCGGGAATCCGCGATGCTGTGGACGTCGACCAGCATGTGCTCCCTGATGCTCTGTTGTCGCGGGTTGGTAGGCGTCAGATCGAGAATTCTCTGGTAGACGCTGTCCCACTTGCTCCAGGCCGTCTGTGACAGTTCTCCCGTCGAGCCAAGCTCATGCCATTCCTCGTCGACGACGATTTGCACATACTCGAACAGCGCCTGTTGAATTAACTGCTTCTCGTCGGAGCCGTAGCGATCTGCATCGTAATAGATATCGGCAATCGCGTTGGCCTCCGTGACGCTCTCGAACTTCAATTGCTGGTACTCGATCATCTCCTGGGCGAACACCAGTGCCAGGATGAGGGCATGGAGCGATGAGATGCGCAGGACGATCGCACCGGCCAGCTCCCGGTCCTTGCCGGTCGGGTCAGTGCCCATGACGAGGCGCATGAGAAAATAAAACGCAAGGGTTACGACGATCGTCCCGCCGATGAAGGCAATACCGAACAAGACGGTATTCATGATTGCTCCCTCTGAACTCCTCGGGGGCAACTGTATGCGGCTTGCGGCAGTTGATCAACGAAGCCGCAAAACGGCGCTCTCAGCCGTTCGGTGGAGGCCCGCGCCGAGGCTCAGCGCAGGATTCTGTCGAGCGCCGGCATGCCCAGAAAAGCCGAGGCGCCGATCAGGCCATAGCAGATCACACGGAAGGTGCTTTCCCGTGCCAGCCCGAAAAGCCTGGAGCCGGCGAACAGGCCGATCGTATAGCTCGGCAGGATGACGAGCGTCAGCGCAAACACCGTCGGCACGAACAATCCGCCGGCGTAATAGCTGACCACGCTGAAGCAGGTGGAGATGGCGAAATAGAGAATGATGTTCGACCGGACCTTGGTGAAGTCGGTTTTCCCACCCAGCCAGTAGGCAACCACCGGCGGGCCACCCAACTGCGCCGCACCGCTGAACAGCCCGGCAACAAGACCGACACCGGCGCTGAGATAGGAATGCGGCCTTCCATGATAACGCCAACCCGAGACGAGCAGCGCCAGCAGCAACACGGCAATGATCGTGATCGACCAGCGCAGAAGCAGGGGATCGAGCAACGCCAGCACGGCGGTCCCGGCCGGCACGCCCAGCATCGCGCCGGCAGCCATCGTAAAGACCTCTCGCCTGTTCGCGCGCTGCCAGGCGGGTGGGATCATGCCCAGCGTCGCCAGCCCGTCGATCACAAGCAGCACGGGCGAGATCAGCTTTGGCCCAATGATGGCCCCGCCGAGCGGAATGAAGATCAGCGCCGCGCCAAAGCCCGAAAAGCCGCGCGCGAGGCCGGCGATGCAGGCGATGACGATCAGCGAATAAAGACCATCATCCGGCAGCGCGGCAGAAAACCAGGCGGTCGCGTCGGTCACAAACTGGCTAGTTGCCATTGCACAAAATTCCGTGGGGCAAGGTGCATGTCATACGGAAGCACACCGCCAGAGGTCAGACATTTGGTTGGAAACGGCACTGCATATTTGCGCACACGATGCCGTACATGCCGCCAACTGCCGCGCCAACGAAAAGATAGGCCGCCTCGTATCCCGGTGGGGTGAAGTAGGTTTCGACTTGTGACAGCCAAAGCATGATGGTGCCGGCAATAAGGCCGCCACCGATCGGCTGCACCAGATATGCGCTGCGGCCGCTCGTTATCCGAGGAAGAGTAATCGAGACGGCGTCTATCAATATTCCTGTCGTTAACAGCAACAGAAAAAGAAGTAACGCGGCAAGCCAGAGGTCTGGATCAAGACCGATAGCCGCCCCACGCAAAAGGCCTCCTGTCATCTGCCAAAGTGTAAGCAGCCCAAGTAGCAACAGATCGACGAGCGCGATCGTTGCGAACGTCAGGGCTAGGCGCTTGGCATTGCCCACGGCCGCTCAGCTCTAGGAGGCCAGCATCAGATCCATGTTCTGCACCGCGGCTCCCGACGCGCCCTTGCCGAGATTGTCAAGCAGGGCAACCAGATTGACCTGCGAACCGCCTGGCGTGCCGAACACGAAGAGCTTCATCGTGTCCTTGCCGGCGAGCTCGACGGCATCGACGCGCGCCATCTTGCTGCTGTCTGCAAGCGGAACCACCGTGACGATATCCTGGCCGGCATAATGGGCGGTCAGCGCCGCGTGGATGCTCTCAAGCGTCGCGCCCGGCGCCAGCATGTCGAGGTGCAGCGGCACCTGCACGATCATGCCTTGCGCGAACTTGCCGACCGACGGCGCAAAGATCGGCGCGCGGTCGAGCAGGCCGTGGATTTTCATCTCGGGGACGTGCTTGTGCGTCAGCGGCAGCCCGTAGAGGAAGTGCGGCGCGCTGATCGCGTCGTCGCGGCTCTGGTCTTCCATCTGTGCGATCATCTGCTTGCCGCCGCCGGTGTAGCCGGAAACCGCGTTGACGGTCACAGGGTAGCCGTCCGGCAGGATGCCGGCGGCGCGCAGCGGCCGCATGAGTCCGATGGCACCGGTGGGATAGCAGCCCGGATTGGCGACGAAACGCGCCGACCTGATCTTGCCTGCCTGCTCCTTGTCCATCTCGGCGAAGCCGTAGGCCCAGGAGGGATTGATGCGGTAGGCGGTCGATGTGTCGATGACGCGGACATTGTTGTTGGCCGAGACCATCTGCACGGCTTCCTTCGACGCATCGTCGGGAAGGCAGAGGATCGCGATATCGGCGCTGTTCAGCATGTCCTCGCGGATCGCGGCATTGCGGCGCTCCGCTTCCGGAATGGACAGAAGCTCGACGTCGCGGCGACCAGCCATGCGCGTGCGGATCTGCAAGCCCGTCGTGCCGTGTTCGCCATCGATGAAGATCTTCGGTGCCATTGTCTTGCTCACAATTTCAATAGGTTGGAATGAAGTCCGGATTCATTTTGTAAGAGGGATAAGTCAGCCGTGTGACGCTGTCGCGCGTCGTTCGGCATGTAGCCCCAGCATATACATCGCGACCGTCGCCCCCGCAATGGCGGTGATGTCGGCATGATCGTAGGCTGGCGACACTTCAACGACGTCGGCACCGCGGATATCGAGCTGGTGCAGCCGTTGCAGCACCGAAAGGATCTTGGCGCTGGACGGGCCGCCCGAAACGGGCGTGCCGGTGCCGGGCGCATAGGCGGGATCCAGGCAGTCGATATCGAAGGTCAGGTAGGCCGGCGCACCCTTGGTGTGCGAAATGATCATCGATGCGATCTCGGCCGCACTCATGTCTTCGACCTGGTGGCCGTAGAGGATGCTGATGCCGAAATCATCCGGCGCATGCGTGCGGATGCCGATCTGGATCGAACGATCGGGATCGATGATGCCGTCGCGGACCGCGCGCGCCACGAAGGAGCCATGGTCGATCCGCTTGTTATCATCGAACCACGTATCCTGGTGTGCGTCGAACTGCACCAGCGCCAGCGGGCCGTGCTTGGCCGCATGCGCCTTGAGGATCGGCCAGGTCACATAGTGGTCGCCACCGAGCGTCAGCATGAAGGCGCCGCTGTCGACGATCGTCTTTGCCTGCTTTTCGATCGCGGCTGGCGTCTCATGATGATTGCCATAATCGAGCAGGCAGTCGCCGTAGTCGATGACCGCCATGTCTTCGAACAGGTCGCGGTTGAAGGGGTACTGGGGATCGTTGTCGAAGATCGCCGAAGCCCGACGAATTGCCTGCGGCCCGAAGCGCGTGCCCGGCCGGTTGGACGTCGCGGCATCGAACGGGATACCCCAGACCACCACGTCGGCGCCGGTCAGGTCCTTCGTGAAGCGGCGACGCATGAAGGACAACGCTCCGGCAAACGTTGGATCCGTGGCCGCGGAGGTAAGGCTCGTTGCCGTGAAAGCATGATCGATCGACTTGTTCGCCAAGTGAATACTCCTTCTCGCTGGCTTCAAGGAGTATGTGGCTCGACCACCGAATGCAACAATATCCGACGGTTATCGGATGACGGATCGATGAAGATTGCGGGATTGCTGCCAACGGCGGCACATCGTGCCGCCGTTGCTCACAGCCAGCTAGGCGCCCATCTTGCTCATTCGGCCCTTGGCCGTATAGGGCAGGGCAAACATATAGAGCCCGCTGAACAGCAGCAGGAAGAGCGGAGGCAGCGGCGAGTAGGTCAGCCAGTCGGGTGCCTCACCGAACGGCCTGACTGCGAAATTGGCAATGACAGTCAGTGTAAACAAAATTGAGAACCATCGGTGGCCCTGTCTGATCCATGCACTCATGTTCTGCTCCTCCTTCAAGATTAATGTTCAATCGCGGGCCTTGCCGGCGAAATCAATCATTGCGCGCCAGCGCCTCGCCGAGATTATCGAAGAAGCGTTGCCAGCCATGCTTGGCGCCTGCGTAGGCCTGCTGCTGGTCTGGGCGGAAGCCGGACTGCTCCATCCGCAGATGCGTGCCGCCACTGGTCGGCGTCAGGGTCCAGGTGACAACACTCTCGAGGCCGTAGGCGTTCCAGGTATAGGAGAGCGTGCTGATCGGCGCGATTTCAAGAACCGTGCAATCCACCGAGCCCCAGTCCGCAGTCAGTTTGAAACGGTGATCCCTCACAGGCGCAAAGTCGTTCTTCATCAGCCATTCGGCGATAAGGTGCGGTTGCGTCAGGGCGCGCCACGTCTTCTCCTGCGAAAACGGCAGCTGCCGCTCGACGACGACGGAACGTGTTTCGGTCGATGTATCGTTCATTGGTCCATCCTTTTCAGCAAGTCTTCGAGTTCGTCGAACTTCTTTTCCCAAAAGCCGGTCATCTCGGCTGTCCAGTCGGTCAGCGGAACGAGGGCGCCGGGCTGGGCGCTGTAATGCGTCTGGCGGCCGTCCTGGCGGTCGCGGACAAGGCCGGCCCGCTTGAGATTCGCCAGATGCTTCGAAACCACCGGCTGCGACACGCCGGCATGTGCCGTCAGGGCGCTGACGGTCTTCTCGCCCTCGCGGCAAAGTCGCTCGAAGATACCGCGCCGTGTGGGATCGGCGAGTGCGCGAAATAAATTGTCCTGGCGTTCAGACATGCGTAATTCATACCCGATTGGCTATTAATTGACGTATAGCCGCATGGGTATGAATGTGTCAAGCAGTGGGTTGACCGGTGGCGGGAGATGGAAGCGCAATCTTGCTCTTGTCCGGAGAACGAGAGGCGATGCCGGCTTGCCTATTGATCAAGCACGGTGAGCGCCGGGCACAAAAAAAGGCCGGGCAAAGCCCGGCCTTCCAAAGTCCGAAATCCGAAGCGATTAACGCTTGGAGAACTGGAACGAACGGCGGGCCTTGGCCTTACCGTACTTCTTACGCTCGACAACGCGGCTGTCGCGGGTCAGGAAGCCACCCTTCTTCAGGACCGAGCGCAGGCCCGGTTCGAAGTAGGTGAGTGCCTTGGAAACGCCGTGACGAACGGCACCGGCCTGGCCGGAAAGACCGCCGCCTGCAACCGTTGCGATGATGTCGAACTGGCCGTCACGGGCAGCAGCAACGATCGGCTGACGCAGAATCATCTGCAGAACCGGACGTGCGAAGTATTCCGTGAATTCCTTGCCGTTGATGACGATCTTGCCGGAGCCCGGCTTGACCCATACACGGGCAACGGCGTTCTTGCGCTTGCCGGTGGCGTAGGAACGGCCAAGCGAGTCAACCTTGCGGACGTGAACCGGAGCCGAAGCTTCGGTAGCCGTGCCGAGATCCTTCAGGGAGGAGAGGTCAGCCATTCTTAGGCGCTCCTTACGTTCTTCTTGTTCAGCTTGGCGACGTCGAGAGCGACAGGCTGCTGTGCTTCATGAGGATGATTGGAACCAGCGTAGACGCGGAGGTTCTTCATCTGGCGACGGCCGAGCGGGCCACGCGGAACCATGCGCTCAACAGCCTTCTCGAGAACGCGCTCCGGGAAGCGGCCTTCGATGATCTGACGAGCGGTACGCTCCTTGATGCCGCCTGCGTAACCGGTGTGCCAGTAGTAAACCTTGTCGGAGTACTTCTTGCCGGTGAATACGACCTTGTCGGCATTGATGACGATGACGTTGTCGCCGTCGTCAACGTGGGGCGTGAAGGTTGCCTTGTGCTTGCCGCGCAGACGCATAGCGATGATGGAAGCGAGACGACCAACAACGAGCCCTTCGGCGTCGATGATGACCCACTTCTTCTCCACCTCTGCAGGCTTCTGGGAGAAAGTTGCCATAGTAGTTACTCTCTTTTGGATCCCTTGTGCCCGAAGGCGAAAGGGCGTTTCTTGTTGCTTGATTTGGGAGCCCGAAGGCGCACCAAAAAGAAAGCAGCCGGGAAGGGCTGCGATCTGACGCGGTGTATAAGGCTTGTCGCGAACGCGGTCAATATCGCGGCGAATTGCGCCACGAAAAACAATGAAGTAGAATCAAATACTTAGGTATGTGGTAATTTGTTACCTCAATTTTCTCCGGGCGGAATCGAGTATGTTGCCGTCGCGTGGGCGATTAAATACTCTGGATCACCCTGAGAAATCGACGCTTCAATGACTGCAAGGCGCCTGCCGAGCTTCAGGATTTTGCATGTGCAGACCGTCGGCTGCAACCGAGGCAGTCGCAGGAAGTTGATGTTGAGATTGGTGGTCACGGCCAGCGCCACGGGGCCGATGTGGGCAATCACAGCCACGTAGGCGGTCACGTCGGCCAGTGTAAAAAGGGCAGGGCCTGACAGGGTTCCACCGGGTCTCAGGTGTCGGTCGGAAGGGTCGAGCCGCATGGAGGCCCGACCCGGCGCTATCTCGGTTACCACCATCACGCGGCCATCGGCGTGGATCTGCGGAAAATGCGCGTCGAGAAATCGGTGGACCTCGTCGATTGTCATCACTGGTTGCATCGCTTCTCCTCGAAATCCCAGGCCGCTTGTGGCAAAACTGTAGGCACGAAGCAAACATGCAGGAGTTCAGCCATGGCAGAAGTCGTATCGTTTCGAACGGATGCAAGCAAAGCGAATGGTGGCGCATTGGTGATCCGCCAGCTTTCCGATGGCATATTGCGGCTGACGCTCAACAATCCTCCGGCCAATGCGCTGTCGATCGCCGTTCTCGAGACGCTGATGGGCGAATTGCAGAACGCTGCCGAAAACGACGATGTCCGCATAGTGATCATTGCTTCGACCGGGACCGTTTTTTCCGCCGGTCATGACCTCAAGGAGCTGACGGAGCATCGTGGCGACGCGGACGGCGGTGTTGCCTTCTTCGAGGAAACATTTGCTCTTGCCGCGGATCTGATGATGGAGATTGCGCGACTGCCCAAGCCGGTGATTGCCGAAATCGATGGTCTGGCCACGGCCGCCGGCTGCCAGCTTGTCGCCTCCTGCGACCTCGCGATCTGCACGGATACGGCCACCTTCTGCACGCCGGGTGTCAACATCGGGCTCTTCTGCTCGACGCCGATGGTTACGATCTCGCGCGCGGCTCACCGCAAGCAGGCGATGGAAATGCTGCTGACCGGTGAGACGATCGACGCATCGACGGCGAAGGACTTCGGCCTCGTCAATCGCATCGTCCCCAAGCAGTACCTGACGCAGGTCGTCACCAAATACGCTTCGGTCATCGCCGGAAAGTCGCCGCTGACGCTGAGGATCGGCAAGGAAGCCTTCTACCGCCAGCTCGAAATGCCCGTCGAGGAGGCCTATGGCTATGCCGCGCAGGTGATGGTCGAGAATATGCTGACCGCGGATGCGGAGGAGGGGATTGGCGCCTTCCTGGGCAAGCGAATGCCGGAGTGGACGGGGGAATAGCCAACGGCTACCCCAGCTTCAGGATCAATCCCCCCATCGCGATGATCACGCCGGCGAGATAGCGCCACGGGCTCGCCTTTTCTTTCAGGATCACGACTGAAATGATGAGGGCAAAGAGGATCGACGTTTCTCGCAAGGCAGCAACGGTTGCCACCGGGGCCTTGGTCATGGCCCATAGTGCCAAGCCATAGGAGGCGATGGAGCCGCCGCCGCCGATCAATCCGCGCCACCAGTTGTAGCGGACATGAACCGCAACGGCGAAAAGCCCGCGGCGCCAGATCGCCCACGAAAACAGAAGCACCGGCGGCAGCAGCGACATCCAGAGCGTATAGGAAATTGCGTTGCCGGATAGTCGGGCGCCGATGCCGTCGACATAGGTATAGGTCGCAATGACGAAGGCATTGGCGAGCGCGAGCCGGATGGCATGACCGCTTCCCTTCCGGGCCTCGAAGGCCAGCGTCAGAATGCCGGCACAGATCGTCATGGTACCAATCAGAGCGCCGCCGGACAGCGTCTCACCGAGGATGACGCCGCTCGTCGCGACGATCAGGAGGGGCGCGCAGCCTCGCATCAGCGGATAAACCAGGCCGATGTCGCCAGCCCGATAAGCACCGGCAACCAGCTGGAAATAGATGAACTGCAGGATCGCCGAGGCCCCGATGAATGGCCACGATGCGGATGCCGGCATCGGCAGCAAGGCCAGGAAGGGTAGCGCGCAGGCGGCGCCGCCTGCGGAAACGAGGCTGGCATCGAGCGACTTGTCGGTGCCGGCCTTGATGAGGGCATTCCACGTTGCGTGGAGCAACGCCCCGAATAGGACGAGAAGGATGATATCTAGCGGCAAGAATGGACTACCGGATGGTGTAAGAAGAGCGATGGAGACGGTTGTTACGCCCTGCCGGAGAAAAAGCAATCGCAATATGGGCTGCGCTGAAAAGCGCTCGTTTGGCCGATGCTGGCAGGAGTGCAACTTGCGGCTTATCTCGGCTCAATGCAAAAATGATGGGCGTACACCAAAAGCCGATCGAGCGAGCCTAATCCATTCAACTATGCGGTGTTTCTAACATATGCGTGAACAAATGCGGACATAAACAGGTTATACACAGAACAGTGATGCGGATGGTGTTAACAATTTCTGGCTGTGTGACAAAGCTGTCACAATCGATCTCCTCGCTGATCATGATGATATATACAATAGGTTGTGCCAGAGAGGCTAAGCTCCCGGCCTTTCCAAACGTCGCTCGAAGGAATCACAGCGAATTGTTTGGTATGATAAATGTCCCGTCCAGGTTGTCTATGTTCTGGCAATTCAGAACAGGGCACTGCGGATTGTCCTTGGTCGGAATACGCGTCCACTCGGCATATTTGTTCGCGTCGCAAAAGCGGCTGTTGCGGATATAACGATCGAAAAGTGCCATGCCGCGAACCCGCGTCGAGGGGTAGCGGAAGATCACGGCGCCTTCGTTGTGAATGGCCGCGCGCGCCCTGTCGCAGGTTATCGTCAGCGAATTGTAGCGCGAGATCGCCATGGCCGGCGATGCAGCCAGAACGGTCGCTGCAACAAAAAGAACTGTCTTTCTCATCACCATATCCTCCAGGGCGTCATCGTGCCTATATACGATCAACTTCGCCGTTGGTTTCGTATCTTGCTAAACCGAGGCGAGATAACACAAATATGGCCGCATTCCTGAGGATGCCCAGCATGAATCACGACAAATACGACGACAGCTATATTCTCGACATCTTGCATTCGGTGAAGACGATCGCCTTGACCGGCGCATCGCCCAACCCGGCGCGCCCCAGCAACGGCGTGATGGGCTATCTTCTGTCGCGCGGCTATACTGTCATACCGGTCAATCCGGGGCAGGCGGGCAAGGCCATACACGGGCAGACCGTTTATGCTCGCCTATCGGATGTCCCCGTTGCGGTGGACATGGTCGATGTCTTTCGCGCGTCGCAATATCTGTCCGAGGTCGTCGATGAGGCGTTGGCCATGCAACCGCGGCCGAAAGTGATATGGGCGCAGCTTGGCGTCCGCGATGATGCGGCGGCCGAACGAGCCGAGGCTGGCGGGATCAAGGTCGTGATGAACCGCTGCCCGGCCATCGAGTATCCGCGCCTTCTGAGGTGAGTGCGAGAAAATTTTCCGCCAAACGCCTTTCGGTTGAAACAGATAGCAATTAACTTTTCGAGATCGTCCGCTATGCTCCGCCCCATTCTATTGAAAAGTATGGGAGGACTGCATGAGCAATAACGATCCAGGTTTTAATACGTTGGCGATTCACGCCGGGGCCAAGCCAGACCCGGCAACCGGTGCCCGTGCGACACCGATCTATCAGACGACGGCATATGTCTTTAACGATGCGGACCATGCGGCTGCCTTGTTCGGCCTGCAGCAGTTCGGAAATATCTATACGCGCATCATGAACCCGACGCAGGCCGTGCTCGAAGAGCGCGTTGCGGCACTGGAGGGTGGCACCGCGGCGCTCGCCGTAGCCTCGGGTCATGCGGCGCAGATGATCGTTTTTCACACCATCTTGCGGCCCGGCGAGAATTTCGTCGCCGCCAAGCGCCTCTACGGCGGTTCCATCAACCAGTTCGGCCATGCCTTCGATAATTTCGGCTGGCAGGTTCGCTGGGCCGATCCGGCTGATCCTGTAAGCTTCGAGAGCCAGATCGACGAAAAGACCCGTGCGATCTTCATCGAGAGCTTGGCGAACCCCGGCGGCACGTTCGTCGACATCGCGGCGATTGCGGAAGTCGCCCACAAGCACGGTCTGCCGCTCATCGTCGACAACACGATGGCCAGCCCCTATCTCATTCGCCCGATCGAGCACGGCGCCGACATCGTCGTTCACTCGCTGACCAAGTTCCTCGGTGGCCACGGCAATTCGATGGGTGGCATCATCGTCGATGGCGGCACGTTCGACTGGTCGAAGTCCGGCAACTACCCGATGCTGTCGAGCCCTCGGCCGGAGTACAACGGCGTCGTGCTGCATTCGACCTTCGGCAATTTCGCCTTTGCAATTGCATGCCGCGTCCTTGGCTTGCGCGATCTCGGCCCGGCAATTTCGCCGTTCAATGCGTTCCTGATCCTGACCGGTATCGAGACGCTGCCGCTGCGCATGCAGCGCCACAGCGAAAATGCCGCTGCCGTGGCGAAATGGCTGAAGGCGCACAGCAAGATCGCCTGGGTGAACTATGCCGGCCTGGAGGACGACCCGAACCACGCCCTGCAGAAGCGCTATTCCCCGAAGGGTGCGGGCTCGGTGTTCACCTTCGGCGTGAAGGGCGGCTACGAAGCAGGCAAGTCGCTCGTCGAAAATCTCCAGCTCTTCTCGCACCTCGCCAACATCGGCGATACGCGCTCGCTCGTCATCCACCCGGCATCGACCACACATCGCCAGCTGACGGATGAGCAGAAGATCGCGGCCGGCGCCGGCCCTGATGTCGTTCGTCTGTCGATTGGTATCGAGGACGTGAAGGACATCATTGCCGACCTCGAGCAATCGCTCGCCAAGGTCTGAAGCCGCTGAGTTTCAGAAGCACAATGTCGGGCTTCAGCCACTGGCTGGAGCCCGATTTCGTATCTGGCCATGCCGCCCGCCCGGCGGTCCTCACGCCAAGCGTTGCGACCACCGTGGGCAATTAGCGCCAGCATTTACCGTTACGTACTTGCGTGAAGTGGCCCTGCCACCACAATCCCATCATCGCCCGGGTTGAGCGCTGCGCCGTCGGATCCCGGCGGTGATGTGCCTATTCCTCTCAAGGATCTTGGATGATGAGTATCGTAGACGTCTTCGCCTGGATCGTTCTGATCGTTCTCGTTGCCAGTACCGTGGCCGTCATTGTCTTTCTCGCAATGTTGCCGGGAATGGTCGCAAAGCGGCGCAACCATCCCTGGATCGCTGCCGTCACCGTGGGCGGTTGGGTGACGCTGTTCTTCGGCTTTGCCTTTTGGCCGCTGGTGCTGATCTGGGCTTACGTCGACGTGCCGCGGGCTGCGAACGCGGAGAAGGCGCAATGATCGTTGTCCTGCTGAACGTCTACCTCGTCATCCTGTTCTGCCTGGTGAAATTCCGCATTGTTCGGTTCAACCTTTTCTGGAAGATTTCGCCGGTCATCGTCTTCCTGTTGCTGCTGATCGGCCTTTTCATTCCGATGAACTGGGGCGCGCCGCAGGGGGCGGCACTGGTTGTCCGCAACTCGGTGGCAATCGTTCCCGATGTGGCAGGCGAGGTGGTCGATGTGCCGGTGAAAGCGAACACGCCGCTGAAGGCCGGCGACGTGCTCTTCCGTATCGACCCCGTTCCCTATCAGGCGAAGCTGGACGCGCTCGCGGCGCAACTCGAGCTCGCCAAGCTGCGGCTATCGGAAACAACGAGGCTGCGCACGACCGGTGCCGGTCGCGGTTTCGATGTCGAACAGGCCCAAGCCGAAACCGACCAACTCGCAGCTGAGATCGCCGAGGCGAAATGGAACCTCGACAAGACGGTGGTGCGAGCGCCTGCCGACGGATACGTGACCAACGTGGGGCTGCGGGCCGGCGCACGGGTCTCCAGCCTTCCGCTGTCGCCCGTCATGGCGTTCATCGATACCTCCGAGACGATCATCGGCGTCGAGGTTCCCCAGATCGATGCGCGCTATCGGGAACCTGGCCAGATGGCCGAGATCACCTTCAAGTTCATGCCCGGCAAGGTCTATACCGGGAAGGTGGAAAGCATTCTCCAGGCCGTATCGACAGGACAGACGCAGACGTCCGGCTCCGCGGTGACATCAAAGGCCATTCAGAATCTGCCGTTGGTCGTCCGGATCAAGCTGGATGACGATAGCATCGCGGGCAGGCTTCCCGCCGGGAGCACAGGCACGGCGGCGATCTATACGAGCCATGTCGAGGCCGCGCATGTCATCAGAAAGGTGCTGCTGCGACAGATCGCGATAACCAACTACATCAATCCTTTCTAGCTTGGCGGTGAACCGCCTTGCTTTTTGTTCATCGGCTGGGCGACAGTGACAAATCGACAAACCGTAACGGTCTTGCGGCGCGGGCGCACGCAATCCGCACTGCGCTACGAATTTCATCGCCGGGCGGGCGGTCGCGCGTCCTGGCGGAACAACAGAGGTCCCATGGCGAACTACATCACTTTCGACATCAGCGACGCCGAAGCGGAGCACGGCGCTCCGGAGGCCGACCGCATTATTTCCGGCAATCCTCAGTTCAGGACGTGGAATCTCGAAGACGTCGATGGCGTTCTCTACGCGGGCATATGGGAAGCGACGCCGGGCAAATGGCGCATCGCCTACGATGAATGGGAATATTTCAACGTATTGTCCGGTCATTCGATCGTGACCGAAGATGGTGGCGACGCCGTTCAGCTTCGAGCGGGCGACCGAATGGTTCTCAGGCCGGGCTTTAAGGGGACCTGGGAAGTCGTTGAAACGACTCGCAAGGACTATGTGATCAGGCTGTAGCCAACCGACCGTCGCGCACTCACCTTTGGGTTCGCTGCGCGTTGGCGGTGGCGACATCCTCGGATGCGTGGTCAGCGCTGGCAAATGCGCGGGCGAAGTCCGGCGATGAGATCAGGTCCATGGTCTGCCGAAGCGCCTCAGACGCTTCCTTTCCGAACGCTGCGTCGAAGCGGGCCTGCGCGTCTCGCCACAAGATGTTCGTCTTCGTCCAGAGTTCGTTGCCGGCATCTGTCAGGCGCACGCGTTTCACGCGGCGGTCCTGCGCGTCCGGCACCAGTTCCACGAGGCCATCGCGCAAGAGTGGCTTCAGCGTGTGGCCGAGTGCGGAGAGGTCCATGACCATGGTTTCGGCCAGCAGCTTCAGCGGCGTCTCTTTTCCGATCTTGATCTGGGTCAGCAATGTGTACTGGGTGATCCTCAGCCCGCTCGGCGCAAGGATATCTTCGTAAAGCTGGCCAAGCTGGCGGGACGCACGTTTCAATGCCCCGTTGCTGCAGTAGCTCCACACGCCTGGCTCTTGTCGTTTTTCATTCATCTCGTTGCCTCCGCGGCTGTTGTCCTCCGCGCGTTGACGATCAGTCAATCGCGGCGACCGCAATTTTTGAATGAAGGCCCTTGCACAATCGCGATCACGGATCAATATAGTGGCATATACCAGTAAATTCCAAAAACCGAAAGGAATGCTGCAATGTCCCGCTCCAATCTCGGAACTGCCCTCGTAACCGGTGCCTCGTCCGGCATCGGCGCCACCTATGCGGATCGCCTGGCCAAGCGCGGTTATGACCTGCTGCTGGTCGCGCGCGATGCCGGTCGCCTCTCTGCGCTGGCGGAAAAACTGGCCAAGGAGCAAGGTGTGCAAGTGGATGTTCTGCGTGCCGATCTGACCGACAGGGCGGACGTGCGCGTGGTCGAACAGCGCTTGCGTGGGGACGAGGCAATCACCTTGCTCGTCAACAACGCTGGGGTCGGCCCCAAGGGCAAGCTCCTCGCTGACGATGCCGATTATCTGGAAAAGATGATTGAGCTCAACGTCGTCGCGGTAAACCGCCTGGCTGTCGCCGCCGCCCAGGCATTTGCCGAAAGGGGCAGGGGAACGATCGTCAATATCGCCTCGGTCGTCGCCTTCATACCGGAACAGTTCAATGGCACTTATAGTGCGACGAAGGCGTTCGTGCTCAATCTGACCCAAGGTATCCACGCTGAGACTGCGGAAAAGGGCGTCAAGGTTCAAGCGGTTCTGCCGGGCTTGACGCGGACAGAGATCTTCGAGCGCGCCGGCTTGTCGACCGACAGGTTCCCGCCATCAATGGTGATGGACGTCACCGACATGGTTGACGCCGCTCTTGCCGGCCTCGATCAGGGTGAACTGGTCACCATTCCGTCGCTGCCGAACGATCAGGACTTGGCTGCGCTGACCACGGCTCGTCTGGCGCTGGCGCCGAATCTTTCGCACGACAAGCCGGCAGGTCGCTACGGCGTCGCCGCCGGTTGAAAGACCCGCATCTAGAGCGGGATTGTTTTAGGCGGAGTCGGGAAGTGGATTCCCTTTCTGGTGCAAATCAGATTCACCATTCTGGCCGGTGAAGGAGGCCGGCCTGGATGGCGAGACCTTTTTCAGATGATCTTCGTGAGCGAGTTGTTTGCGCGGTGACGCGCGAAGGGCTGTCGTGCCGCGCCGCGGCAAAGCGT